>JBOFPH010000016.1:0-123136 GCA_051659845.1 Fimbriiglobus sp. | reverse complement strand
TGAGTAACTGTGGCGGCGGACAAGGGTATTGTGCTGTTGCCCAACTCTTCGTAAACCCTTGCCGCCGCCACAGTTACCTGGTGGCTGCTCGGATGAAAAGAGTGAAAAATCGATGTCCGGCAGCCATACCAGGGGTCACCGCTCGACCTTGGAAGAGAGCCTTTTCAGGGTCGTATTTGGTGAACTCAGCCAAGATCTTTGCGAATTCACCAGCCGCTTTGTACTTTCAGCGGGTTTTGTGGAGACGGAGCTTGGTCTTGTTCGAAAATCACATTCTCCGGTAGACTAAGCCTCATGATGGTTCTTGACCCGAGGTTTCATGACGGTTGAACGCTCGAATCGCTTCAGAGACAGGCTGCCGATGGCGGGGTTGCTCGCGGTCGTGGCTATCGTGTTGGTGATCGCGAGTTGGAAGTACTACGACAAAATCCATGAGCCAAGCCGGGATGGTCAACTCACACGCTCGGCCTTTTTGAGATGGCGCGACCAAGTGCTCGATCTCGAACAGAGCAAAGATATCTACCGGCTCCACAACTACCCAAATCCGCCGATTCAAGCCTTGATTCTGTATCCCTTCATGAAGCTCGACCGCATTCCTGGCGCGTTTGCCTGGTTCAATGCCAAGGTGCTGATGGCGATGCTTTGTGTCGGTTGGGTCTATCGGCTGATCCGTTCCCATGGGCCGCCGTTGCCACTACTTTCCGTCTACTATGGCCTCTTCCTCGCTTCCCACTCGATCCTCGGGGATTTGTCGCATGGGAACGTCAACATTTTTATTGCGTTCTTAGTTTTCGCCAGCCTCGAACTGTTGCGTCGGGGGTGGGGTTTCTCTTCGGGTATTGTGCTCGCCCTGGCGATCTCCTGCAAAGTCACACCGGGGCTATTCTTGCCTTACTTTCTCTGGAAACGGGCTTGGAAAGCGGCGCTCGGGACTGTTCTTGGGTGTGGGCTGTGGCTCTTGATCGTCCCCGGCTTGGCGCTCGGTTTTCAGTACAACCAGACGCTGCTCGTGAGTTGGTTCGACACGATGGTCGCGCCATTCGTCGTCGAAGGAAAAGTGACCAGCGAACACGCCAACCAATCCTTGCCCGGGCTGACCTATCGCTTACTGACCAATCAGCCCTCGGCCCTGACCTACGACGAAGACGACGGCAAACCTCGCCCCGAGCGGTTCGACAACTTCACGGACATCGGCCAGGACGGCGCCAAACGGCTGGTCCAACTCTTCCAAGTTGCCTTTGTGGTAGCGGTCTTGTTACTCTGTCGCACGAAGTGGGCAGACGGGGTCTCGCATCGTGGTCTCGCTCTTGCGGCGGAGTGTTCTCTGATCGTTCTTGGGATGTTGATGTTCTCCGAACGAACTTGGAAACACCATGGCGTCGTGCTGATGTTACCCTTTCTGACGCTCACGACAGCGGTCCTCTGGCCAGGTTACTCGCGGGCTTTGCGGAGGGCCATCGGCACGGCGATGGTGAGTATTTTCTTCCTGATCGCTGGCCCGAGCATCGCTTCCCGTGAGCAACAAGACATGGCACTCACCTACGGCACGCACACTTGGGTCTTCCTCATCCTCACTGGCTGTGTCGTCGCCGTACTGATCGCCGAACGGCGAGCTTCGGTGAAAGATCTGGCCGAGTCTAGCCCCGAACAGAACCCGATCAAGAAGATCATGTCAATACCCGAAAACATTCGCAGGTCATGATCGAGTTTGGCGACTCGGAACGGAATCACGCCTTGTTGAGGTCTTTCAGGTCAGCACGGCTGGCTTCGTAGGTCGTGTTGTAGTTCAGGATGCGTTCATCGGGCTGCTCACCGGCGGCTTGGCAGGCTTGGCGGTAGATTGCGGGCCACCAGTTCTCGTGGGTAGTGAGGCCCTGGTCTCGGACTGTCGTCCAGTTGCTCAGAATCTTCGACCAAGCAATATCACCAAACTCCAGAGCCTTTTGCAGGCTGCCGTATTCGCTGACATACCACTGTCGCCCGTTCTGCGAGTGCAGCACTTCATCAGCCCAGTCAAAGTCCTGGATCGTCGCGGCGAGAGGTAACCCGGATTCGATCGCCGTCTCGTACTCGTAGCGTTTCCCGGTCTTGGGCATCAGACCCTGTTCGATGAAGAAGAGCACACCGTGTCGTTCTTGTGGGGTACACTCGGTGTTCAACCGATAAGACCAATTCCAACTGACGCGGCATTGTGTCCAATCGACCCCGAGGGCCACGAAGCCGACTTCACCCATCATGGCATGGCGGGCTTCGTCCCAGAGTTGCCGAGACATGTCGCGGTAGTAGCCCCAAGGTTTGCCGGTCGTCTCGGCAATGATCCCAGCCATCATCTCGGGGACATCGATTTCGCGGATGCGTTTGTAGAGCATCATCAGCACTTTGACCCGCGCGGGGTACTGGTCGTCGTACAGGAACGCTTCGGGGTTCACGCCTTGGTTCCAGAGGTCTTGGAAGCGTTCATCGCGGGCTGGGATCGGGTTGAACTTGTGCGGCGTCTTGGAGTAGTGCCGTGGCGGGGTACTGGTGTCGTCGCTTTCACTTGCAGCCAAGAGCGTTTCCAAAAGCCCAGTCCAGCCGCTCATGGTGGTGTGCTGGTCGGGGGTCACGAGGCAGGCCAGGGCTTGCTGGCCGAAGGCGAGCAGATCACCAACTTCGAGGCGAGCGAAGCGTAACACCCGGCGTGACGGGGCATCGGTGAGTGGGTTCGTCTCGGCTTCGTAGGCCGCCATCGCGGCATCGAGTGCGGGTAAGGCGATGTGATAAATGCCCACGAGCCTTTCGGTGGTCGTGGGGGCACACAGGATTTCATCGAAGAACGCTTCGAGCGCCGGATGCGGGACATCTTCTAGCCCCAGTGGTGGCTCACGCATCTCCGAAACCCGCGTTCGCAACGCCGAGACATGCTCCGCACACAGATACGCATGATGGCTGAAGCCCGTCTTGAGTTCGTAGATCGGCTCCGCGGTGATGTGGGCCGTGAGGATGCCATGCAGCCGTTTGAAGGCATAGTGAAATCGCTTCAACCGGCTCACGCATTGCTCCACCAGCAACCCTGGCTTCGCAGCCTCCGCGACGGTCGCTAGCCCCGCGAGTTGAGGCAACCCTTTGTAAGCGGCATAGTTGGGAAGCGGAGTCGGTGTTGGCATGAGAGAGTCTCCTGGAAGATGTTGGCAGTTTAACCGAAAAAGGACCACGAGGCCAACACCGTGCCGCTCGTGAACCTGATCAGCACTGGGCTGTCTTCACGGGTAAAAAGGAAGTCCAAACGATGACCGCGATCATCACCGAAAACTACCGCGAACAACTCGCGATTTGGCCAAACACTGGCCGGCACATCATGGCCCAATTTGATGAAGACACCATCTGGGTCTACCAGGCTTACAACCCAGAGATTGGCGGTTATGCCGTTGAGCATGGGGGCTTCGGCGGGCCATTCAGTTACAGCCGCATGAGCTGGATCAAACCGAACTTCCTTTGGATGATGTTTCGCTCCGGTTGGGGCACCAAAGAGAATCAAGAAGTCACGCTAGGTTTACGAATCCGCCGGAGCTTCTTCGATTCGCTTCTCGCCGCCGCGGTCCCTTCCTCCTGGGCACGTGACCTGTACGCCACGGAAGCCGACTGGACTCGCGCCGTGGGCCAATCATCCGTTCGCTTGCAGTGGGATCCGGACCACAACCCTGCGGGCCACAAACTTGAACGCCGGGCGATCCAGCTGGGCCTGCGTGGTGATGTGCTCGAAGCCTTCGGCAAACGTGAACTGCTGGACGTGGTCGATCTCTCAGAGTTCGTCTCGGAGCAACGGGAAATCCTGGCCAGATCGGGTACCAGCTTCCTGCGTACCCCACAGGAGCGTGTCTACCTACCGACAGACCCTACGATTGGCTCGAGGTTGGGGATTGATTCAGAGATTTGATCACGACCCGCGTCTCAGCGGTCAACCGACGATCCGTCAACGGACTGATTGTGATTTCTACTCCCTGCCCGAGGAGGTTTAGGAATCTAAACAGCCGGTCTGTGGTGTAGCCACTCGTTCGGCCACGGATCAAAGCCGACACCTTGGGCTGGTCGAGGCCAAGGAGTTTCGCGGCTCGTACTTGTGTTAAACCTTGCTCTTCGATCAGTTCCTGAATCTTCTGGACAAGTCCCGCTTTCACCAGAGCCATTTCGGGTTTCGCGACACCAATATCCGCAAATACGTTTCCGCTCCCCGCTTCCACTGAAATGGTTGCCTTAGGAGAGTTTGGTTTCTTCGTCGCCGTTTTGGGACTTTTGACGGAACTCTTCATAATCGACCTCTGCAGCTTTGAACCGAGTTTTGATAGTGTCAATCTCGTAAGTCGGAGTTTTAATTCCGGTGTTCGATTTCTTCTGAAACACGTGCAGAACATAAACGACTTCTGCAAACTTCACTGTGTAAACAGCGCGGTAAGTACCGCCCTCGTCATCTTCGACTACTTCCAAGACACCCGCACCACCAAAACCTTTGAGGGGTTTCGCTCCTGGGTGTTTCTTCCCAGTCTGAGCGTCGTAAAGTGCTTTCCCGAATACCGATTTTACTCCCTCAGGTAATTTCCGGATGTCTTTGCGGCTAGACCCCACGAAGCGAACTGGCTTCAGTCGGGGTGATTCATCGACGGTCTCAGTCATCTCATTATTCCTTTTTTGGCATATTTGGCAAGTTGGAAAGTCTACGAAAGTCCCTGAGAAGACGTCTGGGAAATCGTCTCCTGAACAGGGATAAGATCGATGGGGTTTGCTTACTAAACCTATAACCTATTTAGGTTTTTTGGCTTGTCCCTTTGGTGGCAGCTTCAGAGGTTCCGGAATGGTGGCGCTGATTTGAGTTGCGCGACGAACGAAAGCAGGCCACCATCCGTCTGGCGTTCTTCCTTCGAGATGAAGCAGGATATGAGTAGTAAACAGGACTGGATGGCTAACTACTAGCCACTTAGTTAGGGGTCGTGACTGCAAGTATTTCTTCGGATCATCCTACTCGAGGGCGTTATCTCGCCGATTCACAGCTCGAATCAGCGAAATAACGCGTCAGATTTCTTTCTCCCACAAGAGCTTACACCGATTCGTGTGCTCCTACGTCTTCCCGTGTACCTCAGTCTTCCTGTGATCTTGGTGCTCCTCGGGTTCCGGGGGAATCAGTGCTCATAAGAATTTTTATTAAAAGATTCGTCATGGTGCCCCTAGGTACCCTACAGTGAGGCCCGGCGGCCGGGTTTGGTTTGGACGAAGGTGGCGGGTTCGGCGCAGCCGCCGGCGGTGGGGAGCATTTTGTTCGGGCTACAGCGGTTGGTCGGGTTGAAGACGGTGCGGAGACGGACGAAGAAGGCGAGGTCGTCTTGGGTGAAGAGCTTGGGCATGAAGTCCAGTTTCTCGACGCCAATGCCATGCTCACCGGTCACAGAGCCGCCGAGGCGGATGCACTCGTCGAGGATTTCGGCACTCGCGGCCAGGACTTTTTTGACCTGCTCGGGGTCGCGTTCATCGAACATCAGCACAGGGTGGATGTTGCCATCGCCAGCGTGGAAGACGTTGGCGATCCCGACACTGTACTTCTTGGCCACAGCCTGGATGTGCCGCATGATCTCAGGGAGTTTGGTGCGCGGCACGACGCCGTCTTGCGTGCAGTAACTCGGGTAGCCCAGTCGGCCGATGGTGCCGAAGGCTTGCTTGCGAGCTTTCCACAGGCTCATGCGTTCGGCTTCGGTGTTGGCTTTCCGCACTTCGCTCGCCCCCGCTCGCAATGCGATGGCTTCCATGCGGTCGGCTTCGTCTTGCAGCCCGGCTTCGTGGCCATCCACTTCCATAATCAACAAGGCCGCGGCATCGAGTGGGAAGCCGAGTTTGAAGGCGGCTTCCACCGCTTGGATGATGGTGTTATCGAGCATCTCGAGGGCCGCGGGGACGATGCCCGAACCGATGATTTCGGAGATGGTGTTCGTGGCTTGGTCAATGGTCGAAAAGACGCCCAAGAGTGTGCGGTAGGCTTCGGGGTTGCGCGTGATGCGGACCCAGACTTTGGTGACGATCCCAAACGTGCCCTCGTTGCCGACGATGGCCCCAGTCAAATCCAGGCCTGGTGTATCCTCCATCGGCCCACCGACGGTCAGCACCCGGCCATCGGGCATGACCATTTCCAAGCCCAAGATATGGTTCACTGTCACGCCGTATTTCAGCGTATGCGGGCCACCCGAATTCGTGGCAACGTTGCCACCGATGGTGCAGGCCCCCTGGGAACTCGGGTCAGGGGCGTAGTGGTAGCCTTGGGGTTTCAAGAGGTTCGTGAGCCAGACGTTGACCACCCCTGCTTCGACGATGGCGTAACGATCCCGCAAGTTGACTTCGAGAATCTTCTTGAGCCGCGCGGTACCGATCATCACCCCGCCGCCAACGGGGACACAACCGCCAGCGAGCGAAGTCCCCGCACCACGCGCCATGAACGGGACATCGAGCACGTTGCAGGCTTTGACGATCTCGACGACTTGAGCTGTCGATTCTGGGAAGACGACGACATTCGGCAGGTTCTTCTCGACCGTAAAGCCATCACACTCGTAGACCGCCAGTTGGGCCTTCTCGGTCAGCACGCCGTCCGGACCGACGATGGCCTTCATCCGGCGGATCAACTCGGGGACTTTCGCCACATCCACCGGGGGCAAATCCTTGGCGTGGCCAAAGGTCATGGGGGAGTTTTCGGTGAGCGTCATGGTTATCTCCAGAGGCCGTCGGCAGGTGCTGTTTACTCTATGAAGCGGCTGTCCGTTGTGGTTCCCATCTGACCGCGTAACATGATGGCGATTCCTCTCCTGGAGTGCTTCCATGTGGCGTGTCTTGTTTCTGGTCATCGGTGTGAGCTTCCATTCGGCGTTCGCGGGGGAGCCGAGTTACCGAGTGTTGGCAGCGGATCGCTCGAAGGGCAAACTGGCGATCCTCGACAAAGCCGGGAAAGTCGAGTGGGAGTTTGCCAACAAGCATGATGTCCACGATCTGCACATGCTCCCCTCGGGGAACATCCTGACGCACATTTCGCATACCAAAGTTGTTGAGATCAACCCGAAGAAAGAGATCGTCTGGAGTTACGAATCCAAGCCCAAAGCCGGCTACACGGGCCGCGTCGAGGTCCATGCGTTTCAACGCCTCGCCGATGGCCGGACGATGATTGCGGAGTCGGGGAATTGCCGGATCATCGAGGTGAACACCAAGGGTGAAATCGTCCACGAGATGCCGTTGAGTTTGCCGAAGCCAGACGCTCACCGGGATACGCGGATGGTCCGCAAACTGGCGACCGGGAACTATCTCGTTTGCCATGAGTCGATTGGCGCGGTGCGCGAGTACGACCCTGCTGGCAAGACCGTCTGGGAGTACAAACTGGACCTCGGCGATCGCCCCCGTTCGCCGGGCCACGGCGTCGAGGGGCATGGCGTCGAAGTCTATGGCGCCATCCGGCTCCCCAATGGCAACACCCTCATCGCTGGTGGGAATAACAACCGCGTCCTGGAGGTGAACCCCGAAGGTAAGATCGTCTGGAGCCTGGATCAGAAAGACCTCCCCGGCATCACCCTCGCCTGGGTGACCACGCTGCAAGTCCTACCCAATGGCAACATCGTCATCGGCAATTGCCACGCTGGCCCGAAGAACCCCCAACTCATCGAAGTGACCCGCGAGAAGAAAGTCGTCTGGACCTTCCGAGACTTCGAGAACTTCGGCGACAACCTCGCCAGCGCCGTGCTCCTGGATGTCCAAGCGATCCGCTGATGGATTAGGCGTCGGGCGGCACTAGGTTACCCAAGAATTCCGTTGCACCAACTCCGTACATTTCCTGTGAAGTGGGGTCAATGACAGGCATGGAATCACAAGTGTCTGATGGTCGCGGGCGATATGGTGAAACTGCAGACGGACCGCCGGGATTTGAACCCACGACCTCTTGCACCCCAAGCTAGAAGCTCACCCTCAGAAACGCTGGAAATCACAGGGAATCCGACGACAGCCGAATCCAGTTGCACCACTCGTTGCACCAGCGACGCCGAAACGCCGATTCAACCTCCTCCTGATCTGCTCCAATTGCTGGCACAGCTCGCATCGCTCCCGATAGATCAACGGGCGATGATCGCGAAGCTGTTGAACCCTTCGCCCTCGATCGCTCCGATTCCGACGCGCTTGACGATTCGATGCCGCAAGGCTTTGAAGAGGCAGGCCACTGAATGTTACCAAGCGGGGCAAGTTGATCGCTGTAGTACAGATTCCTTGGAGGCGAAATGGCGCTCGAGACTCGAAACGGCCGGGCTTACTTCTACGAATCCAAACGTGTCGGAAGCCGGGTCGTCAGAAAGTACAAAGCGGCCGGTGAATACGCCAAGGTCTTGGCTGAGTTTGCCAAATGCGACCGCATAGACCAAAGACTTGACCGTGACCTCAAGAGCTTCAGGCGTCAGAAGAACGAACGAGTGATGGCGAAAGTTCGAGCATGGCTGAGGCATGTGAATTCGACGGTTACCCAAGCCCTCGAAGCCGAAGGGTGGCATCAACACAAACGAGAATGGCGTCGTAAAAGGAGAAAGGGAATGAGCACAATTTCGAAGTTGGATTCCGCACTAAGCACATGGGTTCCGTCTGAACTCGATGCAATCGTGCCGGAGAAACTCGACCCCGAGATTCGGAAGAAGGCCGAGAAAGGCGACCGTTCCGTACTGCCAGAGGTCAACCAGTTCCTCGACAACCCAGCCGCAAAAGCCTTGTATGGGGATGTTGGCCGCCTGGTCTTGCAGAAGTGGGTGAAACTCCAAGCCGATGGCGATCTCACTTGGCAGCAAGGGATGCTACGCTTCGCCTCAGACCTCAGAACCCGGTTGGCTGGAGCAAACCCTTCTGCCCTCGACTGGCTCTTGGCCGAGCGGGTGGTCCTGGCGTGGGTGTTCCTGAACTACTGCGATCTGCACTACGTCTCGCACATCGAGAAATTCTCGATCGCGCAGAATGCTTTCCACTCCAAGCGAATCGAGATGGCGAACCGGAATCTGCTGTCGGCATGTCGAACCTTGGCCAAAGTCCAGAAACGTCATCTGCCCGATCTTCTGGCAGTTGTAAATGTCAACGTTCCTGGCCAAGAACCGAAAGTAGGATAGCCACGTTATGAGTCGGCGGAGATTCTACCGAGGGGAAATATCACCCTCATCGCCCTGATCACCCTTGAGGTTTGGTAAGACTAGATCATTAATCAGGAACGCAAGTTGACCCGTTAGACCAACTTGCTCGGTTTCACAACTCACTTACCCAGGAAGACGCCGCCTGTGAAGCCTGAGAAGGCGTCGAAGTCGAGGGCTGCGGGTGGGGTGCCGTTGGCGGTGATGTCTTTCCCGAGGAAGCTTGTCACCATGGAGCCGGATTTGGCCCCGGCGCCGACCAGTTCGGCAAAGTTGTCGCCCTCGAGGTCGTTGACGGCGAGGGGGATGCCGCCGCGAGAGTTGATGTCGCTGCTGAAGAAGTTGGCGAGGTTGACGAACTGATTGTTGATCAGGTTGGCTCCTTTGAAGGCTGCTTTCGACGCCTGCGAAACCGGCGCAAGATGTTTAACGGATTGGTGATCCTCGCTGTGGCGAAGCCGGCTCCTAGTTTTTTTTTGCAACACGGAGTGCCGCTGTAGCCTCTTGGGTCAAAATCTCAAACCACGAAGACGGGACGGTCTTTTGTTCGGTTTTCAAGCGAGCGATCGCGACGTGAATTTGTTCGGTGCCGTCATCAACCCTACCGGAATGAATCAGCGCTGTGCCTAAGCGGATTTGCGTGCGGCAGGCTTCCCAAGGCACAGGGGATCGTTGCGTTTGTAACCGAAACGATTCCTGAAGTGCTGGCAGCGCCTTCGTGTAATCTTTGATTCGGATGAGTATTTCGCCATACTCGTCCAGGCTGTCACCAAGAGCGGTTTCACTGTCCTTTGCCGTTCGCTGGATTGCGATGATCTCCTCAAAAAACTTGATCGCGTCGGCGGATCGAGAGACCTTGTTCATCGTTCTTGCACAGTTCTTTTTCAAAGTGATCGTTGTCGGGTGACCACTTCCGTAAATCTCTTTCGCAGCTGGGATGACACGATCCGTCCAGATTTGGATCGCATCGTTGTTTCGACCACAAGTGCGGAGAGTATTTGCGTAGTTGTGCCAGCTGATGATGGTTTTCGGATGTTTAGCCGTGAGTTGATTTTCACAGAGCTGGGCATTTTCAGCCAATAGCTTCAAACCCTCTTCATGTCGCCCTGATAGTGACAAATAGCTTCCAAGATTACTACGAACGGTGATCGTGATAGAGTGATCAGTCCCCATTCCCCGAACAGAGTCCTGGAGTAATGCTGTGGCCATTTCAATCGCTTGATTGGTACGACCCAAAGCGAAATACGCTTCTGCAAGATTCGTGCGAGCGACCAATGTGTACGAGTTATCTGGACCGAAATAAGCCAGAAAAGCATCCCGTACTTTCTCGTGATTTGCAGCCGCACTCTCGTAATCTTTCAACGCGAATTCGACACCTGCTAAATTGCCTCTCGCCAACATGGTTTTGATGTGTTCTTTTCCCCTGGTGATCTCAAATGTCGACACCGCCTTCGAGAGAATGTCCTTGGCTTCTTTAGGACGGTTCGCTCGATTCAGTGTGATTCCGAGTGAGTTGGCAGAGTCAGCGGTGGCGGGGTGGATTTCTCCATCTTTTGCGAGGCGATACTGATAGTTCTGAGTTTGGAGTTCGATGGCTCGTTGCAGTTGGCCGACTTCAGAAAGCTCGTTGCTGAGATTGTGACGTGTCGTCAGGGTGATTTCATGGTCCGGACCAAACTGGGCGATGTTTCTCTCCAAGAGGCGTTCATGTCTTTCCAAGGCTTCCTGTTGCTTGCCGATCTGGAAAAGCGCGGTCGCGTACTGATTTTCAACCGCGGAAGTGGTTGGGTGGTTTTCCGTATGAATCTCAATGGCTAACTCATAGGCACGTTTAAAGTGAGGGATGGCGTTGTTCGCCATGCGAAGATTTAAATAGATGGCTGCGATGTTATGCCGGAGCATCAACTCCGTCTTAGGAGCTAACGTTGTTGATCGATTTACCTCGGCGCTCGCGCGGTCCAAGAGTGTCCTGACGGTGATATTCGGATCACCCTGTTGGTTGAGAGATGTCACATCCGCTTGTAGCAAAAGATCACGGACGAAAAAATTAAAGACCTGTTCGCTCCGCTCTCGCTCTTCTTCGGCTTGCTCTCGGCGAGTCGTCGCGAGTGCCTCGGCTTGTGATGTTCGATTGAGGGCATCTCGAAGCCAGATGGTGGCGATGATGAGGCCAACGATCAGAACCCAACCTGCTACAAGGGCTACGCTGGGGCCGGGATTTCTGCGGATCCACTTCCGCACTCGCTCCAACCGGCTCACAGGTCGAGCATGGATTGGCTCGCCGCTTTCCCACCGAGCGAGATCAGCGGCAAATTCCTCAGCGCTCGGGTAGCGGCTCGTTAAGTCTCGGGCGAGTGCTTTTAAGCAGATCGTCTCGAGATCACGGGGAATGGAGCCGACCAGTATCTTCGGGGGGATCGGGTCGTCGTGAACGACTTGGTGGATGATCTCTGCAGGGCTGCCCCGGAATGGCGGCGTTCCTGTGAGGGCTTCGTAAAGGGTTGCGCCCAAAGAATAGACATCGGCCCTGGCATCGACTGTGCTGGGTTTGGTCATCTGCTCTTGGCTCATGTATTCCAATGTGCCGAGCATCTTCCCGTCGCTGGTGTCCGTGAGTTGGTTGGTTTCACGGACCAAGCCAAAATCGGTGAGCTTGGCTCGCCCATCGTTATCATCGAGAAGGATATTACTGGGTTTGACGTCGCGATGGATCAAGCCTTGCATGTGTGCTGCATGGAGACCACGAGCAGTCTCACCGACGATTTTTGCAGCGAGATGGGGTGTCAAAACTCGCTCTTGTGCAATCTTTTGTCGTAGCGTCGGCCCGTGGACCAAAGGCATCACGAGGACAGGGCGACCGTCGGAGGTGTTCAGCACACCGAGGATCGGCAAAACATGATCATGTTGCAGTTTGGCCGCAGCCTGGGCTTCTTTCAAGAAACGTTGGATGTCTCGATCTTCTTCACGACCCACCCGGAGAACTTTGAGTGCAACGGAGCGATTCAACCGGTCATCCCGAGCTTCAAAAATGACACCCATCCCACCACTGGCGATTTCTCGAAGGATGTCGTAGTTGTCAAGGTGGCCGATGCAACCTTCTCGTCGAGGAGGCTCAAAAAACGGGAAGCGCGGTGATCGGCCCGTGAGAGGTGCGGTCCAGTCGCGTAACGAGCGATCATCCGTGATGGTGTCGATGTGGGCTTGGCATTCAGAGCATTTTCGCAGATGGGTCTCGAATGACTCACAGAGCGGAGCCTCCAAGTCACCACGAAGCCAATCGAGCCAATGCAGTGATGAGGGACAATGAAGCGTGTTGGGCATCGCGTCACCAGAGGTCTAGCAGAAGGTGTGAGGTTAAATCAAATCGTCGGCCAAGGTCGTGATCTCTTCTCTTAGCCGCCCCGCGACGCGGGACTTCGCAACATAGACAGCTCGAAGAGTCAGGCCCAGGCGCTCGGCAACGGTTGTCGCAGCTTCGTCACGAAACCAAGTCGATTCAAACGCTTCCCAAGTCGAGGTTTCAAACTCTCCACGGATTCGCTCACAAGCGACACGCACCAGGTGTGTCGTGAAAGCGTCATGCCATTCTGAATCTGAGTCCGCTTCCAAGCCCTCGATCTCGAAAACTTCGTCTTCACCACCCTGCCCGACCGCTTGCCGTTGAGAACGATTCCAGAATCTGTGGATTTCATTCCGGATGACCGCTCCAAGCCAGTGACGAAAACGGCCCTTCGTGGACTCGTAAGAAAAGGACGGCATCCTCTTCGACACCCGCAGCAACACATTCTGGCTGACATCCGCGGCATCAGCGGATTGAAGCCCTCGCTTTCTCGCAAAACTCTCGATCAACGGGCCGTACACATCGACAAACAGACGCCAGGCCTGCGAATCCTCAGGGTTACGGATTCGGAGGAGCAAACTTGCCGATGTGGATGGCTCGTCAGTGTTCAAAATGAAGTACCCCGATGGTGGAGAGATTTCTCAGAAGGATTGTGATTCCGAGAAATTTTCAGAAGTAGGGGCATTGTTCTGAGAACTCAGGAGAGGAAAGGGATATGGCCTGTTAAGCCATCATCGACAAGAATCAGTGGGGTGTATCATGACGGGTTTTTGGACGTTTGTGAACGGCAAAATTCGGCATTTTTTCCGCAAGAACAAGCAACCCATAGCCCCATTCAGCCTGTTGGTTTTGGAAGACCGAGTTGTTCCAGCTCGGCCCCTCTCTTTCGTTTTCGCAGATTTCACGAACGACCGTTTCCCCGATTTAGCCATCGTGACCAACGACGGTGCAATCGAAATCCACGACGGACAATCGGGCACAACCGTCACTACCGTTGCCCCTTTCGGGGGATCATTTCAAGGGCCGATGTCCTTGGCCGCGGGAGACATGACTGGCGATGGCGTCGAAGATTTAATCGTCGCGGCCGGGTTCGGCGGAGGACCTCGCGTCCAGGTTTTTGACATGCTCGACGGAACGCTCTTCCGCGATTTTTTCGCGTTCGAAAACGACTTTCGAGGCGGCAGCCGGGTCGCTGTTGGAGACCTCAATGGTGATGGCATTGCTGACCTGGTCGTGGGAGCAGGGCATGGGGGCGGCCCACGAGTGAGGACTTTTGATGGTCAGTCAGGAACTCCACTCAGCGATGACTTCGTTTACGAAACCGACTTTCGTGGTGGCGTCAGTGTTGCGGTCGCGGATCGGGATGGCGATGGTCGTGGGGAGATTATCACTGCGGCTGGTCCTTTGGGTGGCCCTCGTGTTCGGGTCTTTTCGGGAACGACTCGAACAAGCACACAAGATTTCTTCGCAGGCGATCCCCAATTGCGCAATGGGGTGAATGTCCTGGCTGGCTCTCTCGATGGAACTGGGTTAGGAAATGTTGGCACGATAGCTGACGACCGTATCCAACTCTTCGCAGGTCGAAATCCGACGGCATTCCTGGAACGCTCGATAGGTCCGAACCAAAATTTCCAAATCGTGGACTTGGATGGCGACGGCTTCGGAGAACTGATCCAAGCCGATGACACCAGCATCACCTCGATGTCAGGCAGCAACATCGATACCCCGACCATCGTCTGGAGAGATGGCAAATCCGTTGTGGGCTTTAGTAAGGCGTCGCCAGCTCCCTCGCCGTCTCTCTTCACCGGCAAAGCGATTACCATCCCTGGGCCAAGAGAGACGAGAACTACACTCAGTGTAAGTGCTCTGAGAAGCTACTCCCCGCGTGCGAATGAACTCGGCCTATTCAGAGTGGACAACATCGCAGGCGCAATCAACCAGTTGTTGCCAGGCGACACCGGTTATTTGACAGCGGCCCTCGATCCTTCACGAAGCTTGAGTCTTTTGCATGCCGATCAAGCTGCGCATGCTGTCTCACTGAACGCTGGAGAGGTCTATGGGCTGTATGCGAAAACAGCCGAGGGCATGTTGACATCGTTCGAGAAAGCGAATCCTGCCTCGGCACAGCAGTTTCGAATGCTACCCCGCAATCGGATTGGCTTGGAAGACCTACCGAATGGCGGCTTCGGTGAGTATCATGCGATGATTGCGGAGTTCCGCGCAGTCACGACGGACCCACCCCCTGGTTCACCTCCAGTGACTCCGCCCGTAACGCCCCCAGTGACACCACCCGTCACACCTCCAGTAACGCCCCCAGTGACTCCGCCTTTGCCTCCGGTTACGGGCGAAGGCAGTTTCGGAGCCGACCTGCACGGTTGGACTCGGACCACGCTCGGTGGTTCCACGGGAACCATCCGTGTCGTGAACGGTGTCGCACGGTTGGTAGAGGGAGATGCTTTCCGCGTCGGCCTTTCCCAAGAGTTCACGGTCCCAACTGCACCAACAGCCATCACTGTGACGTTTGATGCTCCAAACTTCGATCTGTCGAGCCAAGGGCAAATCAAGGATAGCTTTGAGATCGCGGTTCTGGGTGCAGACGGTAGCCCACTGGCGATGCCGATTGCCGTGGGTCGTGATGCGGCTTTCAACTGGACCGAGCAAATGGACCCCGTCACGGGTCTTGCTACCTCGCAAAAGCCGGGCCAAGTCAGTATCAACCTGAGTGGCATTCCAGCCAACACTCCAGCACAACTGGTTGTTCGACTGGTCAATAACGACAGCGATACCGGCTCTTACGTCGATCTTCGTAGCGTGGTCTATGCGGAGACTACTCAGCAAGCGCCAAGCGGTCAGCCTGTGAGTGAGGATTCCGCAAGTCGGGCATCGATCCGCCCCGCGAACCTGGAAGATGTGAGCGGGAGCGTGAAAGCCAATTACGGCCACACAACACTGACCGAACAAAACACCATCCTAACGACCGACCTCACCCTCACGAACACAGGCACCTACGGGATCGCATCGAACCTCGTGATTGCGGTGAGTCAGCTTTCGGATCCGGCCGTGAGTCTGTTGCACCCCGATGGATTCCTCGCCGATGGGCGTCCCTACATCGACATGAGTGGCAGCCTTGGCGATGCCAAATCACTGGCACCGTCGGCGACGACTTCCCGCCGACTGATTCAATTCAGCAACCCCAACCGCGAGCGATTCACCTACGAACTGACGACACTGGCTTCCGTGAACCGCGGACCATCCTTGAAACCGATCCCAGACGCACTTCTGCTCGCCAATAAGCTCTTTACCGCAACAGCCATGGGTACGGACCCAGAATCGCAGCCGCTGGACTATCGCCTGTTGGTCTCGCCGCAAGGAATGTCAATCGACTCCAAGTCGGGCGTCATCACCTGGACGCCGACGATGGCGAATCTTGGAACAGCCTCCGTCCAGCTCCGAGTCACTGACAGCCTGGGAGCGAGTGCCGAACAGTCTTTCACACTCACGGTCCGCGAGCAAATTCCGAATCGCCCCCCGGTTTTCACGAGCACTCCGTTCGCCTCAGCGGCCGCGACTAGCCCGTTCGAAGTGCAGACGTACAAGACTTCCGGCCAGCCCACATCTGCCGTTGCGGGGGATTTTGGCAGCGGCAAAGTCAGCATTTTGACCTCAGATTCGGCGACACAGACGCTGGGGCTACTGGCTGGCGGCAACGGCAACTTTGATCTGAGCACGCCAGTGAATCTCGGAGAGCCGAATCCGGACGTGTATCCAACCCAGTTTGTCACGGGGTTGAATGTACCGCTAGGCATTACTCCGAACACCACACTGAATTCTGAACGTGATGTGCAAGGTGTGCTCGCTGCCGATGTGAACAATGACGGCAATCCAGATGTGATCGCCGCCACGGTCACGCAAGGGAAGTTCGGTGGTTTCGGCAACCTTTTACTTGATACTCAGTACGGTTACGTATCGGTCAGTCAGGGCCATGGCGATGGGACGTTCCAAGCCGCTTGGCAAGCGAAACTACCAAGCAAGACTGGCAGTAGCCCACAAGCGGTGACAATTCGTTTGCTCGAGGTCACGGGTGATAGCCGCAAAGACCTTATCGTGACGACCGCTGTGACAAGTCAGACACTGGTCTACGCGGCTTTACCGGGCGGCTTCTTTGACACCACACCAATCACTTCGCCAAACGATGCCAAGTATGTTGGCAATATGCAGATAGCGGATCTGAATGGTGATGGTAAGCTCGACTTGGTTCTCTTTGAAAATGTTTCGAACTGGAATGGCCGTGATGGTTTCAGTGTGCAGTTCGGCCATGGCGATGGCACATTTGGGGCTGGTAAGTTCTATTCCCAGAAAAACAACAATGCTCAGATGGGCTATGTCGTCGATGCTGACGGCAAAAATGGCCCCGATATGGTGCGACTCGACTACAACCGCATGATACTCGAAACCTATCTCAATGATGGGACTGGCCAATTTGGCTCGGTCATGGAAAGCGATGCCAGACCTTACAGCGACGTGTATGGCAATGAATACACCTTCGGCTGGAACACTGGCATCAATAGCGCGTCCTTCGCTGATTATGATGGAGATGGCAAGACGGATGCTCTCGTGAGTGGGCCTTACTTTCCTGTTTTGCTCCGTGGCCAAGGGAATGGTCAATTCGGTACCTCGTCCGCAGTTGGCAACATCTCCGTGGTCATTCCCGCCGGGACAGGGCGAGACGCTCCTCGATGGCCGAGTGTCTATCAAACCGACGGCACACCCGTTGATCTCAATGGAGATGGCAAACCGGATATGGTCTACGGCGACGTCGCCGATGGGAACCAGATTCTGGCACTCCTCGGCCAGGGTGATGGCACCTTCAAAACCCAAGGCTACACTGCGAGTTTCAACGACGATATTGGCACTGGCACGATCCGCAGTACCAGCGGGCTACCCTACGTATCTGTGGCGGATTTCAACAAAGATGGGGTCATGGATGTCCTCGCGGCTCGCGTTCAGAGCAACCAACGCCCTGGTAGCGTCGGTGTCATCCTTGGCAACGCTCCTGGAACCCTGCGTGCCCCGGCGATCAACACGGAATACAACATAGGAAATTCGAGAATCTACAGTCATATCCCAGGCGATTTCGATGGCGATAGAATCCCCGATCTGTTGACGTCAGGCTTAGCTGGGTTCAACACGATCTTGTATTTCTCCAAAGGAAATGGCGACGGCACTTTCACGGGATACGCACCCGCGAGCGGCCCGCTGGATCTCTCAACGGATCCGATCGCCATCGATATCAACGGCGATGGCAAACTCGACCTCGCCATGATTGATGGCGGCAATTTCCGCGCGATGCTTGGCCTCGGCAACGGCAGCTTCAGCAGTCTCCCGCTGGTCAGCCTTCAAGGTGGCAGTCGGGCCTTTGTTAGCCACTCCTACATGCACTCACTCGATGTCAATGGTGATGGCTACCCCGATTTCGTGGCAAGGCTGCAAACGGGCAACATCGATACGAACTTGAACACCAGCATCCAGGTTTTCATCTACGACCCTGCGGCAAACAAGTATGGCAAATTACCTGACTCTACCAATCTCTTCACGACCATACCGCGAACCTACGGCTTCTATTTCGATGAAGGCCTGGGGATTGGTGACTTGAATGGCGACGGCAAAGACGAGTTTTTTGCCCACTCCAGCTACGTGAATTATGCTAAATCGCCCTCGCAGTGGATGGTCTGGCAACACATTGGTACCAACGGCACCGATGCCAAAGATTTCTTTTCGAAGACGACCATCAGCAATCCGAGCTTCATTCCGTCCACAGAATCGATCCATGACTACGTCGTTGCTGATTTCAACAGCGATGACAAAGCGGATGTTGCTTACAGCAAACCCGGCGCCCAAACCGTCGTCATGCTAGGCAATGGAGATTTCACTTTCCGCGATCCTGTTACCTACATCACCAATGGTAACAACCTCATCGGTGCTGATATCGACAATGATGGGGACACTGACCTACTATCGGAATGGGGCTATGGGTTCTTGTCATACAGCCAAAGGCCCTTCACCAGCTTGTTGGTCAACGAAGGCCATGGCCGCTTCAACAAGCTCCAAGGCATTCAAACGGCAGCGAATCAAGGCAACTTGACAGGATTCGTCGATCTCAATGGGGATGGCAAACCCGATATTCTCGGCATCGGCGGATTTAACAACACAGAAGGCTGGATGACCCGAAGCAGTGGGCTCACGGAGACGATCACGGGCGATATCAATGGTGATGGCAAACTCGATAGCACCACGGTGAGTGCCGATTTCAATCGCGTCAAGCTCCTCTTTGGCACCGGCAAGAACGGTTTCGATCGGCAAGCCGATCTGATCACCGGCCAGCATCCAATCGCGGTGGCTTTGGCCGATCTCGATGGCAATGGCAAGCAAGAAATCATCACCGCGAACAAGCTCGGCCGTAGTGTCAGTGTCTTCAGCAAGACCAACAACCAGTTCAGCCGGAACGATATTCCCATCAATTCGCAGCCAATCGCCCTGGCCGTCGGCGATCTCAATGGCGATGGGAAAACGGACATTGTGACCGTGAGCGATGTGCTGACCACGGTGATCAATGGCCAGGTCACGACACTTCCGCTTGGCTTCACCGCGAGCGACGTTGCTTTGGCCGATGTCACTGGTGATGGCAAGCTCGATGTCGTCCTCGCCGATGCTACCGGCAATAGGATTGTGATCTTGCCAGGGAAAGGTGATGGTACTTTCTCCTCTTCGATCGTTCAGCCGCTCACAGCCAGCCCTGGAAAGCTGGTGGCCACGGATATGAACCTGGATGGTAAGCTGGACCTCATCACTACACTCCCGGACCGCAACGCGATTGGTATCCTCTTCAATCGTGGCAACTCCCGGTTCACCAATCCGCAACTGATTCGTGTGGGGAATCGACCGAATTCGATTCAAATCGCGGATTTGAATCAAGACAGTCGACCCGATTTACTCGTCACCCATGCTGGCGATGGCACGGTGAGTGCGGTGATCAATCGCTTTGACCCAGCGAATCTTTACAAGTACACACCGACGACGACCGACCCCGATGGTGACCCCGTCACTCTCGATCTCACAACAGCCCCAGGTGGGATGCTCTACGACGCCACAACTAACACGATCCTCTGGGCACCGATGGCCGACCAAATCGGTGCGAACGCCGTGGTGTTGCGGGCCAGCGATGGCCGAGGAGGCATTGCGGAGCAGGGCTTTAGCATCCAAGTCTCAGCGCCGCAGGCCATCGCACCGCCTGTGATCACCAGCGAGCCTGTGATAGAATCCCCCATTGATCGGCAGTATCTCTACCAACCCCGAGTGGTCAGTTCGTCGCCCACACTGCGCTATTCGCTGGTCAACGCCCCGGCTGGGATGAAGATTGACTCGACCTCTGGTCTGGTGACTTTTGATCCTTCACGTCGTGGCCTGCAGTTGAACTACCCTGCTTACAACACCATCTACAACAGCGGGCAACTTCAAACCCCTGACTCGCCAAGCCTGAGACCGGCCAGCGTCACGGCAGAAGGTTGGTTCAAACTCGAAGCTGTTCCCGGAGCGGTGTACTACCAGTTCCTCGCGAAGGGAGCAAATCCGAACAACCCGAATCAAGTCTCTTTCGGCATCGAGAATTACTACGGCACGCTTCGGGCCACGGTCGGCAAGCCAGGAACGACGCTCGCTACGCTGACATCCAATCAGCCCATACGCTACGGCGAGTGGATGCACTTGGCTGTGACCTTTGACGACTCCACGAAACGGCTGACGCTCTACATGAATGGTCAAATCGTAGGCACAGCCCAAAGTGCCGAGAGCATCGGCTACAACGACCAACCATTCAAAATGAGTGACACCAGTTTCTATGGCTCTGTCGCTGGCGTGCGGGTTTGGAACAGGGCATTGAGCGCTACAGACATTTTCGCTGGTATGTATACCGAGCCGCAATCGAGCGAGATCGTCCTCGATTACCGTTTCCAAGAAGGTGATCTCGCGGGGTCGGTCATCGATTCTTCTGGCAACGCCAACCATGCGACACTTCTCGGCGCACCGGATCTCTTCGGCTTCCCGAGCCACGTGTCTGCCCCTGGTTTGGCCGGAGCCTACCCAGTCACGATCCGCGTCGACGATGGTCGCGGTGGTATCACCGATCAGACATTCACACTGAAAACCGTTTCGCCGGTGAGCATTCCTTTGACGGGCAAAGTCTCGAGTGAAACTGGGGCGAGCCTCAGCAATCGCTTGGTTTACATCGATTCGAATCTGAACAACCGCTACGACATCGGGGAAACCAAGACTCTCAGCGATTCGGATGGAAACTACACTCTGAGTGCGATCGGCTCCACCGTACGGGTGGGTATCGTCAGCCAGTATGGCGAAGTTCAGTCGGCACCATTGATGCCATTCCACAGTGTCGATCTCAGTGCACCGGATCAAGCCTACAACTTCACGTTGGCCAACTCGGCCAATACGAAGCCTGTCTTTGTCTCCACACCTCCGAGCCAAGCATCTGTCCCCGGCATATACACCTACCAGGCGTTCGCACAAAGTTTGGACGGCGCCCCAGTGACCTACTGGCTCGCTGCTGGCCCAGACCGCATGGCAATCGATCCCGTCAGCGGGCGTTTGCTCTGGACGCCACGTGATCAAGATGCGGGGAATGTCACAGTCGTGATTGCCGCCAAAGATAGCTCTGGGGATGTGGCCCTGCAATCCTGGCCGATCGAAGTGAAGGTCATCACCCCAACCCCTGTGCCAGTCAATCCGGCAGGTCCACGAATCGTCAGCACAGCTCTCACTGATGGCCGCGTAGGATCGACCTACATCTATGCGATTCAGGTCATGAATCCGGACAACAGCCCGCTCACGTATAGCATCGTCTCTGGGCCAGCGAATGCGAATGTCGATGCCGCGGGTGTTCTGACATGGAACCCGCAGGCGGAGGGGAATCAGCCTCTCATCATTCGGGTTGCCGATGCTTTCGGAAACTTCTCGACGCAATCCTTTACCATCCAGGTGGTCAGCGGCTCCACGAACCGCGCTCCGTCGATCACGAGTGCACCAAGCTTGGATGCCATTGTGGGTACCAACTACCGCTACTCACTCCTCGCTACGGATTCCGATAACGACACGCTGATTTACAGTGTTTTGAATGCACCCGCAGGATTCACCATCGATGCCACGACAGGTCTTGTCAGTTGGACCCCATCCAGCAGCGACATTGGCGGCGTCTCGGTCTCTTTGAAGGCCGTCGATCCTTCAGGTGCCGCAGCCATTCAGAGTTTCACGATCGATATCCGTGGAGCGAATAGCGCTCCGTTGATTACCAGCACCGCTCCTGCGAAAGTGTCTCAAGGTGCTCTCTACAGCTATGATTTGCGCGCGACGGACGCTGATCGTGAGCCACTCTTCTACACATTGCAAAATGCACCGAACGGCATGACGGTCGATTCGCTCGGGCGGATCCGTTGGCAGACAAAACTCGACACCCCATTAGGCCAGAACTCCGCAACGATCGAAGTCCGTGATGGCCACGGTGGTCTCGTCTCACAAGTCGTCACTTTCGATGTGGTCTCGGATACGGTTGCCCCACTTGTCTCTGTGACGATCGGGGGTGAAGCGATCCTCTACCCCTGGACGACACGCCCAGCCATCGTGCGTGTCAGTGCCAGCGACGATGTCGCTGTCAACAAGCTTCAACTTTTCGTTGACGGGAAAGAAACACCGTTGGCCACGGATAACTCAGCACGGGTTTACTTCTCCGGGGCGGGTAATGGCCGAATTCAGGTCTTTGCTTACGATGCTGCGGGGAACAAAGGCAAGGGCACTGGCCGTATCAACATGCGAAGCGGTGAGGAGGATGGCAGCGGCAACCCAGCGCCTTTGGCCACGATCAGCAACGTCTCCGAAGGGCAGACGGTCGGCGGTTTTGTCACGATCAGCGGCACGGCCACGGCTCCAGATCTCGCGAGCTACACCCTGAGCTATCGCCGGGCGGACCAAACCACCTTCACCGTGATGAGTACAAACACCACATCCGTGAGCAACGGCGTCTTGGGCAAGTGGGATACCACATTGCTCGAAAACGACTCTTACGTCCTCAAACTCGAAGTGACCGATACCGATGGCAGCTTCGCAGCCCAAGAAGTGGTGATCGGGGTTAGCAGTAATCTCAAGCTGGGCAATTTCAGGCTGAGCTTCTCGGACATGACGATCCCCGTCGCCGGGATTCCGATCACACTCGCCCGCACCTACGATACACTTCGAAGCGACCGGGTCGGGGACTTCGGCTACGGCTGGCGACTCGAATATCGCAACACCGATCTTCGTACCAGCCTGCCCAAGAGTGGCCTCGAAGACCTCGGCATTCACACCCCGTTCAAGATTGGTGCCAAAGTCTTCCTCACCCTTCCAGGAGGTCAGCGTGAGGGTTTCACCTTCGATCCGGAAATCAGAGTCTTACCCGGAACTGGCAACACGAATCTCACAGTCGCGACTCCACGGTTCCGGCCAGATCGCGGCGTGAAGAGCACTCTCAGCGCGGGCGGCGGTAGCTTGATTGTCAACGAATTCGGTGAGATGTTTGCTGCTGGAAACATTCCTTGGAATCCCGCCAATCCCGATTTTGCCGGCTACACCCTGACCATGAATGATGGCACGAGATACCGCATCAACGGGGCCGGTTTACTCACCACTGCAAGCGACCGAAACGGCAACACACTGACATTCACGGATGCAGGCGTCTCTGGAGGTGGCACCAGTATTGTCTTTGAACGCGATGCCAAAGGCCTGATTACCAAGGCCACTGACCCAGCCGGGAAGAGCTTGACGTATCAGTACAACGCAAAAGGCGACTTGATCACCGTCACTGATCGTGTGGGTAACGTTACCCAGATGACCTACCGCACGGATCGCGCTCACTACCTCGACCGCATCATAGACCCTCTCGGCCGCACGGGTGTGAGAGCCGAGTACGGCTCCGATGGAAGACTGAGTGGTACGATTGATGCCTCGGGCAAAGGCCCAACAGTCAGTTACAATCCAGATAGCAGTCTTGTCACATCCAAGGATGCGCTCGGGAACAGCACCACCTACGAATACGACCAACAGGGGAACGTCGTCAGCATTGTCGATGCCCTCGGTGGCGTGACACGCATGACCTACGACGCGAACAACTACGAAACCAGCAAGACCGATCCTCTGGGGCGGACCACGTTCTTCACAGTCGACAACTTCGGCAATGTGACTTCGACGAAAGATGCACTCGGGAATCTCACCTATGCGACCTTCAATTCATTCAGTGATTGGACGACTCGCGTCGACGAGTTAGGTCGCACCAGCACGAGCACTTACGATAGCCGTGGCGCTTTGTTAGAAACTCGTGACATCGACGGCACGAAGAAGACATTTGCTATCGATCGCAGTGGTAGGTCTACTACGATGACTTCCACAGGTGGTTTCACGCTCTCGATGAGTTACTCTGACGGTACGTCAAATCCAACTTCACTAACCGACGAGAACGGGCTGACCTCAACCGCCACCTACGACACCAATGGCAAAATGCTCACCAAACGCTCGACGGTGTCCACAGTGGACGGACCGAGGTTAGCCCTGGAGACAAAAGCCTACGATGCGAATGGAATGCTGTTGAGCCAAACCGATGCAGCCGGTTTCACCACCCGTTACGAATACAACTCGGCCAGCCAAAAAGTGACGATGACCAATGCACTCGGCGAGCGCACGCGTTACGAATATGACGTCGTTGGCCGGTTGATACGGACCGTCCGCCCCGATGGGAGCACACTCGAAACCACCTACGATGCCGAAGGTCGGGTGGTCAGCGATATGGACGCCGGTGGTCGAATCACGAGATATGAGCACGATGCGCTCGGTCGCCAAACCTTTATCATCTACCCTGACGCGACGCCCAACGACGTCAACGATAACCCTCGCGTTCAATCCATTTATGATGTTGCCGGACAAGTCATCGCGACTGTCGATGAACTCGGTCGAAGAACGGAGTACACCTACGATGCACTAGGCCGACGAATCAGCACCAAGAATGCCCTGGCCTTGACTGTCACCACGGCTTTCGACCCAGCCGGTCGCGCCGTTAGCACGACTGACGCATTTAACCGCACCATGCGTTACGAGTACGACACTGCGGGCCATCTCGTAGCCACAATCAACCCGGATGGCGCCACAACTCGGGAGGCCTTTAATGACGCGAGTTTGATGGAATCTCGAACAGACGCGAATGGCAACAGCACGCGCTACGCCTACACCGTTTCCTACCTACACAACCAGGTGACCGATGCTCTTGGTGGGGTGACCCGTTACGAGTACGACAGCCGAGGCTTGCTTTCGAAACAGATCGATGCGAACGGCCATGTGACGACATATCAGTACGACATCATCGGCCGGGAAGTCGCACGCACGCTCCCAGGCGGCCAAGTTTGGCGGACCGAATACGACGCCCTCGGCCGAGTCAGCCGCACCATCGACCCAAACAACAACACGATTACCATGGCCTACGACAACCTGGGTCGTATGGTCCGCAAGACGCGAAGCGATGGAGTCGTATTTAACTTCAGCTACAACGCGACTGGAACACTGGCGACTTCCAGCGACGAACGTGGCACAGTGCGCTACAACTATGACGAGAGAGACCGCCTACTCAGCCGAACGGAACCAGACGGTCAAGTCATTTCGTACACCTACAACGCCGTCGGCATGACCACTAGCCGCACAGCGGCAGGGCAGACGGTTCAGTACCAATACGACGCGATCAACCGCATGGTGGCCATCATCGATGCGAACCTCGGCACCACAACGATGGAGTACAACGCAGCTGATCAATTGGTGAAAACCACCTTCGGTAATGGAGTTGTGCAATCGATTCTTTACGACTTGAACGGACGGATGATCCGCAAGACAACCACGGGCAATTCTGGAACCATCGTCGATGAGCAGTACACACTCGACGCGATCGGGCGAATCGTCGCAAGAACCGGAAACAGCGAGACCGTGAACTACACCTTCGATGCAAACTACAGGCTCTTGCGAGAGCTATCCAGCACTGGCCGTGATATCCGCTTCACCTACGACGCTGTGGGTAACCGCCTCACCCGCGCTGATAGTGCTGGCACCACCAACTACACCTACGACGCCAACGACCGACTCCTACGAACCGTAAACGGAAGTGACACCACCGACTACACATACGATCCTGCAGGGAATCAACTTCGCTGCACGAATGGTATCGACAGCACGGACTACACCTGGGATGCCGAGAACCGGCTGAAGAGTGCCACAGTACAGCGTGCCGGAAATAGCCAAACCGAGAGCTACCTCTACGACGCATTTGGTAACAAAGTTCGTACCACCAATGCGAACGGCGAGACACACTACTTGCTCGACCTCAACGGCACCTACAGTGAAGTCGCTGCAGAGTATTCGCCCAGCGGGCTTCTGATTGCCCACCGGGTCAAAGGCATCGGCGAGACTCGCGGCGGGGTGAGCAACATCCTCGTTTCCGATCGACTCGGTTCGATCATCGCGACACTGGACATGGTCGGTGCCGTGCAGGGCCGCGTGGCTTACGATGCCTTCGGCAACATTGTGGCCACCAGTGGCGCCATGGGCAGCCCGCTGCGGTTCACTGGCGAGCCAATCTCGTTGATCACAGGCCTCTCAGATTTCCGGGCCCGCCACTACGACCCGACCATAGGCCGATTCAATAGCGTCGATCCGTTCGTGGGCTTCCTCAACAATCCGATCAGTCGGCATCGTTATCAATACGCCGACATGAACCCAGTCAACAACACCGACCCGAGTGGGAACATTACCCTGAATGAAACTATGGCAGCCATCGCGATTTCATCATCGCTGCAACTTGGGGCAGGGATCGCCAACATGGCTGGCTATCAAAAGCTGAGCTGGTTCTTGTACGTCGCCAGCTTTATCGCTCCTTTTGGGACAGGGACTATCACGAAGTTATTAATACCAGGTGCCATTCAAGAATCCACTGTAGCATTCAGCAATGTGTACATCGTGGGTGGTTTACAGAAAATTGGTCAAGGAGTGATTAATTCCGCAGGCAAGAATCTGGCGGTTCAATTGGAGCAAATGTTCCTAAAAAGAGGGGCGAGTGATCTGGGATCCGTGTATGGGTCGATTTACAGTTTCTTGAAAACTTCTAAGGTGGGCAGCCTCTTCTTCGATCAAGTGAGACAGGCCGCTGTCAAAGTACTCAATGAGCGGCTAGCATACTACTCCGTGCAAGCCGAAATTACAACGATTCGAGAATTGATCTTCATACTCGAGACTGCCATCTGATGTATGGCACATCAGAATGGTAGCTGTGGCGCACGTAATTCTGGTCGCATGTGTTGCCGAATTGAGGCTGTAGGGATTTGGGCTCTTGGGAGGTGGGTTTGCCGAAGTGGCAAGAAGTTTGGAAAGGACCGGCGTGGTGGGTCTTGGCACGCTGGTTTGGGTTGTGGTTACTTGGCCGCAGGCGTCGTGGAATTCCGCGAACTGTGGCACTCGACAAGATTCCCCAAAAATGCGATCAGAGTGCGTCAAAGGACAGGTTTTACACTTCTACGAATCCAAGCGGGTCGGAAGCCGGGTCGTCAGAAAGTACAAAGGGGCCGGTAAGTACGCCAAGGTCTTGGCTGACTTTGCCACATGCGACCGCTTAGGCCAGAGGCACGACCGTGACCTCAATCGCTTCAGGCGTGAGAAGAACCAACGGGTTATGGAGAAAGTTCGGGCATGGCTGTGGCAGGTCAATTGGGAGGTTGCCGAAGCCTTCAAAGCCGAAGGCTGGCATCAACACAAACGAGAATGGCGTCGCAAAAGGAGAAAGCCAATAGCACAATTTCGAAGCTGGATTCTGCACAGAATACCTGGGTTTACTCGGAACTCGGGGCGATGATCCCGGAGAAATTCGACCCAGGGGTGCGCAAAAAAGCCGAGAAAGGCGACCGCTCCGTCCTGCCTCGTGCTTATGGCTCGAGCACATCGTTGTATGGGCGAGGGTTTCAGAACACCTTGTGCATTTCCACACGTCATAGCCGGAGCTGGAAATGTTCCCTCTCGAATTGGTAGTATCTTGGGAGACAATCGTCGAGTCAGGGTTTAGCCTCTACAGCAGTGAGTAAACCATCGCTGTTGGTGTCGAGTTTCTGAAAGAGGTCTTGGTCCCCGACCCACTCTTTGCATGAGACATCGCCATCGTTGTTGCGGTCCATGGCCAGGAACCACGCCGGGCCAGTGCGGACTGGTTTGCCGAGGCTCACCTGCGGGTGGCCATGGCTGACCGTGGCTAAGAGTTGGCGAGGCAATTTCTTCCGATCGAAGCGGTCGTCGGTGATGCACCCCGAGTCTTGGAGCCGGTCCCAGGCATTTCGAAGCTCGCGGACGGAGAGTGAACCATCATGGTCTGTGTCCAACATCTCAAATAGCCCGTGGCCATGATCGAGGACCGAGACCAGGACATGCCCTTGAGCGATTTGTTCTTGCAGATCCAACCAGGTCGTGAATTCCTTTTCGCTCAACTGGTCATCGCCGTTGCGATCCGCGGACTTGGCCGTCTGGAGGAAGGGTGCGGATTTTGGTGTCGCGATCTCTTTTTCGTCCAGTGCGCCATCGGCATCGGTGTCGCACTCTGTGAACAGAGTTTTGTAACGCTTGATAGCCGTGGCGGTTTGGGCTTTGAGCTTCCCTTCGTCCGTTCGGAGTTCGAGTTGGAGTGTTTTGGAGGAGAGTCTCAGGCGAGCATTCGTGGGAGGCTTTTCACCGAGCACTTGAAGGATTGGCTTCTCGGCTCCGAGTTGCACTTCCCAAGTCGTCGCGGGAGCTTGGCGCAGCGACTTCAGAGCTTCGGGCTTCCAGTTCGGTCGGCGAACCTGGGCCACGACGCGCCAATGGCTGTCGGTTGTGCGCTGGGGAAGCACAAGGAAAGGCAGGGCATCAATGGTGGGGTCGGGCTTCGCATCGGGGGATGGTGCGGAACAAAGGATGGCACCCGTCGCACCGGGGTAGATCACCTTCTCCACCAATTCGCCGGGGCCGATCAACTCGTCATCGTTTTTGTCGAGTTTGCGCAGTGAAGCCGGGGCGGCCTTCCATTCGGCTTCCTCCACTTGGCCATCTTTGTTGGTATCGAGGTACTTGAGCAAAGCCTCGGTGAGGGCATCGGTGGCAGTCGGCTTACCGACGCCGACGAGAGCACCACCCAGCCCAGCACGGCGGTAGTAGTCCGCGAGTTCGTCGCGGCTCACTGAGCCACTTTGGTTCAGGTCCAGTTCTGAGAAAACTGGAGCATTGCCTGTTTGTGGGATAATCTGGCCCCAGAGCACTTGGCGGAGGGCGAAGGGGGAGGATAATCGGCTCGCTTCGGTTGGGTCGAGGGAGCCGTTGCAGTCACGGTCATGAAAGGCCTGAAGTCTCGTAAAAGTCTCGTCCCAGATTGCGGGGACGGACTTGCCCTGATGGCTGATGCGAAGTTCGAGACGGGTCGGATCGTCGCCGAGGATCAAGAGGTCCAGGGCGTCAGACCGTGGGCTGACGGAACTATTGTCCGCCGACAGCGAGACTGCGAACAAGGCAAACCAGTAGGTCACAACAGTTCCTCAACTGGCTTTGCATTCGGGTCGGCGACGCGGATCGGCCGCCCAACGTTCGACATGTTCTGTTTCATCGGGTCGATACCCACGGCCTTGGCCACGGTGGCGATCAGGTCAGGCACGCTGACCGGGCGATCCTCGACCGCCAAGCCATCGGCGCTCGTCTTGCCGATGGCCTGCCCGGTTTTGATGCCACCGCCCGCGAGGGCGACAGCCCATGAGGTGGGCCAGTGATCCCGGCCTGTCTGGGCGTTGATCTTGGGCGTCCGGCCAAACTCTCCCTGACAGACAACGAGTGTCGAGTCCAACAAGCCGCGGGCTTTCAGGTCCGTGAGCAGTGCGGCAAATGCCGTGTCCAGGGTCGTGCTGAGTTCCTTGACCCGTGCGAAGTTGTCTTGGTGAGTGTCCCAGCCATCAAGGGTCACTTCCACGAACGGGACACCGCGTTCCACGAGCCGGCGGGCGAGCAGGACCCCTTGGCCAAAGATGCTCCGGCCATAAGTCTCGCGGGTCTTGGGGGATTCTTTTTCCAGGTCGAAGGCCGCAGCGGCTTCGGGTCGCATGAGGCTCACGGCCCGCGAGGTCGCCGCTTGGATGCTCTCCGAAACAGGGGTATTGCGGCCCTCAGCGAAACGCTTATCCATACCAGTGAGCAGATTGAGGCGAGCATTTTGTGCCGCATCCGAGACTCCCGCGATGCGAGCGAGATCCGGCACCGTGAGATGCTCCTCCGGGCTGTAGCCGTCTGGTCGCTCGCCGATGCCGAGAGGCGCGTACTGTGGACCAAGGAACCCACCGCCGATGGTCGTCGTGCTTCGGCTTGGCGAGATACTGACGAAGTTTGGCAAATCGCTCGACTCCGAGCCGAGTTCCTTGGCCACGACCGCCCCAACAGCTGGGAACTGAATCGCCCCAACGGGGGTGTAGCCTGTGCGAAGCAAGAACGTCGCCCGGCCATGATCGCCTTCCTTCGTGGCCATGGAGCGGATCAAGGCCAAGTCTTTGCCGTGTCTAGCAAGCTTCGGAAAGTGTTCGCCGATCTTCAGCCCAGGCACGGGGGTCGAGATTTCTCGAAATGGCCCGCCGTTCGCATGGCCGGGTTTCAAGTCCCACATGTCGATGGTCGCGGGTCCGCCGTTCATCCAAAGCACGATGACGGATTTGACGGACTTCTTGGGTGCATCCGCCGCCAAGCCTTGCAGCCAGCCGGACGAGACCCCAGCCGAGACGCCGAGGCCAACGGTCGCGCCGCGCAGCCAGCCGCGACGTGAAAGCAATTCGTGGGATCGTGGCATCGCTGAACTCCGGATTATTTAAACTCGTTCGGGGAGAGCACTTCACCGCCATCGATGCTGACGAGGGCGATCAACATTTCCTGAGACATTCCCGCTTTCAAAAACCGTACCGAGCCATCCACGAACAAGCTATTCGCCCCACCGGGATGGAACGAGTAAATCGCCGCGCCATTGCTGCAGTTCACAGCACAAGGGCCAAAGGAGGTCTTGCCGTCGGCCGAGTGCGATCGAAGGTGGTTCCAGTTCGGGGCCGCCCATTGGCCGGAGAGGGCCGTCGATTGCGGAACCATGGAGCGATCTTCGCTGAGTTTGCCCGTGTGCCAGTGATTGGGTTTGTCCGCCATCTCGACGACCAGAAGGGTGTAGCTGGTGCCATCTTGGATGTCCGAGTAGCGGATTCGCCGAGTGATCTTGCGGTGGTGCATGGCCCCAGGGTGGAGGTTGTTTTGGTCGTTGTTCTGGTAGTAGGCGCCAGCCGAGCCGACATAGTCTGTCGGGGCGGCGGGGAAGCTCTTGCCGGGCTGGTCGGGGTCTTGCGTCAGCACCCAACGATTGGGGGATGGCGCTTCGGGGCAGATAAAGGTGGCCACGCGCTCTTTGGCCACATCACGGTTGCCGTCTGGCCCAGGTTCCCACCAGTCTTTGCCGGGGGTGTATCGCCGAGACAATTTTTCCTCGCCGATGAAGGCCAGGATTTCGGTATTCCAACTCGAATGTGGGAAGTTAATACTGTCTCGGGGAAGGTTGCCGTGATTGGCATCCGCGAATCCTTTGGCCCCAGCACCGATGAGCCGCAGGTTATCCGTGCACTTCGTGCGTGTCGCCATGGATCGCAGCTTTTGGACGGTGGGGAGGACTAGCCCCGTCGTCACGGCGAGAATCGCTACGCCGACTAAGAGATCGACGAAAGTGAAGCCACGTCGCGGATCGAGTTTCCGGTTCATCAATGCTCCTCGTCGTCTTACGGCAGTTTGAAGTCGATGGTGTTTTCACGTGCTTCGACAGTTGCCTTCAACTTGGAAGTCGTCTTTCCCGCGTAGACCTCTTTCAATTGGTCTGGCGGAAGATCGCCTTCTTCGTTCGGTGTTCCTCGCCGTTTGCCCGGCCAGTAAATCGTGACCCGGTATTCCCCGGTTGGGGCACCATCGCCCGTGCTATAAGTCGTCAGTTTGTAACGGCCATCCTGATCGGCGATCGCGCTCGGGGCGGCATCGTACTTCCCCTTCGAAGCCAGGGGGTAGAAGGTAATGATGGCCCCGGCCATCGGTGCACCTTTCATCGTCAGCACACCTGACACCGGATGCGCCTGTGGAGCGCCTTCAATTGGTGTGCTACTCCCGCCGCAGCCGATGACGAATGCCAGGGTGAGTAGGCTGAAAATCGTGATTCGCAATGAAACGTTCAAATGCAATCTCCTGAGGTTCAATCACCACTGATGACTTCGCCGCCGGCGATGGTCACGAGCGCGACCATGAAGGCCTGTGGGGTAGTTGATTGCCGTAAAAATCGTACTGAGCCATCGCAGATGGACACATTCGCGCCGCCCGCGTGGAAGGAGTATATCCCGGCACTGTTGCTGCAGTTCACGGCGCATTCTCCGAACTGGGACATGCCGTCGAAGGTGTGCGAACGAAGGTGATTCCAGTTCGGGGCGGCCCATTGGCCCGCGCCGATGGTGCTATTCGTCACGGTGTAGACGGTTGCGGAGTTGTCGGTGAGTTGCCGACCGGCACGCCAAGCACTGGGCTTGTCTCCCATTTCGACCACGAAGATGGTGTTCGAGGTGCCATCAGTGATGTCCGTGAGGCGAATCTTGGAGCTCCCGAAACGCATGTTCATGGCCCCTGCGAAGAGGTTCGAGTTCTGGTTGTTGTTCAGGTAGGCAGCCGGCACACCACAGTAGTCGGTCGCACCCGCGGCAAACTGCTGGCTATTGTGTAGGCTCTGAACTACGCGGGCGGTCCCCTTCGGAGCGCTGGGGCAGAGGTAAGTTTTGATGACAGCCGTTGCGGCTCGCCAGTTTTGAGAGTTGGTGTTGTCGTACCAGTCATAACGCAGATCGAATTGCATGTAGACGTTGTTCTGCTCGATGTACGGCAGGATCACCGTGTTCCAACTACCAATGGGGGTGATGATGTTATTCGAGGGTGGGATGCTCGCCGCGACGGGTTGGATGTTGAAATTGTTCGGCAGGACATCGCTATTGGTGCCAGCGTAGTTATGTCCTGCCAAACCGATTTGCTTGAGGTTGTTCTGGCAGGTCATCCGTGCGGCGGCCTCACGCACCTTCTGGACAGCAGGGAGCAACAGGCCAATCAGGATCGCGATAATCGCAATCACCACCAACAACTCGATCAACGTAAAACCGCGATATCGGGAACGGTTCTGCAACATGTGCAACCAGCCTTTGAAGTTAGTGATTCGTGTTGAACTCGGTGCTGTTCAACAAAGCCCAGAAAATATCCGCCATCGCCTTTTGGGGGTCGCTGTCGGTTCCACCTTTTTCGATGTACTTCATGTGTGGGCTGATTTCTTCGGCAGTCGGGTATCGGCTCAGAGTGGCATGATATAACGCCTCAACTTTGCCTGGGGTCTTTAAAAACGGTGCGTGCGCGATCGTCCGCAGAGTCCGGTTCTTCTCCCAGTGGCTCAGTTCTAGCGTCAGTTTTCCGTTCATGAGTGAGAGGGCTTGCAGGATCGAACGCTCGGCGCTGCCAGCTCGCTCGACGCGGAATTTGTCGGCAAATTGCTTTCGCTCGCGGATGACACTGGCAGAGTCCAGGTCATCCCGCTCGGGGGGCATCCCGGCGGCCACGCATAGGCTATCGTAAAGTTGCTCCCCCGTCAGGCCACGAACGGCCGCGCGAGCAAACAGACGTGGATCGACTTGTGCCGTTCCCACCGACGAAAGCTGGTAGGCTTTCGTCATCACGATCGCCTTCGTCAAGTAAGTCAGGTTGAAATCGCTCTCGACGAACGCCTTCGCTAATTCGTCGAGTAGCTCCGGGTGGCTCGCCGGGTTTTGACCGCTGAGGTCGTCCAAAGGTTCCACAATCCCCGTTCCGAAGAGGTTCGCCCAGACGCGGTTGACGGCATTTTTGGCGAAGTATGGATTGTCTCGAGCCGTCACCCAGTTGGCGAGGATTAACCGGCCAGTGTCGTCTTGGAGAGAAGCCGGCCACTTCGGCTGGGTTTCTGTGAGGAAGGCGGACTCGACAGTGCGTTTCGTATTGGGGATGGTCAATTCCAGTTTGCTCGCTGGCTTCCCATCGGCGGAATAGGGCCGTGCGAAGAAGGCCGCCGTTTGCCAGAATTGGTCCCGGCTCCAGCGGGCAAAAGGGTGATCATGGCATTGTGCACAATCAAGGTTGATTCCGAGAAATGCCCGAGTCGTGTTCGCAGCGAGGTTCTCGGGCTTGTTCTCGCTCGCGCTCAAGAATGTCGCTGGTGTGCCTGGCCCGGTTTTGGCTCGTTGAACCGTCAAGAGTTCACGGACGATCCGGTCGTAGGCTTCGCCATCTCGGAGCTTGGCTGCGAGCCAGCCATCGACCTCGTCCGTTAACCCGGTAAACTGAAGTGTATCCGTCTGCGGGATCCATTCCCGCCGCCAAAATGTGGCCGTATGACGGAAGTGGGCACCCGAATTCAACAAGCGATCGACGAGTTTCGCCCGTTTATCCAAGGATTTGTCGTTGAGAAACTCGCGTACCTCAGCGACCGTGGGGATACGCCCGGCTAGGTCCAAGTAAACCCGACGCGCGAATCCCGCATCGTCCACTTGCACGGCCGGCTGGATCTTTTCATTTTCCCAGCGACGGGCCAGATGCCCATCGATCTTGGTAGAGAGAATCAACGGGTCAGGCGGAGCGGCCAGCACAGGGGTGAGCCAACTAAACACCGTGAATGTCACGTAGGCCAGGTTGCGTCCGAGTCTGTGCATATTGTGGAACTCAGTTGATGACGACTGTGCTGTATTGTAACGGGAGACCGCTGCATATCTAACCGAAGTGGCTTTCTTTAACCCGTGATCACTCAAACTTGACGCAGAATTAGTGCGTACGCTGAATCCAGTTCACAATGAGTTGTAGAAACACGCCACAGACCACGCAGGTGTTTTGTGACTTGGGGTCTACGATGTGTTACCGTTTGAAAGAGCGGTTGCAACCCGTTGTGTGGTTAGCCAATTGAGTTCAAATCCACTCGATACCTGCCGCCGTAACCTCATAAGGCCAGACCTGAAGGCTCATTCCTCACCAAGCCCTGTAAAGGTGGCGTGGAAGTCTTCTTCGCTGAGTACGGTTTCGAAGAGGCCGACTTCTAGCCCTTTGTGTCGGCTGACTCCCATGTAGCGTAAGCTCGAATCTTCGTAGCGGCGGAACTTCCAGACAGCGTCGTTCATCAGGGCGTTGTTAAAGATGCCGAGGCTGACGAGTCGCTCGAAATCGGCAGTCGTGAGACCCGTGACTTTCTTGAACAGTTTGGATTCGAGTTTGGTGATGACGTCTTTCAGTGTCTCCTCGCGGAAGTCGGTCAGGTACATGAAGACTGGGATGCGGGCGGCGAACTTGATGAGCTTTTCTTGGACTTGTTTGCGAAGGCTCTTTCGCTCCTTCTCGGCCTCGGTGAGTGCCTTTTTCTCCTGGGCTGTCGGTTCTTGGCCGTCGCTGATTTTGCGTTTCGCGTCTTTGATCTGTTCTGAGCGATTGATGATGGTTTCCAAATCTGCGTTCAGGTTGCGGAAGCCTTCGATGGATTTCAGAGCGTTCATCGAGGCTTCGTCTTTCATCAGCCGCCCGAGAGTGCTGTCATCGACATTGACCAAAAGCACGCTTTCCCAGCGCTTTGCCAAGAGGGTCGCACTCGTCCCGGCTGTGGCGATGTCGAGGATGGCTTCAGCGTCAAGCTGGCGCATCGAGCTGCCGTCGTACTGCAAGACGGGCAAGAAGCCCACCAACTCCCCGACTCGCTGTTCCGCAGTGGTGTCGTCAGTGGCGAGCCGGGAGCCATAGTCGGCAATTTGGCGTAAGGCTCGGTTGGGGGCAAAGTCGAAGACGTAACATTCGGGTTTGAGGACGATTTCTTGGAGATTCTCGTCGTTGATCGTCCAGGGGGACTGGACCCGAAACGCACTCTGGAAATAGGTTTCCGGGCTGGAGCACTTACGGAGCATCAGCATCCCAGCCCACGGTCGCACGGTGACGCCAGTGGTGAGTTTGCCACACGAGAGGGTAATGGACTTGCTCTTGAGCGGTTCGTCCATCGCCGCCATCACCGGGGGTAACGCTGCCGCACCGATGCCCGCTTGCGTGCCTGCCGCGATGACGATGTTGTAATCGTGGTAGAAAGTATTGTTCTTCGCCTTCAGGAGGTTCGCCATCGCGTAACACGAGGCTACACTCGGCAAGAACCAGAAGGAGTGCTGCAAGATACCCAGGAGCCTGGCATCGCTGAACGGCAGCGGCGGGCGGTCTTTGCCGAGTTTCAAGTCGTCGATCATGGTGCCACGGTAGGTCCCACGGATCAGGTCGAGCCATTTTTGCACTTCGTCGGCGTGTTCGAATTTGGCATCATCACCTTCGCCTGCGGCCCGGAAGAACTCGTTCAGGTCAAACTCATTGAACTCACCTTCCTCGGCCACTTGGCGGATGTCGTCGGGAAGGGTGTAAGTCATCAGCACAAGTCGAGGCAACGAGGTGTAGAGGCTGTTATTGACTTTTCTCCTTGATTTTGCAGACTTTACGGTCATGGAAACGACACGGAAGTCTTACTCAAGCGATGTTTCAGATTTGGAATGGGAGTTTGTTCTCCCCTATCTGACCCTGATGCGTACCGATGCCCCACAACGCGCCCACGATATGCGGGAGGTTTTTAACGGTATTCGTTACGTGATCAAAACGGGCTGTCAGTGGAGGATGATGCCGAACGACCTACCCCATTGGACTGTTGTTTACCAGCAGACCCGACGTTGGTTTGATGCGGGAGTCTTCGAGGCGATGGCCCACGATCTGCGGGCGATCGTCCGGTTGGTCGATGAGCGCGAAGCGCAGCCTACCGCGGTCATTTTGGATGGTCGCACGTTGCAGTCGACACCGGAGAGCGGCGATCGTGCTGGCTACGATGGGGCGAAGAAGAAAAAAGGCTCGAAAGTGCATATTGCCGTGGATACTCTGGGGAATTTGTTGGCCTTGATGGTGACGGCTGCGAACGAGCAAGAGCGTGCCCAAGTGGGTGAGTTGGCTGCGAAGGTTCAAGAGGTGACGGGATGCACGGTGGAGTTGGCCTACGTGGATCAGGGGTATACTGGCGAAGCAGCTGCAGAAGCAGCAAAGGCGGAAGGGATCAAGTTGGAAGTGGTGAAACATCCAACAGCGAAGAAGGGTTTTGTGTTGTTGCCTCGACGCTGGGTGGTGGAGCGAACATTCGGCTGGCTGGGTCGTTTCCGACGGTTAACCCGAGATTATGAACGTCTCTCGGGTGTCCTGGGGAACATGCACTGGCTAGCCTATGTGATACTGATGGTCAGACGACTCGAACCGTAAGTCAATAACAGCCTCTAGGGGTTTGGCCCTGGGCCTGGCCAATCGCGTTTGGCCCGTTGTTCGTCGCTGTAGGTCCAGTTGTAAATCTGCTCCTCGATGAACTCTCCCGAGGCCAATGCTCGGAATGGTGTCCCCGAGAGGTACAGATAATGCCCCGTCGTGATGGGCAAAATCGACTCGTCAAATTCCGCCTCGGCCTTGGTCAACTCGTCGCTGACTTCGCCAGCATCTTCCTCGTCCGCGCCGAAAAGCCCTTTGGCGTTCTCGCGCCAAGCTCCGTAGTGGTATTCGTCGAGAATCACGCAATCCCAGGGCGTTTCATGGACCCACTCATTGCGGGGTTTGATCGCGCCGGATGGGGTGCGTTGCAAATAATCCTGAAAGCTCCCGAAGCAGACGATGGGGCGGGTGGGGTTCACTTCGGACCAATTGATCCCGCCTTCGCGGGCTACGAATTGCCAACCTTCAAAATCCAGGTGGCGGTTCAAATCCTCGGACCACGCATGACGCACAGCCGGTTTGAACGTCAGCACCAAGACTTTCTTCCAACCCATCGCCTGGGCCAGTTTGTACGACGCGAAGGTTTTGCCGAAACGCATCTTGGCGTTCCACAAAAAGTGCGGCGTGTGCCCTGGTTGCTCGGCCTTCACTTTGCGGAAGTAGTCCAAGGTCATGTTCACGGCTTCTTGCTGTTCGGGCCGCAAGCCGAAACTTTGCGTGCGGTCTTCGATGTTCGCTGTCCGGTTCTTCACCGCCAGAATCGCCGCGCGGACATCATCGACGGTGCAACGAAACACCTCATGCGTCACATGTTTGATGCCACGGGCTTTGAGGTGCCGGTGCACGTCTTTGTCGCTGAAGCTCGTGCCATCCGCACTCATCGCGGACTCAACCAGTTGCGTTTCGCCCGTCATCAATCCGCTCGGGAATTGCTCCGAAATCCGCTCGGAAGCATTCCGCTCCGTGTAGCCCACCTTGAGCAAGCCCACATGATCCGGGTGGGTGCTGGCGAAAGCGTAGATCGTCGGCGTCGCGGTGGGGCGTGCGGGGAAGAAGCCTGTGATGGACATGAGGGTTCGCTTTCACTTAGGATCGGGAACGTCGTGGACAAACCGACTGCTATTCTTCGTCGTCCCCATCGGGGATGGCTTCATCGCCTCCACGGCTCGTCAGGTCCATCGGGCGGACGATTTTCTCGATGAAGGCGATCTCGCTTTCCGAGAGACCATACTTGGCGTAAAGCTCTTGGTCCGTCCAGGTCTTGGTCCACTCCTGCGTCGGCACAAAAGTGTAGACTTTGCGAGTCGTGTCTTGAGCTGGTTTGTGCAGAAGGATGAGGAAGCGCGTCAAACGACAGCCGAGGTAAGACAGAGCACTCTATGCTTCGACTTTGGAGTCAAATGGCCCGATGCAAAGGTACGTTTCTGAGGAAATACTTCCTGGTTCTCCGAGGAAAGGGGTGCTGATAATTCGATGCGGATAGGAGTCTTTGTTACCTGTCCCAGGAGCAGCACGTCCTACGTAGATCTTCCACTTGTCGATGAGTTCGGTGCCAATCGTGATCGAATCTCTGGGCGTGTAACCTGTCCCGCCGTTTTGGTAAACCAATAAATCATCAGGGCCTTTGGTGGCTTTGCCTTTGAAGGTTGTTTCCAACTTGAACGGCTTTCTGGAACTCACCAATCGATCGAACCGACTGCCTTCGGGAAGTTTGATTAACTCAGAAGAACCAGTCTTGACGGCCATCACTTTTTTGAGAATCGAGACGCCTTCATTAAAGCGGATGAAAACATCAACGCCCGATTCGATGAGAGGTCGGTTTGTGGTCGAGACAGGCCAATCTTTGAAATGGGTGCTGACTTGACAGAGGCCTGGGTTGTCCCGGTCCCAAAGAAAATAGCAGACTCCGCCTTTCAGACCAACACCCGGAAAGACATCCGAGGCACTGAGAAAGTCGTTGATGGCACGCAATCGCTTGTCGTTTAACATCGACTCGCGGAACTCGTCGAGTCCTTTGCCACCGGCGAACCAGCGGGCAGGGATCACCATCGTGAGGTAACGCGGTTCGAGTTTCTTGGCTTGCTCCACGAATTGGTGGTAGATCGGTGAGGCACTGCGACCGAAGCCACCGTCGCTGAGCTGGTAGGGTGGGTTGCCAATGATGACGTCGAACTTCACGCGGAACTCCTGGGTGGGGTCGATGCCGTGGAGGAAAGGGTATGCGTAGGCTTCGGTGGTTTCGTCGCGGTCGTATTCGCCCTGGCTGGCCCCGCACTGGGAGCATTTGCGGGCGTTGTTCCAGGTGTGCTGAGTCTTGGGCAGGCGGATGTTGCCATCGGGTCGTTTGAAGGCCGTGGTAATGCTGTACTTGCCATCCGCTTTTTTGGAACAGTAGACACTCCGCCGACTGATATGGGCTGTGAGTTCCGTGATCGCCAAGCCGAAGACCTGCTTCGTGAGAATGTGGTCGATGCGGGTTTGGTCGTCCGGGATTTGGGCTTTGAGGCCCTCATTCAGCCGATAGGCGATCTCACGCAGAAAGACCCCGGACTTGCAAAAGGGTCGAGCACTTCCGCGAGGAAATTGCCATCCCCACAGGCCGGTTCAAGAAAGCGCGAATCAATCCGCTCGCACTCCTGAGCCACCAAATCAAGCATATCGTTGACCAAACCAGGAGGCGTAAACACCTCCCCGTGATCGATAATCCGCTGACGTGATTTCATGGTGAAATTGTACAGACTTTCCCCCATCAAAACCCACTTCAAAATCCGAGGGTCTGCCGCATGTCAAACTCATGGAAATCGCCTTCAGGAGTCCCGGGTTGATCCTTGAGTCCGCTTTCTCCAGTTGTGCCCCTCATTGACCTGGTTTGACTCAGGTTGACAATGGGGTACCGCGGATCGGACTGACTTCGATCAAAGCTCGGCGGAGCGTCCTGGAAATTGTTTCCCGAGACTACCCACCCAGCTCGCTGAATACTGAGATCACAACATGAATTCACCCGCTGCCCCATCGATCCCACCAGGACATTCGAATCCAGTCGAAGGACCCTTCGCAGCTTACCTCCAGCATGAAAACAGACTTTCCGACTCAAAATCCAGAGAAGTGCAGTTGGCTGAGTGGAGGAATCAGTACTATGCCGATGCGAATATCCTCTTCGCTTCTCTCGACAGCATGTTCAGAACGCAAATCGAAGACCAACAGACTAGCCCTGACTGCATCGCGAACCCCACGAAATGGCTTGAGCCACTTCTATCTGCAGGGTGTCTGATCCAGAAACGAGGCTGGCAGGATTTGATCCAAAGTCGAATCCAGCCTGAATCGAGGTGCTGTATCGGTTACCAATTGCTCTGCGATTCTGTCACGTCAACCCGAGATCAACTCAGATGCATCTTGGAGGGACTCCAAGCGAGCTGCCCTGAAACGCTGAAGAACTTCACTTGGCAGCACATACTCAACAGCCTGAATGATCGCTTGCTCAACGACCAATTCCAGGCAGAATATGCAAAAAAGCGAGCGGAGATTTTCTCAACCTCGGAGGGTGTTCCCGCAGCCCCATCGAGCATGGATGATCAAGCTGAGCGATGTGCCAACACGCTTTTCCCTGACCCAAATCTCTACCCAGATGATCCAGGAGATTGCTGCACAGTCGGCGGAATCATCACTCTGGGTGCTGATATGCCTCCCTACGACCGACGCGAAACTTTTCAGTACTCCGTCGAGGACATTCTGAGTTGGGTGACGACACAGAGAAATATCTGGGGGACACAATCGTCTTTTGTGAAAAATGAACTGAGGGTTGCCCAACGGCGTATGTCTCGCCCAAGTTTCGATCTGCCAAAAGATGCCCACAAGGACATGGGCTATCTCCATGCCTACTTGGACCTTACAGCGAAGCGATACCTGCCACTAGAGACCCGCCCGAAATTGCCAGCCCCGACACTTTTCCAACACGATGTAGATAACACTTACTCTGAGTATGAAGTGTTCCTGAGGCGTGTTATTGAATCGGAGAACTATTCGAGCCTCGATCATCGAGGCTATGGATTAGCATCCGCTCTGCTTGCTTTGAGCCAGACCATCGACCAGTTTGTTAGCAGGGCTGATTTGGGCCAAACGGTCGAGCACATTGCCTCGGAGCATCTTGATCGCATCCAGGATCTCCAGAGAGCGATCGAGATCCTCACAAATCGAATTCCTCTGGGTTTTGATTGGGCAACGAGTTTGCCAAGCCGTGGTCAGTTGCTTGAGCATATCGCTTGTGCTGTCTTGGAAACAGCATCCCTGGCGAGCACAAGGAACCGTGCGATATTGCCCTTCCCGCAGACAGCGAACTGGGAGCCACCTGGCGAAGTCGTGGAAGTGGTGCGTCGACATGTCGCCCAGATTCGTGCATGGGCCTCGACGCTCAGCGTACCGATTCCTTTCGTCCCCCTGCAACTCGAAAGAGTCCTTGGCTTTAACCCTGAACAGGCCGCCGAAAAAGCTCAGGCCTTCGTCGAAGTGGTCAAAAGCATGGGCCGCTATCGAGGATATCCTGATTCAGTGGTTCAACGAAAAATTTCGAAACGGTTTACTTACATTGAAGCATTAGATCCAAACACTCTCGATCCAAGTGGTGAAACATGCACTATACTCGACCCAACTTCAATCGATTTGACGAAACCACAAGTTGATCAAGACATCTCCAAGCTGATGAAGCCATTCACCGAATGGGCAGAAGCGATCAACCCGAACAAGGTGCCTTTCGATGAACTCGATCAGATGACCCGATTTTGGGAAATCGACACTGACGACGATTTGCGGAAAGGCTTCTCCGAGAGCGACAGGGTCTGTTTGAAATCTGCGATCGCTTTGATTGCTTGCTTCGGCTGGGTAGCCCGCTTTTGGAACGCAGGATCGTTCGCCGATGCGGGCAGATGCAAGCTTTCAAGATTCCTACCTGTGGGGCTTCTCGAAGCGAGTTGGAGGGCCGCAGAGTCGCTGAGGACGAGAACTGTTCTAAGTTCGGAGTCGTATCCATTCCGCACCTGGAAGCCGAGATTGGAAAAATCTGATGTCCAGCATATTGCAATCGAAATCGTCGAGACTTACGATAAAATTGACCACAATCTGGATCGGTCTGGCGCAGTAAACATTGATCATGACTTCGCTTTGTTCGAACTTTTAGGTCATTTGGATTGGTACAATTCCCTCATCCGAATCATCCATTTCGGCGATTGTGGGAATCGTGAATTTGAGGATGGCAATTTCATCGATGTCAGTGCGCACGTTGCTACATCGAAACTCAGAGACCGGGTCTACTATTGCACTAGAATCCACGCCCTCGAAAAGCGTCACGGAGATTCTAACCCAAGGCTTGATGACAGCCGATCGCTGAGGCTGGCAATTCCATTTTGGACTCCCGAAGCACGGCTCAACTCTGCGAATTTGATCCCAAAACTCAAACTGGAAAAGTGGGTAGTTCGCCTCAAAAACGAAACAAAGGATTTCATCCACTCTGGGTGCCTTCCGTACCAACCGGGTGAGCCTGGGCACCCAGACTATGCCAAGTACATCTTGAAGCCTTTATTCAGAGACACAGGGTTTACCGAATCGGTTAGCGATTCCTCGCCTCCGCCGAACGAGGTCAAATCGCCGAATTGGGATGCTGAGAAACGCTTGTTATCTTTCGGAGTATGGAAAAAAACCATCGCAACACAAGCCACAAGAGTGATCCCTACCTTGAGCAAATTCCAAGAAGCTGGATGGCCTAAAACGATCCTTTTTCCCGATTCATTACCCTCGGACTTCGTTAGGGGTTTGAACGCTAGCCTTGGAGAGAACCCTCCGATTCGCTTCAAAGCGAATGGGTCAACACGTGGCATCATTTGGGACATGAAACCACTTGAGAAGACTTCCAGAAAGCCCAGCAAAAATTCGCGCAAAAAGACCCGCAAAAAAACGGCTAAGAACTCCTGAGAACTCCTGAGAACTCCATTGAGAACTCCCGTATCACTCCGCTATGCAACTGCAAGACTATTCGTGTCGCCCGGCAACTCCGCCGGACATGGATACCCCAGTCTTGGAGGCAAAATGGAAAGTCTAGTCGAGAACGAAAGCCAAGTCGGAACGATCATGGAAAACGTTAAGACCGAGAAGGCGAAGCGGTTGACCGCACAAACCTACACAGTTGCGGAGGTTGCTGAACTGCTTGGCGTGTCCGAACGCCACATCCACCGGCTTCGGGACCAGAAGCGAATCCCTGGCGAAATGAGGATCGGAAACTGTGTCCGATTCGCGAAGCAAATCATCGACCGCTGGGTCTCTGGCGGGCAAGTTTGACGTCGCCCGCGAAATGCTAGCGAGCCTCGAAGCTCAGCTCCAGAACGACCCAAAATTGTTCCACATCAGGCAGTAACCCCAAAATCATTTTTCCATCACACAAACGAGAAACCGGCGGTGTCGCAAACCGCCGGTTCTCTGAGGACTTTCTATGCGCTTACCAGCAAAGCACCTCGCACGCATTCTATGCGATGCCACCAGGGGAAGTGACGACATTTTCGACTGTTTTGGCACTCTGCTTCCCCACCAAGAAACGGAGGTGGCCCGTGGCTAATCAGCGACACGACGACTCGAAGCCCATGAAGCCCGTGACGAGGGAGCGGCCTTGCCCGGCCTGTGGTCATCCGGATTGGTGCTTGATCGCCGACGATGGCAATGCCTGTATCTGCCAACGTGTTGAGCAAGGATCACGGAAGCGATGTGGTGACGCGGGTTGGCTTCATGTTCTTGTTGAAAGCTCGCAACCTCATCAAGGATCGTCTTCGAAGGCACAGAACACACCGGGCTCTTGGGAGTTTCAGGCGAAGCGCTTCGCCGAAAACCTGACACCCGAGAAGCGTGCCAAGCTCGCTACACTGCTGGGGCTTCCATCGGATGGGTTGGACTCACTGCCTTTGGTAGGCATGAATCCTGGCGACAAAGGTTTCACAAGCTGGCCGGAGTTCGACGCCCTCGGGAACGTCATCGGTATCAATCGACGGTTTAAGTCAGGTGATAAGAAGGCGATGCCGAAGAGCAAACGCGGGCTGACACTCCCGACCGGTTGGCAAGATCGCCCTGGCCCGCTATTGATCGTGGAGGGCGCGACCGATGCCGCGGCGCTGACCGCTGCGGGGTTGTGTGCTGTTGGCACGTATGCCGCGGGCCAAGGTTCGAAGCTCCTTGCCGAGCTGTTGGCGAAATGGCCGAAGGACCGGGAAATCGTCATCGTCGGGGAAAACGATCAAAAAGACGATGGCCATTGGCCCGGCAAAGACGGCGCGATCCGGTTGGCGAATGACCTCACCAAGCTCCTTGGCCGACCGGTGAAGTGGTCGATGACTCCAGACGGGGTCAAGGATTCCCGCGATTGGCTGACCAGGCCCGAGCATGGACAAACAACATGGCCCGAGCGCGGAGCCGAGTTCGTTACCAAGCTCTTGGCAAGTACCGAAGCCCCGGAGCCATCGGCCCCGAATTCAGGGAAGCGGCCCGTCATCGTTACAGGCTGCGATGAACACCGTGTGAACGCCGAGGCAACGTCCGCACTCGCCCGCGAACCGGATGTTTACCAGCGTGGTGGGTTGCTTGTGACGGTTCAGGTTCAGGAAGTGGATACGGAGGCGACTGCCACCATCCGCCGCGACGCAGGCACCCCCGTCGTGAGGGAGTTGCCGAAACCTCTTTTGCGGGAACGCCTCACGGCTGTTGCGGGCTGGGTGAAGGAAACCGATGAAGGAGAACGAATACCGATTCATCCGCCAGGTTGGTCTGTGGATGCTGTTCTCGCCCGAGGAAAATGGCCCGAGGTTCGGACCCTGGAAGCCGTACTGACGCACCCGGTCATCTTGCCCGATGGGACGATCCTTGCCACCAACGGGTATCACCGGGAATCAAGGTTGTTCTTGGCCATGCCGCCGGACTTGCAAATCAAAGTGCCCGACTCGCCCACGAAAGCCGAGATTGCGGAATCCTTGGAAGTGCTATTCGATCCCCTCGCGGACTTTCCCTTTGAAACGAACGCTCATAAGGCCGCACTAATCGCGGGGCTTTTCACCTCGCTGGCGTGGTTCGCATTCACTGGTCCGGCGCCGTGGTTCCTTATTGACAAGAACGTGCGTGGGGCTGGCGCGGGGCTGTTGGCTGATGTCGTAGCGTTCATACTAACAGGGCACCGCTTCCCAGTCATGAGCTACACCAACGACATCGAAGAAATGCGGAAGAAGGTCACAAGTGTGGCACTGAGTGGAGAACGGCTCTTGCTGCTCGACAACCTCACTGGGGCTGTGGGGAATGAGATCATGGATAGATTGCTGACTGCAGAACTGTGGGATGACCGATTGCTAGGTGGGAACCGATACTTCAGAGGCTATCTACATGCCGTCTGGTGGGGAACTGCGAATAATGTCCAGTTATCCGCAGATACTTCAAGACGTGTCTGTCACGTCCGCATGGAAAGCTCGGAAGAACGCCCCGAAATGCGAGACGACGTCAAGTATAAGGACTTGCGGGCGCATGTTCGCGCGAACCGGAGCCAATTGCTTTCCGCCGCGCTGACGATTCTGCGGGGTTGGTGGAAGGCCGGGAAGCCGAAATATGGTTTGAAGCCTTGGGGAAGTTACGAATCATGGTCAGATGTCGTGCGGGAATGCGTTGTCTTCGCAGGACTCGCCGACCCCGGAGAAACACGGCTCGTGTTGCAAGAAGCCGCCGATCGAGACGCTGCTGCGATGAGAACCATCCTGGCTTGCTTCGAACGGCGGGACACGGGAGGACGTGGGCAAACCGTGGCGGAGTTCATCGACGTTCTGAAAGATGACTCGCAAACCGGATGGAAGGCCGAAGCCCGCGAGGCCATTGAGGAACTCTGTGGCAAGCTGGATGCGAGACTACTCGGCTACAAGTTCCGCCACTTCAAGCGCAGGAACTTCGGCGGGAAGATGCTCGACATAGCGGGTACCGATTCGTCCCACGGCAATCGCTGGAAGGTCTTTCCCGCCAATTCAGAACGGATGGAAGCGACGCTGCCTCAAACCTCAATTCGGGGTGATGAGGGTGATAAGGGTGATGTTCCAGCCCCGGAAAAATCCGAGAACCATTCCCAAGATGGATCCGGGCTGGGTGATGAGGGCGATGACGGTGATGTTTCCGGCCCGAAAAAATCGCGGAGAGAATACCGGCCTGACCCGGTGCGTGGCCTGAAAGGTGGTAACCAATGACCGCCGTGAACTTGCTCAAGCTACTCACCGAGGCCGGTTGCGACCCTGAACCTGGCACAGTTGGGCTTCTTCTGACCGATCCACCCGCGGAGTTGGAAAAGTACCTGCCCATCCTCGGAACTGGCGTTCGGGCCATCCTTCTTGGAAAGCCGTGGATGGGGATTGTCGCCAGTGGACACGCCGCTAGGAAAAACCCACTTGCTGGAAGTGGACCGCTCCAGGATGGTGCTTTGGACCCTGGGGAGCTGTTGCCACCTGAAGTAACCTTCCTCACTGTCTGGGACAATGGCCTTGGTGAAGAGTGGGACCGACTCGGGGAAGGGGCTGCATCTCGATTTCCAGAATGCTTCGTGTCTCATCACTCACCGTCTTTGCGAGCACCAGGCCGAATTCATGAAGCCAAAGTGAGACAACCGACTTTGTAAGCAATCGATCATCAGGGTAAAATCTACATACCTTCGGCTGGGTGTCGTGGAACGTGCGACCTGAGAACCGCACAAGCTACTCACCCAGCCGTTTTCAGAAGGAGCCAAGCATGGGCACAGTTTTCAAGAAATCTATCACCCGTCCTGTTCCAGACGGGGCAGAAATCATCGAGAAGAATGGCCAGCGTTTTGCCCGATTCCGAGTCAGGGGCAAACTCCGAACGGCACAACTGACAATCAATGAGGATGGGCAAGACCGCATCACCACCAAAGCGGGCACCTACACCGCCAAGTTCCGGGACCACTTGGGTCAAATCGTCGAGAAGCCCACGGGATGCCGCGACGAACAGGCTGCGCGCCAAACCCTTGCCAAATGGGAACGCGAAGTCGAGCAGATCAAAGCGGGCACCCTCGACCCGGCGAAGCTGGATATCGTTCGCCAGGGATCGAAACCACTCGTCGAGCATCTCGCCGATTACGAAGTCTCGCTGACCGCTGCGGGCACAAGCCCCGTTTACCGGGCGAACCTACGCCGAGCGGTTGTTCGTGTCTGTGGGGATTGCAGGTTCACGAAACTCACGGAAGTGAACCGTGAAGACGTCGAGCGTTGGCTTGCTGAGCGCATCTCCGAAGAAGACATGAGTGCCAGAAGTCGAAACCATTACCGTTCGTCGCTCATCGTGTTTTTCAACTGGTGCCGAGACTCCGGGAGACTGCTTGAACACGACCTGAACAAAATCCCCAAAGCGGACGAACGTTCTGATCCTCGACGACGCAGACGAGCGCTCACTGAAGAGGAACTGAATCGTTTGCTGACCGTTGCTCGAAGCCGTCCGCTCAAGGATGCTCAGACCATCCGAAGAGGGGAGCGGAAAGGGGAACTGTTGGCTGAACTCAGGCCTGAAATCACGAAGCAACTCGAAGAGCTTGGCCGAGAGCGGGTTCTCATTTACCAAACACTGGTGTTGACCGGTTTGAGACTGACGGAGTTGCGAACGTTGACGTTAGCTCAGTTGGATTTGAACTTCGGCAGCGAGCAGATTGTCCTCGACGCCAAGAACGAAAAGAACCGCGCCGGTTCGACGATCCCACTGAGGGCCGATCTTGCAGAAGAACTTCGCCAGTGGATCGTAGAACGGAACTTGCTCTCGATCGCTCGAATCTTCACCGTACCGGCAGGTCTGAGACGCATCCTGGATCGTGACATGAAAGCTGCGGGCATCCCCAAACGGGATGAACGGGGAAGAACTGTCGATGTCCACGCACTGCAAACGACATTTGGAACCATGCTCTCGACGACCGGTACCGCACCACGAACGGCACAAACTGCGATGAGACACTCCGACATCAAGCTGACGATGGGCACCTACACCGACCCAAAGCTCCTCGGAGTCCGAGAAGCGATGGAACGACTCCCCTCGCTTTCGCTGAAGAATTCCGTTGCACCAACTCCGTACACTTCCTGTCAAGTTGGGTCAATGGCAGGCATGGAATCACAAGTGTCTGATGGTCGCGGGCGATATGGTGAAACTGCAGACGGACCGCCGGGATTTGAACCCACGACCTCTTGCACCCCAAGCAAGCGCGCTAGCATTGGTCTCACTCGGATCAGTTTGAGAAGCTCTTCATTGGAATGGTTTTGGAAGGGTTATTATGAGTAAAGACCACTCATGGGAAATGCTTGGTTGAATTCAGTTAGTAGAGATGTTGAGTTTCAACTGGATGCTGACTTGAAATCATTGGCCAAGGAGGGACTCGAACCCACACGCCTTTTGGGCGGTCGATTTTGAATCGACTGCGTCTGCCATTCCGCCACTTAGCCTTCACAAACAAGATAACCTGATTCTCGGGTGGGACAAGTCCAGCCCTGGGGATAATTTAGGAGAGACCGATTCCTGTACCGAGGTTCGACCCGTGAGCGAAAAGCTAGATGTCATTGCTGTGGCCCCGCACCCGGACGATCTGGAAATCCTCTGCGGTGGGACTCTGGCAAAGCTCGTCAAACAGGGCTACCGCGTCGGCATCTTCGACATGACCAGCGGCGAACCGACGCCCCGTGGCTCTCTGGAGAAACGTAAAGCCGAAGCCGAGGCGGCACGGGTGGCACTTGGCGTGCAGGTTCGGCTGAACCTCGATTTGCCAAATCGTGTGCTCATGGATGGCCCCGAGGCACGTTACCGTGTGGCGACGGAGTTGCGACGCTATCAGCCGAAGATCGTGATCGCTGCCGCAGGCCGGACACCGGGTGCCTCCCCGGACCACCATCAGGGCGGCCTCATCACGGAAGCCTCACGCTTCTACAGCCAACTGACGAAATGGGACGAACGCTTTGATGGCGTGGCCCCATATCGGGTGCCGCACTTGGTCTACTCCGTCTTTCCATCGGATGCTGAAGAGCGACACTGGCACTCGACCTTCGTCATTGACATCTCAGACACGATCGAGCAGAAGATGGCATCGATTCAGGCTTACGAATCACAGTTCGATGCCGCGCGATTCGAGAAGGTGAACCACTACGTCCGGAGTTACAACGGTTACCAAGGTGGTCGCTGTGGTTTTATGTACGGCGAGCTGTTTGCTTTGCCACAACCCGTTGGGGCGGACGACTTCTTGAAACTCGTCACAGGCTCGAAAGGCTCCCTGGCCCCTGTGCAACTCCCCGGCCAAGATCACCTCCCGATGCAGTGATATGAAGTTAAAACTTGCTTACAGCTTCTTTCTCAATGCCAAAGCGGGTGGTGTATGGAACCTCATTTGGTGCTTCGTGTTGATCTACGCCACGATGTATCTCTACGTGTTTCCTGCCATACTTTTTTTCTTCGGCTACCTCGCCGACGTCGCACGCGCTCTGCATGACGATAACAGACTCCAAGCCTGCCCGCCATTCGAGTGGCGCCGCTGGAAACAATACCTCAAGGATGGCCTCTGGCAACTGATCCCGTTGGCATTACTCATCTCGATCGCAGTAACGACTTTCTTCTTTGTGATGTCGGCATATTGGCGATTGATTCAACCCATCGTTCGGGGGATGTCTTTTAGCGAGCAGTCTACTATCAGGGGCGTTGCGGTTTTCATGATATGCGGTCTCTGCCTGGCTGTGACGATCGCGACCTTCTTTTATCTCTGGTCGATTGTCTTTCATATCCAAATCTGCGGCCAGCTTCGTGTCATGCCCGCATTGGCCTTCGTCGGGCAAATGTCTAGGTGGGTCGGGTTTCGGATCGTGCTGTTGATTTTCCTGCAATCCCTGGTCGCAATTCCCGCAATCTTGCTCGCTTACAGTCTCGTTTTCCCGATTCCGTTCGTCATTACCATCCTTCTGATGGCCCAAGTGCATCTGATGGCTCAAGTCTATAGGCTCCACCTCGAACGTGGCGGTCGCCCGATCGAAGTGCATTCTGTTGCTTCCGATGACGACGAGTGAAAAGGTCACCCCAGCCCATGAAATACTACGCGGCCTATACCTTCTTTCACAAGAAACCAGATGGCATCAAGAACCTTCTGTGGTGCTATGCGCTGCTGTATCTCGGCTGTCTTCTTCAACTGTTTGCGCCGATTGCGATCTTGGGATATCTCGCTGGTGTGGGCCGTCGCTTGGTCGACGAGCCTGAGATGAAGACTTGTGCGAAATTTGACCAGAAACAGCTCTGGGGTTACTTCCTCTCCGGACTCTGGCAGGTGCCGCTGCTGTTCATCTTGATCACCGGTGGAGTCATCATCGGCTTTGCGGCTCAGTTCATCGATATCTCACTGCGGAAAACCCCGAGACAAACACGCGATTTGTTGATGGCCATACACTGCATAACGACTGCTGTTGTAATGTTTTACGTCATGTGGCCGATGTTCTTTTATGTCCACATCCGCGGGTATCTCCATCCACGCCAAGCGGTCATCTTCATGATTCAGATGAATCGCCTCGTGGGTGCCCACATGGCCGCGACATACATCGCCCAAGTTCCGTGGGTCTTGGTGCTATGGATCAGCAGCTACACCATCCTCTTTGGGCCACTTGTACTGGTGACGATGCTGATGGCTCAAGAGCACCTGATGGTGCAGCTTTACCGGCTGTACCTCGAACGGGGTGGGGTTCCAATCGAAGACATCGGCCGCGAAGCCGACGACGACGAAGAGGAGGAATGAGCCATGAGTATTGGCCAAGCCTATCGGTACTTCATGTTCTCGGACGGTCAGCGAGAGAATCCGTATATCTCTTGGTGTTTCAGCCTGATAGCAGTTTCGATGTGCTGTGGGTTCTTCCCTGCAATGTTCGTTTTGCTCGGTTATCTCGCTGTGGTTGGCCGAGCACTACGGGATGATCCTGAACGCAAGACAGTCGCATTGTTTGAACGCAACCAAGTCTCGAAATACGCTTCGGAAGGACTCTGGCAACTGATCCCACTGATTGTGTTTTTTGGTATCGCCTATACGACCGGCTTTGTCGCTATTCACCTACGGGCTAAAGCATATGCTTGGGCCTATCGGGAGATCACTGGTCCCAATGCGACGTTGCTCCTGGATGTGTTGGTGGCGAGTGTCACCGTTCCCGTAGCGGTCGCCACGTGTTACGTGCTATGGCCATTCCTCTTTCACATTCACATTTCCGGCAAACTCCGCCCGATGGCCGCTTTCGCGTTCGTGAGCCTGATGTCTGCGAAAGTCGGAGGGAGGATGTTTCTGCTGATTCCGTTGCAATGGATGCTCGGCGCGGCCCTGTTCTACATGATCTCTTGGTTGATCTTGCCCATCCCCTTCATCATCGCGACGGTGGTTTTCGCCCAAGAACACCTGATGGTGCAGCTTTACCGGCTGTACCTCGAACGTGGTGGGGTTCCAATCGCAGACATCGGCCGCGAAGCCGATGACTGGGAAACCTGATGTCATTTCCCGGCGGGTTTGGTCGAGCCGGCGGAGGTGCGAGCGGCACGGAGGCGATCGAGCAGGTTTTGCTTGGCGATATCCGTCGGGGCCACACTCGCCGACACTTTGGGAATCGCAGGCAACTGGCCCGGTGCTGGCGTGGGGTCTGGCTCATCGAGGACCGAGCCGGCCTTGAGCGGCTCGCCATACATGGCGCGGAAATCGTTCTGTTTCAACGGCAGTTCAATCTTGATGAAAGCGATCTGTTCATAAGGGACGAAGAAACCCCGGCCTTCGTCGTTCGACCCCGCTTCCCGACCACGGACCACCAGGTACCCTGGCTCTTTCCGCATCACGCAGTCGATGTTGATCGAGGATCCCACGCTGAGCACGAGCATCGTTTTCACGAGCTTCTCCTCGGGGATCTTTTGGAGAACATCCATCACTTCTTCACGACGCATGGTAGGCAGCGCTCCGGGGAACGAGAGACATCACAGAGGGTAATTGTCGCCAGCGGCGATGGATTTCTAATTGCACCCAAGCCGAGGCAATCCCGCCCAAGAGGCAGATGGTCCGCCAGTCGAACCGGGAGAGCGTCCGCAGCCACTCGGCTTGCCAGGTGCTGAACTGTTCGGGGTCGCCGGGGGGTGGGGCTAAGTCGCGGGCTGCATTCACCGTCACGGCCAGGATGGTCGTGGTGAGCAAAATCGCAGCCAGGACACCCAAGGGCGTCCGTAATCGCTCAGTCAGGCTCGGCAGGTTGGTCACAAGGGTAAACTGCTCGCGAGTGCGGTGCAGGAGCTTGGTGAAGACATCGTCCGCCGTTTCGGAGTTGGCAAAGCGCAATTCCCGAGGGCCAGTCGTTGTCTTCAGTTGAACCAGACAGCCCAGTAAATCAAGGTCGGCTCGTTGGATATCGGCGAGGTAGAAGACTTCGGCATCATCTTCGAGTAGCGGTTGCAGGTCAGCCCCTGCGGCGATTTGTCGCTTGATACCATCCAGATCTTCCGGTTCCTCGGCCAGCAGGTAGAGGCGCGGCAACGTCATCACGATCAACTGATGCGACACCACGTCCGGCGCGCTCCAGAGCCTCCGGGCATTCGCACCCGGCAAGGTGGTATCCAGCAGCACGCGATCCAACACAGTAGCCATACCATCTCATAGAACCGGAACAGCTTCCCGTCCAATTGAATGAGGAGTCTCCATCTGAGGACGGTCTTTGTGCGGCTTCGATTCCTCGCGGCGCGGGCTTGACCGTGAAGCTGGGGCGGGGTATGACGGAATCCTGTGCTAGGTAGTTTCGGGGGCGAGCATGAACGCGGTCCCGCAGGGTTCATTCCGGTTATTTCACACCGAGGCCGCGAAACCGTGCCCCGAGCCTGCTGATGTTTTGGCACAGCTCGATCCACACGCCGTGGCATTGCAGGAACTCTTGCGTCCGCCTGGCCCCAAACCACCGAGCAAAGAGCTAGAACCCTTCTCACGGGCATGGTTCGAAGAGCTAGAAATCAAGCGCTACACCCCCCACGGGGAATGGCTCCGACGGAGCCTCGAATTCTGCCGACATAAACACGAAGACTTGCTGATGTTCGGCCCCGGCGCAGGGAGTGATGCCATCCAGTACCAACGGTACGGCACGCAAGTCACCATCGCCATGACCGCCGATGATTGCCCGGCACTCGTCGAGCGCAACTTTGAACTCCGCCAACTGGCTACCCACAAGTTCACGATGCCAAGCACCGGCATCATCCCCGCCGAGACCGGCACTTTTGACCTCGCGTACTTGAACCTGCTTTACACCCCACCGCAAGACATCGATCTCCGCATCCGCGAGATCCATCGGGTGCTGAAGTCGAATGGCAAAATCTTCGTCTTGGCCCCGGCCCGCTACGATGCGGGCTTCTGGCAACGCCTCTTCACTCCCTGGCGAACCTGGGCACTCGGCGATGGCCAACTCACGAGCCAGCACCGTTACAGCACCCGTGAACTCCGGCGCACCTTCCCCCAGTTCCAGAACACGGACATCGCCCAACGGCATCTTCGCCGTTCGGAGTTGCCGTACTTATGGCGGTCGTTTCCTGTGAGCCTGTTGCAGCGCTTCATGGGGCGGGTGATGGTCTTCAAAGGTTTCAAACCCCTCGCGGACGAAACCTCCCGGCAACCTCTTCGCACGGCGGCGTAACATGGCCGGTTTCCGGATGCACATTACCGTTTCAACGATCTGCGGCATTGGCTTCGGCGCTGCCATCAAGCCCCTCGGCTACGATCCCGAAACCTGCTTCCTCGCCGCAGGCGTCACTGCCGCTGGCGGCATGCTCCCCGACCTCGACAGCGACTCGGGCATTCCCGTCCGCGAACTCTCGGGCCTCGCTGCTGCCGTCTTGCCGATGCTCGCCGTCCCCCGGCTGACGAATGCCGGGCTGAGCCACGAGGGGGTGATCATCACGATCGCCGTGTTGTATTTCTGCATCCGCTACGTCTTGCCGTTGTTTCTGGCACGCTTCACCGTCCACCGCGGGATGTTTCACAGTGTCCCAGCGATGGTGATCGCGGGGTTGATCGTCTTCTTGGAATATCACTCCAACAACATCCGCATTCGCCTTGTCCTCGGTACCGCGGTGATGGTCGGCTTCCTGTCGCACTTGATCTTGGATGAAATCTACAGCGTCGATTTCAACGGCGTCCGGCTGAGACTCAGCAAATCCGCAGGCAGCGCCTTGAAGTTCTTCTCCCCTTCGGCCCTCGGCACCATCACCTGCTATGTGCTGCTCGCGCTCCTCGCCTGGGTCGCCTACCAAGACACCAAAGACATCTTGGGGCTGTAACTTCATCGAAACAGCCAAGCGAACCAACGGCGCGAAAACCGCAAGGCTCGCCATGCGAGGCCCACCAGCCCGGCGAAGCCAAAGAGCAGACCCAGCGGTGTTTGCCAACCCGCCAGGAGCGAGGCAAACAGCCCACCTGCGCTGAGTGTTTCTGGTGTCGATAAACCACGTCGTCGCATCAGCAAGATCAGGAGCCATGCTGCTGGCCAACCAGCTTTCACCCACCACGGCATCCCCTCGGAGACGACGGTCGGCGGAGTCGGTGGCGCTGCTTCCACGGGAGTTGGCGTTGGCTTCGGGCTCACGCTCGTTGTTGGAACGCTTACCGGGCGAGGTCGCTCTGGCACAGGGGCTGTGAAGTTTAAGGCGAGCGCGTTCAGAGTGCCGTCGACGGTGAGGGTGGTTTCGTCCTGGGTCGAGTCCGCACGGCGAGCGACGCCTTTCTGAGCGGGCACCTGGATGCCCCAACCCAAAGGGGGCCGCACACGAATCGTGGCATTGCCAACCCCTGGTAGCGAGACGAGTGGCAACGATTGCGGGCCAGGGTTTTCCAATCGAGCCAAGCCGGGCTGCGCGGTGAGTACGAAGCTTGTCTGCCGGGTGGGCCGTGCGTACCAGACTTGCACATGGCCAGCCGTCTGCCGCCAACTGAGGACATCCGGCCCGCGTAACTCTGTCAGTCTCCAGGTCTCAGGCACGGCAAAGTGATGCGTGATGGCCAAGTTCGGGTGAGTGATCGCGAACTGGGTATCGACTTCCGGGATGCCTTGCCACGAGAAGCGTGTCTCGGATTGCACCGCGATGGATTCCTCCGCCAGGCTCAACGTCGGACGCAGGTCCGCACGTGAATCGCCGAAGCGTTGAAAGACCCGATTCGGCGCGAGCCGGTCCATCTCCCAACCAGGGTAAGCAGTGTTGCGGCGTTGGAAATCTTCGGCGGGGAAATCGATCCAACCGGTGCGGTCAATCGCTTCCAGTTTCATTCCCGTGAGCCGAATGCCGGCGAGGCTTTCCATGATCCGTACATCCCGCCAGCGCGGGAAGAAGAGCTTCGGTTGCAAGGTCGCACCGTCTCGATGCCGGAAGAGGACGAAGATCATCGCCCGCTCGGTCGGCGGTTGGGCAAACTGGATTTCCCACGTTCGCAAGCCGTCTTTGGCGGGGGTGAGGGTCAGGCTCTTGGCCCAAGTTGAGGCGGGTTGGAGTTGACCATCACCAAGGCGTAAAGAAGGTGGTGAGGGTTCGAGGCTCTCCGGGAATTCCAACGTCAGGCGGTCTGTGGTGCCATTCTCGAAGGCGAATTGATAGCCTGCCAACAGGCTCGCGCGATGATCTTTCAAATCCCACAGATACGCTTCGCGGACCGTCAGGTTCTTGTTAGCTGGTACCACTTCGCCGCTCGGGTATTGAATGCGGACTTCTCCCGAGTCTCCGAGTTCCGCGAGAATCTGTGTGCTGGTGGCGGTCACGTCGCGGACTTGCATGCCACGCCTGCCCACCGCTTCGAGCGTCGGTTGGCTCCCGGGTGCAGTGAACTTCAACCGGCATTGCGGGTGCTTCGGGATTTGAAAGGTCACTTCACGCCGAGAGTTCGTCGTCGTGGTGCTGACCTGGAAGGTGGCATAAATCGTGTGCGATCCTTGGCCACGCACAAGAATGCGGTAACCGTTCACGGTTGCGGTCGGGTACGCTGGCTGGTCGTCAAGACGCAGACTTTCCAAGCGCACGCCTGCAAACGGCAGCGTGAATTCTTGCTCTTCGGCAGTCGGTGAGCGAAGGAGGATTTTGGCATCAAACTTGGCACGAGTTGGAGTCGTCGCCTCGCCAAACAACTCGACCCCTTCGACGACGGGCCGCGGGTCGGGCTTGGGTTGCAGGCGATCTCGCAACGTCTCGGAGACGAGAGCTTGCCAACCGGCTTTCGTCTCCGTGATCAACACGACGGTTGGCTCTGGCGATTGAGCCACACCTGTGATCGTGGAGGCACTCAAGACCAAGACAGCCAGAATGCGTCGATCACGTAGGAGCGTCACGAGGCCCACAGCGACCGCTCCCAAGAGCGCCGGACGCAGTGCAGGAAGCAGGCTCTCGGGATTGAAGACCCAGACGCCCAGTAACAGCAGTGGCCACGCCAGTTGCACGACTTTCGCACTTCGCGGCCAGCGTGTCAGGCCGAGTAAGCCCGCGACACTGAGGATGCCAAGCAGCCAACCGAGAAGCGTCACGAATCCTTGGGAAACAACCCACCCCTCGGAGATCATGCGATACTCCGCGGACAGGGTGTGAGTTGTCGTGAGGCCATCGAGGTTGAGGACTGGCGTCGAGAGCATCGTCGGCCAGAAACCGAGTGAACGCGGCTCGTACCAACGGACTTCCCAGGCCGTGCGAACCGGGAAGGCGGGTAACTGACGCACGCCCAAATCCCAGGCTTTGCCACCAATACGGACTTCGCGCAGCTCGGCATTCTCGGGCAGATCCAGGAACCAACTGCGCGCGGATGTCGGCTCTTGCCAACCTCGCAAGGTGTGGCTCACCTGGCCATCACGCTCCACGGCAGTTACCAGTGTGACAGTGCTATGTCGCACATCTTCGGGCAACACAACCTCGGGCGAAGCTGGAGGCAACGGCGGTGGGGCTTCTGAGGGAGTGGCCGGGTTCAGGCTGAACAAGCCGTTCGGCATCCGGCCACGGAACGGGAATCGCCAGCGGTTCGCGGCCCCGATCGAGAGCGGGGTTGGAATCGTGAACTGCACCCGTTCCAGACCCGAGTGTTGCACCGTGAAACTGCCTTCGCGCTCAGTCGCCTGTCGGAGTTCGAGCCGTGGGAAAGCAGTCGTGTGACCCGGTGCTGGGCGTGGACCCGTCAACTCGACGCGGAGTTCGATCGTCTCGCCGGTCATGGCGGCACGTTCCAGAAAGACTGTTTCGCCAGTGAATCGCAAGGCGGGGTCATCCGGGATTTGCTCCGCTCGTTGGAGTTGAAAGCCAGGCGGCACATGGAAAGCCACCGATTCAAGCGGGCCTTTCGTCACGATCAAACGAAACTGGCCCACGAGCTTCATGTTGCTCAGTGACAAGGTAATGTCATCGGAACTCGTGAAGGCCATCGTTGCGGGTTTCACGAAGACTGCTGGAGGACGATGAGCACCCGCCGTGGCCAGGAAAGCGAAGCGTGGCGAGTCGTCTGGGGTCGGCATGGAGGGCATTGGCTTCGGGAGGTAATCGCCAGGATCGGCGCCCATCCACTCCACACCGGGCCTCACCCGGACTTCGAACAGGTCTTGTTCCAAGATCGCCCCGGCCAACCGTGAGCAGGGTAACGACCACGGCTCCGTTTGCCCCTCGGGGGAGACGGCGTACCCGGTGAGCGTGAACTTCAGCGGGCCAGCTTCGGGAAACTTCTGTCGAATGGTTTGGTCCTGCGTCATCCCAGCCAAGCGCAAACGCGGGTCGACGGTGAGGATCACCTCAGCCGGTGTGCCCCGGATCGAGTTCACTTGCCACTCTTCTTCGAAGAGCACCATGCCAGGCAAGAACTCGAGCCGGGTGATACGCGAAGCGGCGAGTGGTGGGTTGGCTTCCGCCGGTGTGCGGTTCGTGGCTTGCCAGGTGATGCGGGGGGTGTTGGCGAACAGCAGCTTACGAAGCTGCCGACCGGCGCCGGCGTTCGGCATCGGGCCAGACACCGGCACACTCGCACTCAGCTCGACTTCGGCTGGAAGATCGAGTTCCAGGCTCGCGATTGGGGACGTCGGGAAAGCGATTTCACTGCGGAGCGTGTTCCCCTCCTGGCGCGTCGCCGCGGACCACTCCAGCCGAAAGGTCTCTTCACCACGACCCGAAAGTGGCAACATTCCACCGGAGATGAGTACCGCTTTGCCTTGGTCGTCTTGGATGCCACCCAAGGCGACCCCCCAGCCCACGAACGGGAAACTCCGCGTACCCGCCGGGTTGGCCACCCGCCAGATGGCCCGACCCGAAAGTCCAGCATCCGAGAGCCGAGCGAAATACTCCGCCTCGACCAGTCGCGGAGCCAAGGCAGTCTGTCGTTGGTGAGCGGACCTGACTAAGGTTTCAAAGTCACTCAGCGGCATCCGTGTGACCGGCGAACTCAGTTTCGCCAAGGCTTTCGGGAGACTCTCCGAGGAGACAAACACTCGGCGGATGGGGAATGGGTCGGTGAGTTCGACAACCTCCGGGCGGGCGTGGATCGCTGGGCCAGTGAGTGCACTCGGAGCCGGGGGCAGGGCCAAGACCAGGGCCGCGCCGACAATCACAATCAGGCACCCGACCCAGCCGCGGAGCAACATGTCAGGCACTCCGTGAGGGTTTCGAGGAACGTGGCTGCACCTCGATCAGGACCTGGTTCGTCGGCGGGCTGACACTTCGTGACGACCCTGGCGAAGGGGATTCACTCATGGGTTCGAGGGTCATCGAGGTCGTCGAGAGTGGCACCGATTGGCGGGTGAATCCTGGCAAATTCGTGACCCGTTGCCGGTAGTACCAGCGAAGGCCGAGAGCCAGTGCCCAGCCCAGAATCACCAGCCACAAGCCAGGTTGAATGCCCAACATGATCTGGGCGGTGAGGTGGGGTTCAAGCATGGCCCCGACGGCCAGGAGCAGTGCGAGCACGACCAGGGCCACACCAAGCACGACGGTCCTCAAACGGTTCATCACCAAGCCAAACAGCACGATGGGCAGCGAACAAAGCACAAACCACAGCGACTTGGGAATCAACCACAGGGTGAGGTTCGCGTGGACGGGGCGAGTCGTGAGGGAGTCCGTGGAGCCAGCGTTGAGCGTCGTCCAGGGTGAGTCGCTTGGCTCGGGTTCGGTCTCACTGCCACGAAACCAGGCTTCGGCATCAGCCGGACTCAACACCCCAGCCGTGCGGAACAACCCTTGATCGAGGGTCCATCGCTGTTCGATGGCCCCTTCTTGAGAGAAGCCCAGTGGAACCACGGCCCTTGGCAGAAAACTCTGCACTCGTGGCGAGTTTTTGAACTGCGCCTGAAGCCATTTCGGCATCGGCAGCGTCGTTTTCCCGCGGGTCGGACGTGTGGCCAAGGACAAGCGAAGTTCGATCAGCAACGGTCCCTTGGCGGGTCGGGCCTCGGGCATCGTAATGCGAATGGTGCGTGCCTCGGGGGATTCCGTGAGCGACTGGAGTGCTTCGGTGCGACGGCCATCGACGAAGACTTCGGTTGTCATGTTGCCCGGTAGCTCGACATCGACCCCGACACTGGGCCACCGCACGAGCATCGCCCGGCAACGGACCAGGAGCTGGCCTTCGTCGCTGAGCCAGTGCTGCACCAGTTGGCGGTCAATGATGGTTTTGGGCAGTTCCCCGTCGCTTTCGCCCAAGACCATGCTCAACGGCAGGCTCTCCCCTTGGCCGAAGAGCGTGTAGCGAGGCAGGTTGTCGCGCTCAGCGCTGGCTTCGGGTGGCAACTCTTGCCACGGCCCAGCGAAGCTCAGCGGGCTGCGCGTCCCACCGCCGGCCCAGAGCCGAAGCTGGACGCTGTTCCGCGTCGCCGAGTCCACGCGCAGGTAGTTGATGGCGACCGGTTCGGTGCTCTTCGCGGGCCAGGGGATCGCGTACGCCAGTGACAGTGTCATGTCCCGCGGAGCCTCGGCGGGCAACCGAAGTTGCCAGGCCTCGCGGCCCAGTGGTTCGAGCACCCCGGCATTCGGTGTCAGCAAACGTAAGCCGACGGCGTTGCCGCTGAAGAGCACGGGGCGTGTGTCGCCGTCTCGGAGTTTCAGGCGAACCGTTTGAGTGACATTGGCCTGTCGCTCCAAGCAGATCATGTCCAGTTTGCTATCCGCCAGAAGTTCCGGTCGGTACGGTTGCCATTGCAATTCGACTTTGCGGAAATCAAGATCCGTCGTGGCGGTGATGCTCTTCGGGGCCAAGCTCGGGTTGGCGATGCGATCGAGTGGGACGAGTGGTGTCGTTGTGCCGTCGTCGGTGCGGGCCGTGCCGGTGATCTCGAAGCCATCGGGCACGCTGGCGAGCAACTTCGTTTGGGCGAGCTTGGCATTCGGAAACGTGAGCAACGGCAGTTCTTCACGTCGACGGCTATTCGGGCCAGGGAAATTGGCTGTGAAGTTGAGCGTGAAGGGAGCTTTCTGCGGAGCCGTGAGCAAGACCGCGAGTCGCTTTTCGGTCGGCGTTTCGCTCAACACTCGGACTTCGTCGATGAGGTTGGCACTCGATGCCGCCTCGAACGCCTGCCAACCGACTGGTACATCGACCAGGACCTGCTCCAACTCGGCGCGAACAGGTGTCACCACGACTTCGGCCTGCATCCGCCAGCCGCTCTCCATACGACGCAGGTTCAACGTCGGTTGGACTCGTTGAAAGCCAGGCAACGGCTTCGTGCGCAGCACGGCAAATGGCGGTGCGTTCGAAGGCCGAGCGACCGGGGACGCCACGGACGCGAACTTGTAGGCCAACGACACATCCTCTTCTGTCGTTTCCGTGCGGCGAAGATCGAGTGTCGGGTTCTCCAAAAGCACACGCACGGTCGGTGGGGCGAGCACTTTCAGCGTCCCCGTGGTCCGCGTGGCGTTGACGACCGTGGCAGGGCCAAGCTCGAACGGCCCACGGTGTTCCGGTTTGTCGGCATTGGGCCGCTGTTGCCGCAACACAGCAGTCACGAGCCACGAGGCCGTCGGATCCGTGGGGCGAAAACTCCAGACGGGTTTCGCAGGGTCGGTCGGGGCCGTCAGGCCGCTTTTGGTGTTCGCTGTCGGTTCGCCGATGTTCGGGGTGAGCCGTTCCGTGAGGATGTCTGCCGTCGCGGGCAGAGCCAGCAACCATTCTGGAGCGGGACCACGGAGTTTGAACTTGGCGATCGTTTCGATTTGGTTCTCTTCCACCCGGACCACGATTTCCACTTCCGCCGTGCGAATGCCGTCAACGGCTGGTACGATACTCGGCGTCGGGTTCTCCCACTGCACTTCGAGCCACTCGATAGGCCCGAGCGGGATGCCCGGGTCGCCCGCCTTGCGGACTAAGCTCGTCGGCTCTTCGGTGCTCGTGCGGGATTCGGTCGGCTTGTCTCCGAGCCAGCGGGTGTTGAGCTGGACTTTCTTCCCCGGCAAGGCCACCTCCCAGGCGAGGCTCGTCATCGCCGCCCGAGGTAAGCCCAACTCGAAACCCAAGTCCCCCTTGGCCCCCCGCGCCGTGACCGGCACCTCGGCTTCCATCACAAGCACAGCTTCGCCTGGTGTCTCTACCAACACCTGCAAGCCTTCGGCGTCCGCGCTCAAGAGTGGCAACTTGCCATCCGCCCACCGTGCCGAGAGCGGAGCCGCCTGGCTCAGACCCAAGGCGACGAGGCTACGTGGCGTCGTGGTTTTGATCGTCCACTTGAAACTGAGTTTCGCCGAGGTCTTGGTGCCCCGGTTGACGAGAACACCACGCACCTCGACGGCACTGGGGGAAGTGCGTGAGTTCTCGCGGGCTTTCTTGGCGGCTTCGAGCTTGTCGAGCATCGCCTGGTAATCCGCGGCACTGAGGAACACACCATCCGGAGTGGCGTTCGCATCGTCCGGGGTCTTGCTAAACACGATAATCGCGCCATCCGGCAACTTCAGACCGCCGGACTTTGCCGGTTGTGCGGGAAGAGTCTGCGCGTCACCCGGATTCAGACTCATCAGCCCGAAAAGCAGTACCACAATAGGCAATTTGGCGAGCATAGGGTTAGTATACCCCTTACTCCGAGCGAAACCTTTTGTTCCACCCGAGAAACTCCTCTGAGCTTCACGGTGAATCCGATACAAAAGGAGTTTCGGTATTCCTCCTTCGCAGGCACGGGCTGCTCGATCATGGCCACGGACACACTCACGATCATCACCGAACCCCAGATTTATCTGGTCGGTAAGCAGCTTCTCCAACAAGCCGAACTGGATCGCTTCCTCGCGGATCACGGCGTCAGTTGGTCGTCGGATAGCGAAGTCGCGGGGGAAGTGGTGACCGAAGCGGCCGGGCGGATCTGCTACATGTCGTTTGCCAAGCCCCGGCCCGGTGGGAACTCAGCGTACCTGAACCACATCAAGGAAGTGGGGCACGGCTCGGTACTCGAACATGCCGTGTGGAACTTCGTCATCACCGGCGTGAGCCGCTCACTCACGCATGAACTCGTTCGGCACCGCGCCGGTTGGGCGTACAGCCAGCTTTCGCAACGATATGTGGATGAATCCGTGGCTGAGTACGTCGAGCCGGACATCATCGCCAACGATCCGGAACTGCATGCGATCTTCGAAGAGGCGATTCGCCATGCTCACGAAGCCTACGTCAAACTCGCCGAGAAATTAAACGCCAAACTCGCGGACCCCGCCGCCGCGACGGCTGCGATGCTCCCCCCGGACGCCGACCGCACCACTCGCCGCAAGACCGCCCGCCAAGCCGCCCGCAGTGTGCTCCCGAACGCGACCGAAACCAAGATCAGCGTCACGGCCAACGCCCGTGCTCTACGACACTTCCTCGAACAGCGTGGCAGCAAACACGCCGAGCCAGAAATCCGCAAGCTCGCCAACAAGATGCTCGACATCCTCCAAGCCGAAAGCCCCAACCTCTTCGGGGACTACCAAAAAATCCCCCTCCCCGATGGCACCTTTGACCTGCAGACGGCCTACCAGAAGGTGTGATGTAGGGGATGGGGGGTTCCGCTTGGTCCCAGGGTTCCGCTTCGCTTCACCCTGGGCTAGAAGCAAACGCCGCTCCGCGGCTGAAAGCATCTCCGCTTCTTAGCCACGGAGTGGCGTCTGCACATAGCCCAGGGTGAAGCGGAGCGAACCCTGGGCCTTCGTTGGATCTTCGCTTCAATTCCGCAATCCGCAATCCGAAATTCGATCACTTGCCGCCTGGTGGGACGTGTTTCGTCAGCCAGGCGAAGACTTCTTTGTGCCAGTGTTGGCTATTCTTGGGCTTGAGCACCCAGTGGCATTCGTCCGGGAAGTTGACGAAGCGGCTCGGGACACCTTGGCGCTGGAGGGCGGTGAAGAGTTCGTGGCCTTGGCCAATGGGGCAGCGGAAGTCGAGGTCGTTGTGGATGATCAACATCGGCGTCTTGTACTTGCCCATGTTCCCGGCTTTGGTGTGCGGGCTGAACTCGCGGTACTTGCCGGGGATCTCCCAAGGCAGACCGCCATGCTCGTACTCGTCGAACCAGAGTTCTTCGGTCGTGCCCCACATGCTTTCAAAGTTGTAGACCGAGCAGTGGGTGATCAGGCATTTGAATTCCTTGGCGATTTCATTGACGGCAAACCAGTTCTGCATGTAACCACCGAAGCTCGCCCCGGCACTGCCCATGCGGTCTTTATCCACATAAGGCAAGGCCTTCGTGTACTCCAACCCGGCCACGAGATCACGATAACATTTGCCACCCCAATCGCCTGAGATTTGATCCACGAACTTCTGGCCAAACCCGGTCGAACCGCGTGGGTTCGGCATCACGACCACATAGCCCTGGGCCGCCCAAATCTGCGGATTCCAGCGGTAGCTCCAGCCATCCTCCCACGCCCCTTGTGGCCCGCCGTGGACGAGGTAAGCCACCGGCCATTTCTTCTTGGGATCAAAGCCCGGCGGCTTCAAAACCCACATTTGCATCTCGCCATCTTCGATCTTCACTTGCACCGTTTCGGGCTTGGCCAAGTTGAGATCGGCAAGCAAGGCGTCGTTGTGATGCGTCAGTTGGAAGGCATTGGCGTTATTGATCGGATCGATTTTGACCCAGACTTCAGGAGGAGAGTCCATGCTCGCATGGGTGAAAACGAAGCCAGTCCCGTTGACCACGCGCGAAAGCGAGCCATTTTGACCGCCACCATGTGTGAGGCCACCCTTCTGAGGCTGTGCGAAGATCGGTGTCGATCCTTCCCGATCGGCGGTGAACTCAACAGAGTTGCCGTTCGAAGACCAGATGAACTCGTTGACCGAATGGGGGCCTTTGAAAAGCTCGGAGGGTTCTGAGGTGAATTTGCCATCAGCCTCCACAGACACGACCATGACTTGCCACTGGTCCGCTTCATAGCCGGCTTTCTTCTGGGCACGCCACGCTAGGCGCTTGCCGTCCGGGCTGAAGCGTGGACTGTTGTCGGCGGCTTTGTTCGCAGCCGTCAGGCTTTCCCACTTGGTGGACTTGTTGTCGATCTTCACCCGACACAGGTCCATGTTCGTGCTCCAGGCTTCGCCCTTTTCGGGGGTCGCGGCGAAGATGATGTGCTGCGAATCGGGGGTGAAAGTAAAGTCGTCGCCGACGGAGAAGGTGCTGCTCGTCGGGTAGGCGTCGCGGTCGCCGGGGGTGACGTTGCGAGGCTCGGACCAGCCTTTTTGGCCAGCGTCGATCACGAAGAGATGCTGCCGTTTGTCTTCGACGTACGAATCCCAGTGGCGGAAGAAGAGCTTCGTGAACGTCTTGGCTTTGACTGGGTTTTCTTCGGTAGCCTTGTCCTTCTCGGCGTTCTTCTTGTCACTCTCGGCAAACGGCAATTCGCTGAACTCCGGCGAAATCGTACTCACAAACGCGATATGCTTGCCATCCGGCGACCATAGCCCTGTGCTGGCCCCGGTGCTGATGTTCGTGATCCGCTCCGCTTCGCCGCCCGTCAGGCCGATGGTGTAAAGCTGCGAGGTACCCGAGCGGGTCGATTCAAAGAGAATCTTCGTGCCATCCGGAGACCAGCGCGGGTGCGTGTCCTTCTTGCCTTGGGGGAAGGTGAATTGGCGAGGAGCTGTCACGTTATCGGTGGCCGCGAGCCAGAGGGCCGTCGAGGATTTGTTCGCTTCCAGGCTGACCGTCGTCACCTGGTACACGACCAGTTTGCCATCCGGGCTGACCTGCGGATCAGCGACCCGCGCGAAGGCAAAGAGATCCTCAATCTTCATCGGCCGCTTCTCCGCCGCCGACGCCATCACAGTCGCCATCATCAACAACCCCACCACACCCAGAACTCTCATCGGGACATCCTCGCCCAAAGGAAAGAAAACACCGCCAGAAGGCAGTTTATGGGATTGGGCCAGGGAGCTACATACGGACCTCCAATCCTGGGAGTTTGGATTTCAGCTTGGCCACACCAGCCTTGGACACCTGCGTGCTTAAAAGATTGAGTGTTTGCAGTGCGGTGAGTTGGGCGAGGTGTTCGAGGCCGGCATCCGTCACCTGCGTGCTGGAAAGCTCGAGTGATTGCAGTGCGGTGAGTGTGGCGAGGTGTTCGAGGCCGGCATCCGTCACCTGCGTGCCGGAAAGCGAAAGTAGTTCCAGTGCGGTGAGTGTGGCGAGGTGTTCGAGGCCGATATCCGTCACCTGGGTCGAGTCGAGATCGAGTATTTGCAGTGCGGTGAGTGTGGCGAGGTGTTCGAGGCCCGCATCCGTGATCCGTGTGCTGTTGAGCGAGAGTGCATACAGTGCGGTGAGTTGTACGAGTTGTTCCAGGCCTGCATCCGTCACCTGCGTGCGGTTAAGCCCGAGTATTTGCAGTGCGGTGAGTGTGGCGAGGTGTTCGAGGCCGGCATCCGTCACCTGCGTGCTGGAAAGCCCGAGTGTTTGCAGCATTGTGAGGCGGGCGAGTGGAGCGAGATCCGTGATGTCCGTGAAATCGAGGGCAAGCCGCTTCACTTTTGCCCAGAAATTCTCGCGAATCGGTAACGGCTGCCCACGATCGAAGCCCGCATGGTCATCGTGAGCCAGTTCCAGCATCAAGCGTTTGACATTTTTGTCCATTTTCTGGAAAGCTTCCTGAGACTCCCAGGCGTTCTGGAAGAGCGTCTCCCGGAGGCGTTGATGGCTGCGGTAGTCGAGCGTCTGGAAGACAAACATAAACACTTCGGCCCACTGGCGGGATTCCAGAAGTTTGCGAATCTCGTCGATGGGCAGGTCTTTCCTGTCGAGAAGGGCCTCGTTGATGCGGCGGATGATCTCTTGGGCAGCGAAGTATTCTTGGAAGGTCAGGTGCAGAAAGGCATACTTCCCCGGTGCCGTTTCGCCGATCAGCCCGGAGCGTTCGAGAATATGCTTCAAGAATAGCTCGGCTTCGTCATGCGGGTTCCTGACGCCACTCTGCTGCATCGCCTCCGCGAACCAGCCACGCAGTTGCTCGGCTGTGACGACGACATCCCCACGCCCTTTCTCATTCCCACGCAAAAACTGCATCGCATACGAGGCGTAGCCGAGCCATTGCTTGGAATCGGCGTAGGTGTATCGGGTTTGCAGTTTGCGGTGGTTATCGATGGTCTCGATGTAGCTCTTGGCGATGCGCTCGTACAAATCGGCTCGCTGTTTTGGAAGCACCGCCAAGTTGCGATGTACCACCGCCATCATCGCCAGCAAGCTCGGGATGCGGGCGAGCCGCTTGGTGTCATCCGCCGAGAAAATGCACTCTTCGAAGTCCTTGGCTTTATCCTGGGCGAGCTTGGTCGTCGCTTCTCGCTGTACGTACCATTTCCCTGCAAACTCGACTATCTTGGTTTCATCGAAGGGGGCCACGTAGGAAGTATTCACTTCGAATTTATCAGTATTTTGATCCCCAAACCCTAACATCCCTGCTGTGTTCAGGATTTGAAAACGATGTGATTTCTCCTTTTCTTCCGAGTCCTTTTCTTTCCGGATTCTCCAACTCCTAATCCAACTCAATTCTGCAGGAGTTTTATCCACGGGCGCTTCGTCGTAGCCCTGGATGCGGGAGGTGAAGAGCCAGCGGCAGCCGGCGAGTTCGGGCTTGCGCATCCCGTCCCAAATCGCGGCGTGGAGGTGGGTACGGACGTGGGGCGGGATTTCGTCCAGGCCGTCGAGCATGATCCAGACTTTGCCGGCTTTCAGGGCGGCTTCCAGGTCGGCGGGGGCGCAGAGTGAGGGGACATCGAAGCGGGCGAATTTGGTTTGGTCTAGGAGCTGCTCCCAGGTCATGTGTTCTTTATCGAGGCGCATTTCGCGCAGGATCATCGGCAGTGGGATCATGTCGTCGAAGGTTTCACGCCATTCGTTCGACCGGGCCGAGGCCATCTGCAAAATCAGCCAGCGAACCAGAGTCGTCTTGCCATAGCCGGCCCCCGCCAAGAAGACCGTCCGCTGGCCGAGGGACTTCATGAACTCGGGCGTCAGCTCCGCGAGGCCGCGTTCTTTGTCGCGGGCGGGGGTGCGGTCTTTGTCGAAATACTCGGGCCGCGTCTCGGTGTTGGCCATCTGCGGGATGACGTAAAGGTCTTCGAGGCGAATCGGCCGGTCGTCGTGCATCGCCTCCGTGCCGAGGAAATCGACGGGCGAAAAGATCCTCCGCGCCTCTTTCAGATATGCCGCGAACGGCTGTCGCCATTCGGCTTTGTCCACGTCAGGGTTGTCCGATTCATCCACGAGCTTCTCGACCGGGATTTTCATGTACTCGGCCAACTGCTTGAGGATGTGCGGGTTCAGCTCCCCACCATCCCGTGCCCGCCGCAAAGTCGAGTAACTGACCCCCGAATCCGCCGCCATCGCCTTGAGGTCCGTGGCGTGATCGGTGACGTACTTCAGCAAGACATCCTTGCGAATCCGCTTACGATTCCCAGCCATACGGCACCTTTTTCGAAGAATTTCCGGGCGAGTTTGACCACTGGTAAATTCTAGCACCGTAATGGCTTACGGCAAGTGGGCGAAATCGGTGACAAAACAGAGTTGTCAAAAAACTTGATGCTCAGATAATTACTGCGTATACTGATTATGGTGGTAGTCATTCCCGGAGATTGGCCCAATGAATTCCCAGCGATCCAAGCCCCCACGACGGACCACCATCAATGGCTGCTGGCCTGTCGCCTGCGGCTCAAACCCACCTGACCCGGAGATTCTCATGATTCTGCAAACTTGGACAAGTTACTTTCTTCAGTGCCTGCGTGCCTACCTGGCGCAGCTCTTCCCGCAACGTGATTCGACCGAAGCGTTCATCGCCAGTCCGCACTTCCTCGATTTGTCGGCCAAGCAGAAAAAGCTGTTGTTGCGAAAGGCTCGCCAGAAATGAGCCGACCCGAAAACACCGAAGCCGCTGAGGAAAACCTCAGCGGCTTTTTTTGTTCCAGCTTGAAGAGCCGCGACCGCGAGCGAGGGAGCGTCAGAAACTTGCAGTCGCAGACACTCCCTCGCGGTCGTGGCTCTTCAAAGAGTCACCTCACGATTTCGTCTCGGGATGCACATCGACATTGACGGTGACGGAGTGTTGGCCACCGCCAAGGACGATGCCTTTGATCGGGCTGACGTCGTCGTAATCCCGGCCCCAGGCGAGGAGGATGTGGCGGTCGCCGGGGACTTGGTTGTTGGTGGGGTCGAGGTCGAGCCAACCAGCTTCGCCGAGGAAGAGGGAGACCCAGGCGTGGGTCGCGTCGGCGCCGATGAGCCGGGGGCGGCCTGGTGGGGGGACGGTCGAGAGATAGCCGCTGACGTAGCGAGCCGGAAGGCCGATCGAGCGTAAGCAGGCGATTTGCAGGTGGGCAAAATCCTGACAGACTCCCCGACGATTCTGGAAGACTTCCTTCACAGGCGTCGCCACGGTCGTGGCCACGGGGTCGTAGACGAACTCGGAGAAGATGCGCTTCGTCAGCTCTAGCCCCGCTTCGTGGATCATCCGGCCAGGCTGAAATGAGGTCAAGGCGTACTCAGCGAAGGCTTTGGAGCTTGGGCAATAGCGGGAATCAAAGACATGTTCGTAGGCATCGAGCCATGGTTGGCTGCGGTCAGCAGTCAGGCGATCCCGGACTTGCTCCCACGGCGGCGAGGTGGTGATGCCGGAGGGTTCGCTTTTGACCAGCACCTGATGGCTGACCGTGACTTTGAGCGTCTTGTGCGGCTCTTGCACAGTGAAATAGGTGGTCGGGTTGCCGAAGTAGTCGAGCCGCTCTTCCAGGACCGCCGGCTCGGGGTCAATTTCCATGACCGATGGCCCGTGCTCCTGGCGTGCCACTTCGCGTGGCAACAGGTGAGCCACGTTCTGGCACACCGAGACGCTCTCGGTGTAGTCGTAGGTCGTGATATGGGTAATCCGGTACTCGATCATCAGGCTCATCCCTTTCCTTGGGGCCGTGGTTAGAAAGGCAACCTCATCCCCCCAACCCCCTTCTCCGAAGCAGAGAAGGGGGAGAAAAACGCTGGGAAACAGGTCATTTCTGGGATTTCTTGCACCCCTCTCCGGTTCGGAGAGGGGCCGGGGGTGAGGTTGCCTTTTCAGCCGAAAACAAACCATCAGCCACCATACGCTCTGAGTGAATTGTACATACAACAACGGTTGGTATCCAACGATCTGGTTTTCACTGAGGATGGGATGAGCGAGATTCAAGCAACGCAAATTTTCTACCACGCTGGCACAGTTACCCGCGACGAACGGGCGAAGCTCATGAAGCAAACCGGCGCGACACTCTGGTTCACGGGGCTGTCTGGCTCTGGTAAGTCGACCTTGGCGGTGGCCCTCGAACAAGTGCTCATCGCCCACGGCCATGCGGCTTACGTGCTCGATGGCGACAACATCCGCTTTGGCCTGAACGCCGGCCCGAAGATTCTGATGGACACCCGCGGCAACTCCGAAGAGACGGCCAAACGCTTCGGCCTCGGTTTCAGTGCCGCCGATCGTGAAGAGAACATTCGCCGCATCGGCGAAGTGGCCAAACTGTTCTGCGATGCCGGGATGTTCGCCCTGACGAGCTTCATCAGCCCGTACCGCAAAGACCGCGACGCCGCACGTAAGATTCACGAGGGCAACAAGACGGGTGCCATGCCGTTCATCGAAATCTACGTCAAAACCCCGATCGAAACCTGTGAACAACGCGACCCCAAGGGCCTTTACAAACAAGCCCGCGAAGCCGTCGCCAACGGCAAAGGCATGGGCTTCACGGGAGTCGATGACCCCTACGAAGCCCCGATCAACCCCGAACTCGAGTTCGATGCCTCGACCCAAACCGTCGAACAAGGCTGTGCCGCGATCCTGAACTACCTCGTCGCCAAGGGCCTGCTGAAGGCGTAAGGTTTGAAAGACCTCGTTCCACTTCGGACCAGGGGAACGAGGTCATAAAACGTAGGCAAATTCAGGAATACATGAGTTAAACTGACGAAGTTAATTTAATGACGAGTAATTTGGAATCGTAATTTTACATGTCATGCAATTGAAGAGAAACGAGCAGTTGGCTACGAGACCCCATAGTGTGCCATTACATATCCTCGATCGAGAGGGGTAGATGTTTGTGGCTGTTCATGAACAGTATTTATTTTGAGGGGAGCGGTTGTCTGCTGAACTGGACTTGCAACAGGGTCTTTTTGTTTGAGAATAGACGCTAGAGACCACAATACAAAGAACCCACCACAGAGAAGGCCTAAGAAGAAAGCGCAAAACTGGAGGAAAGCAAGGCCAAAATTCTCGAATTTAGATATATCTATATTAGTTAAAGAGTTTGAGTCTAGCGTCAGCCCGGTCAGCCGCCCCAGGGCAAGATACCCAAATAAAATGGACATGGATTGCAGAGCAAATGAGGTGGATAACAGCCCAAACTTCCACCAACCCATGATCTGTCTATTTGCCAGTGTGTCTTTCATGAAAACCATCGAAAGGGTGATGGCGAATGTTGACACTGTCATCAATTGCTTGATTTGGTCTGAAGCCAGAATCAAAGACACTCTCACCGTGTCGGCCTGCATGACCACATCTAGAGTTGGATCTGGCATTTGATACTCCTCAAAAAGCGAAGTCTACCAAGATTATACCCATGATCGTGAAAGAAAAATTGAAATCAACCAAATTTCCAGAAATCATCAGGCCAACGCCTGACTAATCGAAACTGGTGGCCAAACAACTTTATGGTTTACAAAATGGCCAGATGAAACACCTTCCAGTGTTGAAGACTGCCTTCAGGTGGTTTGGACTGATCACTTTCACACCAGGGTGCTCTTCGGAGACTTTTCTGATGCCGAAGACTAGTTTTTCTTTGAGCAGGTCTTTGAAATCTCGAACAGAATAAATGCAATTATTCCCAGTTGCCTGTTCAGAGTTGTAAGGAAGTTCGACACCATGGTGACTTGGTGCTTGAATGAGAGACACCAATAGTGTGGCGGCTGAAGCGTCCAAAGAGATTCGCATTCGTCGGAATGTGCGAAAAGCCAGTTTCGTAAGTGTTCGCTCGTGAGCTTTGTAGACTTCGAGTTCCTGGGGCGTCAGTTTTCTCGTTTGATTCATTCAGGCACCAAATACGTTGAGAGTTTGAATCCGAAAATATTGCTAAGGATAGGGTTGGTTTCGACAAGAGGGATTTTTAAACTTCGCTAAATCGTTCGGCCATGTCAAGGTCGAACCTCTTCCACCCATCTTCGGAGTGTGTTAGGATACTCTCACCTACCTGGCTCGGTCTGGGCCTGTTTTGCTCTCTGGGGTGTTTGTCATGCTGTGGACCTCTCCACTCGTTGTGGCGCTCTTGTTGGCCGCTGAGGATAAACCTGCGCCAGCAGGGTTAACGCCGATTGCAATTGGTAAACTTGAGCGCAAAGACCCGGTCACCTACGAAAAGGACATCGCTCCGCTATTCGCGGCCAAGTGCCGCGTCTGCCATGAGGGCAAGAACACCGAAGGCGGCTACGATCTGAGCACGTACGCGCTCGCCATGAAAGGCGGGAAGCGCGGAGCCAAGATCGTCGTGCCGGGCAAGGCCGAGGAGAGCTTCCTGTGGATGAGCAGTAGCCATCGCGTCAAGCCGATCATGCCACCCAAGTCCGAGAGTAACCCGCTGACACCCGAAGAAGTTGCGGTGCTGAAGCGCTGGATCGACGACGGCGCCAAAGGCCCCGCGACGGAAGTGAAGACCCGCGCCAAAGTCGTCCTGGGTTTACCACCAGCTCTCGTGAAGCCCGTGCGAGCATTGGTGATGACGCCCGATAACAAGTTCCTGATCGCGGGCCGTGGTAACCAAGTCGAAGTCTTTGACACCAAGAAGGGCGACTTCCTGCGAGCACTCATCGACCCGGAACTCAAGACCCCGAACGGCGAGAGTGCGAAGGCGGCTTGCTTGTCGCTCGTGGAGACGATGGCCATCTCACCCGACGGGCAGACGCTCGCAGTTGGCACCTTTGGCGAAGTGGTGATGTGGAACTTGGAGAAAGGGACCATCAACCGGCGCCTCGGTGGCTTCGCGGATCGTGTCGTCGCACTCGCTTACAGCCCGGATGGCAAACGCCTCGCGGTCGGCGGTGGTGCACCCACCGAAGATGGCGAACTTCGACTCTACGATGCCGTAACCGGCTCGGTGATCCTCGACATCAAACCCAGCCACTCGGATAGCATCTTTGGCCTGAGCTTTTCACCCGATGGCAAGCTGCTCGCTTCGGGTGGGGCGGACAAGTTCGTCAAGGTCTGGGAAATCCCGTCTGGCAAGTTCTTGAAGTCCTTCGAAGGGCACACGGCCCATGTGCTCGATGTCGCGTGGTCGATGGATGGCAAACGGCTCGTCAGCGCGGGGGCCGATAACTTCGTCAAAGTCTGGGACTACGAAAAAGGCGAAAAGGCCCGAGACATTCGCAACCACGATAAGCAAGTCTCGCGGCTCGCCTTTGTGCCGAAGAAACCGGAGTTCGTCACCGTTGCGGGGGACGGCGTCATGCGGACCTGGAACCCTGAGTCCGGTGGCCAAGGCCGGAACTACTCGGACGCCAAAGACTTTCTCTACTCCCTGGCCCTCAGCCCCGATGGCACGCTCATCGCCTCGGGCGGCGAAGAAGGCATCGTCCGGCTCTACACGACCGCGGATGGCAAGCTCGTGAAAGCGATCCCTCTCGGGAAATAAGTTTTCCGTAGCTTTCTTTAGAAATACGCTAGCGGTCTGATGGTCGCCTGGTGTATAATCTTCTCACCCCCTTTCCCTCCACTTGATTGGCTGTGGTATGGTCACAAGTCGCCTTCGGTTTGAAAGACAACCTCACCCCCAGCCCCTCTTCGAAACGGAGAGGGGTGAAAGTGCTGGGAGTCCTCTCCCCCTTCTCTGCTTCGGAGAAGGGGGTCGGGGGGATGAGGTGATCTTCCCTTGGGGCTTTCCGATGCGATGGTTGGCGTTGCCTGCAGTTTTTGCATTGGCGCTCTTCACGAATACAGCACGCGCTGAGGACGCTCCCAAGTTCTCGGAGTCGGAGTTACAGTTCTACGAGAAAGAGGTGCAACCTCTTCTCAAAACACACTGCCTGAAATGCCATGGCGACGACACTAAGAAACTGCGAGGCGGGTTCTCTCTCCTCTCCCGGCCCGATGTCCTCAAAGGGGGCGACAACGGCCCGGCTGTGGACTTGGCCAAGATCGAAGACTCATTCTTGGTGAAGGCCATCCGCTATAAGCACGAAGAATCCGGCTACAATATGCCACCCACGGGGAAGCTCAAAGACCCCGAGATCGAGACGTTCGTCAAGTGGGTCAAATTGAAGCTACCGATGCCCGACAAGGCCGGTGCTGAGACCGAAGTGAAACGCCCCGGCGCGGATAAATCCTACTGGGCGTTCCAACCCGTTCGCCGACCTGATGTGCCGAAAGTGCAGAACGCGAAGTGGGTCAAAACTCCCATCGATGCCTTCGTGCTGGCGAAGCTCGAAACCAATTCCCTGACGCCCGTGGCGACTGCGAAACCGGGTGTGTTGATCCGACGGATGACCTACGATCTGCTCGGCCTACCACCGACACCCGACGAGATCGCCGCCTTCGAAAAAGACCACCAAACCGACGCTTCCGGTAGCATCACGCGCCTCATCGATCGCTTGCTCGCTTCGCCGCATTACGGCGAAAAGTGGGGGCGCCATTGGCTGGATGTCGTGCGGTATGCCGAGACTAATGGCTACGAACGGGATGGTCCGAAGCCCTACGCCTGGCGCTACCGGGACTACGTCATTCGTAGCTTTAACGCCGATAAACCCTATGACCAATTCCTGCGCGAACAACTCGCCGGAGACGAGATGCCCGGCGACAAGCCAGACACGATTATCGCCACAGGCTTCTATCGCCTCGGCACTTGGGACGACGAACCCGCTGACCCTCCACTCGCTCTGTACGATGGTTACGACGACATCATCACCACCGTCGGCCAGGGAATGCTTGGCATCTCCATGAACTGCACCCGCTGCCATGACCACAAGAAGGACTACTACCCGCAAGAGGATTATTACAAACTCGTGGCCTTCTTCCGGGACGTGAGACCTTACTCGGAAACCCGTGATGTGCGCTCACCGAATAACATGACCGACATCACGTCGCCAGAAAAGAAGAAGATGTATGAAAATGATTTGAAGGCGAGAAATGCAGAAATTGCCAAGATCGAAGCCGAGATGAAACCGATCGAAGATGCGGCGATTCTGAAAATGGACCCCAAGGATCAACTGGCTGTGCAAGATGGCAAACGAGCCGAGGTCGTCGCCAAGGTGCCATTGCTTTTGCATCCTGATGAACGCAAAGCCTACCTGGCTCTCAAGCGCAAAGTCAGCGACCTGAAAGCCCGACCTAGCCCGAATCAAGAGTTTGCACTCAGTGTCCATAACACTGACCCCAATCCACCCAAGACGCACATGTTAATCCGCGGAAACCCAGGTTCCAAGGGCAAAGAAGTGGCACCAGGCTTCCCAGAAGTCTTCGGAGTACCCAGTGTGGCCATCAAGCCGATCGGCACGAAAACCGGCCGCCGCACGGCCCTGGCCGCCTGGGTCACTAGCCCAACAAACCCGCTGACGGCTCGAGTCATGGTCAACCGCATCTGGCAGCACCATTTCGGCAAAGGCATCGTCCCCACACCCAACGACTTCGGCAAACTCGGCGAACTCCCCACACATCCCGAATTGCTGGATTTCCTCGCCAGCGAATTTGTGAGATCAGGATGGAGCATGAAAGCCATCCATAAACAAATCTTGCAATCGCAGACGTATCAACTCGATTCGAAAGCCGATGCCAAGAGCTTACAGAAAGACCCGAGCAATACCTGGCACTGGCGCTATGACATGCGTCGACTGACGGCCGAGGAAGTGCGGGACTCGATCCTCAACCTCTCTGGAAAACTCGACCGCACTATGTATGGCCCGAGTGTCTATCCGAAGATCCCCGCCGCGGTACTTGCTGGCCAATCGGTCCCCGGCTCGGGCTGGCACCACGACGCTGGCAACCCCGACAAAGCCCACCGGCGTAGTGTCTACGTGCATGTGAAACGCAGCTTGCAAGTGCCGATTTTGATTGCCCACGATCAAGCCGACCCCGATAGCACCTGCCCCGTTCGCTACACGACCACCGTGCCGACACAGGCCCTCGGGATGCTCAACGGGGAGTTCACGAACGAGCAAGCCCGCCTCTTCGCCGAGCGATTGCAGAAAGCCGCCCCAAGTGACGCTGCCCAGCAAGTGGCCCTGGCCATCCGCTGGAGTACCCACCGCGAACCGACGACGGACGAAGTGGCCCGCGATGTCCAGTTCCTCCAAGACATTGCCAAGAAGCACAACCTCGACCCCGCCACCGCCCTGACCCGATATGCGCTCCTGATACTGAACTCCAATGAGTTTCTCTACCTCGATTAACCACAAGGAGCATCACCATGAAAGTACCGATTTGGATTGAACAACGCGATGGAAAATACATCGCGATGCAGAATGTATCAGGGAATAGGCAAAGCAAAATACCAGGCTTGAAACTCGAAATCTGGAACTGATAGGGGATGATGCGATGAACTCTCCGAAGCAATTTTGTGGGCGGACGCGGCGTGAGTTTCTTTGGGAATCCGGAGCCGGGTTCGGGGCTGCCGCACTCACGGGCTTGGGTCTTGCGGATGGCTTGGCGGCCAGTGAATCCGCGAAGCCGGGGACGAAGTTCGTCAACCCGATGGCTCCGAAACCGACGATGCACCCGGCGAAAGCCAAGGCGGTCATCTTCCTCTTCATGTACGGCGGGCCGAGCCAAGTCGATACCTTTGATTACAAGCCGAAGCTCTACCCCCTGGATGGTAAGACCATCACCGTCAAGACCTTTGGCCGCAGTGGGCACAAGAATGAAGGCCGCGTCGTCGGTCCGAAGTGGCAGTTCAAACAGTATGGCCAGTGTGGAAAATATGTCTCGGATTTATTCCCGAACTTAGGAAAACAAGTCGATGATATGGCATTCATCCACAGTATGTATGCCGAAAGCCCGATTCACGGCTCCGCGATGCTGATGATGAATGCAGGCCGGGTGCTCTCGGGTTACCCCTGTCTTGGCTCGTGGGTGACGTACGGCCTTGGCTCCGTCAACGAGAACATGCCGGGGTTTGTGGTCATGCTCGATAAGACAGGTGGACCCATTTCTGGCCCGAAAAACTGGTCCTCGGGCTTCATGCCCGCGGCCTATCAAGGCGTCGTCGTCCGTGCTGACAAAACGCCGATTCACGACCTTGCTTTGCCTCCCGGCATGACCCGTGATGAGCAACGATTCTTACTCGATCGGCTCAAAGAAAAGAATGAAGCTCACTTGCAATCTCGCGCTGATAATTCCGAATTAATGGCACGCATTGCTAGCTATGAACTCGCCTTCAAGATGCAACAACATGCGCCGGAAGCTGTGGACTTCAGCCAAGAGACCGAAGACACCTTAAAACTCTACGGCATCGAGGGACCAACCAAGTCCCGCACGGCAGACTTTGGCCGGAAGTGCCTGCTCGCCCGGCGGATGGTCGAGCGTGGCGTGCGATTCATTCAGATCTACTCCGGTGGTGCCCACAACGATGACAACTGGGACGCCCACACGGACATGGAACTCAACCACAATAAACACGCCGGCAACACCGACCTCCCCATCGCGGGCTTGTTGCAAGACTTGAAGCGTCGCGGGTTGCTCGATTCGACGATCGTCGTCTGGACCGGGGAGTTTGGCCGCCAACCGACGGCCGAGTACGCCAAGGGCAGCGGGCGCGATCACAACGCCTACGGCTTCACGAGTTGGCTCGCAGGGGGTGGCATCAAAGGTGGCGTGAGCCACGGAGCCACGGACGAACTCGGCGGCTCGGCCGTAGAGGGCCGTTGCCATGTCAAGAACGTCCACGCCACGGTCCTACAGCAGATGGGCCTCGATCCCAACAAGCTGTCTTACTTCTACGGCGGCCTTGATCAGAAGCTCGTAGGGGTTGAAGGTGCCGAGCCGATTAAAGAAATCATGGCTTGAAGTCACCAACCACACGGGTTGCGGTGAGGTTGGCTTGCTCGACGACGTCATTCATAGCGACACCGTGGAATGCGTTGCCTGTCAGATGGAGATGGGGAAATTGCTGAATCAGCGTCTCGATTCTTGAGACGCGTTCCAAATGGCCGATGTGATACTGTGGGATCGCCTTCGGCCAGCGGACCACTTGCGAAAAGACCGGCTGACCCGTCACGCCCATGGTCGCCTGCATCTCCCGATGGACGAGCGGAACGATCTCGGCCTCTGGTAAATCGGCCAACTCCGGGCGGCTCGCCCCACCGCAAAGTGCGCGCCAGAGCACAAAGCCCGGTGGGGCACGCTCGGCGAAGATGGCCGAGCACCACTGCACTCCGAGAGCCGTGCGACGCAACGAATGCGGGGCGATGTAGCCAAAGCCATCGGGTGTGACTGCATCGCTCGCTCGATAACCCAAGGCGACGACCACGATGCGGTTGTACGCAATCTCTCGAAGCTCTTCCGCGAGTGACGGTGCGATGTCACTCAACAACCGGGCTTGTTCGTAAGCGGGGCAAGTGAGGATGAGGTGATCCGCCGTGAGAAGCCCATCGGCACTGAGCACTTCCCACTGTCCTGCGGTCGTTCGTCGAATCGAGCCAAGTTCTAACCCCTTGCTGACGACGCCCCCCAAGACGTCCTCCAAGGCGTCGATCAAAACCTGCAAACCGCCACGAAACGACCACATCCGTTGCGGCATGGGCTGTTCGCCTCGGGCCGCGGCTTCACGGCGCTTGACCTTCGCGCTCGCCAGGAAGCCACGCAGGATACTGCCATGCTCGACCTCCATTTTGGCGAGCCGTGGGAAAGCCGCCCGCACGCTCAGCTTCTCGGGGTCGGCGGCGTGAATCCCCGTGACCAGGGCCTCCATGAACACCCTCGCTGCTTCCCGGCCCATCCGCCTTGTGGCGAACGCCAACACCGACTCATCGGGACTTGTCGGTTTGGTCCGCCGCAACGGCTCGGCAAGCAATTCGAGTTTGCCACGCAGCGAGAGCAGTGGTGTGGTCAGTAGCCCTGTTGGGCTGCCAGGGAGAGCTTGCAGGCTGTTCTTCAGGAACAGAAACCGGTTCTTCCGTGCTCCTTCGGACCCTGCGACGAGAGCGGGGCCCAGGCCCAAGTCTTGGCACAGTTGAAGTGTTGTCGGTTTGGAATCGAGGAAACCATTCGGCCCCCACTCGACGCGGAAACTTTCCGGGGACGTGGTCGTGTGCAGGTTCCCACCGACCCGCCGCCGCGCCTCGACGAGCCGAATCTCCGCCTGCCCCCGCAGCCGAAACGCCACAGTCAGGCCACTCAAACCACCACCGACAATCAAGACCTTCTTCATGCCATCATTCTAGGCCGAGCCGGACTACAACTTACGATCCTGGGTTCCGTCTGGGTTGCTGTTGTGCCAATCGGTGGATGCTTTGCACCCCCAACAGCATCTTCTGGCGAGCTGAGGCGTTGGCGGTGTGGATGGTGATCTCAGGTTGGACAAACCCACGCAGGGCAACCGCCTCCTCGAGCCACAGGATGACTGTGTACCCAGTCCCCCGTGTGTCGTCTCCAAGGTCGTGGTCGAGGCTCAACTCCGTCACTTGCCCCGTCTCCAACAGTCGGATCGCCTCGTCCGGCCAGCGAACCCCCACCCAATCGGTAGGCGTCGGACGTTCGTCATCAAGGTACACCTTCACGATTCCAAGCCCTCCGTTGCTGGTCAGTCAGGTTCAAGTTCCTCAGCGTTCGCGTCTGGGTGCTCCGAAAGCGATACGGTCTGGAGTATCAGAAGCGGAGGGAGCGTCAGGAGAAGAACCTGCATCGGCAGTGACAACCTGGTGTCACGGGCATCTGTCGAGAAACTGCCCCAGGCCTATGGCTCGATTTCCTCGACCACCTGGAGTCCATCTAATCCTCGTAAACGATGACCCAACCACACTCGGGTTCGACCGTGAATGTGTTCTCCTGTTGCGTAACGCCCATGAGACCACCAACCAGCCGCATATCTGTTTCTTGAGCGCCCCAAAAGACCTTCAGCGGGACAGACGTCAAGCAAGGTGGGAAGGCATACAAGCCGACCCCTTGGGGAGCATCCCACCGCTGACGCCAATGCTGTTGATCGTCAATGTCGAGTCGCTCCTTCCAATCCTTCAAGTAGGGGTTTGGGTACAACTTCTCGTGGGAGTCTTGGAGATATGGGAACAGCACATTTGCCCACCCCGTCAACACGGCAGGGCCAGAGCCGCTGTGGTAGCGGAACATCGACTTCCACAACCGCACATCTGCCTTGCCGGCCTTCGCGGCCTCGAAATGTGCAAGAACCGGGTCCAGTGCCTCGATCCAGTCTCGAAGTCCATATTCGGCGAATTGCTGCGCCTTTTCGCGGAGTCTGCGCCAATCCGCGACCGTGCCAGTCAGTGTGATCGTCGGTATACCACAACCGGCACGCATTTCGTACTCGAAGTATGATTTCATGGTCTCCATTGCCATCAAGTGGGAGACCGCGCGTTCAACCGGACCGGTTGTACTGAAGTCCGCTCGGACGAGTGACGTCAGTCCGCCCGTTCGTTCGTCAAGTTGACCACTGAACGCGTCAAAAACTTCGGGCCACGGATTGTCTTTCCCAGGAAGGAAATCGGGCCGTTCGATCACCAACTTCTCGGTACCGGAATGACTGACGAAGCGGTGCCTGAGTTGTTCGGCATGCTTGTTTACGTGCAGAGCAAAGCCACGCGCGAGTGTAATCCAGATCACATCCGGCGAAAGGCGTAACGGCATGTGGTCGTAGAACGCGATGCGCAACGCCGAGAGCAAGGCATGGGCTTCATCACACGCGACCATGTGGTTTGTCGGCCGCCACGCCGCCTCGATGGGTCGTCGAAGAGCGGTCCGAAGTTCAGCAATATGATCGACGTTCTCAAGCGGCTTCTCTGGCTTGACTTCGGATGAGACGGCGAAGGTCGTGTCGCTCATAGTGTTTGTCCCCGCCCCTTTTGCCTAAAGACCAAGCTCAGTGGCCCGCGTGAAACGACTTCACGGATGAAGGCTAACTGAGGGCCGGTCCACTGCAGTATCTTGTTTGGCAGCTTTGCTGCATGTCCAACAACACATCAACCGCGAGTCACCCCTGACGGCCTGCCGGAGAAAATACGCGTCGACCTCACTTAAGTTCCTCGGCGGCGTCCGGGCTCATGTCGGGGGCGGCTCCAGTGGATGGTCCAAGTACGGGTGATATCCGCGGCACCAGAGCCACACGCCGATCAGCAAGTACGCCGGCAGGAGGAGCGGCCCCCACCGTTCGTACTGCCTGACGTGGGCAAGCTCGTGCGACCGGCTGCGGGCCAGGCACTCGGCGTCCCGGGCCAGCACGACGTGCCCGAGGGCCATCGCCGCCCCGCCCCTGTGGAACAGGCCGCCGCGGAGGAGCCAACCGACCACCCCACCCCAAGCCTCGACCACGCCGCCTCTCGCCTGGAGTCCGCCGCCGGACGCGGCCGCCAACAGGGCGAGGGACAGGCCGACGACCGTGACGGGGAGTGCCCAAAGGTAGCCGACGACCCGCATTCGCCGTGCGCCCTCCGCGGCTCCGCTGCCGAACGACCAATCTCAGAGGCCCGCGTGAAACAGCTTCACGCATGAAGGCGAAACTGAGGGCGGGTCCACTGCAGCGAATCGTTCGGCCTCTTCGCTGCCTGGCCCATCCACCCACCCGAGACTCAAGTTCTTGAGCTCAGTGGCAGGACAACTCCTCGCCACACACCAGGCAGCGAACCACCCGCGCCCACGACCCGATGCGACTGCCACACCCCCGGCAAGTCGCGGCCCGGATGACCGTGCAATCCTCCGGGGCAAATTCGCCCTGGTAGTGGCTGCGATCCTCGGCCGCGACCAACTCGACCACCCATGGCTCCTGCTCGTCGAACCGCCAGACGTAGGCGACCGCGTACTTGCACCCGTCCTGTGGGTGGGGTTGTCGCTGCGCACATGCCGCCACCATCAGCTCCAGCCACGGGCCTTCCGGCAGGCCAGCGAGCCACGCCAGTACGTATTCGCGGCTCGCCTCCATGACACAGATACCCCTATGCCGCCGAAGATTCTGTCTGATCTGTTTGTTGGCACTCAGATCGCCAATTTTTCGCCTGATTAAACAGAAGACAAACGAGAGTAGCAAGCTCGGAATTGGATTGCCAACGAATTTCCACATAACGCCGTCTCCAACAGGCGGATCGTTTCGTCCGGCCCGAGGTACACTTTCACGATTCCAAGCCCTCCGTTGCTGAAGCACTCAACCACTCTGCCCCGGCGTTTCCTTCATCCCTTTGTTTGGTGTCTGCGGCCCCGAAGAACGACGCCTGCTGGAACCGCAGGCCGGCCAGCACCTGCTCCACCCGCGCCTCGGATAGAGCCCCAATGCGTGACCCGAGGCTTGCCTTCGGGACGGAGGACACCTGACCGACCACAACTACACTCGGCCGGGGCAGCCCCGCCTCGCCAGGGTCGAGGAGCACGTTGCCCAGCTCGCTCGCCCGGCCGATGTTCGTGGTCAGGCCACAGACCACTACGGTGGTGATGCGGGACCAGTTGAACAGATCGTCCTGGACGATGACGTGCGGGTGGGGTACGCCAGCACCCTCGTCCGGCGCGACCCAATAGACATCACCGCGATGGATAGTCACCGCTTTCGCCTCTCAAGTTCCTGGGGTTTCAAGACGTTCTTTCTCCCAGCAGCGCTGATGACTGGTGCCTTGCGGATCTCGGGTTCAAGTTTCGCATCCCAGACTTGGGCGAAGCGGAGAATCGCCGCGTCGTCGTCCATCTTGCGTCGCACATCGGACTGCTCGCCGAACACGCGAGCAGCAAATTGTTCGGCGACGACCCAGATGCTTGCGCAACAAAACAGACGCCGTCATTTCGAGTCTTTCTTCTTCACCTCAAAATCGAGAACCGTCGTTTCCATAGAACCTTGCTTGCCGTCCACCGTGACGGTGCCAGCGACTTTGACTTCGCGCCCTGGAACTTCGTCACTGAGCCAGGTCTTGCTTTTGGCATTGCCATTCCTCGTTCCGGTCATTTCGGCTTTGACGGACTGAAGAACGCACGTGAGTTCTCGCCCCTTGACCGTCAATTTCGCATTGAAGTCGACGACTTCCGCCTCGTAGCGTTCCTTGTCGGGGCCAAGTTCCCGGACGTACTCGGCCTTGACCACGTCGCCGAGTAGAGCAATCGAAGGCCCACCGGCAATTTCTCGATAGGGGACTTTGACCTTGGGCGTACTCCAGTACTTCAGACGAATTTTCACCTTCTTGGTCTTGTCTTCCTCCTCGGTGAACTCCTTGGTGTATTCCTTGACCGTGCAATCGAATTCCTGCTTGCCGATCTTGATCTTCTCGTTCCGCGAAACCAGAGTGAAGGAATCGTCGGGCACACGCCCCGGAATATGGTGCCGTGTCATCGTAAGCTTTGGGAATTTGCCGTCGACTTCGGCATACACCTCCGTGGCAACCTTGCCGGGCTTGGGGGTGCCGAAATCACTCTTCACAATGACCGCCTTTTCCGTTTGGTGGTCGTCTTTGCCGTCCAGGCTGCGAGTGTTTGCAATGATAACCCACGACCCGATTTCAAAACCGGCCCAGGGATCGCGATTCGGTTCTGGTGTTTGAGCGGCAGCGGTAGCCAGGCATAGGAGCACGATGATCTGAGGGACGCAGACTTTCAAGCGGGACATGTCTTTCTCTCCGGTTACGGAAATCACACGTTGAAATATTTTAACGATCCGAACGACAGGGAGCTACGGATCAGAAACAACCTACGAGGCGGAGTCTGCTGCAGCGCCTGGTTCGGCGTCTGCGCTCACGCCAAGGCCAGCGACCCAGACGCATGATACCCGGCCAGCGCCTCCCGGTCTCCGACCCACTCCGGGTCCGCGGCCATCAGGGTGTGCCACACCTCGAACAGTTCTCGCGGCATGAGCCGCCGGCGGGCCGCTCCGCGGGTCGGTCCCCAGAGCTGGAACACGGCCACCAGCGCCTCGTGCAGGACCGGACCGGAGAGCGACCGGAGGAACGGCACGGGGTTGTGCCCGTGGGTGTCGCCCTGCTCAAAGTACACCAGCAGCAGGTGCAGCGTGTTCCGCTCGACCAGCCACTCCGCCCGCCGTGCCAGCTCGAACTCTGGGCTGCCAACGATGGCCTCAATGGCTGCCGGCAGGTCGGATCCGTGCCGCACCAACTCCGGGATGGCGAGGTTCGAGACGAAGCACGAGTCGCCGAACCGCGTGACCTCCGTCCGCAGCGCCACCCACGTCTCCGCGACTGCCTCGGCCGGCCCCACCGCGCGCCCTCCGCCGCCGAACGACCAAGCTCAGCAGCGGCGGGGCTACTGAGCCTGGAACCCTGGAAACCAATCGTGCCCCGCCGTCTGCTGCAGCGCCTGGTTCGGCTTAGCTGGCGGGCACAGGCGGCGAGCCTGACCCGCCCCACCACGCATAGGCCGCCGCACCGATCAAAGCCAGGGTTGCCACGGCAGCGGCACCAACCACCGCAGATGCCTCCGGCCGGGCGGCGACGATGCCCCAGAATGCCCACACCAACACGAGACCGAACGCCACCTCCCTCCACTGAACCACGACGGCCACCCCGATGAGGGTGGCGATGAGGATCAGGAGGGCTGCGGACGCAGAACCCACCGGCCAACCCAGGCTGACCGCCCACTGGCAGGCGTTGAGGATGGTCGCCACGGTACACCACGCCACGAAGATCGCCAGCGGCAGCCGCACGCACCACGCGAACCCGGCCGTGTGCGGCTCGGTGCGGGAGGCATCCCGGTACGCCAAGGCGAGCGCCACGAGCAACCCGGTGATGACGGCGTTGCTGACGCCGATCGGGGTATACGCGGTTAGCGCGGTCAGGAGGAACGCGGCGGCGACAAGCCAGCCCAGCGTCTGGAACCGGGGGTCGTGCCGCATGGACGGCAGACCCTGGTAGACAGTCAGGGCGATGCACCCGAGGAAGATGGGTGCCCACACGGCGAACGTGTACGGGGCCGGCGAGAAGGCCGTCGGGAACGCGGTGTACATGCCCGGGTCGCGGTCCCCGTCGGCGCGCCCGCCGCCCGCCAGGTTGGTCCACAGCATGACCACCAAGCAGGCGGCCACCACGACTTGCCGTAAGACATCCGTCATCGTGCGCCCTCTGCTTTCCGCCGCCGAACGGCCAAGCTCAGTGGCCCGCGTGAAACGACTTCACGCATGAAGGCGAAACTGAGGGCGGGTCCACTGCAGCGAATTGTTCGGCCTCTTCGCTGCATGCCCGTGTATACAAGATCTACACCCACAAACCTACGGCAAACTCATAGGCTGGCAACATGATGGTCAGGAACACTCCGCCACCCTTCGGCTACTTTGAAGGCTGGCTACTCGTCAGCCAGGAATACTCCACTAGCCCTCGGCCACCATGAAGGCTGGCAACTCGCCAGCCAGGAACTCTCCGCCAGTCTTCGGCCAAGCCCCCAATCGCTTGGTCTTGGGTGCCGAACTTGTTATTAGACAGAATGCGATTCTGTCTAATGTGATCAGTCATTCTGTCTAATCAGGCTGTTTGGCCCTCCTCTGAGTGCCAATTTTCGACGGATTAGACAGAATGGTGGTGAGAATAGCAAACTCGTACACGGATTGCCAAGGAAATTCTTCATAAACCGCGACTCCAACCGAAGGATGGCTTCTTTTATTCCAAACCCTCCGCCGCGGAAGCATCCAAGGAACGCTATTCAACTTAACGATGTTTCTGCCCACACCTCAGCAAATGACACCCGACACATCTGGCAGAACCTCACGTTCACGGGCTGCGAATCCCACGGGATTCGCTGGGCTTTACACTTTGTTAACGCACGGATGCGGCCTGGCGTTCTGGGTGTGAAAATCCCTTCCAATTCGTGAATTCCTCTTCGCACCCTCCGTAGGATGAGGTATCGTCGGGCTTTCTTCGAGACCGGGAAATGAGTGCGAACATGACGACCCTCAACCGCCGATCGTTCCTCAAATCCACAGCTCGCGTCGCGGCGGCGGCGATTGGTATCCCGACTCTGGCTGCCTGTTACGGATTCGCGGAATCGACTCATGTCCATATCGATCGCCAAACGCTGACCATCCCCCGTTTGCCACAAGGATTCCAAGGCAAGCGGATTGCTTTCCTCACCGATCTGCACCACGGCCCATTCATCTCCGAAGACTTCATCGCCGGGATCGTCCGCACCACGAACCTCTTAGACGTCGACATGGTGGTTTTGGGCGGCGATTACTCCCACCGTGATGGCAAGTACATCGGTCCTTGCTTCGATCTCCTCAAGAGCCTCTCGGCTCCGATGGGCGTCCACGGCGTACTCGGGAACCACGACTACGCTCATGGCCTCGCCGAGACCCACGAAGGCTTTCGCCGGGCGAAGATCACCGAACTGACGAACCGCCATGTCACCCTGACGCACCGTGGCGAGAAGCTGATCCTCGCGGGGGTCGATGACTACTGGCATGGCGAAGTGCGGGTCAACAAGGCCCTCGAAGGGGTCTCGCCGAATGATGCCGTCATCCTTCTCAGCCATAACCCCGACGTCGCGGAGACGATGAGCGATCGCCGGGTCGGCCTCATGCTCTCTGGCCACACCCACGGTGGGCAAATCGCCATCCCCGGTTATGGTGCCCCCATGGTCCCGAGCCGGTACGGTCGCAAGTACACCCACGGCCTCGTCGAAGCCCCGACCACCAACGTCTTCATCTCCGCTGGCACAGGGATGTCCATCCTCCCCGTCCGCGCCAACTGCCGCCCCGAACTGACCGTCATCGAACTGGCGTAGGCAAGATGTCACCCGACCCCTTCGACCTCCAACGTTTCGTGCTGGCCCAAGAAGAGAGCTACGAGCAAGCGCTCAACGAGGTCCGTGCGGGGTCGAAGCATTCCCACTGGATCTGGTACATCTTCCCACAATTCCGTGGCCTGGGCTTCAGCGAGATGTCGCAGAAGTACGCCATCCAAAGCCTCGCCGAGGCTCACGCCTACTTGCAACATCCCGAGTTAGGGTCGCGTTTACTCGAAATTTGTGAGGCCACGCTCGCGGTCGAGGGACGCTCCGCCCTCACGATTTTCGGCAGCCCAGATGACATGAAAGTTCGCTCCTGTACGACCTTGTTCGCTCACATCACGCCAAGCGACTCGGTCTTCGAGCAACTCCTCGCCAAATACTTCGACGGCAACCCGGACTCGAAGACGCTGGCGTTGATACTGGGCGGTTAGCCCAAGCACCTCGTACTCGGGTGAAACCAGTACCAAGGCAGCATGATTCTCGGCTGCAAGGCAATGTGACAACGAAAGAACATCATGGCCAAATCGAAGCCCAACAAGAAAGGAACACTCAGTAAATCGACGGCCGATTTCGATGCCGTCGTAAGCATGATCCGCACCGCACGCACTCAAGCCATGGCGGCCGTCAACACCACACTGATCGACCTCTACTGGCAGATCGGCGAATACCTCAGCGCCAAAATCGCTGCGGGTGTGTGGGGTGAAGGGACTGTTGAGGAACTTGCCGTTTACATTCAAAAGACTCAGCCAAACGCGACCGGGTTTTCCGCCCGCACTTTGTGGCGGATGAGGCAGTTCTACGACACCTACACGGCCTCGCCAAAACTGTCGCCACTGGTGAGGCAGTTGCCCTGGACGCACAACCTCATGATCTTGAGTCGTAGCAAGCGGGACGAAGAGCGAGAGTTCTACCTGCGCATGGCCATTCGTGAACGATGGGGTAAACGAGAGCTGCAACGGCAGATTGACGGGGCATTGTTTGAAAGGTTGGCGATTGCTCCCACAAAACTGTCACCAGCGGTGACAGTTTTGTATCCCAACGCTGCTGACGTCTTTAAGGACTCCTATCTTTTCGAGTTCCTGCAACTACCCAGCCCACACGCCGAGGCCGATTTGCAACGCGGCTTGGTGAACCAACTCAAAGAATTCCTGATTGAACTCGGCCGCGACTTCTGCTACATCGGTAGCCAATACCCACTTCAAGTTGGCGGCAAAGACTTCGCGCTGGACCTGCTCTTTTACCACCGTGGTTTGATGGCGTTGATTGCTATCGAAATCAAGATCACCGAGTTTGAACCGTCCCACATGGGTCAACTCGAGTTCTACCTCGAAGCCCTGGATCGAGACGTCAAGAAGCCCCACGAACAACCCTCGATCGGGGTGCTGCTGTGCGCGACCAAGAACACCGAAGTCGTCGAGTACGCCCTCAGCCGCTCCGCCTCTCCCGCACTCGTGGCCGAATACCGCACCCAACTGCCAGACAAAGCCCTCCTGCAAGCCAAGCTACACGAGTTCTACCAGCTGGCTTTGCCAGAAACAGCCACCGTTAAACCGAGAGCAAGGAGAGCCAAGAAGTCCAAGTGAAACATACGTGGCAATGCGGGTACGCCACTTGAGCGAGCCAAGTTCATAGAGCGGATCGCTGAAAACACGATGTGGTAGAGCCGTTCTTTCGATTCGCTCTAGAATCAATTCTCACCGACTTCTCCCACTTCGAAGCTTCACAGTTTGCCTACAATTCCAGGGTGTCCCTTGTGTTTCTGGAAGGATTTCTCATGTTGCGTCGCATGTTGATGGTGGGGCTGGTGCTGGGCCTCGCGGGTGGAGTGGTGGGGGTTCGGGCGGATGAGCCGAAGAAGCGGAACCCGTTCGTGGACGATACCCCGGCTGAGAAAAAGGGCGACAAGAAAGCCGAAGACAAAGAAACCAAGACGGATACCGCCAAGCGGATCGCTCATATCAAACTGAGCGGCAGCTTGGACGAAGCCCCCGTGGGTGAGTCGCTTTTCGGTGCGGCGGGCGAGAACTTGCGGGCCAAACTCGGCCGCATTCGCAAGGCCGCGAAGGATGATCAAGTTGCGGCACTTTACTTGCAACTCGGCGGCCTGGATGCGGGCTTTGGCAAACTCCACGAACTCAAGAAAGCCATCGCCGAGTTCCGGGCCACGGGCAAGAAGGTCTACGCCTACGCCGAGGAACTGAGCACCAAGGAATACCTCCTGGCCCTCGCGTGCGATGAAGTGATTCTGCCTGAGTCCGGTGGGCTGTCGGTTTACGGTCTTCGCGCCGAAGTGACGTTCTACAAGAACACGCTCGAGATGCTGAAGGTCAAAGCCGATGTGCTCAAGGTCGGCGATTACAAGTCGGCGGTCGAGCCGTACCTCGCGGACAAGATGAGCGACGCGAACCGTGAGCAGATCGAATCGATGCTCGACGACACCTTCTCGAAGGAAATCGTCGACGTCATGATCGCCTCCCGGCCTGCGAAGAAATGGACCCCTGGCCAAGTGAAATCGGTCATCGACCAAGGGCCGTTCACTGCCAAAAAGGCCGCAGAACTGGGCCTCGTCGATCGCCTCGCTTACCCCGATGAAATCGTCGGCATCATCCAAAAGGGCATCAAAGCCGACGAAGTGAAACTCGTCGAAGACTACGGCAAGGTCAAGACCGAGGCCCCGGACTTCTCGAACCCGTTCAAGCTCCTCGAAGCGCTCAGCCCACCAAAGAAGCGCGAAAGTAAAGAGCCGAAGATCGCCGTGGTCTACCTCGTCGGTGGCATCTCCTCCGGCAAAGGCAGTTACAACCCGCTCATGGGCGGCTCGAGCGTCGGCTCGGACACCATCGTCGAAGCCATCCAGCAAGCTGAGAAAGACCCGACCGTCAAGGCGATCGTCCTGCGCGTCGATAGCCCTGGTGGCTCGGCTCTCGCCTCGGACATGATCTGGCGTGCCCTCAAAGTCTGCAAGAAGCCCGTGGTCGCCAGCATGGGCGATGTGGCCGCGAGCGGTGGCTACTACGTGGCGATGGCCGGGGCGAAGATCTTCGCCGAGCCAGGCACCGTGACGGGGTCGATTGGCGTCTTTGGCATGAAGTTCGTCACCGGTGGCATCGAAGAGATGGCCGGGATGAAAACGGAAGTCATCTCCCGCGGCAAGAACTCGGGCGTGAACTCGACCACGTTCCCGTGGAGCGAATCCGAACGCAAAGCGATGACGTTGACCATCGAAGAGATCTACACGATGTTCGTGGACAAAGCCTTGGCAGGCCGCAAGGGAGCTGGCGTGAAGATGACCCGCGAGCAACTCCTGAAGCTCGCCGGGGGCCGCGTCTGGACGGGCCGTCAGGCGAAAGCCGCGGGGCTGATCGACGAACTCGGCACCTTGGATGACGCCATCAACTACGCCAAGACCCTGGCGAAAATTGACCCGAAGACCGAGATGGAAATCCAACAACTGCCCAAAGGCGGCAGCTTCCTCGACAAGCTCGGCGACGGCGGCCTGCCTTTCAGCAGCCTCGATCTGACCACGATCCCGGGCGCCAAGAAAGCCCTGAAGCTCGCCGCCCCTGTCCTGCAAACCGCCAACGAACCCGTGAAGATGCTCATGCCCTTCATGGTCGAGTTCAAGTAATTGGACAAAGTGGAATGCGAAGTCTGATTCCATTTTGTCCAAGGCTTAGCAATTGGGCTGCCTGACAATCACCAAGTACGCGAAACTCGTCAAGAGCGCCTCCGAAGGCGCAGTGACGGGGTAAAAGAATCTCGTTAACCGAACTGGAAGGACCGCCCGTGATCTCGCACTTCAGCGTCAAGAACTACAAGTGCCTCGCGGACGTGTCCCTTCCGCTCACACCCATCCATGTCTTGATTGGGCAAAACGACACCGGCAAAACGAGCCTTCTGGAGGCTATCAGCGATGGTGTAAACTCGCTCGCTCGACTGGAGTCGGAGCCAGACTACCCTGACTACAGCCTCGTAATCGAAACCGGTTCTGGCAACGAATTGGTATGGGGTAAGGCTCACAGCAAATCGGTGAGCCTCAGACTCGACTTAACTCCACAAGCAACAATACGCACGAGAGCGCAGATATGGGAAACTGAATGGTGCTTTTACCCTCGAGGCATTTCCCAAAGCACTGCTCGATTAAACTCTGTCGAGATGTTCAACGAGGACGGCAAAGCCACACCAGTCGGAATGGAATACCTTCGTTCGTTGCCGGACTTCATCGAAACAAACGCGAAACTCTTTCGATTCGATCCCGCCACCCTGGCTCGACCATCAGCTATTCTTGAGTACCCGAGCCTGACACTGGAACGAGATGGATTTGGACTCGCAACGCTCCTTGATGAAATCAAGGATTTCGACATCGAACGTTTCTCCAGACTTCAAGATGCGTTCCTGTCCTACTTCGGGCAGTACACTCGCATCCGACTGGAGGCGTCACCAGCGTGGGCGAGAAATAAAACCGAAGCCAAGAAAGGTACTCCCTACATCGTTCGCACAGGGAAACGCATTCTACTCGCCACCGCTGATGGAGACATCCGTTTGGAGCGAGCGTCCGATGGAGCAGTCTTGCTTCTGGGTTTTCTGGCCCTCATGTATTCCCCAAAGCCTCCAGATGTGATCCTCATTGAAGAACCGGAAAACGGCATTCATCCGAAGCGGCTCATCGAAGTGGCCAAACTACTTCGACAGTTCGTCGAGCGCGAGGACAAAGCGCCGCAGATCATCATGACCACGCACTCACCATACCTCCTCAGCCAGTTCCAACCCGAAGAGGTGACCCTCATGCGCCGACAAGCTGACGGCAGCGCGAAGGCGTTCCCACTCCGCGACGCCAAGCACATCAGGGAGCGGATGGGGAATGAGTTCTACCTTGGCGAACTCTGGTACAACTTGGACGAAGAGGACTTACTCAAGTGAGCGATACCACGGCAGCAGTCCTCGTCATCGAGATTTTCGGCGAAGGAAAGACCGATATCGGCTACTCAGATTCGAAACCCGTCCCGGCCATGGAAGGAGTGGTGCCCGTGCTCACGCGAAGGTTGTGCGGCGATCCGCCACAACTCCTGGTCAAGCGGACGCCGGAACACGCCTTCATGCACAACAAACCACGGACGAAGAAGGTTCTCTTTGCCAAACGGCAGTCGCGGATCAACGGTCATGCTGCGTGTGTCTACGTTGTGGACACTGAAGGGAAAAAAGAGAAGGTTCGAGAGGAGTTGGAAACGGGGCGGGCGGGCGAGTCACCCGAGTTCCCCATGGCGGTGGGTGTCGCCCACCCCTGCATCGAATCCTGGCTCCTCGCGGATGCCTCGGCAATCCGGCGGGGTTTTGGGCTGACGGGACAAAGGCCCGTTGTGCCACCCGAGCCGGAAGCGATTCCCTTGCACGACGCTCAAGGAAACAACCAGCTCAAACTGAGACTGGCCGCTTGCCATCCGAACAACCGGCACCCGAACCTCGCCGAGAAATCCGCGATCGCCGAATACCTTGATCTCGCTGTTGGCGAAGCGCGTTGTCCCAGCTTCGCGGCCTTTGCCGTCGAGGTCCGCACCTACGTTCGGGATCGGTTCTTTCCACTCCCACCGGAACCGACGGAGCCTGAAACAGCGGGAAAAGCTATCGACGACACTTCGCCAGCTTAATTTTGGCAACAGGTCTACTTCGTCTCTAACCCCATCAACTGGTGCTTCGGCAATCCACGAAGCACGACTCCGCGAACATAGTCGCAGGCAGTCGGATAAGACTTGGCTCTTCATTCACCCAATCGTGCGGGGGAGTTCGGTCCAGTTTACTTCACGGAGATGGTGGAGCAGCGGTCGGGGGTAGTAGCAGCGGACGTAGACGTCGTTGCCGCGGTACTCCTGATGGCTGATCTCGGCGTGCGAGTTCAGGAAAGCGTAGAGCTTGCCGTTCGAGGCGGGGAAAGTCAGTTCGAGGGGGATGACGTCCGTGGACAGCATCCGCACGACGGCTTCCGTGAGTTCCTGGACCCCTTCACCGGTTAGCCCGCTGATGGCGATGGCATTCGGGTGGTGCGCTCGCAGGACGTCCAGTTGCACGCGATCAGGCACTTTGTCAATCTTGTTGAGCACAAGAATCGTCGGCTTTTCCAAGCACTCCAACTCTTTGAGGACCTCGTTGACCGCGAGGATCTGCGCCTCGGCCTGGGGGTTGCTGGCATCGACGACATGCAACAGCAACCGGGCATGACGAGCCTCGGCGAGGGTCGCCTTGAAGCTAGCCACGAGGTCGTGCGGCAGGTCGCGGATGAAGCCGACGGTATCGGAAAGCAAGATTTTGCCAAAGTCCTGGACGTGCCATTGGCGGGTGCGGGTGTCGAGGGTTGAGAACAGTTTGTTCTCAACGTAGACCCCGGCATGGGTCAGCGTGTTCATCAACCGGGACTTGCCGGCGTTGGTGTAGCCGACGAGCGAAACGGTCATGGCGTCGCCGCGGCTCTTCACTTCTCGCTCTTTGCGAGCGAGCACATCGGCGAGCTTCTGCTTCAAGTCCCGGATGCGGCCGCCGGCGATGCGGCGGTCCTCTTCGAGCTGCGTTTCCCCAGGACCGCGTGTGCCGATGCCACCGCCACCGAGGCGAGACAAGTGCGTCCACATGTTCTTGAGCCGAGGTAACGAGTATTCGAGCTGCGCGAGTTCGACCTGCAAGCGGGCTTCCAAGGTCTGGGCACGAGTGGCGAAGATATCAAGGATCACTTCACTACGATCGAGCACCTTGACGTTGAGCGCCTTTTCGAGGTTGCGCCCTTGAGCTGGGGAGAGGTTGTTATCGAAGATGACGACGTCGGCTTCGAGACCCTCGACCAAGTCCCGGAGTTCTTGCAACTTCCCCGAACCGATGTAGGTGCCAAGCTGGATGTCATGCCGTTTCTGTGTCATCTCGCCGACGATCTTGGCTCCTGCGGATTCCGCCAAGCCTCGGATTTCATCACATGGATCCGACGTCTTCCAAGGCCGATCCGGCAACGAAATGGACACCACGATGGCTTTTTCCTGCGCGACCGAGAACTCGTCCCGCTGTGTTTCAAAGGCTTTGCTAATGACCGCTTCTCCCAGAGTTCCCACCATTCTTGCAAACCCAGAGAGAACCCGCAACAGGAATGGTTCACAGAGTTTTCACGTTCGTCGACTCGCTCAGTCCTTCTTTTTCTCGGCGGCAGCCGCGTCGATGAACTTTTGGGGGTCGTCCAGGAAGGCGTCTTTGCAACCGCTACAGCAGACGTAGTAAGTCTTACCCATGTGGTTCACGGCGATCGTGCCTTTGCCGCCGCTGACGATGCACTCGTTGCCCTTGGGCACCACGGCGAATGGTTCGCCCTCTTTCGTGGCACCGACTTGGTACTGTTTGACGAACTTCGTTGTGCCGGCGGCTTGGGTCTCGGCTCGGTAAAGAATGCGGTTCGCGTGCAAAAAGGTGAAGACCAATCGATGTATCTCGGCCTCGGAAGGGCTGTCGAGCGTTAGGATGGTTTCTTTTTGCGCACCCAGTGTCGTCTTGCCGGTGTACTTGCGGGTTTCGTTTTTCGGGTTCTTGGTGGTCAGTTCAAAGTGGGCTTTGTCGGCGATCCAACGGAGGTCGGCTTCCGTGAAGTGCTTCCCATCTTTCCAGGTCAGGTGAAAGCGGACATCGTCTTTGTCGAACTTCCATACGGCTTCGATCCTCTCGGACCACAGCCCTTTTTCTTTTTGCTCACGGGTTCCCTCCGGGGAGCCATTGGCTTTCCAGGTGCCGATGAGGCTTTGTAACTGCTGCAAAGCGTCCCGGGGTGTTTTCACTGGAGCCGCGTCCGCGGGAAGGAGTAAGCAAGTCAGGAACAGGGAGAACATCGAGCACCCTCTCAGACGACACCGAACAACACTCTGAAAATGACGACGGCCACGGCGGTCCCATTCTAAGGGAGCGCCGTGGCCGAGGGAAAAACAATCCGTCAGGGAGCCAGGTTGGTCTTACCGGGGTTTCCGGGACACGTGGTTTTTGATGCGGTTCACGAGGGCCGGGGCTTTGGGGGTGGCTTCATCCGTGACGGTGGGCACAAGTGGTAGTGTGGCTGGTTCGTGGGTGAGGTCCGATTTCTTCGTGTGGATCTCTTCACGGTCGATGGTGACATCTTCCGGAGCAACGATCCCGAGCTTCACCCGGCCATTGCCGATGTTAACCACGGAGATGCGGATGTTACCTGCGATGATGATTTGTTCGCCAGGTTTGCGGGTGAGAACGAGCATGTGGAGATTTCCTTCCTGGAAATAAATGATTCGCTTTGGGGTATTCATTCCCCATCTTTGGGGTATTTAGCACGACTTTTCGGGTCGTGCTGACCCAACGCGGTTGGGAGCCAAAAGTTTTCGGATTCTCTAATTTGGGAAGAAATCTGGATCCGAGACCGGATTTCTATTCGGGGCGTGTGGATCGGCATGTCCACTGTCAATATTAATTGCGGAAAAATCGTGAAGTCAAGAGGGAAAAACTTTTCAGTTTCCAAATCTTGAGTTTTTTTCATTTTTTCATCCCAGTTTACCCTTCATGTTGCCCTGCCTTTCACGACTGGGAAAAGTTTTCTGATTATCCAGTCTCAACTCGTCTTGCAGATTGTGCCGACGATAATCGGGTGATTCGCCAGCGACCGCACGGGATTACATGATGCATATCAAATGCCAAACCTGGCTGCTGGGACTGGTTCTTTTTCTGAGCCTCGGCTTGGCTCACGGTCAGTCACCGCTGCTCCTGCCCGCTGGGCCGGATTTCACGGACCCCATCTTCCAGCCGACTGTCCCACTGACGGACGTGCAACTCGAACCCAACCCCCGTGCCACCCGCGAAGTGCTACTCCGGGATTGGTTCCGGGTCGAAGGGTTGGTTGGCAATGCCCAAGGCACCTGGACGCCACCGCTCGTCTCCTCTTCACCCGCCGCGATTCCTGCTGGCACCGCGGGGGCACTGGGTCTCCCGACGACGTTCATCAACTTCGGTAACGAGCGGCTGGGCCGGGAGTTCCGCCCGAGCCTCCGCGTCTCGGGGACGCATTGGTTCAACACCAACGGTCGTGGTGGTGTCGACTTCGGTGCTTGGATGCTCACCGATTCCTCGACCTTCTTCTCAGCCATCGCCTTCCCACCCGGCACCGTGCTGCCTGGCACGACTCCCGCGGCCCCGACCACGACCGTGACACTGCCAAACAACGTCCAACTGCCCCCCGGTGTCCAGGTACCGACAGGCGTGCGGATCCCCAGCGGAGTCAACATCCCCGGCGTCAATGTGCCCAACACCACCCCGACCACAACATCGACGACCACGGCTGCCGCACGGAATGCCCAAGTCGGCCTACCAGGGGTGAGTGTCGATGCCAACATCGCCCGGCCGATCCTGACCCCGAATGGCAGCGTCGGTATTCCAGTCGGCGGGGCTTTCATTGGTGGTGTCACCGCGAGCCACGGCACCACGGCGGGGACGTTTGACTTGAACTATCGCCGGGCTTGGGTGACGGATCCGAGTTTCCGCTTCGACATGCTCGCCGGGTATCGCTACGTTCACGTCGGCGATTACCTCGACATCTGGCAAACCGCTCCGACCAACGTGGCCAACGTGCTGACCCAGAACTTCCCCCAACTCGCGGGCTTCAACTCCGTCATCGGCGTCGATACCTTCCGTTCCCGGAACAACTTCCATGGCGGTCAGTTCGGTTTCTCGGCCGTTTACGAACCCTACGATTACGTCAGCCTGGAGTTGACGACCAAATTCGGCTTCGGGGTGACGCAGTCGGTCAACACGGTGAGCGGCAACATCGCCACGGTGCCTGGCGGCCAGTCCCTAGCGACCGGGGTACTCGCCAACGCCAGCAACATCGGCCGTTACACGCGCCAAGATTTCGCCTTCGCCCCGGAAATCAACTCGGCGATCAGCTACGCCGTCACCGACGCTCTCCGCTTGACGGTGGGCTACAACTTCCTTTACCTCTCGAAAACCGTCCGTGCCCCCGAGCAGATCGACCTTGGCATCCTCACCACCACCGGCAACCCCTTCCGCAACATCACCAGCGACTTCTGGATGCAAGGCCTGATGCTCGGCATGGAAGTGCGATATTGATCACGCCTTCGGGGTTTCATGCTCCGGGGTGGCGGGTTTGGGGTGGTCCCCTTTGAGCCGTTCGATGACGTAGTAGAACACGGGTGTTAAGAGCACACCGAAGAAGGTGACACCGATCATCCCGCTGAAGACCGCGATACCCAAGGCTCGACGCATTTCAGCCCCGGCCCCGGTGGCAATCAGGAGTGGCACGACCCCGAGGATGAAGGCGAACGAGGTCATCACGATCGGGCGAAGGCGGAGTTGGCAGGATTCGAGCGTTGCTTCCTTCAAAGTGCGGCCTTGCTCGCGGAGCTGTTGGGCGAACTCGACGATCAGAATCGCGTTCTTACTCGCCAAGCCGACGAGCACCACAAACCCGACTTGCGTAAAGATGTTCATGTCCCCGCCGACCTGGCGAACGCCAATCACGGCACAGAGCAAACACATCGGCACCACCAGGATCACGGCCAAAGGCAATGTCCACGAGTTGTACTGCCCGGCCAGGACCAGGTAGACGAGAATCACAGCACCCAAGAAGGCGTAGATGGCTTGCTTGCCTTCGAGGTTTTGCAGGTAGGAAAGCTCGGTCCACTCGGTGGCAAAGCTGCGTGGCAGGTTGGCGCGGCCCAGTTCCTCGACAGCCGCGATGCCTTGCCCCGTGCTCACCGTCGGTGGGAATGAGCCGTTGATCGCGGCCGAGGAGTACATGTTGTAACGCTGGATCGTCACCGGGCCGAAGTCGTCTTGGATTTCGCACACTGAGCCGAGCGGCACCATCTCGCCTTGGTCAGTCTTGACCTTGAGGTTACGAATCATGTCCGAGGTCACACGGAAGCGAGCATCGGCTTGAGCCGTCACTTGCCAAGTCCGACCGTCGCGGTTGAAGTCGTTGACGTAGGCACTGCCGAGGTAGATCTGAAGCGTGCTAAAGACCGAGTTCAGCGGCACGCCCATCTGCATGGCCCGAGCACGGTTGAGTTTGACGTAAAGCTGCGGCACCCGAGCGCGGTAAAGGGTGAAAGCAAAGCCGATGTTCGGGTCGGTGCGGGAGGCTTGGAGGATGCCGTTAACTTGCTTTTCGAGTTCGAGTGGGCCAGCGTCTTGGCGGTCCTCGACCATGACCTTGAAGCCGCCCGTGGTGCCCAACCCCGACACCGGCGGTGGCGGGAAGACCGCGACCTGGGCATCCTGCACCTCACGGGTGAGCTTGCCTTGCAGCCGCATGAGGACTCCGAAGGCACTCAGGGTGCGGTCATGTTTGCGGTTTTCGAAGTCATCCAAGGTCACGAAGATCGTGGCAAAGTTCGACCCCGTCGCCCCGAGGATCAGCGACTGCCCAATGATGCAGACTGTGTCCTTTGCTCCTGGGGTTTCGCGGGCGATGGTGTCGATCTGCTTCACGACTTCGCGCGTCCGTTGCACACTGGATGCATCGGGCAACGCGACTGCCACGACGAGGTAGCCTTTGTCCTGGGTGGGGATGAAGCCAGCGGGTGTCGTCGTGAAGTAGTGGTAGGTGAGGTAAAGCAAACCACAGAAGCCAATCAGCACGAGAGGCGAGCCGTAAAGCAGAATCTTGACGAACCAACGGTAACTGAGGGCGAACTGATCGAAGGCCCAGTTGAAGCCTCGGTAAAAGACGCCCAAGCCGCGGTTCAAGTAGCGACCGACGAGCGCACCGACCACCAGCCCCGGCACGGCGTACAGGAACTGCACAGCGATGGCCGCGAGGTCGTTTTCCGGTTTCAGCTTTAGCATCTCGGCCAAGGTCGAAGCGAGTAAGAGATGTGAGATGTAGCCAAACAAGACCGCCCAGCCGTACCAAGGGAGTGTTTCCGTGTTGTGGTGGCCATGTTCGCCGCCGCGGTCTTTGAAGATCGCAGCCGCACGGGATGGCGTGAGGGTCATGGCGTTGATCGCCGAGATGACCATCGCCGAGGCGATCGTCAGCGCGAACTGCCGGTAGAACTGGCCCGTGATCCCAGGGAGCAGCGCACTGGGGATGAAGACGGCGCTCAGCACGAGCGTGATGGCGATGATCGGCCCGGTGATCTCGCTCATGGCCTTGAGGGTGGCGGTGCGCGAATCATACCCTTTGGCGATCCAGCGCTCGACGTTTTCCAGCACGACGATGGCATCATCGACCACGATACCGATGGCCAACACTAAGCCGAAGAGCGTGAGGTTGTTGATCGTGAAGCCGAAGAGGTACATCACCGCGAGCGTACCAATCAGCGACACGGGAACGTCGATCAGCGGCAAAATCATCGCTCGCCAGTCTTGGAGGAACAGCAAGACCACGATGGCGACGAGGATGATGGCATCCCGCAGCGTGTGAAAGACTTCGTCGACCGATTGCCGGACGAAGGGGGTCGTGTCGTAGCGGACGGTGTAATCGACGCCTGTTGGGAAGCGCTGTTTCAGCTCGTCCATCTTGGCGATGACGCCGTCACGGGTGTCGAGAGCATTCGTGCCGGGGAGTTGGAAGATGGCCATGCCGATGGTGGGTTGGGCGTTGCTGGTGACCGTCACGGATTCATTGCGCGAGGTCAACTCCACCCGGCCAATGTCTCGCAGCCGCACCGCTGGGCGAATGCTCCCCCCGGTGGAGTCCTTGACGGGGGCACCAATCTTGACCACGATTTCGCCGAACTGCTCTTCGGTGGTCAAACGGCCCAGGGCATTCATGGTGTACGTGAACTGCGTTCCTTTGGGGGCTGGCTCCGCACCGACTTGGCCCGCCGCGACTTGGATGTTCTGGTTCTGAATCGCGGTGACGACTTCCGGTGCGGTGAGGTTGTTGGCGGAGAGCTTATCGGGGTCGAGCCAGGCTTTCATGGTGTAGTCTTGCCGACCGAAGACGAGCACATCGCCAACACCTTCCACCCGAGCCAGTTCATCGACGATCTGCACGGTGGAGTAATTGGACAGGTAGAACGCATCCCGCGAGCTATCGGGCGAGAGCACGTTGACCACCAACAGCACGTCCGGGGCTTGCTTCTTGACGTTCAACCCCTGCCGTTGCACTTCGGGTGGCACTTGGGGGGTCGCCAGTTGCACGCGGTTCTGGATCAGCACCTGGGCCATGTTCAAGTCGGTGCCGAGTTTGAAGGTCACCGTGAGCGTGTACGTGCCGTCGTTGGCGGAGGTGCTCGACATGTAGAGCATGTTCTCGACGCCGTTGACCTGCTGCTCGATCGGGGCCGCGACCGTTTGGGCCACGATCTGGGCATTGGCACCCGGGTAGACAGCAGTCACTTGGATCGTCGGCGGGGCGATTTGTGGGTATTGCTCGACCGGCAATTGCGTGAAGGCCGCGAGGCCGAACAGCACAATCACAATCGACACCACCCAGGCCAACACCGGACGGTCAATAAACGTACGCGCGAACATCAGGAAACTCGCTGGTGATGGGTATGTTGGTAGCACGGCCATCTTGGCCGTGCATTCAGTCAGCATGGCCAAGATGGCCATGCCACGGAGAGGATTTCAAAATCGTTTCTATTTCGAGGCGGTCATTTCAGCGGTCTGCGCTTCGACGGTGACACCATCTTGCACACGCTGAAGCCCACGGACAATGACGCGCTCGTCCGGCTTCAGGCCAGAGCGGATCACTCGTAAGCCTTCGGATAATGGCCCAACTTGCACCTCACGGGCCGAGACTTTGTTATCCGCACCGACGACGAAGACCTTGCGTTTGTTCTGGTCGATGACGATCGCCGTATCCGAAACCAAGATCGCATTCGGCACTTCCGCCCCCGGCAACCGCACGCGGACGAACATACCTGGCGTGAACTTAAACGGCGCGGGGTTCGGCAACTCGCCACGCAGCGTCAACGATCCCGTCGAGGGGTTCAACTCGGTGCCAGCAAACTCCAGTTCGCCTTTGTGGGGGTAATCTTCCCCATCCTTCAGCCCCACTTCGATTGGGATACGCCGTTCCCGCACGGATTTGAATTTGCCCGTGTTGATCAGGTCGAGATAATACAGAACCGACTGCTCATCAAGGTCGACGTAAGCAAAGATCGGGTCCGTGGAGGTGATAACCGTGAGCGGATCTTGTTGGCTCGCCCCAGCCATGACGAGGTTACCTTTCGTCAAATAGATGCGGTCCACACGACCGGAGATCGGTGCCGTGACTTTGGTCCACTCCAGATTCTTGGCCGCTCGCTGCACGCTCGCTTGGGAGAGTTTCACGTTGGCCAACGCGACTTCCTTCTTCGCGGCCACTTGATCGTATTCATCCTGCGAGATGCTCGCGGACTGGCGCAGTTTGGCCATGCGGGATTCTTCGGTCGTGGCGAGTTTCGCCTGGGCTTGCGAGTTCGCTAGCTCGGCCTCGGCTTTGTCGTAATCGGCTTTGTAAAGGCTGGAGTCAATGGTGATGAGCAGGTCACCGGCCTTCACCTCACCGCCATCCTTGAAATGCACTTTCTCAATAAACCCCGTGACTTGCGAGCGAATCTCGACCCGCTCACGGGCTTTCAACGTGCCGTTGACTTCTTTGAATTGCGTCACGGTTTTGACGATCGGCTTCGCGACGGTGACGAGTGGTGGACCTGGATCCTGCTTCGCGGCCCCACCTGGCTTACCAGGGCTACAACCCAGAATCCCGCTCAAAGTCAACACACTCAGGAATACGCTGACCCCAGTTAGTGGTCGCCACATAAAGTCGTCCCCTACGTCCGAATAGTAGTCTGGGGTGTAATATACACCCAGTTCTGGAGTTGGCCGACAGACTCGGCGAATCTCGGATGAAGACTTCACCCGGTGCCTGACCAACCGGTACTTGACTTCACCGAGCAGGCTTAGGTTCTGCGTGGAGGGATGATGTCCGATCGTGAAACCTTCATCCAGAGTATCGCTCAGGAGCCGGAGAACCGGCTGCGGAAACTCGTGTTCGCCGATTGGCTCGAAGAGCATGGCGAAGCCGAGCGTGCGGAATTCATCCGGCTGAGCATCGCCTGCCTGGAGGATGGCCCCGAGCAGAGCCTGTTGCTGGCTCGACGAAACGAACTCTTCCTCGCCCATGCCGCCCGATGGTTCGAGCCATTCTTGACCTCCCTCGACCCCAGCCGAGTGATAACAGACTATCGTTTCGAGATCGCCAACGACCAGAGTCCGGAAATCCGCACGTACAGCCCAGCCAAGTTTGAGCATGAAGAAGGCTTCAGGTGGCGTTTCTTAGGCGACATCACGCTGGTGGATGGCTTCGTGAACTCGTTGAATGTCACGCTGTCCGCGTTGTCGAAGGGTTGCTCCACGGAGGTGGCGTTTCGCCAGGAGCCAGTTTCGGAACTGAAATTGGAGCTTTCGAAAGAGAGCGATGAATGGCTTCAGTTCACGTCGACCGCGTTGTCTCAGGTGAAAAAGTTGACCGTCACAGGCTTTGAATCGAGCCAGTGGAAGCTCTTTTTCAACCAGAATCATTTCGAGCGGATTCAGTACGCACACTTCGAAATCGATGAGCACATTGATGGCCCGATCTACTCAGTTCCGTATCAGCTCGTGCGGGATTTCTGCGGTTCAAAAGCAGCGCATCAAATTGACGAATTGATTCTCTGTCTGCGGGATGACGGGTTGCAAGCCTTTGCGGAATCCCCACCCATCGGCGTGCAGAAGTTGATGATTTACTGGATCCCCTACGAAGGCGACTACCCTGCCGGTGGCGAAACGTTCGCCAATTCGGAACTGGTCAAGCACCTCCCCCGACTGGAATTCAGATTCATCGCTGAAGATGACGACGTGCTGGTCAAGTTCGGTCAGTGGGGTGGTTTTTCCTCTCTGAAGAACCTTGAGGTGCATTCTGAAGCCATCACGAGCCGTGGGTTTTGGGCTTTGGCACAATCGCAGGTCATGCATCAACTGGAAGAATTGACCATCGATCTGGATTGCCTCAATATACCTCAAGAGTCCGATCTGCTTGAACTGCTGCAGATCCCCAAGTCGAACCGGAAGTTGAAGCTGACGTTGACGAAGCTGTGGGGAGAAACGGAATGGCCCACGGCTCTCCGAAAGAGGTTTCGCCCCGATGAGTCGATGTGACCCGTTGATTTTCATCAACGGGTCACATCGGTTGAAGCTTTACTTCGAGCGGTCGTAACGCTTGCGGTCGGCTTCCTTCAGGTGGATTTTCCGCATGCGGATCGACTTGGGCGTGATCTCGACGAGTTCGTCGTCTTCGATGTATTCCAGAGCGGATTCCATCGAGAACTCGGTCGGTGGGCGGAGTGGGACAGTCTTGTCCGCACCGGCGCTCCGCATGTTGGTGAGGGCCTTGAGGCGGGTCACGTTGACCGTGAGGTCTTTGTCGCGGTTGTGCTCACCGACGACTTGGCCTTCGTAAACGGCTTCCATCGGGCCGACGAACAGCTCGCCGCGGTCTTGCAAGCCTTCGATGGCGTAAGCCGTGGCTTTGGAGGTCTCGATGGAGATCAACACCCCGTTGGCTCGGCCTGGCAGCGCTGCCTTGAGTGGGCGGTACTCGGCGAAGTTATGGTGCATGATCGCGGTACCTTGGGTGCCGGTCAGCATCCGGGTTCGCAGGCCGATCAGGCCGCGAGCGGGGATGTAGAACTCCATGTGAGTCAGGCTACCCGTGGCTTCCATCTTCATGCATTCGCCCTGGCGCTCCAGGACAAGCCGCATCACCGAACCGGAATGCTCGGAAGGAACCTCGACGACCAGGTACTCCACTGGCTCGTGAGCCTTACCGCCAATGTCCTTGGTGATGACGCGTGGCTTGCCGACAGCGACTTCGGAACCTTCGCGGCGCATGCTTTCCAGAAGCACCCCGAGGTGGAGCAAACCCCGTCCGGAGACGATGAATTCGCTTTCACGCTCGCCTGGCTTCACACGCAGAGCCACGTTGACTTGCAATTCTTTTTCGAGGCGATCCCGAAGTTCGCGGCTCGTGACAGGCTTGCCGTCTTGGCCTGCGAACGGCGAATCGTTGACCTTAAAGAGCATGTCCAAGGTCGGTTCGTCGATGCTGAGCTGGGGCAGTTGCTCGGGCTTTTCGAATTCGCAGATCGTGTCGCCGATGTCGGCGTCATCGATGCCCACCACGGCGCAGACGTCACCGGCTTTGATTTCATCGACTTCACGCTTGGCGAGGCGATCGAATTCCATGACGCTGACGATCGTGTCTTGGAAGGTCGAGCCGTCTTTTTGCTTGACCACCGTGACCTTCTGGTTCTTCTTGATCTTGCCACGGAACACGCGGCCGATGGCGATCTTCCCGACGAACTCGGAGTATGTGAGGGCCATGACCTGCATTTGCAGGCTGCCTTCCATGTCCACGTCCGGGGCGGGGACTTTGTTGATGATGGCATCGAAGAGCGGGCTGAGATCCTTCGGCTCGACGGCCATATCAGTGGTGGCGATACCAGCCCGACCCGAGGCGTAGATCACGGGGAAGTTCGCCGTTTCGTCATCGGCACCGAGTTCGATGAACAAATCGAACATCAAAGAGTGAATTTCGTCGATCCGCGCATCGGGGCGGTCAATCTTGTTGATGATGACGATCGGCCGCAAGCCACAGGCGAAGGCTTTGCGAAGCACGAATCGTGTTTGAGGCAATGGTCCTTCCGCGGCATCGACGAGGACGAAGGCCCCGTCGGCCATTTTGAGGATCCGCTCCACCTCGCCACCGAAGTCGGCGTGGCCTGGGGTATCGATCAGGTTCACTTTGACATCGCCGATGCGAATCCCGCAGTTCTTTGCGAGAATCGTGATGCCCCGTTCGCGTTCCTGGTCGTTCGAATCCATGATGAGGTTGTGCTGTCCCCCCACCAGCTTGTCGAGTTCTTCCGACCGGAACAACCCGGACTGGCGGAGCATCTGGTCCACCAGTGTGGTTTTGCCGTGGTCAACGTGTGCAATGACGGCCACATTCCGAATGTCTTCGCGCTTCATAACGTGCATACTGCCCAGGAAAAGGAACGTCGGCTATTGTAGGGACTTCTCCCGAACGTGAAATAGACTAACTTGGCTAAGAAACAGTGAAGAGGGACAAATCATGCGATTGATTCTCATCCGCCACTCGGAAGCGGTGGACCCAACCAGCAACGCCCCCGAGGCGGATGCGGCCCGTGAACTGACGGAAGCGGGCAAGGTCCAAGCCGCTCAACTGTGCGATGCGTTTCGTCGCATGAACATCAAGCCAGACGCAATTCTCTCCAGCCCCCTCGTCCGCGCTCGCCAGACCGCCGATGCTCTCTGGTCTCTGCTGTCACCCGGCCGTGAAATCACCATCACCGAACGCTTGACGCTCGATCAGCTCCGTCCTCGTAAGCTCTCCAAAGAAGTCGTGGAATTGAACTGCGACACGGTCATTCTCGTCGGCCACATGCCGGACCTCGGCATCTATGCCGCCTGGTTGCTCGGCGCTGGCAACACCATCATGAAGTTCCCCAAAGGCGGGGCCATGAGCTTCGAGACTGACGACGAAGAAATCAACGAAGGCAGTGCCACGCAAGAATGGTTCGTCACCCCCGAATGGGCCAGCGTCGCCGTCGCTGGGTAGTTTCTGAGGAGGATGCCCATGGCAAATCGTGCTTACATCTACAGCATCAGCAACCAACCCTCGTCCTACGCGGATCGACCAGAAACAATCTCTGGCCTCTCCGAGTGGGCCTACATGATCCCACTCTCCTACCGCGTGCTGATGTCCGGAAACCCTCGTCTCTGTGCCTCACTCATCTCAGATGGTTTCGATGGCGAACTACCTGAACAGAAGACGAGACTCTACGCGATCGTCGGCGACTTTGATGCGGGCTACGCTCGATTGAAGAAGTTGCTTTCCTTAGTGCGTATTGTGGGATCAGCATCGCCCGCCCTTGGCGAGTGCATTGATGAGACGCTCGAATTTCTGGAATCCCACCAAGATCGTTACGTGCTTCTCGAAACCATCGAATTGGACTCCATGACCGCAGATGGCGAAGCCGAGTTGCTTGCATCCGTCCAGAACGAGATTCGTGAGTGCATCAAAGTCGCTGAGGCCATCGACGCCCTCCCTGCGGACGCCACAGAAGCTGCAAGCACCCTGATCAGGGCGAGCACCGAAGACCCCTTGAGTGCTTTCTACGGCCTCCGTTTCGATGACAACTTCGACAACGTCCGAGACGGGAACGAGCACCCGTTGGGGCTTGAGTGGAGCGATGTCTTGTTCTTCGGACTCTGGAACCGCGCGGAGTTTGAAGCCAACAGTTGAATCCCTATTCGCTAAATCAGAGAGGCATCTCGATGGCAGAGTCCAAAGTGTTCTTGTTCGACAACGAAGATCCCGGGATGCAGCAAGCGTATGGACAGGCGCGGGCAAACTTTCGCTTGTTCTGGCGCGAAATCGCCTCCGATCGACGGCGGATCATCCCAGCCTTGGAGATGGCGGGTGTCAAAGCGCCATTCTGGGACGTGTCCAAAAGCTCCCGCGGCAAGGACGACCCGGGTGCAGAGCACATGTGGTTTTCGGATGTCGATTACGATGGCGAGTTTGTCAGCGGGGTTCTGCTGAACTCCCCAAATTGGGTGAAGTCCGTTCGGCAGGGGGAGGACGTCCGGGTTCCGCTCCACCAGATCAGCGATTGGATGTTCGTGATGGGCGGGGAAGTTTATGGTGCTTACACAGTCAACCTCTTGCGGTCCCGGATGAAGCCTCGGGAACGCCAGGACCACGACGAGGCTTGGGGGCTGGACTTTGGTGATCCAACCGAGATTCGCTTCGTCCCCGAAGCGAACCACCGACAACTGAGTGAGAACATGGCTGCCGTGCTCATGGAACATTTGGCTCAGAATCCATCCATGCTCACCACAACGGGGATGAACGGTTGGACGCTCTTGCATCAGGACGCCTCCGCCGGGAGTGTGGCGGCCGTGAAAGCCCTCCTGGCCGCCGGTGCCGACCCTCACGCGAAGGCTGACAACGGCATGACTCCGCGCCAACTGGCCGAAGCACTCGGCTGGCACGAAGTTGTCGAGTTGCTCCCCTCATGATGAGTGTCACCCATTCTTCTCAGGCTGTGGGGGATTCCGGGGTTGGAGAGCACAGGGCGCGGTCCTAATTTAACCTGCGTCACTCTCCAACTTACTGCCTGGAACCTCAAGACATGATTTTGAAATCCTTCAAAGAACTGCCGAAGATCACCTACCAAGGGCCGGATTCCACCAACGACCTTGCCTACCGGCACTACAACGCCAAAGAAGTGGTCGAAGGCAAGACGATGGAAGAGCATCTCCGCTTTGCCGTCTGCTATTGGCACACGATGTGCGGCTCGGGCGGCGATCCCTTCGGTGGCCCGACGATGATTCGCCCCTGGGACGACATGGGTGGCACTTCGCTCGACAAGGACCTGCGCCGCGTCGAGGAGTTCTTCGAACTCGTCACCAAACTCGGCCTGCCTTACTACTGCTTCCACGATCGTGACATTGCCACCGAGCAAGGCAGCCTGCGTGAGACCAACGAGCACCTCGATAAGGTTGTCGCCAAGCTCAAGGTCAAGCAAGCCGAGACGGGCGTGAAACTCCTGTGGGGCACTGCGAACTTGTTCTCGAACAAGCGGTTTGTGCATGGCGCGTCGACGTCGTGCAACGCCGATGTCTTCGCCTTCGCGGGGGCCCAGGTTAAGAAAGCTCTCGAAGTCACGAAGGAACTCGGTGGCGAGAACTACGTCTTCTGGGGAGGACGTGAAGGCTACATGAACCTCTTCAACACGAACCTTCGCAAAGAGTTCGACCACCTCGCCAAGTTCCTGCAAATGGCCGTGGACTACAAGAAGAAGATCGGCTTCACCGGTCAGTTCCTCATCGAGCCAAAACCAAAAGAACCAACGACGCACCAGTACGATTCCGACTGCGCCGCGTGCATGGCCTTCTTGAAGACGTACAACCTCGATAAGGACTTCAAGTTCAACATCGAGACCAACCACGCGACGCTCGCCGGTCACACGATGTTCCACGAACTGACCTACGCTTCCAGCTACGGCATGCTCGGCAGCATCGACGCCAACCGTGGCGATGAACTCATCGGCTGGGACACCGACCAATTCCCGACGAACCTGTACCAGACCACGCAAGTCATGCTCGCGGTCCTCGGCCAAAAGGGCCTGGGCACCGGTGGCCTGAACTTCGACGCCAAGGTCCGCCGCGAGAGCTTCGAGCCGATCGACCTCGTCTACGCCCACATCGGCGGCGTCGATGCCTTCGCGCACGGCCTCAAGATTGCCGCCGCGATGCGAAAAGACGGCGTGTTGGAGAACATCGTCAAAGACCGGTACGCTTCTTGGGAGACGGGCATCGGCCAGCAAATCCAAAGCGGCATGGCGAACTTCGACATGCTCGAAGCCTACATGCTCGACAAAGGCGACAGCGAACCGAACAAGTCCGGCCGCCAGGAGTTGGTCGAGAATATCATCAACCGCTACATGAAGTAAAATCCTGACTCGTAGCCATTCTCACAGCCCAGGGCCAAACCCCTGGGCTGTTTCAATTGACGAACCACTTGTTCACGCGGGATGATCTACACATAACGATTTCCCACATTCGTTCTGGATTCAGCGCATCTTGATGACTTTCGAACTATGGTGGAAACGGACCAATTATTCCGGACGATAACGCTCATTATCGCATCCGAAAGGTTCATTTCATCTGTTCGGGTGAAGTCGATATGAAGACTAAAGAGCCACTCGTTTGGGTTGACACCGACGAGATGACCGAAACCATCCCACTCCAGCCTCCCTTGAAAGAGGGAGAGTTGGGGAGCTTTGGGAAGTATCGGATCTTGAAGGAGTTGGGCCGTGGGGGGATGGGGACCGTCTACCTGGGCTTCGACACCAAACTCGAACGGCGGGTGGCCATCAAAATGATGCAGCCCTCGTATACTTCGAACCCGATCGCCAAAGAGCGGTTCCTCCGCGAAGCCCAAGTCGCGGCTCGCATCCGAAGTGATTTCATTGTTGGCATCTACGAAGCGGATGAAATTCAGGGGATCCCCTTCATCGCTTTGCAGTTCTTGCTGGGCTATTCGCTCGAAGAGTACATCAAGAAAAAGGGGCTTCCAAGTATCGCCCAAGTCTTGCGGATTGGTCGGGAAACAGCTCTTGGTCTGGCGGATGCTCACGCCCACAATCTGATCCACCGGGACATCAAACCAGGAAACATTTGGCTTGAGGCACCCCACGGGCGGGTGAAAATTCTGGATTTCGGCTTAGCGAAGCCACTCCAAGAACGCCGCGAGAAAGAACTCACGCTTTCCGGGGTGGTGATCGGCACGCCGACGCACATGGCCCCTGAGCAGGGGCGTGGGGAGCGCGTCGACGCCCGAGCCGATCTTTTCAGCCTGGGTTGTATGCTGTACCAACTCTGCACCGGGAAATCGCCGTTCGAACGCCCCACGGTCATGGCGACGCTCATGGCCCTCAGCCTCGAGCACCCCACTCCGGTCCGAGAGTTGAACCCGAACGTCCCACGGGAACTCGCCGATTTGCTGGTTCGTTTGCTGTCGAAGAAACGCGAACACCGGCCTGCGAGTGCCAAAGTCGTCGCACAGGAATTGGCCGCGATCGAGGCCAACCCCTGTGGCAGCGCGGACCACCCGACTCCGCAACTGGTCTATGTGCCGATGGCGGTCTCGACAGATAACGCCTTCTCGAATCTCGGCTCTGATGACGAGTTTGCCCCAACGTACAAAGAAGCGGCCAAAGTCCCCAGTTCTCGAATCCTCGGTTTCTGTCTTGCCGGCCTGGCGTTGACCATAATCGTTGGCCTCGTTGCATTCCTTTCAGTCTCCAACTCCTTCCGGCAAGACGAAGCCAAACGCCTCGTTGCCGATACGAAACCCACCAAGAGCCAGGAGGTTCCAGAGAAGAAAGTGAACCTCATGGTTGAGTGGAAGCCCGATGATCCCATCTGGCGAGACGCTTTCGCACGGCTACGACCGGAACAACAGATTGGCCTCTTCACGAAGGAGTTGAAGCGAGCCAATCCTGAATTCAAGGGAAACATCGAGTTCCAGGAAACGGACCGCGTCATCAGCACGTTGATTCTGAAAGACGCCGACCAGGCTACGGACCTCAACCCTGTCAGAGTGTTTCCGAAGCTCGAAGATTTTCAGTGGTCTTCGAAAGAGGAAGCCTGGCTGGCGCGGGGCCAATTGAAAGACATCTCCTGCTTGGCGAAGCTCCCGTTACGCTCGATTAGCATCACCGGCGGGCAGGTGACGAAGATTCCGCCGCTCAACTGGTCCACCCTTGAAAAGATCAGCTTCGCGGGTGGGCGGATCGACGATATTGACGAACTTCGGGAAGGAAAGAACCTCAAGTCGGTCAACATCTGGCATCTCAACTGCAAGGATCTCCAATGCTTTCAAGGCAAAAAGCTGCACGTTTTGTCGTTTCAAGCCCAGCATTCGATTGACATTTCAACTCTCGGTGATTGCCAAGTCGAGTATCTCTTTGCTTACCACAACGTCTTGAATTGGTCCAAACTCCCGTCAGGGACCATCCGCACGTTGGCGTACACCGTACCCAGCGATGATCTCATGGCCTATGTCCGCAAGAATCCCGATCTGCAATTTGCCCAAACCAACCGGCTGTCCATTCTCGAGGCTTACGAACTCAAACCCAAAGCGGTGATGGCGTGGAATGTCCTCACCGATCTCAACAAGAGAAACGCGAATGTGGTGACCCTCGAAGAGATTCGAGCTGGGCTGACCGAAGAGACGTTCCAGAAAAGTTACCGGAACGGCATCGCCAGATGGCAGAAGCTCCCCTCGGACGGTCGCCCGTCTGGCAGCCAGAAGTGCACCGCCATGAACTTTGCCGTAGTCAACTACACCCAGAACGATCCGGAACGCATCGTTTGGGCGAATGCCACGCTGGATTGTGAACGGGCCGAAGAGGGGGTTCTGGTCTTCGAGTTGTGGCACAATTTCGGCGTCTGGTGGAATGGTGAGCTACTCCGCGATCTCGAAACGTCCGCGAACACCAACAACATCGTTATGCTCCCGGTGAAGACCAAAGCCGGGAAGAATGAATTAACGATCAAGGTTCACCGTCCGGACAATCACAGTTCCGACCGGCTCTGTGCGGGCCTGGCCACGGGTGCGCAGGTCACAGGTTTTGTGAAACGATACGAGAAGAAGTAAGCGACAGGTGCCTACAGTGTTCATGGAAGTCCATTCACACTAAAGACCTTACGTATGCAACTCCTGTATCTTGGCATCGAACTCGGTACGATTTCGGACTCAGAAGGGGATGGATTGTGGATGTATGGACAATTCACTCCCAACAAAGCGGTCACAGAAGAGATTGCTGAGTTTTTCCGATTCATGACCTCGCCCGAAGCGGAGACGAGCGACCCTCCATTTTCTGGCGAAATCCTGGAGGACGAAAGCTGGCAGGTGAAAGAGGACTCTGGTCAACTTCGAGACATTTGCCTGCCATTTGTGCAGTCGAAGGGTTTGATTTCTTGGCGATGGAGATCTTCACCCGCCAAGAAATCAAAAGCCAACTCACGACGGAGAACATAGGCTCCCAATTCAACCACCCAACACCGCGTTTTTCGGGAAGTTTCGGAGGGAATCGGGAACTTGTGCTGATTTTTGATCGTCGCAGGGATGGGGAGGTACGTCCGTGGTCATTTGCAGTTGGCGGAGACTGGCTCAAATTGGGTGTCTCATGACACTGAGCTTGGCTGCGCTCTCTGGGATTGCTCTCGCGGATCCTCCGGCCCCACCGACCAAAGACGGGCCTAAAGAAGCAACTCCCGAGCCGATCAATCCCCTGGCTCTGAATGCCGATCGTGGCTTCTTTCAACGCATCGAGTGGGATGCTCCTCTGCGTGGTGAAGACGCAAATTGGGAAGAGTTCGAGGCCTACAACGAAACTGTTTTGCACGCGAGGCAGTTCACCTCAGAACAGCTTTTTGAGACGGGTCTTAAAGATGCGACCTTCCGTGATCTTGTGAACTCGCGTTCGGGTCAGGACTTTCAGTTTAAGATCGTCTCCTTCGAAGGGCGGATGAAACGCCTGCGTCGGATCGAACCCAGTGCGCCACTCAAAAAAGCTGGAATCAAGGATCTCTATGAGTGCTGGATTTTCCCGCATCTCGGTGCTGACCCTCTCTGCCTCGTGCTCGTCGATCTCCCGGAGGGAATCACCCCGAACCTCCTTTACCAACAGTCGCCATCGGTCAAATTTGGCGCCTACTATTTTAAACTGATTCAGTACGAGTCTGGGATTCCAAGCGCCAAGAACAAAGATCGTAACCAGATTCGGCGGGCACCGCTGATGATGTCCCGCGGGTTGATCGTGACCGCAGACAACCGACCGGATGCCGGTAAGCCCTGGCGCGAAGGCTTCTTGCCTGGCATCGCGACACTGGTCGGCGGGCTTTTCCTATTCGCTTGCCTCCTGACCGTCTGGTACTGGCGCGGCGACCGCGACTGGCGAAAGCTACGCGAAGAACGACGGAACCAAAACCCATTTCCTGAGGCGAGTTCCTCCGAACGTGGGCTAGACTGGGTCAAATACAACGATTAACCGCACTCTTGTAATGAACATTTAGGCATCACCTCTCCAGGTGGTCCAGACTCGAAGGAGAACGACGATGGCCGCGAAACCTGATGTCAAACCCGATGGCAAACCTGCCGTCATCCGTAGCTTGCGAGGCGCGGAAGAATCAGCCAACGAACGCCTGCTCCGCAAGCACATCCCAGCGTGGGTGATCAGCGGGGCGGTTCACGTCGCCTTGGCGATCACCATGATCGTCGCGGACAGCATCATGGGCGGCAGCACCAAGGCGGCTCCATCCCTTCAAGAGTTGACCGTTGTTGCTCAACAAGAAGAGAAACCACCCACCGAAGACCTGACGAACCCCGATATGGGCATCGATCCAGAAACGCCCACCGCCGTCGAAGCCGAAAACCTGAACAACGTCAACGTCGAGACAGCCACGCAGACGACCGAAGCTCCTGGCGTCGAGAGCGCGACCTCTGATCTCCGTAAGGACTTCTCGCAACTCCCTGGCATTGGTGTTGGCGCTGGTGGTGTCGATGGAACAGCAGGGAATTTCGTAGGTGGCGCGGGTTCCGGGACAGGGACGATCGCTGGCGAAGGCTTCCTCGGTCGCGGCGCAGCGACCCGCTCGAAGCTCCTCGCGAAAGGTGGCGGCAACTCGGCTTCCGAAGCTGCTGTCGCTCGCGGACTCGCCTGGCTCGCCAAACAGCAAAAAGGAAATGGCTCTTGGGCCTACGATGGCAGCAGTAAATCAGATACCGCCGCCGCCACGGGCATGGCTCTCTTGCCATTCCTCGCGGCTGGGCAAACCCACAAATCGAACGAAAAAGACAACAAGTACAAAAAGCTCGTAGCAGACGGCATCGCGTACTTGCTCACGCTGCAACAGCCCAACGGTAGCTTCAAAAACGCCACGAACATGTACACCCAAGGCATCGCTACGGTCGCCATCTGCGAACTGCTCGGCATGACGGGTGACAAATCCCTCGTGGCTCCGGCTCAGAAGGCCGTGAACTACATCGTCTCGGCTCAAGGCTCGAACGGAAGCTGGGGCTACACAGCTGGCACCAACGGCGACACCTCCATCGTCGGCTGGCAGATTCAGGCCCTCCAATCGGCGAAACTGTGCAAAGAACTGAGCGTCGACAAACGCGCCTTCGAGAAGTGCCGCAAGTTCCTCGACTCGGTCGCCAGTGGTTCGAACAAATCAGAGTATGGTTATAACAACGCCACCAGAAGCTTCACCATGACTCCGGTCGGCCTGCTCTGCCGTTACTACGGCGACGGCTGGGGCCCGAGCAACCCCGGCATGGCCGGTGGTGTGAGCGCCATCATGAAGATGCAACCCAACAAGAACAACTTCAACATTTACTACTACTACTACGCCACCCAGGTCATGCACTTCTACGAAGGCAAAGAATGGTATGAAGTGTGGAACCCGGCGATGCGTGACATGTTGATCGACATGCAAGTCCCGCAAGAAAAGAACAATGGGGGCAGTTGGGACAGCGACACCAACATCACCGGCACGCATGTTGGCCGCCTCGGCACCACTTGTATGGCCCTGCTCACTCTCGAAGTCTACTACCGCCACCTCCCGCTCTACAAACGAGACACGGGCGCCGTCAAAATCCTTGATGCGGTGAAGTAACTCGCAGGTGCATGACCATTTTCCAAAGCCTGGCACTTCTGTGCCAGGCTTTTTGGCTTCGCGACCATAAGAAAGCCGCAGCCGCTAAATGTCATTTTGGCTTGATGGGATCCTCAATGTCCGACCTGTCCGATGTCCTGCGTTACCTTCAGCGCTTCGCGCCAGTGCACACGGCCGCGGAGTGGGACAACGTCGGGTTGATCTTGGGCCAGTCTCGTGGTCCCGTGACGCGAATCATGACCTGCTTGACCGTGACACCGGCCGTCGTCCGCGAAGCCGTTGATCGGCAGGTTTCACTCATCGTCACGCATCACCCGGTACTCTTCCGCGCGACCAAGAAACTGACTGATACCACGCCAGACGGCCGGTTATTGCTCCCACTCCTCCAAGCGGGCATTGCTGTCTACTCCCCCCACACCGCCTTTGACAACTGCCCGGGTGGTATCAACGATGGGCTTGCGGCGCGACTCGGCCTGACGAGCGTTCGCCCGCTTCGCCTACGTCCGGCTGGCAAGGCGTTCAAGCTTGTTGTCTTCGTTCCCGTAGCCTCGGTGGAGTTGGTCTGCGATGCTCTCTTCACGGCTGGCGCGGGAGTTATCGGCAACTACACGGAATGCAGCTTCCGCACCCCAGGCAGGGGGACGTTCCGTGGCAATGAGCAGTCGAACCCCGTCATCGGTGAGCGTGGCCAGCGCGAGCAGGTCTCCGAGGAGCGAGTCGAGGTCTTGGTGCCGGAGTCGAAGTTGACGGCTGTCCTGGCGGCGATGCGAGCAGCGCATCCTTACGAAGAAGTGGCTTACGATCTCTACCCATTGCATGTGCCGAGTAGCACTGGCGAAGGCCGCCTCGGGGAACTGCCGAACCCGCAACCACTTGGCGAACTGGCGAAGCGATTGAAAGCCGAGCTTCGTCCGCAGGTTATGCAGATGATCGGTGAACCCGCCCGCCTGATTCGCCGGGTCGCCGTTACTTGCGGAGCCGCGGGGGAGTGCGTGGGGGATGCCATCCGCGCGGAGGCGGACCTGTTCGTGACCGGTGAACTTCGTTTCCACGAAGGACTACAGGCTGAAGCTGCTGGCCTCAGTGTCCTCTTGCCTGGCCATTACGCCACCGAACGCCCGGCGATCGAAGATCTCGCCCGCCTGTTGGCCAACGAGTTCACGACACTCGAAGTCTTCGCCAGCGAAACCGAGACCGACCCCTTCGCCCAGGCCACTGCGTGATCGAGCATACGCCTGGCTTCGCAACTTTATCCCCGTTGACGGGGTTGGGTCTTCCAGCGCCGGTGGAGCCAGAAGTATTGTTCGGGGTGTTGGCGGATCAGGCGTTCGAGCGCGGCGTGGTAGCGTTCGGTGATGGCCTTCACGGCATCGCTGCGGTGAGAGTACTCGGCGGGGTCGATGACATCTTCACAGCGGATTTCGTACTGCAATGGCCCACCGACACGCGGCACGCCGATGATCATCATCTTGGCCTGGAACTCGATCGCCATGAGTGCCACGGCTTTATGCGCCGACGCCATGCGGCCGAAGAAGGGCACGAACACTCCCCGTGGCCCGGCGTCTTGGTCCCCCAGTGTGGCCACTTTGCCCCCGGCTTGTAACACCCCCGTGAGCCGGTCGAAGTCATCCTTTTTGGCGATGATCGTCTGCCCCGTGCGCTCGCGGAACGACTTCAAATAGCGTTCCAAGTACGGGTTGTCGAGCACGCGAGCGATGGCGTAGGTTTCGAAGCCTTGGGCACCGAGTGTGAAGCCTGCGAGTTCCCAATTGCCGAAGTGCGCTGTCACGATGAGCACCGGTCCAGAGTCAATCAGGTTCGAGACGATCTGATCCCCGCCAATGAGCGTGGCAAACTTTCGCCAGGTCTCGACCCGCATCTTCCGTGGTAACAACGCAATCTCGATGATCAGTAACGTGAGATGCTGGTAACAGCCATAAGCCAGGTCAGCGATCTCCGCAGGGGACTTCTCGGGGAACGCGAAACTGAGGTTCTCGATGGCGACCTGCCGGTGGCGACGATCGACACGATGGATGACCGCCGCCAGCAGGTCCGCGAATCCATAGGCCCAGCGTTCCGGTAAGGCCTGCACGACTGCCACCAGCCCACGCACCACCAGGTAAACGAGATAATCCAGGGCAGGCCGGCGAACCTTGGCCATCGTGATGCGACTCCGGGTTTGTCTCGGGGTATACTACAGAGATAGGGACCGAACTGTGAACTCTCGGGCTGGGTGAAATGATGCGAACCCTCATGTGCTTGGTGCTCTTCGGCTTCGGCTTGGCTTTGGCTCAGGAGCCAAAGAAAGAGCGATACGTTACGAAAGAAAAACACGACCCCGACGGTATCGGCAAGTTCTACCTCGACCGTGAGATTGCCCACGTCATGGGTTACCAAGGGGCGGGTTGGCTCGAACGCACGGAGCGAGAACGCGAAGAAGAACCGGCCAAGCTCCTCAAAGCTCTCGATATCAAGCCTGGTATGACCATCGCGGACGTCGGGGCCGGGAGCGGGTACCACGTCTTCCGGATGGCTCCGCTCGTCGGCGAGAAAGGCAAGATTCTCGCCGTGGACATCCAACCGGAGATGTTAAAGCTGATCGAGAAGCGGGCCAAGAAAGAGAAAGTCTCGAATATCGAATTGATCACCTCGACCGAAGCCGACCCCAAACTCCCGGAAGCGAAAGTGGACCTCATCATCATGGTCGATGTCTACCACGAGTTGGCTTTCCCTTACGAGATGATGGAAAAGATGGTCGCGGCCTTGAAGCCTGGTGGCCGGATTGCCTTCGTCGAGTTCCGCTTGGAAGACCCCCAAGTGCCGATCAAGCTGGTCCACAAAATGAGCGAGCGCCAAGTCCTGAAAGAGATGTCCGAATTCGCCAACATGGAGCATACCAAGACCAACCGCGATCTCCCTTGGCAGCACATCATCCTGTTCACGAAGAAAATGAACCCCTGATTTCGCCATCGCTCGTGCGGAATCAGTCATCAAAAAGCGTCTTTTGAGGCGGTTTTGTCGGGGGTTGGCGTTTCGGGGTTCTCCGTGGACGGAAGGATTGTTCCTTCTTTCGTGAGCCATGTTTCAAATAGACCGACGGTGTTGCCGCTTTGGCAGTCGTGGATTTGCGGATCGCGTAGAGGGTGTCCTTCATCCACTTGCTCCGGGACTCGAACTCCACGATGGGTGTCGTCGCTTCTCCGGCCAGGAGCTTTTCGATCGCCACGTCGCGGAGTTCGGGGAGCCAGCGTTTCACGAAGCGGCCTTGCGAGTCCCAGTCTTGCAGTTGCTTCTGCGGGCTATAGACGCGGATGGCATTCCAGCCCACGACTCCGGCTTGCATCTGCAATTGGCTGAGGTGAATGCCCGGGTCGTAGTCTCGAAAGACACAGGCCAGGTGCGGGTGAATTAGCCGCCAATCGAGGTGCAGCACATGGCAAGCGAAGCTGACGGCCATGGCCCGCATCCGGAAGTTCACGAACCCGGTGGCCGCGAGGCAACGCATGACCGCATCGACCATCGGGTAACCGGTTCGCCCATCGCGCCAGGCTTCGTAAAGCCGCTCGTTGTTCTCGTAAGGAATATCCCGATAGGCACTGTGGATGCTGCGAAACTCCAGTTCGGGTTCCGATTCGAGCCGTTGCGAAAAATGGTCCCGCCAATGCAGTCGGCTCAGGAAGGCTTCGAGGCTGCGTTTCCAACGGGCGGTTTGCGGGTCATCGGGGTCGAGGTCCGCAAGTCGAGCACGCACGGCGTGCCAGACTTGGCGAGCCGTGATCGTCCCCCAGGCGAGATGCACGCTCAGCCGTGAGCCGGCCGTGTCAGCCGTATTCGGCGAGCTGATCCCGCCGCGATACCAGACCCCGCGGCGATGCAGAAAGTCCGCGAGTGTGTCGTGAGCATCTCTCTCCGAAACGGGTTGCCGATGCCGAGCCGATGCTGGGAACTCGAATTTCGGGAAGTCCGTCTTCATTGCCAGTTGGCGGATTGCTGGGCTTTGTTGAATTGTCGGAATTGCTAACGGCGACTTCTGAACGATGCGGGTTTGCCAAAGTTGCTGCAATCGATCGCGGTTCACTCCTGTTCGCCGCACACTGGATTGCGGGAACTCCCGGTACTGGATTCCATGGTCGCGGCACCAGTTCGCTACGGCCCGATCCCGTTGAAATGTCAGGTCGTTCCCGACTTCCTCATGCGAAAAGAGATGCGTGAAGGGATGCGCCGTGTGGAGCTTGTCCAGCTTCTCAACGGCTTCGCCATGAGCGATCACAATATCCGCTTCTCGTTGGCGAAGCTGCTCGCGGAGGTGCGTCAAGGCCTGCCATTGGGCATGGATGTGCATCGCCGAGGTATCGGCTGCCGCGACGATCGACGGCTCGAAGACGAAGATCGGCGCGACACTCGCTCCCATCGCGGACGCCGTGTTCAGCACGGCATTATCCGCCAGGCGAGCGTCTCGCTTGACCCACCACACCACACTCGGCGTCACCACGACTCCCGGATTACTGCTACTGCGGGTTGTTCTCCACAACTTTCTGGAGCAACTGGCCAAAGGTGGTTTCGGCCATTCCGGGCATCACCTTCTTCAGGCACTCCAGCATCAGCACCTGTGGATCCATTCCCAACGCAACCGCAAAGCGTGTCACGGCATAATCCGAAAGGGGCGTTTTGTTGTCCTCGTAGCGAAACACCGTCGAGCGATTGATCCCGAGTTTCTGCGCGACTTCTTCGAGTGTGATCGAGCGATCAATGCGATGTTTTTTGAGAATCTCGCCAGCTCCCTCGAAAAGAAACTCACCGCGAGCTTCTCGTTCATCATCGGTCGCCGCGAGTTGGTCCACCGTCCGAGCTGAAGGATGTTGAAGTGTGAGAGACATGGTCTTTTGGTTTCTCCTTATCAGAACCCCAGTGAATCGCCCCCGGCAGATCCGTTTCCATCGCCCAGGTACCTTCCCTGGCTTCTCAGACGAAGCGAGCCGCAGTTTTCTGCGGCTCGCTGTGCGTTTCGCAAATCGCTGGTTAGCTAAATAGCGCGGAGACGGCTTCGCCCTTGACCAGCTCACGGGGCTGGTTGAGGTGGTTGTAGACGATCGTGTCGGGCTTGATGCCCACCGAGTGGTAGATCGTTGCGAGCAGTTCGCCGGGGTGAACGGGGTTCTCGGTCGGAGCACTCGCGGTCTTGTCCGACTTGCCGTGGACGTAGCCGCGTTTGATGCCAGCACCAGCGACGAGAGCCGTGTAGCAGTACGGCCAGTGGTCGCGGCCATCATCCGAGTTGGAGTTGCCCGAAGTGCTGACCCCACGGCGTGGGCTACGCCCGAATTCGCCGACGACCACGACCAGCGTGTCCTTCAACATCCCGCGATCTTCGAGGTCTTCGATGAGGGCTGAGATACCAGAATCAAGCATCGGAGCGGCTTGGTTCTTCATGCGACCCGAGAGACCGACGTGGACATCCCAGGAGTGGTTGTCCGAGTTGGCGACTTTCGGCCAGTTGACTTCGACGAACCGCGTCCCGGCTTCGACCAACCGGCGAGCCAGTAAACAGCACTGGCCGAAGGTGTTCTTGCCATACTTGGTGCGGAGTTCGTCTTTTTCCTTGGTCAGGTCAAAGGCTTCCTTGGCTCGCCCGGAGAGCACGAGGCCGAGAGCTTTGCCGTAATACGAATCGAGTTCATACTTGCTGACGGCGGCTTCGAGTTCTGGCATGCCCTTGGCGACCGTGTCCCGCAGGGTCGCGCGGCGTTCCATGCGGAGTTGCGAAAGTTCTTCACGCAAGACCAGGTCGTCGACCTTGATGCGATCCATCTTGGCCATGTCCATGTCGTCGCCGGACGGATACAAGAGGTAGGGATCGTAAGCCTTGCCCAAGAAGCCCGCGGTACCACCTTTGCCGACGACATTGGATTCTTGAAGCGGCCGAGGCATCATCACGAAGGGCAGCATTGGCACTTCGGGTGGCTTGAACTTGATGATGTTCGAGCCGAGCGTCGGGAAGTCCTTGGCGTTCGGTGGTTCGAGTTGCCCGGAAGCACTTACCTTGTCGGTGGTGTAGCCGGTGAGCATCTGGTAGATGGCCGCGGTGTGGTTGAAGAGGCCGTTCGGGGAGTAGCTCATCGAGCGAATCAACGTGGTCTTATCGAGGATGTTGGCGATCTTCGGCAGCAGTTCCGTGACCTTGACGCCAGGCAGCTTGGTGCTGATCGGCTTGAAGATGCTCTTCACACTATCGGGGACATCTTCCTTCGGATCCCACAAATCGAGATGGCTCGGGCCACCTTGTAGGTAAACGAGGATGACGTTCTTCGCTTTCCCGAAACCTCGGCCACCACCGACTTGGGGAACCGGAGCGGGGTTGTTATTGGCTCGTGCCTCCGCGGTGAGCAAGTGCCCGAGCGAGAGGCCCGTGAGAGAAAGTCCACCAAAACGCAGCAGATCACGACGCGACATACCATCGCACGTATCGCGGCCTTCAAATCCAGGAACGACCAGCATGGGAGGAACTCCGGTCAGCGGAAAAGAGAATTCAGGCAGGTCATTAGAGAATAGCCTAACGGGAATGGGAATTCAATCAGAATACTCAACACTTCTCATCGCTTGCCACGGCCCACTGCCGGGGGTGCAAGAACACGGCTTTTGGGATTCGGGCAGATTCTGCAAACGTGGGAAAGATCTGAGCGTTGGAATTTCATTGTTGACTTCAGTACTCGCAACCGCGTATTGTATTGTCATGAGAGTAATTTCCTTACTACTTTTGGTCGTGTCGCTCGGCTCTGCAGGGGCTGCGTTTTACGCTTGGGATTGCTCCCGCCAACATGGCCCGACGGGGATATTCGCGGAACCATTTGTGCAAGATTTGGGTGTCATTCCGCAAGGCGATGTGGCTGAGGCCAGCTTTACGATCACAAACCATCACGGCTTGCCACTCATCATTGACAACACATGGGCCTTTTGTGGCTGCACAACACCCACAGTCGAGAAGAACAATTTGGCCCCAGGTGAGAGTACCATAGTGCGTTCAAAGTGGAGCACCAAAGGTCTGCGAGGAAGCCAGTCCACGGAAGTGACAGTCAACTACCATCTCGAATCGCCTCAACCCGAAAAATCCACCCCCATTCCGCGTTGCATTCAGCTAGGTCTGAAGGGGGTCATTGATGCAAGGCTGAAAGTCTCCCAAGAATGGCTGGAAGTCAGCCCGGATTCATCGAAACCCTACATTATTGAAGTCATCGACACAGGCGAACCAAAGCTCGATTCGGGGCCAATACTGGGTACTGTCTCCAGTCATCCGGCATTCCGGGTTACCATCTTATCGCGAACACAAATCGAAATTCGCATTGATCCCAAGACGATCGATGATGTCGGCTCAATGCCCGCTGTGACTATCATGACGAGCAATCCGCATGAGCCGAATTTGAAAATACCGATTGTCGTCGGTAGTCGGAAAGTCTCTTCCTCTGTTTCAGGAGAAAAGCAATGAAATGGTGTCGATTGGCGAGCTTCGCACTTTTCGTGTCAGGCATCATGCTGCTGGGATTGTCCCAGAGCGCACGAGTGGGTGCAGACGACGCGGTCCCGTGTCCGGATCAAGAAATCGTCTCGTTTTTGTGTAACGATGGCATCATGCCAGCTTGTAGTGCTCCTGTCCAATACCAGCCTCCGGGAAGTTTTTTTCCTTCATACTCATGCAATGGCGAGGGCGGTGCAAATAGGGCTAACGCAGGATTCGATCAATTCAAGACTAAAACTGCTAAAGACAAGAAAACTGTCAGTAACGGAGAAAAAGAATGTTACTTAATGTATCCCTGCAAAATGGGTCATGATGATAACGGCGCGAGGATTTGCAAGCCTGACACATCTAAACCAGGCACGATAGCTGGAACTAAACACACATGGAAAACAGTGGATTGCGATGCCAATGAGAAACAGCTACGAGATGCCAAAGCAGTCGATAAACCCATCGACAACTTTATGGAATGATGAACCAATTTTTCACTCGATAATCTCACTGAATCCATATATTCATTGCGAACGAATGACAGCCACCCGGAATAGCTGTCATTTCATTGATAAATATAATTCTTGTGGTGATCCATGTTACATTTTTTTATTTTGATTTTTTGCTCCACTGGATTCCCCGAATCCCTTGAACCAATCGTCAACACTAAGAAGGCGATTGAACATTTTGAAATTTCCGTGAACTCTCAAGTCAATTACATATCCGATGGCAATCCGCTCACTTATAACCGTAAGTTGAATTGCTGGAAATCTATCGACAAGTGGAGGACAGATCACTATTCTCCTGAAGCAAAAGATCTTAATAAAATCTTGAGGCACACGACATGTATTAACGGTGAATCCAAGAATTCTCATTTCTTTTACAGGGACAACACAGACCGCAAATTCAATTTCACCTTAGCCACGTACAAGCCTGATCTCAACACCACCCAGATGCTGGTCCATCCGTTTCATCTGTCTTTTGACCACACCGGGTTGTTCTCTCATTATTCAAATGAAGACCTCCAAAAATTCTTCTTGTCGATACAAAATCACACTCAATACAAGAAATCCAAGAGCATCGTCGGTGGCAAGCATTGTGATGTATACGAGTACACAAAAGGACCAATGACAACGACATTTTCAATCGACTCAGAACATAAATCAAATATTCTCAAATTTTCAAGAGCCGTCCCCTCTGATTCGTACCTTTTTGAAATAGAATCTTCGTTTTCTACCGATATATCAAGAAAATATGGTATACCAACCCACTCGCACCACAAAACAACCAATGGTGGGGTAGTCATAGAAAGTGAAAAATTTGAAATTGACATTGTTTCAGTCAATGTGCCAATTGATCCTAATCTGTTTAAGGTATCACACATGAATTTGCCGGATGGCACATCAATCTCTGGTGATGCGACACCTGGCACTTCGGTTGTCGTTATGGGCGGCAAACTTGTTAAAGATACAGGTGGTATGGCCCTGAAATCCACGGTCGAGCAAGCCAAAGCGGAGGAAGAAGCGAGGCCGCGGCGGGAATTCTTGCGGATGGCATTGATCGCGGCGGGAATCTCGGCCATCAGTCTCGGGTTGTGGCTCTTTTTACGGTGGAATCGTAGTCGGCGTTGAGGAGACATCAGATGCGGCTGCCGGCACCCCGAGGTTTCACACTCCTTGAGTTACTCGTCAGCATGGCGATCATGGCCGTGTTGATCGGCTTGCTCTTGCCAGCGGTGCAAAAGGTCCGCTCTGCGGCAGCGAAGATTTCCTGCTCAAGCCGACTGCGGCAAATCGGTTTGGGCATGCATCAGCACCAAAACGATCACAACCATCTCCCACAAGGCACCACGCCTCGGGGTAGAAGCGAAAGCTACCCGTACCTTGCTTACACGGCTCGCCTACTGCCTTACATCGAACAAGACAACCTCTGGCGACAGACGGAGGAAGCCTATCGCATCCGCCGCTCGCCATACACCACCGAGCACATGGCTAAGGAGCACGTCGTCACGCTTTTCATCTGCCCAGCCGACGATCGACT
>JBOFPH010000015.1:0-29305 GCA_051659845.1 Fimbriiglobus sp. | reverse complement strand
TGACACCAAGCTCTACCGAGCTGATTTGCCGGTTGCTGAGGGCGATGTTCAATTTCGCAGAACCTGTGACCGTGAGGCCACCGAAGTTCAACCCACTGGCAGTGAACCTGACCGCGAGGCTACCGCCCGTGCTGGAATTCAAGGCACCCGAGATGCTCAACGATTGCTGGGAGTTCGATAGGCCAACGGTGACGGTGCCGTTCACCGTCAACTGAAGCGGGTTATTTGTGGAACTGTTGGTCGGCCCACGGCTGATACTGAGAAGCGGAGCACCCGCTTGGCTCTTGAGTTCGAACCCACCGATGCGGAAAGAGTTGGTGCTGAGGTTCAGGTTCAGTGAGCCGTTAGGCTGAATCGAACCAGTGGCATTCAATGTGCCCGTACCAAGCCAAGAAGGCGTTTGTAGTCTGCCATTGAAGGCGAGCGAAGCCCGCAGTGTGGTGCCGGGTTTGGTGAGGTCGATGCGGAATGAACCCGTGAGGCTGAAGCCATCGACGAGATTCAGTGCCCGGCTATTCCCCGTGAGTGTCGCCGTGAGGAAACCGGTGAGGTCGCTGTTCAGTTCGCCGGAGTAGTCGATGGCCTGATTGAAGATGCGGCCCTTGCCGCTGATCTTGATGCGGATCTGGGCATTCGGAAGCAGATTGCCTGCCGCATCTGTGTTGAGGATTTCGATGTCGGCGGTGTCGAGGAAAATCCCACCCGGGATATTCAACAGCGACAACCCCGTGACACTGGCCTTCGCTGAGAACTTCGGCAGCGTTTCATTTTTTCCTGGCGGCGTGATGCGGAACTTGAAGCGGGCATTCTGGACGATACCGTTGATACCCAAGTTGGCTTCGATTTCTAGGCCGCCGGTTCGCTTGAGGAAGTCCGGAGATTTCGGATCAAACCCTGGAGAATACGCGCGGAACTTGATAGCCGTCGTGGTGGCGAGTGGAATCAGGTTGGGGTTCAAACCCCAGGACTGCATCGCATTTCGGACATTCACCGAGTTGTCGAAGTTGAATTCTGCCGCCACCATGGCGACGTTGGCTTCTCTCGGAGTGCCGTCAACAGTGATGGTCTCCTTGCGTGAGGAGAGGCTGAAAAGTGCCGAGGCATTCCCGAGCCAGTCAATGTTGCCACGCACCAGCAGATGGTTCAAATCGGCTTCGATGCGAGCTTGAGCGAAGTCGATGCCCAGGAGCTTGCCCTTGAATAGGCCTTCAAAGTAGCCTTTATCGAGCACATCACGGACATCTTCTTTGGTTTTGCCATCACGGAGGCCGATCTTTGGCTTCAGCCCTGCTGGGTCGCCAGGGTTGGCAACCAGGGCGTCGAAGTCAATCAGGTTGAACTGCAACACTGACGACAGCGATGGGATGAAGAACTGAGTTCGAGCCACCTCGACTTGCGAGGTGAGAGCATCGCGGACGCTTGAGGCCCAATCGAGGAAGGATTGGAAGTCGGTGGGTAGTCCGATCCCACTGAATGCGGAGGCTGGATCGGTGATGAACTCAGGCAGGTAAAGTTGCGAATACCCCAAGACACCGCCGTAATCTCGCAATGAGTTATAGTGCTCCTCACTGCCAACCTGGATGCGATCGACCGCCGCCGTGGCATTGGCATTGATGCCATAAACTTGCTGCACTTTGGTATCGAGGAAGGCCCAATTCTTGGGGAAGAGGAGCATCCCGGTTTTGCCGAGTTTATACGGGCCATAGGAGAGGCCACCTTCGATCAGCCCCGTCCAGTCCCCGGCGTTCGGGTCGATTGGCGGGATGCCGTTGATCAAGAAGTCAGCGAGGGTGTTCCCGAAGGGAAGTGTCAGGCCGAAGGTGCCGTTAAAGATCAATTCGGGGATCGGCAACGCCGTGACGGCGTACGGCCCGAGGATGCTCGACAGAGGGAAGGTGACGAGTGCTCGCACGGGGACGTTGAGCGTCAGGTTCACGCCCAGGGATTTCTTGCTGAGTGAGATCTCTCCATCGAGCGGCGATTGGCCAATCGGCATACCGAAGATGACAGGCTGAATCTTCGCGGTGAGCAGCATCTGTGGATCGAAGTTCGTCATCAGTTGGTTGATGAACGTCGTCGTCGCGGCATCGGCGGCATCTTTCATCACCTTGCTGAAGGCGAGCATGGCCCGTTGGCTATCGGAGGTGAACAATCCGCGTACTGAGGCTGAGAAGGACTGATCCAGCGAGGCCAAATCACCAAGCACTTGGATGCCTTGGCCCTGGAAAATCTGCCCGGCGGTGTAGAGGATTTCGTTCACGAAGGCCGTGGCGAGCTTCAGTCCCTTGGTCAGTTCAGCTTCGCTGGCATCATTCTGCACGAGCCGCTCGGCGCTCGGGATCAGAACTATGAGCCGATCGAGGAAGAAGGTTCTCAACTCACTATCAGGAAAGTTGCCTTCGGCGACGGACACGACACCATCATTATTGACGTCAAACACGAGCTTCGAAAGTGGGCGTTCGAGGTCTTGCTTCAGCCGGGTGACGACGAGGTCGAGGCTATCTTTGAAGAAATCATCCGCAACGCTCGCCGTGCCCTTTGCGACGGTATCAATGAACGCCCCGACGGCGGCCAGGTATGTCGGCACGACGCCCTTGAACGAGAAGAATGCTCCGGCTGTGGCTTTCGCAGGGAAGAGGAAGCCGATCGGGTTTGATGGGTCTGGGACTTGGATGATGCCGGCGAAGACAGGTTCGAGGAGCTTGCCAAAGTCCGCAAGGAGCTTGACGCTCGCAAAGGACATGCCCAGGACATTGAGGTTCCCGGTGGCGAAGAACTTCAGGCCACCCGCGGCTGTCGTGAATTGTGTGCCAAGGTAGGCCCCAACGGTCAGGTCACCGCTGATGATCCCCGGTGCATAGGGGGTGATGACAGTCCCCTTGAGCGAGATGGCAATCGACTTATCCCAAGTGAACGAGCCTTCTGGTATGGTGTCCAGAATGGCTTCGATCGCGCCATCGCTGATCTTGTCGGTGGGTGCTTTGAGGTTGCCGATGTCCTCGGCGCGGGTCGGCTGGTTGATCTCGATGGCACCGAAGGCAAGACTGCCACTGACACCAGAAAGCAAGGTGAGGCCGAAGGGGTCGAGCGGCAAGCCGATCGGCACCGAGAGCGTAGCGAGCACCGGGCCACGATCGGAGATAACGACATCAATCCCAGCTCCGAGGCCATCGTAGCTGAATTCTCCAGTCACGCGGCCGTAGTAAATCGTCTCCATCGCTTTCGTGGTGATCGTGCCGAAGGTAAACATCCCCGCAATCGAGACCGGCCCAATCTTGAACGGTGCTACACCGAAACTGATCCCAGCCAGGTTCTCAATCGGGAACTCACCACGTGAGAGCTTGCCGACGTTTAGCCCAACATCCTTGATCGTGGCTACGAGGGGCAAGTTGGCTTTCGAGCCATCGAAACCGCCCGAGAAGGTGAGCGTGAAGGCAGTGAGGTCGTTGACACCCGTGGGGACTCCGTTGCCATCGGTCGTAAACATGTCGCCCAGTTTCAGGCCGAGTTGATCGACACGCACCGGGAACCAAGAGAACGCTTCCGAGTTCGCAAACCCCGTGAACGCGAGGTTCACCCCGAGACCGTTGAGCCGTGGGAAGCCGCTTTGAGTAATCTCCAGGTTTTCGATGCTGCCGGTGATCCCGAGTGCTGTCAGATCGTCTTGGGGGATGCCGAAGCTGAGCGAGGCTTTGCCGATCGTGGCGAGAGGCAGGTTCGCTTCTTTCGTAAAGTTGAAGACGACGTTCTCAGCGGAAAGCCGGACATAGTCCCCAAAGCCCAATGAGACCTTGTTGACATTGATGCCATCCAGGCTGAGTTTGAAGGTCGGGTCGAATTGGCTGGTCGAGGTTGTGAGAGACATGCTAGAGCGGAAACCGATGCCTTCGAGTTCGAAGATATCCGCGAGTTTGGCTTTCAGCCCGATTTGCACATTGGTCTTGAGGTTGAGCGTGACAAAGCCAGCCTGGCTCATGTCATAATCGCCCTTGGCATACAAGGAGAACGAGTTCACCGAGAGACCGCCAGCATCGGTGAAGCCTCCCAACTCGACGCTACTTTGGATGCTCACGGCGAACTCTGCCCACGGCTGCAACACCCCGCCTTGGATGCCGCCGAGCGTGATCGCTCCACTGAGGGTCGCGGCACCGACCTCGAGACCAGCGAAGCCGACGCGGATCGGCCCAAACTCCTGGAACTGAATCTTGCCCGCTTTGGCCGAAGTGATGTTGATGGCCGCGAAGACATCCCCGTTCACCGCGGTGTTGCCAACCGAGATGATCGGTGTGAAGCCGAAGGTGTTCGCCATCTCGGTGACGTTAAATTGGCCGCGGATGGAAAGCCCGAACGCATCGAAGGAACCGGCTTCGGAGTTCGGGAAGGTGAGCGCGACGGACTGCAACTCGAACGGCAAGAACTCCGCGACCCCCAAGCGGCTGGTGTAACCCGCTGGCATCGTCACGCTGACTTCGCCGAGCGAGAACTGCCCACCGGCGCGGAAGGTGAGGTTCTTGAGAGCCGCGACGGGTGCCCCGCCGAGGGCAGGAGTGAGGAAATCCAGGCTAGCGCTCGCCGAGGCCAAGCTAAAGACTTTGGTATCGGCGGGCAGATTCGGCCCGGCTTCGATGATCAACCCCGAGACATTGAACTTGAGCAAGTCCCCGACATTGAGCGCGGCACTATTCGCCGTGAACTTGAAGCGCCCCGTGCTATCGAGGTAACCGTTCGCCCCCGAAATGGAGGCGATCTCTGTCACCTTTTTGGTCGTCGCGTTGGTGTAGGTGATGGCGGCAAACGAAGAACTCAGGCTGAGGTTGGCGTTCACCTGCGGGTCGGCCCAGTTCGCTAGGCCGAAGGTGGCTTGGAGCGTCGTGTTGTCCAGTTCGAGGCCTAAGCCTCCGAGCTGAAAGGTCCGGTCGATTGTCACTGAACCGGTGACGGAAAAGCCTTCTTGGTAGAGCGCACCGCCTAAGTTGACGACGATAGAACCATTCGTAGCACCATCGGGGTTGATCGCCATGGAACCATCGGCCGTGACGGTGATCGCTGCCAAGGAGGCGAAGTTCCCCGTGATGCCCAAGGCGAAGGACTGGAGTTGGAAAAGATCGAAGGTCAGCAAATCAGTCGCGGCTGTGAAACTGACGGCCCAGCCTTGCCCACGGGTGATCGTGCCGCTCATCGGCAGAATTGCATCTCCGGAAACCTTGGTCGCATACGAGTTGTTCTTAGGTCGAACGCCGGGGACGCTCACCGTCGCGTTTGTCGTCAGCGACATGTCATTGAGGCTACCGGTGGTGCTGGTCTTCGCCCCGGCGGCGAGGTCGGTCGTGTACTCGCTGCCGAAGCGAGCCGTACCATCGCTGTTGGCATCCGGGAGGGTGATGCGATACGTCGGGGCGAAGCTGCCACTTGATGACGTCAGTTGCAACTGACCACCAACTAGCGCTTGGGCATCGGCGTTGAAGGTCAAGCTCGGCTGGACGTTGAGGCCATTCGAGGTCAGGACATAGAAGCCTGCCGCATCGACACCCAAGCGCAACGTGACTTTCGCTCCCGTGGTGGTCCAGCTCAGTGTGCCAGGGATTTCGGGTAAGAACGGCAGTGAGTAGTTCGAGGCTTCGCCGCTAAAAGCAGGCAAATTGACGCTCCGAGTGGCCATGGCCGAGGTGCCATCCGCAGCAACGGAAACATCGGTGAAGCCCGCATTATTCAAGACTGTAAACAGCCCATTCGACGAGTTGTTGGCCGCTGTGAAATCAACCGATTGAAGTAGCCCAGTCAGCGCAGCTTGGAGTTGGCTGGTAAACGCGGCGGGCATCGTCGGCAAGATGCTGCCATCGCCTTGCACGCGCGCCGCGAGGTCTGGGAGTTCAGCACGAAGGTTGTTGTAACCCGCTTCGAACGCCGCGACTAACGGCCCGGCATTTCCGGGGTTTCCTGTGCTCTGGAAGGTCAGGCTCAGGCCATTGGCGGAGTAGGTCGGCGTTGCGGTGAGCCCATTGGGCAGATTGACGAGATTCACTTTCGAGAAGGTTCCGCTCAACGGGCCAGAGAGCAGATTCCACGTCGTGCCATCGGCGGGCGAGAAGCCATTCTCCAGGACCACACGCAACTCACCGCCGAGATTCGCGGCTTCGGTGAAGGTGAGTTTGTCGTAACTCGTCGCCGATTGGCCATGCAGTTCGATCACACCAGTCTGGGAGAATCGGCCATCGATTGTGCCTGGGCCAAGGAGTTGCCCAGCGTTCGAGATGGTGCCGGCCTGATGCTGATTCTTCCAGGATTCGAGCGAGGTATCGCCGGCGTTGCGGGTCAGCAGGTCGGGTAATCCATCTCCATCTACGTGGCCGATCGCAAGATCCGCTTGAATGCCTTTGCCGAGGGATCGCTGGGCGAACAGGTTATCTCCCAGGTTCTCGAAGAGCGTCACACCAACTGCAGTGCCGGTGGCGATATCGTCTCGCCCGTCATCGTTGAGATCAGCAACAGCCAAACCGGAAGGGAAGACATAAGCCCCGAGAACGAGGTTCCGGGGAGCCGAGAATGCGCCATTCCCCTGACCGACGAACACGCCGAGTTGGGCGGGAGTGCCGAGGTCAATCGATCCTTCATCGAGAGTCACAAGGTCCAGTTTGCCATCGCCATTGACATCCCCACCGGAGACCTTGAGTAGGTTCGTCCCCGCGGTGTAGCTCGCGTTCGTAAAGGAACCGTTGCCCTGGGATTGCATGGTGGCGAGCTTGCCGCTGTAAGTCGTGGCGACGAGATCGAGCTTGCTATCCGTGTTGACATCAACGGCCATGAGGCTGTCGAAAGTGTCTAGCCCCGTCTCGATCTGCGAAACGTCGTAGAACCCGAACTGATCACGAGTCACCTTGGTAAGCTTCGAACTGCTGCCGTTCGAGATGTAGACTTCCGGCCTGCCATCGAGATCCGAGTCGGCGATGGCCAAACCAGTGACCGGGAAGGAACCAATCCCAAGGCCAGAAAAGCCAAAAGTGCCATCACCGTTTCCGAGAAGGATGCTGATGCTACCAAAGCCCGCAGTGACAATATCAAGTTTGCCATCGCCGTTGATGTCACCGCTGGTGACGTATTCGGGTCGACCTGAGACCCCGCGATCGGTGGATGTGAAAGCGCCGTTGCCATCGTTGATCAGGATGGAGATCGTGGAGTTCAGGCTATCCGTGACGACGGCATCGAGCTTGCCATCTTGGTTGAAGTCCGCCGTGAAGAGCTTGTCCGCGAAGCTCACGGTCTGAGCGGTCGGGTCGGCAAAATTCGCGGCCCCGCGAGCCTGGAGTTTTCCACCGCCGAGTTGCACCTTTCCGAAACTGCCGACGTCAATCGTGTTCTGGGCCGAGAGCGAGTGACCTTGCAGCGAAAGGCTCTGTGTTCCCGACGCGCCGCCGAGCTTGGACCCATTCAGGTTCACCGAGCGATTGAGAGTGACACCATAAGAGCCTGGCGTGACGATCTCCGCATCATCAGCAGCGGTCGGTACACCGGCAGACCACTGGCTCGCGGTGTCCCAGTCTCCAGTCGCGCCAAGCCAAGAGGTCAGCGTGGGGACAACGCGATCTTCCAGGTGTTCGATGTTTAAGCGAGTCGGGCGGCGAATGGGTTTCTGGCTCATAGCGGTCTCCGTAACCTGCCGCCGGGATCAATCCGGCGAATCAGGTGTACCGCTCCAGTAGGCAGGTAGATCTCGAAGTCTTGCGTGGTTTTTCGAGGTTTTTTCAGGTTCTCGAAACTGGCGAGAGAAGTTGTGCTCTCACTTCAAGATTCACTTGGATGCAGAAATCTGCCAGACGAGCGAAGTGTTGTCTTGGGAGGCCGAGGCGAGGCGACCACCGTCTTTTGAGAAGGCGAGCGAGTAGATGCGATCTGTGTTGCCGCTGAGCTTTTTCAAGAGCTTGAGGCTTTCTGCATCGCGGAGTTCGACTTGGCCATTCGCATACCCCAAAGCGATGATCTTGCTGTCCGGAGAGTAGCAAGCCGCCGTGACGAATTTTCCAAGCTCAGGGAGCGAGACACCAGGTTGCGATTCGTCGACCTTCCAAAGTTGCAGGGCCTCGTTCCATCCGATGACGACGAGCCGTTGGCCATCGCCGCGGAATGCTAAGGTGGCACGGGCTGCGGGGATCTCTTGATCGCTGAGCTTCACCAGTTGGCGATCTGTGTTCCAGGCGATGATGGTTCCGTCGCCGGAAGAATGCAGATTGAATTCGGTCGGTTTGCTGAACTTGGCGAGGATCCTGCTTTCTTTCTTTGCGATGTCCCAACGGCGGATCGTGCCATCGCGTGATAGCGAGACGAGCGATTGCCCATCGGTGGTTTGGGTGAGGGTCGGCACTTGGGCGGTGTGGCCCCTTAGCTCGTATTGAGGCTCGCCTTGGAGGTTCCAGGCTTGCAAAGTGCCGTTGCTGTGGCCTTGCGCGATGATCGTGCCATCGGGGAGCACAACCAACCCCGAGAGTATGCTGCTCAGCACGGCCCAACTCTTGATTGGTGTCCCGTCCGAGGCATCCCAAGTCCGGATGCGGCCATCGCCACCCGCGGTCACGATGGTCTTGCCATCGGCTGTGAAGATGGCGTTCCGCACTGAGCGACGATCATTCGAGATGGTCAATTGAGGTGAAATCACCTCGGGGGGTTTTTCAGCCGACTGTAGTGCAGCCGCCGCATGGCGGCGCTCTTCGCTCGTTCCTGCCGCAAGAATCTCAGCCAGTTGGTGAAGTTTGGAACGTCTCGCATCGTCCGGTTCGACAGAGTGACCGGACATCGCCTCGGACCATTCCTGAGACAGGCTCGTTGGAAGCGTCAACACTCGGACATCATCAAACCAAACATCCTGATGTCCCGCGACCAATTCCAGGTGGCTCAGTGAGCGTTCGGCCTTTAAGAGCGGGGCCAAACGGTACTGTGTTGGCTGATCGTTGACCCAGAGCATCGTCTCGGCTTGGCCACGAACAACGGCATAGCGAACACGAACCTCGGCCCAACTTCCGGGCAAGACGGTGTCGTCGGAGAAAAGTGGCCGACTGGCGGAGCTGGCTTCGGCCCCCGTCTTCAGATTGACCTGAAAACGCCAAGAATACTTGGCCGAGATTGGTGTCATGGCCGCGTAACGGATCTTCATGGTGATCATGGTCGCGGTGTCTGCAGGGAGTTTCAGCTCTCGGTAGGCGTTGGCTGGGGCATCGATTTTCGGCACGAGATGCAAGGCAGTGCGGCCTTCAACTTGATCTGTACCGCTAGGTCGTGACGAGGCCGCGTACTTGAGTTGCCAGGCAGCAGGCCCGGCATCAAAGTCCTCAGACCAAAGCTCTGTGAGTCCTTCATCCGGGTTAATGGGTCGTTCGGGCAGGTTTGGAGTCGGCGTCTCGATCGGCTTGGGCCAGGCGAGCCAAGTCACCACTACGACGAGTGCGATGATAGCAGGTACGATGGCCCACACACGTGTTCGTCGTCGGCGGGGCCGTCTTGGCCCATCAGCGATCGCTTCCAATTCGGCGACAACAGCTTGGGCACTCGTTGGCCGACTGGTGACAGTCTTCGATAGCATTTTGCCGATCAAGGCTTCGAGGTCTTCGGGGATCTTGGAGTTGATGCTGCGGGGCCGGGGTGGCGAAGTATTGGCGAGTGCTGTGAGAGCTGCGTAGACCGTATCGCCGAGAAAGGGCCGACGCCGGGTAGCAAGTTCGTAGAGCACGCAGCCGAGGCTGAATAAATCCGTGCGGGCATCGACCTTCTCACCCGCGGCTTGTTCGGGCGAGATATAGCTCGGCGTCCCCGCGACTTCACCAGGGGCCGTGAGGTCCGCACCCATCAATGGCTTGGCGAGGCCAAAATCCAAGATCTTCACTCGCTGGCTACCCGCTTCGAGCCAAACATTGGCGGGTTTGATATCTCGGTGGAGAACCTTGGCTGCATGAGCCGCAACGAGGCCACGGGCGATCCCCAAGCCGATGGCGATGATCTCACTGACAGGAATGACATCGGCTCGTCGCAGCCGTTCGGAAAGCGTCTCGCCTTGGAGTAGCTCCATCGCGATGTAGGGAATCTTGCGGAACTCACCAACTTGGTGAATCTTGACGACATGATCCCCCGCCACCGAAGCCGCCGCACGCGCTTCGCGTAAGAATCGAGCCTTGGCCATTCCTTGGTTGACCATTGATTGTTGCAAAACCTTAATCGCGACCGGGCGATTCAGCGCCGTATCCTCGCCCCGAAAGACCACCCCCATGCCACCCTCGCCGAGCCGTTCGATGAGCCTGTATGGCCCGATTCGGCCAATGTCTCCTGGGCGCGACGGTGGATCAAAACCATGCTCAGGCACGACGACAACTGGCTGAGGTGTATTTGCTGAGTCTTGAGGGTGGATCGTCGCTGCGGCGGTCGCGGGTTGGCCGCATTCGGAGAGGATTTCGATCAGCGGATCGTTGGCCTCGATCTGGGTGGCGAGCCGTGTACAATCTTCACAATCTTCCAGATGGGCAGCGAGTTGGGCAGTATCCTGTTCGGTCAATTGACCGGCAATTAAGCTCGCGAGAGTCGTGCTGTCCGGGCACTGCTGTTTTTGGGGAACCATGCCAACTCCAGCTTCTCAAACGACATTTCACGTGGGCGCCAGCCTCTAGTAGCCGTTGTTTGGGGAAACTCTTGTGGAATTTGGAGAGATTTCCTCCAACTCAACAAGATCTCCCAAAACTTCACGTAGCCGAGCGAGAATTCGAGACTTGGCGGCATAGATCGTGCCCACTTGCAGCCCTAAAGACTTTGCCACGTCCAAGGCGCTTTGGCATTGCAAAACATGCAGTTCAAAGGCTTCCCACGAGACCTTCGAGAACTCGCCCCGGATCATTTCCAGCCCACGCCGCACGAGAATCCGAGCGTGTTCTCGGTCTTCTTCGGGGGTCAATTCATCCCAGTCTGGATCAGCGAAGTCAGCCATCTCACCAAATGAAACTGGCGTGGTCGAGAGCCGTTGACGCTTCCAGCTATTCCGAGTCACCGTGCGTAACCAACCCCGAAAACTTTGGCCAGATTGATACTCAAACGTCGGCAACCGACGCACTGCAATCGTCAGGACATCCTGGACCAAATCGGAAGAATCCTCTGTCCGCAAGCCGAGTTGCTTCGCCCAGTATTGAATGAGTGGGGTATAAAGCGAAACAAATCGAGGCCAAGCTGGCGAATCGGGTTCTTTGAGCCGCTCTAGAAGTGTTCGTGATGTCGCCAACATTCGACCGCCTCTGGCTACGTGTCAACCATCTTCAATGTAGCACAAGAAATTCATCCAATAGCAGAGGCCACCCGTTTCGCCGAAGTTCTCCATTTCCTGTGCAAAATCCGTTCGAGTATTCAAGTTTCTGTGTGGCAGTATCCCACCCCGAGTCGATGAGAACGTTCTGGCTATGCGGCGAACTCACCAAGTGCACCACTACCCTGACCGAAGGTTTCCACGCCTCCAAAGGCGTGGCCGAATTGAAGCGGCCACCGCAGTGCGTCGACATGTGGTCGACGACCCAGAGACAGTGTAGTTTATTTGGATGTTCTACGATCTGTCAGCGACTGCGACACATGTGAGCTTACTGGGCCGATTACGTGATCCGGGCGATATGGCTTCGTGGGAGTTGTTCGTCCGCACCTATGGAACTGCGGTTTATAACTACTGCCGGCGACGCGGTCTGCAAGATTCGGACGCAGCGGACTTGGTCCAAGAAGTGCTTGCTCAGGTCATGGTGTCGATTCGCACCTTCGACTATGACCCATCACGCGGACGCTTTCGAGACTGGCTCGGCATGGTCACGCGAGGCAAGCTCGCCCGCCACTGGCGGAATGCCTCCAAGAACGGACATGTCCACTCTGATCACAAGCTGGATGACATTGCCTCGAACGGTATCGATCCCGAGTGGACCGCGGAACTTGAGAACCATCTGTTACACGTGGCGATGGAATCCATTCAGGATGCCTTCGACCCGACCAACTGGAAAGCCTTCGAACGGACTTGGGTTCATAACGAACCCACCGTCGAAGTGGCTGCATCACTTGGAATCCCAGTCGCCCAGGTCTATGTCGCCAAATCGCGGATCGCCAAGCGACTCGCCGAAGAACTTCACCACCTCACGGACGACATCCCCTGGCTGGCGGGTCCAAGATGAACGAACCATGCCCGCCAACACTGGAAGGCTTGCTGGAGCAGACTTTGCCTGAGCCAGAGAGACTGGCTGTGGAACGCCATGTCGAAAGGTGCCAAACATGCCAAGCCTGGCTCGAGAAAGCTTCCGGCAAACCGGATGGTGCGATCTCCCCGCCGCCTGAGAAAGTCTCCGCCGACCTCATCGCACGGTGGTTGGCTCCGCCAACCTCAGCGATGTTGAAGCCGGGAAGTCAGGTTGGGATTTACCGGATTGAAGAGACCATTGGCACGGGTGGGATGGGGATTGTTTATCGAGCAACGGACACCACCTTGAACCGATCGGTGGCAGTGAAGGTCTTAATGTCTGCCTTGGACCCTGAATCGGCCGCGCGGTTTGTTCGAGAAGTTCAAGCGGCAGCCCGGGTGCAACACGATCACATCGTCCAGGTGTTCGCGGCCTTCGATCCTCCTGGTGGTCCGGCCCATCTGGTGATGGAGCTGGTCGATGGCCCGACTTTGAGGGAGGCATCCGCGAAAGCTCGGGGCTTGGATTCACGCCGTTCGGCGGAAGTCGTCGCCCAGATCGCCGATGCACTGGCCGCGGTCCATGCCGCAGGGTTGGTTCATCGGGATGTCAAACCCGCGAACGTGCTGCTCGACCAAGCCACGGGGCGAGCCAAACTTGCGGACTTTGGCCTGGCGAGAGTGTCCGAGTCATCGCATCTCACACGCCTTGGGGTGCTCGTTGGCACGCCCGTGTACATGGCGCCGGAGCAACTGCGAAACCCCGCAACAGCAGGCCCACTGGCCGATGTCTACGGCCTTGGAGTGACGCTCTACGAAACCTTGACAGGCACCGAGCCGTTCCGCGGTTCGCTCGAATTGCTCCTGGCCCAGGTGTTGACCGACGAACCGATTCCGCCGAGTCGGTTAAACCCGACCATACCACGTGACTTGAACACGATTTGCTTGAAAGCAATGTCGAAAGACCCCACCAGCCGTTACCCCACCGCGGCTGAGATGCGCGACGACTTACGTCGCTGGCTAGCCGGGGAGCCGATCCTAGCTCGTCCTCTCAGTTGGGTTCAACGGAGCCGACGCAGTATCAGCCGGAGCCCCGTCATCGCGGGTCTCGTATTGTCTCTGGCCCTTGGCGTCATCACTTACGTCGTGAGTGTCACTTGGCTTTGGCTCGACTCCAAAGCGAGTGCCGAGTCTGCAAAAACCAGCGCGGAACTGGCTCTCGCCGAGAAACGCAAAGCCGACCAAGATTACACCGCCGCCGAGCAGGTCGTGGACCACTTCTACCAAAAACTCTACGACAAAGGCACGGTCGCCGCGGCCATCAACATCGAGACCCGTCTTGAACTCATCCGCGAAGCCATCACTTTTTACGAGCAAGTCGCTACCCGGCGTCCGAGTGAGAAACCCCTCGCCGAGTTGGCCGCGGCCTATGCTCGCAAAGGCGCGCTGCACAATCTCCTGAGAGAGTCCGAGCCAGCGGCCGCGAGCTTCCGCTCGGCACTCGCTCTCTTCGAACAAGCGGAGCGAGCTGGGCCGGTCAGCGACAAGTTCCGTCGTGAACATGCCGAGTGCTTGTTCTACTTGGGAGTCTCGGCGGGGCGTTCCCGCGATGCCACGTCCGCGATGAGCCATTACGAAGCCGCTATCGCACGGCTCACGCCCCTGGCCACGAAAGACCCTCAAGCCAGCTACTTCCTCGGCGGGGCCATCGCCAACATTGCGGGCGTCTACGAATACCTCGGGGAGCGAGACAAAGCCCGAACCACCCACGAGCGGGCGCTCGTGATCCATCGCCAAACCCGAGCCGCCAACCCCAAAAACGGTGGGGCTTTCCAAGATCTGATCTGGACGACTTTCTCTGTCGCTCGACTGCAAGCCGATGCTCAGACCCATCTCGACCAGATGCTCGCGGCCCGCTTCTTAGTCGACGATTACGCCCGCGAAAACCCCACGGACTTCAACCGTATTGATGTCGCATGCACGTTCCAAACAGAACTCGCGCTGGCCCATCTCCGCGTGGGCCGATCCGAAGACGCCCAGAAAGAAGCTGAGATCGCAGTCGACATGGCCACACGGATGGCCAGCAACCCGCCGCAGTTTCGCCACGTCCCGTCGCAAGCCTCAGCCTGGCGAGCTTTGGCGCTAGCCCACAACGCCTCGGGAGACAAAGCCGCCGCCGTCATCGCCTGGAAGCAGGCCGCCGAACTGCACGAAACCATCGACTGGGGCCACCTCACCTCCGCCCGCTTCAAGCATACCCTCGCCGAGATCTACGATTCACTGGCGAAAGCCGTCACCGACCCAAAAGCCGCCGAAGGCTTCCGCCAACGCGCGACCGAGACGCGGGAACGGCTCAAGAAAGAACACCCGGAGTTCAAACCGGGTGGGTGAGAAGTAGCTCTCGATCGAGCGAGCTTAAACCAGCGCCTGAAGACATTTCAGCATAGACATTCGACTAGCATACCAAAGAGTCGCAATTGATGCTTAAGTCTCTGCTACTAGTATATAGTATAGTATTGATATCGACACGCCATCGGACAGTTTAGATAGTTTAGGAATGACCGTGTGACTATATCTCGCCGGCAACCCACTATTTTTATCGCCAGTTTCTGTCGGGCTAGTGAAAGTACCACCGCTTCCATAGAAGGTTGCGGTTGGTGAAAATGCGAATGGTATAATACCATATTTTGAAACATCTGCTGGAATTGGAGCCATCACAGCATAGCGCTTCGTGTGCAAAAAGTTAAAGAGAGATAATGGAGCGTTCGTATTCCAGAACCAGCCTGAGTAAGAACTCGGATCCGGTGTGTCGAATACAAGATTTATAGCTGCCTCTGCCGAAGCTCCAAACCCTGGCTTGTCGAGATTCAGTCCTATGGAGGGGCCATAATACAAATAGGCGCCGTCTGTCTTTGAGTAAAAGAACTCCGCTACTTCAAGTCCAAAAGTGAATCCTGCTGAGATTCCAAATTCCGCAGAAACAGAAATGCTACTAGAAACGCTGACACCAGTGAACCACCAGTTATGCAATGCGCTCGTGACAGCTTGGAACAGTCCTCCCGTGGCGGCAGAAGCTTGAAACGATTGATAGGCGAATAAGCCAAAGGCAGCCAGATTGAGACCGAAAAAAATCTTTGTCAGTGTTAACTCAGTAAGGTTAGTCTGCCCCGTTGGATCAACACGGTTAACGGGGTCGTTCGCAGCATATATATAGCGATTCACAGTACGTGTCGGGTCAGCCGGGTCGGGATCTGCACCATCGCGGGTGATGAATCGGGCCGATTCTGGCTGATACCATCGGGAACGTAGGAAGACCATACCTGTGGCGGGGTCGGACCAACCGCCGCCGAAGCCCATGCCGGCTGGTGTGGCACCCTGTGGTCGCCCGAAGGCGTCGTATTGGTAGTCAGTAACTGTGGAACCATCCGGATTCAGCAAAGCTCGCACACTTCCGATTTGATCCAACGCATAGATCAAGAGGTTGCCTGAGCCATCGCGGAAGCGGGTGATTTGAACACCATTTGATTCGTATCGGCGAAGCAAGGCACCGCTGCCATCTCGTTCTTCCAGCAGTTGTGGTAAAGCTAGCCCGCGATCCCAGACGAACTTCACGATGCTCGTGCCTTCGCGTCGCTCGGCAAGTAAGCCATCGGCGTGATACTTATACTGAATCGTGGAGTTGATGATGCCGCTACGCTCGACACGAATGAGCCGATCGAAGGCGTCGTAGAAGTATTGATCGGTCTGCCTGGAGCGAGTCCGCGAAGTCATGCGGCCTGCGGCATCGTGGGTGTAAGTCCAGGTGCCATCCGAAACAAGGCGGTCATCAAGATCCACTGTAAATGTCCGGTTGCCACTTGCATCCTGTATGCCAGAAACGTTACCCGCAGCATCGTAGGTGTAATTCGTAACTGCAGAGACACCACCGACGATTCTCGTCTCTCGGGTCATCTGACCACCCAAATCGTAGGTGTATTCGATTCTTCGGCTACCTTCATCAATCGCCATGATCTGCCCGTACTGATTGCGTGTGTAAACCGCATTCCACCCGCCTGCTGTACCTGAGTAGCCAATGCTCAGTCGGCGATCAACTGGGTCGTAGGTTTGGCCCTGAATCAGTCCACCGGGGTAGGTCGTTTGGTTGGGTCTTCCAACGCTATCATAGGTCGTGACTGTCACGTCACCGTTGGGGTCGGTGACTGAGCGGAGTTGTCTGCCAACCGAAATAACCCGCGTCGTCGTGCCGTGAATAGTATTCACTGTCGTAGGCCGAGAGTTGGCCGTAATCGTGTAATTCACCACCGTTCCATCAGCATCCGTCCGTCTCGTAACTAATCCCAGTGCATCGTAAGTGAAACTGCTCGTGCCATCTGGCGTGATCATCTCGATCGGTCGTCCGGAGATATCATAGTCTGTCGTGTACTGGCCATCCGGCGTGGTGATGCCTGTGATGCTTCTATCCGAATTGAACTGATAGGTGTAGACCCGACCGAGTGGATCCGTGATCCGATTTTGGCGGCCTTCAGAATCATAACCGTATGTGGTTGCCAACCCAAGTGCCGTCGTCGATGTGAGAAGCCGACCAGCGTTGTCGTAACCGAAGGTCGTGGTACGGCCGAGCGGGTCGGTCGTACCTGAGTTCCTCCCGCGATCGTTCTGCAAGTAGCTGTAGGTGTTACCGAGTGGATCAGTCGCGGTGAGTGGGGAGTTATCAGCTGCGTAAGTGTAGGTCCAAATGCCTCCATTCAAATCCGTGCGGCGAAGTTGGTTGCCAGCCGCATCGTACTCTGACATCAAAATTTGTCCGTTCGGCAAAGCAGTTTCGATCAACCGGCCAACTTCGTCATAGCGGAAGGTTGTCCGTCGGCCGAGCGCATCGATTTCGGCTGTCGTTCGTCCGACAGCGTCGTACTCGAAACGTTTGGTGACGCCATCGGAGTTAGTCATGCGCACGAGCCGGCCTGCGGCATCAAATTCGCGTGAGCTACTGTTGCCTCCGGATGAGGAGCCGCCAGTCTGTTGGCCGGCAGCATCGAAGACCGTATCGATCCGTGTGCCGTTCGGCAAAATGCTGGCGATGCGTCGGCCAACGGCGTCGTACTCATGTCGCACTTGCTGCCCATTGGGGAGGGTCGCCTGGACTTCTTGGCCCGCCGCATCGTATTGCACGTTCAGCGTGCCACCACCTGGCTGAATTGCACCGCTTTGCTTTCCGTCGGCCGAGTAGCTGATGATCGTGCGGCCATCCGAGTTGGTTGATCTGTTCACTTGTCCGGCGGCATCATAACCCAGCACGGTCGTCTCGCCATCCGGACCGGTCAATACAGTCATATTGCTGTTCTTGTCGTAGCCAATTGTCGTCGTTTCGACGGCACCGCCGCTCAAGGATCGTTCATTGATCTGAGTGGCATTTCCGAGGGCATCCACAGTGTAGGTCACCTTTTGCCCATTTGGTGAAACTGTTTCCGTCAAGTGTCCGCGAGAGTTGTAGCCGAAACTGGAGGTTCGACCGAGCGGGTCAGTGACGGTTAACACTTCGCCTCGATCCGACACGGTACGTGTGGTCACAGCCCCGGTTGCATCCGTTATGCGGATCAAATTTCCATTCGCATCGTAGAGATTACTTGTTGTGTGGCCCAATGCATCGACGACACCCAGAGCTCGGCGACCACTATCATACGTCATCCGAGTGGTGTTCCCGAGGGCGTCCGTTCTGCTCGTCAGGTTGCCGCGGGCGTCGTAGGTCATCGTGGTCGTGCGGCCGAGGGCGTCGGTGCTGGTGAGCATGTCGCCCGCGGCGTTGTACGTCATGCGCGTCGTGTGGCCGAGGGCGTCCGTCGAGGCGACGACGTTGCCTTGGGCGTCGTACTCGATCGTCGTGGGCCGATTCAAGCCGTCGCGGGTGGTGACGAGTTGACTGTTCGGGTCATAGCTGATCGAGGTGCGGACACCATTCGCGTCAATCGCACCAATCAACCGGCCATCCGGTCCGTACTCCGTGCGGATGCCGGTGCGACCGAGTGGATCGGTGACGGTTTCGAGGTAGTGCGCTGGCGTGGTGCGGTAGCCGAAGGTCGTGGTGTGGCCTTCGCGGTCGGTGACTCGCACGAGGTCACCGGCGGCAGAGTAGCCGTAGGTGACAGCGTTGCCGAGCGGATCGCGGGCGGCGGTGATTCGGCCTGCCGCATCGCGTTCGAAGGTCACACTGACACCACCAGGGCCAGTGACGCCGGCTTCGGTGAAGGTGATGGTGTTGCCGTTCAGGTCGCGGGCGCTCGTCAGTTCGCCGGCGCCGTTGATCGTGTAACGGACGTCGTCTTTGGTGGTGAGGATGTAGCCCGAGAAGTTCGGCGAGGCCGGGTTCCAAGGGAGACCACCCGCAGTCATCTCGCCGAATTCGTTGACGATGAGATTCCCACCACCCGCACTCAGCGTGCTCCGGACGCCGCGATCTGGCGTGAACGCCGGTGTGGCGATGGCCAAGCCTTGACCACCAAAGCCAGGCAACACACGAATGGTCGGGGTAAATGTAAAACCTTCGCGTTTGCCGCCGGGCAAGGTCAGGAAGACACGGACGCCTTGACGGAACGGCGTGTAGATACCGTTGTCTTCGAGGCCGCTCTTCGGCAGGCTCGTGCGCAGGTCGGTGTTGCGGAACTCCATGCGCCAGCCGAAACCGAAGTCCCCTTCGCGGTCGGCGCGGAGGGTGTCGTAGGTCCGCGCGATCGTGATCGGAATCCCGGCCACCGGGATGGTCATGTCCGCGAAACTCAGCCGGAAGTTGCCGAGCTTCAACTCACCCGAGACACCGACGGTGCGTTCCACCGTGGCACTGCCGCCGAAGAGATCCGTCACAACCAGCCGTAGTGTGTAGCCATCGTTCTCCAAAAGTGTCGTATCCCAGACGCCGAGTTCGCCATTGTTAACAGCCGTGGTGCCCGTGGCGATGGTGGTGAAGCTCGCCTGATCCTGGCGACGGTAGCTCAGCGTGTAACGCTCGAAGTCCGGCGAAGTCGCCGTGCCCCGAATCCGCACGAAGCCACCGACGGTCGCCCCTTCGACGACATCGAGCACAGCTGTGGGTTCGCCAGGGGCATTGTTCGGGTCGTTCTCCAAGCCGGTTCGCATAGAGATGCGGTTCAGCGCGCGTCCTTCATTGCCAGCCGCATCCACGGCAAACACTTCGATGCGGCCATTGCCCGGCGCGGAGTAAGGCACCGTGAACGAATTGTTCGCATCCAAGCCGACCGGGACCCCATCGAGCAGCACACGAATGCCCGTCACGCCGACATCATCGGTGACTGTGATGCGGACACGAGCCGGTAGGCTGTACGGGAAGAGCAGGGTGGGCTGAATCAGAATCGCAATGCGCGGAGCGGTCGTGTCCGCGACCACGCCGAGGTTGAAGCTCCGCGTCTCTTCACCACCCCGGCCATCACGCACGCGCACCGAAATCGGGACATTGCCGAGTGGTGTCGTCGTCGAGGTCTGCCAGCGGACGCGGCCCAGGGCATCGACGGTCATCCCCACCGGGCCAGTGAGCAGGTCGAAGAAGAGTGGCTCACGGTCGGGGTCGGTGGCGAGGATGTCGTAGCGGAAAAGTCCACCTTGTGGCACCGTGGCAGGTGGGTTGTTCGTGATCGTCGGGGCGCGGTTCGGCGTCCGCACATCGATGGCGAAGCTCTGCACCGCGGCTGCGCCGCCCGCGTCTCGGGCCACCAGCGTCACGCCGACCGTGCCGAGGTCGGCGACTGCCGGAGTCCAGGTCAAGATGCCGGTGAGCGGGTCGATGGTCAGTCCCGCTGGTCCACGAGCGATGGAGTACGTCAGAGAACTGCCTTCGGGGTCGGTGGCGATGAAGGTGTAGCTCAACGCCTCGCCCACGGTCGCATCGGCGGGCGGTAGCGTGCTGGCGACGGGTGGGCGGTTGATGGCCCCGACTGTGACGCTGATCTCGAAGGCTTGTGTCGAGAAGTTCCCAGTTCCATCCAACACCCGCAACACGACGGCCTGTAACCCGGTCTGACCAGTGGCTGGGGTCCAGGTGACGTCGCCGGTCGCGGGGTTCATCGACAGGCCCACGGGTCCGCTGAGGAGTTCGAAGCGAATCGGCTGAGCGCTCGGGTTGTTGGCCCGCGCAGGGTAGAGATAAGTCTGCCCGATGGCAGCAGTCGTCGGAGGGGTGCTGGCGAAGGCCGGGGCGAGGGCGGAGCCACGGATGGTGATTGTCCAACGCTGATCGACGGAGGTGCCGACTTCGTTCATCACGCGGACATGAACGGCCATCGGCCCCAGTTGATCCAGCGATGGCAGCCAGCGCACTCGGCCACGAATGGGGTCGATCGATAACCCCCGTGGGCCTTCCAGAAGCAGGAAATTCGTCGCCCCAGACGCGATGAGGTCGTACGAGTACAGCTCGTCTGCGACACCGTTCGCAGGCGGATCGCTGGTAATGCTCACCGGCAGCGTGACGGGCATGGTGCCGACCACGATGTTGAAGGATTGCTCGACCTCCCCACCTCGGCCATCGCTCACCCGTACCACAAGTGGGAAGTTGCCAAGTTCGGTGGGTTGCCAGAGGACGAAGCCATCGGCGCTGACCATCAGGCCGCTTGGTCCGCTAACGAGACTGAACTGCAAGGCGTCACCATCGCTGTCGGTCGCCGTGAGCGTAGAACGATACCGCTGCCCCACTTGTGCCGTCGCTCGTGGGCCAGCCACGAAGGTGGGCAGGGTGTTCGGTGTCGGCGGCGAGACGATGAGATCGAAGCTCTGTCGCGTTTCGCCCCCAAGCCCGTCTCGCACCACCACCGTGATGGCATGAGTGCCGAGGTCCGCGAGTTGTGGAATCCATGTGATGCGACCCGTGGTCGGGTCGATGGTTGAGCCTGCTGGGCTGGTTTCGAGGGAGTACTGCAAATCGAACGATTCCGCATCCTGAGCGGCGAGATCGTAGCGGTATGGTGCACCCGCTTGGGCTATCATCCGTGGGGCACTGGTAATGATCGGTGCCGTGTTAAAAGTCACGTTCATGGCGAACGACTGCATGCTGACGCGGCCAGCGCCATCCGTGGCGACGACGATGAACTCCGCGACTTCGGGGCTGCCCACGCCGGCGCGCCATTGCAGAAGCCCACTCGCGGAGTCAATGATCGCGCCCTCGGGCGCTACGGCCAACTTGTACGACACCGCGGAGCCGTCCGTACTCGGGGCGAAGGCCTGGTAGCGGAAAAGCCCAGGTGCTGCGTGGGCTGACGGCGGCTGACTGAGGAAGACCGGTTGCACGACGGCCAGGGTGCGGGTGCCGAAGTCGATGCGATGGGTGTTACCGTTGAGGTTGACTCTCTGAGTGGGGGCTAGGCTCGTGGTGGGCACAAGCCCCGCCTCGGGGACCAAGCCGACCCAGGCGGCATCCCCAACCACCGAGAATGAATACAGCCCGTTGGCGTCGGTTGTGGCGCTAGCTTCATCGGGGTTGAAGCGGCCATCACGGTTGGCGTCCAGGAAGACCGTACGACCGGCCATCCCCTGTTCCGGCTCGGGGGTGGTGAAGACACGGAGATCGAAGCCATCTGGGTTGTCGCTGTTTAAGCCACCATCGAGGGTGCCGAAGAAGAGGCGTGTGGCCCCTGCCGGGACGACAATGCGTTGTCGTTCCCCGGTCGCTGTCGAGCCATCGCCCAGTAAGAACACTTGCCGCAACTCGGGGGCGAGTTCGGTGAAGTTCGCGCCACCGGGTACGTTGCCCCCGGTGCGGAAATTCAGCGTCGTGGGGGGAGTTTGCCCAACTGGGCTATCGTCATTGAGGAACACGCCCACGACGGCCACCGCGGCGGACGTCAGCAACCCAGACAGCCCATTGACTGGATTGATGGTGACAGTCGAGCTGAAACCATCCGGCGTGTAACTTCTAGGGTTCGCGTTTGTCGCGGAGCCACCGACGGCAGAGAATGTCAGCACTTGACCCGCGGTGAGCGTGAGGCCGGGCACGGCTGTGGGAGCCGCGACGGGTGCGGAGTCGCTGCCGGCGGTGCCGGTGGCCATCCCAGCCAGCCAGAGTTCATCCTTGCCGCGAATTGGCGTGAGCGGAGCGATGACGGGCTGGAAACTGAGGTCATCGAGCGCGCTGCCCACGGTGCCTGTGCCCACGGCAGGGAGAAGTACGATCTCGATCTTGGCCTCGCTGGCCAAGCCTGCGTTCCAGGTTTCGCCGAAGCGTGTCCAGAAGTTGTTGACTGCTGTCGCCGTGTCGTAGATTCCCCCGATCGCCTGGCCGTTGATACGGAGGCGGAAGCGGGCCGGCTCGAGACCGGTGCGGTGCGCCCAGAAGCTGAAGATGTAACTCTGCCCTGGTGTGACTGGCACCGTCTGTGCCCAGGCGACACGATCCGCGCTCGTGGCCGTGACCAACATGGCCGAACCGAGCCGGTTGGTATGCTCCTGTTGAAAGTTAGAACCTGGCAATGAACTGAGAGCGTTGCCGATGGTATAGACACCAGGACGCTGGCTGTTGGTGGGTGTGGCGTAGGTGCCCGGTGCCAGTTCGCTGGTGAAGCCGATTGGCCCTCGGGTGAAGTCCCCATTGACGAGGAGATTGTCAACCGGCCGACGATCCCGCACTCCGTCGCCATCTGAGTCGTCAAAAACTGTGCCGCTGAGGATGCGGTGGAATGGAGATACCACACGGACGACGAAGCTTTGCTCGCTGATGCCACCGAGGCCATCGTCGACGCGCAGTGTCACTGGATAGTCACCAGGAATTGCTAGCGAGGGAATTCGTTCCGGGTCGTCGTGGCGCGGTCTCGAAGTTTGGAGAATTCCGGAGTGGTCGTGATGCGAGGCATCCTCGACCGTGCGCGCATCCGGGCCTTCTTTGAAGCGAAGATCGAGCGTCAGCCCGGGGGCAGTGGTCGGGACATCGCGGAACATGTCGCTTTGGATTTCACTCACGCCGCGAGCACGATCCCAGACGCGGACCCCAGCCAGGCTGCCGATGAAGGCCCGGCTCGGTGTGATCTCCAGCGGGCGATCGCTGTAAACAAGCGGATTCACGGAGATCGCTGAGCCAACGGCGACACCGTTGACGTAGAGTGTGAGTCGGCGGGTCGCGTCGTCAAAGGTGATGGCGAGGTGAGTCCACTGGCCCGCGAGCATCAGCGTCGGGGCATCCACGAACGCATCCGGTGCGGCGCGGTTACCGATGTACGCCCGGATGAACCCAGTGCGGACTTCGATGGCCCAAGACTGGATGTTGCTTGGGTTGTTATCACTGACCCAACGCTTGCCCAGCAACTTGTCAGTCTGAGTCGCGGGGTTGCCGTCGAAGCGGAACCAACCCTCGGCCGTGACACTTGCCGAGCGCAACTGGGGAGCATCCGGCACCACGATCTCGCCGCGATTCACATACGTTGGGGTACTCGTGATCGAGGTATTGAGTGAAAGCGAAAGCGCGCTGCGTCGGCCATCCCACTTCACCTCACCGGTGATCGGGTTCACGGTCATCCCAGCGGGGCCGTTGACCAGCGAGTAGCGCATCGCCTGGCTGGTTGGAGCAGTGGTCCGCGGTTGGTAACGGAAGACCTCATCGGCGGGCAGATCGATCTTTGGCTCGCTGGTGAACTGCGGAACTTTGCTGTTCACGGGGGCCGTCACGCGCACCGTGAAGCCCTGTTCGGCGAAGGCCCCACGTCCATCGTTGGCTCGCAACACCACGCGATTCAGCCCGATTTGTTCGGGCATCGGTGCCCAGATCGCCATCCCCGTGCTTTCGTCCAAGAGCATTCCCCCAGGGCCGTTCTCCAGGGAGAAGGTCACGGTGTCGCCATCGGGATCGATGGCCGTGGCCTGGTAGCGTAAGACGTTGGCCGGGTCGTAGCGGTTGTAAATGACGCTCAAAGTGTCATCAGCGCTGTTCGTCACCAACACATCCGGTTTGCCATCGCCATCGACATCCTGGATGGTCAGGGAGTCCGGTGATTGGCCGACGTTGATCAGTTGAGGCGTGGTGAATCGCCCCCTGCCGCGGCCGAACAACACGCCAACTTTGCCGACAGCGGGGAAGGTGACAACCACGTCGAGCTTGCCGTCCGCGTTGAGATCGACCGCTCCCATGGTTGCTGGTGCGGCGTTGAGTGCCTGAGTCGTGGCGGGAGCGAACGTGCCATTGCCCTGGCCGGGTAGCACAAACAGCCGTCGACCCACGCCATCGCTCAACAGCACATCGAGCTTGCCATCACCCGTGACGTCAGCCAGTGTCAGCCCGTTGGCACGGAAGCCCAGTGGGAGTGTGAACGCTGGGCCAAAGCCAATCGCGGAGCCGGGGAGGACGAAGAGCGTCTGTTCGCCGCTCGCGATGGCCTCGAGGAAGCCGTCGCCGTTCAGGTCTCCCAGGGCCAGGAACTCGGGGCGTTTCTCGATGGCGTAGTGGGTGGTCGTGAAGCTACCACCGTCGTTTCGCAAAAGTGTAACGGACTTGCTGCCCCGGTTGGCGGTGACGATATCGAGCTTGCCATCTTTGTTGATATCGCCCAGTTCGAGGGCCACCGGTGTGACACCGGCGAACAAGTCGGCTTGCCGAGCGAACTGATTCTTGCCATCGCCGAGTAGCACTTTTACCCGACCAAAGCCCGTGTTGAGAGCCACGAGGTCGAGCTTGCCGTCGCCGTTCAGGTCCCCCCGCTGCACGCTGGCCAGCCCCTCTGGTGCACCGAGGAACATGGTGTCCAAAGACCCGGAAACGCCAGTGTTCATGACGAAATCGGCTCGACCGTCCGAGTTGACATCGCCGACAGAAAGGGTCCTGTAGCCGATTCTTGCGAACTCTTGATGTGCCCCAAAGCTGCCATCTGGTCGACCGAGCAGCACGCCACCAGCGGCTACCCCTACGAGGTACTGAACGATGAGGTCAGCCTGGCCGTCGCCGTTCACGTCGCCCAAGTCAAGATCGGTCAGTCGGCGATTGGGATACGATACAACATCCCGGAACCGGAAGTCCCCGGTGCCGAAGCCGACCTGAATGTGACCAAGGTCGTTGGTAATGTTGCTGTTCACCGCCAGATCGAGTTTGCCGTCGCCATTGAAGTCGTGAGTGATCAAGCTGAGCGAGTCGAAGTTTCCGAAGCCATGATCGAACACCGTCGTGCGGCTAAAGAGCGTGACAGCGTCCGTCGTCGGGCCACCGGTGGTTTGCCAAACCGTCAGGCGCGAGGGGATGGCCAGCGAAGTTGGAGTCGCAGCAACGGCCAGCCCGATGGTGAAGAGTTCCCCTTTGCCGTCGCCATTCAGATCGGCGTAGCCGAGAGCTTCATCGGGGTAGGCAGTGAGTGTGGAAAAGGCCGCATCTCGGAAGAGCTTCGTCGTGTCGGGTAGGAGGCTGAAGCCTTGTGCCAGGGGATCAAATAGCAACACAAAGACTTGGCGTTCAGCACCTCTTCTCATGCGGAAGGCCAAGTCTGGATAGCCATCCGCGTTGAAGTCTCCACTCACACTGGTGTTGTCGTCGTTGAACGGATGGATGAATCCATCCTGGAAGGGGATGCGTGGGGCGATAACAAAGGTGCCGTTGCCCTGCCCGAAGGCGTAACAGAAATGGCTGATGGACCCCGAACGCAAGCCGAGAAAGGCGACGTCATTTTTGCCGTCGCGGTTGAAGTCATCAATGACGAGGTTAGTGGGTATGGCCTGTGTATTGAGGGCCAACGTGGGCGGCTCAAATGTGCCATCGCCGCGACCGATCTTGATGTCGAGTGAGCTTCCCAGAGTCTGAACGACGTCCAGGACGCCGTCGGCGGTGAAATCTCCGAGAACGGTAGTCGAGTAGCTGCCTCCTCTTGCCGGGTCTGTGCGGGGAAGCCGCAAGGTGCCTGGCTTGTCGCCCAGCACGAGCCCCAGTGCCCCGGCTCGGTCGCCGGCGCGTGACTGGGTGAAGAGCACATCCATCACACCATCGCGGTTGAAGTCCGCCGAGCCGACGAACGGCGTGAAGTGGAGACCGCTGTACGTGCCCGGGCCGATGTCGCCAGTCACATCCGGGGTGTAGCTCTGAGCCTGAAATCCGCCCAGGCCATCGGGCCTCACGACGTTGATGTTGTTGATGTACCGATCCCCGAACAAGATATCGCCCTGGCCGTCCCCATCGAGGTCACGGGTGACGCCATCGCCCCCACGTGAAAAAGCAGAGTTTTCCGCAAGGCCCTCAATGACTTTGTTCGTCGCACTCGTGGGACCACCAAACGTGCCATCCCCATTCCCGTTGAGGGTGATCACACCGCCTTGGGACTGAAGATAAGAACCCGATACGATGTCGATGAACCCATCACGATTAAAATCTCCAAACTGTGCTGATGTCGGAGCATTAAAATAGGCCCCTCCTGTTGAGAAGTAGGCTTTGAAAAGGCTGATCTGGATTGCGCCAAACTTCCCACTGCCATCGTTCAATCGTGTATTGAAAAGCCTGCCATAGTAATCGAGCCGGACCATATCCGGGCCGTTTTTGTTATCGAGATCGACGAGATAGCCATCGCCTTCGCGTTCTAAGGCTTCGTACATCACTTCGTTTTCAAAGCCGCCTAGGCCATTACCAAAGAGCACGCTGGTCCCGGTGCGGAAGCGATTCGAAGGATTCTTCTCAAACCGCACCACATCCGGCTTACCATCGGCATTGAGATCCGCGACTTGGAAATTGTTGACACACGCTGTGCTTTCGGTGACGACGGGCATGTCGACGAAAGTCCCATCACCACGACCCTTGTAGACAAGTATCCGCCCGCCATACTTCTGCACGGTGACCAAGTCCTGGATGGCGTCACCGGTGACATCGATGTGTCGCAGTGTTTCTACGCCTGAGGTGTAAGTGAAAGTGCCGACTTTCACTTCGGGCAGTTTCACCTGCCAGCCGGCGCGGAACGCACCTTCGCCGTTGCCAAGACGCACCGCAAGATAGGCGTCGCCCGCGCTACTGCTGTCGTCATAGCTGTTGGCTCCCACGACCACAGAGGCGACGATGTCCGGGTTGCCGTCGCGATTCACGTCCTCGGTCACGAAGCCGTAGACATCGCGATCCTCATTCAAGTACGTGCCCGGGGCGAAGCCGAGATCGACATCTGCTGCACGAAGCACAGGGTGATTGTCGTAAGCCGAGGTCGGCAACTCGCCGACGCTCAGTATCTTGCTCTGGAACGACTGGCCCTGGAATTGCTCGAGGTTCTGGTCACCACGATTGGCTGTGATCACCGAAACCCCGGCGCCGAAGTTCCCTGCGGTGATGGCGACGGGGTTGGGGCCGGTGGCGTACGTCTGCACTTCGAAGGGGCTGGCCACGGTGGCGTCGGTGGGTGGGGTGCTGGTAAAGAGTGGGGGGCGGTTGGGTTGGCCGGTGCGGACGGTGAGCTTGAAAGTGCCTTCGGCAATGGCTCCGAAGGCATCCGTGACGCGGACGCGGACGACGTGGTTGCCGACGTCGTCGGCGACGGGAGTGAAGAGGATTCGGCCGTTGGCGTCGATGGTCATCCCGGCCGGGCTGGCGAGCAAGCGGTAGGTGAGCGCGTCGGTATCCGTGGCTTCGGCGTTCACGGCGAAGGTCTGGCCGACGGTGGCTTCGGCATCGGCGAGCGTGCCGAATCGGGGGGCGCTGTTCAAGCCAGCGAGCACTTGGACGTCATAGGTGAAGCGTTCACGGTTGGGGTTGGTGAACTGCACGAGGCGTGAAGCCGTCGTGGCGCCGGGCATCAACCCAGCGCCGAGTTCACGGGAAAGATCGACGTACGGCCGGCCGTCGGCGGTGAAGCCGTCGGGGTTCATGACAGCGACATTCGGGTCCGAGAGGTTGCTGATGGCGAGCACGGCTTTGCCGACGACGGGGTAACCGCCGATGTTCTTGAGACCCAGATCGACACTGAGCAGCGTGTTCTCTTCGGTGAGTGTCGTGCGACCGTAGACCGGTTCGATGCTTGGTGTCACATCAGAGAGCGGAGCCAAGTCGACGGCGCTCGCGGTTCGCATGCCTGCAGTCTCGACGCCCGTCGGCACACTACCGGTCGCGGCCACGAAGTCGACGCGACGCAGCCGGACACTCGTCGTGGTGTCGCTGTCGTTGTTGACGAGCCGCATGACGAGCTGGGCGGGGGTGCCAGCGGGAATGCCGGTGAGTGTCACCATCGCGGCGGTCTTGTTGACTGACGTCGCGGGTCCGCCGAGAGCGTCAAAGCCTTCGGTCCAGTTGAACGCGGCATCGCGGCCTGTCATCGTCGGTAACGCCAGTGGTGAGCCATCGGCGCCGAGGACCGCGATCTCGAAGGCATCCTTCACGAGGCCTTGGCTGCGGCCATCGAAGATCGGCGCATCGAAGGAGACGACCACCGCGGTTGGCGTGGCCGGGATCGTGAACGCTTTGCTCAAGCCGACACGGAAGCGGTCACCTTCGGTGAGTGTGGCGAAGCCATCTTGCACGCTGACACCACCCGTGCTGCCACCGAGATCGGTGCGCATGTATCCGGCCAAGTCACTGGTGAAAGTGCCATCCGTTGGCAGCGGCGGAATCGGTGGGACCGGCGGGACCGGCGGGACAGGGCCGGGTGGCACTGGCGGCACAGGGCCGGGTGGAACTGGCGGCACAGGACCTGGTGGTACCGGCGGCACAGGGCCGGGTGGAACTGGCGGCACGGGGCCGGGCGGCACTGGTGGAACAGGACCAGGTGGCACAGGAATTGGTGGGCCAGGTGGCACGGGGATTGGTGGTGTTGGTGGGACGGGGCCACCGAGTTTCGGGTAGGTCACTTCCACCGAGACGTCGTTGAAGTCTTGATCGCCGCCGCCGGTTTGGTCTTCGAAGGCGTAGCGATTGCGGCCGGGCCGCAGCATGTGCGCGAAGCCGTCGGGGTTGGCCGCGGCGAAGGAGAAGAAGGCGAGTGGCCCGCTCCCGAGTGCGTTCGTCGGGTTGGCCGCACGCCAATCGCTGGCACTCGCGTTCTGCACGAGGTAGAAGCCAAAGAAACTTCCCGCAGGCAAGCTGATCTCTTCGGTGGCAATCGACGAGCGTGCTTGGAAGAACGCTTTGGCGCGCGACGCATCCAGCGCCGCGGCCGCGTAACCCGCAGCCGACGGCAGCAGCCCATTGATGCGACCGGCCGCATCATCGAC
>JBOFPH010000014.1:0-55319 GCA_051659845.1 Fimbriiglobus sp. | reverse complement strand
TGAGTAACTGTGGCGGCGGACAAGGGTATTGTGCTGTTGCCCAACTCTTCGTAAACCCTTGCCGCCGCCACAGTTACCTGGTGGCTGCTCGGATGAAAAGAGTGAAAAATCGATGTCCGGCAGCCATACCAGGGGTCACGCGATTCACCCAGAAAAGGCGCGTTTCCACATCGAGCGATCACCCCTCATCCGTCTTTGGAAACCCCTGTACGGGGTTTCCAAATCCACCTTCTCCCGCAAGGGGAGAAGGGGACAAAAAGACACGAGCGAAAACTGTTGGCTGAATGATGACCTGTCAAGCGCCGTTAAGGAACTGGGCTGGTCTTGTCCGCGGTCGGGAAGTTCTTGGGCACAGGGATCGTCACCTTGCCCGTGACCACCCACTCCGCACCGCGTTGCAGGGTCGTGGCAAATCCGACGCACTTCATCGCGGTTTCGTCGTGGCCCAGGGTCGTGTGGAAGACGCGGCCTTCGCCAAACTGGATCGTCATCAGCATCGGTTCGTTTTCGCCAGACCCACCTTTGGCTTTGTCCGCGTGAGCATAGGCCAAGACGGTGAGGTTCTTCGCTGGCCCACGCAAGCGATCGTAAAGTTCATCGGCGGTGTGTAGCCACTTGGCTGGCAAATCCTTGGTGATCGGGTGCTCGGTATCGATGTGGTTGACAGCGAACTCATGTCGGCTGCCGTGGCTACCACCTCGACCCGCGGTTTCGTCACGGGTCACTTTGCCACCGACCACGCGGACATAAGGGCCATCTTTCTCGGTCCGGCCACCCCAACCGCCGACGCCGATCAGTTCGTTGTACTCGGGCCATTTGGCAAACGCATTGTCCGCAGCATGGACCACGACCACACCACCACCATCGCGAACGAACTTCAAGAAGTCCGCTTTGGTTTCAGCAGGCCAGTCAGCGCCGTTGTAGTTGAGCACGACGACTTTGTGATCCGTAAACTTGGGCCGGAAGCCAGCCGTGTCTTTCTCGGGAGAGGTCGCCACGGCCACTTCGAACCGCTTCGAGTCTTCGAGAATCTTCTTCAAAATCGGTGTCGTCTTCTTCCATTGGTGGTTGTTCTGGCCATCGACGATAAGGGCCTTCATCGGGGCATCATCGGCCCGGAGGGACCAACCCGTAGTGACCATGAAGGTGAGTAAGAGCAGGTAACGCATGAGACAGGTTCCTTGGAGAGTTCGAGAGAAATCCGAGTTTGCCCAGGGTTCGCTTCGCATCACCCTGGGCTAAGGGCAAACGCCGCTCCGCGGCTCAGAGTTACTTCAATTCTTGGATGCGCACGGTGCGGAAGGCGACTGGGTCGCTGTGGCCAGCGAAGCCGAAGTAGCCTTTGGTCGCCGTGGCGCCGGTATGTGGCGTCTTGCCCATGAACTCTTTGACGGTGCTGAGGTCACCATCGGTGACGCGGAAGCCGTTGATCTCGACTTGGATCTTCGAGCCGTTCACGGTGGTCTGGATCACGTTCCACTCGCCCACCGCACGCAAGTAACCGCGATGAACGGGGATCGCCCCATAGACACTGCCACAGTATTGGCGTGGGTCGAGCTTCGCGTACTTCGGTGAAGTGTCGTCGAGGATTTGCACTTCGCACATGCCCGTGTAGGCGGGGTCGCCTTTACCGGGGTAACGGATAGCGAGGCCGTTGTTGCCACCCGCAGGGACTTTGAACTCCACCTGAGCAACGAAGTTGGCATACTCTTTCTCGGTGTAGAGTTGGCCGCCCTTGCCTGGCTTGCAGACGATGGCTGCATCCTTCACTTCGAAATCCGCCACCGAACCTTGCCAGCCAGTGAGAGATTTGCCGTCGAAGAGATCGACGAACTTGCCTTCGGCTTTTTCGAGGAGCATCTTGTTGGCTTCTTCGGTTGGGATCGCGCGAGCGTAAATGTTCCGCCAGCTGATTTCCCCGCCGTGCGTCTGCAACACTACGGAGCCATTCTTCAGGAGTGGCATCTTGCGGTCGTAGTAGTTTTCCAGGCGTGCGTGATCGACGACAAGTTTGCCGTTGAGGTAGATCGTCGTGTATTCGCCGACTTGGATGATGCGGAAGCTATTCCATTCGCCGAAAGGCTTGTCGGCTTTCACGAGTGGGTCTTTGCCCTTGGCACCAGGCGAGTTATTCCAGAGGCCGCCGCTGCCTTTATCGGCACCGATGTTGAACTTCTTCTCTTCGGTCGAATCCCAGATTTGAATCTGTGGCGCACCTTTCATGTAGATGCCGCTATCCGCGAGAGGGACCGTCTTGTACTCGATCAGAAACTCGACATCGCCGAATTCTTCGTCCGTTGCCAGGTAAGCGCCGTGGCCATCGTTGACGAGGACACCATCTTTCACGGACCAGTGCTTCTTGGCATCGGCAGTGAACGGCGCGAGTTTGGCCTCACGCTCTTCTTTGCTGAGCTTCGCCAACTCCGGAGGCGTCGCACCCTTCTTATGGACTTCCCAGCCGTGCCAACCGGTGAGGTCTGTGCCGTTGAAAACCGCTTTAAAACCCTTCGGTGGCTCGGCAGCCGAGGCGACTGACGTGACGGCAATCATGGCCGCGACAATCCAGCGTTGCATTTCAAGATTCCTTGGGAAAGTGGGTCCGAAGACCAGGGGTGGGTATACATGGAGATCGTATACCACCCTTCCCCGATTTTCTAGAAGCGAGCTGAGATTTTGAGACTCCAGCAGGCACGGACCTACTTATCCGTCCCAGCTTTGGTCTTGATGATCTCTTCGAGGCGTTTCTTCTGCTCGGCGGTCAGCACCTTGTTGCGAGCTTCGGACATCTTCTTCTTGAGGTCCACGATCTCGGCTTCGAGCTTTTCGATTTGGTCGTTGTACTTGTTCTGAATCTTGTAAACGTCCTGTTTCTGTGTGTCGGTCAGGCCCAGTTGGCCCCAGTTTTGGGGAAGCTGGCCACGGGCTTTGGTGGCGGGTTCTTCCTTTTTGGTCTTCTCGGTCTTTTCCGTTTTCTCGCCTTTTTCCTGACCGATGGCTCCACCCATGAGCAGGCAAACGAGGAATCCAGAACACAAGAGCAGTCCGCGAATCGCTTTCACAGTCGTTCTCCAAGTACGGGATAGCAGAAGGGTCCGGAGATGGTCTATTCAAAGATGATGCCCGTTTGCAAGGACGATTTCAAACAGAACGCGAAATTTTATCTAACAAGGTGACGTAGATACCGAGGAGCTTCTGCCGTAAGTGATGACCCGCTACGTAGAGTCGACGTTGTTCGGCGATGTACTCCTCGCGACCCTCGCGGGTCTCGATCGAAACGGGAGTCAGATCGGGAGAGAAGTCATACGGTGATGCTCGCATATCCAAGGTGCGGGCTTCGAGGGCTAACGCAAAGCACTCCGCGAGCACGGCACTCGGGCAATAGGGCATAATCTTGTACGCGAATTTGTAGAGGTCCATAATCGCGTGAATGCAGCCCGGCTGGTCGTGGTCGATGGCGTTTACCCGAGTCAGTTCGATGCGATTCTTGGGCACGGCATCCGCAGTGAAGAAGCGGTAAGCATCGTAATGCGTGCAGCGTAACGGCATCGCTTCGACAACAGCGTCGGTGCCGGCGTGACCCAACCGAAGTGGGATTTGGGCATGTCTTGGGGTCGTGTCGTGGTAGACCATGGCCCACTCGTGGAGTCCAAAGCAGCCGAAGAATGGCTCACGGCTTTGCACAGCTTCCAGGTACGATTTCGCCCACCGGACATAGTCATGTCGTTGCGTCGGGAAAAGCGTGGGGTCCAGTTCAAGGCCGTCGCCGGTTTCTCGATAATGTTTGGGCCAATCGAGAGATTCTCTTGGCACACCCACCAAGACTTCCCCAAGGCCCGGGGACCAACGCAAGAGTTCTGTCGGGCGGAAGGAGTAATACTCGAAGAGAAAGTCCCGCAGCGGGTGCTTGATTCCAAGCTCGCGCCGACGAGTGCGATCCCGAGCCAGAGGGCCAACAATCTGGAGATACGCTTGCTTCGCCTGGAAGACATCTTCGGCCGTCATCATGGGCGGATTTCCATGACAGCCAGCGTGACGTCATCCGTGAACGGAGCTGCGCCGCGGAACTGGTGCAAATCCGCGACAATGCTCTGACAGACCTCCGCGGTGGGGTGAGCCAGCGATTGCTCGAAGGCTTCTCGCAGTCGCTCGACGCCGTACATCTCGCCAATTTCATTCCGGGCTTCCAGCACGCCGTCTGTGGTGAAACAAAGCCGATCGCCGGGAGCGAGTGTTACAGCCTTCTCGGTGTAGACTTCACCCGGCATGACGCCGAGCAAGAAACCTTGCGCACTGAGTGGCTCGATGGTTCGCTTGGCATGGCAGTAATGAAGCGGGTAAGGATGCCCGGCAGCGCAGAAGCGGAATCGCAACGTTTGGCGTTCAAGGAAGCCATAAAACCCGGTCACGAAGCGTTCTTCCGTGAGTTCTTGAAGCCGATCATTCAAGGCACTCATCACGGAAGAGGGACTCGTCTTCGGTGTCGCCATCAAGAAGGCGAATCGTGTCATCATGGCGACCATCGCGGCAGCAATGGAGTGACCACTGGCATCGGCGATCAGAAAGCCCTGCCCGGTCGGCTCCTCGGCGAAGTCGTAGTAATCGCCTCCCAAGTGGTCGAGAGGCGCGTAATAGACACCCCAACGAATGCCATCTTGTTCCGGAGGCGTTGTGGGCAGCATCACCTTGGTTTGCAAACGGCCCGCGGTCGATAAGGAATGGGCCACTTCCGCATCGCGGGCGAGCAAGGCTTGATTGACTTCGCGAAGTTCCTCGGTGCTTTCGTCAATGCGTTGTTGCAGATAGACTTCCCGGCGAGACATCAGGATGCGGGTCGAAATGATCCCCACCACTTTCCCCTCGGAAACCACCGGCAGATGACGCACCCGCAACTTGTGCATCCGGGTGACGGTCTCCTCCCAGCCGACATCTGGAGTAATCGTGTGAGGATTCTTGGTCATCCAGAGTGAAACCGCGTAATCGCGCCAACCCGGCACAGCAGAGACGACTCGCCGCAGTAAATCCCGTTCTGTGAAGATGCCCAAGAGCGACTGCTCTTCGTTGACGATGAGAATCGAGCCGATTCGCCGTTGGTTCATGAGCTGAACGACGTCCTGCACCCGAGTCGTCGGGAGCACTGAGACGGGGTTCAGATCCATGAGTTGGCCAACCGTCAGTTCCGTTGTGGGCATCACGTGTTCCATAACCAAGAAACTTCGGGCGAAGTCGGCGGGCGAGTTCGGTGGAATTTGCACGCCGGGATTCCCCGAGAGTGTTAAGTTTACAGCATCCTTCGAGACGTGTTCATGGCGAAATCGTTCGACCAGGCCGCAGTGATTCCAACCTTGGATGGGTTGGTGGGCCTGATTACATCTTCCAACGGCAAACGCTGGGTGCTTCCTAAGGGGAATATCGACTTCGGTCACACCGCTCGCGAGGCCGCCCGCATCGAAGCCTGGGAGGAAGCCGGTTGGATCGGCATCATCGAAAGCGAGCCTTTGGGCAGTTACAACTACTCCAAAGAAGGCCGCGAACGGGTGGTGCTTGTCTATCTGATGCGGGTCGAGGAAGAATGCGACGAATGGCCCGAAATGACGATACGCACACGAGTTTGGTGCTCTCCCGAAGAAGCGGTCCAGCGGGTCGAAGAACCGGAGTTGCGGACCATATTGCGAAAGATCACCCCACTTTTGAAGGCCAGCGAATCGCCTTAAGCCCCGTGACACATTCCTGAATCGCCACCTCGGTCGGCAACCGCTCGACACTCGACGCGCCGAAGAAGCCGACGATGCCCTGGGTATTCTCGAAGATGTACTCCACATCCGCGGCATCCGCGATCGGCCCGCCGTGGCACAGGACTAAGACGTCAGGCCGAATCGCTTTCGCGGCATCATACATGGCTTGCACTCGCTTCGCGGCCTCGGCGAGGCTCATGGCCGTCTTGGCTCCAATGCTGCCCTTCGTCGTCAGGCCCATGTGAGGGATCAGCACATCGGCCCCGGCGCGGGTCATCTCCTGGGCTTCTTCGGGCGTGAACACATACGGGCAGGTGAGCATGTCCAACTCGTGGGCCGTGGCGATCATCTCGACTTCTTTGTCAAAGCCCATGTCCGTCTCTTCGAGGTTCTGTCGGAACTGGCCATCGATCAGGCCCACGGTCGGGAAGTTCTGCACTCCCGAGAAGCCACAGGCTTTCAACTCGCGCAGAAAGTGCTTCATGATCCGAAACGGATCGGTCCCACAGACTCCCGCGAGCACCGGAGTCCGTCGCACGACCGGCAGCACCTCACGGGCCATCTCCAGGACGATCTGGTTGGCATCGCCGTAGGGCATCATCCCGGAGAGTGAGCCACGGCCCGCCATCCGAAACCGACCCGAGTTGTAGATAATCAGCAGATCAATCCCACCGGCTTCCGCTGCCTTGGCCGTCAAGCCGATGCCTGCCCCGCCTCCAATGATCGGCCGGCCACTGGCGACGACAGCCCGCAGGCGTGCCAGGATTTCATTGCGTGGAATCATTGGAAGATCTCGGAACGTGTTCGGCGTGGAGTCTGCGGAGACATGATAGGCGAAACGAAACGAGGTTCGAAGCAGTCATCGTGTCTGCTTCGAACCTCAGAGTGAACGATCCATCTTCGTGGATTTACTTCTTCTTGGCGGCTTTTTGCATCGCCCGCTCATCGTCATCCACTTGCTGTTGCTCTTTCTTCTGCATGTCGTCAAGTTGCTTACCGCTCGGTGGGGTCGGTTGGCTACCACAGCCGAGGGAAACAACGGTGACGAGCAGAAGCATCAAAAACATCAAACGTCGCATGGAAATCAGCCTCGTATCAGTTGCAAAGAAAGTTAGTCCGCGTTGAAAACTTGACCGTCGTTACGTGCACAAACACGTGCCCAGGTGGTGGCATCGATGCCGAAGCGGTACGAGCGAACGGAGCCGTCGCAGTTCACGCCCAGGAGGCCACCCGTGTGCGGGCCACCGAATTGTTGGTTCCAGATCGTCACAGGAGCACCCGAGCCGTTTACCTCGTTCGGAGCTTCGATGTCAGGGCGAGGGGTACGATCGATGGTGCGGTTCGGGGAGGATGGAGTCGCGGGTTGGCCACCGTTGTAACGGTAGGTGAAGGTGCCACCGCCGATGCGGACAACGCACTCATCCCAGCCAGCATTGACATGGTTTTCGTTGTTACCGCCGTCACCGCTCGTCATGTAGCGGCTCGGGTGCAGCCATTTTTCAGCGATCAGCAAGGTATTCGAGGTGCCGTCCGTGATCATGCCCAGGCGCATTTTGCCAGCCGAGGTGCGGATCACAACACCGTCAAGAATGCCCGAGCCAGCACCTGCGTCGGTCAGGCTTGGGGTACCGTTGGCGAATTCGGTACCTGCGTTACCGTTGTAGTCAGTCCGGGTGCCAGCACCAAAGAGCATTGGGGCACGGCGGGATGGGCAAACGTAGCCCTTCACGAGGCCGAGGTACATGGTGTTGCGGTCAACCGTGCGGAAAAGGTTGTCTTGCTCCAAGAATGGGAGGATCCAGTAACGCCAGTTGAAACCGTCGCGGTTCTCCATCACGGTGCTTGGCGAGACGTAGGTCGCGTCGTTCCAGTTGCAGCAGGTCTGCCAAGTCTGACCGGCTGGGCGGCCGTCCATGCCACCTGGAGGGAAGTGCATGTTCGCACTTTCGTAGTTGTGGTAAGCCAAGCCGATTTGCTTCAGGTTGTTCGAGCAGGTCGAGCGAGCAGCTGCCTCACGAACTTTTTGGACGGCTGGAAGGAGCAAACCGATCAGGATGGCGATAATCGCAATCACGACCAGTAGTTCGATAAGCGTGAATGCTTCACGCTGAGCACGAAGACGGAACATAAACACCTCGATCAAATTAGGAGAAAACGCCCTCCCTGAATCCAAGCGGACACAGGTGAGAGCAATTTAATCGATCAGTTGTCTGGCTGGATCAATGATGAAAGTGATTCATCATTTCTTCCCAAAAAAATCTTCAACGTGCGTGGTTGATTTGAGCAAGTTACGGCCAACAATCTGCGTACTACACTATCGTTTTGTGCTCTGGGTTTGGGGTTCCCGAGTCGGGGGGGAGTCTGGAAGATCATCTCGTAACTCACCTCGGCCTTGTGGGGTCTTCTCAGGCAATTCGATCTTGATGACATTCGTCTTGGGTTCAACCGTAATTGGCTCTTTGAGCACGACTTCCAAGCCCATTTTTTGCCCATCGTTCGCAGGCATGTAAATCACCTTATACTGCCCAACCGGCACACCCGGTGTGCCATTGGTGCGGCCATCACGGCCTGTTTGCAGGACTTCGGCTGTGTAGCTCCCATCATCGTTCACTGGGGCATTGACCGAGAAGCCTTTCGCACTCGGATCAAGCGGAACAAACATCATCCCGCCACCACGCACCGGCTTACCATCTTTCGTGACCACCCCAGAAACCGGATGCAGCACAAGCGGAGGTTCGGAAGAGCAACCTGTGATCAGCATGGAAACGGCAACGAACAAACCCCAAGAAGCAGCTCGGCAACGCATCGGGAAACTCCAAGATCGTGAAGTGAAAGCTACTACCTGTCTAGGAAACTGCCATATAAACTCAATCAAGAAATGTAGTGTATCACAAAACAGGATTTGTGATAATTTAATGAAGTTACTTTCGTTCCGGCACGAACTGGAGGCCCAAATGAGCCGTATCCCACTGGTTTTATTCATCGCTTTTCTGTGCAGCTCAGGCTGCACTCCCGAAGTCCCCTTCCCAGAACTTCACCCACTTTCGGGTACTGTGATACGGCTTGGCAAACCCGTTGATGGCGGCGGGATCGGTTTTCTCCGTGAGGTGAGCGATCCGAGCGGGCTGACTTTCAGTGCCCACGTCAACGCGGATGGCACCTTCGAAGCAGAGACGATGAAAAGCGTGCCATCAGGCACCGTGAAGAAGACTGGCATTCGCCCCGGACGATATCGCGTGGTCTACCATCCGCAGAGCGACGGTTCCAAACTCGGGCAAGAAGTCCGCTTGGATGTGGTGATTGAAGTGAAGCCCGGCAACAACAGCATCACACTGACGTTGCCGGATGAGATGCCGAAACCTGTCGGATTACCGCGAAGCTTTGAGAAAGGCGATTAAATCGGCCAAGTCCTGCTTGGAAAGCTGCTGATCAAGGCCACTGGGCATCACGGAAACCGTGCTGGGGGTGATGTTGTCGATATCGCTGCGGGGGATGGTCAGTTCTTCGGTCGCACTGACCACGAGGACGATTTCTGTCGTTGATTCGCGTTTCAAATTCCCCGTGTGAACCCGGCCATCGGCTCGTTCGACTTTGACCGGCTCGTAGGATCGCACAAAACTCGCACTTGGAAAGACGATCGCCTCGAGAAGATCACGTTCCGCTCGGATGCCGCCAATGCGGGTGAGGTCTGGGCCGACTTTACCACCGAGGTAGCCAATGGCATGGCACGACGAGCAAGCGGCCTTGGCACTATTGAAGACCGTCTGCCCACGGCGGATATCGCCCTTTGGCATCTCTTTCGTCAGCTCCTCCAGTTTCGCACGTTGGGCTTCGGCATTCACGTTGAGCGAAGCGACAAGTGCCGAAACGCTTTGCCGAATTGCTTCGGGGTGTTTCTCGAAGGTTTTCGTCAACTCTTCGCCCCGTAGCCCGACACGCCAGGGGGCTTTCGTGATCGTGCTCAGAGTCGATTTTAACACTGGCTCCGGCGCATTCTTGAAGAGTACGACCAAGGATTGCAGTTCCATCGTCCCAGCGGTGGGGAGTACCGTGGCAAGTTGCTCGTAGTGTTTGGGTGTGAGACTTGTCAGGGCCAAGACGCGGGCACACGCCGCACGCTCCTCGGCTGGTCGATCCCGATGGACCCCCGCAAGCCAGTCGCGGACTTCGACTTCGCTGGGGTTCTCCACTTTAGAACCAAGTGCGGCGAGGTAGCCCGCTTTCTGTGAAGCAGGACCATCTGCTTGCCGAGCGAGCTTTTGCCACGCGGACGCCAGTTCTGGGTTCGGTGAACTGCTAGCCAACAAACGAGCGGCGAGCCGCCAGGCGGCTGGGTTCTTACCGAGCGATTTCGGCTCGACGACCGCTTCCCACACTGTGGGCAGCAGCTTCAGCTTCGCGGCGATCGCGGCTTCCCAGTGAGGCGTATCCTTGCCGGCCAGATCCTTCGCCATGCCGCTGGCGAGGAGTTTCTGCACCGCAGCAAGCTTGCCGAACTTCGCCAAGTCCGGCAGTTGTTTCTCGCCGAGTGTGGCGGCATTCTTGGCATCCGCAAGATACGCTTCAAACTGCGAGGCGAACTCTGGTCGATGGCCCAATAGCCACCAAGCGGTCGCTCGCAATTCGGGATCTGGCGCCGACAAGCGGCTGATGACATCCTCGGGCTTCAGAGCCTTGGGAATGCCAGCCAGGGCCATCAAGAGTGAGGGAGTCGCAGGGGGTTGGCTCGCCGTGAGAGCCTGACGGATTCCGGTTTCATCGCTGGTCTCGATCAAGGCATACGTCAACGCATGTTGCAACGCCCGGTCAGTGGGGGTGGTGAGTCCTTTGACCAAAAGCGGAGTCGATTTCGCATCGTCCACGCGGCCCAAGAACTCCGCTGCGAGGCGTTTCTCGCTGGCGGACCCAGTTTTCAACACTTCTGTCACCACAGTGACCGAGCTTTTCTCGGGATGAAGCGTGAGCAGATGCAACGCCAATTTGCGGATCGTTTCGTCGCTGTCTTTCAGCATCGCTTCCACAATCGGCACCCCGGCTGCACCCAGATGGCCCGCGACCCACAGCCGGTTGCGTGTTCCGTGAGGCGTATTCGGTTTGTGGTTGAAAAGCCCTGCAGCGATCTCGGCTCCGAGTTCGCCCAACTGGTGGATCACACGCTCCTGAACAGCCGGGCGTGGATCGTCGAGCCGCCTCAAGAGTTCGCCAAGTGCCGGGGATTTCCAGTCGAGTTTCAAGCCACGCGGGTCGTCGAGAGCTGGCTGATCCGTCTTGCGGATGCGGTAAATCGCCCCACGGACATCGTCTTTCACGAGTTGCGAAGTTGGGCAGCATTGGCGATACCAACCGCCCGTGTCGACGACCAACAGCGAGCCATCGGCATCGACAACGACATCCGTAGGGTGGAAATCCCGGTTATCGCTGACGACCAAATCTTCATCGATCGTGCGATACGAAGAGCCTTCGGGTACGAGCACATGCCGGGTCACTTTGGCCATATTGAAGCAGCAAGTGAACAACTCGCCGGCATACGACTGGCTGAGTGGCTGGGTCGTGGTGTAGGCCAGGCCCGCGGGTGCTGCAGCTCCCAGGTGCGTGAGCACGGGCATGACATCGCGGCCTGTCCAGGGGTGAGCCTGCGGCGAGATGGGGTCGTGGACTTTGCCATAGATGCCGCCGGGGATCGCGTGAATGAGGCCATCACGCCGGCCGGCTTCGGGGTGCTGCAAGAAAGTCGTCGAGAATATGCGGTCTCCGGTGGCCATCATGACGACATCGACGGGGTTATCCATGCCGCCCGTCATCACGGGTTCGAGTCGTGAGCCATCGGCTTTGGCGCGGAAGATGTGAGCCGCTTTGGTCTTGAATGGCTTGCCATTGGGAAGGGTGTAAGTCTGCTCGGCGAAGGCTCCTTTGGTCCAGTAAATGTAGCCATCGGGCGAAGGATACGGGCCGTGCAAATCGTTGGTGCAGCCGGTGAGCGTCTTGCCGTTGAACCACTCGCGGCCTGTGATCGGCGTTTGCGAAAGATCGTAAACCCAGATACTGGGTGGCACCCCGACGTACAACCGATCGCCGACGACCGCCACGCCCTGCGGCATACTCAGTCGATCGATGAGTACCTCGCGGTTCTCAAACTTTGGCCCACTGAGCCGGTAGAGTTTGTGCGGCTTCGAGACGAGTTGTTTGGTCGGGGCCTCATTGGTGCCCGAAGATTCCGTGACGTACAGCCGACCGAGTTCGTCGAATGCCGCGGCAATTGGCCGCTCGATCGTTGGTGCGCCGACCACCAGCTCGATGGTGTAGCCGGGTGCCAAGCGGAAGTTATGGCCGTTGAGTGCGATTGTCGCCGGTGTAGGAGCTTTCGGATTCTGGGCCAAGAGCCAGGGGAGAAGGACCACGAGCGGCATGGCAAAACCCAGAAATCTCATGTCTAGCTCCGCAAGTGTCAGTCTTTACCCAAGACGAGATCCAGCACCCAACAGCCGCGTTGGTGCGACTCAGCCTCACGACAATGTTTTAACAAAATCTCATCCGTCACGCCTGCTTCTTCGAGGGCATCGGCCAGAATCGGCATCCGGCCAAAGTCCCCCGTGAGGTGGATCGCCTCCGCGAGGCCAAGGCAAGTATCGGTGAGTGGGATGATGGTTTGGTCCGGCTGAGTGATCTGATGCCCAGCCCACGCGGCCGAGCGCTCAAAGCGATGATCCGGGTTCTGGTAGAGTTCTCGGATCACGTCACAAATTCTGAAGCGGATGTCTTTTTGGCTCGTCTGCTTCTTCCCTTTGGGGGCCGCCCGTGTCACGCCTTCCGTGACGAACCAGATCGCTCGGGCCGTACCCGCATGCGTATTCGGGTTCATCGCCGACGCAAACGCCCCGACAAAGGCGAAGGCCAAGGTATCGGGAAGCCAATCGCCGCCGTTGGCGTTCATCCCTTGCTGCATCTGGGTTTCGAATTCCCAGACAAGATCACGAGCATTCAAGAAGGCTTCGGAAGTGGTGAGGTTGTCGGCATGGAGTGCAAAGACATCCAGAGCCTGAAGCAAGTCAGGGTCCGGGGAGTGTTCTGCCAAGAGATTGCAGACTCCGAACCCCAATAAATTCAGCCGACGAGCCGTACTGTCCAGCCGCAGTCGGTCAAAGACGGTCAACGGGCTAGCCCCTGCCCACTCAGACGCTTTCATCGAATCCTCCTGGGTTCAGAATACAAACTCAGGATTCGAATCGGATCATTCCACCTGACTTGCCCAGCTTTCGGGAATTATGAGTTGTCGGCATTTTGCCGGAGATTCTTGAAAGAAAACTTTTGTCGCTTGTATAGACCTGGGTGCCTCGGGGGTTAGAATGCCCCCGTCGGTGGTTCCACTCTCTTTCACTGTCTCGTGAGGAAGTCTGATGTTTCGCAAGTTGTTCTCAGCAGCCGCAGTTCTCGGTCTCGTGGCTAGCGCCGTCATCGCAGCCGAAATCAAGTCTGGCCCTCAAGTCGATGAGTCGCTCCCTGGCCCATTCAGCCCGCTGAACATCAATGGCGACAGCGCTGGCAAGAAAGCCTGCCTGTACTGCGCCAACGGCAACAACCCTGTGGTCATGATCTTCGCTCGCAACCCGAACGACGAAGTGACCCAGAAGCTCATCAAGAAGGTTGACGAAGCGGTCGTCAAGAACGAAAAGTCCGAAATGGGCAGCTTCGTGGTGTTCTGCACCGACGAGAGCGACGCCGAAGCGAACCTCAAGAAGATGGCAGAAAAGGCCGAACTCAAGAAAGTCGTTCTCTCGCTCGACGGCCCAGCTGGCCCAGCGAAGTACAAGTTCGCGAAAGACGCTGACCTCACCGTCATCTTCTACACCAGCCGCAACGTGAAGGCGAACCACACCTTCAAGAAGGGCGAACTCAAGGCTGACAAGATCGACGAAGTCCTCAAGGACATCAGCAAGATCGTCAAGTAAGTTCCGATCTCTGCAACTCAAAAAACCACCGGCAACCGCCGGTGGTTTTTTGTTGCGCCCTCCCCCGCCCAGCGCTCCCCAGGGTTACGCGCTTCCCAGGGTTACGCGCTCCCCAGGGTTACGCGCTCCCCAGGGTTACGCGCTCCCCAGGGTTACGCTTCGCTCCACCCTGGGCTAGCAGCAATCGCCACTCCGTGGCTGAAAACCGGAAGCTCTTAGCCGCGGAGCGGCGTTTGCTTTTAGCCCAGGGTGGAGCGAAGCGTAACCCTGGGGCGGGCGTAACCCTGGGGAGTGCGTGACCTGGGGCGGCACGGTCCAATCCGGACGTGAGCGCAACAAAAAACCACCGGCGGTTGCCGGTGGTTTTTTTACTCTGACGAATCAGAAGTTAGTCTTTTTTCGGCATGAGGACGGTGTCGATCACGTGGATGACGCCGTTCTTGCACTTGATGTCGGTCTTCACGACTTTGACCTTGGTCTCGCCACGGACGAGCATCACGGTTTCGCCATCGACTTTGACCATGTAACCATTGCTGACTTCTTTGCCATCCATCTTGACGACGTCTGCTGCCATGACGGCCTTATCCTTGACGACGTGAACCATCAGGATCTTGGTGAGGGTTTCTTTGTCCGCGAGAACCTTCTTGAGGGTATCTTCGCCGAGGGCTTCGAAAGCCTTGTCGGTCGGTGCGAAGACGGTGAATGGACCCGTGCCTTTGAGGGTGTCAACGAGTTCGGCGGCCTTGACGGCGGCGACGAGCTTGCTGAAGTTCTTGTTGCCAACAGCGGTTTCGACGATGTCCTTCTCAGGCTTCTTGTCTTCAGCGAACACGGTGGCCACGAGCGCCAGGGAGAAAACGGCAGCCATCAACTTCTTGAACATTCCAAATTCCTCTTGAAGTCAAACTCTGAACTCGCTGCTTGGAACCATTCCACGCACGAGCCACATTGATAAGCCGACTGTGAGGACCGATATCCACAAAAATCCCAGCACTTTTCGCTTTTCTCTGGACTGGGATTTTCAGGCCGAGTGCGGTGAGTAAAACTCAGATAGCATCACAATTTCCGCAGAGAGACTTCATGCGTTTCACCAAAATGCACGGCCTAGGCAACGACTATGTCTATGTCGATGGCTTCCACGACGAACTGCCTTCGGACCCCGCGAGAACAAGCATCGCTGTCTCCGATCGGCACTTTGGCATCGGCTCCGATGGGTTGATTTTGATCGTGCCCAGCGAGCGAGCCGATGCCCGGATGCGGATGTTCAACGCCGATGGCAGCGAGTCCGAGATGTGTGGCAACGGGCTGCGGTGTGTGGCCAAGTACGTCTACGATCATGGCATCGCCAAGAAGCCTCAATTGACTCTCGAAACAGGCCGCGGATTGCTCACCGTCGACCTCGAAATCGAAGGCGACAAAGCGGTGCGCGTGCGAGTCAACATGGGCACGCCGATCCTCGATGCGGCGCGCATCCCGTCAACTCTTCCAGACCCCAACATCAATCTGCCACTTCCAACTTTGCCAGGCGATTGGCAACAGGCCGCGGGGCTGATCCCGACGATGACCTGTGTCTCGATGGGCAATCCGCACGTGGTGATTTACTGTGCCAATGTGGCCGCGATCCCGCTCGAAACCGTCGGGCCGATCTTGGAGAACGCAAGCTGTTTCACGAAGCGGATCAACGTGCATTTCGTGCAAGTGCACAGCACCGAGGAAGCCACGATGCGGACCTGGGAACGCGGCAGCGGGATTACGCTCGCCTGCGGCACGGGCGCTTGTGCCGTGGCTGTCGCTGGCGTGCTGACGGGCCGCACGGGGGCCAAGCTGCTGGCTCACTTACCTGGCGGTGATCTGACGCTCGAATGGGCGGGTGGAGAAAAACCGGTCTTCATGACTGGCCCCGCGACGGAAGTCTACTCAGGCGTCTGGCCGGGCCGCGTATGAAAATCCGCGACCCAAGACTCGTCCGCGCGGCTGGCTGGCTTGGCACCAAGTTCGCCCTGGGCCTCATCAGCACGCTGCGCTTCGAGTTGCATAACATCGGCCCGGTCATGGCACCCGTTGAGGAGATCCCCGACGGGCCACGTTACCTCTACTGCCTCTGGCATGAGAACCTGCTCTTGCCCGCTTCCAAGCTGGGGCACCCAGACCTCGCGGTACTCATCAGCAAACATGCCGACGGCCAAATCTTGGGTTCGTTGATACTCGCTCGCGGCATGGGCATGGTGCAAGGCTCTACGAACCGTGGCGGTGTGGAAGCGGTCAAGGCGATCATCAACGGCACCGCAGGCCGGCGACATCTCGTTGTCACTCCCGATGGCCCCCGTGGCCCGCGGCGTGAAGTTCAGGGGGGAGCGATTTACATCGCCTCGCGGACGGGGATGCAGTTGGTCCCCGTGGGCATCGGCTATCAAAGCCCCTTTCGCATGAAAAGCTGGGATCGCTTCGCGGTTCCACGCCCTGGCAGCCGAGCCGTGCTCATCAATGGCGAACCGATGACCATCCCCGCTGGCCTGCGAAGCGAGGGGTTGGAGCGATACCGTGTGATTGTGCAGGCGGAGATGGAGCGGCTGAACGCCATCGCCGAGGCGTGGGCTAAGACGGGTCGGGTGAACCCGGCAGACATCGCACCGAAAACCAAGGAACTCGCGTGAACTTTGCCGAAGAGTGGAAATCCTGGCGACCGTTGATCGTCATCACATTGTGGATGATCGCACTCGCGGTGGCCTGGGAACGGCTCGAACATGCTCGCGTCGAGTTTGGCAATCGGGCCAACCAAGGCCCGGAGCTGCAACGCGAAGATGGCAACTCGGGCCACACCCAAATCGACTTCGGTGGGCAATACCTCTTGGGCCGCACGCTCGCCACCGGTTGCGGACATCAGCTCTACCACCGGCAAGCTCAATGGCCGGTGGCTTGGCAGATTTACCCCGAAGCCGATGAGACGACCCTGAGCCGAGAGCAATCGTTCCCGGCGTTCCGGCGCAAGAGCCAATTTAATAACGAGCAATACCAACACGATGCTGAATCGATGATGTCGTGGGTGATGGGAAAAGACGCTGCCGAGTGGCGCGATGTGCCCCCAGCACTTGCACCCCTCTTCGCGTCCACGCATCCACTCATGGCGGCTGTGCAGATTTCGGAGGCAAAAGCTCGCTTGGAACCGCTCGTCGAGCCGTTAAACACTCCAGCCATCGGTGGACCTCTCTACCCACCCGTGCACGCCATGTGGATGGCCCCCGTGACGATGCTTCTGAACCCCGCGCAAGCTTACCGTGGCATGCAAATCCTGAGTGTGCTCTTGGCTATCGCTTGCGGCGGGTTCATTGCCAAGCTCTCGCGGATTTCGTTACCCTGGCCATTGGCTGTGATCGCTGTACTACTTTTCCCAGGCTTTCGCAGTGGCCTGGATCTCGCCCAAAATCAGGTGCTTTCGCTGACGATCTTGCTCGCCGGTTGGTATGCACTCGATTGCCGACGGCCCATCATCGCGGGCTGTGTCTGGGGTTTCCTTGCGTTCAAGCCAAGTTGGGCGGCAGCGTTCTTGCTTGTCCCCGTGGTGCTTGGCCAATGGCGGATGGTCCTGAGCATGGCGATCTGCGGTGGCGTGCAGATTCTGCTGACCCTGCCCGTTGTCGGGGTGCAAGCCTGGTTCGATTGGCTGGCGGTCGGGCGGGAAGCCTCCGCGACTTACAACGTCAATGAGAATTGGATTCAGTTAAGTCGCGATCTTTCTGGCCTGGTGCGCCGAGTTACCATCGATTTTCAACTGCCTGCCACGGAGCGTGAGAACCCGCTTGCCAAATCCCTGGCGACGGCGCTCTGGCTGAGCGTCATGGCGATGACTGTGGTGGTGACATGGGTCTGTCACCGGACTCCGTTTTCTTCGAGTCGCCAGGGGTTCTTGCTGCTTGGAGCGTATTTGTCCGGGTATCGCTTCATGTATTACGATGCCCTGCTCTCCATCGTCGGGCTGGCGATGATCTTTGCGGCCCGTGACTTCTGGCCGCGATTCGTGGTGATCTCGGACAAAGAGCGGAGCCACTGGGCGATCCGTCGGCTTTGGCCAGTTGCCCTTTTGCTGTCACTTTACGCGGTCGAAAATTGGCTGATGCAACAAGCCATCGAATGGAATGTGAGCTTTGGAGCCTTCGGGACACCGTCGACCCAGGTCGGCGGGATGCCCGAGAAGGCACCCAAAATCTCCGTGAACACGACGATTTACCATGCCATCGACACGTACCTGTTGCTCGCCTTGTGGGCGAGTGTCGGCGTATGGCTACTCTGGCAGACGTTGGCCGCGAAGCACTTCGAGTGCGAGACCAATATCCGGGGCACGCATGAGGCTCTCACCGACCAGCACAGCTCGAACACCCGCGGAGTGTAACTGGACCATATCGGCGTGCGTCTTGATCCCGCTTTCGCTGACCACCAGGACATCCTTGGGAATCTTGGGCAGCAGATCGAGAGTATGTTCGAGGCGTGTCTCGAAGCTCCGCAAATCGCGGTTGTTAATTCCGAGTAGCTGTGTCCCTGTACCAAGCACGCGGGTCAGTTCATGGGCATCGTGCAGTTCAATGAGCACATCCAGCCCACGGGCAATCGCCGCATTGTAAAGCTCCTTCAGCCTCGCCCCTGGTAAGATTTCCGCGATCAACAGCACCGCATCTGCCCCGGCTTCGAGAGCCTCATCGAGTTGGTATTCATCCAGGATGAACTCTTTGCGGAGCAGTGGAATCCTCACGTTCGCCCGAATCATACGGAGGTAATCGAGGTGCCCTCGAAAGTAAACCTCATCGGTGAGGACACTCAAGCAAGTCGCCCCGTGGCGAGAGTACGTTTCGGCAATGAACAATGGATCAAAGTCCGCGCGAATCTCGCCCGCAGACGGCGATGCCCGCTTCACCTCGGCGATCACGGCCATCTCATTCGCAGCGTGTAGCGACAGGCGAAAGCCCCGGCGGGGAGTGGCTTTCTCGGCCTTGGCCCGCAAGGCATCCCAAGGTCGTGCGGCCTTCGCGGCTGCAATTTCTTGCCACTTCGTGGCCACGATTTGATCCAGGATGTTTGCCATGATCGCGGGACCCACAACTCAAACTCATCAACTCGCCTATCCTAGACTCATGGGCCGGGTTGACCATCCCATCCGCGATCACTGACATGGGCCAAGCCTTGGAACAACGCATCTTCGAGACTGTGAAACTCTTGGCATTCTGGAGCATGTTGGCCATCGGGGTCTGGGTGTGGGTCTGGCTCACGCGAACGATGTTTGGCAACAAACCCCGGCTTCGCTGGCGTGGCCCATCGGCAGGAGCCACGATTCTGGATTGGCTGGCGTTGTACGCGATGCACGTGTTGATGTTGGGCCTCGTCTTCTCACTCATCACCCAACTGAACGTCCTCCCGCCAGGCTTTTCCGAGGCTGAGCAGACGAGCATCGGGGCTATTCATGGCGGAGTGGCGATCGGTGTCGAAAGCGTCGTTGAGAGGAAGCTCACCCAAGTCCGGATGATGCTGGCGAGCATCCTCGTGCTACCGGCTTTCTTGCTACTCACACGCTCCTATCTGCGGGTCGTGCATGGCCACGATTGGCAGGCCGGCTTCCTGCCACGTGGCGAAGACCTGCTCGCAACCGCGAAGATGTTTACGTATCTGGTGCCGGTGGTTTTTGTGGTCTACCTCGTCGCGGTCTTGATCGTCCAAGCTCTGGGTGGAGACCTGGAAACGCATTCGCTGACGAACTTCGCTCTGCGGTCCACATCTCTCGAACGGCTGTTGATGGTGCTCACGGCTTGTCTACTCACGCCGATTCTCGAAGAGGTGCTCTTCCGCGGGTTGCTCCTCCGATGGGCCTCAGCGACGCACTTCAACGCCCTTTCAGTCGGGATGGTGGCGTTCTTGTTGGCGGTGCTCTTGAGGTTGGGCGAATCGGTCCATTGGCCATCGTTGGCTTTCGCGGGAATAATCGGGCTTGCTCTTTTTCAACTTCCGCGACTGCGTGGCACGGGAAAATTCCCGCAGCGAACAATCCAAGGCGTCGTCGCCACGTCGCTACTCTTTGCCGTGGCTCACAGTACCGTCTGGCCAACGCCGTTGCCTCTTTTTGTCCTCGGTTGTGGGCTAGCGATTCTCGTTTCCCGCACCGGCCGGCTCTTCGGGGCGATTGTCGTGCATGGGTTGTTTAACTTGATTTCGACCCTTTACCTGTTCGTCTGAGTCGAGAGAGAGGCTTGTCCGAGCCGATAAGATAGAGACAGACAGGAAGGGGACATATGCTCATTCTCGGACTCGATCCCGGCTTACAAGTCACTGGCTATGGGCTGCTGGACGACGCCACCGGCGGGCCGACGGTCGTTGAGGCCGGGGTGATCCGCTCCACGGAATCCAGGGAAACTACTGACCTCGCACCTCGCCTCGTCACGCTTTACGATGGGCTGATGGAAGTTCTGGAACAACACAAGCCGGGCGTCATGGCGATGGAGCAGCTCTACGCCCATTACGAACACCCCCGCACGGCCATCCTCATGGCCCATGCCCGAGGTTGCTTCATTCTGGCCGCGGCGAAGATGAATATTGATGTCGTCAGTTATGCGGCCACGAGTGTCAAGAAGACGATCACTGGGCATGGCCGGGCAAGCAAAGAGCAGATGCAGCACGCCATTCAACGCGAGCTTGGCTTGCAAAAGCTGCCCGAGCCGCATGACGTCAGCGATGCGTTGGCATTGGCTCTTTGCCACTACTTCCGCCATGCAACTTCGATCACGAGCGGCTCACGGAGTGTCCGTTTCCAAGGGGTCAATCGGGCGATGCTGAACCTGGATCAGGATGACGACTCATGATGACCAAACTGACTGGAATACTCACTCGCATCCTCGATGAAGAAGCCCGGCTCGAAGTCGGCCCGTGTGAGTATCAAATTCTGATCTCCGAAGCGAACCGCCGGACGTTGCAACTCAAGATTGGCCGGGAGATCACCTTCCACATCTCCGAGTATTACGAAGGCAACCAATCGGGCACACGTTTCGTGCCCCGCAAGATCGGCTTCCTCACGGAACAAGAGTTGGAGTTCTTTGACCTTTTCTGCACCGTCGACAAAATCGGTGCGAAGAAAGCGTTGAAGGCGATGGCGCGAGGTGTGCGAGATATTGCGGATGCCGTGAACCGAAGCGACACCAAATGGCTGATCACCCTCCCCGGCATCGGCGGCACGACCGCCGAGCAGATGATCACCACCATGAAGCGCAAGATCGCGCCGTTCTTGGTCCGCCAGGCCGAAGCCGATCTGCCCGAAGACACGATCACCGAACCCGCCATCACACCGACCACCAAGAAGCCCAAAGGCAAGGCCATCGAGCCGACACCGACGACGGACACTGGCCCCACGGAGCAACTCATCGACGACCTCTATACCGCTCTCATCGGCATGGGCAGTTCACCGCAAGAAGCCCGAGACCGCGTCGATACGCTCTTGCGAAGTGGTCAGAAATTCCAGACGCATAACGAAGCCCTTCACCTCATGTTTTCCGCGAAAAAGTAGACCACGAGGAGCAACGACATCATGGCCCGCGAAAAGGTGATCGGCCCGAGTGGCACACCCGAAGAGAAGACCCGAGACGCTGCCCTGCGGCCACGGATGCTCCACGAAGTCATCGGCCAAGCCCGCGTCGTCGAGCGGTTGCAGATTGCTGTCAAAGCCGCGAAGCATCTCAAAGAACCCCTCGGCCACATCCTCTTTGACGGCCCGCCGGGGTTGGGCAAAACGACCTTCAGCACGGTCTTACCGAACGAACTGGGCACCACGATCCAGATGACCTCCGGACCCGCGCTCTCGAAGCCCGCGGACCTTTTGCCGATGCTCACGAACCTGGATGAAGGCAGCATTCTTTTCATCGACGAAATCCACCGCATGCCGCGTGTCGTCGAGGAGTTCATTTACCCCGCCATGGAAGACTTCCGCATCGACATCGTCCTCGGCGACGGCGTCAACGCACGGACCATCAACATGCTGTTGAAACCCTTCACCCTGATCGGCGCGACCACTCGCGGCGGGATGCTCTCTGGCCCGATGCGGGACCGCTTCAAGATGCGTGAGCATCTCGATTACTACGCCGTCGAGGACTTGGCCACGATCGTCAAAATCAATGCCGCGAAGTTGAAGACGACCATCGAACCAGACGCCTGTTTCGAGATCGCACAACGGAGCCGGGGAACTCCGCGCGTGGCCAATGCCCGCCTGCACTGGTGTCGCATCTACGCCGTCGGGCGAGCCGATGGCATCATCACCAAAGCCGTCGCACTGGCCGCCCTCGATCAGCAAGAAGTGGACGCCACGGGCCTCGATAAGAACGACCGCCGGTATCTGGAAGTTCTCGTCGAAGTCTTCGATGGTGGCCCCACCGGCGCGGAAGCCATGGCCGCGACCATGAACATCGCCGTGGATACACTCACCGACGAAATCGAGCCGTACTTGCTCCGCGAACAGTTCCTCATACGCACCCCCCGCGGCCGCATGGCCACCGCGAAAACATTCACGCTCTTCGGCAAAACCCAACCCGAAACCCCCGCCAAACCCCAGAAACCCGGGCTTTTCGATGGGGCGTAGCGTTCTGGTAGGCCGCGGTCGAGGAGGCCCGACACAACCGGCAATCGCTTGCTGCGAAGAGTGAGTTTTTTCCTTGATCCTGTAAATCCTGACCATCCTGTCTGATTGGATACATCATTTTGAGACAGGATGCCCAGGATTCACAGGATGGAAAATGGAGAAATGATCCTTTCTGATCGAAAAACGACAACGCCCGCAGGAGCCAGTTGTGTCGTCCTTTCACGGCAGTTTTTCGATGGTCATCTCGCGGAAGTGGATCTCGGCGCCCTCAGCTTGCAGGGCGATTTTGCCTTTCTTGAGGCTTGCATTCTTGGCGTGGTTGGCGAGCTTCCCATTGACCAAGATTTTGATCTCGCCACCTTGGCAGACGATCTCGTAGTCGTTCCACTCGCCCACGGGCTTTTCGTAATCCGCCTCGGACTTGATGCGAATGATCCGCCGACCTTCTTTGTTGGCGGCATCGCGCTGTTCGGCAGGCACCTCGAAGGTGGGCAGCTTCTTCTGGTCGTCGTATTGGAACCACAAATCTCCGGCGTTGCCTTTGGCCAGTTGGGCCTCATAGGAATGGGGCCAGAAGGCGTCACCCGGCTGGCAGTGAATGAGCACACCGCTATTCGGTCGTTTCAACTCGGTCGGGGTGTACTTCCAGCGAAAGCGGAGGGTGTAGTTCTCGTACTCTTTCTCGGTGATCAGGTAACCCGTCGGCTTGCCAGTGCAGCGTAACGTGCCATCGGCGAGGACACTCCAGGCTTCCTTGGCATCGAGCTTCGCATCCTTGGGCACGGCCTTCCAACCGCTGAGGTCTTTGCCGTTGAAGAGCGGCAATCGCTTCGGTTCCTCAGCAAGAGTCAGGCTGACAACGAAGACAAACAGCGAAGCGAGAAGCAGAAGTCGCATGGCGAAGCACCAGGAGAGAAATCAGGAAAACAGGCCCAAGACGGGTTGGCCGGTGGTGGCGCGGTAGGGTCGGCCGGTGGCGTCGGTGTAGTGGGTCTCGGCGGGGAGGCCAAGGGCGTGGAGCATCGTCGCGGCGAGGTCGCCGGGCGTCACGGGGTTGGCTTGCGGGTAAGCGCCGTGCCGATCGGACGCGCCGTAAACGGCCCCCGGCGTGATCCCGCCACCGGCCAAGACGATCGAGTAACACGCAGGCCAATGCTTCCGCCCTGGCGATGACCCGAGGAATGTCTTCTCCACCGCGACCAGTGGCGCTCGGCCAAATTCGCCCATGCAGACGACGAGCGTCGAATCGAGCAGCCCGCGTTCGCGGAGGTCTTCGAGCAACACGGAAAAGGTCTGGTCAAAGCGTGGTAGAAGGTGATCTTTCATGGCGCTGAAGATGTCGTTGTGCGTGTCCCAGCCGTAGGCGTCCGTGTCGTTGGGCAAGGCATCTTGGCCACGCACGGAGTAGTTGAAAAAAGTCGTGATCCACGGCACTCCGGCCTCGACCAACCGCCGCGCCAGCAAGCAGGCTTGGCCCGCGCGATAGCGGCCATAACGGTCGCGGATTTTCGCCGGTTCTTGGTCAAGGTCAAAAGCCGTGCGAGTCCGCGGGTTATCGAGCAGTTCGTAGGTCTTCTTGACGATGTCCGTCTGGCTCGCGGTCGTGGGCCAGGCTTTGGCACGCTGATCGAGAGCTTCCGCCAGGCCGCGGCGCGCCTCGACATCAACCCCCTTCGTGCGATCGAGGCCACGCAGTAGCTCAACGCCCTTCGAGACATCGCCGAACTCCAAGGGATCGTAAGCCCGACCCAAGAAGCCGCCGTATTGCCCCGGGCCAGGTTCGCGCGGTGTCCACAATGGCCCATTGATCTGCATCGCGGTATGTGGGAAGCGGTCGCTCGGCCGCACGCGATGGACTACGGCCCCGAGGTTCGGGAAGTCGGTCGCCGCGGGTTTGGGGTTTGAGCTTTTGCGCGGATGCTGCTGGCCGGTGAGCGCGAGATAACAGGCCGAGCCGTGGTCGGCGTCGTCATGGGTCATGGATTTGAGCACAGTGAAGCGATGCGCCAGTGCCGCGAGTTTCGGCATATGCTCGCCGAACCGCAGGCCAGCCACACTCGTCTCGCGGCTGCCAAAGCTCCCCCGCACTTCCGCTGGGGCCGCGGGCTTCGGATCCCAGGTATCGAGCTGGCTCATGCCGCCGCTCGTGAAGATCACCAATACCGACTTCACTTTGGTGGTCTTCGGCGTCGAGGCGAGAGCCGGGGCCGCGAGAAATGCGGGCACGGCGAGGCGAAGCCAATCCCGACGTGTCGGGAGCCAGCCTGCCGGTTCAAGACGTGGAACGAACATCCCCATCAGCCCACACCGAGAGCAACGATTACAACGATGCTAAGTCTACCATCTTTCCGCGAACAGGGGCACAACCCACCCAGACAGTCGGGGCGATTGTTCACTCCGTATACTGCATCATTAGCATCCCTGGAGTTTGGTTTCATGCGGTTCGGGCAGGTGACGATCATTGGTGTCGGGTTGATCGGCGGTTCCGTCGGCTTGGCCCTCGAACGCGCCAAACTGGCGGATTGCATCGTCGGCGTCGGGCGCGACGAACGCACCCTCGAACGGGCCATGACCTTGGGGGCCATCCACACTTACACCACGAACCTTGCCGAGGCCGTACGCGAAGCGGACTTTATTGTCGTCTGCACACCGGTGGACCGCGTCGCCGCGGATGTCGTCGCCGTTGCACACGCCGCACCGCCGCGGGCTGTCATCACGGATGTGGGCAGCACGAAGGGCAACATCCTCACAGCGATTGAAGGCAAGATGCCCGCGCACGGGGCCATGTTCATCGGCAGCCATCCGCTCGCGGGGTCCGAGAAACGCGGGGCCTCGCATAGCAAAGCCGAACTTTTCGACGATCGGCTCGTAATCGTGACACCGACTTTGGATTCAGACATCGAAGCGGTCTCCGTGGTCGAGCTGTTCTGGCAACAACTCGGCGCTCGCATCGTCCGCATGGATGCCCACGAACACGACAAAGCCTTGGCCTTCACGAGCCACATGCCACATGCCGTCGCCGCGGGTGTGGCGGGGGCGACGCCTCCGGGCTGGCTCATGCTCACGGCTGGCGGCTTCCGCGACACCACCCGCATTGCCGGTGGAGACCCAGCACTATGGGCCGCGATCTTCGCCGCCAACCGCTCAGCCGTCCTAACGGCCACTGATGAATTCTTAATCCAAATGGCAGCCTTCCGCACGGCCCTCGCCGACGAAGACCAAGCCGCCCTGACCCAATGGTTGACCGCAGCGAAGCAGGTGAGAGATGCTCTGGGAAGTTGAAATTCGACCGATCGGCCGCGATGGCGAACGGGAACGTGTCTGTGATGAGTTCGATTTGCTCACACACTCCGACCGTGGCGGGGACTTGATTCAGTCCGCGTCGCGCGGCTTTTTGCTGCAAGGCGAACTGGACGAAGCCCAGGTCCAAGAGCTGACCACGTTGCTCCTCGTCGATCCGCTGGTCGAGACGCATCATCTGCGACCACTCGAAGCGAATTTGCCCGAGACGGCGATCACCGTGCTTTACAAACCGGGTGTGATGGACCCTGTCTCGGAGAGTGTGACGAAGGCGGCACTCGATCTGGGAATTCCTGTCGAAGCCGTGCGAACCTTCCGCCGGTACTACGGGCCAAAGCCACTCTCCTCGACCGATCGCGACATTTACTTCCGTCGCATTCTCGCCAACGGGGCCATCGAACAGGTGCTGACGGGCACGATTCCGAGCGCGAGCTTGGGAGTCGGAGCGCACTACGAATTCCGGCTGACGACTCTCCCGATCCGTGACCTGGACGATGCCGGCTTGATGGCCTTGAGCCAAGCCGGGCAACTCGCGTTAACACTCGACGAGATGAAGACCATCCAGGCTCACTTCCGCGAACACCACCGCGACCCCTCGGATGTGGAACTGGAGTCGATCGCGCAGACTTGGTCCGAGCATTGCTCGCACAAGACGCTCAAAGGCACCATCGACTACACCGAAACCCTGGATGGCAAGAGCATCACGCGGCGTTACGGGAACCTCTTGAAGGAGACGATCTTCGGCGCCACCCAGACCCTACGCCAAGAGATGGGCGACAAAGATTGGTGCGTCAGTGTTTTCGTCGACAACGCGGGAGTGATCCACTTTGACGACAAATTCCACCTCGCCTTCAAGGTCGAAACGCACAATCGCCCCTCGGCAATCGAACCCTACGGCGGCGCGAACACCGGCTTGGGCGGCGTCATCCGGGACGTCTTGGGCACGGCGCTCGGCGGCAAGCCGATTTGCAACACCGATGTCTTCTGCTTCGCCCGCCCGGATTTCTCACCGGACGACTTGCCGCAAGGTGTGCTGCACCCCCGGCGCGTGATGCAAGGTGTCGTCAACGGTGTCCGGGATTACGGCAACCGTATGGGGATCCCGACTGTCAACGGGGCCATTTACTTCGACGATCGCTACCTCGCCAACCCGCTCGTCTTCTGTGGCACCGTCGGCCTCATCCCCGTCGGCATGGAGCATAAAGAGGTTCAGGATGGCGACCTGATCGTGGCCATCGGTGGCCGCACCGGCCGTGATGGCATTCACGGAGCCACGTTTTCGAGCGTGGAGTTAACGGACAAATCCGAGGTTGTGAGTGGTGGCGCTGTGCAGATTGGCAACGCCATCGAAGAGAAGAAAGTGCTGGATGTGCTGCTGCAAGCCCGCGACCGACGGCTTTACACGGCCATCACCGATTGCGGCGCGGGCGGCTTCAGTTCTGCCGTCGGCGAGATGGGAGCCGAGTTGGGTGCCCACGTTCACCTCGATAAAGCCCCGCTGAAATACGATGGGCTGAGCTACACCGAGATCTGGATCAGCGAATCGCAGGAACGCATGGTCGTCTCTGTGAATCCTGCCAAGTGGCAAGAGCTTCATGACTTGTGCCGAAGCGAAGGTGTGGAGTCCGTGGTGTTGGGCACTTTCGAAAAGACAGGCCGCTTGAAGCTCAGTTACCACAGCCACGAAGTGGCGAACCTCGACATGCACTTCCTCCACGAAGGCCGGCCCAAGGTCTTGCGTCAGGCTCATTACACCCAGCCTACGAAGACTCCCGCGACGACGACAAAAGTGCCAGCACAAGAGGCGTTACTCAAGGTACTGCGATCGTACACCGTGGCGTCGAAGGAAAGTGTCATTCGGCAGTATGATCACGAGGTCCAGGGCGGCAGCGTCATCAAGCCGCTCGTGGGTGTGATGAACGATGGCCCATCGGATGCGGCTGTCATCATGCCGGTGCTGGGTTCCTGGAAAGGGGCCGCCATCGGCAACGGGCTGAACCCGCGCTACGCCGACCTGGACCCTTGGGCCTCGGCGGCCTGTGCGATCGATGAAGCCGTGCGGAACGTCGTGGCCGTGGGCGCCGACCCGTCCCGCATCGCCATCCTCGATAACTTCTGTTGGGGCAACGTCACCGACCCGCAGCTCTTGGGGGCACTCGTGCGTACCGCGGAAGCCTGCCGGGATGTCGCCTTGGCCTACAAGACGCCGTTCATCAGCGGAAAAGATAGCCTCAACAACGAGTACAAATCCCCTACGAAACGCATCACCATCCCCTCGACGTTGCTCATCTCGTCGCTAGGCATCGTTCACGATGTTCGGCAATGTGTGACCATGGATTTCAAAGCCGCGGGCCATCGCGTCATCGTGATTGGCATCACCAAAGAAGCCCTCGGCGGCTCGACGTATCACGATGCTTTGGGTCTCACGGGCGGTGATGTGCCATGCCCCGATATCAACCTTGCCCCGAAGATTTTTACAGCCCTTCATGCCGCGATCCGCGATGGACTGGTCCGCAGTTGCCATGATGTCAGCGATGGTGGTCTCGCCGCGGCTCTCGCCGAAATGGCCTTCGCCGGCGGCATCGGGGCCGACATCACTGGTCTTGGCCAACTCCCGACCGAAGGCCAAGTCAGCGAGACCGCCCGGCTCTTTGGCGAATCGCCGACGCGCTTTGTCTTGGAAGTCGTCCCCGAGAAACTGTCCGAGCTACAGAAGCATTTCGCGGGTCTGTCAATCTGTGACATCGGGGTGACACTCGCTGAGCCACGGCTTCGAATTGCTGGCAACTCCGGCGAATGGCTGATCTGGGCCAAGCTCGCTGAACTCAAAGAAGCCTGGCAAAGCCCACTGCGAAACGATTCCCTTTGATCCAGGATTGTGTTGGAATTGAAGTGACTGAAAGCGAAGGGCAACTCATGTTGCCCATCCGCTTCGTTTGAGTGGGTTTGGAAGTTCGTGAAGAGTAGCAGACTGGGCGATTGATAGTCTTCGTTGATTCAGAGCGAATTGTTACTTCTTCCGTTTGTACGTGATCGTCATCGTTGATTCTTTGGCGTCGCCCATGTACATCTCGAAAATGAATTTGTCATCGTCCTTCCAGGTACTGACCATCCGATGTGTCGTCGGTTTGCCATCGGGACCAGGGGCTTCACCGACCATAGTCATCGCTTTTTTCTCTTTATCGTAACTGCCTGTCAGTTTCATGGGGTTGGTGGACATACTATCGCACCACACGCCAACGTACTTCTTCGTAGCTGGATCGTAGGTATCCATACCCATGCCGCTGAACTTCTCGCCACCAAATTCCCCTTCGAAGTTGCTGATGACCCACAACCCCCCAAGACCGAGCTTGATGTTCGCAGTCGCCTTCGACTCCGCGCCAGCGAATTTCATCGTGCAATCCCAGGTGCCGATCATCTTCTTCAGCACTTCGTGCTCCGGACCCGGCTTCGGCGGCTCCTGCCCGAAAGTTGTCGTCGTCAGAATCAAGGCAACACAGAAACCAAAGAAACGCTTCATGGAATTGACTCCAAGAGGTGAACCGAACGTCGCGGGTCGGGAAAGCGCCCGCGTAGATTTTGTATTAGCCAGTTGATGGTCGACCAAGACTTGGAGAATGGCTGATCTGGGCCAAGCTCGCCGAACTCAAAGAAGCCTGGCAAAGCCCGCTACGAAACGATTCCCTTTGACTCCGAATCGGTGATAATGACCTGGTTCAACCAACAGCGACGAAAGTCATGTGTTGGTTGGGCAGGGTTCACCACGGAGACTCTCAATGCGAATTTGCCTATCCCTTGGCCTTTTGGGTCTCTTGATTGCCATCCCGAATGCTCAGGCTGCGTCGCCGAAGGATGAGAAGGAACTCGTCACCAAGGTGAACTCCGCGATTGATCGTGGAGTCCAGTTCCTCAAGAATGCCCAGCAAAACGGCAACTGGGAAGGCTACTGGACCGAGACCAACTCTGTCGTGCCCTACTCCGGCGGTGTGACCGCTCTGACCACACTGGCCCTTTTGAACTGTGGTGTCAAACCTGACGAGAAAGAGATTCGCTCAGCTCTCGACTACCTCCGCACCGTGCCACGCAAAAGCACCTACGTCGTGGCACTGATCTCGATGGCCCTAGCGGAAGCTCGCCAGCCACGCGACTTACCCATTATCCAAGCGAACACGAACTGGCTCCTCACCACTGCACGACGTAAGAACGGGGCCATCGTGGGCTGGTCTTACCCGTTCGGCGAAGGAGCTGGGGCCGATGGCTCGAATACGCAATACGCCTTGCTGGGCCTCTACGCTGGGAAGCAAGCCGGTGTCAAAATCCCGGACCAAGACTGGGAGCAAATCCGTGACCATTATCTCAAGTCCATGAAAGACTCTGGAGACACTGCCAGTTGGAGCTACGTCACAGGGACTCCACCGAGTTTCACGATGACGGTCGCTGGCGTCGGCGGATTGGTGATCGCAGGCATGGGGCTAGAGCGTAGCCAACAGGATTTAGATGCATCCACAGGCATAGCAAAACAATGTGGGAAATACAACGACACAGTGGCGATCCAAAAAGGCATGAACCACATCGGCAAAAACTTCACATTTCGAATGCCGCGAGACGGCTCAACATATTATAACACTTATGGTATCGAACGTGTCGGGCGCCTCTCGGGACAGCGGTTCATCGGCAAGATCGACTGGTACCGTGAAGGCTGTCTTTTCCTCGTCGGGGAGCAGAATGCTGACGGTGGCTGGACGCAGAAGGACAGCACCGCATCATACGATTCCGCTGCGGTGATCTCGGCGAGTTTCGCGCTGCTCTTTCTTTCTAAAGGCCGGACGCCCGTTTTGATCAGCAAGCTGGCCCACGGGGATTTCCAGATGCCCGACAACGGGACATTGATCGAACGCAACTCGACACCGGGCATCGTCGGCTGGAACCGCAAACACAACGATGTGCGAAACCTCACAGATTTTGTGAGCCGAGAACTCTTCCAAGGCACACCACTCGGCTGGCAGACCTACGACCCCCGCCGCAGGGACTACCCTAAGAACGAAGATATCCTCGCCGAGGTTGGTGTCCTGGTGCAGTCCCCGATTCTGTATATCAACGGTCATGATGCGTTGAGATTAAAAAGTCAGCAAAAAGAGATCCTGAAAAAATACATCGAAGAGGGTGGCTTTGTTATTGCCGAAGCCTGTTGTGGCTCGCCGGAGTTTGTCTCTGGTTACAGAGAGTTGATGAATGAACTGTTCCCCGAAACTCCACTTCGAAAAGTACCGCCTGAGCACCCCGTTTGGCAGTCGTACTTTGCTGTGCCGCCATCGGAGTTCACGAAGCTCGAGTGCATGGATCGCGGTTGCCGCACGGTCATGATCTTTAGCCCCGAGCCACTTGCGGGCTATTGGGAAGAGTCCCGCTTCATGGCCCCGAAAGCCAAGGTCGATGTCAACCGTGGTGAGCTGGCCTATCGCCTCGGCGGTAACATCGTCGCTTATGCCACGGGCCTCGAACTCCCCGCACAGCGGCTCTCGACGCGCTTCATCGCTGATCCTTCGAAGGAGCAGAAGAACCCGCCGAAGGGTCTGATCAAGCCGGCTCAGATCAAACTGAATGGGGAGAGTGCCCCGGCTCCCGCGGCCATGCGGAACCTCTCCACTTACTTGCAGACGAACGCGAAGCTCGACATCGTGCTCGAAAGCGAAAGCCTCACCGCGGATAACCCCGATCTCTTCAAGTTCAAGTTCCTCTACATGCACGGCCGCAAGGCGTTCAACTTCAGCGACGCGGAGTTACGCGAACTCAAAGCGAACCTGCAAACCGGTGGTGTCTTGTTTGCCGATGCCTGCTGTGGTGCGAAGGCGTTTGATGGTTCCTTCCGCGAGTTGGCCACGAAGCTCTTCCCGACCCAGAAACTCGAAATCATCCCCGCGAACGACGAGTTGTATTCCAAAGAGATCAACACCACCGCGATCACCACGGTGAAACGCCGCGAGAAAGCGACAGGCGCCGACAAGGAAGCGGGGTTCCAGGATTTGCCGCCACTCTTGGAAGGCATCAAGATCGATGGCCGTTGGGCGATCATTTACAGCAAGTACGACATCGGTTGTGCCCTCGAAGGCCACAAGTCCTCGGATTGCCTTGGCCACACCCGGGAGAGTGCCTTGCGTCTCGCGTCCGCCGCGATGATCTACTCGCTCAAAAAATAACCCCAGCCGAAGCTGGGGTCGAGTGACAGTGAGGTGATGCATTTGTAGGTCCAGTCGAGTCTTCGAGGCTCGACAAGGCTGACAATCGTTCGGGGCAAGCTGGTGAAGCGATTGCCGATGGTGTCGGGCCTCGTCGCAAAGCCTCCTCGACCGCGACCTACGGTTTGAAGTTAAAACCCAGCCGATGGCGTGACGGAGAGAGTCATCTCTTTGCCGTCGCGGTCGATCTTCACCTCGACGGTGCGGCCTTCTTTCACCAGGCTCGCGGCCACATAAGCGTCGGTCGGCGAATCGGTCCAGCGGCCATCGATCGTGAGGATGCGGTCGTTGGCTTTCAGCCCGGCTTCGGCCATCGGAGACTCAGGCAGGACTTGGGCCACAACAACCCCAGCATCTGTGTCCGCTTTGCCTTTCTTGACCGTGAAGCCCCAGAAGCCGAGCGGCGCGAGGATCTTCGGTTTGCCGGATTTCTCGCTCGCGGCGGTCATGGTTTTGGTGAGGTCTTCGATGTAGTCACCGGGTTTGTAGCCGTTCGGTGTGAGGATGAGTTGCTTCTTCTGGTAATCGACGGTCGTGGCAAAGCGAGCGAAGAAGGGGAAGCCAACGATGCCTTCGATCTTGCCGTGGTCGTCTTCATGCATGTCCGAGATGGCTTTCACGGTGGGGTGGTCCATGATCACAGCCGGGAGTTTCTCGGCCTTGGCGTCGCCGAGGAGCATGGTCGCGATCTCGACTTGGTTGACACCCATGGAGAAGAGCGCGAAGCCTTTCGACTTCTTCACCAGCCCCGTTTCTTTACCGACGCGGCTGTTGATCAAATTCAAAGGAGCACCGGTATCGAAGATCAGTTTGTAGGGGCCTTTGTCGTTGATTTTGACTTCGATGAGCATGTGCCGGGAGGCGAGCAGCGTGAACGGCACGGTGATCGGTTTCGCCGCAGGAACATCTTGGGCCGGTGCGTAGGCCGCGAAGGCGAAGAGCAGTGACAGTGCAGTGACAGTGGCTTTCATGGTTACACCCCTTTCCCGAGTTCGATGTTCAGTGTCACGGTTTCGCCGCCGCGCTCGACTTGGATTTTCACTTTTTGCCCACCGGTGGTCTCGTTGATCCAGCGGGTGAAATCTTTGAAACGGTCCATCTCGACCATCTTCTTGCCCTGGCTCGCTGCGGTGATCACGTCACCCTTTTTCAAGCCTGCTTTGGCAGCAGGTGAATCGGCGAAGACTTTCTCGACGACGATCTTCGATTCTTTCTCGCCGATCTGTGCTCCGAGAATGCCGCGTGGCTCAGCGGTGAAGTTCGGTTTGATGCCCATCAGCCCGGCCATCATCTTCATGACTGGCCCGAGCATATCCATGCTCCCTTGGCTGTTGCTTTTGCCGCCCATGTTGACGGCGGGGGGTTTGAAGTCAAGTGGTGCGAATTGCAGTTTGTCGGCGGTGAAGTCGTAGGTGATGCGGTACTTGGCGAGCACGTTGTAGCCGATGACGCCATGCAACTCGACACCCGCGAGGCCCATGCCGTTCATGCCTTCGAGTTGGAAGAGATCCGAGACGCGCGTCTTGGCATCCTTCACTTTGAAGCCGCCTTCAATCTCGAAGCTATCCACTTCGGCCCAACCGCTACGGTCCGTGGAGATGCCAGCTTTCTCCGCCACTTTCGTGGCGAGGAATACCGACGGTGCCCCCGTATCGAGGATCAGGTTGAACGGCCCTTTGCCGTTGATTTTGACTCGCACCATGATGTGTTTGGTGTCCGTAAGGCGATACGGCACGAGTTGAACTTTGGTCGCCTCGGCAGAGGTCGCCTTCGCGGGGTCGTCTGGCAACGTGGCCGGAGCCAACAGCGCCAGAGTGAGAATAGGCCAGGCAAGCATAGGAAGCCTTTCAAGGGTGAAGAACACTACCCCACAGTATACTCCCGCACCCCGCGCCAGTTTCAGGACTTTTCTGATTCGCTTTTAACCACGAATAACACGAATCACACGAATCTGAACCGATTCGTGGAGTACCACCGTTCGGCGATCCTGTCCTGTTTAGTTACAGGACTTTTGGCCTGGTTCAGTTTCAGTGGTTTCCAGGTATCGGATCTTGAAGACATTTTCTCTCGCAGAGACGCAGAGGTTCGAAGACCAGGAAAACAGTCCTTTTGAGCGTCTTGTCTCAGCGTCGAACTTTTTCTGAGAGATTCTCTGCGCCTTTGCGGCTCTGCGTGAGATTCTTGGTTTGTGTTGCAGCGACTACCCAACTTTGAACCAAGCCGGACTTTTCAACCGTGATCCTCTAGCCTGATCTCACTCTCTACAGCGAAGTCTTGAATCCCTCATTTGAAGTACCAGCCGGAGTGAATCGATGAGCCACTTCTCGTTGAAACATATTCGCAAGTTCACCCGCAACACAAAGTCCCACCAATTCTTCGACACCGCGGGTTGGGAGCACTACGAGAGCCAGCTCGCCCTGAGCGATAATCTGTATGTCGTCCTCGGAACTTTATCCGGTCTCGGAAGGATTGAACTGATGCGATCGCTGGCTGCCATCCTGGATGGCGATCGTTCTGGTTGGAAAGGAGTCTCGTTCTGGGTTGGTCGGCATTTGCCTGATCTTTGCGCTCAATGCGAGCGGATCATGAACACCCAACATAAAAAGCGGACGATGTCTTCCTACACACTCAAAAAGTTTGTGCGATGCTCCTTTTGGGCCAAGGCCAACGGTCAAAGTGAGATTGAGAGTATCTGCCACAAGCTTTTTTCATTTGTCATCTCTTATCCCGAGGCATTTGAAAGACCCATCATCCAATCGATGCTCTGCCATCGCCAGAATTCACTTGCCATCATGATGTATGCCGTGAAAGAGAACATGCCCATGCAGAGTGTTCAGCAGTTTATCCACGAAGATTACTATCGCCTTTTTTCGGAGATGATCGAATCGCGCTCTGCAGAATCATGCCAATCTCTCCAGTCTCTTTTACTGGGGGACCGATTCAATGCCCACGAAGACTTAGACTTGTTCGATGACTATGCCACCTTTGCAATCCCAATCGAATTCATCGCTTTGCGAAGCTTCTGCATTCAGCGAGGGATTCCGTTTGAGCTTATCAGCGGCTCAGAAGTCCTCTCTTCTGGTTTGATGAACTATCACTACGAATACATCCATGACGCTGAACATGACCGGGTGTTAGCGAAATTCCCTCAGTGTCGATACTTCCAGATACTGCAAGGTCATGTAACAGCGCCAGAATCTTCTATGCAGACTTAGGGATGATCATTCGCAAGGCGTTCGGCAGTCAATGAGTTTTTTTCTTTGATCCTGTCAATCCTGATCATCCTGTCTGATGGATACATCATTTTGAGACAGGATCATCAGGATTCGCAGGATGGAAAAACCAGAAATCATGTCCGATCGGAAAGCAACGAGATGGGAACTCGCTGGGTCTATACACTGTCGGGCCTCGTCGAAGACTCCTCGACCACGACCTACAAAAACTGCCTGACGCCTATGCAGATTTAGTTCTCATTCGTGCTATTCGTGTGATTCGTGGTTAAACTCTGCTTCGTCTCACTTCGCTAACTTGTCGAGGCTCTTCTGGATTTCGGTCACTTTCTTGGCGGTCAGTTCTTTGTCGCGGAGGGCGAAGTTGGCGACGACTTTGCGATCGACGAAAACGAGGACGGTGACCTCGGCGTCGTTGGCAATCTTGTAGACTGGCGGGCCGTCAGCGTCCTCGTAGGCGCCGACGGTGAGGGTTTTCAGGCCCAAGTCTTGGGACCATTTGCTGAGCGAATCGAGTTTGGCTTCGCTGGTCAGTTGGGTGAACCAGGCTTTGAAACCGCTTTCGGAGCGCTTGGCCATTTCGGCGTCGAGCATCTGCAGCAGTTTGCCAGTCTCGGGTTGGAGCTTACGGCCAAAGACGACGACGGTGGGTTTCTTGTCTTGAGCGCAGATGAGGCATTCTTGCTTGCCGCGATCTGGCCCTGTAGCGAGCAGGAAACTGTACGGCCCAGGACGACCACCAACAGGCGTGCCCGAGACGCAGGGATCGGCGAGGAGAAGTAAGCAGCAGAGGGCCATCATGGTGCATCGTCCTCGGATGTGGCGGTGGCGGAAACGGCGGTGGTGGGGATGTTTTGCGAAGCCCGGACGTAGTCTTGGCGAAGGTGCTCCACCAATTTCGCATCGGTCTTTTGGCTGAGGCGTGTGGCTAGTTTTTGGTAGCGATCGGCTTCGTCAGTGCGGTTCAAGCGTTGGCACAATGCCCAGAGGCCGAGGGTGGCCCGCAGGCTGCCGGAGTCGTGGGCGAGGGCTTCGAGGAAGGCTTCTTCGGCTTCCGTCACCAGGCCCGCTTCGAGGGCCGATTCGCCCCAGGCTTCCATGTAGTAGGCACCGTTGCCCCAGGAATGGTGGCTAAAGTCGTCTTTGGTCTTCTCAATGATGCGATGGAAGAGTTTGACCCCGGCTTCGCCCTGCCCCGTACGGCAGAGCAAGCGGCCTTGCACTTCCCAGAGCTTGTAGTTGTTCGAGTTCCCGCCTCGCTTGGAGGTTGTTGGTGTTCGCAACACTTCGACTTCGGCTTCGGCGCGGGAGATGTCCCCTCGAGCGAGAGCGAGCATGGCTCCCATGTAAGCGCCTTGCATCTTGTCAGACTTGCGAGCTTGGTCGGTGAGCTTCTGCGCCTCGGCCCAGTCTTCTTGCAGGAGAGCCAGGCGGAACCACTCGGGCCGCATCGTGTATTTATGCGTCTGGGCTTCGGCTTTGATCTTGGCCGCATCCGCGAGGCGACCATCGTGGAGCAGGCTCTTGGTCAGGATTTCCATGTGGTGGAAAAACTGGTGATCATCCTCGGGCTTCACGTTCATAACCTTGTGATACGCCCGTTGCAGTTCGATCGCGTGCCAGCTCCACTCGGTCGTGTTCTTCCACTTGCCGATGCGGGTGCCGAGGTGGGCTTGCATATGGAAGGCGTGCGGAATCCCTGGCGAGGACTTCATATACCCCTCGGCATACGGCCAGCCGAGTGCGGGGCGACGGATGTTCTCGTAAAAGTGGACGAGTTCATGATTCGCACCAGGATGCAGTGGGTTGAGCCGCAGGAGAGCTTTGTAAAACGGTGCCCCGCCATGTTGGCCTTCGGCGATCTGGGCCCGGGCGAACCAGGCTTCTTCATCGTCTTCGTATTGGGCCAAGAGTTCATCGAGTGTCGCTGTGGCTCGCTTCTTGCGTTCTTCGGACGGCGTATCGGGCCAGAGGCCTTTTTCCTGGAGCTTGGCGCGAATCTGCAGGCGTTCGCGGTCGTTGGCTTTGGTCATGAGCTTTTGGGCCATGCTCAAAGCGAACTCGGACGGGTTCTTGGTGAAGCGATCCGGGGCTTTTGGCTGGAAGGCAGCACCACCCAGCGCGAGGAAGGGGTCGAGTTTCGGGGCCGCGTTTTTGCCCCATTTGTCGATCGACTGGGACAAGCCCAACCAAGCCCGGGCACAGTTCGGGTCAGCCTTGAGAGCCGTCTCAAAGGAGCGGGCCGCTTCCATCCAGACGTAGGAGTAGTAGTAACCAAAGGCCCGGTCACAATGAGCTTGGCAATCCGCGGACGTGGTACTGACAGAGTAGTGGTAAACAGTCGGGTTCGGGATCAGTTTCGCAGGCGAAAGGCCAGTGAGTGGCATGGCATCCGACGGGCGAGCGGGTCGGACCCGATCGCGGAAGCGTTCAGTGAGACTCGGCCCGGAGGGTTTCAGTTCCCTCGGAGCGGGAGCCAGTTCATCGGCGTGAAGCAAACCTGCAGAGACGCAGGCTAAGGAAAGAATCCAGAACAGCCGAGGCATGGTGTATTCTCAAGGGCCGATCAAGAGGGCCAAGGTGGGAGATGTATACTCTACCCCAGAAGCGAAGGTTTGCAAAGAGGCCACCACATAAAACAACCTCACCCCCAACCCCTCTCCGAAGCGGCATTGGTATGGTCACATCTCCGATTTCCAAAGGCAACCTCATCCCCCCAACCCCCTTCTCCGAAACGGAGAAGGGGGAGCAAAACCTCATGAAACATGGGCTTTTTCTGCAATTTCTTGCACCCCTCTCCGCTTCGGAGATGGGCTGGGGGTGAGGTTGTATTTCAAAAGCGGAAAACGACTTGTGACCATATCAAAGGCTTCGGATTAGAGGGTTGGGGGGATGAGGTGGCCTTGATTTCACCTTACCGAATCAGCACGAACTCGCTGGAGTTGGTGAGCACCCAGAAGAGATCGGCGTAGCTGTCTTTGCCGTTCTCGCGGACGTAGTTGACCATCTTCTCGGTCTCGGTGGTGGTGGGTCGGCGGGAGAGCGTGGCCAGGAACATCTCTTCGATGGCTTTCTCGGGGGTCGTGCCCAGTTTGACGAAGCTCTTGGCCACGGCTTGGTTGTTGGAAATCGACTGGCGAGCGTTCATCAGCCGGAGGGCTTGTGGAATGCCGGCTTCGTATTCGCTGGGGTTGGCGACTTCAGCCCCAGCGAGGAAGAAGTTGACGAAGGTTTCACGGGCCTTGGGTGGCACGCCTTTGACCTTTTCGCCCTTGGCGCGTGGCTCGGAGATTTCGCCACCTTGGATCGCTGTCAAGCTATCGAAGAGCTGCTCGGGGATCATGACCTTGATCATGCGATGGCTGTAAAGCTCGTCGTCTTGGGCGTTGTCGCCGGTCGGCTTCGAAGAGCGTTGATAGGCTTGGGTGCGAGCGATGGTGCGGGTCAGCTGCTTGAGATCGTAACCGGAAGCGATGAACTGGTCGGCGAGGAGATCCAGCAGTTCAGGGTGCGAAGCGGGGTTGCCGCTGTGCATGTCGTCGACCGGGTTCACCAAACCCTGACCGAACATCTGGGACCAGATGCGGTTAACGGTGGCTTTGGCAAAGAACGGGTTGCCCGAACTCGTGACCCACTTGGCCAAGGCGGGGCGATACGGATCGCGTTCCGGCAGGTTCGCGGATTCGGTGCCGATGTAAGCGGGCGGAATCTTCATCGCGGCTTCGGGGAAGAAGTTCTTCTGCTTCGTCGGCATCGCGGTTTCGCTGACGCCGATTTTGGTGTTGTCGCCGCCTTTGTTGGCGTTCTTGGGGTTCTGGATATTCACCTTGCTGAAGAACCCAGCGAGGCCCCAGTACTCGGTCTGCTTCATGGCGGTGAAGGGGTGGTTGTGACACTGAGCACAGGCGACACTCTGGCCGAGGATGTGGGTGCCGACAGCGTCGGTGAGCTTGTCGATGGTGCGGTTGGCGAGGTAGAAGGTCACCGCGGGGTTCTCTTCGACCGTGCCGTCAGCAGTGATCAGGTTCGCGGCGAACTTGTCCCAGGGGGTGTTCTTGTCAAACTCCGTGGCGAGCCATTTCACGAGCGGCTCTTTCAGCACGAAGCGGTTATCCGATTGCACCGGGAAGAGCTTCGTGGCCCAGAGGTCGGCTTGGTGTCGACCATAACCGGGTTGGACGAGAAGTTCATCAATGAGTTTCGTGCGTTTGGCAGGGTCTTTATCGTCGAGGAACTTACGGGCCGCTTCCAGGGTCGGAATCACGCCGACGATGTCCAGGTAAGCCCGGCGGAGGAACTCCGCATCCGTCGCTTGCGGTGAAACCGCGACTTTTTCCGCGGCGAGTTTCGACAGGATGATCGCGTCGATCTTTTGTTGCAAGGCTTCCGTCGGTAGAGCCGCCGGGATGACGCGGGTTGGGAGTGCTGAGGGTGTCGGCTTCAGGGTGGACGGCTTCTTGGCGTCTTCGGCGGCTTTCTTGCGAAGCTCTTCCTTCATCTTCTGGCGAAGTTCTTTTTTGGCGTCCGCCTTATTCGCTTTCTCGGCCCCCTTCTCCTGAGCCGAGAGTTCGGCGAGGGACGGCATGGCGAGCATCCCCAAACAAGCACCGACAAAAACCAGGCCCGAGAGGGTCAAACGCCGAGAGTTCCGCATGGTGGTATCCCGCCAAGATTCAGGAGAAGTTAGCCATCTAACCCCCAATTTAGCCCAATGTTTCGCCTGAATCTCTGAGTATTCGATGAGCTTTTGTAAACCCCAGGGTTTCGCTACGCTTCACCCGGGTGCATCCAAATTCTCTGGTGGCACGGCCATCTTGGCCGTGCGGATGGGAAGTGGCAGTCGTTTGACGCATGGGCTGGAAGCCCATGCCACGATTGATTCCTGACGATTTCGAGAGAAAATGGCCCCAGAGGAATTAGCTACACCCCTTCACCCTGGGCTAGCAGCAGACGCCACTCCGTGGCTAAGAATTGCCAATGCTTTCAGCCGCGGAGCGGCGTTTGCCATTAGCCCAGGGTGAAGCGTAGCGAAACCCTGGGCTAATCGTTACTCTTCCATCGGGCGGAAGGTGGCGAAGCTGTTCTCGGCTTCCCAGAGGGTGACTTCCACGACGGGCAGGCCGTGGTTGACGCCTTGGAAGTAGATCAGTCGGGCGATGTTCTCAGCCGTCGGGTTCACGTCCATCGTCACGACGGGTTCGCCTTGGCGACGCAGTTCAGGGAGGATCGGGTCGTCTTTGTGCAACAGCATGCGGTGGTCGAGGTTGTCGTCGATCCACTTGCCAATGACCCGTTTGACGTCCGAGAAATCAACCACCATGCCCAGGGAATCCAGGCCGGGCATTTCGAGTGTGATCACCGCTTTGCCATTGTGCCCGTGCAGATTGCGGCATTTGCCGTTGTAATTCAGCAACCGGTGGCCGTAGCAGAAGTGGATTTCCTTCGTGATGCGGTAGATCGCCGGGGCGGCTTCGGCGGTCGGCCCGAGGACGAAGTTCAGCGGGGTCATGGTCACTCTCGGCGTGCGGTCGAGCACTTCCAGGGCTATTTCGACCGGGGTTGCGGTATCAGGCATCATACTGTTCCTCGTGTCAGGGGTGGGCGAAAATGGTATTCGGTGGGGTCGGTCATCTCGGCAGCGGCGAAGCCTTGTTGGCGCTCCGCACATTTGTTGCACCGGCCACAGTGCAAGCCATCGATGGGCCCGATACAGGAGAACGTCTCGGCGAGCGGCATTCCCAGGCCTCGCCGCATGACATCGACTTTGCGGAGACCCATTTGGGCATAAGGCCGCAGTACAGCGACTGACCCCGCGACGGCTTGGCTGACGATTCCGGCTAGGCCGTCGTAAAAGGAATCCGTGGCATCCGGGAATGGGTTAGTCACGAGTGGAGCGGTGGCAATTTCAGGAACGCCATGCAGATGGCACCACAACAGCGGCTTGGCCAAGAGCAGCACATTCCGGCCTGGCAAAAATACTGCTTCATCAGCGGAGTTGGCATCGGGGATGTTGTCCCCCGTCAGGCTCCAATGCCGGCCATAGACGTCCGCAATCGGTTGTTCCAGCACCACCAGCGGCTGCAAATTCGGGGCGTGGAGAGCGGTTAAAAATCTTCGCAAGTGGGCTTCTTCCGTCGGCTCCCAGCATGACCCGACTCGGATGTAGATCGGGTGAACGGCTGGGTAAACACGCACGGCTTCGCCAAGCAAAATGGCTGAATCCAGCCCACCACTGACGAGAATAGCCAGCGGAGTTTGAGGGCTTTTCGGCGGCCAAAAATCGAGGAACTTCATCATGACGACACATCATAAGCGTGATGTGGACCGAAAAGTCCACATTCGCTTCGTTTCTCTGTGTTGGGGAATCCCGAAGAGGGTAATGCTTGGTTTTTCACCCTTCTCCCGTTGCGGGCATTGCCATGGTCACATTTGAAGGGCAACCTCATCCCCCCAACCCCCTTCTCCGAAGCAGCCGAAGCAGAGGATGGGGAGAAAACACCATAAAACATGAGATTTCCAACATTTTCCGGCTCCCCTCTCCGTTTCGGAGAGGGGTCGGGGGTGAGGTTGTATTTCAAGCTAGTGACCATTAGCTAAGCCGTTTCAGTGAGGGGTTGGGGGTGAGGTTGAATTTCAAAGCGGAAAAAGAAAAAATTCCACTGCACTCTTGACAGCCATTTATATCGTTGCGTACATTGTGTTCGTCATTTAACTCACAGGAAGTATACAATGGACTTAACAACACTTCGAACTGCTGCTTGGCTCCGTTCCCAAGGCGACTCTTGGGACTTGATTGGAGCAAAACTCGAAATCTCTGCTTCGACACTCGAAATCCTACCTGCCATCCGATTCCAGGACTGGCAACAAGCCATGATCGACTACGCTCCATTGATCGCCCAAGACACCCTCCTCCACGCCCAACACGCGCTACGGTTACAAAGCAAGAGCCTGAACGAGAAAGTGGCACAAACAGCGTCGCTCGCCATCATGAAGCACGACATCGAAGAGAAGAAACTGATCGCCAAACGCGAAGCTCTCTTCGCCAAGACCAAGGCCAAGGCCGCTGCCGACACCTTACCCGTCGAAATTGTTGCTGAAGAACCAATCCTCGAATCGCCTCTCGTTGAGGCGCCCGAAGAAACAGTCCTCGAAACACCCATCGCCCAAACGCCGACCGTGACTCCACCCGAAGCCCCTGCCCCAGTGATCGCCGAAGAGCCAGAAATCGATCTGGTCGGGCAAATCGACTGGAACGCTCTTCCCAAGCCACCAAAGAAGCCCAAAGTCCCGAAGATGATGACGAGCTTCCTCGGCGGGAAGTAACCGAACTGGTCATTCAGCATGTGGAGTTCAGTGGCTTTTGCTCTCTTCTCTCCTAGCGGAGTGAGAAATTGCGAAAACAGCTTGTTTTCGAGTCTTTTCCTCCCCCTTCTCCCTTTCGGAGAAGGGGGTTGGGGGGATGAGGTTGCCTTTGGAAATCGGGGATGGACCATAGCAAAGCCCTCTCCGAAGCGGCCCTCTGGGTGTGGGTTTTGAGGATTTCGCAGGTCAGTCTGGGCTACGCTGGTCGGGGAGACATGCCCACAGCCTCGCGGACGATGGACAGGGTTTTGAAAGCTTCCTCACGTGCTCGGCGAGCACCGTCGGCAAGGATCGCGTGAACCTGCTCAGGGTTTGCAGCTAGCTCCTTCCGGCGAGCACGAGCTGGGGCAAAGTAGCTGTCAATCTTCTGAAGAAGGGCATTCTTCGCATCGCCGAAACCAAAGGCGCGACCGTTGCGGGTTTCGGCATCCTTCGTCGGCTCACAGTACATGGCAGCGAGGTGCGCTTGCTCTTCAGGTGTCGCGAAGAGCTTGTAAAGGGCGAAGACGTTGCAAGCCTCTGGGTCTTTGGGCGACTCCACCGGTGTCGAATCGGTGACGATACTCATCACACTCGTCTTCAGGGGTTTGCCCTCAGCGAAGATGTCGATGGTGTTGCCGTAGGACTTGCTCATCTTCTTGCCATCGGTCCCCGGCACGGCCGCGGTTGCCGCTTGGATGCGCGTCTGTGGCATGGGGAAGACTTCACCGTACGTCGTGTTGAAGTAGCCCGCCATGTCGCGTGTCATCTCGAGATGCTGCACTTGATCCTTGCCCACCGGGACGAGGGTCGAACGCACCAAGAGAATGTCCGCGGCCATGAGAATCGGGTACGTAAACAACCCGACGTTGGGAGTGATGTTGTTGGCGACTTTGTCCTTATAGGAGTGGGCACGCTCCAAAAGGCCCATGTTTGTCACGGTCGAAAGCATCCAGGCGAGTTCGTTGACTTCGGGGATGTCCGATTGCCGGTAGAAGACCGCTTTCGCGGGATCGAGGCCAAGGGCGAGGTAATCGAGCGCGACATCGAAGACATTTTCGGCGAGGATCTCCTTGGCACTCTTGAAAGAGGCTTTCTTTGCCACGGTCGCGGCATCGGCTTCCTTCTTGGCCGCGTCCGGCAGCGTCGTGAGAGCGTGGTAATCGGCGATGAAGTAAAACGCCTGGCCTTCGTCTTGCAGTTGGATGTGCTGCTGAATCGCGCCGAAGTAATTGCCTAAATGGAGCTTGCCCGAGGGTTGCACTCCGGAGAGGATTCTGGGTTTCGTGGTCATCTCTCTCGCTCCATAAAACTCGACTGGAAAAGTTCACCAACTCACGATATGCCCCGTGCCATTTCCCACAACTCCGAGATGAGAACATGGACGCGCTCTTGGCGTCAGAGCCTTTGGCCGTTGACTCAGCACCGCGTTTAGGTGATGCCGAGAAGCGGCAAGACATCATTCTCGATGGGCTGCGTTGGGCCGTGGCCGTGCCAGGCGAACATCGGCTTTACCGCACCGGTAAACTGCCTGGCCTCTTTGCATTGCGCACCGGCTTGCCCGCTGAGGCAGCCGTGGCCGCACTGGCTGAGGGATACCTGGAGACAATCCGGACAGAAGAACGGGGCCGCTGGTTCGTGGAGTGGGTGCGGATTACTCCTAAAGGCGTCGAATTTGTCCACGAACATGATTCGCCTCAAGCCGTGCTTCGCCAGTTACACGCTGTGTTGGGCCGCACCCGCGCTGGGGTGCCGATCTGGATGGAAGACACCCGCACCACACTCGTGAGCATCGCGCACCGCTTCGAGCAACAGGCCGCAGAGATGCTCGCTCGCCTGGATGCACTCACGGAACGAGTCGAAAGCGCCATTCGCCGAGCGGACCTGACCACAACCGAGCGACCCGAACCCGCCGCTAAACTCTGGCCCTGGGCCGAAGCCGCCCTGCGATACCTGGACCACCGCTCGCAAGCCGGCGCTCGAGGGGCCTGTCCACTGGGCGAACTGTTTCACGCGATCCGCACTGGGGAACTCACAGTGCCGGATTTCCACGCCGGGTTGTACCGACTGCACCAAGCCCGTGCCTTAAAGCTCAGCGCCGAAGCGGGGTTGAATTACCCTGTCGCCACCGACCCGGAATACACGTTAATTGCCGAGAACGAGATTTTTGCCTTCGTGAAACGCTGAGCTATTGCACTTCGACGAGCCAGCGCCGCAAAAGAGAGATGAGCTGCTTGGTCTCCGTCGCTGAGAGTTTGGGCAACACTTCTGAGGCATTTTCGAAGCGGGTTGTGGTCGCGCGGTCGATCAGCTTCTTGCCTTTGGCCGTGAGTTCCACGATGACCCCGCGCCGATCGTTCGGGTCGCGTTTCCGGGCGATGATGCCATCCTCTTCCAGCCGATCCAGCCGGCTGGTCATCCCGCCGGACGATAACACAACACTTTGCAGTAGTTCCGTGGGGGTCATGCCGTTGCCATGACGGCGTAACGTGGCAAGGATGTCGAACTGGCCCAGAGAAAGATCATGCTCTTCGAGGGCCTCTTCGACACTCCGTTCGAGATGCTGTGCGAGCACGATCACCCGGCCGACCAGTTCCATCGGTGACACGTCCAGATCAGGGCGAACCCCTTTCCAGGCAGCGAGCAGAACATCGATCGAGTCGTGGAGTTGAGCCATGCTCGGAAGTTTAATCCCAAGTCTCTTAACGTCAAGATACTTGACGCCAAGATACCCGACGATTAAATTGAACTTGGGGATCGAATCCTTTCCCTCAGAGCACAAAAAGGCGACCACGATGAAACAACTGCAAATCGGCGACATCACTGAAACGGCGATCGAACGTACCGATTACCCACAGGACAAACTGAAGCAAATCCTCGACAAGGAAGTCGTCGCCATCCTCGGCTACGGCGTCCAAGGACGCGGGCAATCGCAGAACCTACGTGACAATGGCGTCAAGGTCATCGTCGGTCAGCGCAAGGGTGGCAAGGCTTACGACCTCTGCTTGCAAGATGGCTGGGTCCCTGGCGAGACACTCTTCGACCCCGAAGAAGCGGCAGCTCGTGGCACCGTGATTCAGTACCTCCTCTCAGATGCCGGCCAAAAGGACATGTGGCCGAAACTGAAGCCACACCTCACCCCAGGCAAAGCTCTTTACTTCTCGCACGGCTTCTCGGTGGTCTTCAACAACCAAACCGGCGTCGTGCCTCCGAGCGATGTGGACGTGATCCTCGTCGCCCCCAAAGGTTCGGGCACGACGGTCCGCCGGTTGTTCCTCGAAGGCCGCGGGATCAATTCCAGTTTTGCGATTCACCAAGATGCTACCGGTCGTGCTCGGGAGCGATGCCTCGCTCTTGGCATCGCCATCGGCTCGGGTTACCTCTTCGAAACGACCTTCCAAAAAGAAGTCTTCTCGGACCTCACCGGCGAGCGTGGCGTGCTGATGGGCGCCATTTACGGCATCTGGCTCGCCCAATACGAAGTGCTCCGCGCCAACGGCCACAGCCCTTCGGAAGCCTTCAACGAAACCGTCGAAGAAGCGACGCAAAGCCTCTACCCGCTCATCGCCGAGAAGGGCATGGACTGGATGTACGCGAACTGCTCGACGACCGCACAACGGGGTGCTCTCGATTGGTTCAAACCATTCCGCGATGCCACGAAGCCTGTGTTTGAGAAGCTGTATCACAGTGTCAAAACGGGCGAGGAAACCCGCATCACTCTCGAAGCGAACTCCAAGAGCGACTACCGCGATGGCCTCGAAAAAGAGCTGAAGGAAATCGCCGAAAGTGAGATGTGGATTGCAGGCAACTGGGTCCGTTCGCTGCGTCCGGAACGGGCCGGCGACGGGGCTAAATAACGCCCACGAGCACACAGGCTAACACGCCATCGTCTGCATGATCACGACTCCGCTAGCGTGAATCATGCAGACAACGGCTATTACTTTCATGAATAACACTTATCAGCGATCTTTGATACGATTCATCTGGCTCGCTTTTTCATCGCTAAATCCTTGGATTGACGAAAATCGGTTTTCTCAATCATATCGCAAACTTGAATCGCTGAATCATTCGCCTGATGACAAGTTATTTCGACATCACACTTTCTAACATCCACTTCATCGAAATTTTGGAAAATTCTTCGACTCGCCCTAAGTCCCGAAAAGCGCGGGCGATCCGCGTCTCCTGCCAGCCCGCGGCAGGTGTTCGCCAGTGACAGGGGCTTGACACTCGCGGGGGGACGGGCCTATGATCCCCCTGCCTCAGGAACGCCGCACCCGTCAAGCTCTCGGCGGGCCATGCGAATCGCGGCCTCCAGATAACCCCCACAAACCGGAGAACCCTCCGGTGATGACATAAATTCAGACACGGCCATAATTTGCGCCGGTTTCACCTGGTGAACCCGTGCGTGGAGGACACACCTATGTCCACTCGTACCGCTATCCAAGAATTCCAGCTTGCCTGGCTTCCCAAGGTCACAGACCAAGGGCTAAATCGGCTGATTTATCTGCTCGAAACGGCTAGCCCGTTCTTAATTCACGGCACTTTCTGCAAATCGGGGCCACAAGGCTGCCTCGCCACGCAAATCGCCTGGAACCACCCAAAAACCGCCCATCTCAACGACGAAGCGGGCATTTGCTGGCTAACTCGGATCGCCCGAATGAACCCTGCCACATCGCATTTGATCGTCGCTTGGGATGAAGCTGGGCTGACGAATCACGATCTTCGTTTTGGGCTACTTGACGCTTGCTACAGTGAACGTAAACAGCGTGAAGAGACGTTTATTGAAGAGACGTTCGAACTGGTTGGCAGCTATTAGGATTCGCTATGTTACCACGCATCCTCGAGCCTGAGGTGATGGACACCCAAGCCGACGCCCACGATTACGATGCGATGGATCATGGCGAGGTGAATCGCCGTTTCGTCCAAGACTTCAGACACTTTTACGGCGACGGCTCGACCACAATTCTTGACGTCGGTACCGGCACCGCACTGATCCCCATCGAATTCTGTCGCCAGCGACAGGGCTATGTCATCATCGGTATCGATGCCGCTCAATCGATGATCGATCTTGCCCAGGAGAACATCGCTCGCGCGAACCATTCGGACTCCATTCAAGCCCTCGTGATGAATGCCCGCGCGATGACCTTTGGAGATGGTCCGTTCGAATGCGTGGTCTCAAATAGCATCATTCACCACATCTCAGAACCACTCGCGGTGTTGCGAGAAATGGTACGCGTCACCAAACCGGGTGGCACGCTCTTCGTCCGCGATTTGGCGAGACCGGAGGACTTGAAGACCCTGCAACATCTGGTTGCAACTTACGCCAAGGACGCGAATGCTCACCAGAAACAACTCTTCTCCGATTCACTTCATGCTGCTCTGACACTTGGTGAAATCCAAGAGATGGTCGCGGAACTGGGCTTTGAGAAAGAGACTGTGTCGATGACATCGAATCGTCACTGGACGTGGGCGGCACGAAAGCGATGATCTCGACACTCGTGGCCTGGGGCTACGCCTGCCATTTTGCCTGGCGAACCCTCTTGCCAACACTCACCTCACTCGCCTCTCCAAGACTTTGGCTTCGCCCATTGATGGATGTCGTACTCGGGGCGTTGCCATTGGCAGCCGTGCTGGGTGTGGCTCTCGGGGCCGTAATCTGGATGCAAACCCGTGGAATCCTCGAACGCACCGCTGGGGCCACCGATCTCTTGCCGACGGTCTTGGCTGTCGCGGTCTTACTTGAACTCGCGCCGATCGGCGCGGGGTTGATCGTCTCCGCGCGAACAGGCGCGAGCCTCGGTGCGGAGCTAGCCGCGATGCGGGCGACAGAGCAGATTGATGCCCTCGAACTTCTTGGCATCTCTCCGAGCCACCAACTCCTTGGACCGCGCATTCTGGCCTGTGTCCTATCAGTACCCATGTTGCATGTGCTCATCGCAGCCATCGCCATCGGCAGTGGGTTTCTCGCAGAGATTGTCACCGGGCAAACGACCTGGACTCGCTACCAAGGTGGCGTCCTCGCGGAACTGCGGCTGTACGAGGTCTCGGCAGCACTTGGCAAAACCTTCATCTTCGGCTGGCTGATTGGTGTGACTGGCTGTTATGTCGGCATGACGTCACCGCTTGGTTCCGAAGGGGTCGGCATGGCCGCGACGAGAAGTGTGGTGGTGTCGTCGCTTTTGGTCTTAATCGCAGATGTGTTGTTGGTCGCCGTGATTCGTTGTGTGTAAAGTTCGCCCTCGGTGACAAGCTGTTGTCACTCGGATTTCGGCTGTGGGATATCGGTTCTTGATCTGCGAGATCAACATTTCATCTTTGGATTCCAGAACTGCAAAAACCGTTGGTCCCCAAGACGATTGCCCGCAACCGATCACTCCCTGGGACCGCAAGAAGTCGACAACAGCTGCGACATCTTGGGAACTGTAGACACCGCCTTGAGCCGCTAAAAACGGTGTCGCAGCCAGGCGATTGAAATGATACAAATGCTCCGAAAACCCCACGAAATCTCGCTCTTTCAACGCTGGCCAGAGACCAAAGAAGAGCCGTTCGCAGAGTTCCGCGGTGACACTCGGCGTCTGTAACGAGGCAAAGGCCGCTCGCTCATCGGCACCAGCCCAGTACGAGTGACAAGGGGGTGTCACGAGCACGATCGGCCAATCCGGAAAATCCTCCACCCCGAGGATCGCACTCGTCGACGACAACTTACCACCATCGACGATGAACCCACCGGAGTGGTAACCATTTACCCCGATGCCCGAGCGTTCGCCCCGCCCCGCGACGGCGGCCAAGTTCGTTGGTACTGGCCAACCACGAGCGAGATGAACGGCTTCCGCCACGGCCAGCGACAATTGTGTCCCCACACCGAAACCTTGGTGTTCACCAGGTGCATTCACGACCGCGATGCTCAGCGGCTGATCGGGGCTAAGAGCCTCCGCCAATTTGCGAACTCGATCCGCATGAAAACCTGTGACCTCCCACTGTCTCGCAGTCTCGACTTGCAGAAGGATCGAGGGATCTTGGATCATCAGCCCACAGCCGCCGAACCGCCGCTGAGTTGCAGGGTCATTGGCTTGAGGGACGTGGATCAGGCCAAAATGCAGCCGGCTGGGAGTTGTGATCTCGATCACCGTCGGCTCTCCTGAAAGGCTTGCCACTCGGCTCGGAGCATCTGCATGGCGTCCTGCTCTGGCTCGCTCCCAGTCTTGTCGACGATGATCGCGAACTTCTTGAACTCGGCTTCAATCTCGCCAGGAGGAAGTAGATGAAATCGCGTCGCTAGGATCGCAGCTTCCAAGACGGCATGTCTCGCGCGGTTGAAACCGAAGAAGTCACGCAGCATACCTCGACCGACGACCTCCGCTTCGATGCGAACCCGTTCGGCACTCGTGTCGATACCTCGAACCCGGAACTCAAAATAGCGGCAAGCCTCCGTCAGGATGAAGCCACGCACCAGATCCGCGGGGCGAGTTGCTGGCATTGGCGTCAACTTGCCGACGGCAGCGTACGCAAGCATCCGAGCATCATCGGTGACGTGCAACACCCCTTCACCGTGGGCGAGCAGGTTCTTGTAGGTGTTAGAAGTGGGGAAAGGCCGGAGGATGAAGGAGTTCATGTCCTCCGTCACAGTCGGTCCCATCGGGGCAAGGTGAGGCTGGCCATGGGCGTCGGTGGTACTGATCAAGCCTTCGAGGATCATGGCTGAAGTGCTCGCAAGAGGCCCGCGGCCTTGTCTAAGGTTTCCTGATACTCCGCTTCCGGCTCCGAATCCGAGGTGATGCCACCACCGACGGGGAACTGCAAGTAGCCACGTCCGGCGGTGAAGGTGCGTATGAGGATGTTGGTATCCGTCGTGCCATCAAAGCCGACGAAACCGATGCTGCCACAGTAAGGTCCACGAGCAGTCGGTTCGAGTTCGGCGATGATCTCCATGGCCCGTACTTTGGGTGCTCCCGTGATCGAGCCACCCGGGAAAGCGGCGCGCAGGAGGTCAATCGGCGTCTTGTCAGCAGCCAGTTTGCCACGGACTTCACTCACGAGGTGATGCACGTAGGTGTAACTCTCGACCTCGCAAACCTTCGGCACTCGCATCGTCCCGAACTCAGCGACCCGACCGATATCGTTTCGAAGCAGGTCCACGATCATGATGTTCTCGGCGCGATCCTTGGGGTTCGTCTCCAGGTCTCGGAGTTGAGCCAAGTCCTCGTCAGGGGTTCGACCCCGTGGCCGGGTGCCTTTGATGGGTCGGGTGACGATCTCGCCCGACGGACTGACCTGTAAGAACCGCTCGGGCGAAGCGCTGACGATCTGAAAATCTCCCAGGTCCATGTAGCAGGCAAAGGGTGCCGGAGTCTTCTGGCGAAGCCGTTGGTACAGGGTCAGTGGGTGCTCTTGCAACGGCGTCAGAAGTCGCTGGGAGAGGTTGACTTGGAAGGCATCGCCCGCATGGATGTAGTCCACGGTCCGTTGCACGGCGGCCAAGTACTCGTCACGAGTGAAGTTCGAGGAGACATCCTCGAAGCCTGGCAACGGAGCCTGTGGCGACAGAGGTTGCAGGAGTTCCAAATCTGGTTCTTGAGAGAGTGAACGTGCCTCTTGTTGCAGCCAGTTTTTCACTTGTTCGAAGCGATATCTGGCGAAATCTGGCATCGGGTAAGGTCGTGGCAGATCGCGGCCTGACGAGATGATCCACGCACGGTTCTCGACATGATCCCACGCGATGACCCAGTCGTAAAAACCCAGCGCCAAATCGGGTGTGCCGAACTCGTCGTGACGGGATTCGGGGATGCGTTCCAACACGCGGTTCAGCCCATAGCCCCAAAGGCCCACGACTCCGCCTTGGAAAGGTGGCAAGCCTGGGAGAGTGGGCGAGGAGCCTTCGTCGAGCCAGCTCTGAACCGTGTCGAAGCCATCGAAGTAGTCGGGGTCTTCGATGCGTTGATCAAGCCATAAAAGTGGGTCAGCGGTGAGGTAAGAGTATCGACCTCGGCTCGCGGTGCGGTCGGCGGAATCCAAGAAGACCAAGTGCGGAAGGTGGGACAGTCGGCGCACCAAGTCCCACGGTTCCGGCGCAGGTGTCAGTTCTTCGATGGCAGGCACGGGCGAGATCATGGAGATAGTGTAGTCAAGAGTTGCGGTGGGTCTTTTCTGGGCGGGTCAGGTGGCCCCATTGTAGGGCTTGGTCTTGGGTGTAGTTCTTGCCCAAAGTCAGAGCGGTGATGGCCTTGGCCATTTCGTAGCCCAGATAAAAAGCGTGGGAAAGATCGAGTTTCTCGTCGTATTTCATCATCTCCTCGAAGAGTTCGAAGACATCCTCTCCTTGCAAATGCATATTGCCGTTGATGACATGCACTTCGCCCCCCTCGGCAAAAAGCCGGTAGTTGCGGTCCGTGATGTGGCTCGCCAGTTCCTTCAGGGTCTTCTCGCTCATTTGATGCAAGCGAGGATCACGAAGCTGAATGAGGCCTGTTTCGAGGCGTTTTGGCAAGACTTGATGCTTCAAACTGTGGTGAACCAACCGGCGAGCGATGTCGAACTCTTTCACGGCCGAGCGTGCCCAGGGGATGACTTCCGTGGCCAGGACGCTACCGATTTGCCACTCTTCGCAGAGCGCGGCCAGCAACACATTCACCCCGGCACTATCGACATCTGTCAGTTCTGTGAGGTTGCCCACACCCATCATCATCGGGGTAGCGGGGTAGCGACTTCGTACTTCTTGATAACGCAACAACGATGCCCCGAAGCCGAAACCGATTGGCTCCAAAATGGGGTCGAGCCGATGTTTCACGCCATGCTCACGAAGTCGCTCGGCGGTGCGATCGAGACTTGCCAAATCGTCCGGAGTGTCGGGGATAGCCACGACTTCGACGTCTGGCCAGCGCTTGTTCCACTCGATGGCGTGACTGACATTCGATGAGTTCACGCTCAACACCAACTCCGCCCCGGCTTCGAGGGCCAGCACCACTTCATCAGGGTTGAAGGAATCCACCGAGACACGAAAACCCTCTCTTTTCAGGCAATTCACAGCCTCCCCGACCTCGTGCCAAGTGCTGCCTGGATCACAACCCAGGTCGATGATGTCCGCGCCGCTCTCGGCGTAATGTCGAGCTTGTTTCAACAACTCGGCTTGAGACAGGCGTGGAGCATGGTTGATTTCGGCAAGGATTTGGATCGTGTGCTCGCCATAGTCTGTTCGTGCGACTTGAGTCTTGCCGAAGAACTCAGGGAGGTCTCGGAGGTCTTTTGGACCCAGTGACACGGGGATGTCACTATTCAAAGCCGACAGTTCGCCACGCACGAAGCCAGGCAGGATGATGCGGTCCGTGTTGGCCGGGATCGTCAGCCGTTTCGCAATCCAGTCGGTGGTGAGCAGTGCGGCGACGGTGATGGGCATCACTGCGACCTCAGCTTCGAAGCCCACTCGCGCCGAGAGGTCCGTCAGTTGCCGACGTAACGCCGACTCGGCCAAGCGGCCTGTCACAAACAAGTATCGCGGCAACTCTGGCATCGTTCAGTTCGCCGGTGTCGGCTGTGGCGGGGCGTGGAACTCCGCTTTGCGGAAGATCGCAGCTGATTCGCTCCACTCGGTCGCTGGGATGGGGTCGAGTTGTGGGGTGAGTGGGATTTCATCGAGAATGGCCGTGAGGAACGTTGACTTCGCGGCGATCTCGACATGGAAGAACTCACCATTCGACTGGATCGGGAAGCGATCCAACAGCGACCGGCGAATGAGCTTGTAGGCACAGTTCGGATCCTGGAACGGCACCCCATAGACCACCCAGGCCCGCCAACTCCGCAGGTGCTCACTGAGACCCAACCAGCCTTTGACTTTCTCAATGGGGATGCCAAGTACAACACGACAAAAGGTCCGATAGGCGCTGCCGAAGATCTGCCAAAACAGTGGAGTCTCTCGACCGGTTCTACAGCCGACAATCAGCGATGTGGTTTGTTGGATGCGTTCATCTTTGGCTTGAATTCGCTGCAAAAAGAGCGGCAAATCGCCGGGAGTGTATGGATAGTCGACCGCTGTAAACAGCAGCAACGGGTGCTTGGCTTCCGCGATGGCGGTCTTGCATGCCGCCCCGTAGCCTTGTTTCTTTTCGTGGTTTAGGATTCGGATCGCCGAGTTCTGCTGTGCAACCGCTTCGATTCGCTTCGCTGTTTCGTCCGTGCTGCCATCGTTGACCACGAGAATCTCGTGAGGGATGTTGAGCTTGTCCAATGTCTTCGCCCAAAGGGGCAACAAGCGTTCGAGGAGCGGCCCAGCGTTGTGGCAGGGGATGATGACACTCAAGCTCTCGGTTGTTTCTGCCATTTGTCCGTCCTTTGCCATTAGAGCTTCACCACTTCCACCAGGTTATCAAAAAACGTGGCTCCGCCACCCTGATCGGTGGTCTGCGTCGAGGTGATGGTATTCACGTTGACGCCATCTTCAGTGAACTGATTCCACCAAACGCCGAAGCTCACCACCACTCCTTGCGAGACACTCTCGCCCACGACGGCCCGTGCTCGAAAGCGACCGCGGTCGTTGAAGACAGACACCATCTCGCCTGCTTGGATGTTCCGAGTTTCCGCATCGTGCGGGTGCATCTCGACGACCGGTTCTTTGGCGGCTTTGCGAAGCACATCGACGTTCACAAAGCTGGAATTCAAGAACGAGGCCACCGGTGGGGTGATCATCTGGAGCGGGAACTTCGCGGCCAGTTCGGGCTTCGTCTGTGGGTCTTCGTGTGGCGGGATGTAGTGAGGCAAGGGGTCGCGGCCCGCTTGGCGTTCGCGCTCGCTCCAGAGTTCACAGCGACCTGTCGGGGTCGGGAAGCCACCCGTTGCGAACGGTGCAAAGTCTTTGGGGAGGTTCAACCGGCGTGGTTGGCCATCGAGTAAGTCTTCGAAGCGAATCTCAGCAAACGGGTCTTGCGGTGTGAAACAGTGACCTCCTTGCATGGACCCTTTGGCGAGTTCGTGGTCCGAGATTTCGAAAAGTTCCGCAGGTAGGTTCATTCGCTTCGCCAAAAGGCGGAAGACTTCGGTGTTCGGCTTGGCCTCGGCGAGTGGGGCAATCGCGGGGGTGTTGACCTGCACGTAGAAGTGGCCGTAGCTACTGTGGATATCGAAGTGTTCCAGTTGCGATGTGGCTGGGAGGACAATGTCCGCATACATGGCTGTGTCGGTCATGAAGAGATCATGCACGACCGTGAACAGATCCTCGCGTTCGAGGCCTTTCAACACGCGCGATTGATCGGGGTTCACGGCGGCAGGGTTCGAGTTGTAAACAAACAACGCCTTCACCGGCGGGCCTTCCAAGTCTCCTTCCAGAGCCTCGGGGAGCTTGACCATGTTGATGGTGCGCGTGCCGGGTGGGATGAGGTCCGGGCGTTCGAGATAGGCGCCGTTGAAGGGGTACATCTTCGAGGTACTCAACAATGCTCCGCCGCCGGGATGCCGCCAATCGCCGGTCAGTGCGGGGAGGCAAGTCACCGTGCGGACGGCCATCGCTCCACCGCCATGGCGCTGCATGCCGTAGTTGACGCGGATCATCGCCGGTCCACCAAAGAGGCTCTGCGCCTGGGCATATTCACGGGCCAAGCGTTCAATCGTCTCCACAGGCAGCGTCGTGATTTTGCTGACGATTTCTGGCGAGTACTCGGCCAGGACCCGGGCTTTCAACTCCTCAACGCCAACCGCGTAACGGTCCAGGTAATCCTGATCTTGCCAGCCTTCACGGAAGATGATGTGCATGAAGGCCAGGGCTAAAGCACCATCCGTCCCGGGCCGAATCGGTACCCACTCATCGGACTTTTGCGCGGTCTTGCTGCGGTGTGGATCGATGGTCACGATCTTGGCCCCGGCTTTGCGAGCCTGGTGCATGATCGCCCAAAGATGGCTATTGGTGACCGAGGTGTTCGACCCCCAGTTGATGATGTACCGGCTCTTGA
>JBOFPH010000013.1:0-25651 GCA_051659845.1 Fimbriiglobus sp. | reverse complement strand
TGGCACGGGCTTCTAGCCCGTGAGTACACAAGCAGCACGGGCTAGAAGCCCGTGCCACGATCGGGTGTGGGGAATTCCAACCAAGGAGATTCATCATGCGATTTGTGGCTGTCATGGTCCTGTCACTGGCGTTCGTGATGCCGAGCTTCGCTCAGATCAAGAAAGAAGCGGTCGAGTACAAGTTCGATGGCGTTACCTTCAAAGGCGAACTCGTCTACGACACCGCCAAGGCTGGTAAGAGGCCAGGGGTACTTGTCGTCCACGAATGGTGGGGGCTGAACGACTACGCCAAGGGCCGCGCTGAAGCCTTGGCCAAGATGGGCTACGTGGCGTTTGCTTGCGACATGTACGGCGATGGCAAAGCGGTCACGCACCCCGAAGACGCTGGCAAGATGGCCCAGACGGTTCGCAAGAATGTCGACATCTGGCGTGGTCGGGCCAAGGCGGCTCTCGAAGTGCTCGAAAAGCATGAAATGGTCGACAACACCAAACTCGCCGCGATGGGCTACTGCTTCGGCGGCTCGACCGCTCTGCAACTCGCTTACTCCGGCTCGAAACTGAAAGCCGTGGTGACATTCCACGCGGCCCTGCCGACGATCACCGCTGAAGACGCCAAGAAGATCCAAGCCAAGGTGCTGATCTGCCACGGAGCGGACGATAGCTTCATCAAGGAAGACGCGATCACCAAATTCCGCGACGCCCTCACCGCAGCCAAAGTGGACCTCGACTTCCAATCTTACCCCGGCGCCGTGCATAGCTTCACCGTCCCGGACGCCGACAAGCACATGATCAAAGGCATGGCCTACAACGCCGACGCGGACAAGAAATCTTGGGCCGCGATGAGCAAACTGCTCGAGACCGTGTTCAAGTAAGACCGTTACCTCCAGAGATGAAGTGAATGGCCCGACCATCTGTGAAACAAGAGCCACCTCCTGGGACTCCAGCGGAAAAGGCACGCTGGATTCTCACTCATTCGCGCAACAGTACTGTCGGGGACGGGAAACTTATTGTTGAGCTGCTCCTCGATGGCCGTGTACAGTCCGAACTTTCAATTCAAGAGGTGGAATTGTTGTGTCATGGGTATAACTGGTGGGGCAGAGACTTAAAGGCATACGAGGCAGCGCGGCTAAACTTGGCACGATCGCCAGTGTCCCAGGAAATGTTATGCAGTATAGGTCTTTATGCCCGGAACGCATTCGGTTCCGACTCTGCACGGTATCTTGCAGTCTGTGATGGTTGTATTGATGAAGCCCTCGGACCAGCTGCGTTCTGGTTATTGCTCAAGGCAGATATACACATCTCGATTGCTACAGGTGAACAAGAATCTGAAGATTACCAGTGGTATCCCGGCGAACCGATACTTCACAGAGATCAATTGCATGTTGCCGCTGAGGCGTTGGCTCTTGCTCTAAGCTCCGCACCAGGATTACGGAAGACGAGTCGGTAAGCGGGTGGGTCGGTGACTGGAATTTCAGGTTCTCAGCAGTAGTCCAGCAATTAGAGTACTCGCACCTTGCGAGATAGGCGGAGCTTCTGGAGGACGTTACATGAAAACGATTCCTTCTGATGCAGAAATTGCTTTTGCTCTTGCAAATTGCGAGAGTGTCGTTTAACTTTACCACACAAAGCCAACGGAGAATCGGGATGCCGATGGAGCTTCGTGAAGCCTTATCGCAGATTGCAGAAATTCGAGCACGGGTGGCTGCGACCGAGCGGTTCCGTGGCTACAAAGCCGTACCGGTGGGTATCTCTGGTGCCCTGGCCATGTGCGTGGCGGCGTTGCAAACCTGGATTATCCCGGACCCCGAATTGCATCTGCATCGCTATCTGGCCCTTTGGGTCTGCACGGCGATCTTGGCACTCGGTGCGGCGGGGTCAGGGATTTGGTGGCGTTGGCGATTGGTTCATCAGCCGTTGAGTCAGGAACTCACCCGGTTGGCCATTAGCCAGTTTGTGCCGTGTCTCGTCGCTGGGGCACTGGTGACTTTGGCGATTGCCCGACACTCGCCTGAAGTGAGTTGGTTGTTGCCGGGCCTTTGGCAGGTGTTGTTCAGCTTGGGGATTTTTGCCTCCTACCGGTTGCTCCCCAAACCGATCGTCGGAGTCGGTGTGTTTTACATGCTCGCGGGTGTTTTGAACCTGGCGATCAGCCCTGAAAAAATCGCGTTTTCGCCCTGGTGTATGGGTCTACCGTTCGGAATCGGGCAGCTAGCGATTGCTGGCATTCTCTACTGGCACTTGGAGCGCGAGGATGGCAACGAAACCCAACAACGATGAAAACGGTCGATACGCCTTCGATGGCATCGACCGCGTTCTTCATGAAAAGGCCCGCCTCGGCATCCTGACCTCTTTGCTGGCCCACGAGAATGGCCTCGTCTTCAACGAGCTACGCGAACTCTGCAGTCTGACTGATGGCAACCTCAGCCGACATCTGGAAAAACTCCAAGAAGCCGAGTTGGTCGAGATTTGGAAAGGCACGAACGGCAAGCGTCCACAGACTCTCGTCCGGCTCACGACCACGGGTCGTGAACGGTTCCTGGACTACCTTTCGCTTCTGGAAGGGATCGTCAGCGGTGCCCTGACGACGGCAAAAGCGGAGACAACACCAGCACCGGCGCCAAAATTGGGCTATGCTGGAAGCTGATGTTTTTCATGCCCGACGCCTGTCGGGTTTTTGTTTGACCACATACTTTGCACTGCCAACTGAGATGGGAGCATGATGAGAGTTCTCCGAGCCGAAGTCCTGGGAATGTGTTTTGGCGTCCGTGATGCGCTCAAAGCGATGCATGCGATCCCAAACCCTGAGACCGTGACCGTGCATGGCGAATTGGTTCATAACGAAGTCGTGCTCACGCAACTCCGAGTGAGAGGGTTCGAGATGGTCGATGAGACCGCTCGCGAACAGCCCGCGACCACACCCAACGTCCTGATCACCGCCCATGGCGTGAGTCATAAAGAGCGAGCACGCCTCCACGCTGCGGGCAAGACGCTCATCGACACCACCTGTCCTCTCGTGGTGCGTGCGCATGATGCGGCCCAGAAGCTCGAAGCGGAGGGCTATGATGTCGTCGTCATCGGCAAGCCAGGGCATGTCGAAGTGCAAGGGATCGTTGAGGATTTGCGCCAGCAAATCGTCGTCCCCAACCTCGAAGCCGTGCAGACCTACCCCTCGCACAAGATCGGCATCATCTGCCAGACCACGACTCCACCACCGCTGGCCCAGGCTATCGTCGATGCCATTCGTGCCAAGAACCCGCAGGCCGAGGTGAAATTCTCGGACACGATTTGTCGGCCGACCCGCCAGCACCAAAACTCGCTCGAAGAGTTGCTACCCCAGGTCGAGGCTGTGGTCGTCGTCGGCGGTAAGAACTCGAACAACACCAAAGAACTGGTCCGGCGGGTGCGTGAGTATGGGCTTCCCGCTCTGCACGTCGTCGGCCCCGAGGATCTCCCCGGCGACTGGTTCACCGAGTTCGAAGTCGTCGGCCTGACCGCCGGGACCTCGACGCTGTCCGAGACGATCGACGCCGTCGAAGCCCGCATGAAGCAGTTTCAGACGTCGAAGCCTGTGGGATGTTTCAGTTGAGCACCAACGAGCGGTAGTCGGACCACTCCGAGATTGGCCATCAACCCAACAACCTGAAAGTCCGTGGTTTATGGGTATGCCAACAACAAAAGCACCCGGCGTTCGCCGGGTGCTTTTGCAGTCTGGAGTCAGACGGTTTCGTTAGTAGCGGATGGTGAGGCTGAAGTTCACGCCTTGGAACCAGAAGCTGTCTTGCGTGCCAACCAGGTTTGGTGTCTGGACATTGCTGCCGAGGCCGTAGGCTGGGCTGGTCGGGATGACGCCAGGATTCACGATCGGGCTGTACTGGTCGGTTGGGCGAGCCACGCGGCTGACATAGAGGAAGTTGTAACCGACCGAGGTGGTCAGCCAGCTTCGCCAGGTGTAACCGAGGTTCACGTTCACTTCAGGGATCACCGCGAAGCGGTCTTCGTTGAAGCGACCCGAGTTCGATGAGTTGGCAAACAACCCGCCACGAATCACGCTGACATCCGTCAGGCCAGGGCCTGCGAGGGTGCTGGTGCCGTTGACGTCGATTCGCTCGTTCATCACGCCAAGGGCGATCTTACCAGTGGCACTGAAGAACCAGTTGTTAAGCCGCATTTCGGTGTTCAAGCCGATCTGGCCGCCGTAGAAGCGGTTGTAGGTCTCGAAGTTATCGCTGACCGAAATCTGCGAGCCGCTGCCGTACAGTTTGCCGTCGAAGGCACCGGTGCCGAGGAGCGTCGAGTTCTGGACGACGTAAAGCTGTTCCGAAACTTGCAGGAAGCGGAAGCCCGTCATCATGTTGACGTTCCAGAGGCAAAGCTCATCGGGGCAGCTACGGTACAAGTTGACAATCGGGCCACCTTCAGCACCCCAGAGTTGGGCACTGCTCGAGACGGTGATGCCGCCCGCGAGGTAGGTGGGGAACGAGGTCAGGAGCACTTCGCTGTTGCCACTCGTCGCATTGATGTAAGGCCTTGCGATGAGCGGTTGGCCGGTACGATCCGAGTTTACGTTGTACACATTGGATTTTTCTTCGGTGAAGAAGCCACCCAAGTAGTAACCGTATCGGCGAGCATCATCACGCCAGATACCACCATCGAATCGAACCCCGTTGAAGAGGTTGTAACCGAGGTCCGACTGGGAGTGAAGCACCAAGGTGCTCGTGTTCCCGAGCACGCCGCCTGCGGCAGGAGCACTGGTCGTGACGAATGGGTAAGGCGTCTTTTGGGCTTTGGCGAAGCCCAAGAGGTAATCGGTGGTCAACCAGACTCGTGGTGCCAAGCGGCCATTCACGCCAGCAGGGTCAGCCCCGTTGAATGGCTGTTCCCACGCTTGTTGGCCGTGCATACCAGGCGGGTAGCCAGGCATACCACCACCAGGACCCATTGGACCCATTGGCCCAGGGCCACCTGGGAAGACCGCGTTCGGGTCCACCATCGGACCAGGACCGGTCATCGCTGGGACGGTGGCTTGCATTGGCACGACAGGTGCCATTGCTGGGCTGCCGCCCGCTGGGCCGATGGCAACAGGTGCCGGGATCGGGCCTTGGGCGAGTGCTGAAACGGCCCCCGTGGCCAGCGCCGCAATCGACCCGAGAATCTTATTCCGCATGGTAACTTCCCCCTATGGACTGCGGACGCCCCATGACGGGATGCGCCAGACTGCTCTAGTTGTTACTTTCGGCATAATCCTAACCGGGCATGAGAGAACTTCGGCAAACTCAGCGCAGCCAGACCTCTTTGCCGAATCGGCATAAACCGTAAACCTCGTAGATTGACTCCAAATTACCAGGAACCCCACGGAATGACCTTCTTCGAACGCTTCACGCTCGCCCAACGCCCTGGCTCCGCTCTCAGCCTGCAACTGGTCTTTCCAGAATCACTACCAGTCGATCCTGCAGAGTTAGGCCGCTTCGTCCGTGGTTACTGCCCGGAGATGGCGGAAGCCGTCGTCGAGTGGGTCGATGCCCGTGGAGTGCCAGAGGCCAGGGCGCTCGTCTCCGAAGTGGGGCCACCTGTTGCCGCAGTCGGTCTGATCTCATGGGGGTCGCACATCATCAAAGTCGCGGGTTTCGATGCCCCGATGCCATATGGCCCGATCGAGTCCTGCGTCGAGCCCGCGCTCATGCCACCGGAAGTCAAACGAGATGCCGCGGCTCACCGCTCCCACGTCTTGCTGTATCACGGCGGGCCAGAGGCTTCGGCTTTCGAGTGCTACCTCGGCTTGATGTCTGTGGCGGGGGCGATGGCGAGCCTGGGGGCCACAGCAGTGCTTAACGAAGAAGCCAGAACAGCGATTCCGGCTTTTGACTTGATCCCGGAACCCGAGGAAGACATCCTCGTCACGCTTCGTCAACTGCCCATCTTGTACCTGATGGCCGGCTTCGTGCGGACGAACATTGGTGCCCCCGACCGACCTTGGGTCCGTACCTTCGGCTGCCATCATTTGGGCTTACCCGACCTCGCGATTCAAGCCTACGGTTACGGCGAAATGAGCGAACTCTTCCGCTGGTTCAACGCCATGCTCAACTACCTCCGTGAGACCGACTCGAACTTCACCGCCGGGCAGGTGATCGCCCTCTCGGACACCCTCAAATTGCAAACCCGCGAACCCCACCCCACCGAAGCCGACTTCCTCAGCAGCGACGGCGAACTGATCGTGCTGGAACGAGAGTGAATGTACTGCTTTGCTGTGCTGACTTGTTCAAGTCGGTTGCCCCGGTTTACTTCATGAAACACTCAAGTTGGAATCACGTTGTTTGTGTTCTATATTTGGCGATCAAGAACATCGCTCCTGTGGAGATAGATCGTGGCAGACAACCCCAACGTCCCGAATCAAACTCTGATCGACTATCACATGACATATGTACTTGGATACATTTTTTCTCTGATCCCTTCATTAATCATCACATCATCAAAGCGTGATGATAACTTCCCGATGGAAATTTCCCTTGCCATCTTTCTCCAATGTGTCAGCGCGGTGGCTTTTGTGTGGGGTCTCTGGAAGATGGTCAAATCTGAGCAAAATCTTCTCCGAGACCCTCTGTTAAATGTGATGGCGGTTTTGACAACGCTGCCATTTGTGGTCGCTTTGGGAATCATCGCTATTGGGCGTATGTTGATGAAAAACTCATGTCCCACCCTGAGGGCAATTCTGATCGCTGGAGGTGTATTTGGAAACATCTATGCTGTGTCGATGCTCTATTTCAACACCTTAGGCGACACTTTCCCTTACCTCACGATACTTTCACCTGCGATCTGCAACCTTGGTTTGCTCGCAATTGTCTTTGCCACACAATTGAACCCCGAAACAACTCTTCGCGAAGTTTACTCGTAAAGAAACTCCGGCCGGCGGAGTAAGTACGTGACGACGGCTCGCCAGGCTCGGAGGGTGTAGTCGGGGTCGTCCGAGGTGGTCGTCGGGTCGTCGCGGTTGGCGGGGCGGCAGTAGTAGCTTTCGCGTTTGTCGAGGGTCTTTTGGGCTTTGGCGTCCGCGAGGATGCTCGTGAAGAGTTTGAAAGTGCGGCTCACTTCTTCCGAGTTCGTGGCGTCGTAGCGGCCCAGAATCCGTTCGTGGAGTTTGACGATGGCCAGGCGGATTTGCTGGTCGGCTTCGGCGTTGCCGGGGAGGGTGCCTTTTTCGATCGTGGGGAAGAGTCGGCGTTCGTGGGCGGGTCGGGCAAAGTCCTTAGCGACTTGCTTGCAGGCCACATCGTTGGACATTGTCCGTTGGATCGCCCCCATCGCACCGCTCGGATCGGTGGCCCGATCGGTCACTTCTTTGGAATCAATGCCGCCGTAGAGGGTCGCCATCTGCTCGGTGAGTTTGCCCCAACGTTCGCCGAAGATGGCCGCGATTTTGCGTTCCAATTGCTCGGGTGAAACCAAGCGGACGATACCCGCATCGTCCAGTTCAGCCTTGCGACAAGCGTCTTTCGTCGGGTTGGCTAAGCCTTCGGCACGGTAAAACTCGGAGGCGATCCAGCCCTGGAAGACGGCCTTCAAGCTGAACTGGCTTTGGCGAGATTGGGCCGCGAGTCGTTCGGTGGTTTGCCGTTGTTCCTGGTAAGCTCGCTGTCGTGCGGGGTAGAGAGGGTCTTCGAGGTCTTTGGGTGGCAACAGAACTTTACGGCCCGTGAGGATGAAGTAGACATGCTCGACCATCGCCACGGCAAAGCGTGGGTCCTTGGCGGTGCGTTCACCGAGCCAGGGGATGGCTCGCCAGCGTTCGCCATTGGGCAGGCTTTCTTCTTCGAAGCCCGCCGAGAACATGTCGTCGAACCAGCCACCCTTGCGTTTTCCGTAAATCCCCATCTCCGCGAAACGCCAGTAGTCTTGAAAGATCCCCGCGACAGGGTCGAGGGTGCGATGACAGACGACGCATTCAGGCGCCTGCATGGTCGGAATCTTGTACTTGGCCGTGGCAGTGGCCGCATCGGAGACACGGGCCGCGAGTTCGAGGACATCGACGCCCAGGAAGTGCTGGTAGTACATCCGTGCCCGCAGCCGGTTGCGATTGGTTTCAGTGGTCGGGTACCGGGCCAGGTATTGGAAAGTGCTCAGTAAGCCCGCATGCGGGTAATCCCCCGTCGCTGAGTCTTGGTTTTGCGCCGGGCTTCGGCCTTTCAAGGCTTTGAGTTTCACTGGGAGAAATTCGAAAGGGTCATTCGTGTTTTTAAACTGTGGTTGCAGTTGATCGAAGACACCATAGCCGCGTGCCGAATATGGTGACACGATGATGTAATCCGCGGTCACGATTTCCGTGAACGGCCGATCGTGACGAACGATGTGCTCGACGAGCTTCATCGGCTCCGCGAGGAGTGCTTTGCGGTAATCCCCAGCAAGCTTGTATCCCGCTTGTCGGCGTTCTTTCTCGTCCGCGATGTGGGAGAGATCGAATTTTTGATACCACAATCGTGTCTTTTCGAAATGCTCGTAACTCAAGACGTTCTGATCCGGGTTGCCATCAACTCCTTGCAGTAAAAAAATATCATTGAAGCCTTCCCGAAGCCGGTCGTAAAAGGCGTCTTCTTTCATGATGGCGTCCACGATCCCCGGGAGAGCACCGGGCTTTGTGATGGCTGCCAGTTCTGCGTCGTTAGGCAGTCTCCCGGCCAAGGACAGCGTGACGCGACGAAGAAGACGGCGATCGTCGAGCATCGTGACGCCATCAAAGAACGGCTTGGCATCCTTGTCGGGAGTCGAGGTCAGCATCTTGCCCGGGTCGGCCAAACCGCGAACCACATCGGCCAGAAGGCGATACTCGACGGAGCTGGCCGCGAGCACTTCGCCACCACCGTGATTCAGTTCCCCAACGACTTTTTGCAACACCCGCGAGCGGTCTTTCTCTTTGGTTGCAGCGATGGTGCGGAATGCTTGCCAGTTCTTCTGAAGTGTCGCGGGCTGTTGGTTCGCGTCGACCTTCTTGAGGTCTGTCAGCAAGAAACGACTCGCCTCGGCATCGCCCCCGGTTCTGTGGCAAACGAGGCACTTGCTCGAGAGTACTTTCGTCCAAAGTTCCTCGGCGATAGGCCGCTCGCGGCTCGCGGCACAGCCGACGTTCGCATCCTGGGCTGTGAGACTCGCGGAACAGAGCAGTGTGAAGACAGCGACCCAGCGCATCATGAATATTCTCCGATCTTTTCATCGGCCAAAGATTGTGTACAGAATAGCACTTCTGAATTCCGCACGCAACCTCGAACGGAGGCTTTCCACGGGCCGTCTAGCCATGCTTGTTTTGATCGTGAGTCATCCCTAAAACATCGCCATTCTCTCCTGTGCGGATGCGATATGAAGACGCGGAATCTTGGCTCGGCGACAATCTCTGAAGTCGGTTTGGGTTGCTGGCAGATTGGCGGCGATCAGTGGGGGGAAGTGCCTGAATCGGAAGCCCTCGGCACACTCCGCGCCGCTCTCGATTCGGGGATCACGTTTTACGACACCGCCGACATCTATGGCCTCGGCCGCTCGGAAACGCTGATTGCCAAGTTCGTGAAGGATGTCGGCCGGAAGGATCTTTTCCTGGCGACGAAACTCGGTCGCTGGCCACAACCTGGGCTGCCGGAGAATGGCAAGCCTGAACACGTCCGTCGGTTCACCGAAGAGAGCTTGAAACGGCTCCAAGTGGAAACCCTCGACCTGACCCAACTGCACTGCGTGCCGTTGAACATCTTGTGTGAAGGTGGCATCTTCGAGACGCTGCGGGCGTTACAATTGGAAGGCAAGATTCGCCGCTGGGGGGCCAGTGTGGAGTCCACAGAGGAAGCAAAAGTCTGCTTGGCGCAACCCGGGTTGGCCTCGTTGCAGATCATTTTCAACATCTACCGCCAAACGCCGATCCAAGCCATTTTTGACGAATGCCAAGCCAAGGGTGTCGCCGTGATTGTGCGCTTGCCATTGGCCTCGGGTATGCTCGCCGGGAAGTATACTCCGAACACGACCTTCGCCCCCACGGATCACCGCACCTACAACCGCAACGGCGAGAAGTTCAACGTCGGTGAGACCTTTGCCAGCCTCGGATTCGAGAAAGGCTTGGAGATCACTGAGAAACTCCGTCCGCTCGTGCCGCCGGGTTTCACCATGGCTCAACTGGCTTTGAAATGGTGCCTCAGTTTCCCGGCTGTGACGGTGATCATCCCGGGTGCGAGAAACGCTGCACAAGCCGAGGGCAACGCTGCCGTCAGTGCGCTCCCTGACATTCCCGCGCATACGCTCGCCCGCCTCGCCGATTTCTACCAAACCGAGGTCAAGCCTTGGCTCCGTGGACCCGATTAAAGGTTGTTGTGTATTTCACGTGTGAAGCATTCATGCCAGTTTGTAGCTGCTCGCTTCTGAGAAATCAGATGAGATGCGGAATGAAATTTGGGCGTTTTGGCTAGTCGCATAGGACACACTTTTGTCCAGAATAACCGATTTTTGGCCGATTTTTGGCTTGTTTCGCGTGACTATCAAGTTGATTCGGACGGTTTGGAGTACGTGTCGGTCGTTCTGGGCGATTTATAGATGGAAAGGTGATTCTGATGAGTGAGACCATTACAAAACCGATAGCAGCATCCCGATTGAGTTTCATCAAGCGGCTCGGACTGCTTTTGATTCCGGTTTCGCTGGTCACGTTGGCCTGGGGTGGGCCGACGAAATACTTCGGCCAACTGCGTGAGACTCTCACGACCTCCCCTGCACCTGAACCGACTCACCCACCTGACGGTGCGAAACTCTTCGTCCAGCACTGCGTGTACTGCCACGGTGAGCGAGGCGACGGTAAAGGGATCGCTTCTCTCACAACACCTGCACGCTACTTTGGCGCCGAGCCATTCAAGTTTGGCAGCACCACTGGCACTCGCATTCCCACCGATGACAACCTGATTGCCACGTTGAAACGCGGCATCGCGGGTTCCTCGATGCCGAGTTTCGCTCACCTCAGTGAGGAAGAACTCCGAGCCATCGTTGGCCATCTGCGGGTCCTCACACGCCGTGGCAAATACGAAGCCCTGGTTCGCAAAGCACAGAAGGAGTACGACGCTGGAGGGGATGATGTCGATCCTGCTCTTCTCGCGGCGAAGGCGGACGAGCAATGCAAAGTCGGCACGCCGATTGAGGTGCCGAAGAGCTTCCGCCCCAATGACTCTGCATCTCTCGCCAAGGGCAAGACCCTGTTCATGGCTGGTTGTGCGAATTGCCACGGACCCGAAGGACTCGGCAATGGACCGCAAGCCAAACAATTGATGCACGACTCAGGCTATCCCGTGCTACCGCGGAATCTAGTCGGTGGGGTCTTCAAAGGCGGAAGCGAGAAGAGTGACTTGTATACTCGCATCAAACTCGGCATACCAGGTACGCCGATGCCCTCCGGCGACACTCTCAAACCTGAAGACTACGACGACCTCATCAACTACATCCTGTCGTTGTCTCAGCCAAAGAGCTGATGGTTGTTGCGTTTCTAAAATCACCCAGCCGCCGATGCCCTTCATCGGCGGCGTTTTTGTTTTCAAAGGAGTTCGTGGTGGCCTCGCTCCTCGCCAAGTGAAACTTCAAGGCAGAACTCCACACCAAACGACGCACGAACAGTGGAAAAAAATCTTGAAAAAAGGCTGAAAATCTTCGCAACGGACCTTTTCCAGGTGAACCACTGTGCGATATAGTTCTATACATTCCTGGACGTAACTGAGGACCGAAGCAAATACCCACGTTCCTGGAGGTTCATGGGTGGTGCTCAGATCAGGTGTAATGGAGACTCCCACAATGCCAAAACGTACGAAAAACCTCACTCCCAAGCAGCAAGAAATCTTCGATTTCATCAAAGCCTACATCACCGACAATGGCTATCCACCCGCCATTCGGGATATCGGCAAAGCGTTTGATATCCGCTCTCCGAACGGTGTGATGTGCCACTTGCGTGCACTTCAAAAGAAGGGCTTCATCCACCGCGATGAAAAGAATGACACCCAAGGCGGCAAAGCTCGCGCGATCACGATTCCTGGCCTGAGCATCGGTGGCTTCAGCCTACCACTCCTGGGCCTCGTGGCCGCTGGTCCAACGCTCGAAGCGACAGAGAACCGCGAACGGATCGACATGAAGCAACTCTTCGGAGGAGAAAACATCTACCTCTTGAAAGTCCGCGGAGAGTCGATGATCGAGAGCCAGATTGCCGATGGGGATTTTGTCGTCATCCGCAAGCAAGATTCGGCGGACAACGGCGAAAAGGTGGTCGCGATGGTGGACAAAGCCATGACGCTGAAAAAGTTCTTCAAGAAGAAAGACCAAATCCGCCTCGAACCCTGTAACAGCAACATGGCCCCAATCATTGTGGACCCTGCGTTGCAAAACGTCCAAGTCCTGGGTTTGCTCGTTGGTGTCATTCGTAAGTATGGTTGAGGCTGATTTGCTTGGCAGAAGAGGGATTAACCGCCAAGACGCGAAGACGCCAAGAAGACACATTTTGTATTCTTGGCGACTTAGCGTCTTGGCGGTTCGAGTCAGGTTTGCCGATTTTTGGCGACTTGGCGTTGGCGGTTAGTAGCTCGTCTCCAACAATCCTCTCAAAATAGGAGCGGGCTGTTCAGGGAGTTAAAGGAGCGGTAAGCTGAAGCGAAGAGCGAGAGGAGACTACTCGCAGGAGCGAAGCAATGGCCGATGGACGTGACACCCCGACCTCCGAACCGCTCCCGACACCTCAACTGGAGACGGTCGCCGATCGTTTGCAAAAACTCGAAAAGCAACTCGCGAACCTTCAAGACCCCAGTGTCCTCGAACAGCAACTGGCGAACCGCATTTTGACACGCCTACAAGAACAGACCCCACAAGCCTTGCCGAGCGGCTTGGCCAGTCAGAATGGTTTGAGCGCGTTCGGAGCGAAAGTCATCACGGCGGCGGCCATTCAATCGATGCCTGGTGGTGAGAAATCCGCTGAGAGCATCTGGTCGTTCTTCCAGATCTTCAAAGAGCTTCGCCTCATCGCTCAGATGTACCTCGACCCACGATATCGCGTGAGTCGATTGGCCCAGATTGCAGTCCCTTCGGTGTTCATCCTGATGATCGGCAATTACTTTTTCTTTGGTTGGTTGATGATTCAGATCCCGCTTCTCACACCCGTAGTCGAACGGACGGTGCTGATCTTCTTGGCAATTGCCCTCTACAAGGTCTTGAGCCGTGAGGCAGGGCGTTACAATGAAGTCTTGCAGTATCTGGCCCGTTACGGGTCGTGATTTGGGATGCCATGATGATTCGCCTCGGTGTGAATATTGACCATGTCGCCACGGTTCGCCAAGCCCGCAAAGCCCAGGAGCCAGACCCTTGTGCCGCTGCGATGCTCGCCGAACTTGGCGGCGCGGACGGCATCACCGCCCACCTCCGGGAAGACCGTCGACACATCCAGGATCGTGACCTGATCGTGCTTCGTGAGACCGTTCGTACACGGCTCAACCTAGAGATGGCCTGTTACGAAGAGATCATCCAGATCGCGCTGAAGCTCAAGCCGCATGAAATCACGCTAGTCCCCGAGAAACGCCAAGAGCTGACCACCGAAGGCGGGCTGGACGTCATCGCCCACCGGGACACGGTTCACAGTGCCGTCGATCGGTTGCGAGCCACGGGGGCGACGATCTCACTCTTCATCGACCCTGACCATGCCCAATTGGACATGGCCAAACAACTCGGCGCCGATGCCATCGAATTCCAGACAGCCAGCTATTCGGAAGCCAGCACAACTGCAAGTTTGCAGGTCGAGTTGCAGAAACTGATCGTGGCCAGTGCCCATGCTCAGGCGCTTGGGCTGCATATTCACATGGGCCATGGGCTGAATTACGCGAACGTCCAAGCCATTTGCCGTATCCCTGGTGTCGAGGAACTCAACATCGGCCACAGTATCGTCAGTCGGGCGGTACTCGTCGGCATGACGCAAGCCGTGCGCGATATGAAACTGGCGATGTCTTCGTGATTCCACGTTCGGTCTGGTACTCAAGGGTTATTTGCGATGGATCGTCCTGTGGATAATGTCCCGTATCTCTCGTTGCACCATGCGGGGCTGACGATCGAGGGCTACAGCCGGGCTGCAGTGCAGAGCTACTGGCGGATTCCCGAGTTGAAACTGGGCTTCGATCTCGGTGCCCACCCCTGGGACTTCAACGGCACACCCAGTTGGTTCATCAGCCATGCTCACCTCGATCACATCGCCGCGTTGCCGGTCTACGTTGCTCGGCGTCGCATGATGAAGATGGAGCCGCCGCGGGTCTATGTGCCGATCGAGTCTTTGGAAGATGTCCGCCGGTTACTGCTAATCATGCAACGCCTCGACCGCGGTCGGCAGGTCTGCGATCTGATCGGCGTCGAGCCGGGGCAAGAGTTTGAGCTGTCTCGGGACCACGTCGTCACCGCATGGGCGACGACACACACGATTCCCTCACGGGGCTTCATGGTCTGGGATCGTCGCAACAAGCTCAAAGACGAGTTCGTCGGCTTACCCGGCAACCAAATCCGGGACTTAAAACTCTCCGGCGTCGAGATCACCCGCGAAGTCCGGACGCCACTCGTCGCCTACACGGGAGATACCAGCCCACCGGGGTTGGATGCGTATCCCGCGGTCTACGATTGCAAAGTGCTGATCACCGAGATGAGCTTCATTCGTGCGGCCCACAAACGGGACAAGATCCACAAGTATGGCCACATGCACCTCGACGACTTCCTGGAGCGTGAGACCCGTTTCCAGAACGAAATCATCGTCGTGGGGCATTTCAGCACTCGTTACCACCCGACCGAAGTGCTCAAGACGCTCGAAAAGAAACTTCCGGAGAGCCTGAAAAACCGGATGAAACTTTGGATCTGACTCAAACGCACTCGGCTGCGTTCTTTGGCAGCCGAGTTTTGGTTTCTACCCAGTTCGAGTCCGGATCGCTTCAAGATACCGACGATTTACCACAGATGACTTACGCCCTCGCTACGATCTGGTACGAACGTCAACGGTTCTTGCCGGCGATCTTTGCCGTGGCGTTCAGTGCGGTGCTGATTGCCGTGCAGTGCGGCATCATGATTGGCTTGCTTTCCACCATTTCGCTTCCTGTCGATAAATCCACAGCGGATATCTGGGTCGGTTATCCGGGGGTGCGGAGCGTCGATTTGGGTCGGCCTATCCCCGAACGCTGGGTCAGCCGGCTTCAACAGCAGCCCGAAGTGGTTTACACCGAACCCGCGATCTTAGGCTTCTCACTCTGGATCAAAGTCTCCAACCGGGATGCCCCCGCGACGCCTGAAGTGATCACAGTCGTGGGTACTAAGCTCGATCCCGGTTCGTTGGGCGCGGTGGAGTATCTGCGGGAACATCCCGAGATCATGGCCCGCTTGCGCGAACCAAATGCGGTCGCCGTGGATGGCTCGGATTTGGGCCGACTTGGCATCGAGGGCATCGGCGATCAAGCGGAAGTCTTCGGCCATCGCATCAAGGTTGTTGGTATCGTCGAAGGCTATCGCAGCATCGGTGGCCCATATGTTTTTTGCTCGATCGAGACGGCGCGGAAACTCGTTCGTGATCCCCCTGGTGGCGTGACTTACCACTTGGCCAAGTGTCGGAACCCCGAGGATGCCCAAGTCGTTGCAGAGCGGCTTTCGGAGTTCAAGCAGATGAGTGCCTACACCTCCGATGAGCTATCGACTCGATCCCGCCTTTACTGGCTCACGACCACGAAAGCGGGGATCGCGGTCGGGTTCACGGCACTGTTGGGCTTACTCGTGGGGGCCGTGGTCACGAGCCAGACACTTTACGCAGCGACCGCAGCGAGCCAACGGGAGTTCGCCACCATGCGTGCGATGGGGATTCCCCGCTGGCGTCTAGAGTTAACGGTGGTGGAACAATCGCTGTGGGTTGGTTTCTTCGGGATTCTCGCCGCGGTCCCCACGACGCTTCTACTAGCCGAGGCCGCGAATTTGATCGGCACTACGGTCCGATTGCACCCCCTCATCGTCTTGGCCTCAGCGGCCGTGACGTTGCTGATGGCGCTCGGCTCGGGCTTGGCGGCGTTGCGGTCGTTTCAGGGCGTCGATCCGGCGCACAACATTCGTTAGGAGTTCGCCATCATGGCCGCAGGACGCCGTGCTCCCGGAATCTTCACTCTCTTTGCGTTCGGGCTTTTGGCGATCTCAATTGCCGGCGCGGTCTGGTGGTGGAACCGTCCGACGCCGCCGAAAGCGAAACCGCTCGACCCCAGTCAGTTGGATGTTTACTGCTCGGGTCGGGTCGATGTGAATGGGATGGTCATCCCGCTTGAGCCAACGCAACCAAACCGCGTGACCCAGGTCCACATCGAAGAGGGGGCAACCGTCACGCAGGGACAAGTGCTGATCAGCCTGGACTCAGCGATTGCCAAAGCGAGGCTCTTGCAGGCGACGGCGGCTGTGGATGCGATCGATGTCGAGTTGGCGCAGATTCAGCGCGCGAAAGAAAGGTTCCCCGATCAACTAGCCTGTCGACAACTGTTGCTGCAAGCGGCAGGAACTCGGGTGGAAGTCGCGGAAAAGTGGCTACAGCAACGGCAAATCCAGCAGACCGTCTCACCGCTTGGCAAAGCGGAACTGGAAGCGATGCAGGCCCAAGTCAAAGAATTGAAACTCCTCGAAGCGGCGGAGCGTGGTCAACTCGACGATCTGCGGAAATCCGAGGTTGAGTTCGAATTCCGGCTCAAAGCCGCGGCAGCCCGAAAAAAAGCCGCCCAAGCCGATGAATCGCTCGCCGCGAAAGCTGTAAGTGAGTGCGAACTGACAGCCCCCGGCGCCGGGCGAATCTTGCGATTGCAAGCCACGGTTGGGGCGATCATCTCCCCTGGAACTCCCGTCCCGCCGATCGTGTTTGCCCCGGAGGGCAAATACATCATCCGTGCTGAGGTGGATCAAGAAGCCCTCGACCGCATTCGTCCAGGATTAGCCGCCGAAGTGCAGGACGAAAACCGGCCCGATGCCAAGCCGCTGACAGGTCGTGTGAAGAGTGTGAGTGGCTGGGTCGCGATGCGTCGAAGCATGGTCCTCGAACCGGGGGAAATCTCGGATGTCCGCACCGTAGAGTGCGTCATCGAACTGGATTCTCATGACACCTCACTCTGGATAGGCCAGCGCATGAGGGTACGGATTCTTCGCTCGAAAGAGATGATTCGTTGAATGCGGGCTTCCAGCAGAATACAATCTGCTGGACCTAGACGAGATTCGTCTACGGTACGCTCGGAATTTGCGGCCCCGAATCGGGCTGCTCCAGCAGTTATGAAAGGGTTTTGCGGTGAAAGTACAAATCGCAGCACGTCATGGGCATTTGTCCGAGGAACATCAAGCCGAAGTGGCCGAGAAAGCGGAAAAGCTCCTCCACTTTTTTGACCGGCTCATGTTCATCACAGTGACCATCGATCTCCAGAAAGCGGAGCGACTCGTCGAAATCGTGGCCGAAGCGGAACACAAACACCAATTCGTAGGCCATGATTCACACACCGACATGATCGTGGCCCTGAACCACGCCATCGCCAAGGTCAAGACTCAGATTGGGCACTACAAGCAGAAACTGCAGGATCACCGCCGCGACCCGTCGCACGGTGGCCCTGAAGGCATCCACCCGTAAAAGGACGTCCGTTGCGGTTCTGGTGCCCGAAGTTCCGGAGGATTCTGTGAATGTTTGAGTTTGTTGTCCGCGAGGCCGTGATTCCCCGATTGGTTTCGACTGACCGGGAGGGAGTGATCCGCGAACTGATCCTCAGCCTCCGCACGTCTGGACATTTCCAGAACACGGATATCGAAGACATCGTCAAAGCAGTGATGCGCCGCGAACAACTCGGCTCGACCGGGATCGGACGGACGATTGCGATACCCCATTCCCGACACTCCTCGGTGACACGGCTGATCGGCACCGTGGGGATTTCGCAGCCCGGTATTGCATTTGATGCCGTGGATGGCGAACCAGTCCATGTGCTCGTGTTGTTGATCTCTCCGCAGGACCGTCCTGGTGATCACCTGCGAGCTTTGGAAAGCGTCGTTCAGACACTCCGCGACGATGGCACGGTGGCTGCCTTGCGTGCGGCGACCACGACGGACCAGATTTGGCAACTGATTGGTGGATTGAACACCCCAACATGATTGGACACCAGGAACTGATGATGCCGACCCTTGGCCCGCTGCGAAAAACCGTGACGATCGCCAACCCGAACGGGTTGCATATGCGACCGGCCTCGGCCTTTGCGCAGAAAGCCAAGTGTTTCCAATCCCAGGTCACGGTCACTCATGGTGGACGGCGTGCAGACGGCAAGAGCGCGGTGGAACTCATCATGCTCATCGCCATGCCAGGTGCGAATCTCGATCTCGAAATTCATGGCGACGATGCTGACCAAGCCCTCTTGGAACTGAGTCAAATTCTCAGCTCCGCAGGCGATGAAAACCCGATGTAGTCCTTTGTTTTTGCGGCTGGGTTCATGCAAATACGACGTGGAATCGCCGTCTCTCCTGGAATCGCTATCGGGCCAGCTTTGGTGCTCGATACGGAAGGCGTCGTCATCTCGCGCCGGACGGTGAAACCGGAGCAGGTCGAGGAAGAGATCACACGCCTTCAAGCGGCTCTGATCCGAGCTGCTACCGATGCCCGGCGTCAGGAAGAATTGCTGACCCTTCAACTGGGCCGCAGCATGAACATCATGACGGCTCACGCCGTGATGTTCGAGGATGCCACCCACCTTCGCAACGCCGCGGAACTGATCCGCAAACACTGCTTCAGTGCCGAATATGCTTTCAGCCGGCATGTGCGGGACATCATCCGCCGCTTCGATGAGCTTCCCGCCGGGCACGACTTCACCCGACTCCGAGCGGACTTCCAAGACCTTGAACGACAAGTGCTCAACCAGCTCATGGGGATTGAACCAAGCGGCACAATTCCCTTTTCTGGTGAACCGGTCATCGTTTTAGCGGCTGACCTCACCCCCAGTGAAACGGCCCAACTGGACCCGGCCACAGTCCATGCCTTCGCCACCGAATCCGGTGGCCCGACGAGCCACACGGCCATCATGGCCGGCGCACTTGAGATTCCTGCCGTGGTTGGCGTGGGCCGATTCTTGAGCGAGGTGTCGTCTGGCGAGTTGGTGATCGTTGACGGAGGGCAGGGGGTGTTGATCATTGACCCTGACCCCGCCACTCTGCGAAAGTATGAACATCTCAAAGAAGACCAAGTCAGTGGCAGTAGCTTTCTCGTGCAATCCTTGAAGGATATCCCACCGGTGACCCAAGACGGTGTCAGGATCGGGTTGCTGGGCAATATTGAGTTCCCGAACGAAGCGATCAACTGCATCGAACGTGGTGCCGATGGCGTCGGGCTGTATCGCACGGAATTCCTGTACGTGAATCGCAACTCGGACCCGACCGAAGCGGAGCACTACGAAGCGTACAAAGCCGTGCTCACCACCCTTGGCCCCACTCGGCCGGTCGTGATCCGGACTTTGGACATCGGTGCGGATAAATTTTCCTCGGCCTCCTCGCTTCTCGCCGGTGAGAAAAACCCCTTCTTGGGATTGCGAAGTGTCAGGCTCTGTTTGAAGAACTTGAAACTCTTCAAGACCCAATTACGAGCCATTTTGCGAGCCGCGGTGCATGGTCATGTGAAGATCATGTTCCCCATGATTTCGACCGTGATGGAGCTTCGGCAGTGCAATAGTCTGCTCGCGGAAGTCTCGGAAGACCTCGAAGAACAAGGAATCCCCTTCAAAGGTGACATCCCAGTTGGTACGATGATTGAAGTACCATCTGCGGCCATCATGGCGGATGTGCTGGCCCGGGAAGTCGATTTCTTCTCGATCGGCACAAACGACCTGGTGCAATACACCCTGGCCGCAGACCGGAACAATGAGAATGTCTCGGGGCTTTACAACTCCGGAGACCCAGCTGTCTTGCGACTGATGAAAATCGTCTGCGATGCAGCTCAGGCTCACAATACAGAGATTAACGTTTGCGGGGAAATGAGCGCGGAATTGATGTTCACGCCGCTCCTCATTGGTTTAGGTGTTCGCCAACTGAGTGCGACTCCCCGCAAAATACCTGAGATCAAGCGGGCCGTCCGCAATCTCTCGATCCCTGTGGCTGAGCGAATTGCCCGAGAGGCACTTCGCTTAGAAACAGCCCGAGAAGTGACGGCTTATTTGCGAGAACAACAACGACGGATTTCCCCCGATTCGGTGGACTAGAACGCTTAACGTTCGAGTCCACCCAGAGATCGCCGGAGCCGTTGAGGGACCAAACAACCCCGAGCCGCCTGCCCACAGGCCGAAGCTCATTCTCCGGGGCGATGGCTTCTTCAACTTCTTCAGCACATCTCGCAACAATCGGATTTGACCCCAAGGAACGCACCCGAGCTTGATGCTCACCGCGCTACAACCACCGTGACTGATCCGATTCTCCACCACCAAACTTCTCTCTGCTCCAGGCTTCGCCTTGGGCTTTCCACGAAACATCGTGCGGATGAATTCCATCTGCGTTGTGCTCACACCGCGTGCCGCGTCACGCTTTTCACCCTGATACATGGGATTGGCGAATGAAAAAGGAAATGTTGATCAACGTTCTTCAGCCGGAAGAATGTCGGATCGCGATCATCGAAGACGGCGTGCTCGAAGAACTTTACGTCGAGCGGGCCAACCAAGAAAGCTACATCGGCAACATCTACAAGGGCCGTATCGTCAATATCGAGCCTGGCATCCAAGCTGCGTTCGTCGACTTTGGCATCGGCCGCAATGGCTTCTTACACGCCTCCGATGTGGACCCCGTTTACTACAAGCACCTTCTTCCCAAAGAAGTGCTCGCGGAGATGGAAGCCGCGGAAGCCGAAGAAGAGCGAGAATCCCGTTCGAGAGCGGAGAGATCTGAACGCCCCGAACGTAGCCGTGATCGTCCAGCGCGTGGTGAACGGACTGAACGTCCCGAGCGGAGCGAACGACCCCAGCGTGACGAGCGTCGGCAAGTGCGGTTCACCGAGGTGGAATCCGTCGTCACCGTGCCACCACCAGCGCCTGCGGAACCAATCGAGGATTCGGACTTCGGCTTTGGCATCGACGAGGCTCCGACCCCAGCACCGAAGCCTGTGATCCTCTCCGAGGACACACCTCCGCCATTGCCACCCGAAGCCCGAATGCCAGCTCCGAAACCAGCCCCGGTACCGCCACCCGTGGTGGACGAGTTCGAGGATGATGGCTTCGGATCGGGTCTCTTGGATGACGAACCAGCTCCCGTGATTCTCAAAAAACCGGCTGCTCCCATGGAAGTGACACCACTTCCTGAGGAAGCTCCGACGCCCCTGGCGGAGTTGATCGCTGTCCCAGAACCCGAGGCCGAACCCGAAGCGGAAGAGCCTCGCCCGAAGGCCAAGGGCCGTGGCCGAGCGAAAGCCAAGAAGGTCGAAGAGCCAGAAGTCGTCGTTGAGGAAGAGGCCAAGAAGCCAGCCAAAGGGCGGAAACCTCGCAAGAAAGCCGAAGAAACCGACGACATCAACCCGGACATCGGCGATGAAAAGCCGAAGCCGATGCCTGGTGCGGAGCGTCGCAGTTCACCAGACGACGAGCCAGAGATTCAGCCGTTCTTCACCGATGGCCCGGCCAATGACTTCGACCCGGATGCTCCGAACGATCGCTTCTCCGGTGCTCCAGACAACAACGACGATGATAACGAAACACCAGTATTCACCGAAGTCTTGAGTGACGAAGGCGAAGAGACTGGCGAGGCCGTCGAAGCCAGCGAAGAAGAAGCCCCGCCGCGTCGTCGTGATCGCGGTGATCGAGACCGCGGCGATCGTGGTGACCGAGACCGGGGTCGAGGCCGCGGCCGCGAACGCAGCCGGGATCGTGATGACCGTCCGCGAGATGATCGTCCTCGTGACGACCGCCCCCGTGAAGATCGCCCCCGCGATCGGGACTCAGGTCCCCGTGAACGCCGTAGCTTCTCAGGTGGCAGTGGCGGTCCATCGCGTGGTGGTCCACGCGAACGTGGGAACTACAACCGCCCGCTGATTCAAGACATTTTCAAGCGTGGCCAAGAAGTCATCGTCCAGGTCATTAAAGAGGCGATCGGCACCAAGGCTCCGAACCTCAGCACCTTCATCAGCATCGCGGGCCGATATCTCGTGCTCATGCCGAGCTTAAACCGCGTCGGTGTCTCGCGGAAGATCGAAGATGTCGAAGCCCGCAAACGGCTCCGCGAGATCATGAACCGTCTCAATCCGCCGAAGGGCGTGGGGTTCATCGTCCGCACGGCGGCCATCGACCGTAACGAACAAGAACTGCAAAACGACTTGGCCTACCTGCTTCGCCTCTGGCAAGTCGTCGCCAAGCGGATCAAGCGTGTGGCCTCACCGGTTGAGATTTACCGTGAATCGGACATGATCACCCGCACAATCCGGGATAACTTCACAAGCGACATCAACACGATCTACGTCGATGAAGAGCACTCCTTCGCACAGGCCTCGGAGTTCCTCCAGATCGTGATGCCTCGCTACGCCGACCGAATTCGCTTCTTCTCGGACACCGAACCGCTCTTCAACAAGTACGGCGTCGAAGACGAGATCGCCAAGATCAACAACAAACGCATCGACCTCCCACAAGGTGGCTCGATCATCATCGAGCAAACCGAGGCATTGGTCGCCATCGATGTGAACTCGGGCAACTTCCGCGCGGATAACAACGCCGAGGAAACCGCGTTCCAAGTCAACCTGATTGCCGCTCGTGAGATTGCTCGCCAACTTCGTCTGCGGGACTTGGGCGGCGTGATCGTCAACGACTTCATCGACATGCGCAGCGAAGGGCATCGCCGTAAGGTTGAGGATGCACTTCGCACGGCTCTGAAACGAGACCGGGCACGGACCAAGATCCTGCGGATTTCGCAGTTCGGCATCATCGAGATGACCCGGCAGCGGATTCAACCGTCACTCAAGAAACGGATCTTCAACGAGTGCCCGCACTGCAAAGGCACGGGCTACGTTAAGACCTGCGAGACGATGGGCATCGAAGTGATGCGTCACCTGCAATTGGCCGCCCACCGCAAACCGGTGATCACGTCCATCAACATCGTGATGCACACGGAAGCTGCCTTCCACTTGCTCAACCGCAAACGCAAGGAGATTGCGGCGATCGAGGAACGTGGCGGGCTGGAAGTGTCGATCGAAGGCAAGCCACACGTCTCACCCGAGCATCTCGAAGTGAAGTGCCTTGACGCCCAGGGCAGTGAGGTCCGGCTCTTCGGCAACCCCACGCCACCGACCCGCCAGTTCCGCGGCAACGGTCCCCGTGAGTTCCGCAACAACGACCGCCGCCCACCGGCACTCGACTAATCATGCCAGTGAAACGCAATCGGCCCAGGGTGAAAACCCTGGGCCGATTGCGTTGGATGAATTAGAAGTTACTTCGTGGCCATCACGGCTGCAATGGCGACACCGGCGATAACGACGGCGAGTGCCAGGCCACCGAGGATGCCGTAGACCAGGAAGCGTTTCGACTGGTTCTTGGCGGTGCCATCTTTGCGGATGACGCTATCCAGTGGAATGTCGCCTTCGCTGTCGGTCGGCAAAGGGTGGCTAGTCGAGGTTTGGCGAGACTTCGATGTCGGCACCTGAGATTGGGAAAACTTCGAGGAAGAATTCCCACCAAGTTTCACATCACGACCCATCGAGGCACTGCTGCCAGGACCGGTCCGTGACCGTAACACGCTGCTACCGGGACCACTCGCAGGGCCAACGCTACGACCTGCAGCTAGCCTTGCGGCTCCTGCACGGACTTTGTCGACGTTGTGTCCAACCAGTGAAAGCACCGCTGGGCAAAGGTCGGGCATTTCCGACACTGGTGGCGGCACGATGGCATCTTCGACAATCTGCAGCAAGGCTTCGTGAAGCTCTTCGGGGGTCTGGTAGCGGTCGTCCGGATCCTTGGACATCATGCGATCCAAGACCACAAGCAACTCGGAAGGCACATCGCCACGGAACTCGGTGACCGGTTTCGGGTCTTCGTTCTGATGGCAAAGGAGCTTGTGAGCAATCGTGCCATCGGGGAAGGGCGATTGGCCCGTCAGCATGAAGTAGAATGTGCCACCGAGTGCGTAGATATCAGCGCGGATGTCGACCACGTTGCTAACAGCTTGCTCAGGAGCCAGGTAATCAGCAGTCCCGAGAACACAGTTGTTGTCGAACTTCTCGGTGACGTTGTCGTTCTTCTGGTCGAAGAAACGAGCCAAGCCCATGTCGAGGATTTTCACGAAGCCAGTGCGCTCCAGGAGCAAGTTCCCTGGCTTGATGTCCCGGTGGACCATGCCGAGTTGGTGAGCATGTTGTAAGCCGAGTGCGGCCTGAGCCGCGTAGTTCGCTGCACGGTACGGGTCAAGTGGGCCATGGCGAGCCACGATCTCTTGGATGCTGACGCCGTCGACGTATTCCATCACGAGGAAGTGCATTTGCTCGTACTTGTCGATGTCGTAGGCGCGTACAATGTTCGGGTGGTCCAGGGCGGCCACTGCGCGAGCTTCACGGTAGAAGCGGAGCAGGGCGGAAGGGTCTTGAAGCTTTTCGACTGGCAGCACTTTCAAAGCGACGAGTCGCTTCATGAACATGTGCTCGCAGAGGTAAACGGCGCCCATGCCGCCCACGCCGAGAAGTTCGAGCAAGCGATACTTCGCGGCAACTTCGAAGCGTTTGTAACGGCCCAGTTTGACTTGCTTGGCTTGGAAGCGAGTCAGGAGGCCTGAATCGATGAACGCTTGGCAGAGGCTTTCGATGCTTTGAGGGGTGCTTGTCTCGGCCTTGAGACGCTGGAGTTCCGTCTGAAGTTTATCATCGGGGATTAACCCGCTCTTTTTGATAACGTCAAGAAACTCTGGGAGTGAAGCCGGTGCCGGCATGTCCTAGCCTCAGGGGTCGATAAGGAAACGGGGTTTTGTTGTGGACTTACGGATACAGTAGATTGTAAATGATGATTCAGCGAGGAATTCTTCGCAAGTCTCCGAAATCATTATTCCGAGATTTCACGAAATTTCTTGGACGGCGCAAAAATGTTTCTGGGGTACGTGAATCCATGACGATGAGCTTGAAAACCGTCCACGGCGTATGCCCGCATGACTGTCCAGATACCTGCGGGTTCGTGACGAAAGTCGATGAGACGGGCCGAGCCGTGAGCCTCAAAGGTAACCCCGAACACCCATTTACCCAGGGCTTTCTCTGCACCAAAGTCTCGCACTATCTCGAACGTGTGTATCATCCAGGTCGCTTGCAAACACCGCTGAAACGCATCGGCAAAAAAGGCCACGGAGAGTTTATCCCGATCTCCTGGGATGAGGCTCTCGACACCATCGCCACGAAGTTTCAGAGCATCATTGCTTCGGACCATGGCCCGCAAGCGATCTTGCCTTACAGCTATGCGGGTACGATGGGCAAGCTGCAATACGCGAGCCTGGATCGCCGCTTTTTCCACAAGATCGGTGCGTCACTTCTCGACCGCACGATCTGTGCCACGGCAGGCGGAGTGGGGTGTGATATCACCCTTGGTACCCGGGCTGTCATTGACCCCGAGACGGTGATCAAGAGCCGGTACATCATCAACTGGGGGTCGAACACCTCGGTCACCAATAGCCATCT
>JBOFPH010000012.1:0-112813 GCA_051659845.1 Fimbriiglobus sp. | reverse complement strand
CTTGCTGGGATAGATTGCAGCACCTTTTCGCGATCAGCCTTCTCCACGGCGTGCTAACGCCACGCCGCTCGCCAAGACTTTTCCTCACTCGGGGATGTAGGCGTCCGCTTCGATTTCGATGAGCATGTCCGGGTCGATGAGTTTGCTGACTTCGACCATCGCTGTCGCGGGGCGAACTTCGGCGAAGACTTCGCCATGGACTCGGCCTGCGATCTCCCACTCGGCGATGTTGGTCATGTAGATTCGAGTGCGGACAACATGCTCGGGTTTCGCGCCGGCCTTTTCGAGAGCCGAGACGATGTTCTTGAGCGTCTGGATGGTCTGGGCTTTGAGATCCCCTTTGCCGACCAGGCCCTCGGGAGACGAGGCCGTGCAACCGGAGACATACACGAATGGCCCCACTTTGACGGCTCGAGAGTAGCCGATGATTGGCTCCCACTTCGCTCCGGTGCTGATGTTTTCTCGCTTCATGACTGACCCCAATCTGTGGATGGAATGAGGCCAGTTTAGTGTTTCTCACCCCTTCGTGGCATGGGCTTCCAGCCCATGCACACAGCACGGCCAAGATGGCCGTGCTACCCTAATCCGGCTTTGCGGCGAGGCGGAGGCTTTCTCCGAGGGCTTGGATCTTGAGTGTCTGAGTCTTGGCACCCACACCCACTTTGATCAGCACGGGGGTCCAGCCAGCTTTGATTGGCACCGCGAGGGTCGTGTCGAGGGGGACGACCTTCGGCTCTTCGGTTCCAGCATGAATGACCTTGCCATCAACCACCACACGCAGCTCGCTGTCAGCCATGATCTTGATCTGAGCGGACTGAGCCTTGGGACTCTGGATGTAAAAGAGGACGTAGGTGCCGGTCGGGGTGTTGTTCGTGAAGTATGGAGCCAGGTTCAGCACTCCGCTTGCATCCGCGGTCGCAGATTGCAGATTCTTCGTCGGCAGCTTGATGAGGTCGCTTTCCCAGGCGGCGGTGGTCTTCAAGAGCTTCGCTTCGCCGACTAGGATTTGGAAATCGAGAGCGACGCCACGGAGCGACTCTTGGGCTGTCTTAGACTTCAAGAACGCGAGCAGGTCAATGAAGTCTTCGAAGCTCAACTGGCTCACGGCGTTGTCCGGCATCAGCGAGAGCTTGGTGGTGTTCAACTCGTCGAGGTCGTTTTTCACGATCCGCACATCGCGGCCTGTCGCTTCGCGGATCGTCACGGCCTGGGCATTCTCGGAGACCTTCAACCCCGTGTAGACCTGCCCGCTAATCATGATCGCCTTGTAGGACTGGTAGCCTTCCTTGATCTCTTTGTGTGGCTCTACAATCGACTCAAGAATCTTCTCGACAGAGTGTGTGTCCCAAAGCCGTGTGAGGTCCGGGCCAACGGAACCCCCAATGCCTTCCATGCGGTGGCAGCTCGCGCAGGCCACGACTTTGGTATTCAGGTAGACCGCCTTTCCACGGGTCGCGTCACCTTTTGTAGCTACGAGCTTCTTAGTCTCTTCGAGCCGTTTCGGATCGAGCGAGACGAGCAAACCACCCTTCATTACGTCGCTGTAGAGCTTTGCAATCGCGGGGTCCGACGAGAACTTTTGCAGTGTCTCGGTGATCCGAGGGAAGGTGTCCTTCGGCAGCTTCTTGGCGATGAAGCGTTCGCCGAGAAGCTGTGCGCCAGCTTTGTTGGCTCCGAGCAGGATGATAGCTTCGTTGACAAGCGCGGGGTCTTTATCATCGAGTAACTTCGTGGCCACGGTCTTGGCTTGGTCGGGGGAGGCGGTGGCTAGGGCCTTGAGTGCTTCGAGTTTCAAGACGACTGGCTCGGCTCGGTCTAGCAATTCGCTTAACGGTTTCACAGCCGCTGAGCCTGCTGAGGTGCGGAGAGCCTTCAGGATCTGTGTTCTCTCAGCTACGGGGCGTTTGCCGTCAGCGAGTTGGCTGATGAGTTTGTCTGTCGCTTGGGTCAGCCGCGCGGAGACGATAGCATCCATCGCCGCTTGACGGGCTTCAGGCTCAGAAGCATCGAGCTGCGCGAGCACGAAGCTGACGGCTTCGGGCTTCGAGAGTTGGCCGGTGCTGGCGAGGATTTCGACGCCCGCCACGCGAACGGGCGCAGGATCCATCACACGGCTCGTCACGAACTTGGTGACGTTGTCCATCGGCATCGGCGGGTCAAAGAGGTAGTTCGTGTACGACTTCAACAAGGCCGCACGTTGCTCGGCCGCGAGATGCGGATCAGTGAGCACCTCGGGCAATGCCTTGACGGCGGATTCGCTGCGGAAGGTCAGGAACGCTGCAGTGACCCGGTTCAGATCTTGGTCATTCCCGGACTTCGCCATCTGGAGCAAAGCATCCATCCCAGGCTTACCGAGTCGCTCGAGGCCACGCAGGTAAGCATCACTCAGAAAAGCATCTCGGCCCGTCTCGTTTCGCCAGGAGTTGATGAGCATCTCAGCAGCGCCATCGGCTCTGATCTTGCCCAAAGCCAGTGCTGCAGCCCTTCGGACGGCGGGTGCATCATCTTGAATCATTTGTGCTAAGTGCTCACGGATACTCGGGTTGTTCCACGTAGAGCGCCTGCCGATGGCTTCGACTGCGAGCCGGCGAATCGTCGGAGATTCGTCTTGGAGGAGCATCCTAAATTGGTCCGCGACGGCTTGGCTGGTCGCATAATGTGGCTCCAAAACGCCAAGGGCTTCGATGCGACCGAGGTCGTTGAACTTACCGCTCACGAGCTTGCGGAGGACTTTATCTCGGGCTGAACTACCGCGCTTGATGAGTTCATAGCGAGCTTGGTTGCGCTCCGATTGATTCGGGCTGTTGAGCGTCTCGGTCAGTTCTGGAAGCGCTAGACCGGCGAGCTTGGCCCACGAAGTGATGTCGCGTGTCGAGATCGATGGGGTGGTCTTCGTACCGACCCAACTGAGGCGATAGATGCGGCCATTCTTACCATCCCCTGAGAGGCGACCAGCACCACCTGAATCCGTACGCCAGTCGCAGATGTAGATGGCACCATCCGGGCCTGTGATCATCTGGCAAGGGCGGAAGAGCGGATCCTCGGGAGACTTCATGAACTCGAATTCATGGGTGACGTCAAAGGTGGAACCGGCTTCGCGGAGTTTGTAAGCCCGGACGTTCTTGCGGTAGACATCGGGGTAATACATCAGCCCGCGGTATTGTTCTGGGAGAGCCGTGTCGTTGTAGATCAAGACGCCAGCGGGAGCACCGCGGCCTGTTTTCAGCATCGGTGGCAGTTTGCCAGGGAGTTCCCCCGCGACCGCACCACGAGTGAAGTCCGGTCGGCAGCAGCGAGCGCCTGGGAAGAGTCGCCAGCCGAAGTCCGCTTCTTCGGCGACGTGAAGTAACCGACAGCCAGTGAACTTCGAGCCGTCTTCGTTGTCGTTGTCGGCGTGAAAGAAGTTGTAGTTGACGTCGTAAGCGATATCGCGGTACGGGTTGCGATAGCCAAGGCTGTAAGTCTCCATCTGCGAGCCGTCGAGATTACAGCGGAAGATCGCCCCCGTGCGAAGAACGTTCGCCCGGCTGCCATCCGAACCTTCGACGAAGTTGTCGTCATCGCCCGAGGTGATGTAGAGCTTGCCATCGAGGCCGATGGTCAGCCCCGAGACTTGGTGATGGTGGAAGCCACAGAAGCCTTGGGCAATTGTCTCGCGGATGTCCCAGGGGCCATTGGGGCGGGACTGACGATAGCGACGGACGGTTCCCCGGCCCGTCATGTAAAGCCAGCCATCGTGGTAGAGCACGGTCGAGGGGAGTTCTTCGGAAATGATGGTCTCAGCTTTGACAAACTGGCCGCTCGAATCGCGCTTTAACACTTTGACGGGATCCGAGGTAAACTTCCTCATCGTGGCGACGAGCTTGGTTGAACCGTCGCGGTAGCGGAAGGTCTCTTTGAATTCGAACCACTTGTTGCCCATAATAGGGTCCACGGACCACTCTAGAACCACGAGTGTGCCATCCGGCAGGAAGGTCATGCCGACGGGGTTGATCGTCAGTTTCTCGTCAGCGACGATCTCGGTTTTGAACCCCTCGGGGACGAGCATCCCTTTAAGGCGCAAGTCGAATTGGCCTTGGTCGATGTACTTGATCGGAAACGGCTCTGGCTTCGGCGCGGATTGTGGTTCTGCGAACTCCGAAGGTGGTGCAGGTGGGTTGGCAGCATGAACGTAAGCAACCAGCGCACAAAGCGCGGTCACGGAACTTAAGAATCGCATATCGACTCCGGGGAGACGGAGGAAGGAAAAGCACTTCAGGCAGGACCTTATTTTGTGCTCAAGTTCCCCAGTTTGTCAACGAAGAAGCCTCCAGATTCGAGAGGTGTTCTCTCGAAATCGTCAGGAATCAACCGTGGCATGGGCTTCCAGCCCATGCGTCGAGAAACTGCCACTCCATCAGCACAGCCAAGATGGCACTGGCACCAGAGAATTTGGAAACACCCTTGGCGAGTGCGAGCACGCTCGCCAGGAGGCCAGTTTTGCCGGTTATTCCTGCGGTCGATCCCCCTCCGAATCGGAAATCTCGTTTGCGCAGACTGGATTCATGCGGGTAGAATACTCCCATGAGTCGTAGCCTGGCTAAAATCCGGCGGGTGGCGGTCGCTCCGGTGTGGGCGGATGTGGTGCCATTGCCGGAGAATCGCTCAGCGCTATTTGCGGCTCAACGAGCGGTCGCTCGGGTTCTGAAGGCTGGCAATCGCAAAACGACATCACCGATCGTCTTTCACGGCGGTGCAGGAACGGGCAAATCACTTCTGGTCCAATCGATGGTCTCAGCCATCACTCATGATGGCCAGGGATTGACCGCTCGAATCCTCTCGGCTCGTGAGTTACCGAAACGCAAAGCGGACGACGACGAGGTCCGTGAAGAGTTCGGTGAGCTGGTGCAACTCGACTTCCTTGGCATTGAAGATCTCCAACATCTCCCGTTGAAACTCGTCCAAGACTTCTGCTTACTCCTCGATAAACGGACTGCCCGACGCAAGCTCACCGTCGTGACCGCCAATGCTGGGCCTGCCCATTTGGATCGCTACCCGCGGAGGTTGACTTCGCGCTTGAGTGCTGGGTTGGTTGTTCAGCTCGAACCGATTGGGCGAACCAGTCGGCGTGAGTTGCTGATGGCGCTTCTTTTCCGCAAGGCGCTACGTCTGACCGGCGAAGCGGTCGATGTGCTGTTAGAGCGCACGAAAGGAGGAGGTGTCCGGCCTTTGCTGGGGATCGTCGAGACCCTCAAAACCCTCACGCGCCATACAAGCACCGCGAATCCCCCGCTTACCGCAGAGACCGTGATCGCACTTCTCGAATCGAGCGAATTCCCCACCGGCCAAGGACCGATGCCAGAACTGTTGAAGCGTGTGGCGAAGCATTACGGTATCAGCCGGCAAGAACTCTTAGGTAGCTCTCGCAGGCGCGATGTGTTGGTTCCCCGGCAAGTACTCATGTACTTGGCCCGCGAGATGACCCGGCTTTCATTCCCTCAGATCGGGGAAGCGTGTGGTGGTCGGGACCACACCACGGTGATGCACGCCTGGCGAAAGATCAGCGAGGATGCCAAGACCGACCCCGCACTCGCGATGACTTTGCGAGACCTTCGCGGCGAACTAGGCTAAGGTTCACAAGCCTGTGGAAAACTCGGCGCGCTCATGGCGCGCGAGTGTTGATCAATGACGTTGGCTTCGTCGATGCGCACATTTCAGCGAGGCAGTTTTCTAAGATAAACGCGGCGCGTCAGGATAGAATCACCCGCGCGACAGGTTTTCCACAGGCTCGCACTTTCACTTCACCCGACAATTCGTAGTGTTGGCCGATTTTGCACGAGACTGCGCGCCATTCCACGCGGCCACCTTACTACTGCTACTGGGTTTAAAATCAAGGATAGATAGGATAACAACCACGTCACGGATGAAGACGAACCTATGAAGACAACCTGTTGACCTGAGACCGCTTCCATGATGACCATCACCGCTCCTCGAGATTCCCTTCTTGCTGCCGTGAAGATTGTGGCTGCCGCGGTCGGCGTGCGAACCACGATGCCGGTGCTCACGATGATCAAGCTGATCGCTGAAGGCGACCGGCTCACCCTGATGGCCACCGACAACGAAATCGGAATCCGCTACGAGTTGCGCGGCATTCATGCGAAACAGTCCGGCGAAGCTGTGTTGCCCCCCGACAAACTCGCCAGCATTCTCTCAGCCACAGCGGATGCGGAGATCACAATCTCAGTCGGCGAGGAAAGCTCAAAGATCCGCACCTCGACGGGGAGGTATGAAATCCCCGTCACGGACGCAGCTCTGTTCCCCGACATCCCGAATGTGGATGAGACGAGCGCTTACCACGAAGTGACGGCTGGAGTCTTGAGGACACTCCTGAAGCGAACGGCTTTCGCTGCCGAGAAGCGAGAACTGACCCGCTTTGCGGTGACCGGGGTCTTATGGGAAGCTCTCGAAAAGACCGTGCGGATCGTGGCAACTGATACCCGTCGCCTCGCGATGACGGAAGGCCCAGCCGTGGTCCACGGTCAACCACTTCCTGATAAGAAAGATTCCATTATCCCATTACGGGCGATTCAGCTTTTGGAACGGAACTTCAGCGACGATAGCGAACTGATCAAAGTCGTGCTCAAGAACAACGAAGCCTACTTCCAAACCGAACGAGCCGTCATCCATACTCGTCTCGTGGAAGGTCGCTTCCCACCCTACCAGAACATCATTCCAAGCCGAGCGACCACAAAGCTTGATCTGCCTTTAGCTGGTTTTGCCTCAGCTGTGAAGCAAGCGGCAATCATGACCGACGACGAAACTCGCCGTGTTGAGTTCCTCTTCGAACCGGGCAGCGTAACGCTGACCTCCAAAGCCGCAGCAGCTGGCTCGGGTGAAGTGAAACTGGAATTGCCTGACTACGATGGAGCGTCGGTCAAAATTGCATTTGACCCGAATTATTTGAGTGACATGTTCCGGGCCGTCGATGGCGAGCCAACCACTCGCCTGGAAATGACCGACGGTCAACGCCCCGCTGTCTTCAAGATCGGGGCGGATTACTTGTATCTGGTCATGCCACTGCAGTGATGACGAATCACGTATTTGGTGTGGTGGCTGGTGCTTTGCGGTTTTTGCGCCAGTCTTGGAACGCTTTCCAGGCAATCGGGGCCACCGAGATCAGGATGATCGCCACGGCAAGTTTGTCGATTTGCTTGGCGATGGTGAATTGGTCCCCAAAAATGGGCTTCAAGAGAGGGTCGATGATATCGATGAGGAAGTAGCCGAAGAGGATCATGCTTGTTACCCAGAGGATCCCCCCGACGACGTTGTAAGCCACGAACGTGCGGTAGTTCATTTTCGCGGCCCCAGCGACGACCGGAGCAAAAGTCCTCACGATGGGGATGAAGCGAGCCATGATGATGGTCTTGCCACCATGCTTGTCGTAGAAGTCCCGGGCACGCTGAATGTAGGCTTGCTTGAAAAACCGGCCATCCGGGCGAGAGAAGATCTTTGCCCCAGCTTTGGCGCCGATCCAGTAACCAACTGTGTCTCCGACGATGGCCGAGACGCAAAGCGTCCCGATCAAGATTGGCAGATTCCACCCACTCTGGCTAGCTACGAAGCCCACCACGACCAGTAGTGAATCGCCAGGTAACAAGAAGCCGATGAGTAGGCCAGTCTCGGTGAAGACGATGATGTTGAGGACCACGAGTGCTGGCCAGAAGACCTCGGGAACACTCAGTGTTTCCTTCCAGACGTTGGGGTCCAAGAAGCCCAACGGCTTGCCATCGGCAAAGACCTTCCGGAAGATTTCGACAACCTTATCAAACATCATTCCACCCAGGAACCAGGATCACAGTTTCCCCATCAGGTTACAACAAACCCTCCTACCAGGAAGTGCAAAGCCTCCTCACCACTTCTGAGGAGGCGCTTGACGGTTATCGATTCCTTTGGATTCTGGTTGGCCTGGATCTCACCTTTGCCCGACAACTCACTTCTTCGCCGGTGCCGCTGGCACTTGGGCTTTGAGGCGCTCGACTTTGGCTTTGGCGGCGGTGGCTTCGGCGGTCGCGGCGTCGAGGGCGGCTTTCGCGGGGCCGACAGCGGCGTTGGCGTCATTGGCGGCCTTCTTGACCGCGGGGAGACCATCGGTCGCGGCTTTCACCGCCGTGGCCCCCAACGGCCTCACCGCCGTCGCCGGCTGCGACAACGGGTACTACGTCCACTTCGACCTGGAGCTGTGAACTTGCAGGAGCCGTACCGCGAAACATTCATTAACTTCGCTCTGTCACTTCGCAGCAGTTGCAGAAACCACAACGATCCTGAAACCAATCAGATCATTCCAGTCATTCGGCCCGAAGGCAAGACTGTGGGAGGCTGTACAACTCCTGCTAAGGTCGTTAAATCCACCCCCTCGGATCACTTTCAACTCGCCTGTTGCAGGACCACGAGGGTCTGTGGAGGTTGTCTGGGCGTCTGCCTTCCAATCCGCACACCACTCCCAAACATTGCCAGCCATATCGTGAAGACCGAATGCGTTTGGCAGTTTCGTTCCGACCTTTCCAAGATGCTTTTTGTTGTTTTCGTCAAAGTATGCAATTTCTCCGAGTTTGTCGGCGGAGTCGCCATTGTAGTATTGAGTTCGTGTGCCCGCTCGATAGGCGTATTCCCACTCCGCATCACTCAACAAACGAAACTCGAATCCGGTGTTGGTCGATGCTCGGGTGTTGAACTTCACACAAGCGTTGTGGCTGACACTTTCTACGGGGTAGATTGCGGCTTCATCACCCGTTTTCTTGCAGTTGCTGGGATTGTATTCCATAACCGCTCGGTATTGACTCTGAGTGACTTCGCAACGGCTGACCCACATTGGTTTTGTGATGGTAACCAGGGTCTGTTTATCGCTTTTCCCATGGTAGTATTTCCCAGGTGGAACTAAACACGTTTCGATCGTGGTTTTGCCATCCTTTGTGAGCGGGAAAGACTTGACGAAGCTAGGCTCGCCAAGGAATTTGGCCCATGCTTTTTGTGCCGCGAGGACGGTTCCAGTGTCAGCACCTTTTTCACCCGTGCAATCGAGGATGGGTGGACTGGTTTTCTCATGTGATGAAACTTTTGAACCGATTTGAGTGGCAAGGATGACTATCAACGTTGACATCAAAATTAGAAAACGTTTCCACATTGATTGATCTCCATTCCAAGCAAATCCCCAGAGAAAGAAAACTTCCTCTGGGAGTGTTCATGATTCCTCACTTCTTCGCCGGTGCGGCTGGCACTTGGGCTTTGAGGCGCTCGACTTTGGCTTTTGCGGCAGTGGCTTCGGCGGTGGCGGCGTCGAGGGCAGCTTTCGCGGGGCCGACGGCGGCGTTGGCGTCATCGGCGGCTTTCTTGACCGCGGGGAGGCCATCGGTCGCGGCTTTGACCATCGCTGGCAACGTGGCGACTTTCTGCTGATTGGCGACCAGGGCGGCTTGGTTGTCGGTGATGGCCTTCGTGTGGGCGGCGAGTTTGTCGGTCGCGGTTTTGTGAACGGGCACGACGGCAGCTTGGGCGGTCTTCGCGGCGGTCAGGTCGGCTTGCTGTTTAGCACTCGCATCAGCAGCGGCTTTCGCGGCAGCAGCGAGATCAGGATTGGTCGGGGCCTTCGCCGCGGCTTCCTGAACTCGCTTAGCCGTGTCGGCAAAGATTGGGGCTGTGGTTTCGAACGACTGAACTTTGAAATTCGCCGCGGCTAGCAAAGCTGTCTGCTTGTCGCTTTCGGCTTTGGTAGCAGCGGTCTGGCCGTTGAGAGCGTTGATGGTGTTTGTGGTATCGGTCACGGCTTTGGTAGCAGCGGCCAGGTCGCCTTGCAGTTTGGCGAGGTTAGCGTTCGCGGCATTGAAAGCATCGCCGGCGGCTTTCTGCCGAGCGAGGGTCGCGTTGTAGGCGTCGCTTGTCACTTTGACTTTGGCCTCGGCCACGGGTACCGCGGCTTCAGCGGCTTTGAGTTGCTCGGCGATCGGCCCGGGGTTCGTATCCGCGACAGCGAGCACTCGGGCATCCGCGGCAGCGAAGAACTTGAGCGTACCGCCCCAATCTCCGCCGATGACCTTGGTATTATCATGGCTGACTGTCACTCGGAGACCGTAATCCGGTAACGCCTCGAACTGTTTCTTCAAGTTCCCGGCGCCATCCCAGAGCTTGGTGAGCTTATCACGCCCGGTGCTGGCGATGTGGCCATCCATGCTGTACCGCACGCTCTCGACTCCCGCACCGTGCCCCGCCCAGCTCTTCACTTGCCCACCGTTGTTCATCTCCCATTGGCGAATGGTGGTATCGAGACTGGCCGTGACCAGCAGATTCGAATCCGGTCGCCAGGACAGATCGGAGATCATCCCGGTGTGGCCTCGCAGTGTGTGGAACTCGCGGGCCGTCGGGGCCTCCCAGACGAACGCCCCACCGCTGCGGTCCCCCGTGGCCAGGAGTACGCCATCGGGTGAATACTCAACTGCTGTCACCCAGTCGGTGTGTTTCTTGATCGAGTGCAAGACGCTGCCATCAGCGGTGGAGTAAACTCGGACCATCTTCGATGGCGAACCGACGGCGATCATGGTTTGATCAGCAGACAGGTCCGCGGAGAGAATCGCGTCGTTCTCCGCACTGCCGACTTCGGTGACCTTCTCACCCGTGGCGATGTTGTAAAGCACGGCTTTCCCTGACATGCCACCCCGTCCACCGGCGACGAGCAGCATCTTGGCGTTCCGTGAGAACTTGATCGAGTTGATCTGCCCGTGCTCGAACGGCAACATGCCAAGGATGTCGCCCGTGTCGGCATGGAGCAAGATGACCTGCTTCTGCCCACCGACTGCCACAAGCGGTGCCCACGGACTCGCAGCAAGCCCCAACACCGCCCCCGGCCGACGCGCGACGACATAGGGATCGAGCTTCAGCTTCCCAGCGATTGGCATCGGCGGTGGGCCTTCGGGCTTGCCCTTGCCGACGTTCTTCAGGCCGATCTCCACTTTGGGCTTGGCCACCATCGAGACTTTGCTCATGGCCGTCTCTTTGCCACCTTGCTCGATCCAGAGGCGAACCAGTTCAATCTGGGCGTCCGGAATCTTGCCACTGGGCGGCATCTTCGGCTCTTCTTTGTGCGCCGTGAGCGTAAACATCCGTGACTTATCCGGATCCCCCGGCACCACCACGGCCCCGGACGACCCACCCTGCATCATGGCCGCATGACTGGCGAGGTTCAACCCACCACGCTGCTTGTCATTGCTATGACAATTCATGCAGTGCTGCTTAATGACAGGCAATACATCATCATTAAACGTCGGGTTCTTAGCATCCGCCAAAACCGCCGACGAAACCAGCCCGAGGGCTAGGAAACTCAAGGTGTACCGCATCGTATTCATCATCTCAGGGTGATCGGAATTCAGTTTGCTACAGCCATTGTTAAAACCGGGCTTGGACCTCAGCGTGTGCAACGCCTTTGTTCGATTTTGTGGCGAATCAAAATATCCTGGAGCATTTCCTCAACCCCCGCATCATCCGGGAGTTTTTGAATCGTTTCGATCGCGGTGGCTTTGTATGTCATGCTTCTTGTTCCACTTCGTCACTGAGCCGTTTCCATCGTGGATAGTCACAAAGTCTGGCGATGCCCCAACAGGAGTTGATGATCCCAAAGAGCACCAAACCGAAGTAAATGGCCTTCGCGTCAGGCTGCAAACTGGCATAGAGCGCGCCACCTGCAATAGCCGCCCCGCCTAAGAACCATGCCAGGCCAATCATTAAAATCCGTGTTGCGGCGTTCGGTGTGTTGCGAATGTAGACACGATCTAAATAATCTTGCAGTTTCTTTTTTGGCTTGTCTCCCGTGGTGAAAGCAAGCGTTTCACGACCTACCTCAAGCTCAACGTCTTTTCGGCTCTCAAAAAAACTCGGCATCTTCGTGGAAGCTAAAAAAGCTTTCGGCTTCCATTCATGAACGAGTTCATCCTCGTCATCGAGTAGCTTCACACGGGTCGGTTTTAAAATCAGTAGCCAAGCTTCCGATCGCCGGTCATTCTTGGGATACAACTCCAACTCCATCGTCAATCCTCAGGCGTGCGAAACGATTTGTGGAGAGGTTGTTTTCCCTTAGTGGTTGAACATGAACTCGCGGGAGTTCAGGATGGCCCAGAAGATGTCTTCGAGGGTTTGTTGTTTCAGGTTGGCTGGGGCCGCGTTCACGGTGTCGGTGAGGCGTTTCATTTCGCCTGCGGTCGGGGCGCGGTTGACGCTGCGGATGTAGATCTGCTCGATAATCTGCGGCACGGTCTTCTTGTCTTGCAGCATCTTGCCGACCAAGTTCCCGGCTTGCACTTTCGGCCCGACGGTGTCGCCATTCATCAGGTGCAAACTTTGCGACAGCGTCGGTTCGAGACGCACTTCGCAGGAACAGACTGTCTCGCGAGTTGGTCGACCGAAGGTCGTCAGGAAGTAGTTCGAGACTTGGCCATCGGCGATTTGCACCGCCCGAGCGCCCTGGGGCAGGCCAGGGAATTTGTTCTTGGTGTCGGTCGCTTGGCTGATGATGTCGAGCATGGTTTCCGCGCGAATTCGGCGGATCGGCCCGCGAGCAAAATTACGGGTATCGCCTTCGTTCGTCTTGGTGCCAATCGTCGAGCGTTGGTAGGCTGCACTGGTGCAGATATCCCGAACCAGCTTCTTGAAGTCGTACTTGTACTCAATGAACTTCTTCGCCAAGGCGTCCAGGAGTTCTTGGTTCGCCGCAGGGTTCGAGATGCGAACGTCATCGACTTCGTTGATGATCCCCTGGCCAAAGAAGTGGTTCCAGACCAGGTTGGCGAGGTTCTTGGCAAAGTACGGATTCTCGTCCGAGGCGAGCCAGTTGGCGAGGACTTCGCGGCGATCTTTGCCATTCACATCGGGCGTCACACCGCCCAGGAACTTCGGTGGCATCGGCCGGCCTTTGACCGGGTGATTGATCTCCCCACCACCGGCGTTGAACACGACGATCTCACGCGGATCGTCCGCTGGCTTACGACCAATCTGGCTGAAGAACGACGCGAAGCCGTAGTAATCATCCATCGTCCAGCGATCAAACGGGTGGTTATGGCACTGAGCACATTGAATCCGCATGCCCATGAAGACCTGAGCCACGTTCTCTGTGACCTTCAACAAGTCGCGTTCAATCTGATAGTAATTCGTCGCAGGATTCTTAAATGTCCCGCCATTAGCGCCTAACAGTTCTTTGACCCACACATTGGTCGGCACGTTGCGGGCGATCTTGTCTTGTAGCCAGCCATAATATTGCAGCATCGCTTTGCCACTGACTTGGGCATTCTGGTCGGTGCGGATTTGCAACAGTTCGGACCATTTCAACACCCAGAGCTCCGAGAACTCTTTGCGTTCGAGCAATTCATCAACGAGCAGTTCTCGTTTGTTTGGCAAGCTGCTGACCATGTAGCGTGCATATTCATCCGGTGTCGGCAGCGTTCCGGTGATGTCCAGGTACGCCCGACGGAGGAACGTCGGGTCGTCGCAGAGGCCCGAAGGCTCGATGCGGAGCTTTTTCAATTTGGTCAAAACATGGTTGTCAATGTAATTGAATTCGGCACTCGGCGTGGGTGTGAACTGCACGGCCTTTGGCAATGTGATAAACGGCACACCGATGGTGAACGTGAAATAGCGGGCCATGATGAAGGCTTCGCCTCGTTCGCCACCGGTGACGCTGCCATCGCCCTCGGCGAGGATCTTCGCGGAGTTGTCATTATTCGACATGAAGAGCGAGGTCGTGGTCACATCGCGGTCAGTGCCGTCGGAGTATTTGGCCCGCACGACCATCCGTTGCCGTTCGCCTTTGCCATCGAGCACGGCCGAGGGCGGGTAGACTTCCAGGCTCGTGGGGGTCGCCACGGTCTTGGCATCATCTTCGGGGCAGTTGGCTTCAAGCCAGCGGATCAAGGTTTGGTAATATTCGTCGCCTTCGTTGATCTTCTTGCCACCGGTGTGCGGAACTTTGCCGCAAGCCTTATCAATCAACAGCGACTCAGCCGGCATGGCCAAGTTGACCCGCCGGCCGCCAAGTTCACGAGTCATGCGGAAGTGATCACCATCCGGATCGAAGCCGAAGAGCGAGAGGCGGAAGCCGTCCTTACCGCGAGCGGCCCCGTGGCAGCCACCGGAGTTACAGCCAGCTCGCATGAAGACCGGCATGACGTCGAGTTTGAAGGAGATGGGCCGATCAGCCTTGGCGTTCACAATCTTGACGGGCACCTTAACCGTCTGCCCCGCGGCCACGACCGTCATCTCTGTGGCCCCATCGCCAACCGGAGCGACGATGTTGCGTTCCAGTTTCACGAGTGCGGGGTTCGCAAAAGTCACCTGGGCCGCATCGGTGACGTCCCGAGTCAGCCCATCGGGCTGGGTGAGTTGGACGATGAAGCTCTGCCGATCCCGGCTGGTTTCGAGGTTAATATCCGGCGGGTAGACCGCAATCTTCCCCATTGGAGCCGGAGCCACCGGAGCGGCAGAAGTTGGTGGCGCCACCGTCGCAGGCTGCTGCGCGCGTGGCATCTCCGCAGAGACTAACAGACCCACTAATCCCACCAAGCTCGCTATCATCAGTCGCATATCAAATCCCTCAAGGGGTCTATCAACGAATTTTCAACTCACTTCAACCCAGTCGATCTTTCAAAGTGTCGAGTTGGTCGTGTTACTCAGCAGCGTTTTTTGCACCGTCAAGTGGGATGCTATTCTCGGTCTGCTTCTGACTTTCCTCAATACGACGGTTCATCTGCGCAATGTCTTCGTCTGAGAAATCCTTGTCGTTTTCTTGGCGAAGCGACTCTCGGAGCGCATCACGCAACCGACGGCGTTCGGTTTCGCTCAACGTCAGGAGCTTGGCCTTGAGTTGATCGAGTGTCACGTCTTCCAGTGTTACGGTCATGGTTTTACCCCTTCTTCTCAGGCGGTTTGGCAGGTGGGGTCGCGGGTTGGCCGGCTTTTTCGCGTTCCTCTTGCTCCTTACGGAGCTGCTCCAGGCGGCTCAGAGGTTTCGCAGCCGCGGGGGCCGGTGGAGCAGCGGGCTTCGCAGCAGGGGGTGGCGTCGTGGCCGTGACTTTGGGTGGGATCGGCACATCGACGCGGAACTCGCCGCCGCCGACGTTGTGAACCACCATCTCGCCGTTGATCGGCACGATGACCTGGAAGAAAACGCTATGTTTCCCAGCGGGAGTGACCTTGTCAGTGGCTACTTCACAGACGAGTTCCTTCGAGTCTTTCGTCAGTTCCTTGTCAGGCGTCGTGGCCTTCGCAGGCAAGCCGATGAGCTTCACGATCGCTTTGCCTTCGAACGGTGTACTGATCACGACTTTGCTAAAGACATTCGCTTTCTGTCCCTGTTCGACAGCAGCACGTTCTTGGGCGAACGCCACGATCGGCGTCGAGACCTCGAGGGTGAAAAGCTGTGACGAGGTCCAGACGGTGCCTTGGCCGGCGTTGCCGTAGGCAGTGAAGCAGGTCTTCCACTTGCGTGGGGCAGCATTCGGTTGGGCATTTACAAGGACGGTGGCTTCGGTCGCGTTCTCAGGAATCGTCGTCGAGCCGATGATTCCCATACCGGGTGGCGTGAACAGTGGCAGCACCACGATGGGGCCTTTGAAGTTCGGTGCTCTCTTGGCGACGACTTTGACATTCAGCGAACCGTTCTGTGGCACCGCGGCCTTAGGTTCGATCACGTCAATGCTGAACGGCGCAGCCTCGGTCACGGACACGGCAATCCGATCCGCGAAGTGGCGGTGGAAGGGCGTGTTGTTCAAGCCGATGTTGAAGTTCACATCCAGGTCGACGCGGCTCGGGGCCACGACTTTGGTGTTGGTGGGGTTAGCCAGGACTTGCGTCAGTGTCGCAGCAAGTGGGGCATCCGGGCGGGCTTCGAAGACCACAGGCACGCTGCCCTGACCGGGGTCGACGACATCCATCGCTGGGGCAATACCGCCTGGGAGTTTGTCGAAGCCGATCGCGGCGGGGCCAGCCCAATCAGCGCGGTTGACGTTGATCAGTGTGGCATAACGGCCACCTTTGGGCACGGTGATCGACTGGCGGTCTTGGTTGCTGACGTTGTTGCCATCGGCTTTGGGGATGTTCGTCGTGGTCTTCGCAGCCACGGGAGTGATCTCGATTCTAAATGTGTAATCCGGCCCGCCTTTGCGGAGGTGGTCATGAACCCAAACGACGTACTCTTTGTCCTCAGGCACCCCGAAACGGATGTAGCTATCTGGCCCAGTGACATCGTCGCTGCCAGCCAGGTAGGCGCCGTTGTCAGCCCGGCTGATGTGCATCACGGAATCGAGCGGTGAACCCGCGCGGCGAGCGTAGCAGTGGATGTCGAAGGCTTGGCCTTTCTTGGCCGCAAACTTGAAGTATTTCGTCTCGCCAGGTTTGGAGATTGTCCCGTGGAAGGCTCCGGGGGCGGTACCAGGAGTGGCAGTTTGCATGGTCAAGTTCGTGCCAGGTTCGACGACGCCAGGCAGGTCGTTGACTCGTGCTGCGAAGCCAGTCGGGCTGATGCCCTCGGCGGTGGTGCAGTGCAAGCGGAATAGCGGGTCAGCAGGGGCGGGGAGCTTGATCTTCTGTTTGATCTCGCCGAGTGGATCACCCAGGAAGCGGAACTCCACTTCTTCGCCCGGCTTGCCACCGAGCGGAAGCACTGCAGTCGGACGGGGGAAGTTGCCGATATGCAGGCGGTAGTTGCAAGCGCCGTTGCCACCGTAAGCCGAGTCTCGGATTTGGATCGTGTACTTGCCATCAGCGGGGATCAGCACGGAGCAGCCGCAGTCCTGAGCGAGCATCGGTGAGTCGTCATTCATCGCGATCTCGAAGCGCTTGCTATCGAGGATGGCCACGTACGGATCCCACATCTGCACGCCGAGTCGCATGGCCTCGACTTCGACCGAAAGACGTTGGCCTTTCTTGCATTCGACGACAAAGTGATCGACGTCTTCCGTGTTCACGGTGCCATGAACAGTGGTGTTGAGCGAGACGACTTGAGCTTTGTCGAACTCCGTATTCGGCTCGACTTCTTCAGTCGTTGGCAAGGCGCCGACCCAGAAGGTGCGGAAGTCCGAAATCCCCGAGGCTGTCCGTAGGCGGAAGCCATGTTCGCCCAACCGGCAGTCCGGGGCAATCTTGGCAAACACGCGGACGGTGTTCGGGTTCAGCACTTCGAATTTGGTAACCGTGATGCCAGGGTAGTACGTCAGCACTTCCTGAGTATCCGTCAGGCTCGCGCCACCGAAGACCATTGTCACTTCGGTCCCACGTTGGGCACCGCGTGGCACGATGCCGCCAAGGTTCGGTGAGGCTGCGAAGGAAGTCGCGGAGAGTAAGAAAAGGGCCGTCAAGACACGGGAGAAGTTCATGAGGTAGGCTCCGACCAAAAGGCAAGCAATCCAGATGGGCGATAGGCCCATGTCACCCGAAAAGAAAGCGTCATGAAGTGAGCCGGTCCACGTTTCACTCCATGACGCTTGGCAGTTTCAGACCATCAGGTTCGTGGCATGGCCATCTTGGCCATGCTGACGGGAAACTGATGTGTCAGTCCGCATGGGCTGGAAGCCCATGCCACGCATTTCTCAGATCAAGAGTTCTTTGCGGGTGTGCCCTTCGCGGACGATGTCGATCGGCCGGTCTCCAGGGGACATCAGCTTCTTGTCAGCGTCGATGCCGAGGCAGTGGTAAACGGTGTGTGCCAAATCTTCGACGGTCAGGCCATCTTCGTCCGGCTCGGAAGCGGTCGCGTCGGACTTACCGTAAATAAAGCCCTTCTTGATGCCACCACCAGCGAGCATCACACTGAACACTTTCGGCCAGTGGTCCCGACCCGCGGTACCGTTGATCTTGGGCGTGCGACCGAACTCGCTCGACACCATGATCAGCGTCTTGTCGAGCATGCCGCGGGTTTCGAGATCGCGGATCAGGGCCGCGAGGGCTTGGTCGAATTGAGGCAGTTGGTTGCGAGTGCCAGCGGTGATGCCGTTGTGCAAATCCCAGCCGCCGTAGTGCATGGTCACGAACCGGACCCCGGCTTCGACCAACCGGCGCGACAAGAGCATCCGCTGACCCGCGGCGTTGCGGCCGTATTGGTCGCGCAGAGCGGGGGTTTCTTTGTTGATGTCGAAGGCTTCGCGGGCTTTCTCCGAGGAGATCAGGCCGTAAGCGCGTTGGTAGAAGGTGTCCATCGCGTCGAGGTTGTCGGACTTTTCCTTGCCGCGGAAGTGCTCGTTGACGGTGTCCATCAGATTGCGGCGAGCGTTGAACCGCTCGACAGTCACGCCGCCCGGCAGTTGCAAGTCCTGGACGCGGAAGCCACCGTTTGCAGGGTCCGAGCCGAGGGCGAATGGGCCGAAGGCGCTCGAAAGGTAACCATTGCCGGCGAAGTTCGTCGGGATGTTCGGGATCGCGACATACGGAGGCAAGTTGTTCCGCACCCCTTGCTCGTGGCTGACCACACTGCCCATGCTCGGGAAGGTGAGCGCGGGGCTGGGGCGATAGCCGGTGAACATGTTGTGCGTGCCACGCTCGTGGGCGGCTTCGCCGTGAGTCATGGCGCGGGCGACGGTGATCTTGTCCGCGACTTGGGCCATCTGCTTCAGGCACTCGTTGAACTGAACGCCTTCGAGTTTGGTGTTGATGATGCCCATGTCGCCGCGGTACTCGACCGGGGCGTAAGGCTTGGGATCCCAGCTTTCTTGGTGAGCCATGCCACCGGGCAGGAAGATGTGAATGACGGACTCGGCTTTTGGCCCCTTCTTGGCAGGAGCCGGTGCGGGGTTATTGGACGCCGCTTGCAGCTTGAAATAGTCGCCAAGAGTGAGGCCAAGCGCTCCGAGAGCGCCGACTTGCATAAAGCTACGCCGGCCGAGTGGTGACCCGAGGCACTTCCAGGGATTCATCAGATACTCTCCTGATCAAGGGGCAGCCGGTAAGCTGCGAAATCTAGGCTAACTCTAACATCGCTCGGCAGATGAGTCTGCCGGGTGTTTTCGATCGCGCCAAGCAAACTTCAGCGTTTGGACGCGAAAAGGCGGGGATTTAGTTCCAACTCTGCGTTCCAACCAGAGCATTCGCTCCAAGTATGGAATAATTCTCATGTAAGTGTAGGCCCGCGCCGCGGAGAAAGCAAGCCAAGACCGAGATCAAGATCATTTCGGGACATGAATTCACGTTTCGCTTGAATACCGAAACTCCGTACAAATTTCGCAAAATCTCTTGCCTGAGCGACGAACGCAGGAATACGATGACCCAACTATCTACTGAGGAAGGATCATGAAGTTCCCGATTGCCGTTTGTCTCGCCATCGCCTTGGCCACGGTTTCCTACGCTTGGCATCCCAAACGAGATGTCATCGTCGAGGTCTACCGCAACGGCAAACTCGCCGAAGACGCGGAGCTGTTCGCCCTACAGCCGGTCGAGAACCCGATGCGCGGCTGGATGTATACGGATACCACCGCGAAACTCGTCGGCAAAGGCGGGCGGTTCGAAACATCGGAGGCATCGGAGTTCGTCGCCCGCGATTCTAAAGGCAACATCGGTGGCGTTCGAGCCTATCTCAATCTTCACGAGTCTCCTGTGGTCCGCATCAATCTCCTGGAGCCGGGTTCAGTTCAAGGTCGTGTTGTTGATCATGAGGGCAAGCCTGTGGCCGGCTTGGAGTTAAAAGCCAGCCAATGGTATCCGCCCACAAAACCCGGCTCGAAGGATCGTGGTGACGAACTTTCGAATACGTTGAGCGGCCTGAATTGGACCTGCAAAACCGACGCTGAGGGACGATTCACTTACAACCGATTTCCCAAAGATTACTCGGTGACTTTTGCGCATCAGATGGAGAAAGGCCCCAAGATTAAATTTCTGGCAAGCAGTAAAGATGTGGTGCTACCCAGAACGGGTGGAATTCGCATCGTCGTGGATCATGAGACCCCAGTCGAGTTAAAAGATCGTGAGTTGATGTTTTTCGGCAAGGACAAACGACCCGTTCACCACTCATTCCCCCGGCTGGTCTGCAAAGCCGATGGTACTGCAGGTCCGATCTTAGAGGGCACGTACGAACTGGAGTACATCAATGTTGGTCATCTCCTCGAACAGCCACAAACCAAAGAAGTGATCGTCAAACCGGGTGAAATCACCGAGGTTCGCTTCAAGACCAAGAAAGGGAGCACGCTGACGGGCAAAGTGGTGGACCAGAAGACGGGCAAAGGCATTCCTGGTATTGAAGTGTCAATCGCTTTTCGAGTGTCAGTCAAGACCGACGCGGAAGGCCGGTACCGATTCACGCTCGTCAAGGGTGGTGAGTATGCACCGTATGTGACTTCGCGGAACGCCAGTGATGGCCGGTTCTACATCCTGCCACCGTACACCGACAAACGCCCCAAAGTCACTGTGCCTGAACTTGGGCAAGCCGAGTTCGGGGAGATGGCCCTGACCGAAGGGCTCACATTTCGTGCCAAGATCGTCGATAGCAAAAATCAACCGGTCACCGGGCCGTATGAGATTCGGCACACTCGCGAGAGTATCCTCCGTCAACCCGAGGAAATTCCGAACCAGGTCTTCGTGGAAGGAAACCAGATCACTATCCGCGGCTTGCCATCGACTGGCAACTTCGTGGTGCTCATCCGCAAAGAGAAAGCCGTCAACAAACTCGCCACGTTTACTCCCAAAGATTGCGAGGAAATTCAGACCATTGCCATCGACGAATCGTTCGGCGGCTCGGGCCAAGGCAAAGTGACCGATGGCAAAGGAAAGCCCGTGGCGAATGTCGTCATGAGACTGCAAGGGTATTTTCCTGACACAGAAGGCGGGGGTATCTCGACATACGAAGCCTTCACGCGCACAGATGCCAAGGGGGAGTATCGTTTCGACAACGTGCTGACGGGGATTCGATACAGCGCCTTCATCGCCGACCCACGCTTCCCCAAGATCACCGAATTCCGCATGAAGACCTTCGTTCCAGGCGAATCCATCGCGCTCGAAGACTACCGCGTCCAGATTCTGGGCCTGGCGGTTTCGGGGCAGGTGGTGGGGTTGGATGGCAAGCCGGTGGCGGGGGCCACGGTGCAGTCGTGTGGCGAGACGCCGAAGATGGTCCGCACCACGACCGATGCTAATGGCCGCTACAAGCTCGAAAACCTCCCCGACGGCCGGGCGTTTGTCACGGCCACAAAGGAAGGTTACCGGCACACGTATGCCCTGACCGCCGGGGGTGAGGAAGACCCTGTCAATCTGGTGCTGCGAAAACTCGACGAAGCCCCGACACCGATGCCCGATCCGAAGGCACTCGCGGATGAGAAGAAAAAGATCTTGCGGTCGATGTTGCAAATGACTTGGGACTCCGCGACGGATGCTTCCGGCTTCAAGCCGTACATCTTCCGCGCGGCCGTGACGAGCCATCGTGATCTGGCTGAGAGCTGGGTGAAAACCATCCCACCCGAGCAGATGGAGAAGTACGCCAAAGAACTCGAACCGCCTGTGCGTATGACGGACCTCGTCAAACTCGGCCTGGAAAACCCCGAGGCAGTGATCGAGAAACTGCGCCTGACGAGCTACAACTCGAGGGTCTTCTTCGACGTCGCGGAAAAAGTCCTCGAAACCGATAAACCCAAATCACTACTCATCACGAACGCTGGGCTGAAGTTATTGCGTGTGGAAGCCACACGGCCCGAATGGTTGGCATCCAACTTGGTGCGCGTGGCCTCGTTGCTCCACCTCGCGGGTGCCACGGCCGAGGTGAAACCCCTCCTCGAAGAATCCGAAAAGCTGTTCCCTGATATCAAACCGGATTGGCGATCCAGTGTGTTGTCCGGTATCGTCCCACATCTCGCCAAGATCGATCGACCCGCAGCGATTGCGAAACTGAAAGAAATTTCGGATGTGAGATATCGCAATCAGGCGGCGTGTAAGATCCTCGGCCAGATGGCCAAGACCGATGTGAAACTGGCCATTGAAAACATCGGCGTCCTGGTGAAATCGGATGAGCACTTTCGGGATAACTATGCGCGGATCAGCATCGCCCGCGTCATCGTCCGTGACAATCCCGCCTTGGCCATTCAACTGGTGCAAGACGACCCAAACGGTGGTTCGCAGATTGCGGGCTACATCGAGCTAGCAAAACTCTTCTCGAAATTCGACAAGCCAAAAGCCTACGACATGCTCGATCGCGCGATGACCGTGCTCGAAAAAATGGATCAGAACAAAGAGTATTTCTCAGGCTACACCGGTGGCCGCAAAGCCTTGATGGGGGTCTACGTGGCGTACGTCGGGCGTAGCCTCGACCATCCGGATACTCACTCGCTCGTGGCTCGGTCACTCGCCAACCGGGAGCATACGAGCGGCTTTGGGCGGTCTCCGAGTGATGTGATCGAGGTCTCGCTGTTACTCGGAGCCGCGGATGCTGAGGCGGGTCGTTGGCTTTTGGGCACGATTCACCCCGATGATGCGCTCCTGAAACTCGACGACCCGAAGGCACTCCATGTGCTCGCGCTCACCGATCCGCTGACATACAACCAGTGGCTGACCAAAGGCATCGGTAAATCCTTTGACGCCAACTTCTGGTCGAGTCACGACATCCTCAACACTCTCGCGGCTCTTGCCGACCCCGCCAAGGAACTCGAACTCCTGGGCCGGGATGTCTATCTGTTGAGGAACAATGACGACTAAGGTTTTGTGGAGTCGTCTTTCAAATCCGGGTACCGAAGTACGCAGAGACGATGGCGACCTCGGCGAGTTGGTAGTTTCGCAGGAAGTCCACGAAGCCAGGTTCGGGGGACTTACTCGCCAGGTGAATGACGAACAAGCCGAGTTCGACGGTCAGGAAGACCATGCTCACCACCGAGAGCCAAGCGCGGAGCGTGCGGAAGAAGGAGCCATCGGGGCCGAAGATAGAGTTCAAGAGTACGCCTGCCAGCAACCCGCCAGCCAGTGCGGCACCGAAGAGCAACCACCAGTCTTTGAACTCTTCGGGAGATGGCGTCAGGCGGTCCTTGTATTGCCCGATGCCTCCGTTCGTCACCATGAAGGCGATCACGGCAACCGTTCCACCGGTGAAGAGTAGCCGCAACAGAAACGGCAGTATTCGAGCCGAGAAGCTACCCGGGTGTGTATTCCGGCTCAGTGTGAAAGAGTAGAGGATCAAGGGCAGCATGACGAAGTGGCCGAGCAGGGGCTTTGCGCTGTCGTGTGGCCAGAGGACGACGAGCCAGAAGTTGCCAAGAATCAGCAAGGCCATGAAAGCTCGCACCGTACCCAGTGGCAGCCCGAAGGGATGCACCGCACTGTTGACGGAATCGATCGGCGCTGGCGTACTCATTTCACACTCCTGACGAAACTTGGATGGTCATCTTATCCATCCTGTGATTCGCCACCGGAGCTAGGGCATTTTCCCGACCCTGAAGAATCACCTTTGGCGAGTCTTGAGAAACTCGTTCACCCCGACTGCAAAGGCTTGCAATTCCTCGGCAGACTCGTCGCCGTTGATTTCCATTTCGCCTGAAGAGGTGTGCACAAACAGATGATGCGAAAACATCCCTGCGATCGCGATGAAGCCACTGATGGCCCCTGCGATGCAAAGCAAGATTCGCAACCAATCCGCGCTGACCACCGCAACGGCGATGATGAAGAGAGCAATCGCGAGAAAAAAGAACGCAAAGCTGAAGTGCTCGAACACCCGGCGATACTCGACTGTTGTAATCGAAGTCAGTGGTAGATCGAGCAGGGTTTCTCCCTCGGTGTTGGTCCGCACGATCCGGTCCGAGTAGACCCGCAAGCCTGTCTTCGGCAGGCTGAAGCGGGCCTTCGCTTCGACATCACTAGCGTCACTCATCGAGACTTTCCCAAGTTGTAGTGAAGAAATCGCTCAACCTTGACCCAACGCCTTGGAGACAAACTCAGGGAGCCACCAACCCTCGGATAGCGCAATCACCACATAAAGGGCCGACACAACGATAAAACCACCACCGACACCCGAAGCGATTTTGTAAATGTGGATGTTCGGCTCGTCGGCGAAGATGGAGTGCCAGGGGTTGGCGAGTTTCGGATTGATCAACCCGGCCAGGCAAATGGGAATCATCATGATGGCCGCCATCAGGATTTTCCCATGAAAAAAGCCTTCCGCACGGAGTTGGTACAACTGCCAGCCGAAGAGAGCAAGAACTGGCACCAGCAAGACACCGAAAAGCGTCCGAGTAGGTGGTAGGCCTTCATTCATAGGTGGAAACCTCCGCTGAGAAAGAATGCGGCTCAGTGGTCGAGCCAGTGAGCCGTGAAACCAGAGCCCTTACTTCTTCCGCACGCCGATCACAAACAGCACGATGGCCAAGCCGAACAGAAGCATACTCGCCGGGAGGTTGCTCACGGGGAAAGCTCCGTCGAGGAGTTGGATGTCTTTCAAGTGCCGGCCCAAGTCGAACTTGTCTTCAAGTTCTTTACTGAAGCCCAAGCAGGCGGCGAGGAGTGCGGCAATCGAGCCGCCGGCGATGTAGCCGGAACTGAGCAGCACGCCTGGGCTGGAATCCCCTTCGTCCGCGGAGCTGCGGCGGAACTTGTCCACGAGCCAGCGTAACATCCCACCCAAGAAGATCGGTGTCGAGGACGAAATCGGCAGGTAAACTCCCACCGCGAACGGCAGCGATGGCACCCCGGCCAGTTCGAGCGTCACGGCAATGAGCACCCCGATGAGCACGAGATCCCACGGCAAGTTGCGATCGAGCACGCCATCGATGATGAGTGCTACGAGTTGCGTCTTCGGAGCATCGAAGCGGAGGATTTCTTTGCCGTCGTCTTGGGTCTTGAGTTCACCGTTAACAGCGGGGTCGCAGTAGTAAGCGAAACTACCATCTTTGTCGATGAGGAAGCGACCAGGACGGACATCGAGAGGTTGACCAGGAGCTGGGGTGAAGATCGATTTGTCAAAGTTCTTGTCGCCCATTTCGCGGGCGCCGATGTTCAGGATGTGGTACTCCTTCGTGTCATCGGCATACTGGCCGACCTGCACGTGGCCCATCATGCTGAGCTTGGAGACATCGACTTTGGCTTTGGGCAGGTTGTTCTTCGAGTAAATCGTCCCGACCATGTTCAAAGCAATCAGCACCGCCCCGACGACGACCGCCGAGGTCAGCGAGCCAATCAGGATGGCGTACTGTTGCGAGCGCGGGGTGGCCCCCAATAAATGGCCTGTTTTCAGGGCTTGCGAAGTGGTCCCACCGTTGCTGCACGAGACGCAGACGATGCCCGCCACCGTGAGTGCGAGCAGTTTCACTTCTTTGCCAATTGTCAGCACACCCAGTTCCGAGAGGCCGAGCAGCACCAAGCAGGTCAAAAGCAGAGTGGCGACCGTCATGCCGGAGATCGGGTTCGAGGAGGAACCGATTTCGCCCGTCAACCGAGAGGAGACAGTCACGAACAAGAAGCTAAAGAGCAAGATCATCAGGGCCCCAGCAAAGCCGACGAGGCTGAAGCCGAGGCCGAGTTGCGGCAAAGCCATCATCGCCAGCACCATGCCAACACTCCCGCCGATGACCACGAGCATCGGGATGTCGTTCTCGGTTCGCTTCGCGGTGAGTTTGCTGCCATCGGAACTCGCAGTGAGGTCTTTTAAACCTGAGAAGACCGCGCCGAAGATCACCGGCAACGCTTGCAACATGCTGATGATGCCACCGGCTGCCACGGCTCCGGCACCGATGTAAAGGATGTAATTCGAGCGAATGCCCTTGGCATTCATGTTCTTGATCAGCCCCAGGTCTTTGCCATCGTCGATTTTGGAAATGGCCGGGGCGAGAGGGGTTGAGAGGTTTTCACCAAAGTAAGCAATCATGGGTGTCATCACGAGGTACGCCAAGACACCACCTGCCATCATGATGCCGCCAATGCGTGGCCCGATGATGTAACCCACCCCCAAAAGCGGCGCGGACATTTCGCAACCCATCTGCCCAGCCTTCAAGCCCACCGCCTTCCCACCGACTTCTTTGGAAAGCGGGAAGGCCACGGTATCGACGAGCAACTTCAACCCTTGGACTGCGAACTGGTAAACGAAGCCCAGCCCGAAGCCCGTGAAGAGCAGCATCGCCATCGAGCCGCCTTTTTCACCCGCGATCAGCACTTCGGCACAGGCCGTGCCTTCGGGGTACTTGAGTTCGCCATGTTTCTTCACGATGAACGCTCGGCGAAGCGGGATCATCATCAAGATACCCAGCAACCCGCCGAACACTCCCACGACCATGACGCGGATGACGTCAATCTCGAAGCCGAGGATCATGAGCGCTGGCATGACAAAGCCGACCCCGAAGGCGATCGATTCGCCCGCGGAGCCGGTGGTTTGGACGATATTGTTCTGCAGGACCGTTGTGCGGCCCAGGACTTTGAAGACCGAAATGGCGAGCACCGCCACGGGGATCGATGCCGAGATGGTCAGACCGACCTTCAGCACGAGGTAAATCGAAGAGGCCCCGAAGATGATGCCGAGGATCGCACCCAACAGAATGGGGAGCAAGGTAAACTCGGCTTGGTTCTCTTCGTCTTTGACGAACGGCTGAAAGCCCTTCCCTGATTCATCCGCCATGAGCGTCCCCCTGTGAAATTCCGACTCGGAGTTTCAATCAGGGTACAAATGCACTCCCCGCGAAGCAACCTCAGTAACTGCCGACAGGAAAAAAACCACGCCGAAGTGAAGCTGGTTTGACGCCGATGTGAGGGTGCTAGTCCCCCAGCAAGCGCACCAGGTCCGGGGAAAGCAGGCTCTCGGCTTTGAGCTCGACAGCGCCACGGAGATACTGGCTTGGCCAAGTTTTGGTGCTGGCGGCGTGAGGAAGAGGCAGGTTCCAGACGTGGACGCCGGGCATCGCTGCGAGGGCAAAAGGGCGGCCATCGACGAGTGTCACCACAGCCCGGGTCGCAGCGGCGGAGCTTGGGGCGAGGCCCATGCGGGCAGACAAATCGACGACTGGTAGCACCCGGCCACGCCAGGGCACGACGCCGAGGAAGTCGCTGCTTGTGGTCGGGAGTTTCTGGATGGGGGGTAAGGTCATGACCTCGACGACGTTGCGGGCTGGGATGCCGAAGGTGTAAGGTCGCTCGCTCGTGGTGAATTCTTGGCTGCGGAAGGCAATGATTTGCTCGGCCAGCCCTGAGGGCTTCTCACGAGTGGTGATGTTCCTACGGCGGGACTTTGCAGGGGTATCGTCGATGAGTCGCTCAGCGGCCATGACCATCAAGAAGGTTTCTTCCTCAGCGATGAAGTGTGACACGAGGCCGTTCGTGGAGTGGCTCACCAACTCGGGTGGTGTCTGCAATTGGTCAAGAGGGTAGTCTTTGGATTGCGAAACGCGGTCCACGAGAATAGCAAACCGGCCCGAAGCACTATTTAGCAGGATCGCAAACGGATGCCGGTTGGTGACTGGGTTGCGGCCCAACAGCGAGCCGAGGCACAAGACGCCAACTTCTTCACCGCGATACACCAGCGAACCCCGGACGGCGTTACCATACTCGCCGTTGTCGGCCCAGCGGCCGGGTTCGAGGCGCAGGATCGTCTCGACGGCATCCAGAGGCACGGCAAATTCTTCACCAGACAGCCCGACGCGAACGAGACGGATGGTCTCGGTGTTTTTGAGTGTGGCTACCATTTGGCTTTCATCCCCCAGGCTGGAGACACTCGTTCCATGAGTGCTTCGGCCAGTTCTGTCGGTGTCCCCGAACATTCCACATACCCCGCCTCGATCACGCGGCGTGGCATCCCATAAACAACACAGCTTGAGGCTTCTTGAGCGAGTGTCAGTCCGCCTGCATCGTAGATCTTGGCCATCCCCTTGAGGCCATCATCGCCCATCCCGCTCAGGATGACACCGGAAACTCGTGGTCCAAAGACATCGACTGCCGAGTTCATGGTGATGTCAATGGCGGGACGATAGCCGTTGAGTGGCGGTTCCTCACTGAGTTCGAGCCGTTCATCCGCACGAACAAGTAAATGCTGATCGCCCGGTGCGATGTAGACCGTCGATTTCTTCAACCGATCGCCGTTACGCGCTTCACGGACAGTGACGCCACTGACAGCATTCAACGTCTCCGCGAGAGCCGTCGTGAAGGTTGGTGGCAGATGCTGGACGACGACGATCGCAGCGGGGAAGTCGACAGGCAAGCGCGCCAGTAGCTCCTTCAACGCCTGCGGCCCACCCGTCGATGCGCCGATCACGACGAGTTGTGGCAAGCCTTCCGGGACTTCGGAGACCGTCCGGCGAACGGGCTGCCGGATGCGAAGCTGATCCCACTGGACCCGCTTGACATCCAGCCGTCGGATGACTTTGACACCCGCCGCGACGCGGACTTTGTGGGTGATCGTTCTCCCCAGTTCTGCGGGGGAAAGCTCCTGCCCAGGGACGTATTTCAACACGAAATCAATGGCTCCGCGCTCAAGAGCCAAGAGCGTTCGGTTCGCGCGGAGGCGGCCCACGCCCGTGATCATGACCACGGGTGTGGGGCGGTGCATCATGATGTTGTCGAGTGTCGTGAGACCATCGTAACCGGGCAAATCCATGGCCACGGTGACGACGTCCGGTTCATACTCGAGGACTCTGGCAAATGCATCCGGCCCAGTCGTCGCCATGGCGACGACATCAAAGCCACCCGCATCCTGCAAGAACTTCTTGAGCATCCGGCAGGCCAACGGTGAACCGTCGGCGATGACAACTCGGATGAGTAAAGACATGCGTGCCTCGTGGCTGGGGGGGTTACGATCGCATGGCGAGATTGCGGATCGTTGCCAACAGGGCCTCGTCCTGGTAAGGCTTGACGATGTAGCCAGCAGCCCCGAGGCCGATGGCTTTCTTGCGGTGCTTGTCGCCAGCACGGCTCGTGATCATCACCACTGGGATGCTCTTGTAAGCCGGTTGGTTCTTGATGGTGCTCAGAAGCTCGTAGCCATCCATGCGTGGCATTTCCACGTCCGAAAGGATGACATCCGGCGGTGTGCCCATGCGACCGAGGATTTCGAGAGCATCGAGACCATCCTTCGCGGGGATTTCCGTCCAACCGGTCTTCTTGATCAAACTGGACACCACGCGGCGTACACTCGGCGAATCGTCGACGATCATGACGCGAAGAGCAGCCTTTTGCCCCTTCGGTTCAAGCCCACGAGCAGGCGTCGCACGCGACGAGACGATGTTTCGCGTTCTTGCAGCAGCGAGGTCGTTCGGGTTCAGAATGAGCACCACCGAGCCATCGCCCATGATGGTCGCACCACTGATCCCCTTCACGCGGCGGACATGGTGGCCCAGGTTCTTGACCACGATTTCGCGGCCACCGAGGATCTTGTCGACGACCACCCCAACTCGGGCATCACCGGTGTTGAGGAGCAACACCGGTGGCTTCTTGACAGCTTCGTCTGCAGTCGGAGGAAGCTGCAACGCCGTGGCCAGGTGAATGAGCGGGTAGAGCTTGCCTTCGAAGCGGAGGACCGGTTTTTCACCGACCGTTTCTGGCTCTTCATCCAAGCGGATGATCTGCTCGACGGCATTCAGCGGGATTGCGAAGGTTTGATTATGCGATTGCAGCATCAGCGCTCGGCTCACGGCCAGTGTGAGTGGCAGGCGGATGCTGAAGGTCGAACCGACACCGACTTTCGAGTCGATGTTGATCGTGCCTTTGAGCTTCTGCACTTTGGCCAAGACGATATCCAAGCCCACGCCACGCCCGGAGATTTCCGAGATCGCTTTCGCGGTGCTGAAACCTGGCAAGAACAGGAAGCGGTAAATCTCAGAATCCGAGAGACTCGCCACGGCTTCTGCGGTCGCATAACCGCCTTGGACGGCTTTGTTGCGGATCGCTTCGGGGTTGATGCCGCGACCATCGTCTTTGATCTGCACGATGATCTGCGGACCTTCTTGGTACGCCTTCACGGTGATCGTGCCACGTTCGGGCTTACCAAACGCACGCCGTTCCTCGACTGACTCCAGACCATGATCGACGCCATTGCGAAGCAGGTGCATCAGCGGCTCGGAGAGATCTTCGAGCACCGTCTTGTCGAGTTCCGTCGATTCGCCTTCGAGCACCAAAGCCGCAGGTTTGCGGGCAATTTCGGCGGTTGTGCGGACCGTACGGTGAAGCTGGTTTGCCAGGGTTTCCAGAGGCACCATGCGAATCCGCATGAGCTTGTCTTGGATGTCCGAGGTGATTCGGGCTTTTCGCGTGAGAAAGGCTTCGATGTCGCCGTTCAAGTGGCCGAGTTCGTTGCCGATCGTCTGGACGTCGGTCGTGGTCTCGGCGAGTTCGCGGCTGATGAGGTGGAAGTCGGTGTAACGATCGAATTCCAGGTCATCGAAGCCGTAGCTATTGAAACTGCTACCGCCGCCACGGTTCGAAGCCCCAGTCGTGGACAGAGCACGGGTTTCGTACTCGGTTTCCAATTTCGTAGAGCAGCGTTTGAGGCGAGTCGAGGAGAGTTGCAACTCTTCCATCATGCGGACATAGTCGGTCGCGCGTTGTTCGAACGCTGTGCGGGCGATAACGAGTTCGCCAATGAGCTTCGTGAGTTCATCGAGGCGCTCAATCGGCACGCGAACGTATTGCCCGCTACGCTTCGTCGCCGCCGCGACCTGGGCCGCGACTTCGGCATCATCGACTTCCGGTTTCTTGGCCACGGGGGCGGCTTCGTCACTGGAGGCGAGTTGCTCCATCGCAGCGTCATAGTCTGCGAATAGGCGCACCAACCGGGCATCATCTGTCTTGCCGGCCGCCAAGTCCGTGAGAGTGTCGGCGCTGCGGAATAGCACCGGGAACAGGCTCGCAGGGACCGGGGCCGTGTCTTCGTAAATCACATCCAGCACATCTTCCATGCGGTGTGAGAGCTTCGTGATCGCTTTGAAGCCCACCATGGCCGCGGCACCCTTGAGGGTGTGAGCCGAGCGGCGGATGGTCTGGATCAGTTCTTTGTCCGCGGGCTTGTCTTGCAAGAGTGGCAAGGTCGTGTTGATCGCTCGCAAGTGCTCTTCGGCTTCGAGCGAAAAGACTTCCAGCAATTCTGGCGAGATCGGTTCTTCGCTCGCCATCTCGGTGAGGAAGTTCGAGACGTCTTGCGTCGAGGGGCTTCGCTCGCTCGTGACAGCCTTGGGAGGGCTGTAATCGAGAACCGTGTCGTCTTCGCCGTCCTCGGCTTCGTCGCGGCTGAAGCGATCCGGCATCGGGAACGGCTCGCCATCTTCATTCACCAGCATTGGCTGGTGTTCTGGGCGACCCGTGAGCTGAGCGTACAGTTGGTTCGTTTTGGCGATCATCGCGTCCGGGGTGTATTCCGGTGAGCGAATGTCACGAAGCGTCTCTTCGAGGTAGTCGACCGTTTCTAAGGAAACGAGGTGGACCTCAGCGCTCCAAGAGTAGCGCTTCTCGGAGATCTCATCGAAGAGTTCTTCGAGCTGATAGGCCGTGTGGCTCAACCCGGCGATGCCGAGGAGCGCTGCAGAGCCTTTGATGCTGTGGGCGTGTCTGTGGACACGTTCCAGGTGTTCGGGGTCGGTCGGGTTCTCGGCGAGAGCAGCGAGGCTTTCCCGCATCGGGGACAGGTAGCCTGTCGCTTCTTCGATGAAGAACTCGAGCAGTTCAGGATCGATGTTGAGGGACATCGCAAGTTCTCGACGGGGGTATAGGGGGTCAAGTTCAAATCAGGGGGGTATCAGCGAGACAGGGTTACGCTTCGTTCGAAGCGTAACCCTAAGATCTGGTCTTTACAGGCTCATCGACTTGCCGTTGCGTTCGCTTGGCAGGCGGAACCGTTCGACCGAACCGCGGAGGCTGTCGGCCATGTCGGCGAGCTGATTCACGCTGACGGCGGCTTGCTTGGTACCGGCGGCGGTTTGCTGCGTCACTTCGCTGATGTGGGTCATCGACTGAGCGACACCTTCCGAAGCGCGAGCTTGTTGTTTCGCAGCCGTGGAGATCGAGCGAATGAGTTCGTCGAGCTGGGTCGAAACGTCTTCAATTCGAGACAGAGCCTGACCAGCTTGGTTGGCGAGCTTGGACCCCTCGACCACTTCGCGGGTCCCTTCTTCCATGGCCGTGATGGCTTCGTTGGTTTCGGTTTGAATCGTCTTGACGAGGTTACCGATCTTCTTGGTGGCACTCGTGGAGCGTTCAGCGAGCCGTTCGACTTCCTGAGCAACGACTGCGAACCCGCGACCGGCTTCGCCTGCCATGGCAGCTTGGATCGAAGCGTTCAAAGCCAGCAAGCTCGTCCGCTCGGCGATATCATCGATGAGCTGCACGATTTCACCGATCTGTTGCGAAGATTCACCGAGGCGCTTAATACGCTTCGCGGTTTCTTGCACCTGCTCGCGGATGCGACCCATACCTTCGATCGTGTCTTGCACGGCCTTCGTGCCTTGTTTCGCACTGGTCTTCGCGGATTCTGCAACCTGCGAGGAGCGGACGGCGTTGTCGGACACTTGCTGAATCGAAGCAGCCATTTCTTCGACGGCCACCGAAGTGTTGATAATCTGAGCGGCTTGCTCTTCGGATCCACCGGCGAGGTGTTCGGCGGTCGTCTGAATCTGGCTAGCTGCCGTGGACACCTGGAGGGTAGCGTTTTTCACGTTCCCAATGATGTCCCGGAGCTGGAGGATCATGTAGTTGAAGGAGTCGGCGATGGCCCCGGTCATGTCGGCGGTCACTTCGGCTTCCTTCGTCAGGTCCCCGTCGGCCACCCCGGACACTTCCTCGAGCAGTTTCATAATGCTGCCTTGGATCTGTTCCTTTTCGTCTTTCGTCTGGAGGAGGTTGACCGTTCGGTCAAGCATCCCGTTCAAGCCGGTGGCCACGTCGCCCAGTTCGTCGTCCGTTTGGCGGGCAGCACGAGCTTTGAAGTCCCCACCAGAAATCAACCCGAACACGCGACCAATCTCGGTGAGCTGTTTGGTAATCGAGCGAGAGATCACGAACGCAATCGCCGCGACAACCAAGAGGGAGATGGTCACGATCATGAAGTTCGTGATGATCGAGCCACGGGTTTCGACGATACGCTGATCGAGCAGCCGTTCCATCTCCACGTCGGCATTGTCATAGATCGTGAAGCAGGCATCCACCGCGCGGCTGGCCGTTTGGAACACGTCCCGACCGACCATCTTGCTCGGGTCATTGATGTTCTGGCGATAGTAACTTTCGAGTTCTTCCGTCTGTTGCGAGTACGTTTTGTAGAACGCTTCGATTTTATTCTTCACGCTCGTATCCGAGGCTGAGATCGATTCCATGTTCCGTGCGATGTCTTCACGGCTCTTCTTGTTCAAGTTCATCAACACTTCGAGTTCCAGGCGTTGAGCCGCGGAAACCGTGGGTTTACCTGCGATGCCAGCCAGGTTAAATCGGCTCAAACCGAGGTTGTCCGTCGTCGACGGAATACGGTCGAACATCACGAGTTGCAACCAGTAGGTCGTCACTTCGGGGTCAAGCACGAGGCCCGAACGTTCAGCGACGTTCGTCATCAGCTTCGCAACGTCGACAATCAACTTGTTGTGGCGGGTTTTGGATAGCGATTGAGCTTCGACTTTGTCCGGGTCGAGCGAGTAAATTTGATTCTTCAGTCTGTTCACTTCGTCCTTGATTCGTGTGTACTCTTCGGTGGTTTTGAATTCCGCACCGAACTTAGCATCAATGGCATCGATCTCAACGAAGTCTTGATTGATCAGGGTTTGCACGTCCCTCACCGTCTCACGCAACTTCAAGTCCCCGCCGATGGCGGCGTTCGAAGAACCCCGGTGTTGTTGGAGGTGATCGAGGAGTTTGCGGAGCTTCCGGTTGTACTCCAGCCCGCGTTTTTCCGCGTTGGCAAAGCGGATCGTTTCGGCCTTGGTGTTGTACGTGATGAACAGCAACACGCTGATCGGCACGAGAACGGGGAGGGCAATCAGCGCGAGCTTTTGCCACACTTTCAGCTTGAACTTGGCAAGACTTTTCTTGGGTGCACTCATGATGAATACGACTCCGACGGGGTTGAGGAGGACTAAGGGTTTAAGCGACGGCTTCCGCCTGGAGAGCCAGGAACTCTTCGGAGGCCAACAAACGGGGAATATCGAAGACCGCGAGCAGACGCTTCTCGTGGTCGATGATCTCACTCAGATACGGGGCAATCGTGGTTTCCAGCCCCTCGATCTCACTCCGAGGAGCCGTCGAGGGAATGCGACGCATCCCGCGGATACCATCCACCAGCAACCCGGTCAGGCTGCCTTGTTCGTCTTTCACGATGATGACACGCTCTTGGCGACCGACCATTGGCGTGTAGCCCAGGAAGAGCCGCAGATCGACGACCGAGACAACATCGCCTCGGAGGTTCGTCAGACCCAAGAACCAATCCGGCACATAGGGCAATGGAGCGTAACTCATCCGTGGGCCAATCTCGACGATGTGCGAGAGGTCCAGGACGTATTCGCTTTTGCCGAGTTGGAAGAGGATGTACTGATCTTCGGGGCCACTCGATTGAACGACGGTCGCAGCCGCGGCCCAGTCGTGGCGGAGATCCTGAGCGAGATTGCGGTTCTCGGTTTCCTGCGGGAAAAGCACACTGAGAGTGCTGATATCCGTTTTGAGTTCGTCGTCGGGGAGTTCGGTGGCTTTGGTGGGCCGGGGTGTTTCGCTGGGGATTGGCAGAAAATCCGGAAGGAGTCGCTCGGCCTTCGGCGGCTCGGGCAGTTCCCACGGCATCGGCATGGCATTTGGCGAGAGCGAGACGACCGAGTCATTGGATGCTTGGCCCAGGCCGAGCGTCGAGAACAAGTCCAGATCGGGCAGGTCGCTCATCGGCGGCAGTGGAGCTTCCACCGGCTTCGATTCTGCGACGACACTCGTCGGTGCTTCGGGGATTTGCATCGCTTCCCAAGGCATCGTTGGCAGCAACGGTGCCTCGGATTGACCGGCGAGACTTTCTGTCGGACCGCTCAGCCAATCTGGGAGGAGATTCGTGTTTTGTGTTTCGCTGGGTTCGGGCAAGCTCAACTCCCAGGGCATCCGGGGGAGACTCGGCGCCGCACCGTCGGCATCGAAACGCAGCGGCGGGAAGCCATTTTCAGATGGCTTGTCGGGCAGCGGCTCTGGTTCGTTCGGCTGTGACATGGTTCAAGTTTCGTTGAATAGGGGCAACGAGCGACCCATCACGGTGCAAAGCACCGTTTTGGGAGTGGATTCGGGAGAGTGAATTCTGGGGGCGATTTACGCGTATCGGGAGACCGCGGCCAAGAGTTGTTGAGCATCGAAAGGCTTCGTCAGATATTCATCGGCGCCTTGCTTCATGCCCCAGAACTTGTCGCTGTCTTGGTTCTTGCTCGTGAGGAGCATGACCGGGATGGCTTTGGTGTCTTCGGCGGTTTTGAGCGCCCGGCAGGTCTGGAAGCCGTTTTTCTTCGGCATCACGACGTCCAGGATGATCAGCTTCGGCTTTTCAGCGGCGGCTTTGGTCAGGGCGTCTTCGCCATCAACAGCCGTTACGATTTTGTAACCGCTGCTCTCAAGAGCAGAGGTCACCAGGCGGAGTTCGGTTGGGCTGTCGTCGACAACCAGGATTTTGTCACCACGCATTGCATACTTCCTTTGAGATTCAAGGTTTGTCGGGAGAGGAATTCTTCCTGCACACGAACCATAGAACACGATTTACACGTTTGTCGCAGAACCAATCTGAGATTTAATGGCATTCAATAATTGGGACGGTTCGAAGGGTTTGGTGATGTAATGGCTCGCACCGGCCATACGACCACGGACCTTGTTGAAGAAGCCGTCTTTGCCTGAGAGCATGATGATCGGTGTACGCGAGGTCTCGGGGTTCTGCCGCAGAGACTTGCAGAGAGCGTAACCATCCATGCCCGGCATCATGATGTCCACGAGGAACAAGGCAGGAATGCCATGCTCTCGCAACAGGATTAACGCTTCGGCACCATCGCCGGCTTGGATCGTCCGGTAACCGGCCTTTTCCAAGGTCATGACCACGACTTTGCGAACCGTGGCACTGTCGTCGACGACCATAATCATCTGGCCAGCCGAGCGGTTCCGCACTTCCCGTTCACGAGCACTGTCGGCATCCGCGTAAATCCGCAGGCCGTAGATGTACCGTGGCAGTTCCGCGTGGTCCGGTGTTAGCTTCAAGGCCGATTGCAGCTCTGCCATCGCATCGCTGAAGCGGTGTTGGTTCATGAGCGCGATGCCGAGCCGGAGGTAGGTTTCAAAGGTGGCCACACCTTCGGGCACGGATGCGAGTTGTTCGATCGCCCGGCTGACAACGTCAGGCCGGGTCGGGCGATGCCGAGCGAAGGCCGCCGGTGGACGAAGCGTGGTCATGCTCCCGCAGCCAATACAGATCGGTTGCTCTTGGGTGTCGGTCAGATCGCAAATGGGGCAAGCCCAGGCGGCGGCAGCCGGTCGTTCGATCTTGATTTTGGCGGTGTTTGAGGATTTCAACGGCAACGTGTCTGTTGGCATCGGCAGTTGAGTGCCTTGCGGGATCGCACTCGAACCGGCCCCCAGCGACTGATACCATGCCAAGCCGGACTTCGCGCGATCGTTGTCTGGGTTGATTTCCAACACCCTTTGCAGACACTTCACAGCGGCTTCAGAACTGATCGCTGCCCCAGCGCTCGCCATCGAAAGCCAAATTTCTTCGTTGTTCGGTTCATCGCGTGCGGCATCGGAGAGCCACTGCCAGGCGGCGCGGGCGTCTTGCCGTTTCAGGCAATCTTGGGCGGCTTTCATCCGGGTCTGCCGAAGCCCTTGTTTGGCTCGGTCGTTCGCCGGGTTGAGCTTCAAGACGGTTTGAAGCGAATGAGTCGTTTGCTCGATCGTCTCTGCGACACCAGCGAGCCACATCCAAGCGACTTCGTTGCTGGGTTCGGCAGTCACCACTTGCATCAACAATTGACGGGCACGGAGTTTGTTCCCCGCGAGCGCAGAGTTGATCCCATCTTCCAACATTTTGGATACGGCGATAGCGGCAGTTGTAGACATAAGGCGTGTGTCCCAATTTCCGAGAGACAATGAGCTTTTTCGGCCATATTTACTTGGGACGGAAATCCGAGCTTGTCAAAGATGCTCCGCATGAATCCAGAAACTGGCGCCAATAATTCGCGCCGAGTCTGAAACCTAAGATATGGCGTTTCTCGAAAGGCAAAAAAGTGTGGGAGACCACACAGGTCAGGCGCTCTGACATCAATGGCTGTGGAGTTCCACGAGCACTTCCGCGGCATAGCGGGGCTTGATATGAATCGGGTAAACAGGGACGGAGAGACTCTGTTTCGCGGCTAAGAAATCTGAAGCGGTGTGGTGCTTGGTGAGCTGAGCGAGGTCCAAAAGACGTGTCGGGAAGCTCGCTTCGAGATAGATCGCCGCGAGCCGGGGCAGTCTGGCCCAGTAAGCCAGCAACTCCGGTTGTGGCAGGCTATCGGTGAGGATGCCGATGATCTCCTGGCCATCGTCCAGGGTGTAGGCCACGGTGGGGATGGTGTGGTCCACCCGGTACGCCGTGGCGATATACGGCCCGAAGTGAAACGGGACTTTCGGGGCGATCACCACGGGCCGAAGGAATTCCGGGTTGTGCTCGCCCAGCCGGATGAAGTCTGGCATCAGCACATCATTGAAGAGGTGAGCACGGAGAGCCGCCCACGTTTCCGCCGTGGCAAAGATCGTGGGTGGCGTTTGTGTCATCTGGTAGACGTTATCAACGAGAATGGGCAGCCCGGCGATGTGATCGATGTGGGCATGGGTCAGCAGAATGTGGCCAATCTTCGCCTGCTCCTCGACGGAAGCAAACCAACCCAAACCCCCTGCGTCAATGGCCACCCGGCCATCCACGACCAACCCCGTCGTCGCATGCCCTGGGCAAACAGGCGATGTGAGAACTTGCACTTTCACGATCGCCCTCCTGTTGCGTCTGACAGATGGTCTAGGGAATTCTCGGAGTTTTGAGTCCTGTTCGAGCCTCCCAATTTCAAGAAAAGCCTGGATTTTCCGCAGCAATTCAGCGTGACCGGAAAATTCTGGAAAAATCCCGTTCGCAGATCAAATGCCGTGGTTCCTTCGGCGAATGCCTTCTTGTACGACTCAGGACCGCCCGCAGGGTACGGACGAAATGAGTCGCCAAACACTGGTTGAAGGAACGTGTCATGAAACTGAAGAAGTTGCTGTTGGTGGGTGCGATCGTCGGTGCGGTGATCATCGGTACGAAGGTCACCCGGTCATTCTCCCACGTCCGGGAAGACGCTCGCGCGGCGATCAGCTGGGTTGAAAGCCAAGTGCCCATGGAGAAGAAGTTCAAACAACTCCGTCACGAAGCCAATGGCATCGACAAGGACATGGATAAGGTCAAGAACGAACTCGCCCGCGAGATCGTCGAAGTCCGCGAACTCACACAACGCACCGCCGAACTGCGAGCAACCATCGCCAAGGAAAGCGATCGCTTAACCGCTCAAGGTGAACGGATCACCGAAGCTACCCAACGGGTCAGTTATGGCAAAATCGAGATGTCCGTTGCAGAAGCCACGGTGCGTCTGCAGAAGGACGTCAACCAATTCGTCCGCACCAAGAAGAACCTCGAACTGATGGAAAAGACCCTCGTTCACCGCGAAACCATCAAGGACACCCTGCAGAAGACCCTCGACAGCATGAAGACCAAGAAAGCCGAAGTGCTCGCTGAGATCGACGAAGCCGAAGCCCAATACAAAGAACTGACTTTGGCCAACGTTGAGAGCAAGTACCAAGCGGACGATACCCGCCTGGCGAAGATCAAGGAACGGCTCCGCGGCCTGAAGAAGGAAGTCGACATCGAGAAGGAAAAGCTGGCTCTCAGCCCACGAGTGATGGAAGAGACCCCAGCGACCAGCACCAAGAGCGTCCAGGAAATCCTGGCACCACTGAGTAAGGCCGAGAAGACCGAAACCATCGAAGACGCCAAGTAACCGATTCGATCGAACCCACCTTACCAGCCCGTAGCCTCGCTACGGGCTGGTGTTCGTAGGTCGGAGAATTTCGGAATGCGGATTTCGGAGTCATAAGGCAACCTCACCCAGCCCCTCTCCGAAACGGAGAGGGGTGCCAGAAATCGCGAAATCTGCTTGTTTTCTCAAGGTTTTGCTCCCCTCTCCGTTTCGGAGAGGGGCTGGGGGAGAGGTTGCCTTTCAAGCCGAAAACGACCTGTGACCGAAGTGGTTCGTCTGGCAGTTTATCGATGGGGTGGAAGGACAGATTCCCGTCACCTTAGTGCCGATGTGAGTGGAATGGCTGGCGGCGTCGGAACCCTTCGAATCGGAACAATTCACACCCCATCGACATGGCTTTCGTGAGCATTCTTCATGAACGTTGGCTTTGCTGCCTAAAATGGCGGTAGAGTTGGCCGTGAACTCGTCGCTCCTCTCTCGAATGAGTTCATGGGTGTTTTTGGTCTCTTCGCGTTGCGGAGGTGTGCCATGTCGATGCGACCTTTCTCCCGAACTTCAATCGAAGATCATCGCCCGAGTTTACTGAAGTACCGTGTGGTCTTGCACCGTGTCGCGGGGCAAGGTTTGTGGTTTGTGGTGAATGTGTTGCGGGATTCGACTCGCTTCGGCGAAGCCGAGGCGATGCTGCGAATGTGGCAAGCTCTTCACACGGGGCAGGCCGATGTCCTTGAAACCCACCTGGAGCGTGCTGAGCTGTTCGTGGAACAGATGTCGGCTCGCGGTTTATCTGTCTCTCTGGAACCTGCCTGATGCCGAAACTGGTGCTCGGAAGCCGCAACAAAAAGAAGCTCGGCGAACTCGTTGGGCTACTCGGGGACTTACCGCTCGAACTGACCGACCTGACTCCTTACCCCAACGCCCCCGAAGTCGACGAAACCGGAGACACCTTCGAAGCCAACGCCCGACTCAAGGCCACAATCACCGCTCAAGCCCTTGGCGAGTGGGTGCTCGGCGAAGATAGCGGGCTAGTCGTACCCAGTTTGGGTGGCGCACCCGGCATCTTCTCGGCTCGTTACGCTGGCGAACACGGCAACGACCTCGCCAACAACGCCAAGTTACTCACAGAACTCACTGGCAAAACCGGAGACTCACGCCGGGCTTACTACGTCAGCACCGCAGCACTGGCGAACCCGAAGGGTGAAGTGGTCGCCTTGGTCGCGGGGAAGTGTTGGGGCATCATCCTCGAAGCTCGACGCGGTGAGGGTGGCTTCGGCTACGACCCGCTGTTTCTGATTCCGGAGTACCACGCGACCTTTGGCGAACTTTCCCCGGTTGTCAAGCAGGCTCTCAGCCACCGGGGGCGAGCCGTGGGGATACTGCGACCGCTCGTGCGAAAGTGGGTACTCGGCGAATGAACCTCAACGAACTCGTCTCCGATATCCATGCCTTCCGGGACTACATGAAGGCCGAGCGCGGCATGGCCAACAACACGCTCTTGGCTTATGTGCGTGATCTCGAACGCTACGCCGAATGGGCTGGCACCGTCAAACTCGAAACCATCGAAAAGCCGACGCTCAAAGACTTGGCTCGGTACATCGGCTATCTCCACGATCTCGAACTCTCGGCTGCGACGATGGCCCGACATCTCGTGTCGCTGCGGATGTTCTACCGCTTCCTGCGGCTCGAAGAGCGCGGCGACCCCACGGCTACGGATCTGCTGGCGTCTCCAAAACTCTGGGAACGCATCCCGACTGTTCTTTCGCCCGAGCGTGTTGAAGAGCTGATCATGGCGCCGAAGGCTGGGGAACGCTTCTACTTCCGTGATCGTGCTTTGCTCGAAACCTTGTACGCCACCGGTTGTCGGGCCTCGGAAGTCGTCGGGCTGCGGATGATGGACTTATATCTCGATTCGAGCTTCTTGAAATGTACTGGCAAAGGAAGCAAACAGCGCGTCGTGCCACTCGGCAAACATGCGGTCGCGGCGTTGCGGGCTTACCTCGCGGATGGCCGATTAGCGACCGTGAGCAGTTCCACGGAGCCAACAGCTTTCGTGTTTACCAGTAAGTCCGGGAAGTGCCTTTCACGCATCATGCTCTGGAAGATCGTCAAGAAGTACTGCCAACGACTTGGCTTGCCCACGACCATCTCCCCACACTCCCTACGGCACAGTTTTGCTACGCATGTGCTTGCCGGTGGCGCGGACCTCCGCATCGTCCAGGAACTCCTCGGTCACGCGAATATCAACACCACGCAGATCTACACCCACGTCGACAAAGACCGCCTGAAAGCGATGCACGCGAAGTTCCATCCCCGCGCGAAGTCCTGATCGATACAATTGCAAACAATCTTTTCGCCCCACTCTCCCCGGGAAGAATTGTCCATGCTCATCAAGATTCTCATTTTCATAGTAGTCGTAGTCGTTGTTTGTTGTTACTTGCTATTCATGTACATTAAGCAATCGAAGCGAGTGAAGTACATTCAAGAAAACGGCATCGAAACCGTCGGCTGGGTGATCACTTGTGGTGCGAGCGCGATGGCCGAAGACATGGATGAGCTGGATGGCGTACCAGGTTTTTTCTTGATCCCCTCGAATCCCAAAGATGGTGAAGATGCCGCCTATATGGGGGATTTATGCATGAAAATTACAGATCTTCTCCAAGGTCCGAAGCCCACGGATCCGGCCCTCGTCAAGATGCGAAAGGCTCTCAAGGATGACGCTTACATCGAAGATCGCAAAGTGAAAGTTCCGAAATCTCTGTATGATGGCGATACACTTTACATCATGGATGTCATGATCTTGAAAAAGTGGTGCCCGAAAGGGAAATTCAAGCGAAAGTATCTGCGCGTGGCCTATATCCCTGATGAGCCGGAAATGGGTGTTTTGCACATCGATTACGAAGATCGAGACACCAACGAGCGCCCCGCCCGTCGTGGCAAAGCCTCACGTCGTCGAGATGATGACGACGAAGAATAGGTTTACGTTTCTTGAGTGCAGTTCATGGCATCGTGGACGGCCTGACGGAGTTCGTTAGGCCGGTAGGGTTTCGAAAGCAAGCCAATGGCTCCTTCGAGATCCGAGATGTCGTCGTTGGAGTAGCCGCTCGACAGCAGGATTTTGGCGTTCGGGTCGCATTGCGTCATTTCGCGGCATGCATCTCGGCCACTCATCCGCGGCATCATGAGGTCCAGGATGACAAGATCCAGAGTCCCACGGTTCTCGTAGAAGCGCTCGAGAGCTTCGAGGCCATCACTGGCTTCGATGACGGTGTGCCCCTCGGATTCGAGGACCGCGCGAGCCAACGTGCGGATCATGTCTTCATCATCGACCAACAGAATTCGCCCAGGCTGGCTACGGCGCTCGGTGTCTTGAATGGTGGCGGGGAGCGGGGTGGGTTCTTGGCTCATGATCTCGGTCCGAGAGCGTTGAATTCCCGCGCGTAGCATCGTGCTTTCCGTATCACTGGATGGCAAGTAAATGTGGAACGACGTGCCGTGCCCGACCGCAGACTCGCACTCGATCCAGCCGCTATGTTGTCGGACGATCCCGTCCACCATCGCTAACCCCAAGCCTGTGCCCTGGCCGATGGGTTTGGTGGTGAAGAACGGTTCGTAGAGGCGTGGCAAGTTCTCAGGAATAATCCCAGTACCCGTATCTTCGATGCTGAGTTTCAAATATCGATTGTTCTTGGCGATCGGGTGTGCGAGGAGCGCTTCGGGAGTTAAGTCCACCGCTTGTGCGCGGATGACCAATTCGCCACCGAGCGGCATGGCATCGCGGGCATTCAGGCAGAGGTTCAGCAAGGTCTGGTTCAAGAGTGTCTCATCCGCAGAGACCAGCAATGGGTCATCGGCCATCTCTGCGCGAATCTCGATCCGTGGGTCGATGGTCCGCCGTAGCAATTCGATAACTTCCTCGACGAAATCTTGAACCACGATCGGCTTCAACAACAACTGATTGCGGCGAGCGAAGCCGAGCAGTTTGCTCGTGAGGTCCGCGGCCCGGTGAGCCGCGCGTTCCGCCACGGCCAGGAGCTTGCGATTGCGATCTTCGGGTGGAAGATCGACAAGACAGAGGTTGCCAATGATCGCGGTGAGCAGGTTGTTGAAGTCGTGAGCGACACCCCCAGCGAGCTGGCCGACGGTCTCCATCTTCTGGGATTGTCGCAGTTGGTCTTCACGCTCTCGCAGGATTTGCTCTGCTCGCTTGCGCTCTGTGATGTCCCGTTGAATCATGACCCAGAACGAGCAGACGCCACTCTTGTCAGGCACTGGCACAAGGCTCAATTCGACCCAAAACGTCGAGCGATCCTTGCGGTAATTCAACAACTCCACTTGAAGAGGGAGATTGTTGGTCAGGGCTTCCCGGATTTGTTCCAACGTCTCGACGCTGGATTCTGGGCCACGGAGCATATGCAAGGTGTGACCAACGATCTCCGCCCGATCGTAACCGGTGATCTGCAAGAAGGCGTCGTTGGCGTACAGGACTTTTCGCCCCGGAGACCCCTTGGCTTCGGCTTCGAGGATGATGAGTGCATCACGAGCATGGACAACAGCAGATTCCAACAGACGCAGTCGTTGTTCGTGGGCTTTTTGCTGAGTGATGTCGATGGTGATGCCGGAGAAGTAGGGGTCGCCAGGTAGATCGCCTGAGGGAACTCGATAACCACGGGTGAGCATGTAAGCCGTTCTTCCGCCACGCTGGTGAACCCGATACTCAACTTCGAACTTTCCCGCTTCCATGGACTCCATTTTGACGAGCATCTCCTGCAACGGCGGCAGGTCGTCTTGGTAAATATGTCTGGCGAAGGCCGCGAAAGATTGAATCGATTCCTCTGTATCAAATTGAAACCACGTCGCAACTGGCTCAACAGTGACGAGTCGATCTGAAGTTAAGTGGTAGCTCCAAATATGTAGTTGCGCCGCATCGATCACGGACAGCAACTTTTCGTTCGCCGTGCGGATTGTTTTTTCGTGAGCTTTCAGCCGTTGAATATCTTGGAAGACTGCGATTGCGCCGAGTGTCTTGCCATCTGGGGCCTTGATCTGAGAGGTGTGCAAACTGAGTTCAAACTGGAGGTCCGGCGCTGCTAAGGGTGCGACGGTCATCTCCACAGCACTCGGTGTGCTTCCATCCTGCAAGGCGCGTTGAATGCTGCACGTCTCGGGGGTGATGATGACGCCATCGCGATCTTTCGAAACCCAATCCGGTGCTGTGTGGAGCTTCTGGCCCACCCGAACGTTCAAGCCTGCGAACCACTCCCGAGCCACCGCATTCAGCTTCTGCAGTTTCTCGTCTGGCCCCAGAAGCAACACAGCCGCAGGAAGTTGATCGAGTGTCGCTTCGAGAATGGCTTCACGTTCTTGGGCTTGATCAGACAGTCGTTTCAGCTCATCACGTTGTCGCTCGACTTCCAAGAGGAGGGTATCGCGTGCTTCCGTCTCCTGTCGGCGTTCGACCCAAGAGGACGTGATCAACCAGAGTAAGCCAAAGCTCGCGCCGAGTGCTCCAGCGGCGAAGATGAGTCGAGGGGAGTCATGCATTTGGGTCATGCAATAGACCCCGAACGCGACTACGGCGAGCATTTGGAAGATGCTCATCCCCAAGAACTCAAAGCGAACGATGAGACCTGTCAGGAGTAAAAAGGCGATGAGCACCAGTGGCATCAAGAATGCGGTATCGTTCTGCACTTCTTGAAGCACCATCAGGAATTGGGCGATGCCAGAACCCAAGCTCAGAGCGAAGACTTGCCCGAGTCGCTGACTTGTCCAGCCCGTCCAGGTTCGGGGAATGGTCAGTAGAAACACAATCGGCATCACCGTAACAGTGGCGAGCCACTCGCTCATTGTCATGACGTAAAAACAATGCTGCACGACCTCGGTTTCAAATCCGGTTGCCAGCAACAAGAAAAACGCGCGCGAGAGCGAACAGATACCAATCAAGAACAGCGACCGAACGACCCGCAGGGTCAGGGACGCCTCGACGCTCAATCGCATGATCTGGAACAAACCCAAGACCAAAAGCATCTCGGCTGAGATAGCAGCGATACTCGGCAGATAGCGTACGTTCGTGAAAAAAACGGCAGCGACGGCATGAGCCACGAGAACAGGAGGGATCGTTCGGATGCCAAATCTCATGGCTAGCGCGATAGGTAACCCGAGCGAGGCGGACAGGATTCCTTGAGGAACATCAGGAATGAGAAACAAGGACTGGGCAACTAACCCCAGAATGGTGACGATCAAACATCCCACGAAGATCCAGAGGGGATTCTTCTCCCAGGAGAATTTCGGATCGGTACTCTGAATCCAAGGCATATCGACTTTTTCGACTCCCACAGAACTGGAAATTTCACAGCAGGTTTCATGGCGTTCGACCTCGAGAGGTCGGACTATAAGTCATTGAACCAGGCCCAAATTCCCCTCAAGTCTCCTCGACTTCTTCAGAAAACCAATCGCACAGGTTGGTTCTGCTGTTGGAGTTTGAACCATGCCGAAACATGGCATCAGTTTACCCCGCTCGTGGTGAGCTGTCCTAGTCGGTTTTAAGTCATTTCTTGATTCTGTCTGATATGATCAGGATTTCTGAGATAAACACCTCAATCTTCCCAGTAAGACCACAACAGCCGTGGTCTGCTATGTTTTTCTTGGGATCGCGCAATAAACCAACCTTCTCAGCGAAGCACCCAAGAGGCGTTTTCTGAGCACAGGGAGAGGTTCGTGATGATTCGCATAGCTTGTCCTGGATGCGATGCCGTTTTTTCTGTCCCGGATGAAAACGCTGGCAAAGGGGCGAAGTGCCCGACCTGCGCGACGGAGTTTCGAATCCCAGGCCCAGTAGAAGAGCCGACCACCAACATCCCTGTTCAAGCTTCCTCGGAAGAGTCTGTTGAGATTCGACCCTGCCCCGGTTGTCAGTCTCGTATGGCGGTAGTGGTCAAAGACGTTGGTGATACCGTCGAGTGTCCCTTTTGCTCAACCCAGTTTCTCGCCGAGCGCGCCGAAGGGCCACCGCCACTTTCCCGGAAATCTCAACCTTCTTCCCGCGTCGCAATCGACACACCTCCCGCTGAAAGAGCTTCCGAAAGCCCGCGAAGCATCAGACGGCTTGAAGATGACGAGGATGAACAAGACGATGACGAAGATCGCCCTCGCCGCAGACACGTGAGCTTTCGTGGCCGGGCGGCGGGGAGCATCCCCTCGAACCTCAATGCCGTCGGCGGGATGTTATTGGGCGGTGGCATCTATGCGATCTGCCACTTCTTGATGGTCGGCACATTCTCCTACGGCATCTGTTGCCTCTGGCCAGGGAACTGGTCTGAGTTGGTCTGGGGGATCTTTGCGATCATCCGTGGTTCAGCCATCATGAACCGCAATGTCGGTCTCGGACCGCCGATGACACTGGTCGTTTTGCAGATCCTGCTGATCTTCAACGGCGACCCAATCAATACGATTCTAGGCATCGTCTCACTGGTGATGCTCAACGATTCGACGGTCAAAGAGTATTTCGAATCGCGTCAGACTTGAGACTTTGCAATCCCCGAGGCGACCCATGATCCGATTTTCCTGCCCAGGCTGTGCTGCCGCATTTACTGTCGATGACAGCAAAGCCGGGAAGGCCGGCAAGTGCCCGAAGTGCGAGAGCCAGTTCGTGATCCCGGAAGCCGAAGGCTCGCCGGCCCCCTCGACTTCGGCAGAGTCCAACGAAGCCGTCGAGATTAACCCCTGCCCCAAGTGCAATGCCCGGCTGACCGTCGCGGCTAGTGATCTGGGGTTAGACGTCGAATGCCCGCATTGCAAGACCGTTTACCCCGCCACTCGCCCAGGCGCCAAGAAACCAGGCACTGGCTCCAAGCCTTCGCTTTCGGATGTGATGAGCGGCAAAAGCAAATCCCAACTGAACCTTCCCGAGAAACCCACCGAACCGACCGGGGCGGGAACCATTCGGTTTGCCTGCCCAGGGTGTAATGCCGAGTACGCGGTCTCCGAAAACAAAGCCGGCAAGACGGGAACCTGCCCGAAGTGTTCGGCTAAGTTCCTGATCCCCGGTGGCGACGCCGAAGCGGAGGCCCCCGCCAGCCCACCACCGCCTTCACCATCATCGGGACGCAAAAGTAGCTTCGCAGGAAGCAGCCTGGATGATGCGCTCAAGTCCGGCAGCTCGGGTCGGCGTTCCCGCCCAGACGATGATGAGGATGAAGACGAATCCCCGCGCGCCCGCAAACGCCGTCGCGATGATGACGATGATGAAGATGAAGCCCCCGTTCGGCGGAGCCGTCGGCGAGCCGAAGATGATGACGATGAAGACGACGACCGGGAGGAGACCACCCGACGCCGCAAACGCAATCGGCGGTCGTCAAGATCGAGTTCTGGTCGCTCGGAAGGGAAAAAGATCGCTCGCATCGTCTCTGCGATTTTGAGCATCCTCAGTGGCGTTGGCTACATCGGATGTGGCATCTTGGTGATGGTGGCCAGCACTTTTGTGCTGAGCTTAGTCGGAGCTGCCGGAAAGTCACCGAATGCTCCCGCTGGGGCGAACGCTGGGGCCGCTGCGGGAGCCATTGGCGTCTTCATCGGTTGTGGCGTCTGCATGCTCGTCTTCGCGGCACTCTATCTCTTCGCAGGGATTGGAGCCTTGATGAGAAAAGGCTATGCCCGCGCGCTCACCATCGTGGTCGGGGTGTTGGCGGCATTGGGCACGCTCTTTGGATTCTTCTCGGTGGTCATGGCACTCATTGGAGGAAACTTCGGTTCGGCGGCCATCAACTTTGTGACGACGCTCGTGACTCTCGTTCACTGTGTCGCGTCCTTCATGGCCACCATCGGCGATGGAGCGGACCAGGAATTCAACCAGTAAGGACGGTTTTCGCTTCTGTGGGCTGTCATCGCTTCTGGCATTTCGGGCAGAAGTGCGAGGAGCGGCCAGCGACGACGAGGCGTTCGATGGGGGTGGTGCAAGTCGGGCAGGGTTCGCCAGTGCGGCCATAGGCGCGGAACTCGTCTTGGAACTCGCCACGTAACCCCGAACCACCAACGTAATCGCGGATCGTTGAGCCGCGACCTTCCACCGCAGCCAGCATCACTTCCTCAATGGCTTCGCGAAGGCGGCTGATCTCTTTGGTGCTCAGGGCGGAGCCGAGGGTTTCGGGGTGCAGTCGAGCGCGATGCAAGGACTCGTCCGCGTAGATGTTGCCGATGCCAGCGATGATGGCCTGGTCGAGGAGGATGGCTTTGAGCTTGCGGCCACTCGCCTGGACGGCTTTGGCGAAGGGCAGGGCGGGGATGTCAAAGGGTTCTGGGCCGAGTTTGTCTTCGAGCATCGCGCGAGCTTGGGTCTCGTCGGTAAACCATTCGATGCTACCGAAGCGGCGGATGTCGCGGAAGCGTAGTTCGTAATCGGTGAGTAGGAAGTTGAAGTGCAGATGGTCCGGACGTGGTGTTGTCGGGTCTACTGCGGTGAATTGACCTGTCATACCGAGATGGACGATCACCCGGCTGCCGCCGCCGAGTTCGAGGATGATCCACTTGCCACGACGGTTGATGGCAGTGATGGTTTGGTGAACGGTGCTGGGCGTCCAGGTTTCAAGCCAAGGTCGACGCAGGGAATGCGGGCCATGCTCGATCGCCGTGATCGTCTGGCCGACGATCACGGGACGCAAGTCCCGCACCACCGTCTCGACTTCAGGTAACTCTGGCATACGGCTGCGATTAGGCTCCTGGCAGGTGAGGTTTAACCTGATAGCCCTTCTCGTCTCTGCGTTTTAGATCCCTTCTCCCCTTGCGGGAGAAGGTGGATTTGGAAACCCCGCCAAGGGGTTTCCAAAGACGGATGAGGGGTTGGCGCAAGACAAGGAGAATCGCGGATTTTTTGGATGAAGCGGGCTACCCCTCATCCGTCCAATCCGGCTCTATCGAGCCTGGATTGGACACCTTCTCCCGCAAGGGGAGAAGGGGAGAAAAAACGCTCGATTTCCGGGAGGAAACCGACTCCTGACGCCTTACTGTTCGCTGTAGAGGTCGTGGATCATGGGGTCGAGGCGCTTGGTGTTGCGCTCGACGGCCAGGACAATGGTCTGCTCTTCCATGCCGTCCGCAGCAGTGGCGACAGCGGGGATGATTTGCCGGCTGTCCGGCAGGCTGAATCGCATCGTGGCGGTGCCGTCTGGGTTGATCTTCACTGGCTCGTTTTGCAGCGTGACGGTCGCGGTCGGGTCGGTTTTGACATAGACGATCAACTCGGCATCCAGGTCAAAGAAGAACTTCTTGAGCTTACCCGGCAAGGTCGCACCGCTGCCAAACGTGCCATCTTTGAGAGGGCGACGGAAGGTTTCGTCGTTCAGGTACCTTGCGGCTTCGTCGTCCTTGGCGGTCTTATCCGCACCGGGGAGTTCACCGATGGCTTCGCTGCTACCGGCTTTGTGCGGTGTGTGGACGTTCGACCGGGCAATGGCGAAGAATCGGCCCGCACGGGTGAGGTAGCCGATGTCAGCCCGGTAGGTACGGGGTGGTTGGGGGACGTCAATGTACCACTGGTTGCAACCACCGTGGATGACAATGTCCTTGACGATCGCTTCCGATGTGCTGGTGGTGTCTGAGCTGCTGACGTCGCAGAGGCGGATGATTGGCTTAGCGCCATGCCAGTCTTGGTTGAGCGCGGCTTCGGCCCGTTGGACCGATTGCAGAGAGAGCTCCCAGAAGACGTGCAGCCAGTGCGGATCGGGCGAGGTCATGGTGACGCGGTCTTTCACCACGCCTTGCTTGTTCTTGGTCGAGAGGTCTTTGTCCACCGGGATGGCCGCCTCGACACGGAGAATGGAGGCCACCTTCGCGGCCGGTTTCGATTCCGGCTTCGGTGGCGGCTTCAAGGCGGGCAGTTTGGCGTGGCCGTTGCTCTCGACTTTGCTAGGCTTGGCGGTGGAAGTCTTCGCAGCGGGTTTGGCTGGAGCTTTGGCGGCGGGCTTGGCCTTGGCGGCTGGCTTTTCAGCCAGACGAGACGCGGTCTTGGCCGGTTTCGGTTTGAGTTTCGGAGACGTGGGTTTCGCGGTCGGCTTGGGAGCCGGCTTCGAAGCCTTCGTGGGTTTTGCGGCAGCTTTGACCATTGCAGTCCTTCCAGGCCCTGGCGGGTTTTGGCCACGCATTATACGGCGTGGGAATTATGGGACCAGCCAGAGCCAGTCGTCGATCGGTGTGGCGTCCGGTGTGCCAGGCGGGAATTCCACAAGCCTTCGTGGCTTGTAGGTAGTTAGTGTGACGATTCGGCCATGATGCCGAGATCACGGGGTTGGATTCATTCACAGTTCACTAAGTCGTCGCAAGCTGCGACGGCGTCAGGATGTTCGGTCAATTTAAGAAATTCCGGGGGGCAATGTCAACGTGAGTTGCGTATTCTGGGAAAGCTTTGACATTTTTTGCGGGAGCGTAATCTTGTCAGAGCCGCAAATTTAAACCGATTCTACGGGTTAAACGGCGGGCATATCAGGTTCAGTCGTCGCATTTTGCCCAGGTTGCCGATTTTCTCGAAGGACCGAGAAAAGGGAATTTTTTCGGATCAGACCCCAATTGGGATCGGATTGGAGACGGTTGGGAAAGGTCTGGAACTTTCCGTAGCGTCCGTGGAGTGGACCATCCTGCGGACCGTCATCGACAAGTCCATGGCGCGGAAGGGCTTGTGCAAGAAATTGAGTCGAGAGCCAAATACCAGATCGGACAGTTGGCTTTCGTTGTAACCACTGATCATGATAACAGGCACATCGGACCGGATCGCTCGAACAGCATCCAGCACCCCGCGGCCATCCAGTTTCGGCATCACGACATCAGTCACCACCAATGAGATGCTGTGTGGGTCTTTGCGGAAGAGTTCCAAACCTTCTTCGCCATCACTGGCCTCCAAGACGGTGAAGCCCAATCCTTTCAGCGAGAAAGCGGCGATGCCACGCACCGTGGAGTCATCGTCGATGATGATCGCTTTGCGCCGATTCAAACTGTCCCAAGTCATTGGTGCTGGTGTGCGGGTCAGTTGCTCTGTTTCTCGACCTTGGCTGACCGAGATCGGGAAGACGATGCGGAAGGTCGTCCCTTGCCCCAAACGGCTGGTGACGGCAATGGTCGCGTTGTGGGAACGCACGATGCCATGGACCGCGGAGAGCCCAAGGCCTCGCCCTGTGAACTTCGTCGTGAAGAATGGCTCGAAGATCCTCTCGCGGGTGTTTTCGGTCATGCCACTCCCGGTATCCGCGATTTCCAACACGACGACTTCGCCCTCAGGTAAGGTTCCAGAACTCGTCGTGTCCTCAGTGGGGAGTACGAATTGGCTCGTCGAAAAGGTGCGGATGGAAATCTTCCCACCTGCGTTCAGAAGCGCTTCAGCGGCATTCTGAACAAGGTTCATCACAATTTGGCTGATCTGGCTGCTGTTGCCATCTATGAACGGAAGCATCCGGTTCAGTTGCGGTTCGAAGATATGTTTCTTCGAAACGGCGGCTTTCAAAATTTCGATCGAATCGGTGATGACGGCATCCAGATCGACGGTGCTGTGTTGCGGCCCTTGGCCACGACCTGCGTACTCGAGCATCTGATGGCAGAGTTGAGCCGCATGTTCTGCGGATTTTTCGATCGGCCGCAGAAACTCATGCAGTTCGGAATCGGCGGGGATGACTTCTCGGGCGATGTTGGCGTTGCCGAGAATCCCTGAGAGCAAGTTGTTGAAGTCGTGGGCCACGCCTCCCGCGAGGATCCCGAGCGATTCCAGACGCTGCATCTGTGTGATCTGCTCTTGGAAACGCAGGCGTTCCGCTTCCTCACGCTTGGAATCCGTGATGTCTTGCGAGGTACAAAGGAAGATGATCCGAGCGTTGTTCGGCGAATGACTGACCACACGAATGCGGAAGCATCGCTCTTCATTCGTGTCAAACCGAAGCATTCGGTATTCCCAATCGACGGGGTTCCGGCTCTCTTCTGCTTCACGGAACTTGATGTCAAAGATCCCCTGATCTTCTTTGGGAACTCGTTTACGGATTTCCGAACCGCTCACGTCTGTCCCGATGGGTAAACCGACATTCTTGTAGAACTGGTCCGACATCCAGACGATGTCAGTATCTGGGTTCCACTCCCAAGCCCCGACGAGTGAGAGGTTCTGAGCCTCCAATAGGCGGTTCTTGGTGAGTCGCAGGGATTCCTCGATTTCCTTGCGATCCGTAATGTCTTGGTTCGTACCGACGAAGCTCAACGGTTCGTCGTGTTCGCCATAGACCATTTTGCCTTGCACGGCCAAAATGCGATTCTGACCATCCGGGCGGATGATGCGGACTTCGTACTGGTAAGGCTCACGTCGATGGATCGTGGCTTCGAGCCGCGACTCGACCAAAGCCCGATCGTCGGGGTGTACACGGCTGATGAAGTTCTGGTAGGTTGGGTCTACCGATTGGGGTTTGTAGCCGAGAATGCGGTACATTTCATCAGACCAGAAGACTTCCGTTGTCCGGTAGTCCAACTCAAAAGAGCCGACTTTCGTGAGCCGCTGAGCTTCTTGAAGTCGGTCTTCTTGGTTCTTCAACCGCTCTTCGCTGACCTTCCGAGCCGTGATGTCGAAGAAGATGGCGATGATCTTCTCCTCGACACCATCTTTGCCCGGTACACGTCGGCCTTGGCCAGATAGCCACCGAGGCTCAAGACCCGTGAAGACCCGGAACTCGCAATGGCAACGTTCGGTTTCTGGCATCGTCTGAAGTTTGGCAAACTGCTTCTCGACTTCGCGGCGATCCTCAGGGTGGACGCAGGCGAGGAAACATTTGATCGAAGGCTGCATTTCTGTTCGTTCCCGACCCAGAAGTGCCAGCATGCGGTCGTCCCAACGGATTGTCTGGACTCGCGTCATCCAGATCAAAGTGCCCATCTGCCCGACTTCCAGAGCCATTCGCTGGTGTTGCTCGCTGGCCTTCAAGTCGAGATCTTTGTTTTTGCGATCGGTGATGTCCATCGCAGTCGCACGGATCAGCACCCCTTCGGGTGTTTCCAAGGAAGCGATGTACGAGGTAAACCAACGCCAATTCCCATCTCGTGCGACGACTCTATACTCAGCCTCCCGGTGATGCGGCAGGACTTGCAGTTCCTGAATTTCGAGTAGCAATTCCGGCACATCATCTGGATGTACCAAATCCAAGAAATGACCGAGTTCCGAACCGAGTTCGACCTGACTGTAGCCGAGAAGTTCCAGGAAAAGTGGCGAGCAGGTGAAGACATCCGTTGGCACGAGCCATTCCCAATAGCCGAGCGAGGAGATGCGTTGCATCTCTCGAAGCCGGGCTTCATTCAGGCTCAAGTGAGCTTCGATCTCTTTGCGTTGCTGAATCTCTGTACGCAATTCCAAAGTCCGAGTTTTGATCGTTTCTTCGATGGCGGCTTCTCGGCCCGTGGTGCTGAGAAGCATTCCTGTCATCATCACGGCGAGCAAAATGCCAATCAACCCACCGACGAGCATGAAATTCGGCCGATTGAACGCGAGATATCCCGGCGAGGGTCGTGTGCCGAGAGGAATCGATTCGTCAAAGAACTTCATTGTGAAGTCACCGGTCCCGTCAGGTATCGTCACGAGAATGCCACGGCTGTCCTTGATGTTGAATTCGAGGCAAGCCTGTGCCAAGTCCATGTCAAAAAGCACAAAGCCCAAAGGTACGTCGTTATCCCGTGAAACCGATCGACTGTTTCGCCGCCAAACGGGGACAACCACTCGCATATGCGCACTGGTTTCGGCTTCTGCTGGGTAGTACTTCGCTAAACAACTGCGTTGGTACATGGCCTGATTCAGCAGGCTCTTCCAGATCGGTTCGGTGCCGTAGTCGTAACCCTTGGGAAGGCCCGGATTGCGGGGGTAGTCGAGTGTTTTGAGGAAATAGGGCTGTCTCGGGCCAGGGATTAATCGGCCATCGGTGGTGCGCTGGATGGGTTTCAGTTTCGTGTTGACTTCGGATCTTCGCTCGTACTCGTCCGGGGTCAAGTAAGCCACGACCGTCATCTTTTCACACCAAGGCAATTCCTTTTGGAGGTTCATCTTCTCCTCCATCCAATTATCTCGTGCGCTCTCTTCAAAGACTTCCGGACGACTGAGGAATTGAAAGCGAGACAGGATTCCTTCCGCCATGCGAAGCTGCTGCTGAAACTCTTTGCTGCTCGTCGTCGAGTCGTCTTGAATTTCCTGATTCAATCGGGCATTTTCGAGGTTGCGGATGCCAAAATAGCCGATCACCAGAATCAGATTCATCATGATGAGAGGAACAACGATGTTTCGTCGCCGGTTCTCCCAGAGTGATCGTGGCCGCCCCAAAAAGGCAATCGCCAGTGGTGCGAAGAGCAGCCCACCGAGGACTTCCGGCGTCCAGGTATAGAGCCACAGGATCCAGAGGTTCGTTGAGGGTTGAATGAGTTGACTGGTCAGGTAGATGGACCGCGCTGTGGCCCCGAACACTGGGGTGAGCGGCCCGACGATGAGCAGAAACAGGCTGACATCCCGCAAGCTGCTCAAGGCAAATTCTCGGCCCAGGCAATACTTGACCAGCGAAGCCGCAAGAAGGCATTGGATTGTGGTGGCCGTAGCCACCAGGGCCATGTAGGGGAGGAGTTCCTCAGCCGTAGTTAAATGCGGTCGTTGGGCGAATTCGAGATAGGCTAGCGCGAACTCAACACACCAACCGAAGAGAGCCAACCGACGACCGAGCATGGCGTAAACGATCGTCGCTAACCCGACAGAAGGCCGCACAGCCAACGAGAAATGCTCGTAGTTGACCGTAAAACTCGCTAGCGTGCCTAACAATAGGCAGCTCGCGAAGAATACAAAGCCGGGAGAAGCGAGTTCTCGGCGAATCCATGAGATTGGGCGTTTCATGCACCGCCACTCTACGATGGATGTGAGGCCTGAAATGCGTGGTTTCTGAAGCTGTTTGCCATTTTTCACGTGTTTTCCACAGTAATTCAGAATCTCACGTGATTTTTTCACTTGGCCGGGAATTCATTGTGGTCTGACCGTATTTTCGACAGTCCAGACTATACAAACTTGGATTGGATTACCAAATGGACCCAGACATGAGTCATTTCGTGTGCTGGCCGCTTTTTTCCGCTCAGACGAATGGGGTTCTGGGGGCTTTCGGGAAACTTTTCCTTCTTTTGGATGATTTTTAGTGGCATCACGTGAAATCTGTCCTACCCTTCACGCACACCTCGGGACATTCTGTCCCAGGATGCTGACTGGATGAGCAACCCGAAGTAGGAATGGGAGTCCACCCCTCCAATGACCCCAGATAACGACAACTCCGACCTGACTGTTCCACCTCTGGCGATGCGAACACTCGGCGAACCTCGGTTTCACACGAGTGCGGACATCGCCGCCGTCGCGGCTCTCTCCAATGGCACCATCGTGGCCATCGACGAAGCGGGGATGCTCCGCCAATGGACCGCCGAAGGGGAACTGCTTCGCCGCGATTTCCTCAGTGACCTCGAAACCCTGTGGTGCTTCTCCGCCAGCGGCAGTCTGCTCGCGGGTGCCAGCGACGATTACCTGATTTGGTCCACGAAGACCGGTGAACTCCTCGCCCGCGTCGAGCACACGAGCTGGGTCACGGCTCTTGCCTTTAGCCCCAACGAAAAGACCCTGGCCACGGGCCACGACGATGGCACCATCCGCTTCTGGGAGACGGTGGGCTTTACGCTCGTCGCCGAGATGCCAGCCTTCAAGGCAGGAATCTCCGCACTCAAGTTCGCGCCAGATGGTGTCCACCTCGCCGCTGCCGGCGAAGATCGCATGATCCAAGTCTGGAACACGACCACCAAGAAGAAGCTCGCCGACTGGAAGAGTCACACCGACCGCATTCCGGAATTGGCCTGGTCCGCCGATGGCCAGTATCTCACTTCTGCGGGTTGGGATACCTCCGCACGGGTCTGGAAGTTGGGCGAATCGGATCCGGTCATTCTGCTCAACTCGCACGCTGATCAGGTCCTTTGTGCTTCTTACCACCCCACGTTGCCCCAACGGCTCATCACCGCCGACTCGGATAACGACATCTACATCTGGAGTGATGCGACCATCGGCAAAGTCGGGCAGATCCTTCGTGGCCACCTGGATGAAATCCGCTCGATCTCCTTCAGCCCAGATGGCAAAAAGGTCATCTCCGCTGGAGCGGATCGCGTTGTCCACATCTGGGACGCCGAGACTGGCCAACTCCTGGCAGGCTTGAACCCCAAAGGCAAGCACGCCACGGTGGTCTTCCAGCACGACGACAAGATGTTACTCGCCAGCACCGGCGGGCCGTTCTTCCGCGTTTGGGATGTGGCCACGGGCTTGGAAATGCCAATGCCTGGTGAGCGGATCGCGGCTTACTCCGTGACTGTGACCCCGGATAGCCGTTGGCTCGCGGTCGGCGGCACCGACCACTTCACTCGCCTCTTTGACCTCAGCCAACCGACCCTCGCCCCACGATTGCTCGAAGCGACCAAGCCACCGATCGGCTCGATCGCCATCCACCCCAAAGGCGACCTAGTCGCGCACACCAGCCCTGCTGATGGCCTCGTCTGGCTCTGGACCACCAACACCGCCGAGCCACTCTTGATCCTGATCGAGGCCGCGGACGGTTGCACCCTCGAAGGGGTCGCGTTCCACCCAGACGGTGACCGCGTCATCGTTGGTGGCATCGACTATCTCTCCACCGGCGAGCGTGATGGAGCCGTTTGCATCTGGGATTTGAAGACGCAACAAAAGCTCGCCACCTTCGACAACGGCGTCTACGCTGTCGCCGTCGACCCGAGTGGCCGCTACGTCGCGGGTGCCGGGATCAACGACCACGTCTACCTCTGGGATCTCACCAAACCCGACGACGAGAACGAACCCGCACTCACCTTCGAACTCGAAGGCCACAACGACAAAGTCCACTGTGTGGCCTTTAGCCCCGATGGCAGTTACGTGTTAAGTGCGTCGGATGATCTCACGCTGAAAGTCTGGGATGTCCTCAGTGGTCGCCTGATCTCTGAGACGGAAACCGACAGCGCCGTGCAATCGATGGTCTTCAGCCAAGATGGCCAATACCTCTTCACCGGCAACGCCAACACGACCTGCCATCAGATCGAATTCGCGAAGCTGATCGAGGACTGAGCCAGCGACTCTTAGGATTGCAGTGATTTTGCGGTTTGGGCGAGCGGATGGGTTGGTTTTCGGCTGGGGAAAATCTAAGCTATGCTTACGGGGTCGCTCCCGGCACCGTGATTGGCTTCGAGGGTTTGTTGTGGCTTTGCCCCCTGCTTCTCAGGACGTCTTCAAAGATCGCTCTTGGCGAATCGCGCTCGGCGTCGTCGCGGGGGCACTCTCATTTGCGTATTTGGGAGTCATTTGGGAACTCCTCACACTCTGGACTTCAGAAGCGGATTACTCGCATGGGCTGTTGCTCGTGCCTTTTGCTTGCTACCTGCTCTGGACGCGACGCGACCTCATCCCACCGTACATCGTTTGGCCCGATTACTCCGGCTTGGGTTTCTTGGCCGTCAGTGCGGTGATGTACTTCGTTGCGGAGAGGTTCAATAAAGGCAAAGAATGGCTGCAAGCCTTCTCGATGATTACGGCCTTCCTGGGTGTTGTAGTGATGTTCTTTGGCCGTTGGAAAGCACTCGTCTGGGCGTGGCCTGCGGCGGTGTTTATCCCGATGGCCTTCAAACTGCCTTTCTTCGTCGAGCGAGCCATCACCCTTCGACTGCGAACCTTCGCGACAATTTGGGGTGGCTATAGTTTCCAAACCGCTGGGTTACCAGCGTATGTCGAGGGGAACACCATCATCATCGGCGAGACTCGCCTCGGCGTCGAACAGGCCTGTTCCGGTTTGAGTATGATTCTGGCGTTCTTGGCGCTCGCGTCCGCGATTGCCTTCCTCTATAAGTCTCGCCCTTGGGTGGATCGGGCCATCATCTTCGCTACGGCCATGCCGATCGCTTTGCTTTGCAACATGATCCGCATTTTCGTGACGGGTCTCGTCTACCACGCCGGTTGGAAAGAACTGGGCGATAAGCTCGTTCACGATGTCGCGGGTTGGTTGATGATGCCATTGGCACTCGGGATGCTGTGGCTGGTGATCAAAGCCATGGACTGGGTCACGGAACCTGTCGAGAACATCAACGCGACGGAGGCCCTGGGCTTGGGCAGTCAATCGTCGGGTCGGATGCGGCGGCCTTCTGGTGGCGGGCCGATGAATCCACTCGCACCCCGCCCGAGTGGGCCGTGATGGGTTCGCCCGAACTGAGTCGACGCTTTTTCCTGTTTTTCACGCTCGGCTCGGCCCTCTTTACCCTCTACGGAAGCTACGTTCCTTTCCACTTCCACGCCCGCCCTTGGGCCGAAACCTGGGGCGCGTTCGAGTGGGTCTGGAGCCATCGCATTGCGGTGCAATCGCGGTCGGACGCCCTCGCTAACTTGCTCCTCGGTGTACCAGTAGGCTTCGGTCTGATGGGAGCCTTGGGCATGGCGGTTAAGCGGTTCCGTAGCCGGGTCTTGATCGCCATCGGGCTGTGGCCCAGTTGCATTGTCTTTGCGACGATGGTCGAATTTGGACAGCTTTACTTCCCCGGCCGCACCTGCTCTGCCACGGACATCGTCGCGCAATCCATCGGCTCCGCCCTCGGGCTGTTGGGATTTGCACTCGTCGGCTCACCGGTCACCGCTTGGGTGGAACGGCTCGCGGGTCATCGCCGCTTGGGTGGCCCGGCCGGTCGTTGGCTGCTGATCGTGTCAGGCGTTATCTTGCTCGCCGAATGGTTACCTCTGGACATCATCACCAGCCCAGCGGGGTGGTATCACCGGGTCCGGGATGGGGTGAGCGAGGGCCGGGTGACCCTGATTCCGTTCGAGGAATGGCAACGACTCGACACAGCGGCGAAGTGCTGGGCCAAGATCGAAACCTGGCTCGAACTCGTGAGTCTCTTCTTCCCGGCCGGTTTGCTTTTGGGTCACCTTCGTTGGTCGTGGTGGTTCGTCGGGGTGTATGCGATTGGCCTGGCTCTGTTGGGTGAACTGGGTCAGTTGTTTGTCTCCCGCCATCCGAGTGTCACAGATGTCATCTTGGGGACTTTGGGCGTCCTCGCTGGTTGTGCTCTCGTGCGCGAGTTAAGTCGCCATCGAGACTCGGACGGGCGATTGAGTTGGCCGATGACTCTCGTTTTGGGCCAAGCTCTGATCGCAGTGCTGGTCGTCGTTCACTGGCAGCCTTTTGAATTCACCCGCCCGGAAGCCCGACGATTTCTGTGGATTCCGTTCGAGGATTTGCAGGCCAAGCACTACCTCGGGAGTCTCAACGACTGGCTCGAGCGGCTGATGCTCTTCATGCCTTGGGGTGTGTTGGTGGTGGCTCGTGGAGGCCAGCTGAGCGTGTGGAAACGTCGGGGAATTGCCGCGAGTGTCGGGTTTTTAGTCACTTGTGTGCTAGAGATTGGGCAAGGCTTCCTCCCGGATCGCCTCGCCACGACCACGGCCACGCTCTCCGGCCTGCTTGGAGCCGTGATCGGCGCCGAGGTGACCAGCCGGATGGGGCTAAAACCATGACGCGAAATGAGCGAGCAAATGACCTAAGACTGCGACTGACCGAAACCGAACGATTCGTGTGGGCGAAACTCCGAGGCCGTCGTTTTGAGGGTTTTAAGTTTCGACGACAGGTTTCGATTGGAAACTACATCGTCGATTTCGTTTGTTTTGAATCTCGATTGATTCTCGAACTCGATGGAGGACAGCATGGTGAACCGGACCATCACAGGGCTGACCAGATTCGGGATCTGTGGTTGAAATCTCAGGGTTTCTCAGTGCATCGTTTCTGGAACCACGAAGTGCTTGCTGATTGGGAAACCATCGAAGAGCACCTTTGGGGCGAGTTGATGAAAGCGAGAGAAGGTCAGTCGAGTTGATGTTTCTTGCGGTTTTGAACCCTTCTCCCCTTAGCGGGAGAAGTCGGATGAGGGTAACTTACCAGGTGAAGCGTGGACCCCTCACCCTCAACCCCTCTCCCGCAAGGGGAGAGGGGGGGCCAGATGTTGGGAAAACATCTGGCTTTTGGCAGGTTTTGAACCCTTCTCCCCTTGCGGGAGAAGGTGTCCGATCCAGGCTCGGAAGAGCCGGATCGGACGGATGAGGGGTAACGGGCAGCATGGGAAAGGTTCTTTCCAGCATGAAGCGTGGACCCCTCACCCCCAACCCCTCTCCCGCAAGGGGAGAGGGGAGCTAGATGTTGCGGAAACGTCTGGATTCTGGTGATTTTTGAACCCTTCTCCCCTTGCGGGAGAAGGTGTCCGATCCAGGCTCGGAAGAGCCGGATCGGACGGATGAGGGGTAACGGGCAGCATGGGGAAAGGTGCTTTCCAGCATGAAGCGTGGACCCCTCACCCCCAACCCCTCTCCCGCAAGGGGAGAGGGGGGCTTGCCGCTGGTGAAACGTGATGTTTCCTGGCAGGTTTGAATCGCTGATGGGTACTCATGAGGATGGCACGATGACGGCGGTGATGACAGAACGACCTCAGAAGCATCCTGAGCTAGGAGAGAAGACCTTGCGTTGGCTGTTCTACAAGGAGCGGTTTGCTTGGCCGCGAGCGAGTGGGCACGATGTGCACACGTACTTCCTCATGGAAGCGCTCGCTCGACAGGGGCATTCGATCTCTCTCGCCACCGTGGATGAACCACCGCCGGAAGCGATTCGTGGCATTGACTATGCCAAGCGTTACGTCTTTGCCAGTCAGAATCCGCCGATCCCCGAGCCAGGTGCGTTCCCGATCCAAGACACCAAATCGACGGCCAAGTTCCGCAACTATTGGGGAGTCTCCGAGGACAAAGTCCGGCAGTTCGCGGCGGCGGCTAAAGATTGCCAAGCGGACGTCGTCGTGGTCTCAGGCTTGAATGTGCTGCCGCTGCTGGGAGCGGTGCAGGGGGCCAAGAAGGTTTGGTACGCCGCCGATGAATGGGTTTGGCACCACCTTTCCATGTTCCGGCCTTTACGAAAATCGACTTGGCACGAGGTGAAAGATGGCCTCGTCAAGGGGATGTACGAGCGGGCCTATCGGCACATGCTGGACCGCGTCTGGGTAGTGTCAAGTGCCGATGCCAAGGCGTTCCGCTGGTTCGCGGGGATGCCACAAACGGACATCCTGCCGAACGGCGTCGACACCAACCTCTACGCTCCATTGGCCCCAAGACCTGAAGTGATCCCCAATAGCTGCGTCTTCTGGGGGCGGCTCGATTTCGGGCCAAACATCCAGGCGGTCGAGTGGTTTGCCCAGAAGATCTGGCCACTCGTCCGAGCCAAAGTGCCGACGGCTCGGCTGCGGATTTATGGCTTCCAACCCACCCCTGCCGTGACGCGATTTGCCGGGAAAGATGGCATTGATGTCACCGCCGATGTACCAGACATCCGGGCGAAAGTCCAGGAATGTGGCGTCGTGGTCTTGCCGTTTGTGAGCGGAGGCGGCATCAAGAATAAGCTGTTGGAAGCGAGTGGCATGGCCATGCCGATTGTCGCCACCCGGCGGACCACGCATGGGCTAAAGGGTTCTCCCCCCTTGCGCTTTGCCGATAAGCCACAAGAATACGTGGACGCTCTCGCGGAGCTTTGGTCGAACACGGCCCAGGCCGAAACACTCGGGCAGGCCGCCCGGACTTGGGTGAAGGAACACCACACGTGGGATTCAGCGGCACGTACTGCCGCCGAAGGGATCATGCCGAGGGAGACGAGCCACCGATGAACAAGTTTTTGTTCCTGCTAGTTTTGACGTTCGGCGGTGGAATTGGCTCCCTGGTCTCAGGCCCGTTCATTCCGCTCGCCATTTACTACTTCTACGCCGTCTTACGGCCTCAGTTCCTTTGGCAGTTCCAGCTTTCCGCCTTCCCGGAAATGAACTGGTCGCTTTACATCGGCCTGATCGCGCTCGGGACTTACTTGCCTTGGCTCTTCGGGATCATCGGTTCCAACCGCGAGTCAGAACGGTACACGCACCCTCCATTTGTCTGGTCCCACCGGATGATGGTGGGGTTTGCCATTTGGAACACACTCAGTTATCTCTTTGCGAACAACATGGACCGGGCCTATCCGGTGTTTGAAGATTTTCTCAAGGTTTTCATCATCTACATGCTTGCTACTCAGGTGGTGAGATCCTTCCGACAGGTGCGAATTCTGTATCTGTTGCTCACGTTTTCCATTGGCTACATTGCTATCGATATCGTGCATATCTATTTGTCGACGGGTTACCTCATTCTCGTCAAGAGAGGGTATGCTGGTCTCGACAACAACGGTGCGGCTCTCGTGCTCGCGATGGGCATCCCACTCTGCTACTTTGCCTGGGAGTTTACCAAGGGTTGGTATCGCTGGGGCTTCTTGCTCTTCATCCCCTTCATCCTCGAAGCGGTGATGTCGAGTTACTCTCGTGGAGCCATGCTTTCGAGTATCGTTGGCTGCATGTTTTACCTCTTCTTTTCCCGGAAGAAAATCTTCTTGATTCTTTGCTACATCGGAGCTGCGATCGCGGTGCCCGTGGTGGCGGGGAATGAGATCAAAGAGCGGTTTTTCTCCACACAACAGGCGAGTACGGATGATTCCGCTCAGAGCCGATTGGTGAGCTGGGGAGTCGCGGTCAAGATCGCCAACGACTACCCCGTGTTCGGAGCTGGGATTCGGAACTCCAACTTGCTGACTCGCTCTTACGGGGCCGACATGGAAGGCCGGACCATTCACAACATCTACCTGCAGATCGCCGCTGACGCGGGCTGGCCAGGGATGTTCTGGTACATCGGTCTCGCCACCTGCTCCTTGGTCGCTGTCTGGAGAGTCCGTTGGCGATTGAACAAGTACAAGGACGACCAGAGCAATATCATCGTCGGGATGACAGGTGGGATTTTCTGTTCATTGATCACCTTCTTTTTCGGCGCCTTTTTCTTGTCCCTGGAAACGGTGGAAGTGCCGTACATCTTGATGCTGATTGGCGGTCAGATGTGGGCCATCATGAATGCCCAAATCTCACAGCCAAGAGGTATGGCTCCATCCGGTTTGGCGATGCAAGCCCGGATGCAAGCGAACTCTCGGCTTGATCAACGTTCTGCCCCGCCGCCGCCGGTTACCAAAGCCCCGCCACCGCCAGCCCAACGTCAACGCGGACCGATGCCTCCGCCACCCCAAAAGCCAGGTGGCTTCCCACGCCGGAACCGTGGCGTGCCGACCATCCCCGACATGCCACCACCAGGTGGGTGACGAAGAGTTCCCCAGGGTTACGCTTCGCTTCACCCGGGTATCAACAACCTCAGCCCGATTTGGGAAACGCCCTGATGAGTTCTGACCGTCCGATTCGTGTGGGTTTCGTCGTGCATGTCATGCAAGTGGCGGGGGCCGAAGTGCTGATCCGCGAGACGATTCGCCGGCTCGGGGATCGTATCCGTCCGACGATCTTTTGCCTGGATAAAGTCGGCACCATCGGCGAGCAATTGAGCCGCGAAGGCGTGCCAGTGGTCTGCCTGGATCGCAAGCCAGGCTGGGACTTTTCCGTGAGCCGGAAACTCGCCCGCGAAGTCAGTCAACGGGGTGTCGAGGTTTTGCACGCTCACCAATATACGCCGTTCTTCTATGCGGCTCTGGCCAAGCCTTTCATCAGCCCGATGCCGAAGCTCATCCTCACGGAACATGGCCGCCATTACCCGGACCACGTCTCTCCGCCACGGCGGGCGATCAACCGACTGATTCTGGATCGCCTCGCGGATGCCGTAAACGCCTGTTGCAAATTCAGTGGCGATGCACTTTCTCGTATTGATGGCTTCGCTGGGAATCGCATTGAGATCATCGAAAACGGCATCGAACTCGACCGCTACGGACCAGCGACGGATCGCGCCGAATTGCGTACTCGGCTCGGCTTGAACCCCACGCGCCGAAGCCTCGTCCACGTCGCTCGGCATCACCCCGTCAAAGATCAGGCGACCCTGATTCGGGCCTTCGCGCTCGCGGCTCCCGATCTGCCCGATGTCGATCTCGTCATGGTCGGCGATGGGCCACTCCGTGAAGACCTCACGAAACTGGCCGCGGAGCTGGGTGTCAAAGACCGCGTGCAGTTCGTCGGGATTCAGTCGAACGTCCACGACTGGTTACGGGCTTGCCATGTGTTCGCGCTCACGAGTGTGAGCGAAGCGGCATCACTCACCTTGCTGGAAGCGATGGCCACGAGCTTACCCGTGATCGTCACGGCTGTCGGTGGCAACCCTGAGATCGTCCGTGAAGGAGTCGATGGCCTGCACTTCCCGCGCGCGGACCACAACGCCGGCGCTGCCTGCATCCGCAAGCTTTTCGCAGACGCCAAACTCTGCGAAGCGATGGGCCAAAGTGCCCGTGCCCGTGTCGAAGAGAAATACCAACTCCACCAAACCGTGACCGCGTATCACAAACTTTACCAACGCATGGTCGGCCAGAAGCCCGCCTCGCCCAGCCTCTACGCCCCACTACCGGGAGTGCGGGTCTGAAATCCCTCGTTAGGGATGATCACGTGAAGTCATCGCAACATTCTGCGGTATAATCACTCTACCTATCTGCGGGAGAGTGTGAGCGATGCAAGCTGCGATTCAATGGCTCAAAACCCATCATGAGGACATCGTGCGGGGCCTCGCGGACCTCGTCGCGATTCCGAGCATTTCCACCGACGGCGAGCATACCGCCGAGATCGAGCGCACGGCCAAGCTGACCTGCGAGCAGATGCGAAACGCCGGGCTGACCAACGTCGAGATTCTGCGTGTCGGCAACTCCTTGCCGTATGCCTACGGCGAATGGTGCGAAGCCGGGCCGACGAAACCCACGATCTTCCTTTATGCCCACCATGATGTGCAGCCGGTGAACTTCGTCGAGCAGTGGAAGTCCGACCCGTGGACCCTCACCCGCCGCGATGGCCGACTCTTTGCCCGTGGCTCCGCGGACGACAAAGCTGCGATCTCCGCCTTCCTGGGGGCGATTGCCGCCTACCGCAAGACCTCGAACACCTTGCCTGTGAACATCAAGATGGTCGTGGAAGGCGAAGAGGAAATCGGCTCGAAGAACCTGATGAAGTTCTTCGAAGTCTACCGTGAGAAGATCCAGTCGGATGTGATCGTCGTCTGCGACACGGAGAATATCGAAGTTGGCTTACCCTGTGTGACGTACTCCTTGCGGGGCATCGTCCAAGTTCATGTTGAAGTCCGCACGGCGTCGATCCCCGTTCACTCCGGCATGGCTGGCGGGGCGTTGCCAGATGCGGCGATTGCCTTGAACGCGATCCTCGGCAAGCTCTACTGGAACAACGGCCCGCTGCCGATTCCTGGGCTTTACGATGAAGTTCGGCCCACGACCGAGAAAGAGCGCGAAGTCTACGCCAGCCTGCCATGGGACGACAAGAAGTTCCGCGACGAAGTCGGTGTCGTGCCGAGTGCAAGGTATGCCAACGAGACGGGCAGGACGGTCTACGAGCAAACCTGGCGCCGACCGGCCGTGACGGTCATCGCTCAAGAAGCGAGTAGCATCAAAGGGGCTTCGAACCAAGTCTTACCGAAGGCCGAGGCGATCGTCAGTTGCCGGATTGTGCCGGATCAGAACCCCGCCAACGTCGCCAAGGCTCTGCAGGACTTCCTGCAAAAGGACGCGCCCTGGGGTGCGGAAGTGACGGTCAAACCTGGTGGCCACGTGAAATGGTGGATGACCGACCCGAACGGCCCCGCTTTCGAGTGTGCGATGGCAGCTTTGCAAGAAGGCTTCCAGCGCGAAGCCGTCGGCATCGGCAGCGGCGGGACCATCGGCTTCGTCGGCCCGCTCGCAGAACTCTTCGGCGGCGCTCCTGCACTCTTACTTGGCATCGAAGACCCGGCCAGCAACGCCCACGCCCCGAATGAAAGCCTCCATGAAGGCGACTTCCAAAAACTCATGGCCTCGCTGGTCCACCTCTTCGATAAGCTCGGCAAGCTGACGCCAAAAGGCGTGAAGTAAGGATTAGCCACGGAGTGGCGACTGCATATCGCCCAGGGTCAAGCGAAGCGTAACCCTGGGTTCTCCCGATGCGAATCAATAGGGGTGGGAGTTCGTGACGAGTGGCAGGTAGACGCTGAAGGTCGTGCCTTGGTTCACTTGGGTGCGGAAGGTGATTTCGCCGCCAGCTCGCTCGACAAGTTGCTTGACGATGGCGAGACCCAAGCCCGTACCTTTGTCCGGAGCCTTGGTCGTAAAGAAGGGGTCGAAGATCGTTTTGATGATGCTGGGGTCGATCCCGGTTCCTTGATCGGTCACGTCGATGCGCTTGCAGACTTGGCTGATGCCCAGTTGGTCATGCTCGACGCCATCTTCCACGACGATCGAGATTTCTCCCCCTTGGGGCATCGCATCGCGGGCATTGACGACAAGGTTCGTGATGATCCGTTCGAGGCTTGACACATCGAAGAAGACGCGGCCCCCTTTGGGGTGCTTGCGGAAGACTAACTGATGCCGCGGAGCGACGAGCGAGCGGAGCATCGGCAGGCAGTGTTCAATCACTTCCGAAGGCACAATCACGCGGGTGGGCAGTGGCCGGTTGCGGGCGATCAGCGTGAGGTCGTTGGTCAGTTCTGCGCCGCGTTCGATGGCGTCGAGCATGGTTCGTAGTGAGGCTGCTCCTTGAACCGAGAGCCGGGGTTCGCGGCGGAGCAACTCCACGTGGCCCATCAGCACGGTGAGGATGTTGCGGAAGTCGTGTGCCATCCCAGCGGCAAGTTGGCCCATCCGCTCCGAACTGCGGTCCCGAATGATGACCGATTCCAAAACGCCTGGTTCCGCAAGCCGCAGGGACAAGCTCCTTGCCATTTCATCGACGTACTTCCGCTCTTCCAAGCTCCACTCACGGACACTCAGGGTGTGCTCGTGACAAATCACCCCGACGAGTTCGCCGTCGACGATGAGGGCTGAATCGAGCATCGACTGAATACCGAGCGGCGTGATGTACGCGTCCGCGAGTTCGTTGGTGCGTGGGTCGTTGCCGGCATCAATCGCCGGAATCGTGGTGCGTTGCAGAAGGGTGCGGAAGTAGTTCGGGAAGTCTTCGGTGCGAAGTGTAAAACCGTCAGAGTGGGTCTGGGTGTCGAGTTCGAAGAGCGAGTAGCAACGTAGAGAGCGGCGATCTTCGGAAAGTAACCAGACCCCGACACGGTTCACATCCAGATGCGCGGCGGACAACTCGCAGAGGGCACGAAACAATCGCAGGATCGGGACAGATTGATTATTCAGAATCCGAGTCACTTCTTCAGGCAACTCAACAGCGGGGTTTTCCAAGAGTGTCATCTTTCCGAAACTCCTAGCCCTGGTTCGCCAAATGCTCGCCATCTTGGCCTGAAATTGGGTCAGGGCTGCCTTCGATCGCAACGCCATCCTGGGTTTGCGTTGGGTGGTTATCGTGATCAACACCACAGCAAGCTTGTGTAGCAGCGATCCATTCTTCGAGAGTGATTTCCTGCTCCTTCGCGGAACTGGAGGTCACCATTGGAGCGGAAAAGCCTTGTTCAAGTTCCATGAACGTATCCTAGCTGCGCTATTCAAGAAAGCCTCACCAAAGTTTTTGCGGAATTCCGGAATTCCGCGCGAACCTGCCGCGAACGGGCGTCTCTATCGTGTGTCCACGCGGAGGAGGTTCACTTTTCCCAAAATCCCGATACTTTTCGGTCGAAATTGGGTATAGTGAAGTAAGTTCGGTGTGAGTCCGAACGATAACGTCCTCGTTCCTTTAACCTTAAGTTTCTTTCTCAAGTATGTCGGATTTCTAATTTTGGTTTTTCGTCGGGGGTGCTCACCGCATCCCTGGCATTTTTTGTGATCTGGAGGTGCCCTGTGAATCGCAACGACCTGAATTCGCACGAGATGACCATGACCGCTGGCGTGAATACGCTCGCAGTGCTGGCCTTCCGCGTCGAAGCGGTCGGCGGCTACCAGGGTACACCAGACAGTCTCCTGTCTCAGGGGTTCATTCCCGAACCCCCGCCTCTGACTGAGGATACGACGCCTACGACCGACCCGACCACGGGACGAATCGTAGGCGAAGACCAAAGCAGATGCGACTCTGGTTCCCCGGCCCCGCGTTGGTCATTACGACCAAGTCCTCGCGATGCCCGTGCTCTGAGGGGCGAGTCTTCCCCGCTCAATCTGGTCCGCGACTACCTATCGCACCAGTCCATAGCGAGAAGTTCGACCCGAATGTGTTTGCAGAGTATTTCTGCCAAACGCCGGATCCACGACATCACGACGCTGGCCGCTTGGTGAGGTGAAACCCGGTTCTACGCCTTAACGAATTTCGGAAACCCGTTCTGAACCCCCAGTACTTCGGTATTGGTCCGAACGCCGACTTTAACGCGCTGAACCCAAGGGCTTTCCCCCAACTAGAGCTTTCCCTCAAACCTGTAACTCCTGTGCGGCTGGGTGTTCCCCATCCAAACCGATCTCGGCACTTTCCCACGCGATGGTGCTTCTCCGTATCGGGTCAGACGGCTCTGCCAGTCGGCCTTTGCGAGAAGTTCGTCGGAAACGGCCCAGCTCGAATCGGGTGATTCGCCTAGCAGCCAACACAACTGGTGACCTGCGGACCCGTTTTCGGACCCCGCATCGCGTGCACTCAGGGTGGAGACCACCACAGCGTGGCTCAAATCCCCCGGCGCGATGTTCCGATAGCCCCGCTTGCGTTCGAGTTTTTCCTGGTGTAGCCCCCGACGCCACTGATCCAGGGCGGCCACACCCCGAACGCTGACATGATCCCCGGTTCTCACACAACCATACTTGACACTGGATCGGGCTAAGAAACCGAGACTTTATGAGCTGGGACGAAATTACGATTCTGGTCGATCGAGCGAAAGTCGGAGACAAAGCCGCTTTCGGCGAACTGTTCGTGCGCTTCAAGCAGAACGTGTTCGTGATGGCGATGGCTCGCTTGCGGAACACCGCGGAAGCCGAAGAACTGACCCAAGAAGTGTTCGTCCATGCGATGCGGAAGTTGCCGCAACTCCGGGACGCCCGCTGCTTCGCCGGTTGGTTGCGTCGGATCACGGCCCGCATGGCCATCAACCGCTTGACCCGCAAAGGCCCTGCCTTCGGGACCGAGCCAGAAATCTTGGATGCGATCGCCGGGCATGATCATGACCCGACCGATGACATCGAACGCAAGGAAGACAAGGCCGAATTGCTCGAAGCCCTTCGAGCTTTGAAGCCCGAAGACCGTGCGACCTTGGAAGCCTTCTACATCCGGCACCTGAACCTCAAGCAAATGGCCGTCGAGTTCGATGCCCCTCTGGGGACGATCAAGCGCCGGTTGTTCGTGGCCCGGAACCGGTTGAAAGAAGTGCTGGTGAATGCTGGCTTCGGCACCGAGTTCGAACTCGACACCGATGAGCCAGCACCCACACCCAAGAAAAAGGCCAGCGAACGCAAGCTCGCTCTGGTCTAACTGAAACCCTCACCAGGCTGGCACGAAAGTGCCAGCCTGGTGTTTTTGTGGGGTAAGAAATCCGGCAATAGCATTACCGCAGTATTTACTTAGCTAGCACAGCTGTGTACTATACATGTAATTTCATCACCCAAAATACACAAGCAAGGAGGGTTATCTTGTTTCGCTTTCAATTCCAATTCAAGAAATCCTTGCAGGCCGTGGGAGTGATTCTCAAAGCTCACAACGGGAAAATGGAACGGCTGCGGCTGCTCAAGCTGCTGTACATAGCTGACCGCGAGTTGCTTGCCGAGGCTGGCTGTACTCTGACCGGCGATCAACCTTTTGCGATGAAGCACGGCCCAGTGCTCAGTAAGTTATACGATCTTATAAAAGGAACCGCCAAAAACGAAGAGTGGGACACTGTCATCGACAGAGATCACTACCAAATGGTATTAAAATCTGATATTGGTTATGGTTCTCTCTCCCGTTGTGAACTGAATAAGCTGTATGAAGTCTGCAGCAGATATGAAAATCTGGACACATTCGATCTTGTAGATATCACTCACAGTTTCAAAGAGTGGATTCTGAGCTATGACCCATCCAGATCCACTTCTTCCCCAATGGATTGGGAAAATGCAATGCACGCTCAGGACGTAGGCCACCTCATTGGAGATGTTCGCGAGCTATTGGCTGAACGCGAGCTGGCTGACAAACTTTTTGAGGGCTGATCGTGCAGCTCGGCGAATGTTTTTTACAATACCACTTATGGATTGTGATCTCCGATCCAAATCAGAATCCTGACAAGGTGATCATCGCATACCTCACTACGGTCAAAGGCCGTCGTTTCGAAGATTTATCTTGCGTGTTCGATGCTGGAGAACATCCGTTTATTACTAGGGAATCGGCGGTGGCGTATAGCGACATCCGTATCCATACGGATTCCTATCTTGACGACCTGGTATTGAAACCACACGTCAAGCTCCAAGCGACACCATTTTCATTGACTTTGCTCGACCGCATTCATGCGGGTGCCGTTATTTCGCAGCATATCCCGTTGGATTGCCTTGCTATCCTGAGACAGCAAGGCTTCGTGACATAGCTCCTTCCAATCCAGTCAGCCGCAGACTTACATCCCGTTCGCTTTGAGCAGAGCCTTGGCTTCGGCGAGGCGACGTTGGAGGTCGGCATCTCGGAGGGCTTTGCTGAGTTCGCCTTGCTCTTTACGGTCGAGGATGTTGGGGGTGACGGTTTTTTTGCCGGTGTAGATTTCGTACATGTCCGCGAGAGTCCAGGTGTCGTTGCGGATCGTCGGCAATGGCAGGTCCGAGTTGTCCATCGACTTCAGGTTGGCTTGCGGGTTGCGGCCCCAGGCGTGGCGGAAGTATTGCGGTTCTGCAATCCACGGGCTGGAAAGCACGATGGATGTGCGGTCTTGTTGGGGCTTGTTCTCCATGTTCAGCTTGGTGCCCCACTCGGCTTTCGCCGGTTGGAACTTGCCATCTTTGCCAGCAATCGCAAAGCCTTCGATCGGGCCATCGTTGTAAGGCCCAGCATTCATGTCCAGTTGCAGGATCAGCTTGCCGGCTTCTTTTTTGATCTCCTTCACAGCCGGTGGCTTCCAGTGGATGTCGTTGGCCATGCCATATTGGGTGGCGAGTGCCCAACGAGCGATGCGTTCGCCGACGGGGATCTTAATCTGCGGGTGGAACCACGACCGGCGTTGATCGAAGCTACTGGCGTAACCGACGTTCTTGTCACCGGCTTTGGCGAAATCGAGGTACGTCTTGTACTGGACTTCGCGGATATACATGCCTTCGTTGAGCATCTTTTCGAGGTAGTCGTCGCGGTCTTGGGGATCGCCTTCGGTCGGCATCGAGATGATGCCAAATGGCAAATTCGGATCATTGAACGCCGTTCGCCAGGACTGGATCATCTTGCCGAAAACTTGGTAGTACATGGCATGACCATTCGGTTCGAGTGCGTTGTTGTATCCTTGATGCCAGATGGCCCCTTTAATCTGCAAGCCAGCGATTGGTGAGATCATACTGGCGTAACAGTTTCCTGGGTTGTTCATGTCATACGCTGGACCAGTCGTCATCTCGCTGGGCGGCGCGGCTTTTGGATTGGCGGCTTTACCTTGGGCTTTCAATCGAGCCTGGTTGTCCTGGAACCGCTTGATGCGGTCTTCGAGATCTTTCTTGGGGTCAAAAGCCTTGATTTTCTGGTCCCATTCCGTCAGCTTGGTCTTCACTTCGGGGGTGTTGATGGTCTTGAGCACTTCGAGTGGCAGCCAGGTTTCCACGCAGGTTCCCCCACGGGAGGCGTCGATGATACCGATCGGCACACCTGTCGCCATGTGGATGCGGCGAGCAAAGATGTAACCAATCGCGGACATTTCTTGCACCGTTTCTGGCGTACAGACATCCCAGTAGCCTTGACGGTAATGATGGCCAAACCAGTCACTCCACTGATACATCAGCGGGAATGATTTCTTGTGCTCAGGCCCATTCTGTTGCGGCACCGAGAAGAGCCGGATGTTTTTGAAGTTTGCGGACGCGATTTCGAGCTGGCCGCCCTCGACCCTGGTGATCTCGAACTCCATGTTGCTCTGCCCGCCGAGCAGCCAGACATCGCCAACCAAGATGTTATCCATCTCAATCTTCTTGCCTTGGTTTTCGACTACCAACTTACGCGATTCGCTACTGGCTTTCTCAGCCTTCAACTCGGCCTTCCAACTGCGATCCTTCGCGGCTTCCACAGTTTGCGTCTGTGTCCCGAACGTGACTGTCACTTTCTCGCCAGGCTCGGCTTGGCCCCAAATCCGGATTGGCTTCTCTCGTTGAAGCACCATCCCGGATTGGAACAGATTATGCACTGAAAACCCAGCCTTCTCGGCGGGGACATCCACACGGTCCTTGCCGCGGACGAGTTTGTCCGCAGCGGAGGTGGGCGATAGCGATAGCCAGGTCACGAGACCAGCCAGCGCCACGAGCAGGCTCAAGTTCTTCATGGGTCGATGTTCCTTCGAGGGTATCTAAGACAATGAGGTGAGTTACTCGCGGAAGCCTTTTTCGGTTCCGGAGCGTTTGATTGCAGCTTCGTTGATGGTGTCCTTCTTCCAAGCGCGGGCCATCTTCAGATCGGCCGCGACGTCATCAGTTTGTTTGGGGATATCCACGAGACCCGCCCGGTTGTAAAGCACGGGTTGCGTGTACTGGCTGGTGTAGGCTGTGGAGTAGTTCTTCCAGTGTGTCAGGGCGTCTTCGAGGTGTTTGACTGCGGAAGCTTTCTGTGTCTCGTCGCCGGTTTTGTCAAAGAGGGCCAAGTCGCAGGCGCCACGAATCTTCGCGGCGTAATAGAGGCCGAGGTGGGACATCGTTTCGATGTCCGTGAGTGTTGCGGCATGCTCTTTGTCTTGCACTTTGGCTTGGCGCAGTTCGGGCAGAGCCTTCAGCGCTTTGGTGGAGTTCGTGTGCAAAATCTCGGCGATCTCTAACGGCGAGACACCAGCAAGTTTCTTCTTCATCAAGATGCTGGTTCGCCATTCGATGATGTTGTTCACCCCGGCACCAGGCATCGTGCCGCCTTCGATAAAGTCCCGGACGGTGTAGAAACCTTGCTTCCGGCGGCAGGCTTCGGGGAACCACTTCAAGTCAATGTCGCCCCAGAAGAAGCGTGTGATGTACGGGAAGGTCTTCGAGGCATCAGCCCAGGCGGCAGTCAGTTTCGGAACATCAGCACCGACAAATCTCGCGGCTATGAGTTTCTCGAACGTGCTTGCGGGCAGGTCTGGATCGTAGGCGAGTCGGCCCCAGAGGGCGAAGGAGAGCCATTGCTTCTGCATCACCGTCTGACGTGGGCTGCTCGCGTCCTTGGTTAGAAACTCGCGGCCCCAGGTGTAGCCGTCTGGCCCCATGTAAAAGCCCGCGATCTTGTCTTGGCTGGGGATGGCTTTGATGAAAGCTCGGGCATAGTCCGCGTCAGCCCAGCGGAAGCTGTAGATGTCGTCGTTGCGGACTGTGAGCCAGGATCGCAGCTTCGGGTTCAACAGTGGCAAGAGCGGCTTAATCATGGTCGGCTCGGGCACCGAATACATGTGGGCGATGGCATACTTGAAGCTCAAGTCCAGCGTGCAAGGCAACTCGGCGAACTCCCTCTTGATCTCGTCCAACCCTGTCATGTGGAAGCGGTGGATCAAGCGGAACTTGCGGTTCGGCGTGTCCTTTAAGCCATCGCGGATGCCTTCGCCGTAGGTCATCCAGAGCCACTTCTCCTTGTTCATGTCTTTGAAGTCTTTGACGTACATACTCTCGCCAGCGGTGATCCCGAAACCCGCCAAGAGGGGATAGGTCTTGATCGTCTCGCGCACGGCAGCGCGGAAATACTCGATGGTCTTCGGGGCGATCTTGTCTTTGGTCAGGCCGTCTTTGCCTTCCATGCCGAACAAGAACGTGTTCCACGTGAACCAATACACGTCGATGCCACGGTCCTTGGCGAGTTGCATGACGTCTTTCCAGAACTGGATTTTCTGGTCGATGGTGATCTTCTTGACGACTTCGTGATTGGCGAGCATGTTCGGGCGGACAAAGTCATCCCCACCGTGGCTGAAGTTGGCATCCAGTTTCTCCTTGGTTCGCCAGACATCGTCCAAGGCCACATTCGGGAACTCAGGCACTTTGACGATGCTCGGAAACGGGTTGAGCGACCAAAGCGAGATCACGTTGTACCGGTTCCGGGCCATGTCATCGAAGGTCGAGCGCCAGAAGTCCATGCTCCACATCTCGGGGATGTTGGCTTGGGCGGCATCGCAGGGGTCGGTGTAACTGGGTGTTCGCAGATCGAGTGGGATGTTGAACTTGATACCGCGTTGAGCGATGTGCGGAGTCTTGATCGAGTCTTGAAGTGTCTCGAAGCTGTTCGTGCGGATCGCCTCAGCGACGTCTAGCCCGCCGTACATTGCCCCACTGGCATCCACCCCCAGGACGGTGACGATCGATTTGCCGTTCTCTCGCTTCACGCGAATCGTGTAACTCTGCGGAGGAGCTTTGGGATCTTCCTTGACTCTCAGGTGTACTTCGCCCGATAGGCCGCGATTCTTCGCCGCCCGCCCGATCTCCTCAGCCGCAAACTTGACCGGACCACCAGCTTCTTCGTGAAGGATGACCTCCAATTCAGCGGCCAAGGCTGGTGTCGCAAGGACAGAAGTGACCACAAGCCACAGAGCCGCTCGGAACACGAGTCGAAAGGAAGAGTTCATGATCGTCTCACCTCGGAAGAGAAGGGGCCAATCTACATCTATGTCGAAGTCGCCCGATGGTCAGGCATGCCCGAGTGAAGCGAAGCGCAACCCTGGGGAGGGGCTTACGGTTCGTCAGCGGTGATCACCGGGGGTGGCTTGGGGGCGTCGAGTTCGCTGGTGTCCAGGCGGCCTTCGGCTTGGAGTTGGCGGAAGATGGCGACTGTGTCGCGGATGCCGTCGACGAGCGATGTCTTGGGCATGGCACCGAGATCACGGGTGATGCCGTCGTCCGAGAGGTCGTAGGCGATGGCGATTTGTGTCTGCCCGGTGGTGACGAGATGTTTCGCTTCGGGTAACACTTCGCACAGTGCAGCATGGAACTGTTTTAAGGTGACGACTTCACCACGCAGGTTATAACTCTTCGATCCACTGTAAGGCCGGGTGGCACTGAGGATGAAAGCTCGTGCGGTGTCGTTGACGTATTGGAAGTCGGTGTGGCCGCCGAAGCTGATGTCGTACTTTCGGCCCAGCAAACAGGCTTTGATCGCCTTCGTGGGTTCGCTCGTCATGCCGAGGTCGCGGCCGGGGCCATAGACCGTCCAGGGGCGTAACCCAACGGACGAGATGCCGTGATCTTGGTAATAGATGCGTGCGTTGCCTTCATTGCATATTTTGAATATGCCATACTGGGTGCTGGGAATCAGATTGGCATCGTCGGATAGTGAACCGCTTGCATACTTATCCGGCGAGCCAAACACCGCTGCCGAACTCGCGTAGACGATGCGTTGCACTTGCGTGCCCACGGCTTTCGCGGCCTCGAAGACGGCGAGAGTGCCGAGCACATTCACCTTGGCCCCGAGAATCGGGTCCACCCGGCAGGTCGGCACTTGCAAGCCAGCGAGGTGGATGATGTGCGTGATGCCGTGGTTCTTCAAGGCGGCGGTGAGCGTGGCTAAGTCCGTGACGTCACCGGGGACAAACCGGACTTTGGCGGTCTCGGCTTCGGTGAGGATCAGTCGCAATCGGCGAGGGTCTTCGCGGAGATCGTATGCGAAGACCTCGGCTCCCTCGGCGAGGAGGTTCTTGGCGATCCACGCCCCGATGAAGCCATAACCGCCCGTGATAAGAAAGCGCATTGTCTGCCAGCCTGAAGAGGTTTTGCGGAGTATGCCCGTCCGTCAGTGTATAATGTGCCCATCTTTCGGACTGGTTTCGTTGAGGGGTGCCGATGTTGCGAATCGCGTCGTGGCTGGTGGCGTTGACGATGAGTGTGAATGTCGCCCAGGCTGGCTCCGCCAGCAGTTTGATGGACCTTTCTCCAGACGGCAAGACGCTCCTCGTGGTCAATACGGACTCTGGTACCGTGAGCATCGTCGATCTCACGGAACGCAAGAAGATCGTGGAAATCCCCGTGGGCGACCACCCCGAAGGGGTCTCGTGGGCTGGGCCGAATTTGGCTCTCGTGACGGTTTACGGCGACGACACGGTCGTCTACATCGACATGAGTGCCCACAAAGCGATCTTCACCTTAAAAGTCCCCGATGAGCCGTATGGCATCGTCACCACGTCCGATGGCAAGCGGGCCTACATCACCCATGATTACCTTGGCAGTTTCTCGGAAATCGATGTGCTCGGTCGCAAGGTGTTGCGGACCGTCAAGGTTGGCAAAGACTGCCGCGGGCTGGCCATCGCCAAAGACGAAATGACGCTGTACGCCACGGAGTTCTACTCGGCCAAACTGCTCGCCATCGACCGCAGTTCCGGCCAAGTGACCGACACCTGGAAGGGATCAGACCAAGACAATCTCGCTCGACATGTCGTGCTGCACCCAACGCGGCCTAAAGCCTACATCAGCCACATTCGCAGCCGCATCACGGACTTTGATGCTCGTGGCTCGATCTTTCCGCACATCAGCTTCTGCGACCTTAAGCCAGCCAAAGAAGGCGAAAGCCGACGGCGTTCGAAAGCCCTCGATACCTTCAACGGCAACTTCGTCGTCACGAACCCGTGGGAAGCGGCGCTCTCGCCGGACGGCAAACGCATCTACAAGATCTTTTCAGGCACCGATGATATGTACGTCTCCGAGGTGCTGGACGACGACTATGTCGAGATCGAGCGCATTGGCCGTGCCGTGCCGGTGGGCAAGCATCCGCGAGCCGTGACGGTGTCGCGGGATGGCAAGGAAGTCTACGTTTACAACACCCTCGATCATTCGGTCATGATCCTGGATGCCCTCCTGCAAAAGCGCCTGGGCAACATCGCCGTGGCCACCCCCGCTCACACGCCCGAATGGCGGCGTGGTAAAGAGCTGTTCCAATCCGCGTTGCAACCGATGGGCTCGGCCCGCTGGATTGCCTGTAGCTCGTGTCACCCGGATGGCCTCTCCGATGGCCGCGTCTGGCAGAACCCCGAAGGCCATCGCAAGACGCCGAACCTCTTTGGCCTCGCTCACACGCACCCGCTGCACTGGTCCGGTGACCGCGACGAAAGCCAAGATTTTGAATACACGATCCGCGGCAAGTTGATGCAAGGCCGCGGCCTGGCTCGTGGTTCGCTGAAGCCACGCACGAGTTTCACGGAGTTTGCTGAGTCCGAACAGAAGACCTCCAACCTTTCCAAAGATCTCGATGCGATGGCCATTTACACGAACTCATTCGGATTCCGTCTGTCGCCGCACATCCCCGCACCAGGTCAACTCTCCGAAGCCGGGAAGCGTGGCAAAGCTCTCTTCGAGAACAAGACCACGAACTGCGCCAGTTGCCACACCGGGAGTTACTACAGCGATAGCCGATTGCAGAAACCACAACTGCTCCACGACGTCGGCACGGGTGATGCCCCCACCGAGAAAGTGGGCCCGAAGTTCGACACGCCAACACTGCTCGGCGTCTACCGTATCAACAGCTACCTTCACGATGGCCGGGCGAAGACGCTGCACGAAGTGCTAACGACCCACAACAAAGCCGATCGCCACGGCAAGACGAGCCATTTGAAAAAAGAGGAACTCGACGACCTCGTCGAGTTCCTGAAATCCTTGCCGTACGAACTCCCTGCCACCGAGACACCGAACTCCGTGCCCTACCGACTCAAGTGAGTGCATCCAGACTACCCAACCGATCCCTGGTAGCCTGCTAGGGAAGGTGGATACTACCTCCAAATCCAACCGATGATACGCCGGGAACGATTGACTCAACGGCTAAGGACACAGATCGCATGGCTGAGCGTAAGTTTGCCCACCTTCATTTGCACACGCATTATTCGCTCTTGGACGGCGCGAATAAAATCCCCGATCTCGTCAAGCAGACGAAGAAGCTCGGCATGGATTGTGTCGCGATCACCGACCACGGCAACTTGTACGGCGCGATCGAGTTCTACCGGACCTGCAAAGACCATCAGATCAACCCCGTCATCGGCTACGAAGCCTACCTCGCCCCCGGTGATCGCCGGGAGAAGAAGGCCACCCGGCAAGGCGAAGCGTACAGCCACCTGACTTTGTTGGCCAAGAACAATATCGGCTTCAAGAACCTCATCAAGCTCTCGTCGATCGCGTTTCTGGAAGGGTTCTACTACAACCCCCGCATCGACAAAGAGATTCTCGAAGCCCACAGCGAAGGTTTGATCTGCCTCAGTGGTTGCCTGGCCGGGGAGTTTAATCAGCACATCGTCAACCAGCGGCCGGCCGAGGCGACGAAGCTCGCCAAGTATTTTCACAAGCTGTTCAAGGACGACTTCTACATCGAGATCCAAAACAACGGCATCGACCTACAAGACCTGTGCACGCCGGTGGCCGTGGAGATTTCCGAGAAGCTCGGCATCCCGCTGGTCGCCACCGCGGATGCTCACTACCTCTGCTCCGACGACGCCGAGGCGCATGATGTGCTCTTCTGCATCAACACCGGCCGGAAGCGCGATCCGCGCAAGAAGCAGTACCCCGAAGGCCGACTGCCGAACCCGTACTACGTCCGCTCACCCGACGACATGTACGATCTCTTCCCCGGCTTCGAAGATGCCGTGGCGAGAAGCCACGAGATTGCCAAGAACGTCGATATTAGCCTAGATTTCAAGAAGCGATATTTCCCGATCTTTAAGCAACCCGAGCCTCACACCCAAGAAGGTTACCTGCGCTTGCTCTGCGAACAGGGGGTCAAGGAACGCTACGGCGACAACCCGCCGCAAATCGTGTGGGACCGGCTGACGCACGAGTTGAGCATCATCAACCGCATGGGCTTTGCGGGATACTTTTTGATCGTCTGGGACTTTGTTCGCTTCGCTCGGGAACAAGGAATTCCCTGCTCAGCGCGGGGGTCGGGGTGCGGCGCGGTCGTCTGCTTTGTCTTGTATTTGAGCCACGTGGACCCGATCGAATACGACTTGCTCTTCGAGCGATTCCTCGACCCGAACCGCTCCGAGGCGCCCGATATCGACATCGACTTCTGCCAGGATCGGCGCGAAAAAGTCATTCATTACGTCAAGCAAAAGTACGGCACGGACTCCGTTGCCCAGATCGGCACGTTCGGCACACTGGCTGCGAAAGCGGCTTTGAAAGATGTGGGCCGGGTGCTCGATATCCCGCTCGATCGCGTCAACATGATGTGCAAGTTCGTGCCGATGAAAGGGGCCATCACGCTCAGCTTGCAGGACGCTCTCGACAAATCCCCGGATTTCCGCCAGGAGTACGACCGCGACCCTGCTGTCAAAGAGTGGGTCGATATCGCCCGCAAGCTCGAAGGGATGAATCGCGGCGTCGGCACCCACGCCGCGGGGGTGGTCATTGCCAACGGGCCGATCACCGATTACGTCCCGGTGCAACGCGCCACACGCAAAGGCGACGACGGCGAGAAGGCCCCTGGTGATGTCGTCGTCACCACCCAGTGGGAAATGGGCGACATCGAAAAAGTCGGCCTGTTGAAGATGGACTTCCTCGGTCTGCGGACGCTCACACTCGTCGATAATGCCTTGAAGATCATCAAAGAGACTCGCGGCATCGATATCGATATTTTCAAAATTCCTATCGACGACAAACCCACGTATGAACTCTTGCAACGTGGTGATGCCAAGGGGGTGTTTCAATTTGAATCGCAGGGCATCCGCGATTTGTTGAAACGGATGAAGCCTGATAATATCCGCGATATCATCGCCTGCACGGCTCTCTACCGGCCCGGCCCGCTCGAAGGCGGCATGGTGGATGAGTACATCGAGTGCAAGCATGGCCGTAAGAAGCCGTACTACCCGCACCCGATCATGGAAGAGGTGTTGAACGAGACTTACGGTGTGATGGTCTACCAAGAGCAGGTCATGCGGATGCTCAATAAAATGGGCGGCATCGAGCTTTCGAGTGCTTACGCCTGCATCAAGGCCATCAGCAAAAAGATCCAGGCCACGATCGATGCCCGCAAAGCGGACTTCATCAATGGCTCCACCTCTCGCGGCATGGCGGCGGAGAAAGCCGCTGAGATTTTCGAGCAGATCGTCAAATTCGGCGGCTACGGCTTCAATAAATCTCACAGTGCTGCGTATGCCTACGTTACGTATCAGACGGCGTATTTGAAGCACTATTATCCTGCCGAGTTCATGGCAGCGTTGTTATCGAGTGAAATCGATGATGGTGGCAAGCGTGATATGCTCGTCGATCACATCGCGGATGCTCGCAAGATGAATGTGCCTGTGTTGCCACCGGATGTGAATAAAGGCCAGCCGGATTTTACGGTCGTCAATCAGCGGATTGTCTTCGGTCTCACAGCCATCAAGGGCCTGGGGCGTGGGGCAGCGGAGGAGATCGTCCATGCTCGCGAGAAGCATGGCAAGTTCCGCGATCTCTTTGATTTCTGCGAGAAGGTCGATAACCGCGTCGTCACGAAAGCGGCGATGGAGAAGCTCATCAAAGCCGGGGCGATGGACTGCTTCGGGGCCAACAAACGGGCGGCCTGCTTCATGGTCTTGCCGCGTGCATTGCAAGCCGCCGAGACCAAAGCCGACGACCGCAAACGCGGCCAGACGAACATGTTTGACTTGGTCAGTGAGGACGACCCCGAGCATCCTTCAAGCCTGCCACGTGGCTTCGGTGAGTCCGTGCCTGATGCCCCGGAATGGCCGGAGATTGAGAAGTTGAAGTACGAGAAAGAGGCCCTCGACTTCTTCATTTCGAGCCATCCGCTCGTGCAATACGACGACCAGCTTCGTGTCCTCCGGACCCACACGACGAGCGAAATCTTGAAGCTGACCCAGAAGACCGATGTGCGCATCGCGGGGATGGTCACTAACTTCGATACCCGCGTCACCAAGGCCGGCAAACGCGCGGGTTCACGCTTCGCCATCTTCCGCCTCGAAGACTTTGAAGGCCAAGCCAAACTGGTGATGTGGTCCGAGACTTACAACCTCTACAAAGACCTGGTCGAGAACGACAAAATCCTCATCTTCGAAGGCCATTCCGAGATGCGCGAAGGGGCCACCGAGCCAGACGTGATCGTCAACAAGGTGATGACCATCGACGAAGCTCGCCAACAGCTCACCAAGGGAATGGTCATCCGCGTGCCCTATTCCGCCGAAGAGGAGATGCTCCGCAAACTCGACGGTGTTGCCTCGATCCTGCGGCGAAACCGTGGCAAGTGCCCCGTGTACTTGAGCATCCGCGACCACACCAACAAGAGCGTCCAGTTCAAACTCGGCCAAGACTTCTGGGTCAACGTCGCCAAGTTCCAACCCGACGAACTCGAAATGCTCCTCGGCCAAGGCTGCGTCATCTTCACGGGACGGTAATTCATGAAATACTTCATCTGAACGTTGTTTTGGCGATACTTCCATGATCGATACATTGAGACCACTTCGTCCAGTTGTTGAATTTGTTCACACTGGAAAAGTGCCACCAGAGTTAAGTTTAGCTGAAGCAGACGTTGGGAAAGATCTACTGTTTATCGTTTCTGTGAAGCTTCTTCGAATCATACGTGATCAGGAGATCCCCTATCTTCTTGATCCTGAATTCACCTGGTGCAAGCAACTACCAAGAATTCTAGAAGCGTATCCTGATCTGGCCTCGTTGATTGAAATTAAACCCGATCTTACTTTGGACTATAGAAACCTGCATCCGGTTCAGAAGATAAATTTGGTTAGGTGGCTCTTTAAAATCCACAAGCCGATCACAGACGTTTTATAATGTTAGAATTTCGACTCGCATCCTTGCATTTGTCGCGAATGTGAAATCGTATGGTCCACGGCTTCACCCAAAAGTCTCTGTATTTCGCCGTGCTGGCTCCCCTCGAAGCTTCAACGGTCATCGCCCCAGCCCCAGAACTGCCTTCCGTCCAGGCCACCATGTGCGCAGACGGGTTCGTAGCGTAGCCCCGGTGCGGCGGACTTGGATGCCGAGCCACAGACCGAGCGTACATGCCTCGATCAACGACCGCCGTGGCCGCAGCCCGACGGTGAGCAACAGCATGCGGGCTGCGTAACGCAAATGGCGCCAACGATACAGCCCGTACAGTGGGCCAAGGTACAAATCCCCTTCCATTCGGAGGTCGATTGGCGCTTGATCCCGCCCAGCCACGACAGCTGAGGCTACGATGATTTGCTCGTCCCCTAGCTCCAGCATCCGCATCACGGCTTTTCGGCACCGGGTGAAGAAACGAAAGCCGCCGGTGCGGATCGCCTCCTCGTTGAGCATCTTCAGGAACATGGCGAAGTGTCGGGCCTCGTCTTGGGCCAGGATGCGAAACACGCGCGAGGCCGTGGGGTGGGCAGCCGTATCAGCGAGTACCTGATAAAGCGTGCTCGCCAGGGCCTCGACGACACAACGGGCCACAAACTCCGCACCGACCGAGCCACGCACCGAGACACCCGTCGGCTCGTGATACTTCACCAAGTCCGTGTAGCGAGCCATGAACGCTGAGAATGTAAACTCACTATCCACCGCTTCGCTCAAGAGACACAGCATCTCGCCATGCTGGCACTCCTCGAAGTTCCAACGGTCGATCGCGGCCACCCACTCCGGCGAGCGGTCGAGCAACATGGCCCGGAGGTATTCCGCGTAGTCGTCACAGCGTGATTCAAGCAGGCAGACCGTCTTGGCGATGTGCCGCAGGGGTTCAGCAAGGTCAGCCTCCGCGAGTTCAAAGTCGCTTGGCTGCCAGTGTTTGGGATTCCGCTTGATGAAAGTTGGCATGTCGGTCCTGGTTTGCGTTACAAAGTGATAAGCCGTCGATCAACTTTGTAACGCAAAGAGAGACCCTGTCAAGCGAAATCGCTTTGCGAAGCAAAGTTTACTCCTCTTTCCATTTGGTGATGCCTGACGACCGTGGTCGATGGGAAATCGTGTGACTCGGCTGACTTCAGATCCGAGCCAGAGCTACTCTTCGGCGAAAATGGCACTAAGACAGTGCTTTGGTGTGGGTTGAGTGTCATCATCAGGCTGGCTCGCAGCGAGTGGGTGGTGTCATGTCTGAGGCGTGGAATTGTCAGAACTGTGGCAGCGAGATCGTTTTGCCCGAGGGGTTCTCACGGCCCAAGATCCGTTGCAGTGGTTGTGGGCATTACTCATCCACCCCGAAGAACGAGCCGCCGCCCAAGAAGATCGACCCACGCCCGCAATCCAAGGATGGTCCCAAGCGAAAGAGTGCTGAGCCAGAAGAAGTGATCCTCGAAGAGATCGAAGACCTCACCCCCACGGAGGCCGCGGCTCGTGCGGCCAAGACTGCCCCCCGCAAAACGCTGCTCCCCCGCCTTGACCCGCGAGACACGCGGCCCAACTTCGAACCTGATGAGCCGAGTGGCGTGCCCCTTTTGGAAGGCACTCAGGACGAGGACGACGACAAGCCTTACGCCGTGCCTGGCACCGGGCTGAAGCCCTGTAAGCATTGCGGCGAAGACCTGCCATTGAATGCCGAGTTCTGTGTTCACTGTGGCAAGAGCCTCGTTTCGAAGGCCAAAGTCGATCGCGTCCATCAGCCGATGCAAGGCTTCTGGGAAGAAGGCTTCCCCCTGCAAACTCGGTACTACATCTTCGCTGGGATGCAGGTCTTGAACTTCATCGGCTCGATCCTGATGCTCCTCGAACAACGCGGCTCCCTGACATCGATCGGCACGTGGGCGAGCCTCTTGTTCTTTCAGTTCTTCCACATCGGCTTACAAGCCTTCATCGTGGGGACGTATGAAGCCTTCTCCGTGAAGCGAAATAGCAAAGGCCAAGCGACGATGATGCGTCATCGCCGGATTGCCTTTTACCCGCTGACGCCGACGAAGATCTCCTGGAAGGGCGCCACCAACGTCGGCATCATCGGCTCGCACAACCCTGGCTATGCGGCTTGGTTCTTGTGTGGTTATCTGTGCCTCTTCTGCCTGTTGCCAGGGGCTTTGTTCTATTGGTTCGTGATTCGACCCGCACGTTTCGAACTCGTGACCTGCGATGTCTATGGCGTCACCGAAGAAACCCTATTCCGAACGACGGACCGCGAAGCTCTGGAAGTCACGGCGGACTTTGTCCGTGATGCGACGGGGCTTCATGACAAGAAAGTGATGTGATCAGCTTATGCGAATCTTGGTGACCGGCGGAGCGGGTTTCATCGGCTCCCACACAGTGCGACATCTCCTGGCTCATGGGCATGATGTCATTGTCGTCGATAATCTCTCGCTTGGCCATCGAGAGTCCGTCCCTGCGGCGCGGCTAGTCGTCGCGGATTTGAAAGACATTGACCGCCTCGATCAGCTCATGATCCTCGAACGTATCGAAGCGGTGATCCACTTTGCTGCCGATGCCGCCGTTGGCGAATCGGTTACCAACCCGTCGAAGTATTACCACAACAACCTGCTCAACAGCCTGCAACTCCTGGAACGAGTCCGGCGAAACGGCATCCCGAAATTCGTCTTCTCGAGCACCTGTGCCACGTATGGTGTGCCGAGTGTTGTGCCGATCACGGAAGAGACGCCGCAAGCCCCGATCAACCCCTACGGCCATACGAAGCTCGCCTTCGAAAAGATGCTTTCGGACTACGCCGCGGCGTATCCCTTGGGCTTCGTGGCATTGCGATACTTCAACGCCTCGGGAGCCAGCCCCGATGCCAGCATTGGTGAAGACCACACCCCAGAAACCCACCTGATCCCGCTCGTGTTGCAAGTGGCTCTCGGCCAACGGAAGAGCTTACAAATCTATGGCACCGATTACCCCACACCGGACGGCACCTGCATCCGGGATTACATCCACGTCGATGATCTCGCCAGCGCTCACCGGCTCGCCATCGAGCAGGTGAAGCCGCACGAAGCGCGGTTCTACAACGTCGGCATCGGCACGGGTTACAGTGTCAAAGAAGTGATCCGCACGGCCGAGGAAGTGACCGGGAAAAGCATCGCAGCTCAAGTCTCGCCGCGCCGCCCCGGTGACCCGCCAGCCCTCGTGGCGTCGAGCGACAAAATCCGCCGTGAACTTGGCTGGCATCCCCAGTACACGAGCCTCAAAGCGATCATCGAAACCGCCTGGAACTGGCACAAAACCCACCCACAAGGCTACCGCACCGCGAAGGCATGATCATGGCCAAAGCCAACAAAACCCAAGAGACGGACGCGAGCGTCGAGGAGTTCATCGCCACCCTCGACGAAGCTCGCCAAGCGGATTGCACCGAACTCGTCACCATGATGCAAGCCGCTGCGAAAGCCCCCGGCAAGATGTGGGGCAAGGCGATCATTGGCTTCGGCGACTACCACTACAAGTACGAGTCTGGCCGGGAAGGGGACTGGTTCTGCATCGGCTTCTCGCCTCGCAAAACCGACCTCACACTCTACATCCTCCCCGGCTTCGAAGACCACGCCGAGCTGATGGCCCAACTCGGGAAGCACAAAACGGGCAAGTCTTGTCTGTACATCAAAAAGCTCGACGACATCGACCGCAAGATCCTCAAGAAACTCCTGCAAGCGGCCATGAAAGTGACCACAAAGCAGGCGAAGGCTTAACTCCTCAACCTTCCACGACTCGGTACCTTTTGATCCCTTCTCCCCTTGCGGGAGAAGGTGGATTTGTAAACCCCGTTTCGGGGTTTACAAAGACGGATGAGGGGTGACACGCCGAATCCAGAAAAGGCACTTTTCATGAGTCAAGCGCTGACCCCTCATCCGTCCGATCCGGCTCTTTCGAGCCTGGATCGGCCACCTTCTCCCGCAAGGGGAGAAGGGGACAAAAAGGCACCTAAAGGATTCGCGAATGGGTCAACCAACTCCTGCCGAACGCCTTAACGGGCCGCTTCCGCGGCACGCTTGAGACCTTCCATGGTTTCGGGGAGGGTCCGCTTGATTTGTTTGCCAATGAGTAGGCCAAAGAGAGGCGATAAGAATCCCGTGAAACGGACTCGATGCGTGGTCTTGGTACTGGAGCCACTGGCGGTCAGTTCGTGCTCGAAAGTCATCAGGCAAAGGGGGAGTTTGCATTGCACCGTGAAGGATTGGTTCGGCTGGACCTGGATGAACTTCAACTCCGATTTTGGCCCGCCTTTCGGCTTGATCGATCCGATGGCTCCGGACACAAACGCACCCTGGATACTAGACTCCACCACTTCAGGATCCCATTTGGACCAACCCGCCACGTCGGCGTACAGGTTGTAAATGACATCCGCTTGGGCAGCGATCTCGACTGTGTGTTCGAACTTCAACGTTGGACTCCCGCATGGGTGGGTTTCAGCGACAACCCAGTTCTACGTGTAGGAAATGGCGGTGATCAGTGCAGCATCGCTCGATTGACGACGCTATGAAGCGTTTTCCGAGTGGATCGTCCCGAAGTTCCAGTTCTCGGAATGAAAAGGATTGGAACCCCTCAGTTGTGGTTGAAAGTGGTCACAGAGGGTGATTCGGGGTTTGGAGTGAACCCGATCGCCACTCGGCATCGAATCCAATCGGCTGTCCAGTCTCTGTGTATTTGCTTATCGACTCCAATACCGATCCACTGCTCCGAGTCGGCAGGAAGACTGAGACGGTACCACTGGATGCCCTCTGGGCATCGATACCTTTTCCCTGGCTCCCTGCGACGACTCGCGTCGATGGGGGAACACCACACATCCTTCAGGCCTGCCTCGGTCGTAGCCTGGAGTTGAGCGGCCTGCTTGGCACTGACCTTGGAAACACGCAACCCACACCACTCTTTGAGGTCTCCGTAGTCGTACTGCTGCGATAGCTTGGCATACACGCACTGGAGGTCTGTTTCCTTGGGTGGCGGGGGAGTGTAGGACGGTGGCCCTAGCGCGAGCAGACCAAGTGGCGCGGCAACCACAACTAAGGAGGAGAACACGGATCGCCCAGGGTTGCGTCGGCATATCGCACCTCTGCTGATTCACAAGGCACCAAGTCAACCTTGTTACGATCCGTTGCAAGGCTTGGTTTGATCAATCGAGTGAATCGCATCAAGCATGGCGGCGTAGTCTGGACCACCGCGTGGGAACCGTTCCCGATAGCGGACGAGCACCGCCCGCAGACCGCCCCAACTCCAGGTGCCCCAGCCATACATGGTCAGTGGCAAGTTGTGGAAGGCATAGGACAGTTCGTGAACTTGCTCCGAGTCGTTGCTCACCGTCCTCAACTCAACAAACGCGGCATGTAACAACTCGCAGAGTTGTCGCCGCTGGTCGTCGTTAGGGAGTGGATCGCCCATCAGCCTTCCTACATTTCCATCGAAAAAAGTAGACACGGTACCAGGAGAATGAACGACCCGATTAGATTGAGGCTTGCGGGATACGGGTTACGTTCTGAACTCTTACACATTGCATCATGAAGCGGCATCGCGCTCAGAAGCGTCCGATTTTAGGGTGTTACCGACGGTCGGACACATAGTAGCTTGACAGCCACTGGCGGCCCACCGAGCCGCCCGATCCGTCGGAACCAGAATCGTCCCCACCCTGGTACCGTGTCAGTTCTCTTATCCGCCTGCCACGGGCGGAACGGCCTCGATTGAACGGAGTAATTCCATGTCGAGACTGATCATTGTTCGGTAGTTGAAGGCATCCAGTTCCTCCTGGAGGCGGTCTACGTCAACCTCAAGTTCCCGCACTATGCGATCGACATCGGCCTTGCGAAAGTGAGCCACGTATTGTGACTGGGTGCCAGCGTATCCTTCCACCGTGGTCCCATGTTTTGTGCTCATTTTGGCAAGCAAGGCGATATGCGACTTCACCTCACCGAGCCGGAAGATGCTCCGCTGTGCGGGTTGGTTCGCAGCATTAATCGCAACTTTCAACTCGACCAGTTGCGCGACCAAAAGACTGCGTCCTTCGTAGATTCGCTGAATGTCCGGCTGGTCGGCTCCGGCTAGGACACTGTTGTACTTTTCGAGATCACCGTCCACCTTCGCGAGCCGTCCGGCGAGCCGGTTCTTGAGCTTCAGGGCCTTCGCAAGCGTCAACGTCACCTGTTCCGCCATCTCTCAAACCCTCCACCGCTGAATGAAGAACTCTATGGCCCGTGATGGTCGCGTTATCCCATCTCGCCGGCGGTGAGTTTCTCCCACTGGGTTTTGTAGGCTTTCAGGAACTCGATTCCCTTGTCAGCTTCGATCGACTGGCCGACTTCGATGAGCGTGTAGCGATCGTAGCCGAGGGTGTTGAGCCGTTGGAAGAGGTCGCGGTACGGGTAGGTGCCCTTTTTGTCGTTGTTCAGGTCGTTGATGTGGCAGGATTTGATGGACTTCGAAAGCATCTCGAAACCGGAGGCAATCGATTTGTCCACGAGGTCGGTGGCATTGGAATTCCAGGTCACCCCGACGGAAGGATGGTCCGCGACTTCGAGGATGGCCTTCATGTTCTTGGGGGCCGCAGTCACGGGGCCATGCACTTCGACCCAGATTTCGAGGCCGAGGTTCTTGGCCGCGTCGCCGCAGGGTTTGAGGGCTTTGCCAATCTGCTCGATACTGGCTTCGAGCGTCTTGCCTTTGACGACGCCATTCGGTCGCACCTTGACCCCACGCCCGCCGAGGTCCTTGACGAGTTGCAGGAACTTCTTGCAGTCTTCGATGTTCTTCTCCACGACTTCCGGCTTCTCGGAATGGAACTCGGCGACACTGCCGCTGCCCCAGAAGACGATTCCGGCATCCGCGAATTGCTTCTTGACGGTGGCCCGCTGTTCGGCGTTCAGGGTCGGCTCGACGCCATGTTTGTGCGTCGTGCGGCATTCGATCGCGGCGATCCCGGCGGCTTGGGCGTTCTTCAAGAGTGTGGAAAGATCCCAACTTTGGGCGACGTTGTACGTCACGAGGCCCAGCTGATACTTTCGCTTTGCTTCCACTCGTGTCGTGGCCGAGGCGAGCGTGGGGGCGAGGGTCGTGGCCAGGGAGGCGGCCAGGAATTCCCGGCGGCCCAGAGTGGGGAGAGACATTGTCATTCCTCGGGAGAGACCGATTTGTGCCGAGGGAATTTTACACGACTCAACTACAACGACCGCGGCAAACCGGATTTCAGTTCCTCTTGACGGCGGTTTTTGCTGGGGGTATTGGCTGACCAAGACTCGGGATTGTGTGCGAGGGTTGGCCGTGAGACGATTGGTGATGCTCCTAATGGCGGTGACCGTGATCCTGAGTTCGGGTTGCGCCTCGACCTGGGATACGATCAGCAGCCGACGTTTCCGTGAGGATCCTTTCGGCGTCACGTTCAAAGGCAGCGATCCACTCGCGACCCTACGCAACGCTGACGTGCAAGATACCGATGCTCGCTCACGAGCGGTCCGGAACTTGAAAGAGCCGATCAAGAGCGGCGGCACCCAGGCCGACCAAGACGAAGTGATGTCCATGCTCTCCCAAGAAGTGACGCAAAGCCAAAGCCCGTGGATGCGGATTTGTGCCATCGAAACACTGACTAAGTTCGAAGACCCACGGCGCATCGAAATCCTGGCCAACGCCTACCACTATGCCAACGGCAAACCCGCTCCCGTGACCGGAAAATCCGAGATTCAACAGACCTCCGGGCTACTCTCCCCGGAACTCGCGGCCATGTATGGCACGAAGGGCTTCACCCCGGACCAAGTCTCGAACATCCGTAGCCGGGCGATCGAGGGGCTGGCACGATCGAACCGCGTCGAGGCAGTCGAGTTCTTGGCTCGCATCGCTGAGGGCAAAGAGTTCGGCAAGAACGAAGACCCGACCGCCCGAGATTACGTCCGCCAACGGGCCGTCGATGGCCTGGCGAAGCTGCGACACAATGAAAGCGTCGTTGCCTTGCAGAAGATCTTTGCCGCCGAGAATGGCAAAGACCTCGCTCTCATGAGCCTGGCTCACGAGGGTCTCAAAGACCTGACCGGCAAGAACGTCGCCGCTGATCCTGACGAATGGCAAACCGTCCTGCAAGCCGGTTACACCGTCCGCCCGGAAGGAAGCGGACTCATCAAAGCCGTTGGCTCGATTATCGAATAACGCCTTCATAGCCTAACCTCGCACCGAATCCGCGCGAGGTTGGCCATGAATTACATGAAGGCTTACACGTTCCTCTGGAACGGCCCCCGAGGAACGAGCAATATCCTTTGGGGCAGCTTGGCCATCTTTTCGAACAGCTTTGTCCCGCTCTTGGGTTACTTCGTCTGGATCGGCTACATGTCCGAAGTGGTCCGCGACCTCGAACGCGACCCAGAACTCAACGATCACCCGGACTTTGACCCCAACCGCTTCTCCGATTACCTCTCTAGCGGCGTCTGGCCTGTGCTGACAGGCATGCTCATCGCGATCATTGCCATACCGCTCTTGATGATCATTTACGCTCTGGGAGGGTTGGTCTGGTTCTTCACGCAGGAGCCATTCGCTGGCATCGGTGTGGTGTTGTTGCTCGCTTTTCCCATGCAGATTGTGCTCACCCTTCTCACCTGGCCGATCTTGTTGCATGTCCAGATTCGCAAGCAATTGGAATTCTGGGAGGCACTCCGCTTCGCTCGCTCCATGTTCTCGAAGATCTGGGGCCAGATGCTGACAACCTTTTTCATCTACATGATCTTTGCGGTGGTCATCAGCATCCTGGGGATGTTGCTTTGCTGTGTCGGCTACTACCCGGCCATGGTGATCCTACTCGGAGCCCAAGAACACCTCTTACTCCAACTCTACCGCCTCTACCTGCAAGAAGGTGGCGACCCGATCGAACCTCCAGAGGTGGAAGAAGACGAAGAACCGCGGCGACGCCGAAGGTAGGATTGAACACCTTATCGAGAGTGAAGAGCCATCAGGTTGCCTTCACTGTTCTCGAACTCGGCCACCCAACCGAGTTCGTCGATCGATCACGAATGAGAAGAGGCCGATGTTTTTGCGATGCCGTTGCGGCTATGTCATGACGAGTATCGCCACGCCGGGGCGGATCGTCCATACATTGATCTCCGAGCATGGCATCGAAGCGTTACAAGATGCGGTCAACCAAGAGATCCGCGCCACGGGCGATGTCGATTGGCCAGAGCCGTGGGATGCCACCGGTTGCACCGAGTGCTGGCTCTGTCCGCAGTGCAGTCGGCTGTTTGTCGGGGCAAACGGACCGATATCAGCCATTCGCGTCTATGCGTTGGAGTCCGTTGGCATCGCTGATGAGGATACAGGCTTCGACTCGCAACTCGCCCCGATGAACAAACTTCGTGAAATCGGGATGCGCGATGCGGGTGAATCTCCGCTTTGCCCCAAACCCCCGATCGTTGGCGACGAGTACTGAATTCCCATTCGGATAATCGAGACTTGATTAACCGCTACGCTCCATAGGGGCTGTGGTTTCCTCAAGGAATCTGACGAGAAATCCGGTTGTGTCTTTGTTTTCAAAGACTTGAGCGGGTAAACTAGGAGGTGCATTTTGAAGACAGCAACGAGGATGAGACGATGCGGCGATCCTGGGCAACTTTGACGGCGTTGTTCCTCGTTCTCACCTTGCCCCTGACGGCTCGCGAACAACCCAGCATTCCCACGCTCATCAACCAGCTAGGCTCTTCAGATTACCTCGACCGCGATGCGGCTCAGGCCAAGCTCATCAAAATGGGTTCGGCGGCCATCGCCGAACTCGAACTAGCCGCGAAAACCCATGAAAGTGCCGAGATCAGGGAGCGATGTTCCCACATCGCCGCGGAGGCACGCAAGCTCGATGAAGGCTCCAAATACCTAGCCATCAAGAAAGTTCGGCTCATTTACAGAAACATGCCCCTCAACCTGGCCGTCACGGACTTAGCCACGAAGACCGGGACGAACATGAAACTGGAGGTCAAAGACGGGACTCGCCTGGTGACCGTCGAGACGGCCGAATTGCCGATCTGGGAGGCCATCGAAGCCTTCCGGGTCGCGGCCAAACTGACGGAACGCTTCCGCGAAGATGCCCCACTGAGCGTCCCCGAAGGTGAACCCTACGCCTCCGTGCGGCGGAGCTATTACTATGATGGCTCGAATCAATCCCCCGAGACGGCGAATCAAGTGCCGATTGTCTGGGTCGATGGCGAAGCCTCGGCCCTGAGCGCGGATCGTCGGGGGATTGTCCGGGTCACCGCGATGCCAGGCCGCTTTCCTGCGAATCGCCTGATCCGTGGCGCTGGCCAAGCCATCATTCACCTCGACCTGGCTTTGACCTCTTCACTCAACTGGCAAGACGCGACCCAGGTCCGAATCGACCGCGCCGAAGATGATATTGGCCGCCCTGTTTCTCCGGCTCACCGCATCCACCAAACGCTCAACGAAACCCCTTACGGAAACCCCTTCTTTGGTGGCTTCGGAGGCTACAACCAGCAGATGCCAGCAGGGAATCCACGTTTGGTCCCCGTCACGCTGCGAACCGACGACCGACAAATCCGCAAACTACGGTTGTTAGAGGGGAGCATCGTGGGCGAAGTGGGCGTGCCCAATCAGACGATTCTGACCATCGACAACCTGAAGCAAGCGTCTGGTCGGAGCTTTGTACTTCCCAACGACGCGAAGTTGGAAGTCAAGAAATACGAAGCCCGAGCGGATGGGACGGCGACCCTATCGCTTCACACGGAGATCCAGTACACCTTTCAACAGATGCGTGGACAACGGGCACGCATGCAAAGGGAGGGTGGTCTGGGTTTGAAAACTTATCGCTTCACCGATGTTGATGGCAAAGTTGTCGTTGGTGAGATGACGGGTTCTAATAGCATGACCTCCTCTACGGGTTTCAGCATCATGGAAACGAGCGATAGCACGATCACCTTCGCCAAGAACAAAAGCCAGCCAGTGAAAATGGAAGTGAACGGCACTCGTATGCTGAGCCTGGAAATCCCCTTCTCACTCCGCGACGTCTCGATGCCGTAAGGCGTCACGCAGGAGTTGGTTTAGCCATTTGCTATTGAATGAAGTACCTTTTTGTTCCCTTCTCCCCTTGCGGGAGAAGGTATCCTGCTCAACGCTTAACGTCGGCGCTTCTGGGCTTGGGATTCCAGCGATGGCAAATGGATCTTCCAGGCCAGGCCGCAGTGGTAAAGACTGCGAATCACCCAGTAGCTGATATCGATTTCCCACCAGCGAAGACCATGCCGAGCAGACGTCGGGAAGGCGTGATGGGTGTTGTGCCAACCTTCGCCCATCACGAGTACACCGAAGATGAAGTTATTCCGGCTTTCATCTTGGCTCTGGAAGGGTCGGCCACCCCAGAGGTGACAGGCCGAGTTGACGCTCCAAGTCACATGATGGACCAGGAACACTCGCACCAAACCGCCCCACAGCAGGCCAGACAAAGCCCCAGCCCATGACTGTGTGATCACGCCGACAATTGCCGCGGGGATGACGAAGCCTAACAGCACCCAGAGTGGAAAGAGCGCACTCGCGAGCTTCAACGTCGGGCTGTTTTTCAAATCCTTGATGTAGTGGCCCATGTTTGGGGCGTTCGGCGTGAAGAACCAGCCGATGTGGGAATGCCAAAGTCCCTTGAGAAGCCCGCGGATTCCTTCGCCATGATGGTGCGGCGAATGGGGGTCTTCGGGGCTATCGCTGAATTGGTGATGGCGTCGATGTTGGGCCACCCAATCCATCAGGGAGCCTTGTAAGGACATCGAGCCACACACAGCGAGGATGAACTTGACGACGATGTTGGTTTCAAAGGAACGGTGGACGAACAGCCGATGGAAGCCAACCGTGATGCCGAGCATCGTGATGAAGTACAAGCCGATCAGCACTCCCAAATCAGCCCAGTGGAAGCCCCAACCCCAGACAAAATACGGCGTCGCCAAGACCGCCATCAGCGGCAGGATGATGACGAAAACGGTGATGATCCGCACAAGCAAAGGAGGCCTTTCGCCCACTCCGGCAGGGGGAGCCACGACCACCGACGGGAGTTCGGCAGACATGACCGGGTTCAGGCGACCTTGCACTATTCAGCTCCGAGTCTTTACGAAGAGTAACAACAACCAGTATCTTCCGTAGCAGACCATCTTAGTGCAAACCCTGCCCAAAAACGAATCGAACCGGCGAAGCCATAGAAATTGGACCAAAACATCGTCGCCAGAATTCTGGTGTTTCCAGAGACGCTGCGTGGGATTGGCTTTTCTCGTGTGTAAAGGTGCTGTTTTGCGTATGTTTCCACGAAGAGATTCGTGTGGGGGCAACATATGAAGGTCGAAAGTTGGCGGTGGGGCGTGGTCTGGTTGCTCTTTTTCGCAACACTCATCAACTACATGGACCGGCAAGCACTCGCCAACACCCAGCGCTACTTGCTCCCCGAATTCGAGCCGGACCCCGCGAAGCAGAACATCGTCTACAGCCAAATCAACACGGTGTTTGGCGTGACGTTTGCCGTGTTTCAGATCGTCGCGGGCTTCTTGATCGATCGCTACTCGTTGCGTTGGCTTTACCTCGGTGCCATCGTCGTTTGGTCGATGGCCGGGGTGGCGACGGGCTTTGTGCCAGGGTCGATGCTGTGGGCGCTGATGGCCTGTCGAGTGATGTTGGGCGTCGGTGAGGCGTTCAACTGGCCTTGTGCGGTGGCCTGTATTCGCCGAACGATTCCGCGCGAGTCTCGTGGCTTGGCCAACGGCATCTTCCACAGTGGAGCGAGCTTGGGGGCCTTTGCCATGCCACTCGTGGTGCTGGTGTTCGTCAACAAAGCGACCGGGCAAGGCTGGCGTGAAACGTTTATCGTCGTGGGAGCGGCAGGGATCTTGTGGATGATCGCTTGGGTTTGGTTCACGCGCGGCGAACGAGGTCGGATCATTGATGGCCCGCCGATGGTCGATGACCAGGAAAGCTTCGCCACTCAAAACCTCACCCTTTGGCAAGTGCTCGTCTCTCTACCGTTTGCCATCGCGCTGACCACGATGATTGGCGTCAACGTCACCTGGCACTTTTACAACCAGTGGTTCCCACGTTTCCTCACGGAAGACCTGAAGGTTTCTGGGAGCACCGAGCAATGGATCCTCGCGGCGTTCTACATCTGTGCAGACCTGGGCAGCCTGTTTTTTGGTCGGCTTTCTCGTGAGTTGAGCCGATGGGGCTGGACTGTATCTGGGGCGAGAAAAGTCGTCATGTTGACGCTCTCTGTGGGGGCGATTGTGGGGAGCTTCCTCGCTTCGCGGATCCTCACAGGCGAACTTCAATGGGTCAGTTTCTTCTTGGTCGCAGCGAGTGTCATGGGTGGGTTTTCCGTCGCCTTCGCACTCGTCCAAGACGTTGCAGGCAAACACACCGCCCAGGTGCTTGGCATCTGTGGGTGTCTCTCCTGGCTCTCGATCTCCGCACTGACGCGATTTGTCGGTGGCTATGTGGAGCCAGGTAAGTATGCGACTCTGTTCTTGGTCATCGGTTTCGTGCCGATGGTCGCGGCCCTTGTCGGCTTACTCTGGCCGAAGGAGATCGTCAAAGGCACGGATGCGGCGTAAACCCGCCGGGCCTTTGCCTGCAGGATCGTAGAGCACAGCCTGCATACCAAATTTACTGGCTCCATGATAGTCATTCTCGAGATCATCGCCGACGAAGAGAATATCCGCGGGATCTATCTCGATTGTCTGTGTGACATGTTGAAAGAAAGCCTGGCTTGGCTTACGGTGACCGACCTGGGAGCTGATAAAGACATGAGGCAGCATCCGCAACTCCGGATGCCCCGCGATGACGGTCTTGAGCCGGGAATCGTAGTTCGAGGCCAGGCCCAAAACGACGCCACGGGCCGCGAGCGTTTGCAAGGTTGTGGACAGGTCCGGTGGGCAATACCAGGCATGCGGTTGGGCAAAGTGATGGTAGAGATCGTCGAAACACTCCGGTGGCGTACCAGGTAGGGAGTGGGACACAATGTTCCGCCAACGTTCCACTTCACGAGCTTCACTGACGAGCCAGCCGTTGGCCCGATCGATGGCTTCTTCTGCCAAGTAAGACTCACGAAAGGCCTTCAGAACTGCAGTTTCATCGAGATCGAGGCCATACTTCTTCGCAGCGGCTACGTACATGCCGGGAGCACCGTTCGTCGGGTGGATCACGGTACCAACAGCATCAAAGAGGACGGCTTTCATGGCCGCTTTCCTGGCATAGAGATGGACTGTGTCGGTTTGACGAGCGGCTTCTCAGGCATCTTCGGCTGGGCGTCGAGTTCCCGGGCCGCACGAGCCGCCATCGAGACGCGGAGCATCCCCATACCACCACGGAAGATGGTGATGCCGATGATCCCCAATCCGACCGCTTCGACAATCCGCCGGGAGAGCAAGAAGACAAAGTAACAGACGGCAAAGGCCGCCAGCCCCGTGCCGAGCAATACCCATCCCATGATTTCTCGCAACCAGACAGCCATGAATGCACCTTTAAATTTTCGTAGCGATATAGATGAGCAACCGCAGAACAATGTACATCAAGGTAATGGCTAAGCCGCCCCCGGCTCCGAACAGCAGAATGCGAAACACGGTGCGGATGCGAATGGAGAACGGCTCTTGTTTGGCGAGTTGACCGCGCCCCCAAGCTCGCCAGAGTTCACGTTGCGAATACTCTCGGCGTTGCTCAGCCCATGCCATATCAAGGAGCATTTGCCGGGCAATATCCGGACGCAACTGGGACCATCGACCGTACCAAATCCCAAAACCTACGCTGCCGAAAATCGGCCCGAGGAACAAGGCCATGACCAGGGAGGTATCCGAGATGTGCGGTTCTTCCCGAGAGTCTCGTGTGACAAGTGGGAAGCCGTCGCCACGGATATCGAAGTACGTGGCGGTCTTCCACAGAGCGAGGGCGAACGCCGCAGCGACGAGGATCGTCAGAAAGAAACTGGCATACTCGGTCGATTCGATCGACGCCTCGCTGCGTGGGCCTTCGTGCGGCTCTGACACCACGACGTCACTGGTGAGTTTGGGAAGGATCGCGTCTCGCAATCCCCACATGCGGAAATAGCCAAAAATATAGGCCGAAGCCGCGAGTGTGATGGCGATATCCAGAATGCGGAAATGAAGATACTCCTGGGGAATGGTTCTCCACCCCATCGGGAAGAGTTCTGGAAAGACACTCAGGTAGCCGATCAAAGTCAACACCACCAACGGATAAACACGCCATCGCACGGCGAGACTCAAGAAGCCTGGGACTGCGACCAGGAAAGTGGGCAGTGCCCCGCCTTTCGCCAAGAGCACAAACAAGCAGACGCCCAAGCTGCCGCCGGTGAGGAGAAGGTAATCGCGAGCACCTGGGTTCATCGTCGGCCTCCTTGCAACTGCAAGCGATCCAGGCGATCAAGGATCAGCCGAGCAGAATCCTTGGCCTCCGCGACAATGACAACGGCCCCGGCTTTTGTCAGGGCCTGGCGGGCGACGTCGAACTCCGCATGAACGCGGCGAATCAAAACCTCTTGAACCATCTGGCTCAACTTGACTGGCAGCGTCTCCGGTTGCCAATCTCGGGGCACATCCACAGGCCAGGCGAGCAACACGAAGACAGCATGATGCCGAGCACGTGCGGCCCGAATGGCTGTGAGTAGCGGAGCGAGCGTTTCGGTATGGTCCAGGACCTCCAGAAACAGAATGAAGGTTTCCGTGTCGCGAGCCAGGGCCATGCTGCGGGTCAGCGAGGCGGCGAAGTAGTCCGCTTTCTTCAGGTGGCGATATTGGTTGCGGCCCGTGCGATCGTAAATGGTCAACGGCAAGGCAACGCGGTGAGTGGTGAGGAACTCCATCGTGCGGCGTTGGAAACAGGCATCATCGTGGAGGTAGCGTTCGATCTGGATCGGCTGACCATGATCGAGCGTTGTGTACAAGAGAGCGAGTTGTTTCCGGCGGTTTTTGCGTTTCGCATGAGGTGGCAAGAACCCACGCATCCCATGGAAGAGCCACAGCAGCCCGGCCAACACGATGGGCAACAGCGTGAGACCGGCAAACAGCATCCAGGTCGAGTTCGTCGGCGCAAAGATCGCCGAGATGTTGGCCAACGACTCCAACACCCAAGACTGCGAATAGAGCATCGGCACCGTGAAGAGCGCGAACATCAAATACCGCCAACGGGAGTCCGCGATCGGTTTCCAAAAGAGGCCGAGCGGTCTGGAGTTCACCGAGAGTGTGAGATGATCGGGGTAAAGCTCTTGCGCGAGGGGGTAGGCGTAGCGGGCCAGGGTCTCTGCGTCTGGGGCTTCGGGGATCGGGAGTTCGGAAGCTGCGGCCGTGAGGCGATGCAAGAGCCGGAGCACATGCACCTTGGTACGAGCGGGGGCCATGACTTCCACGCCATCTTCTTCGACCAAAGTCATGCCGACAAAGTCTCGGTTGCTGATCGTCGCCTGGGCGATGGCCGCGGCTAAGTCCGTGAAACGGATGATCGGCGTTTGGCCTGGTGGACCGATGCGGGCCGAGTGGGTCGCGTCGATGAGGAGTGTGACTCGGGTCGGGACGTCGCTCTCCAGTTCTTTGGTGATCAGCAGATCGCGCCGTGCCGAGGCTTTCCATGCGATCATCTTGGGAGCATCACCGGGGCGGTATTCCCGTAAGTCCAGGAGTTCATCGCCACTCCCAGGCCGACGTAATCGATGGATGCCCGGCGGCGGCAACGCATTGAATCGCTTGGTCCGGCGTTGGCGGCTCTTGTGGCGAGCCAGTGGTGGTAAGACGGAATACTCGACTGGCACCCGCAAAAACTGTCGGGAGTAAAAGAGGCCTGCCAGATCCGTGATGTGGACGGTGCAGCCTTCAAAGCAGACGCGACCCGGTTGATCGACTTGATACGAGTACTCGATCGTCGCGGTGCCTCGTGCCGCCAAGCGAGTATCCAACGAGGAGGGTTCTGTGCTGGTCGTTCGAGAGGGGAGCCGATCGACAATGCGCACGAACGGTAAACTCTGGTGGCCGGTGTTCGAGACTTTCAGTCGCATCGTCGTCGGCGTGCCGACCCACAGGTTCGGCACGCTGCGGCCATCTTGCAGAAGCTCACGGTCGAGGCGAAGTCGTTCACCAGCTCCACGTAAGCGCCGTTGGAACTGCCAACCTTCCCACCCCAACACGGCTAAGAGGGTGAGGCCTAGATAGCTTGGCACAGGGGTGATGCTGCGCAGGGCTAGAAGCCCGACCAGCACAAGGCCACTCGCAACCACCAACACCCACCAACCACGAGCGGTCAGCAACATTCATCTCCGCAGGGCGACAAGGAATAGAACTTAGGCGTTCGGCAGGACTTATTTTACGGCCTAGTTCAAAGTCGGGTATCAGAAGAGACGCGACCGCGAGGGAGCGTTCGGCAGTTCCTGTCAAAACACTCCCTTGCGGTCGTGGCTCTTCAAACCTGGAAACCACTGGAATTGAACCAGGCCTATGCCCTCCTTGCGGGCTTTGGTATGGTCACAAACAAAAGCAACCTCATCCCCCCAACCCCCTTCTCCGAAGTGGAGAAGGGGGAGCAAAAACCCCGTAAAACAAGACTTTTTCCCGCAATCGCTAGCACCCCTCTCCGCTCCGGAGAGGGGCTGGGGGTGAGGTTGCCTTTCCAGTCAGAGACATCTCGTTTCGGAGAGGGGCTGGGGGGTGAGGTTGGATTTCAAGCCGATCTGCCCAACGCCTTACTGGCGAATCCGAGTGACTTTGTCGCGGTATTGCTCCGCTCGGTCTTTTTCGCCTTGGGTTTCGAAGATCTGCTCCAAGCGTCGAACGGCCAGGATCTGGTGATCTTTCTCTTGGTTGTAAACGACATCGACCCAGAGGTAGGCCCACATCGCGTCACGGGTCTGGTTGTGGGCGAGGTACAGCTCGCCGAGGGCAGTGTAACCGATGCCTTTGGCGACAGGGTCTTTGGCGGCATCAATGGCATCTTGCAGGCTCTTCACGGTCGCGGGGGCCACCGTTGCGCCTTCAGCAGCTTTGGCGTAGCTCTGCTTCGCGGCGACTTTGAGGACGTTGACACGGTCCCGAAGTGGCCCGGTCGGCAGGTCTTTTTGTTGGTCGAGCGAACTGGTCGTCCCCTCGGCACCGAGCGTGTTGTTGGCTCGGATTTGCATCACGACTTCGAGGATTTGCGCTTCGTACTTCAGCTCTTTGGGAAGGTCGGGGGTGTTCGAGAGCGAACTGAGTGCTGCGGCGGCTTTGCCGAAGTCTTTGAGTTCGCCTTGCAAGCGGGCGATGTTTTTGGAAACCGGCCAAATCTCCCAGCTCTTGCGGCTTGGGGTGACGAGGGCATTCCATTTCTCGAGTGCCCGTTTGGCTTCGGTCTCGAAGTCCGCGCCGACCTTCGCATCGGCGACACGGGTCATCAGCACCGCTTCACGGAAGGCGAGGTACCGCTTGGTTTTGTCCGTGGCCGATCCGGCTTTTTTGAGCAACTCGCCATAGGCGGTGGCCGCTTTGCCCGGGTCTTTGCCTTCTTCCAAGCTTCGCGCGGAGAGCACGTCAGGCATGCTCAGGCCCGCGATCGACGTTGGCTCGGCTTTGATGATGTCGTTGGCGAAGATCACGGCTTTGGACTTGCCGTTGGCAATCAGTTCGATGCCTTTGGGGGATTCTTTCGCTTCCGCGGTGTCGGTGGTGATTTTGCCATCGGCGTTGCGGTCCCGATAGGTCACCCGTTCGGGTGTTGCAGGTCCGGTCGCACCTTGGCGAGCATCGGCCTGGGTCAGGAGCATCCCCCCCGTGAGAGCGAGGAACAAGATCACACGAGGCAAGCCCGAGCGTTTCATAAGTCAAAGTCTCCGCGATGGAAGAGGAGTGTAGTTGTGAGTTATAGGATGTTTTTATTTGCAGTTCAGCTTGCTTTGAGCGGTAAATCTTAGTGGTATGCAAAGTCAAGGGTTCTCGGATTCGCAATAGATATCATTGAGTTCCCCCTGAAATGTCCACTTTGACCAAACATCGACAAGACCTGCTCGGACAGGATTTTCACGAGTGTAGTCCCATTTCTGTTCATAACTGTCCGGATTGCGTAGCAAGAAATCAAAAAATTCCGGTTGCCAGAGCGGAATCGGGAATCCGAGTCGGCGTGAAGCGTACTTTGCAGTCCATTCCTTCCACTTTCCCACAGCGAACGACAAATCGTGCTGACCTGAATCTTCCGCAAAGATAAAGTGTACATGGTCGGGCATAATGACGTATCGACCAGTTGCCCAACCATAGAAATTGTGACAATTCCCCCAGACCTCGACTGCGATATCGTGAAATTCTGGGGTAGCCAGTATTCGTTGTCTTTGGTGAACGCAGGTTGTCACAAAATAGATCGCTCGCTGAGGCCAAATATCTCGAAGCCGTCGAAGATGTTTCCCATGTGAGTCATTCATGACGGCATCTCAACGAAATAATCATTTTGCCAAACTGCCGGTTTCTTATGTAGCTGGCCTCTGAGAGGCCGGTAGGGCTCGCTGGGAATGTTGACGTCAACTTTCCCAACTTGCGAAACCAGCTTCAGAGAGGGCTTTTTTGTAGCTGGCCTCTGTGAGGCCGGTAGGGCTTCACGTGTCAATTGTTGTCAACTTTCCCAGCCTGCGAAACCGGCCTCACAGAGGCCAGCTACAAAAAAAGTTCTTTCTTCGTTGCTGGACTTGGAGAGGGTTGAATAACTACTGCTCGATGTTCCCTTTGAGGAAGGCTTTGCCCATTTCGCGGGTGTAGCCTTCTTTCAAGCCGGGGTTGTCTTCGAGGAGTGCGGCGAATTTCAGCTTGATCGTCGGGGGGATGTCGGGGTTCGCTTTTTCGAGTTCGACCAGCTGCTTCGCGATTTTGCCCAACTGCTCGTTGAGCTTCATCGGGTTGGTCTTCAGCAAGCTGTTATTGGCTCGGACGCTGTTTCGAATCGACTCGTAGAACATCTCCAACCACTGTGGGCGGAGAGTCCCTTCGAGGCCGTTGATGCGGTTTTTCATCTCTTGAATGTACGCCACGGCGATCGGGTTCTCCTGTGGCTTGCCCGCGGCGTCTTTGAGTTGCGGTAATAGAAGCTCATCCAGCCAAACGGGAGGCTTCGGCTCTCTGAGGGCATCGCGGATGGCTTTTTCTTCTTTCGGCAACCGCGGGTTGGGTGGCAGTTGCTTCAAGTCCAGAAGCGCGATAAACGCGGACTTGGCATCTTTTTGCCCTGCGAGGAGCTTTTTGAGCGGGCTGTAGACTTGAGTCGTCATCTCCGTCCACTTGGTGCGGGACTGGACCCAGAGTTCCATCGCAGGTTTGGCATTCGGTTCCGCTTCGGCGCGGGCTTCCAGCACGAAGGCGATTTCCTTGCGGAAATCATTGTTCGAGGGCCAATTGGCGGCTTCCTTCAGAATCGCATCCGCTTCGGCAAAGTTCTTGGACTGACGATAGGCCCGAGCCATTTCGAGTTGCGCCGTCCGGTAACGCACCCACGTCAGTTGGTCTTTTTCCTCGACTTCGGAATAGCGTTTCTTGAGGATGCCAGGGTCCGCGGGTGCCGCGATCTTCTTCAAGAACTCGATCGCTTTCGTGTGGTTGCCAATCGAGTTTAAGCCTTGAGCCAAGACGATGATCGTTGGCGGTTTGACGTTCGGTTCCGCAGCGACTTTATCGAGGATGTTGCCGATGTTCGTGACCATCGCATCGGCTTCGGCGTTCTTCCCTTCCTTGCGGTAGGCGTCGATCTGGGGGCGAATCCCTTCGATCAACGTTGTGAGTGTCGGCCCGCTATCGGCGAGGCTGCCACCCATTTTCTTCAACACATCCAGCAACTCACCGACTTTATCGACTGACCCTTCGCGCACGCGAGCCGTCATCGCCAGACCGATGACCTCCTTGCGGACGGTGTCGATACGTTTGGCAAAGTTCGCTGTCTCCCCCTGCATTTCGGGTTTGAACAGCGAACCTTTCTCTCGGGCGTCTTGTAGGATCGGTGCCACCTTGGCGACCGCCTCCGTGTACTTCTTCTCTTTGAAAGCGACTAACGCCTGGCCATAGAGCGTGCGGGTGCGGGCAAACTCGACGCGCATCTCCAACTCTTTTTTCTCGTCCGGCGGCAAGGCTGTGAAACCATCCAGTTTCTTCTTCGCTACCGCAATGCCTTGTTCCATCTTCGTCAAATTCGGTGGGTCGTTGATGCTGTTCAATTCCACGACTTGCAGCGCATTCAACACCGACAGTCTCGCTTCACCCCGGCTGGTCGTGGCTGGTAACATTGGCAACGCTTCCAAGTTCGAAAGCGTCTCCTGGAAGATCTTCGCCTTTTGATCCACCGGCAGACCGACTTCGCCTTCTTTTGGCTTCCGCAGCAATTCCATCGCTGTGATCGATTGCAACAACCGAGCGTTTTGCACCACGGGACTCGTGCTCGGTACACGGGTCATTAAGCGGTAGCCTTCTTCGAGCCGCCGGGACTGGAAGAGTTGCTGCATGATCTCGATGCGGGCATTGTCCGTCGCGGGGTCGGTGGGGAATTGCTTGTCGAGAAACATACCGACTTCGACAGCACGGTTTTCATCGCGTCGACGGGTTTCGGCATCACTCGGGTCGACTTTGCCAGCCGCTTGGCGGTAAGCCATGATGGCGTACATGCCAGCGCGGGAGGCCGTGGCAGGGCTGCGAAGCGTGCGGGCGAGGTGCTCACCCAGAATGCCGGCTTGGTAGGGGTTTTCGGCGAGGATGTAAGCGTAAGCGAGATTTGCTTGGGCGTCCTGGAATTCCTTGGCCGAGTCCTTGGGGATCGGCAGTTGGCTCAGGCGTTCGTAAAGTGCCACCGTTTGCTTGGCCGCAGTCACGGTTTCTTTCTCGTCCTTCGCTTCTTTGACGGTCTTGTAGATCTGCACTTGCGCCGCCATGAGGCAGGTATCAAAGTCGTTCAACTTCGCGGGGTCGAGCTTGGAGGTATCCCCGAGGAGCGAGCGAATGATCTGAGTCCGGGTCTCGCCGGCACGGGAAGTGTAATCGTTTTCGGGGTCAAGGAGCTTGCGAAAGTCCCGCTCGGCCGATTGGAACAAGCCACGAGCAGAGTCATTCAAAATCAGTTGGTTGCTCTTCGGGTCGGTCTTGATCTGGGCAAGGGCTTGCTGGTACTTGGCGTTGGCGAGGTAGAACCGAGCCGCGGACATTTCGGGTGTCGGGTTCGCCCGTGATCCCATTTCCGTGAGCCAGCTTTCGAGCAAGCCTTGAGCTTTGCGGAACGCGGCGACTTTGTTGTTATCGCCGTAGCTCTTCAAGAACTCGGACTTGGCCTCGAAAAAGCGCGCTTGGCGAGCCGCTGCTCCAGCCAAGCTGGGGTTCCGAGCACCCGTGGCTTTCACGGAATCAAAACGCTTTTGGGCATCGCCGAAGGCTTCCTTTTCCCGTTCGCACTCACCGACCCACGCTTGGGCGACCCAACAGGTCGGGTGGTTTTGGTCCTCAGCACTCAGCTTGGTGAACAGCCCTTGGGCGTCTGTGATGGCTTTACCGCGAGCGACGAGTTCCGGTGCGGAAGCCCCATCTTTGGTGTAGGTATCCGCGATGCGAAGCATGTTGATGGCTTCGTCCAGTCGAGCTTGGTAGAGGTCGTCTTTGAGAACCTTCTTTTGCTGGGGTGTCAGGTTCGCGTCATCGACTTTCTTGGCGAACTCCTTGGCCGCATCGGCGAATCGCTTGGCACCGTCTTCGAGAACCGGACGAGCGGCAAGCAACTCTTTCTTCTTCTGGTCACCTTCGGCTTTGGAGGCCTTCGAGATCATCCCCTTCGCCTGCACCGAGACCAACCGCGCCAACGACAGCGAAGCCTCGGCTCGGCGTGGGTGGGTGCCGTTGTCTTTGAGGAACTTGTCAAAATCGGCCCGAGCCTCGGTGACCAAGCTATTCCGCTTCGCTTCTTCGGATTCGTCCGCCGCCAGTTCGAGTTTCGCTCGTGCTCGCTCCAACGGGATCACGGCCAGCGTCGCTGGGGGTGGGTTCTTTTTCCCGAGTTCGCCCAGGTATTCGAGGGCCAAATCGGGGAGACCGTTTTCCCGCAAACCCCGCACGAGGTCGATGGGTTCGTCGGCACGGGAGACATTCGGAAGCATGACACCAGCCGCGAGACTGGCGAAGAGGAACCAAGAGCGAGGCATGAGTACGGACCTCGGGAGATTTTTCGGTTATTCCATCTTAGGCAAGACCCAAGTGGCTTAGTTGTTGATTCTGCCTCAAGTCCTGCGAGCGTCAAGGAAGAAGTCCGCCGTTTGACTACAATGTCGGCATGATCAGTCTTTCTGTGGCCAACCCCTACGAATACGAACTCGATTTTGCCGTGCTGAAAGCCGCCGCGAAGACGGTGCTGGAGGGCGAAGCGGTGAAGTCCGCGAAGGTCGTTTTGGCCTTCGTGAACAACGAGCACATCCACCGGCTCAACAAGCAGTTCTTGAACCACGACGAGCCGACGGACGTCATCACCTTCCCTTACACGGACCACAAATCCAAGAAGCTCGAAGGCGAAATTGTCATTGGCTACGAAGTCGCCCAGGAGTATGCCGCGGACCGTGGGCATGACACACTCTTGGAATTGCAGCTTTACGTGATCCACGGTTGCTTGCACCTCACGGGCTACGACGACGTTTCACCCAAGGACGAAAAAGAGATGCGTGCCCGCGAACGGCATTACCTGAAACTCTTGAACCTTCCTGACATAGCCGGAGCCTGAGAGCGATGATTCGACGTGTCGATGTCCGCGAGCTTCGCACCATGCTCACGAGCGAAACCCCACCGATCCTGATCGACGTGCGGGAAGCCGAAGAGTACGCCCTCGCCCGCATCGCTGGCTTCACCTTGATGCCGATGATGGAAATCCCCGTGCGCATCGGCGAGATCCAACCCGAGCCAGGCCAAGAGGTCGTTTTGCTGTGTCATCACGGCGTCCGCAGCCTGAAAGCCGCCTATTACCTCGCCCAAACCGGCCTCGAAAACGTCGTCAGCGTCGACGGCGGCATCGACGCCTGGAGTGCCCTCATCGACCCACAAGTACCACGGTATTGATCGAGGAACAGCCGTGTTCCGTGAGTAGTCTCAATTTTAAAGACATTTTCTCACGCAGAGACGCAGAGGTTCGAAGAACAGGAAAACACTTCTTTTGAGCGTCTTGTCCCAATATCGAACTTTTCCTCTGAGACTCTCTGCGTCTTTGCGGCTCTGCGTGAGATTCTTGGTTTATCTTGCAGCGACTGCTACCCAACTTTGAACCAGGCCCAGTCTTCCATCCTGCAAATCGTGGCCATCCTGTCCGAAAGAGTTGTGTGATATCAAACAGGATGATCATGATTTACAGGATTAAAAAAGAAGAGAGTTCTCAATAGTAGAAGAGCCGCGACCGCGAGTGAGCGTTCGGCAGTTCCTGTCAAAACATTCCCTTGTGGTCGTGGCTCTTCAAACCTGGCGAACGCCGAATCACACCGGTGCTTTCCGCAGGCGTGCCCAGAAGCCGCCGTCGGAGGGTTGGCCGGGGATGGAGGTGTGATCGGCTTCGACTTTGAGGCCTGGGGTGAGGCGGAGGATGGCTCGCACGACTTCTTGGTTCTCATCCGGTTCGATGCTGCAGGTCGAGTAGACGACGGCCCCTTTGGGCTTCACGCGATCGATGGCCACTTTGAGAATCTGGGTTTGTAAGCGGATCAGGTGTTGGAACTCGTTCGGTTGGAGGCGTTGCCGGACTTCGGGTCGCCGACCCAAGACACCGGTGTTCGAGCACGGCACATCGGCGAGGACGGCATCGAATGGGCCGGCGGGGGCTTCGCTGACGTCCGTGAAGACTTGCGTTTTGATGATGGTGTGGCCCAATCGGGCGGCCAGACTCTCGACGGTCTGGAGCCGTTCGGCGTCGATGTCGCAGGCGGTAATCTCCCCTTTGTTCTGCATCAACTCGGCCATGTGCGTCGTCTTGCCGCCGGGGGCGGCACAGAGGTCGAGGACGCGGTTGCCAGGCTGGGGGTTGAGCGCCGAGGCCACGAGCATGGAGGCATGATCCTGCACGGCAAAGTCCCCATCGGCGTAGCCAGGTAGCTCACGCAGTGGGATCGAGTCTTGTAGCAACAGCGAAGCCGGGTGAGTGCCGGGGTCGGCGTCGATGTTCAAGCTCGCGAGGTGGATGCGATAGTCTTCACGCTCGACGCGATGCTCGTTGACGCGCAACCACACGGGCGGCGGCGTCTGGAACCAGTCCGCGAGGCGATAGCACTCGTCAACACCAAAGCGATCGAGCCAACGGTGAGCCAACCATAGCGGCCAACTGTACGCTTCGACGAGGTAGCCATCCGGCAGTTCTCGCGGGTCTGGGAAGATGGGCTGCGTCAGCCGGCGAAATTGGCCGCCTTCCACGGGCACTGCATCGGCGCGGGGCCGCTTGATGTATTCGCTCGTCACCAGTTCCGTGATGCGACGCAAAATACCGTTCAAAAAGCCTTTGGCACCCGGTTTCTCGACCGCCAGGGCCAGTTCCACGGTTTCGTGAACGGCCGCGTGAGGTGGAATCTGTGTCAGGAAGGTGATCTGGTAAGCCCCGAGTCGCAGGATGTCGAGGAGCACCGGCTCGACTTTGTTCAGCGGGCGTTGCACGAAGGGTGTCAGCAGAATGTCGAGCGTCAGCGGACGTCGGGAGACGCCGAAGACCAGTTGCGTGACGAAGCGGCGATCTTGCGGCGACAGGTCACTCGTGGCCAAGCGGTCGTCGAGCAGATCGCCCACGAAGCCACGCCGTTCGCGGCTCGCGCTGATGACATCCAAGGCCAATTGGCGAGCGGTCATCATGACTTCACCTCGGGGCCAAAGTGACAGCCGTCTGTCAGTGGGTAACCTCGGGCGAACTCGGCGGCGGTCATCTTCTTCTTGCCCGCTGGTTGCAACTCCAGTAACTCGACCCCCGAGACGATCACCTGCCCCGCCTGGCTCTCGCCCTCCGCGACACGAGCCTGTGAGACAATCACGCGCACGCTCGGCTTCCCGGCCCGGTGGTAAAAGGTGTAAGCCGTGGGCCAGGGTTGCATGGCGTAGATGTGGGCGACGATCTCGGCCGGGCGTTTTTGCCAATCGATGGCGCCCATCTCTTTGGTGAACTTCGGCGCTTTGGTCACGAGGCTCGCGTCTTGGGAGATGCCTGTCACCGGGCCGTGATGCAACTTCGTCACCACGTCCGCACACATCTCGGCCCCCAAGGCCCCCAACACGACTTCCATTTCGCCTGTCGTCATCTGCGGAGGGATCGGCAAGGCTTTCTGGGCCAGCATCTCGCCGGCGTCCAGGCCTGGGGTGATGCGAATGATGGTCACGCCGGTGGTCGTCTCACCATTCAGAATCGCGTGAGCGATCGGCGACGCCCCACGGTACTTGGGCAACAACGACGCATGGACGTTAATCGCCCCGAGTTTGGGCGTACTGATGACCGCGGGTTTGAGAATCTGGCCATAGGCCGCGACGACGAGTAAGTCGGCTTCAAACTCCGCCAGCCGAGCCATCGAATCAGGGGTGTTGATGCTCTCGGGTTGGAAGATGGGGATGTTGGCGTTCGTGGCGATCGTGGTCATGCCTTCGCCGGTCTGCCGGGTCGAGCCACGCTTCTGGCCCGCGTCCCGCTCGGGCTGCGTGATCAGCCCGACGATGTTCTCGCCATTCGCAATCAGTTTCCGAAACGTCGGCTCGGCAAAGGTGCCCGTGCCCATCATCACAATTCGCATCGTTACAGCTTCTTCTCAGTGCCAGGCGGGATCGAACCTTTCTTGAGACCATCATCAAATTCCTGGATGTAAGATTCCAGATACTTCTTGCTCGCCATCCGTGCCAATGCTCCCATTTTGTCGATGAAGAGCATGCCATTCAGGTGGTCGATTTCATGCTGCCAAATCCGCGCCGCTAAGCCCGAGCAGACCATCTCAAACGACTTCCCATCCAACCCATACGCCTGGACCTTGATCGTCTCCGCGCGGCGAATGTCCTGATACAACCCCGGAAAGCTCAAGCAGCCTTCCCGATCCTTGACACCACCTTTGGTCTCGAGGATGACGGGGTTAATGGCCACGACCTCCTGATCCTTCTCGTTCGCGTCCCCAGCAAAGTTGATCACCAGAATCTGGATATCGAGGCCGACCTGCTGAGCCGCGAGACCCAGCCCTTCGTGCTTGTACATCAGCTCCAGCATCTCGCCGGCCGCGATCTGCAAATCCTTATCGATCGTGGCCACGGGTCTCGCCTTGGCTCGTAACACCCCATGCGGATACTGCAAAATCTTCATGGCCAACCGCTTCCCAACACGCACCAAAAGTCCAGTCTGGGGATTTTATCCAAAGAAGCCAGGACGAGGCAGTTTTCTGAGGGAAATGAAACCATTTCCGTGTGGAGCCGTTTCAGACGACCCAATGTGCGAAACAAAAACGGTTTATCGACTTAAGGAATTGGTAATTTGGGGTATTCGCCGAGCATAGGGTTAGTGTACCCCCTAATCAAGCCGAAACCTTTCGTTCAATCTTGTTTAAGACATCGACTCATGCTGACGCTTTGTCACAATAGAACGTAGGTGAGAAGCACTTTCAAGAAATAGGGAGGAGCAATCGTGAAGAAAACAGCGTTCGAAAAACATCTGCGAAAAGAGGGATGTCAACTAGTGAGAGAGGGTAAAAAACATGAGGTTTGGGTTGGCCCAACTGGGAAAACATCCAGCGTTCCCAGACATCGGGAATTGAAGAATCCGACGGTTTGTGCCATCTGCAGACAACTGGAAATCCGTTTGCCAGATGGGTTGTGATCTTAGACTGATACTTTACGACGTAGTTTTTTCGCAGTCTTTTCGGGTTTTGTCAGTAAAGCCAATGCGTCAGCAGCATTTTCGAAGGCTTCTTCGATGGTGTCGGCTTCTGTGATGAGTTCCGGGTGATATGGGGATCGGACGAGGTAACCTCCTTCGGGACAAGGCTCCAAGTGAAGGATTGAAAAACCATCGCTGACGACAAAAAACCGGTTCACGACATACACCTCCAGCAACACCACTCAAGTATATGCTACGACTAGCTCAGCCTAAAGCCGAAAACTTTGAGCTAGGCTCCTCGGGTGCATCCAATTTCTCTGGTGGCATGGACATTTTGGGCAGAGGCACACATCGGCTGGAAGCCCAGTCATGACGATTTCGAGAGAAAATGGCCCCAGAGAAATTAGATGTCCCTTGGGGGGAAATGATCGACTGGCCTGCGAGATCAAAACCGCTGTCCGCCTTATGTAAGCTCGTAGGATAGGTACGCATCCGGGTGTTTCAGTGCAGCGTCTGGGAAGGTTGGAAAAGGGTATGAATTCGTCAGATGCTGGATTGGGAAAGACGCTTCCGCGTGATCTGACGGCTGGGTTGGTGGTGTTTCTCGTGGCGTTGCCGTTGTGCCTCGGGGTGGCGCTAGCCTCCAAGGCGCCGCTCTTGTCAGGGGTGCTGGCGGGGATCGTCGGTGGCATCATCGTCGGCGCGATCAGTGGGTCGCATACCAGCGTCAGTGGGCCGGCGGCAGGGCTGGCAGCCATCGTTGCGGCACAGATTTTGGCCCTTGGTTCGTTCCCAAGCTTCCTCATGGCGGTAGTCTTGGCGGGGGTGATTCAAATCGTCTTGGGGGTCGTGCGAGCGGGGATGCTCGCGGACTTCTTTCCTTCGAGTGTCATCAAAGGTCTGCTCGCAGCCATCGGGCTGCTTTTGATCTTGAAGCAGTTCCCACACTTGGTCGGGTACGATAAAGACCCCGTTGGCGAGTCGGCTTTCCAGCAACCCGATCAAGCCAACACCTTCACGGAGATCATCAACGCCATTCGTGATCCGCACGTCGGGGCCATGGTGATCGGGTTTGCTTCGGTGGCGATTCTCGTGCTCTGGGGACAGTGGAAGTTTCTGAAGAAGTCTCCCGTCCCCGCGCCACTCATTGTGGTTCTGTTCGGGATGGGGATGGGTGTGTTGTTTCGTCCCTTCGGCGAGGTCTGGGCGATGGGCGCTGACCACTTTGTCGAAGTCCCCGTGGCCAAGAACCTGGAAGAGTTCTTCGGCTTCCTGCAACTCCCGGACTTCAGTCAGCTCACGAAGCCAGCCGTCTACATCGCGGCCTTTACGATCGCAGCCGTGGCTTCCCTGGAAACGCTGCTCAACCTCGAAGCCGTGGACAAGATCGACCCCCAGCAACGGGTCTCCCCGCCGAGCCGGGAGTTGATCGCTCAGGGGATTGGTAACGTCGTCGTGGGGCTGATTGGTGGCATCCCGGTCACCTCCGTGATTGTGCGCAGTTCGGTGAACATCAACGCCGGTGCCCGGACAAAGCTCTCTGCGATTGTGCATGGCGTCTTGCTCTTGGTGAGTGTGGTTTTCCTGGCGACGTGGCTCAACATGATCCCGCTCTCGTGTCTCGCGGCCATTCTGATCGTCACGGGGGTGAAGCTGTTCAGCCCGAAACTCATCCGCGAAATGTGGAGCCAAGGGAAGTATCAGTTCGTGCCGTTTGCGACGACCATCATCGCCATCCTGTTCACGGACTTACTCGTCGGTGTGGTGATCGGCCTGGGTGTGAGCCTGAGCTTCATCTTGTGGAGTAACCTCCGCCGACCGATGCGACGATACGTCGAGAAGCACCTCAGCGGCGAGGTCCTGCGGATCGAGTTGGCCAACCAAGTCAGCTTCTTGAATCGGGCGTCACTGGTGAAGATGTTGAAGGAAGTGCCTCGTGGTGGTGATGTCTTGCTCGACGCCCGGAACACGGATTACATCGACCCCGATGTGCTTGATCTCCTGCGGGACTTCACCATCGAAGCAGCCCCAGCCCGCGGGGTGCATGTCAGCCTGATTGGCTTCCGTGAGAAGTACGAAATCGAGGACCGCATCCAGTACATGGATTACTCCTCGCTCGACTTACAGACGCAGATGACGCCAGATCAAGTGCTCCAAGTCCTGAAAGATGGCAACGAGCGTTTTCTCTCGGGTCAGACACTCACGCGGAACCTCGGTCGTCAACTTCAAGGCAGCGCCGATGGTCAGCACCCGATTGCCGTGGTCCTGAGTTGCATCGATTCGCGTGCCCCTGCCGAGATCGTCTTCGACGTCGGCCTGGGGGACATTCTCAGCATCCGCATCGCGGGGAATGTGCTCTCCCCAGAGGTACTCGGGAGCATGGAGTATGGGTGTGCCGTCGCGGGGGCCAAGTTAATTCTGGTGATGGGCCACACCCGCTGTGGAGCGGTCACGTCCGCCGTGGAGATGTCTGGCTCCGCCGCCAAAGACTTGGAGCATCTGGGTTGTGAGCATCTCACGCCGATCGTGCAGATGATCCAAAAGGCCATCGACCCCAGCATTCCTAGCCAGATCGTCAACATGACTGAAGTGGAGAAAGCGACAGCCGTGGAGAACGTTGTCCGAGCCAACGTCCAGCAGGTGGTGCAGGCCGTCTGCGATGAGAGTGCTAAACTGAAGAGCCTGCTCAGCGCAGGCCAAGTCGCCATCGTCGGCGCGGTTTATGATGTCGTGACGGGTGAGATCGAATACTTGTCCTGAAGATCAGCCAGAAAAGATGCCGGAGAGGATCGCCCCGACCACTTCAAGTGCCCCTTCCGCGACCGCCCCGACAGCATCGATCGCCCCTCCGGCCACGGAGCCGGCGCCGTCGACAAACGCTGACGCGGTTTCGGTGGGCCAGACGCTGGCGACATCGGCGATTGGCGTCAAATCAATGTCTTGCATCCGGCGTTGGTTGTCATCTTGAGTCAGGTCGTTCAACGAGTTCGGGTTCATGGCGATTCTCCCAGAGTGTTGTGAGACCATTCGACACAGACGCAGAAATCTTAGCCCTGAATCCAAGTTTCTGCCAAATTTTGACCAGCTCCAGAAAACCCGATTTCGGAAATTTCGTCCACTTATGTTGATTTGACTTCTTTCTTTGCGTACAGTGGATTCAATATTAACTACTTTGGGGGTCCATCATGGACGCAAGATCAGTTCGCGTGGCCGCTTACTTCCGTGCACTCGGCCAAAGTTGGGATCAGATTGCCATGGGCA
>JBOFPH010000011.1:0-54332 GCA_051659845.1 Fimbriiglobus sp. | reverse complement strand
AACGTCACCGTGTCGTTATTCGTCGAGCCATACCACGTCACTTGGCTAGTGTTGTTCTTCGTCAACGTCATATTCGAAAGCGTGTAGCCCGTCCCCAAGATCCAAGTGGCTCCCGGTGCCCCGCTCGGATACTGATACGTCGAACCCGCCTCAAATGACGCACCATTCCGCAATGTCAAAGTGTGAGCCTGCGATAAATCCAACGTGTTTAGCCCGATTTGGGTATTGTCGAGAATCGAGGAATTGCCCACCTTCAACCGATTTCCCCCACCCGTGATCATGCCACCGGTGATGGTGGCGTTGCTGAGGTTGAAAGTGCCCGCGGTCAGCGTCATGCCGCTCGACAGGGTCAGGGTGCCGCCAGTGTGGTTGAAGGTTGTGTTGGCGTTGTTGATGGTCAGACTGTTGACGGTCGCGTTCGCGCCGAGGGTGACGGTGTATGTGCCCGCGAGGCTGATGTTGGCATCGTCGGCGGCGCCTGGGGTCACTCCGCCAGCCCAGTTGGTGGCGGTCAGGAAGTTCCCGCCACTAGCGTTCGACCAGTTGATCTGGGCGCAGGCCCAGAGTGGGGTGAGGAACAACACCAAAGCGATGAAGAGGATGCGATACATATAGATACCCGAGGGATGGTTTTATTGTATCCCCTGAGAAGCTAACGAGACCATCCAATCCTCGGAATCACGTTCCCAGCAGTTCTTGCAGCAGGTTGTTCTGCGGGTAGCTGTGGCCGAGGTGTTGGCGGAAGCCTTCGGCGTAGCGGCCGGTGGTCTGGGAGCGGGAGGCGGACCAGGTCACCATGGATTCGACAAGGTTATCGACGCCGTGGTGTTTGCGAAGCCAGGCTCGTTGGCTCTCGTGGCAAGCGAGCATCTGGGATTTGGACTCGATGGCACTGGTGATGTCGATGCGAAGGGTTGGCTCAACGGCTTTGCCGTACATGTCCTTGCCTTCGAGGGGGTCGCAGTAAAAGAGGTGTGGGATGGTGGGGATCGGCGGGTGTTGATGGCGGCCATGCAGGAAGTTGGGGATGGGGGCGGCGAAGGTGGCCGCGCGGACGATCTTGCTCGTCTCTTCGTGGTCGAGGTGGTAGTCCTCACGGGCATGGGTGATGACCAAGTCCGCCTGGACGGCATTGATCAGCCGCACGACCTTTTCCAGCGGTCGATCACCGTAATGGACTCGCAGATCAAGTTCTTCGAGACAGTGGTACGACGCATCGACGGATTCTGCCGCGCGGCGGCCTTCTTCGCGGCGGATGGCGGCGATCTCTTCGGGGAGATGCTCAGCGCTGCCACAATCGCCAGCGGTCATGGTGGCGATGTGGATTTGGTAGCCATGCTCACGGGCTAGGCGAAGGAGTGTTCCTGCGCAGAGAAACTCGGCATCGTCTGGGTGGGCGAGGACAGCCAAGGCGACTTTGAGCATGGCAGAACTCCGATCAAGGGGTAGGCGGCATGACTGCTTGCCGAGCCGCAGGTCCGCCTGGCCCACCTGGACCAGGCATCGCCGCAGGGTCGCCTCCGGGGGCAGGAGCCACGGGGATTTTCCGCTGCAGACCCAATCGCTCTTTGATTTGGTCCCGCAGTTCCGGGCGGACCCAGTAAAGGTAGCTCTGGGCTTCACGATTGCCATCCACAATGACCGGCTCGGCCTTCATGTCCTTCATCCACGAGAACTTGCTGTTGATGATGCCACGTTGGTTGATGTCTTCGACCACTTGCGGCACGGCGAACACCGCACCCAACGCCCCCGCGGTGTTGAGTAGGTTGTTCGATTGCGTGAGGGCCTTGGCCCGAGGCTCATCGACGGTGAACGATTGGCTCGGCCAGATCGAACGCATCGCTTCGGTGGTGATCTGCAGACCCGCTTCGTCTTCTGCGACACCTTGGAGGTAGTCGTCAAAGGTGCGGAGCGGAACCGTCCCCAAGAGCGCCTGGGCGGCATCGGAGACCTTCCGGGCACGCTCGCGGACGAGGCCATCTTCCTTGAGTAGGCCGATGAGTTTCAACTCATTTTCGAAGGTATCTTCTTCGTTCTTCGTGGAGTTGTAGGGGCGGTGGAAGTCTTTGTACTTCTCCAAAACCTGGCGCCACTTCGACATGGCGGCGCGGTATTGGCTGATGGCCAAGTTGTTGCGGCCATTCTGCCGGGATTGGTCGGCTTCCCAGAGCAGCTTGCGGGCCGCGATCGTGACCGGGTCTTTCTCAGCGTTCGCAGTTTCGAGGAAGTAGAAGTAGTTTGCGTTCGCTCGGTTTTGCTCGTAGTAAACAAGGCTGTTATGGGCTTCGACCCGGTCTTTCTGGCCGCTTTCTTCAAGATCTTTCAGTCGGTCAGGCAGGATGCCATTCGGCATTCCTTGGACTCCCGCGGTCTGCATCAAGGCATACCGACGCGATTCCGAGAGCTTCATGGCGTTCCGTTCGCCGTGTTCGTCCCAGAGAGCGAAGGCTCGCTCCCATTCTTGTTGCGAACCACTTTGAGCACGGAGAAGAACGGGTTCATTCGTGGCTGGGAACCAACGGGTGCTCGGCCCCGAGAACTCATCAGGATCCCAGGCACTGGTCTTGTCGAACCAACCTTCCGTGGCCAAGCGATCGGCGAGGTAAGTCTGGGCACGAGGTGCTTGTTGTCGGAACAAGTGCAGAGCTGGGGCACGTGGCATACGGTAGCGAATAGCATCGTATTCGCCCGGGGATGGAGCACGCCAGGCCAGTGGTTCACCCTTGGAATCCACCTTGGGAGGCGGAATGACCAACAAGCTGTAACGGAACCAGGCTCGTGCGGCATGGAAGGCATCAAAGCTATCGTTGACTGGCTTATTCGGGTAGAATTCATCTTCGTCGAACTTCTCAGGCAAGATCGGGAACTGGGTCTCAGGGCTGAACAACGTCCCTTCTTGGCTGTAAAGACTTGGGATCGTTTCGTTATCACCCAAGAACTGGATCACTTCGCTTGGCTGCTGACAGTTCAGCTTGTTCCGCAAACGACGGACCAGTTGCGGGTTCGCCTCACAGAACTTCTGGAAGGCAATCAGGTCGACTTGGTCGTTCCGCAGAAACTGAGCCTTGCGACGATCCGGTGGGGCGATGCATGCGAGTTGCATCAGCGAACGGAGTGTGCTGACTTTGTCCGAGACGCTGAACTTGTTCTGGTAGTAGAAGCCGATCTGATAGCGCATGTCTGGCGAGCCGATCTTCATCTCCCGGCCTTTGTCGTCGATGTATCGCTTCGAGTTGTAACGGTCCCCTTCGGCGAGGAGTTCGATCCCGCGAGCGATGTAGAAGAACATGTCGCCGAGCTTATCGTTTTCGACGGAGACGTTGTAAGCGATGTTCCAGCTCTGGAAGACCCACGGCGTAATGAAGTTGGGTTGGAGCCGGGTCACGGAGCGGGCATAGATTTCGAATTCGTAGAATTCGTTTCGCTTCTGCTTTTGGATGGCCGCGTACCAAAGGGCACTGACCACGAAGCCCCGGGCACCGACGCACGCCAAGCGAGCGGTGGCCCCGGCGATTTCTGGGTCGCCTTTATCGAGTTCGCGCAGTTCGAGTTTCTCGGCCTGGGCTTGAATGGATTGGTTCGAGAGCCAACGCATCAGCGGCACAGAACTGGAGAGTGGCACGTCGAGCTTGCCACGCCAGAACATGCTCAAGCCGAAGAGCACGAAAATCAAAGTACCGTAAATGATGCGGCGTCGAAACGCCGCTTGTTGAACTTGACTAGCCATGAGCCGAAAGCCTCCTCCGTCGAAGGTGATAGAAGTTTACTCCGCCACCTCGCGGGAACGCAACAGATAGAACGAGAGAATGAACCAAGGCAACAGGTAAGCCACCACCATCAGGATGTTGATGATGAGACTCTCCAGTGGGATGTTGAACCCTTCTGAGAGGTACGTCGACCACGAGAATGCATCCACATCCGGGATCATGTTCACGAATCGGCGGACAATCCACGAGAAGATATTGCCGTCGATGAACTCTTGGGCTTTCACCAAGGATTTGGTCGTGTCGGGCTGCGCGGTCGGTGTGTCCGCATTCAGGAGCGAACTCATCGCACGGATCGGGCCGCCAGCGGAGCTTTGGCCTGTCGAGAGGTCCAGAATGTGCTCTGAGAAGTATCCGAAGAGGAACAACAGTTTGGCACCGAGGAGGCTGACGACACCGGCGAGGTAGGTACTCAGCACGATCGCGATCCCGACCAAGATCATCATCCGGCACCAGAGGCCGAGAGCATTCTTGAAGTAGTTCTCCGCGAAACGGCGTTGCCCTTCGAGGATGTAAAGATCGCCTTCAGCCATACCGAGCATCTGACCGCCGGTTTGGCACTTCACCGAGATTTGCAGGGCTGGTTTCTCAGGGTCCGTGGCCGTGGCTACGGCATTCTTGAAAATCCCCACGGGAATGTTCACGGACTCTGTGTGGTAGTCAAAGATTTCTTTGCCACTGATCTCAAAGAAGCCGTATTTCTCAGTGAGCTTGTTGAGGGCTTCCCATTCTGGTTTGCCAGGTTCGGCGAAACGGAAAACCGAGGCAGGGTTCACATCGTCGTTCGGGCCGAGGTTACGCAGCTTGCGAACGACATCCTTGGCTTCGTCTTCGTACTTCTTCTCGAGTTCCGGATCGGCCCAGCGCCAAGCTCCGACAGCTTGCTCAACAGGTGGAACTTGCAGGGCCGCTTGGGTGTAGACACGAATCAACAAGTCCACGCCGCGGTTTTCCTGGCCTTTGGTCATGCGGAAGATGTCAAAGGACATTTCACAGGGCACGAACTCACGCCCCGTGGTCAGGCCTGTGGGGATGCTCTTGTAGCTCCAGATGGCGCGTTGTGGGCTAGCGGAGTCACCGGCGATGTATTTGCGGTAGTCGAACTCGCGGCCCACGTTCGTGCCTTGGAAATCGGATTTCCGGGAGGCAAAACCCAGGCTGCCACGGACAGGGACGCGGGCTTTGTAGGTCTCGATCGCGGCTTTCTCGTCGACCCCAGTCGTGTAGATGTAAAGCCACCCTGCAGTGGTCATGAAAAGCAAAGCCAAGCTGAGCAACCCCGCGTAGCCGAGGAAACGCCCGAAGATGATCTCGAAGCGCTCGACGGGCTTCGTCACGATGGTGTAGATGTTTTGGTCGCGGATATCCCGGGGAATGCTGAAGGCAGCAATCAGGCCGGCGGGAATGAGCAAGTTCAAGTTCGTCACGAAGGACGAGATCGAGACAATCGAACGCAACTCGTTCTCAGGCTTGATTTGGAAATACCACTTCGCCGGGAACAAGAATGGCAACAGACAGATCAAGAAAACCCACGGCAGCTTGGAACGCAAAGCTTCTTTGAAACCCAACTTGGCCAGTGCATAGATCCGGCCCACACGGAGTTTGAACACGTTCTGCACGAACGGTTGGCCGATGCCCAGGAAGGCAAAAAGGCCCGAGAACATGAGGGTCAGCGGCTGGAGGTTCGTTGAGAACTTCGGAGCCACGTATTTGATGTAGGCCCCTGGCTCGGAGTAGTTCACAAAGGCTTTGGTCGTGTCGTAGCCTTTGCCGGTGAGCACGAGGCCGACGTAAGCCGCGTAACCGATGAGCGAGAGCACGGCCATGATCAGCATGAAACCGGTGACGTTCGCACGGTTCTTGGCCGAAGCTGATTGCGCGGAGGGGATGTTGAGCGCGTAAATGATGTACGCGAACAGCCCCACGGCGGCAAATCCCCCCGCATCCTGCAACCAGGATTGGAAAAGCCCTGGCAGATCCCCGAAAACGTAGGGATCGCGTTCAATGATGAGCAATGCGAAAAGCGGCAGTTTCATGGCGTTTCGGAGTCAGGAGCGTGTTTTGGGGTCGGGCCAGGGGATCAGCTTCAGGACTTCGTTCCGGTTTCTGGGGAACCCTGATACCGCCGACCAGGGCGAGAACGGGACTCTTCGACGATCCGCAAGAACAGGTCTTCGAGCGTTGTCGAGGGGTGACCGAAGTTCTCGATGGTTCCACCATGTTTGGCGATGACGGCTTCGAGTTCTTTCTTGAGTTCGTCCGACAGGGGAACGTTCATCGCGGAAATCTGCATCCGCTGAGCGTCCTGGACGAGCTTCTTGACATCGCCCTGTTCTTGCAGGTCGCCGTTATAAAGAATCGCCACACGATCGCAGACGTCCTGAACGTCATCGAGACGGTGGCTGCACATCAGGATCGTTTTGCCTTTTTTGCGCAAATCCTTGATGAGTTCTTTCATCCAGGCCGTGCCGAGTGGGTCAAGGCCCGAAGTCGGTTCGTCGAGGATGACAAACTCAGGGTCGTTGATCAGTGCCTGGGCCAAGCCAATCCGCTGACGCATCCCTTTGGAATACTCACGCAAGATGCGTTTTTTGTCGTTATTCAAACCGACGAGTTCGATCAACTCCGCAGCCCGCTTCCGGCGGACTTCACCCGGGATGTTGAAAAGACGGCCATAGAAGTCGAGTGTTTCTTCCGCGTTCAGGAAGCGGTAGAGGTACGATTCTTCCGGCAGGTAGCCGATGCGTTCATTTTTTTCGACGTTCGAGGAAGCCTCTCCGAACACGAAAGCATCGCCCGAAGTGGGGAAGAGCAAGCCGAGCAGCAGCTTGATCGTGGTCGTCTTGCCGGAGCCGTTCGGCCCGAGCAATCCGAAGATCTCGCCTTTGTAAATCTGCAAATCGAGGGCGTTCAGAGCCGTTTTCTTTTTGCGGCCCCAGAAGTCTCGGTAAATCTTCGTCAAAGCTCGCGTCTCGACGATTACGTCCTGAGCCATGCTCAGTTCTCCAGCATTCCACACGGTCGGGATACAGCACTTACGCCCCGGTTCGTGGTCCGGTTCGCGCCGGGTCTGGTAAGCTCTCTGGAAACCCTATACCTTAACATCGAGATCAACAACGTTTTCAAAGGATCGGTTCATGAGTCGGACGCGAGGCGAACTTTTTGCCGGGGTGACAGTGGCTATCGTGACGCCCTTTCGCAACGGTGCCGTGAACTGGGACGAACTGGGCCAACTGGTCGATTGGCACATCAGCCAAGGGACCGATGCCCTCGCCCCCTGTGGTACCACCGGCGAAAGCCCCACCCTCGACCACGAAGAGAACGAGAAGGTCGTGGCCTTCGTCTGCGAGCGAGCCAAGGGCAAAATCAAGATCATGGCGGGGACGGGGTCCAACAGCACCGCCGAAGCGATTCGCATGACCAAAGCCGCGAAAGCCGCCGGTGCCACAGGCACCCTGCAAGTCGGCCCGTACTACAACAAGCCGACCCAAGAAGGCTATTTCCAGCACTTCTCGGCCGTCGCACAAGCAGTCGGCTTGCCGATGGTCATCTACAACATTCCTGGCCGGACAGGGTCGAACATCGCCCCCGAAACCATCGCTCGGCTCGCAGAAGCTCACCCGACCATCATCGCAGTCAAAGAAGCGACTGGCTCCTTGGATCAAGCCTCGCAAATCGCGGCCCTGACAGACCTCGCCATTCTCTCCGGCGACGACAGCCTGACCCTGCCGCTCATGAGCATCGGTGGCCGGGGCGTCGTGTCGGTGGTCGGCAACATCGTCCCCCAAGACATGATGGCTCTCGTCCGGGCCTTCGACGCCGGGAACTTCGCCGAAGCCCTCAAGTGGCATCGTAAGCTCTTCCCGCTTTGCCGGGACATGCTCAGCGTCTCGACGAACCCGATCCCGATCAAGACCGCCATGAAACTCCTGGGCCGGGGCAACGGCGAACTGCGTTTGCCGATGTGTGCGATGGATGCTGCAGGTGACGCCAAAGTCCGGCAGACGCTTGTCAACTATGGGCTGCTCTCGTGATCCCGGTTGGATGGGAGAGTCGCCGCACCGTCCGGGTGGTGGCCACGGTCGCCTTTCTGGTGGGCCTGGCCCTGTGGACGTGGAAACTCCTCGAATCCAACCCCGTCCCGACGCCGATCCGCGAATTCCTGAGCATCTGGGATTGGTTGCCCTTCATCCTCGCCAAATCCCTCCACGCCGGCGGCTATGCTTTTCTCGCCTTCACCGGCTGGATTGCAGTTGGTCGTCGTTTTGGCCAAGCCATCGTCGCCTTTCTCGTCCTACATGGCATCGGCACCGAGATCGGCCAGACTTTCATCCCCAACCGCTTTGGCTCAGTGAAAGACGTCTTCATCGACGCGGCCGGTACGCTCACAGGAACCCTGACCTACTTCTTGCTCAGAAAACCCACTGCCTCGCTACCCGATGATGATGCCGGATGATGTCCGGCTGGTAAGGTAGCAGTATCTCCACGGTTGGGCATGACGGCATGGCACGGTTTTTTAAGTACAAGAGTCTCCCGGAAATCGAAGCGGACGCCACCCGTTTGGGTCTGGATTTGCGATTTCAATCGGACTTCTCGCCTCTGTTTACTCCTCAAAAAGTCGGGACACGCACGGTCGGGAATCGCTGGTGTATCCACCCGATGGAAGGCTGCGATGGCAACCTCGACGGTACCCCTGGGGAACTGACCTTCCGGCGTTACAAGCGTTTCGGAGATGGCGGGGCCAAGATCATCTGGGGCGAAGCCTGTGCCGTCACCGAGGAATCACGGGCGAACCCTCGGCAGATTTGGCTCAACGATGCGACCAAAAGCGAGTTCGCACGGCTCGTCTCCGAGTGCAAAGCGGCTCACCAGGCCGCAGGCTACGACGATAGTGACCTGCTCTTCGGCATCCAGTTGACGCACTCGGGCCGCTACAGTTATCGCCGCCCCGTGATCGCCGCTCACGATCCATTGTTGGATCGCCGAACGGTGGTCAACAAAGCCACCCGCGAGACGGTCAACTCTGCCTACCCGCTCATCACCGACGATGAACTGAAACGCCTCGTCGAGGACTACGTCCGCACCGCTAAACTCGCTGCCGAAGTGGGCTTTGACTTCGTCGATGTCAAGCAATGTCACCGTTACCTGCTCTCCGAGTTGCTCGGGGCCACCAACCGGCCTGGGCCTTACGGGGGCAGTTTTGAAAACCGCACCCGCTTGGCTCGAGAGATCTTCCAAGCCATCGCTGCCGCGGTGCCAGGAATGTTGCTCACCACCCGGATGAATGGCTTCGATGGCATCCCGTACCACATGGCCGAGGACACGAACGGTGCCCCAGACGATTGGCAAAAGAATGGCCGCATCGGCTGGGGGTTGAACGTCAACGACCCCACGCAGCCCGACCCCACGGAGCCAATCCGTTGGGTGCAAGAGATGGGGAAACTGGGCGTGAGCCTGGTCAACATCGCCTTGGGCAACCCTTATGCTCAGCCGCACTTTGGCCGACCATTCGAAACCCCGCCCCCGGATGGCTACGAGTCCCCGGAACATCCACTGATTGGCGTGAACCGGCACTTCGCGATCGCTGGTGCCATCCAGGCCGCGAACCCGGACCTGCCGATCGTGGGCACGGGATACAGTTATCTGCAAGAGTTCCTACCGCACGCTGGGGCTGCGAATGTCGCCACGGGTCGCATCAGTTTCGTGGGCGTCGGGCGAGCGTCGTTGTCTCAACCCGACTGGGTCCGGCAACTGGCCACCCAAGGGACACTCGACCGCAAACGCATCTGTCGCACCTTCAGCTACTGCACCGCGATCATGCGAGCGAAAGACCACCCACTCGGCCAATACCCGACGGGATGTCCGCCATTCGACAAGGAAGCCTACGGCGAGATTTGGAAAGAAGTCCAACAGCTCGGGGTGAAGAAGTGATGCATCAGAGCAGTTCTCATGCCTTGAAACATCAACTCTTTTCAAAACCTAGCACCCTTCTCCCCTTGCGGGAGAAGGGAGGGGATGAGGGGTCAGCGCCCAAAGAGGAAAATGGCCGTACGTTGAAGTGAGTCACCCCTCATCCGTCTGTTGAAACCTCTTGACGAGGTTTCAACATCCACCTTCTCCCGCAAGGGGAGAAGGGTTCAAAGCCTTCGCGGTATCATCAAGATGACTCCATCACCAAACATGAATCCCCTTCGCATCGGCACTCGGGCTTCGGCCTTGGCCCTCTGGCAGGCCCACCATGTGAAAGCACTCCTCGCCACCGCGACCACGCGGCCCGTCGAACTCGTGTTGATCGAGACCCACGGCGACCGCGACCAAGCCTCGGCCCTCAGCACGATGGGTGGCTTTGGCGTGTTCACCAAAGCCATTCAAGAGAGCGTGTTAGCGGGTCAAACCGACCTGGCGGTGCATAGCCTCAAAGATTTGCCGACGATCCCAACCGAAGGCTTGATGCTCGCCGCGACACCCGAACGCGCGCCGACGGGAGATGCATTCCTCTCGCACAAAGTGAAGCGATTCGCCGACCTGCCCAGCGGGGCCACGCTGGGGACGAGTAGCCTTCGCCGAAGAGCGCAGATCAAGAATCGACGACCGGATTTGAACCTCATTGAACTCCGTGGCAACGTCGACACCCGGCTTCGCAAGCTCACGGAACAGAACCTCGACGGCATCATCCTCGCCGAAGCCGGCTTGGTGCGGTTAGGCTTTGGCGACCAGATCACGGAGCGGCTGGACCCCAGTTGGATGCTCCCCGCCGTGGGGCAAGGAGCCATCGGCTTGGAATGCCGCGAAGCGGACACCGAGACCCGGGCCATCCTCGCCTCGCTCAACCACACCCCGACCTGGCAACGAGTGAACGCCGAGCGAGCCATGCTCTCCGCTCTCGGCGGCGGTTGCCTCGTCCCCATCGGCACGACGTCGGTGATCGAAGATGGCCTCCTGACCCTGCGTGGCTCAGTACTCAGCGTTGATGGCAAACGCCGCATCGCCGCCACGCACTCCGGCCCCGCGACCACTCCCCTCGCCATCGGCCAAGAACTGGCTGCCATGCTCGCCGACGAAGGCGCGAGGGAATTGCTGCTGGGTTAAACCGCCCAATTCACCTCAACCGCACGACTCCGGCTTCGCCGAGTTCGCCTTCAATGTCAATGGGCCGGTCTACGAAGCGGCGGATGGTTTCCACGTTAGTGAGGAGGTGCTGTGTGATCTCGGTGACCATGTACTCCGAGGCCCGTTCGCAGAGTGCCAACGGAACCAAGATTTGGTCTGCGGAGTGGGGGTCAATGGTGGCGCCCCCTTCGACCCAGGCTTGGAACTCGCGGAAAGCATCGTCCGCCACGAACTCGGCTTTTTTGCCGCGCTCGCCAAGAGCGTAAAAGTGGACCGGCGATTTCCCCTGCCGGTAAGTGATGCTCACCACCGAACTCGGGCCTTGCGGCCACTCTTCCAGCTCGGTGTGAGCGGTGATCCCCAGGCTCTTTAACCGCCGCGTGATTTGGTGAGCTTGTGTTTCCGCGACTTTCTTCGGCAAACTCGCAGCGATGCTTCGCACATGGACCGAGTCCACGGTCTGGCGGGCCATGTGCCGGAAGGGCCGCACCTCGGGTGCAGGCGAAATGCGAGCGTTGATCTCCCCGCCGCCGCGAGGGTAGAACCCAGGCCGCGTCATCGTGAGTTTCAAGTCGATGCCGAATTGTTCGAGATGACTGGCCCACGAGGTTTCGAGGAAGTCGTAGCTCGGAGCATGAGCGACGTGGGTGCCGCCTTGAATGGTCACATCGCTTTCCGTCTTGGCTCCCAGGGCCAAGGGCAACGCGACCGTCTGCAAGACGAGAGCGGTGGCCCCGGCGGTGCCGACAGCGAAGTGGTAAGTCCCGGGCTTGATCGCCTGCGGTTCGAAGTAGACGATCGCGGAACCAATCGTGCCGCCCTTGTAGTGAGCGGAGGAGATCGCGGCCGCGGCCTTCACGCAAGCCAGGTGCTGGGCTGCCAACCCTGGCTTCGGCCGACGAGCACGGATGTTGATGAGCTTGAAGGGCTTGCCAGTGAGCATGGAGAGCGTCAAGCTCGTCCGCAAGATTTGCCCCCCGCCTTCGCCTTCCGAGCCGTCGATTTCGATCACGTGTCACCTGGTTTGGAATTCGCTTCCCACTCTCTCGATACCACAATCGGCCAGCAGGTTCAGAGGAGGGCTGCCATTTCTGTTGTGTACGACCCGAAAAAGGTCGGATAGAATTCCCGACATCTTCGAGTCCGAGGTGTCCGATGAAGTCGCGTCTCTGCTGGTCTTGGTTGACAATCCTAATCCTGGCGAGCCTGCCGGGTTGCTCCTCGAACACCCCTCCGGCGTCCACCTCGTCCACGATTTTGACGACCACGTATGCGGCTCCGTCCGCGGGCGAGAAGAAGTCATCGAATTCGGTGCGATCATTTACCCAGTTGCCGCTGGGCTATCTTGGTGTCCCCCTTGGGACGGTGGTACGTGTCACAGGGGTGACGATTCACGGTGACGAGTTGCAGTTAAAAAGCGCGATGGGGAAAACCTATCTCCGCATCGAAACCGTCAATGGCAAGCCCCTCGACGAAACCGTCGACTTCGAGTTTCCCGAAGCCGAACAAATTCCCAAGCCAGCCATCGGCACGCGATTCGATTACCAAGTCCACGAGTCTGGCGAATTCTCAGGTCATGTTGATACCCGACCCGATGGGGACAATATCGAGGTAGCCGCGGTCGCTCACGATGGCTTCTACTACCGCCGAGCGTTGTCCATTCATCGTCCGCAACCGAAATGAACCCCGCTGATACTCAAAGTGTCTCCACCCGACTCCGTTCAACCCGATCCTTCTTGGGTGGATTCGAGCAAGGTCTACCCAGGCACTCGCTTACGCTTCGTGCTCGTTCAATACCATTTCGCTACACTTTGATCGAATGTATCCTAACTCGGGGCTTTTGACTTCAAGAAACCACTCGCACACAGCGATCGCAAATACAATCTCATCACTTGGCTGAGACCTCCCGAGGATGGGTCGGATATGGTTCCTACGGAATGCCCGCATTGCGAAGAGACGTTTCAAATCGATCCGGCCAACGTCGGCAAAGCACTGAAGTGCCCAGCTTGTAAGGACGTTTTCATCGCAGATGCCAAAGGGGCAACGGGGCTAGCGAACCCGGAAAAGGTGTCCGAGTTGCCGGAGCCGAGGAGCGTACCGAGCAACTCGGGGGCCGTCTCGGACTTTGTGCCGGTGATCGATATCCCGGTCGAATTGCCTTACGAAGCGGTGGTCGAATCCGAGCCGTTGGTACTCTCGGTGGATGTCCCCTCGGCCAAGCGAACGGTTTCCAAACCCACGTCGAAAGCTGCCAAAGCCCCCAAGCCTGACGACATCCCGACACTGGCCCCCAAGCCCGACGACATCCCGACACTGGCTCCGAAGCCCGTTGGCCCGAAGGTCATGACCTGGGACGGTGACGAACCGCCCGTGCTCACGACCAAAACCGCGAGTTCCCGACCAGCGGCGAAAGTCACGAACGACCAACCCATTCTGGATGACGACGACGAAGACGATGAACGCCTCGCTGCACGTCGCAAGCGTCGTCGTCGCCGTTGGGGCAAGATCGCCTTCTTCGGTATCTTGGGTGCCGTGATGCTGACCTTGGCGCTCGGCTCGTTTGGGCTGTGGCGCTATTACCAAGTCTCGGAGACCCGCGAAGCCGAGGCCGCGAAACTTGCCTTCGATGAATCCAACTTTCCCCTGGCTCAAGACCTCTACTCGAACCTCATCAAGAGCTACCCCGAGAGCCGAGAGATCGATCGTTACAAGTTCTTCGCCAGCCTCTCGACCACGCACAATGCCCTCGGTGGCCTGATGCTGCGTGAGAACCCGAAACCGGGGATCGAAGCTTTCCAGAGCTTCACCAGCGAACATGGCCAATCACCCCTGGCCATGCCCGAATCGGGCTTCGGCGATGAGATCGTGCAACTGGGCCGCAAACTGCTCGACATCCTCGCGGACCATGCGGGTGACCAACTGGTCTCCTTCCAGAATGAGCGCGCGAAACTGGAGAAACTCGAAGACACCGCCAAGGCCGTGAAAACCGGCGAAGAGCTGATTCCAAGTGTCGATAAGTTCCGCAGCAAGAACGCGGTGAGCTTAGATACGCAACGGCAACGCTTCACCGAGTTGAACACGAAGATTGCCGCCGAGCGTCATCGCTTGAGTGTGTTGGCTCCTTTTCGTGATCTGAGCGTCGACCCGACAACACCTCGCATTGAGGAGTTTGAGAAAGTTCTGGTCGAAAACAAACTCACCGCGGACGCCGAGGCCAAACAGATGCTCGCCGCGGCAGAGAAGCGATTGCGCGAACTGCTGCTGCCCGTCTCGCTAAGTCGGCCAGCAGTGCCAGTGCCACAAGACTTGTCACCTCCGGTCCTCTTCTCGTCGAGCCTCACGGGGACTGGCGTCTTGAACCCGAGCGGCCCGATGGATGTCAGCTTCAGCGTCGCGCGGGGAGTGCTTTACGCCCTCGACACAGCCAGTGGCAACTTGCTCTGGGGCACCCGCATCGCGGCTCCAACGGCGGACCTCCGGAGTGTCGATTTGCCCGTTCGCCTCACGGTGGCGGATCAAGAATGGGTCTTGGTGACATCCGACCTTGGTGGAGTTCCAAGCCTCACCGCCCGGCTCGCTCGCACGGGCGAAGCGGTCTGGTATCAGCCCCTGGAAATCGCACCCGCCGGGCGGCCGATCGTCGCCGGGGGCCGGATTTACTTGCCTCTGCGAAACACCACTGGCACCATCGCTGAGTTCGAAACCAGCACGGGCCTTCGCACTGCGAATCTCTCGATTCGCCAGCCTATTGGCGCTGGGCTTTCCCTTCTGCCCACGGATCGGCCGGGTGGGAATTTGCTGGTCGTCCCCGCGGATGTCAAACGGGTTTTCCTGTGGGAACTGGGCCGCGAGGATGCCAACGGCGAACGGCTGCCGCCACGCTGTGTCCGCGTCATGCTCACCGAGCACCCACGCGACACGCTCCGTGGTGAAGCAACCGTGATCAACCCCTCGGACGACAACGGCCCACGTTACCTCGTGCTCACGCAAACCGACGGTCCGATGCACATGAAACTGCGGGCCTTCCCGATTCCCAAGCCCGAAGAGATCATCACCGCCGGGGCCACCGTCGCCACAGAATCGAACGACCGCGCCACCGAGATTCGCGTGGGCGGTTGGTCCTGGTTCCCAGCCATTTCGGATGGCGAGAAGGTGATTTTGGCCTCGGACTCTGGGGCGTTTTATGCCTTGGGCGTCAACCAGCTCGGCAACGCGGATGCTCCCATCTTCACCATGCCGGCCCCGAAAGGCCCAACGGAGCAAGAAGGCGTCTCGCGGTCGTTGGTCGTCAAAATGGAGGACGACACCTTCTGGGTCGTCCTCGGTGGCCGCTTGGTCAAACTCCGCACGGCAGTCGATCCGATGTCCGGCCTTCGCATCCTCGCCTCCGGCTCGGGGACACTCGTCGGCGAGCCATTGCATCGTGCCGATTACCGTGCCAATGCCAACATTGTCGTCATCGTCGGTCGCTCAGCTTTCTCAGGTAGCATCCAGGCCACGGGCTTTGACCTCACGACTGGCGCCGTGCGTTGGGAACGCCGTTTAGGGCTTAGCCCAGCGGGTCCACCGTTCACCCGACCGCAAGGTGAGAAGATCGTCGTGGACGAAGACGGCTCCGTTTACCGAGTGCAAACCGACCCCGAGAAACGCGCCGCGTCCCTCGTGGCCACGAACTTGGCTGGCCCGTTTGAGAAAGCATTCGACAAGACCGTGCCGAAAGCCAATGTTGTCGAGTCGGAGAAGATCATCTGGGTTTTCTGTGCCGAAGCCGCAACGAGCGGCCGTCGACTTCGGCTTCGCACGATCCGTGATGGCCAAGTCAGCCCAGATAAATTCCTGCCACTCCCGGACCAACTCGCTGGTCCGCCGATCGCCTTAGGCGAAAGCTTGCTGATCCCGCTCGTCAATGGCTACATCTACCGGCTTCGCCCCGAGGATACGCAACTCGCCGTCGGGCCACTCTGGCGTGGCGATGGAGCGGCGGGCGAACTCGTCTGCCAACTCACCCGCCTGGACGACGAAGAGTTCCTCGCCACCGATGGCACCCGGAAAATCTACCGCTGGAATTGGCCCAACACTCCCGAGGCAAAACCCAAATCCAAAGGCACCTGGGAACTGACGACCAAGATCCTCCTACCACCCGTGGGCATCCCCAAAGCAGGTGAGCCTGGTTGGTACGTTGCCGTCGCCGATGTGTCGAGCACCGTGACCCTCTTCGACGGCGAAAAACCTGGCCCCGCGATCCGCCGCTGGCGCCCCGTCGAAGGCGGCTCGATCCCTGTGGGCAAACCGACGTTCATCACTGTCGATTCAAACCTGCGCCTGGTCTATCTCATCGGCGCCCGCATCCTCCTGAGCATCGACCCCACGAAACCCGACCCCGTCTGGACGGCCACGAGCCTCGTGGACAAAGATCTCGGCGACTTGATGGGCGTCATGCTCGAAGCCGGGAAGATCGTCGTCACGGACCCTGTCGGCAAGGTCATGCTGATCGAACCGAAGACGGGCAAAATCCTGGAAGAGCACACCCGCCCCCCGAGCCAGCCACTCCCGATCTCAGGCGCGATACTCGGCCTCGGCAACGAAGCTTTTCTCCTGAACCTCGACGGCACCGGCAGTTTTACAAGCAAGAAGTAGTTGGGTTTGTCGCTGTGATCAAGAAATGCGATTGAAAAGGGGGTGCCTTGCCCGATGGTTTAGTTCTCTGTTCCCATCCCATCGGGCAAGGCATCAGTAACAATGCACTCCCGATGCCAAAGCTGCAAAAGCCTTAAATTCGGTGCATTTTACCGAAATGGGCTTTCTGAGCGAGCAAGATTTACAAACCCTGGGTCGAAACCAGCAAAAAGTGCCCACTGCTCTTCCCAAGCGACCCGCCACGGGTAAACTTTCATTACATGACGCGGCGTGGAGCAGCCCGGTTAGCTCGCCAGGCTCATAACCTGGAGGTCATAGGTTCAAATCCTATCGCCGCAACTCGAAAACCCCTGGGAAACCAGGGGTTTTTTCGTGTCGCCACTTTCCACCGCCAGAAACTCCGGTTCGAGACTTGCTGAACCGAGTCGGTTCACCCCCACGTGTGTGGGGACGGCAGAGCGGTTCACCCCCACGTGTGTGGGGAAGGCCTCGGCGTTCAGTTCGACTTTGGCGGCCTGGGCGGTTCACCCCCACGTGTGTGGGGAGATATGCTGCAATAGGTGATGACCAAATACGGCGGTTCACCCCCATGTGTCTGGAAGGTGCGATCCGCAAATCGACGGGCAGTTCTTGCCAATTCGGTAAACCCCCTTCGTGGAGGGTTCCCACATTACGGATGGGCGGCCTGCTGGAGGCAGGTCGCCCGTTTGCCCGTTAGTTCAGGGTGTAGCTCCCTTCACCGGGGAGAATCACCGCCCGTGCTTTCAGAGCTGGGTCGCTGATGCTCACGGTGAGTCGGCCATCGCCGTCCGTTAAGCTCAGCCCACCGACGACTTGCCCAGTCACGGTGACATCGGTGACATTCGCTTCCGTCTGGAGGACGACGTTCTTGTTCACCTTCCCAGCGACAATGACATTGACCCGCCCGCTGTCTGTTGTCGTGTCGAGGGTGAGATCCTTGCCAACCTGCCCGCTTGCGGTCACATCAAGGCGAACGCTCGTGCTGTTCGTGCTCTTCACGGCAACGTTCCCATTCACCGTCCCGGCGATGGTGGTCCAAACCGGCCCGCCGCCGACCACGTTGACGCTGACGTCTTGACCAACTAGCCCGGTCACATCCATGAAGGCCGAGACGCTTCTTGACACGGTGTACAGGTTACTGGCCTGCACGCTGGCGTCGCCCATCACGGACCCGGAGATAGTGGCTTTGGCGGCCCCTGACGACTCGACCTGGGTGTCGTCGCCCACTTTGCCAGCCACGGTCAGGTTCGCCGAGTAGAAGTCCGCTTCCTCAGAGCCAATTGCGAAGACGCGGGCGTCGTCGCCTACCGTCCCAGTGGCGGTGACGGTCAAGTCAGCCTTGTTCGCCCGGACGAAGGTGTCCCTCTGCACGGTCCCGGAGATGGTGGCTTTGGCGGCCCCGGTCGACTCGACCTGGATGTCCTCGGCCACCTTCCCAGCCACAGTCATTTTCGAATCCGCGGAAGTGCCGGTCGAGAAGACACGAGCATCGTCGCCAACAATCCCCGTCGCAGCGATGGTCAGCTCCGATTTGTTCCCTCGCACGATGGCGTCCCGCGCCACCGTTCCGGAGATGGTGGTCCTCACCCCGTTGCTCAAGACATCTGTTCCCACCGTCGAGCCACCGCCGAGCTGGAACTCATCATAAGAATTGCCGTTAGCGACTGACTCCACCTTCACTCCCTTGCCCACCGTCACTGGCGAGACCCCATTGAGGCCCTGGTCGTACAGCCAGATGTAACCGTAATGGAAAAACTTGGTGCGTTCGATGGGGATGCCGAGGGCAACCGTCAAGTCCCCCGCGACCCCGGTGAACTTCGCATCGCCCACGATAGCCCCATTGATCACGCTGACATAGTTGTCGCTATCGGTATCGATGTCTCCCAAGCCCAGATCGACCGACAGGTTCCCTTTGAGCGTTCCGCCGTTCAAGTCCACGACCACGTCGTTGTTGATGCTGTCGAAGTCCAGTGTCAGGTTGCCGGAGACGTTGTAAGTGCCGAGCACATTTGTTCCGTCCTTCACCTGGAAGTTGTCCCCCTCGGTGCGGATGATGGACACTTCTTCGTTCCAGCCCCCATCCCGCGTGTCGTAGCTCGTGGATACTGGGGTGCCGGTGATCAGTAGGTCCCCCCCAGTCATGAGCACGTTGAGTGCCGGGGTGAGTCGGTCTTCCAACTGCACAAACTTCAGTCCTGGCTTCATGATGCGTACCCTTGGCCGTCGAACTTGGAACCTTGAAGTGCGAGCGAAGTGGGACAGCCTCGACGGCGTGACTGCTGTCCCAGTCTGGACCGCCGAGGCGGTCCACTCTGAGCCGCAACTGCGACTCCACAATAGCTACCCCCCGACGGGCAAAACCCTCAATCGAAAACATCAGAAAATTGCCCCGTGAAGGCAGAACTCGCGCATGCGACTGATATTGCAGCCGGTCTCTACTCAGTGGTCTCGATCCGACCAAGGCTGTGGAGGCACGAAGAGAACGAGCCGGGAAGGGTGGCGTGGGCCATAAACTGTGTGATGGTCTGTGGTTCTTCTTGGTGCCTCCGAGCCTGCTACGGTTTCCACAGTTTCCAGCCGCGGATCCCAGAGCCCGGTTCGCCGATGAACACGCAATCGCCGGTGTGTGAGAGTGCTGAGCCGGACGCCGTCACAGGGAATGCCGGGCCGACCGCCCGGCCGGTCTCGGCGTCAAATAGACGCACGGCACCATCGACCCCGTTGGCCAGGATGTGATTTTCTGTGTTCCAAGTGAGGCGGTTAATCACTTCCATCGTCGGGATCGGTTTCGCGGTGACTGTTCCCGTCTCGGCGTCGAGCAACGTGAGGGTCCGATCGCGGCCAGCGAAGGCAATACGTCTGCCGTCCGGCGAGAAGGCGATGGCATGCCCAGGGTTGCCGGTGGGGAGGCGGAATACCTCCGCACCGCTCCGCAAATCCCAAACTGAAACAATGCCATCGATCCCACACAAGGCCACACGGTGGTCGTCCGGTGAGAAGTGAATGCCGACGACGAACTCACGGTGCCGAAAGATGCGCAAAGGCTTCTCTGGTTGAGTGGTTCGATACACCTCCACGGTTTCATTCTCGGAGTTGACCGCAAACAAGTCGCCTGTGCTCGAGAACGCGGCTTTCGGGTAATTGTTCATGCTCTTGAAATCTTGACGGTTGCCGGTTCGCAGGTGGATGAGGTGGTAACTCAAGTCCGTGACGGCGAGTGCCATTTCACCAGCGGGATGGACTGCGAAACTCCGCACGCGAATCGACAAGTTCAGCGGCGGGCCAAGCAGTTCGCCAGTGTTGCTGTTGCAGGCGACAACATTCCCAGTCAAGTCGGAAGCTACGAGTGTAGGGGCGGACGTGGCGGAGGCGAATGTCGAAAGCCCCTCGAATGGAAAGTGGAACCCGGTCCGCTGGTCGACTGGCAATTGCCACAGGCGGATACAGGCCAGATTCGGTCGGGCGTACCGTGGCCCGGGCAGGTGTGCCACCGCCGCCGTCAGCCCGTTGCGATCCAGGGCGACCGAAGAGACGTACCCAGCATCGCCCAGGCGGATGGGGCTTGGACGCCAGGGCTGTCCGATCCAGAGGCTTGCCGAGCGGTGGCCGCCCCCCGCAAGCAGGTGGTAGCCATCTTCCGAGGCGGCGATGTCGACGACCTCGCCGTCGAACGCCAGCGTCTGTCGGCGACGACCGTTTGGCAACGACCATCCGACGCACTCCCCAGGGGCGTTCGGCTGGTGATCGCCGCACCCGCCGATAATGATGTCAGCTCTCGGCGGGAGTATCATTTTGCTGAGCTTGCGACGGGGGTTCAGCGGTGTGGTGGAAACGGACTTACCGTTCGTGGCATCAAGGATTTCAATCGTGTCGTTGGCCAACGCGACAGCGACGTGCTTCCCCGAATGGGTCACTTTCACCTGGCGGACTTCAGCAGGGAATGTAGCCAGAGTGCGGGCTCTTGCTTCCGTGAAGGTGACTGCTTCAACGCCACCGAGGCGGGTGCCGATGAACAGACCTTTCCCATCGGGGTGGAAGCCGACGCTCGTGGGTGTACCCGATATGTGCCAGCTCTTCGGCACATCGCTCGGTTTCGTGGAGACCAGTCGAACCTCACCATCGGTGGTAGCCACGGCGAACCGACCCCCATCAGGGGCGAATGAGACGTCGGCGATGTCCGCTGGGTAAGTCTCTGTGTCGACCATGAAATCGTCTTCCACAGGGACGCAGATCATTAGCTCGGCACTGCCGAACACCAGCATCTTTCCGTCTGGAGCAATACGCATCCCAACAACGGGCTTTCGTAGTCGGATAGGTCCGTAACACCGTTCCCCGGTCTTGGTATCCCAGACGGTGAACTCCTGTGCGGAAGTGGCAGCCAAGAACGCCCCATCCGGGGTGAGTCCGACGCGAGTCACGGCTGCACCGAACGGTAGGTCTGCCAGCAGGGTGGCGTTCCGATACCCCCAGCCGCCGATGTTGTGGCGAATCACCCGTTTCAGTTCAGGCGGTAAGTCCTCCCGTCCCAAAATGGCCTTCAACCCCTCCAGGCCGCGGGCGACCTCACCTTGCTCGCACAACGCCAGTTTCAAGTCGATATCTGACTCAATCAACCGCCTAGTGGCGGATCGCAGGCCCATTTCTTCGGAAATGAACCGCGCGTCGGCGGTATGCCGGGCCTGTCGCTCAGCGTCAGTCTGCTTCACCTGCGACTGCAAAAGAAGGGTGAGGAATAGCCAGCAAACCAGCACCAATGTGATCGACGCGAGGAGTGAAGCCAGGTGGACCGGGTGGCGGCGGAGCCAGCGTGCGGCTTGTTCCACTTGGCCGACCGGGCGAGCCATCACCGGCGCACCTGTGATGAATCGACCCAAGTCCTCGGCCAGTTCGTTAGCCGTGGCATACCGTCGCTGGGGCTGCTTTTCTAAGCACTTCAGGCACACGGTTTCGATGTCTCGAGGGATACTCCGTTCGAGCCGGGCAGGTGAGATCGGGTCGGCGTACAGCGACTGGGTGATGGTGTCCACCGGGTTCGCGTTGGCGAACGGCGGGCGACCAGTGAGCAGTTCGTACAGGATCGCCCCGAGTGAGTAGACGTCCGCCGCCGGGCCGATGGAGGTCTGTCGAGACGACCCGCCGAGTTGCTCGGGGGCGGCGTACTCCGGTGTGCCAAGGATGCCGTGTGAATGGCGGGTAGTTGGCTCAGTGTCAGCGCTGAGGAACCCGGCCAGCCCGAAGTCGGCCACCTTCGGGGTGTCGCCGTCGAGAAGCACGTTCGCTGGCTTCAGATCGCGGTGAATGACTCCATGTTCGTGGGCGAAGTGGATGGCACCCGCGAGCGTAAGGACCATTTCCGCGGCTCGCCGCGGCGCCCACGGAGAACCGGTCAGTTGCTCGGCGAGGGAGCGCCCAGCCACATACTCCAAGACGAGGTACGGGGTGCCGTCCGCCTCGCCGACCTCGATTACCCGCACCACGTTCAGGTGGTGCAGGCGGGCGATCACGCGCCCCTCGCGGCGGAACCGCTCACGCAACCCAGCGGGGGCGAACGGCCCGTCCGCCAGCACCTTGACTGCCACAGTGCGTCCGAGGGACTCCTGCACCGCTTCATACACCACCCCCATCCCGCCGCGGCCGATGACCCGCGAGAGGATGTATCCGGGGATTTCGGGTCTCGCGGAATCGCTGGGTGACAAGGAGGGCGACGGTGGGCTGCGCTTCAACTCCTCGAGAAAAGGTGAGATAGCAGTCGGTTGGAAGGGCGGAGGGATAAGGGAAGGATCCAGAGTCAACCGTTCGATCGCCTGCCGACAGGATTCACACTCTTCGAGGTGGGATTCGATCGCTGGCCCCTCCGCGCCCGCCTGGGCGTCCAGGAACAGTCGAAGGTCGTCGTCGGTCGGGCAGATCACGTGGCGTCTCCATCCGGCCCCTCGAGCCGCTGCAACTCCTCGCGCAGCCGCTTTTGCACATTGCTCCGGGCCATGTACACGCTACCGACAGTCATTCCCAAGCGAGCGGCGGCGTCTGGCCCACTCACCCCTTCCAAGGCAGTCAGGCGGAATGCATCCCATGTCTTTGCTTCCACCTGCCCGCGGACCCGCTCGTAAGCCTCCTCGAGCAGTTCCAGGTCGAAGGCTCGACTGAGCACTTCCGGAATTGTGTCTGGGGAGGCGAGGCGCTCGAAGAACCCCTCGTCCTGGAAGACTGAGCGGGAGGCAGACGAACAGAAGTCCGCGACGGCGTGGCGGGTGACTGTCCATAGCCAACGGCGAAACGACTCCGCCGGATCATACCGGAATGTCCGCATCCGCACGGCCAGTTTGGTGAGCACCCCCTGAGTCACGTCCTCAGCGTCGGCCTGTTGCAACCGCTGCCGCCGACACCAGTCGAGTATGACGCGACCATACCGCTCGACGAACTCGGTCCACGCAGCCTCGTCGGCCGGGGCCGCGCGGAGCCGCCCGAGCAGACTCGGGCTTGTTCGCTGGATGTTCTCGCTCGCCATGGATGACCCCCGTTCGAGAACCTTTCATTGCGTACCTTCATTGTACTAGACAGACAGGGTGCAGTACCACTTGGCCAGCCACATGAGGGACGAGTTGGACCGTGGGAGGATAGCGTACGTTTGGCAAAGTGTCCGTGAGCAGCACCACCAGTGGTCGGCCGGTTTGCTTGAAGGTCTTGTGAACGGCTCTTTTCGGTGTTCCGACAACCCCAATGGCTTTCCTGAGCCTCGAAAAGCCTGACCTATGGGTTCTTCTCTTTCGAGATCCCGAAGAAGAAGGGCAAGAAGTGAGCGCGGTAGGGGATCATGAGGTAGGCGGCGAAGCCGAGGAGTACGAAGGCGATGCCGGGCTTGCCGACGAGGTAGACTTCGAAGAAGGCGATGTTGACGATGATCGGCACCAGGATCACGAGGCCAAGTGGGGTGAAGCGGGTCGTCCAGGTGAGCAGGCCACCGACGATTTCGAGAATCTTGATGGCGGTCAGGTAACCGGAGGAGGCGAGGACGGTGAGGTAGGTGATGGCACTTTCGGGTTGGCCTTCGGGGATGGGGATGAACTTCAAGAAGAAGTTCGCGCCAAAGACAACGAAGACCAGCCCGAGCAAACCTTGAATCAGCCACGTCAAGTATTTCACAACGCATCTCCAGAATTGGGTCAGGCGAGGATACAGTAACCGTGCACTCATCTTTCAGCCAGGTGACACATGCTGTTGCAGCCGGTTCGTTATCTCGTTTGGATGCTCGGGCGGATCATCTTGGCGTTACGTTATCGTGTCACAGTCACGGGGCGGGCGGAGGTTCGTCAGCACCCGGGGCCGTATCTGATCCTGCCGAATCACCCGGCGTATGCCGATCCGCCGAACGTCTTGGTGCATCTTTGGCCGCAATTCCAAATGCGACCGATGCTCTTAGAGACCAACTTCCAGAACCCCTTCTTGGCTCCTTTTGGCTGGCTGTTGAATGCCATCAAAGTCCCGGATTTGTCGAGTGGCAGTGCCGAAGGTCGGGAGCGAGCCGAAGCCGCGGTCAAGACGGCGATCGAGGCCATCCACGCTGGGGACAATGTCATCCTGTGGTCGTCGGGCCGGTTGAGCCGGGATGGCCAGGAGCACATGGGCGGCGCACGCTCGGTGAGCGATATTCTCACCGCCTGCCCGGAGGTCACGGTGGTGCTGGTGCGGACGCGCGGCCTCTGGGGCAGCTCGTTCAGTTGGGCCAACGGCACCAAGCCGAGCCTGTTTCGCGGGATGCTACGCGGAGCAGGTTGGGTGCTGGCAAGCGGGTTGTTGTTGACTCCACGCCGGCGTGTCCGCATGACGCTCGAAGCCTTCCCCAAGAGCCAACGACCTGCCGCTGATCGGTCCACGATCAACCCCTGGCTCGAAGCCTGGTACAACGGCGATGGGCCACCCGAGCCGCCGACCTTCGTGCCACTGCATCCGTTCCTCGGCGAACGTGAGCACACCTTCCCGGAGTTGAAATCGAAGACGGCGGATGTGCAGAACGTCAGCGAGGCCGTGAAGACCGCCGTGCGCGAGATCATCGAAAGCCGCATCAAGCGCAGCCTGGCACCAAGCGACAACGTCCCCGAGCGGACGTTCGTGGAACTGGGCATCGATAGTCTCGATGCGATCGATATTGGCCTCGATACGGAACGAAGGTTTGGCTTCAGTGCCGCGGAGATGCCGACGAGCATCGGGGCGATGTGGGCCTTGGCCTCGGGGCAAACTCAGCAAGGGGAGAGCAAGCCGGCTCCAGAAGCCTGGTTCCGCCCCCCTTCGCCACCAGTGGAAATCGTGTTTTTGGGGGAGAACGTCCCCGCGGCGATCTTGGGTCGCATTGCCGCTTGCCCGAAGGATGTCGCCGTCGCGGATGATATGGCTGGGGTGATGACTTACGAACGGCTCTTGCTCGGTGCCTTGGTCCTGGCGGCTCGCTTCCGCACGATCCCCGAGAAGAACGTCGGGCTGATGTTGCCCGCTTCGGTCGCGGGGATTACGTCGCTACTGGCGTTGCACCTCGCTGGCAAATTGCCGGTGATTCTCAACTGGACGACCGGCCCAGCCAACATGGGCCATGCGGTGAAGCTGCTCGGCCTCTCGACCGTGATCACCTCGCAGAAGTTCATCGACAGGACACACATCGAAGTCCCCGGCGCCACGTTTTACTTCCTCGAAGACCTGCGTAAGACGGTGACGAAGATTGAAAAAATCCGCCGACTGCTGAGTGTCACGTGGTTCCGCGATCGCACCATTCGCCGCGCACTCGGTGAGTTGACGATTCAACCTCATGACCCGGCCGTGGTGCTCTTTACCAGCGGTTCCGAGAAGGCCCCGAAAGCGGTGCCGCTGACTCACGCCAACTTGCTCGCGGACTTGCGTGGGGCGATGCCACTGTTGGGTCTCGATCGCCGAGACGCGGGGTTGATCTTCTTGCCGCTCTTCCACAGCTTCGGCCACACGGTCACGGGACTGATGCCGCTCTTCGCAGGCCTGAAAGCCATCTACCACCCCGACCCGACCGATGCCGCGGGGTTGGTCCGCAAGTGTGCCGCGTACAAGCCAACGGCTCTTGCCACGACGCCGACCTTCTGGGGCTACATGCTCGACAAGGCGAAGCCTGGTGAACTCGATTCGTTGCGGGTCGTCGTCGTCGGGGCCGAGAAATGCCCACAAGCGACCTTTGACAAGATGAAGACCTTGGCACCCAACGCCAAGCTGATGGAAGGCTACGGCATCACGGAATGCTCGCCCGTGGTGTCCGTGAACCCATACGCCGCCCCGAAGTTTGGCACCATTGGCAAGCCGCTCATCGGGGTGGAGATCGTCATCCGCGACGTTGAGACCAAGGCGGTGCTCCCCATCAACCAGATGGGCATGATGTACATCGCTGGGCCAAACATCTTCCCCGGGTACCTCGGCAGTGATGCCCCGCCGCCGTTTGAAGAGATCGACGGGAAACGGTGGTACGTCTCCGGGGACTTGGCCCGCATCGACGACGAAGGCTACATCCACTTCGAAGGCCGCTTGAAGCGATTCCTCAAAGCCGGCGGTGAGATGATCTCCCTCCCCGCACTCGAAGAGCCGTTCAGCCGCAAGTACCCGCCCACCGACCAAGGTCCGCGCGTCGCCATCGAAGGAATCGAAGCCGAGGGCAGACGCAAGATCGTGCTCTTCACCACCGAAGCTCTCGACTTGAAAGAGGCCAACGCCTTGCTCGTGGCCGAAGGCTTCCGCGGGGTGTTACGACTGGATGCCGTCGAGAAGATCGAAGCCATCCCGATGCTCGGCACCGGCAAGACGGACTACAAGCTCCTGCGAGCACGGATCGAGATTTCATAGCCAGAAAGACAACCTCACCCCCGGCCCCTCTCCGAAACGGAGAGGGGAGAAAGAAATGGCAGAAACGACGTGTTTTCAAGGGTTTTGCTCCCCCTTCTCCGAAGCGGAGAAGGGGGTTGGGGGGATGAGGTTGCCTTTTTGCGACAATACCAAAACCGTTTCGAAGAGGGCTGGCCTACCTGAGTTACTTCTTCTTCAGCCCAGGGTAATCGAACTGCAGTTCGTTATCCTTGGCTTCAAAGGTCTTCGACGAGGTCTGCTCCAAGAACAACGGCTGGCCATACGGTGATTCGTTGGCCACTTTGCCATCGTAACCCAAGACTCGCACGATATAGGCCCCGGCCTTCACACCCGAGCAGCCCGGCGCGTTCGTGTCGAACTTGCCATCGCGGATATCGGCATGGCCTTGGGTACCGGTGCCGCCTTTGGTGGGGTCGGGGTCAAAGTAGATGCTGCCCATCGGCACGGGCTTGCCGTCGCAGAAGACGGTGCCCGAGACGCGGAACTTGGTCTCTTTCTGCTCACAACTGGTGATCAAGAAACAGAGACCAAGCAGCCCTAGCCAAGCGAAGCGTTTAGTAATCACCGATCACCTCCCCACCGTTCCGGCTGCCAAGAGCACGGTAAGTGTTCAGGTCGATCGAATCGCGCACGAAGCGTACCGAACCATCACCAAGAGCGAAGTTGGCACCACCGGAGTGCATGCTGCCGAAGGGGACATCGTTGTATTGGCCGATGCGGTTAGCACGGATGCCGGAGTTGAGGGCGTTCAAAAGGTTTCGAGCACCGACAGCATAACAGCCACCGGTTTCGCCGCCACGCAACCAGCTCCGATAACGGGTTCCGAAGGGCGAGTCCCACGACATTTCCCCGATCATGAAGGTGTTCGAAGTGCCATCGGACACGCCCGTGAGTGTGATTTTGCCCATGTTCACATTGGCTCGGAAGTCTGGCAGAAACATCCCGGTATCAGCCATGGGCACGCCATCGTGCGAGCAAGCCGAGACGCTGAAATTGGCCCCCGTCACGGGGTTGATGCCGCGTGGCCCGGTGATGCCGTAATAGTGTAAGGTGTAAGGCGGTTGGCCCGTGTTCGCGGGGACGAGGTCAGGAAGGTTCACGTTGTTCGGTGGCGAGTTCGTGGCCATGCGCTCGACGGGCGACGAGGGACAAAGGTAGTTCTTGATGCGCGTCAGCCCGTGAGGGTTGTTGCGGTTCGGCACGGTGATGTAGTTGCCTGGGGTCGTCGTGTCGATTGCCCGGAACTGGTTGTCCCCTTCCATGTAAGGCAGGATAAACACCGACCAGCTCAATTGCACGTTCCCGATGTAGGCATGGGGCAAGCGGCCGTTCGCGTCATGGAAGTTGTGCGTGGCAATGGCGATCTGTTTGATCTGGTTCTGACAGGTCATCCGGGCCGCCGCTTCGCGGACCTTCTGTACTGCTGGCAGGAGCAGCCCAATCAAGATGGCGATGATGGCGATGACGACCAAGAGTTCGATGAGCGTGAAGCCCACCCGTGCGATGAGACGAAGACGAGGAGACATAACCGTGCCTTTCCGAATGAAGGAGAGATTTCATCAGGCCGACAATCATCATATCCAAGAATGCAAATCGATTGCGAGCGGAATTCCGCTTCGATTGTTCTCCCAAACCCCAAGCCTGCGCACTGTTGCGTTTTGTGTACTAGGTTGGATCGGACGTGAAACCTTGGAGTCTGTGAGGAAGTCATGCGGGTCATCATCGCGCCGGAATTTTACCAACAGATGCTGGCCATGCCGTACCACACGCCGGACTGTTACGTCCGGCCGGGTGAGTATTTGCACCACATGTACATCGACAGCGTCAAATACGTCGTCGCTCCCGCGGTGCTTGATGGCCTCGCCGAAGCGGAAGCTCGTGGCGATCAGGAAGCTATCGACCACCTTCGACTGCACAAGCTGCACTACGAAATGCTCCTCGCGGATGCCCAACGCTACGGTAGCCTGGAGGGGGTCACGCTCCTCGGTGATCCGCCACCGACTGATGAAGAAGCCGTGCCGACGAGCTTGAATGCCTTCATTCCCAAGGCTCCCAGCACACCGGAAGAGTTCGGCCTGGGGATGCCCTTCATTTATGACTTGATTCTTCGCACGATCTTCTTCCGCGGGCAAATCACTGGCGGAGATGTTGCCAACTTTATCAATGTGCAATTCGCAGCCATCAGTAGCATCTTACAGGCGATGCGAAAGCAGATGTTGATTGATATCGTTGGCCAAAAAGGCGCGAGCGGCGATTCGAGCTTCATCTATGAAATCAAGCCGCCCAAAGGGACCGCGGCCATCGAAGAGGCGATGTCCAAGACCAGTTACGTCGGCCCGATGCCAGTGCCCTTCACGGATTACGTCGAGAGCATCCTGGCCCAGACGGTCAAGAAACTCACCGTGACCCGGTTGAGCATTCAGAAAGCCTTCGCGGACTTGATCATCTCCGACGAGACCTTCAACGAAATCGGCCCGGCTATCAACTCGGCCTCGAGTATCTTTTTCTTCGGCTTCCCTGGTAACGGGAAAACCTCGATCGCTGAGCGAATCACCCGCTTGATGGGCGATACCATTTTCATCCCGCACGCCGTGGAAGCGAACGGCCAGATCATCAAGCTCTACGACCCGATCCAGCACACGCTCGCCAAGGAAGAAGAGAACTTCGACACGGGCGACACCATCCTAAAACGCGGTGGAGACTACGATAAGCGCTACATCAAGATTCGCCGGCCGACGATCGTCGTCGGGGGTGAGCTGGTGATGCCGATGCTCGACTTGAAGTACAACCCCATCGGCAAGTACTACGAAGCTCCACTGCAAATGAAGGCCAACGGTGGCATCTTCATGATCGACGACTTCGGCCGGCAACAGGTCCGCCCGATGGACCTTCTGAACCGCTGGATCGTGCCTCTCGAAAAGAAGTACGACTACCTCACGACGATCACCGGCACCAAGATCGAAGTGCCGTTCGACCAGTTGCTGATCTTCTCCACGAACCTCGACCCCACGCAACTCGCGGACGAAGCCTTCTTGCGGCGGATCAAGTTCAAGATCGAAGTCCGTGACCCCGACGAAGCGCAGTTCCGCAAAATTTGGGAGCTGGTCTGCCGCTCGAAGAAAGTCGAGTTCGACGAGAATGGCATTAACTACTTGGTGAATAAGTGGTATTTGCCGATGAGCCGTCCATTCCGGATGTGTCAGCCACGTGACATCCTCGATCAGATGATGTCGATTGCCAAATACAACATGGAGCGAGTCAACTTCTCGCCCGACTTGATTGATGCGGCCTGCTCGACGTACTTCATCAGCAGCGTGAAACGCGACTTCGGTGCGAAAGTGCGGTTGGAGTAGAACTCTTCGTAGCATGGGCTTCCAGCCCATGTGTCCAACAACCGCTTGCCATCTGCACGGCCAAGATGGCCGTGCCACGAGAGAGTTGGTGGTTGAGCAAGCTTCTTTCGTAGCATGGGCTTCCAGCCCATGCGTCCAACAACCGCTTGCCATCCGCACGGCCAAGATGGCCGTGCCACGAGAGGGTTGGTGGTTGAGCAAGATTCTTTCGTAGCATGGGCTTCCAGCCCATGCGTCCAACAACCACTTGCCATCCGCACGGCCAAGATGGCCGTGCCACGAGAGAGTTGAGTGTCGCTCACTCTTGTCACGGGGCGGCTATCAACTATCCTTTCCCGGTTGGTTCTTCAGTTACCCTGAATTGATTTGGCAGGTTGGTATGCCCGGTACGACGGTCGTGGGTTTGCAGTGGGGCGATGAAGCCAAGGGCAAGATTGTCGATCTCCTCGGTGATCGTCATGACTTTGTTGTCCGGTACAACGGGGGTGCCAACGCGGGGCACACGATCGTCTGGGGGGACCGGACTTTCAAAGTCTCGCTACTCCCGACCGGGATCCTCAAACCCCACGTCACATCCGTCATTGCCAATGGCGTCGTGATGTATCCGCATCGCTTGCTCGAAGAAGTCGAGCAGCTTCTCGCGGGCGGCATCAACGTTGGCAACAACCTGCGTGTCAGCGACCATGCCCACGTCATCTTCCCTTATCACATGGAAGAAGAGCGTGTCATCGAAAGCTCCGGGGATGGCTCCGCGATCGGCACCACAGGCCGTGGCATCGGGCCATGCTACCAGGACAAAGTCGGGCGCCGCTTTGCGATCCGCGTCGGCGAGTTGCTCAACACGCAGCACCTCGAAGACCGCTTGAAGTACATCGTCCCGTACAAAAACCGCTTCATCGCGGCACTCGCGTCGACGACGACCAACACCCCCAAAGTCTTCGAATACAAAGCCCTCGCGGACGAGTACTCGGGCTATGCGGCCAAGATCAAGCCCTACGTCACGGATACCACCCGGCTGCTGCACGACGGTCTCGCGGCAGGCAAGAACATCCTCTTCGAAGCCGCTCAGGGGAGCTTGCTGGACGTCGATCACGGCACGTATCCCTACGTCACCAGCAGTAGCAGTTTGCCCGCTGGCATCTGGCCCGGTTCCGGGGTACCGTCGAAACACGTCACTCGGACCATCGGTGTGGTGAAAGCCTACACGACCCGTGTGGGCCGGGGGCCTTTCCCGACCGAGTTGACCTGTGACCTCGGCGAACGCATCCGCAAAGTGGGCCGCGAGTATGGCACCGTCACCGGGCGACCACGCCGAACCGGTTGGCTCGATGCCGTGGCTCTGCGATACACCGTGGCCCTCGCGGGGGTCGATGAGTTTACTTTGATGTTGCTCGACGTCTTAAGCGGAATCCCCGAGTTGAAGATCGCCACGGCTTACAAACTCCATGGCGAGACCATCACCCACTTCCCGTCGGATGCTTATCTCCTCGAACAGTGCGAGCCAGTGTACGAGACCCTGCCGGGTTGGATGGAAGACGTTACCGGCTGCCGCAAGCCAAGCGACCTGCCTGAAAATGCGCGGCGGTACATCGATCGCATCTCGGAGCTGTTGGGCATTCCCGTCTTCGTGACTTCCGTTGGCCCAGATCGCTCCCAGACCATCCCGATGACTTCGTGATGAACGAGTACGCTTCTCAACTCAGCCTCGACCCGGAAAAGCTCCCCCGGCACATCGCCATCATCATGGATGGCAACGGCCGCTGGGCGCAGGAGCGCGGCGAGCCTCGCATCGCTGGCCACATGAAGGGGGCGGAGATCGTCCGCCGGACTGTCACCGAGTGTTGCAAGCTCGGCATCCGACAACTCACGCTGTATTGCTTCAGTGCCGAGAATTGGAAGCGACCCGCTGAGGAAGTGTCGTTCCTGATGCGGCTCTTGAAAGAGTACCTGCTCGATGAGCGTGAGCTGATCCTGAAGGAAAACATCCGCTTCCGCGTCATCGGTCGGCGTGAGCCAATCCCAGCCGATGTGCTCGCGGAGATGGACGAGAACATCCGGCTCAGCCAAGACAACACCGGGCTGACGCTGTGCCTGGCCATCAACTATGGCAGCCGCACGGAGATGCTCGACGCCGTCCGGAAACTGGCGATTCAAGTCCGTGATGGTCAACTCGACCCCGACGCGATCGATGAATCCACCTTCGATGCGGCACTCTACACCGCTGGGATGCCGGAACCCGATTTGCTCATTCGCACAGCTGGGGAAATGCGCATCAGCAACTATCTGCTTTGGCAAATCTCCTACGCCGAACTATGGGTAACGCCGCTCTGCTGGCCGGACTTTGAGCCACCAATCTTGCACACGGCCCTGACGGAATTCGCGCAACGCAACCGCCGTTTTGGTGGACTTGTCAACATCCAGGGTTCGGTGAGTTAATGCTTCGCCATCGCCTCATCACCGGCACACTCCTGGCCGCCGGCATCGGGGCCGTGCTCTTCGTCGATCCCCGTTTTGCTCCGTACTTCCCCTGCCTTTTCGTTGTCGCGATGAGTGGTGGCGTGTTGGCGTCGCTGGAGTTCGTGGCACTGTTGCCCACGGAGTTTCGCCCGGATCGCTCGGCGGTCTTGTGCGGCGTGTTGGGGGTGCTCGCCGCGAACTGGTACGGCGTCGTGCCGTTGCCGGCTCTCGATCCCTGGCACGCGACCTTGTTGGCCTTCACGGGCGTTGTGCTTGCGGCCTTCTTCCATGAGATGTACCACTACCGCGAAGGTGGCGGCCAGACTGTTCGCGTGGCCATGACCATCTTCGCCACCGCTTACCTGGCCCTGTTGCCGAGCTTCCTGGTGAAACTGATGTGGCAGCCCAACGCGATTGCGTGGATGCTGCTAGCGATCTTCGTGCCCAAGTGCTGCGACATCGGCGCCTACTTCACCGGCCGGCTGATTGGCCGCACGCCGTTCAGCCCGAAGATCAGCCCCAAGAAGACTTGGGAAGGCTTCGCCGGTGGGCTGGTGCTATCGTCCGTGACTGCCGTCGGTATACACCTCGTTCAGCCGCTCTTCGCCTTTGGCATTCTCGAAGCCCTCGGCTTCGGCATCGTCGTGGGCACGGTCGGCGTCTTGGGTGATCTCGCTGAATCTGTGATCAAACGCGACTTCGGCCACAAAGACGCCGCCAAGAAACTCCCCGGCTTCGGTGGCCTGCTGGATGTCCTCGACTCGATCCTGTTGGCCGCACCCGTCGCGTATCTGTGGTGTGTGATCACCCAACGATAGACCGAATTCACAAGTCAAGCCACCTCATCCCCCGGAGAGGGGCCGGGTGAGGTGGATTGCCAGCCTGTCGAGCCTCGCAGACTCGACTCGACCTACACCCACCGTACCACGGGCTTGCCATCAACGAAATCAGCGGAGCTTTCGCTCCGCTGATTTCGTTGGGTTGAGCACTCGGGTTACTTCTTGACGATGAACGAAGTGTCGCCGATGGTGTACTCGGTCGTCTGGTCTTGGTAGAGCTTCACTTTCGTGTCTGCAGCACCGATGGTGACGTCGAGGTCACCTTCCATGATCATCTGGATCTTGATTTCCTGAGGGCGGCCGGACTTCGCGTTGTAAAGCATGTAGCCTTGCTTCACTTCCTTGGTCGCCATCGTGCCAGCCTTGATGCGGAATGGCAGGCTTTCGGTGCCTGCGAGAGGTGGCTTGTAGCTGATGGTGGGCTTGATCTCGACGCGGTCGAGATCCTTCTTGGCGGGGTCAGCATCTTTGCCTTTGTAGGTGCAAGCGTACTTGCGGTCGTAGCTGCCGATCGGGCCGAGGTTGGTGGTCATCGTTTTTTCCCAGGTGCCATTCACAGCAATGGCTTCCTTCGGGGTCAGGCCGGCGGTGGGGTCGGTCATTTCCTTGAGGGCATCATCGCTCAGAATGTTCTTCAAGATGCCTTCCAACTGTGGATTGACGGTGCTGAGTTTCTTGACCGCTTCATCTTTGCCATCGACCTTCTCAACCACGCCACCTGGGCCGAAGGTGATGGTGAATTCGAGGTTGATGAGGTTCTTGAAGAACTCGCTCAGTGCTGGGTTCCCCGCGGCCCCGGTTGGGTTCGAATCGGTCGAATCGTAGTCGATCGACTGGCCAGCGATGCTGAGGCTGAACTTCACGCCTTCGATGGTCTGCTTCACAGTCCATTTGTCTTTGTCTTGGCTGACGGGAGTCCATTTGAAGAAGAAGGTCATTTCTTGCTTCATCGGGGTGTCCGAGCCGGCTTGCATCTTGATCGTCTGTTCGACGCGGGTCGAGTACTTCTGGTAGAAGGACTTGCCGGCTTCGAAGCGGACATCGAATTTGAGTTTGTTCGGGTCAGCAGGAGCTGCGACAGGAGGGGTGGCCGGAGCACCCGCAGGAGCTGGCGCACCAGCCGGGGCTGGTGTCGGCGCGGCAGGAGCCGCCGCCTTGGTCGCTGGTGTTGCGGGAGCACCAGGAGCAGGGGCAGCAGGAGGTTGGGCGAGCGCCAACGACACCAAACCGCCAACCAGAACCGCAGCCACGGACCAACGAAGACGATGCACGTGCAAACCTCCAGCGATGCCATCCCTGATGTCAACACCAGGGTGCGAAAGGATTTTACCAACAAAACCTATTTGTACGCCCCGAAGCGAAGAGTACAAGAGCGAGACAATTTCCAGCCTGCAGGTTTGTAGCCGGCCTCGTCGAGGCCTCACCGAGGTCGGTTCTGTTTCTGGGACGACGTGAAACCCCAGTTTGAACCATGCCAAGAATGACGCTGCTCACGCCTGCCGCTCGCCAGGATGGATTTTGAGAAAAAATTCTACTGCACCGTTGACAACTGATTGTGTCGTTGCGTACATTGTCCGTGAAATTACTCCCAGGAAGTACAGAAATGGACACCGCAACACTTCGTTTGGCCGCTTGGCACCGTGCTCAAGGCGATTCATGGGATCTCATCGCCGCGAAATTGGAGATCGCCGTTCGCACGATCGAAATCCTGCCCGTCATCCATTTCACCGAGTGGCAGCAAGCGATGATCGACTTCGCTCCACTGGTTGCTCAAGAAACCTTGTTCGCCGCCCAAGCCAGTTTGCGGCTGCAAACCCAGAGTGCGAACGAAAAGATCGCACAAACCGCTTCAGTGGCCGCGTTGAAGCACGACATCGAAGAAAAGAAACTCATCGCCAAACGCGAAGCCCTTCTCGCCAAAGCAAAAAAGCCCTCAGAGAATGAGCTAACCGCCGAAATCCCATCCGAAACGCCCATCGCCGAAACGCCTGTTGCCGAAGCACTTCCCCAGGCCCCGATTGCTGAAACCGAGACGGAAACCCCGATCGCCGAGACCCCCACTCCACCCGAAGCCAGCTCAGTTGTTTCAGAGGAACCCGAGATTGACCTGGTCGGGCAAATCGACTGGAACTCACTGCCAAAGCCACCCAAGCCGTCCCAAGGCCCCAAGAAACTGACGAGTTTTCTGGGTGGGAAGTGAGTGGCCGAGAATTTCGAGTCATCGATCGCATTTCGAGTCTTGCCCAGAGTTGAAAAATTGCGTAGGTTGAGCTAATTCTGTCATAGCTTCAGCGAATATCTGGTTCGTGTGACACGAATTTCGCTCCAGTTTCAGGGCGAGAATATAAGTTAACTGTGTCTTATGGTCTGGGCGGCGACACTGTCGTGGCCTCGCGGAGCACATGATTTATGGCGGGGATTAAAGGCTTATTTGAGCGGTTGCGGCCTAAGGTTTATGGCCGGCGCCCACCCCTTATTCTCCTCAATGGCCTCGCCGAACAGCATGAATCTTGGTTTCGCAATCGCCGATTTTGGTCTCGCTACTTTGACCTCTACGCCCCCAACATCATGGTTTACGACGGCGAAGTGATCCAAGGGAAGATCACTCGCAAAGAACAAGTCTCGGTCGATTTCATCGTTTCCCAATTGCATCTATTCGTTACTCAGTTTGTCCAGAACCCACCTTACCACTTGGTGTCGAGTAGCCTGGGTGGCAAGATCGCGGTGGAGTTTGCAGCCAAGTATCCCGAGTTGGTGGCTCGCGTTGTGCTCATCTGCCCGTCGGGGATGGGTGACAAGGAAACTTTGCCCATCATGGAAGGCGTTCGTGGCGGTGCGCAGACCATGCCCAACGTCGTCCATAGCGTCTTCCACACGAAACGTGGCATCGATCGCGGGATGCTGAACTTTTTCAGCCGGGCGATTGAGGACCGCAAATGGAGACGCGGCCTGATCCGCACGACGAACAACACGCTCGAACACACCGTTCGCGCGAAAATGAAAGAGATTCAAGCCGAGACATTGCTCATTACAGCCGATGATGATCAGGTGTGTGATCCCAAAACAGCCGCCGAAGCCGCTGCCGAACTGACACGTGGGCATTTCCTCACGATCCCAAACTGTGGACATGCTCCGCAGATTGAAAAGCATTGGCTGATCAATCGCTTGGTGGTCCATTTTTTGACCGCAAAGCATCCCACCGCGAACCCACGTTGGATTCAACTCTTACTCACCAAACCTGCTCGAGCCCCCAAATGACGTCACCGAACCCCAGACCGCAGGATTCCACGAAGGCCACCACACCCGACTGGTGGCTGATGGTCCGTAAGTTCCTCGAACAGGGAACCGGCGTGGCCTCGTTTGCCCCAAGTTCGCGGTTCTTGGCTCGGACGATGATCAAAGGCATCGACTACGATAAAGCCAAGTGCATCGTCGAACTGGGCGCTGGGACTGGCTCCGTTACGAAGGAAATCCTGGCTCGGGTTCGTCCGCACACGAAGTTCATGATCGTCGAACGCGACCCTGACTTCTGCAATCGCCTCCGCAATCGCTTCGCGGCTTACCCCAATGCGGACATCATCGAAGGTGATGCCGCTCACATCGACACCCTCCTCGCTGAGCGTGGCCTGACGAACGTGGACGAGATCGTCTCGGGCTTGCCGTTGCCCTCTTTCCCGACCGAAGTGCGGGACGCGATCATCGCCAGCTCCGCCCGTGCCCTCGGCCACATCGGCAGCTTCCGCCAACTGACTGTGATGCCGTGGGTTTACCGCAAGCTTTACAAAGGCTACTTCTCGGACGTCCGCTTTCACCTCGTCCCGATCAACATGCCCCCCGCCGGCGTCTATGTCTGCCGCGGCTACAAGTTCCACAGCAAGTAACCAAAAAGCCCAGGCCGGTTGGCCTGGGCTTTTTTCATCTCCGTCGTGGTTCGGCAACTCCGATCACGGCTTCTTCGGCAGATCAGATTTTGGAACAGGCCAAGGAATCAGGTCTTGAGCAGGAACTAACTGCCCATCGGCGGGATCGATCAGTAAGCCCAACGTCTTTGGTACGATACCTGTTCGGTACTTGTATGGCTCCCCGCCAATGTGAATGCAGTGCATGAATTCTGAGAATGGTTGCTCTAACTTAGAGAAGTCGAGAGTTTTGAGGTCGACCGAAAGATCATCTGGTTTCGTCCATTCCACAGGTGGGCCACATTCCACAACTCCCACGGTGTTCGAGTAACCATCGATTACGCCCTGAATCGTGCGACGTCGCTGTTTTTTGGTATGAGTCGGATCGACGAAGCAGCCCTTGCCTTTGAAGAACTGATAGTAAGTCTTGGTACTGCCTTCAGGTTCGATCCCGACTTTGTAGACCGCTGGCATTTTGGCTAACAGGGGCTTGTTCGTCGGGCCATCCCAGGGTTCCTTCAGGTTGAATTGTTTGAATAGCTCCGTTTGATCCAGCAATGTCAGCAACATCACTCGCCAACTGAGCAGCGGTTTATCGTTCTCATCGTAATGATCGGTGACGTATAGCCCAATAGCGTCATTATGCATTTGTGTTGCAAGAGCTATCGCATGCAGGTTCTTCCGGCTGCGGGCGCTTTGTTCGGAGCTGGCTTTGGGGGCGTCTTTGGCCACCGAGATTGGCTTGCCTTCGGGCTGCGGTTGCGGCTGGGCTTCGACGAAGCTCACGCCGATGAGCAAGAGCAGCACCAAGCCGATGGAGGTTTTGCGTACAATCGCGTGAGACATCATCATCTCCTGAAAATTCAAAGTCGGCTTCGCCCTTCAGCGTGTAGCCGGGTTCTGATCTCCGTGAAATGATACCCGAAGGCCAATCGTGTGCGAGCGAATTCGGCTCACTCTGCGACGGCGAGGGGAAGCAGTTCGCCATCGTAATCTTGGGCAATTTGGGCTTCGAGGCTCACGAGCGCTTCGACAACGGCGGGGTCGTAGAGCGTGCGAGCTTGTTGTTGGAGGTGAGCGATGGCGTCGGTGTGCGCGAGGTTTGAGTCGGTGCGGAGTTCGTCGTAAGCGATGGCCACGGCGATGATCCGCGCGGCGGGTGGGATTTTCTCGCCTTTCAGGCCGTCAGGGAAACCGGTGCCGTCGAAGTGCTCATGGTGGTGGCGCACAGCCGCACGAGCGAGACGCAAGAAGGGCAGGGCATCGCCGTGGGTTTGGCCGAGTTCGCTGAGGATGTCATCGCCACGCTGGGGGTGCTGTAAGTAGGAGTGTTGATCAGACGGCGCGCGTTTGCCGACAATCTCGATGACTTCGTCCGGGGTGCCGATCATGCCGAGGTCATGGATCGCGGCCACGCGGCCGAGGTCCGTGATCGCGCGTGGGTCGGCGAACATCACCCAGTCGGGTTCGCTCGCCAGTCGTTGAGCCAAACGGGTCGTGGTGAGCGAGACCTTTTCCAAGTGCTCTTTGGTCTCACGGGGGCGTTGGCTGGTGGCGGCACGCAAGGCTTCGCAGACGGCCGAGCGAGCCGATTCAAGTTGAATCGTCGTGGTGCGAACCTGGCTTTCGAGATGCCTCACAACTTGGCGTAAACCTTCGAGTTCGCCATTCATCTCAGCGATCGTCTGCATCGAGGGTGCTGCGAACTTGCCCAACTCCGCCGCGACTTGTGCAGCCGTGGGCCGACCACCTGGAGCACGGGAGAGCAGCCGGGACATCAGCAAATCCAGGCTCTCAGGCAGTTCCCGATTGAGGTCGCGCAAGCGGCGTGGTGGCCCGGCTTTGATCGCAGCAATCGAGTCTGCGGTGCTTCGCTGTTGTGGGTAAGGAAGCTGACCCGTCAGAAGCCAGAAGAGCGTGCAGCCAAGGCCGTAGACATCGGCTGGCTCATGGGCCGTGGAAGCATCTTGAAGCTGCTCGGGTGCCAGGAACTCCAGGCTACCCAGGAGCATCTTCGGCGAGGTCCGCGTCGAGGCAAAGTCTCGAGCGAGGCCGAAATCGATGAGTTTGATGGTCTTGGTTTCGGTGAGCAGGAGGTTGCTCGGTTTCATGTCCCGGTGAATGAACCCCGCCGCATGAGTCGCCGCCAGGGCCATCGCGGCTTGGCGTGCCCACTCGCAAGCCGTGCCGACGCTCGGTAACCCGTTCTCGTAGACGTAGTTTTCCAGATCCCCTTGGGGGATCAAATCCATCACCAAGTAGGCCATCGCTGGCTGCCCCGGCCCCGCATCCGGGAGCTTCCCGGCATCATGCAGCGTCACGATGTGCGGGTGATCCAAGCGACACAGAATCCGCACTTCGCGGAAAAAGCGGTCGATGATCTCTTCGGAAACGCTGTCGTCGATGGCCGTGGCTTTGATGGCCACGGGTCGTCGCATCAAAATATGCTCGCCGCGGAAAACGATGCCTGTGCTGCCGCTCGAAATGCGATCCAGAACCCGGTAACCACCGAAGACGAGGCCCTGATGTTGACCCGCGACCGCCCGTGTGACCACGAAGCGTGTCAGGAACTTGAACCCGGCCAACGCATCGCCGACTCGCTCGCGCGAGTTCAGTTGGCCCATGCGGTCGCCGACTTTTTGGAACAGTTCGGGGAGGATGTCCTGAGTAATCAAACCAATACGTAGCAACTCGGCTAAGAATGCCCGACCGGCCATCGGTAATCCGGGGACGTCCAACATGGGCACAGGACGTGGGCGAGACGTCTCAACGGGCGAAGGAGTCGTGAGCAGCTCTTGGAGAGCCTGATTTGGCACAGGATCAGATGGCCCACGACGAACCGTCGTGAGAGATGGCATTCCAGGATTCATCCAACGCACCCGTCAATCGCTACAGATCCGAGGCACCACAGACGGGCAGCACCTCCCCGCAGCACTCCAACCCTAGTGCGCAACGCCCCCATAAGCAAAACCACCCGGGAAAATGGGGCACGATCAATTCGCCAAGACGAACGCTCGGCAGAACTTCACTTCAGCCGAGCGGAAGGTATAATTCAGCCATGGAGAATGAGATGACCCATTCACACATGACGTTGGCCGAGTTCAACACTTACTGCCAATCGTTTCGGGGCGCCGAGACTGTCGTGCAATGGGGTGGTGCCCACGTTTGGAAGGTGGGCGGCAAGGTGTTCGCCATCGGCGGCTGGGCCGAAGGCGAAGACCTCGCCGTGACCTTCAAAGTCGACCTGCTCACCTACGACCAACTCCAATCCTCAGCCGGCTGTCGCCCCGCACCCTACCTCGCCTCCCGAGGCATGACCTGGATCCAATGGACCTCCCCCGCGAGCGTCAGTTCCGAAGACCTCCGAACCTACATCGCCGAGAGCTACGAACTGGTCGCCTCGAAGCTGACCAAAGCCATGCAGCGAAGGATTGGCGAGATGGAGTGAGATTGGGGGAGATGTTTTTGCCGGACCATTCGTGGTAGAATACTCACATGAACCCGATGCCAACAGAACCCGCGACGACCTACCTCGGCCACGTGAAGAACGGTGTCATCATCCTCGACGCCCCAGCCTCACTCACTGAGGGTCAGGCCGTCCGTGTCGAGCCGTTACCAAAGGTACAGCCCACGCCGATTTCTGACGAGCGAGCCGAACAACTGAAGCGGATACAAGCCCTGTTCGCTCAATGGCGTGAAGAAGATAGCTCTCTCTCGGACGAAGAAGGCGAAGCCCTCCAGGAGGCTCTGCGAAACAACCGTGGGTTGAGTTTCGAGACACCCCAAACCCAATAAAGCCCAGTGGAACTGCTGGGCACACAAACGCTGTCATGGCTTACGACTGGCTGGGGGTGAGGGCTGCTTTCGCCAACAACTCGGCGTGGAGTTTGCGAGCTGCTTCCAGGGGCAACGGTGCGACCTTGTTCACGTGCCGTCGCATCTGCCCCTGTAGCTCTTCCAACTCGACTGACTCTTCTGGGATGATCGACCCCTCAACCTCTCGGTCTATCAACTCACTCCGCCGGTGGTTCTTGGCATCCGTCCACATCTCATCCGCAGGATTGGAGGCTACAGGGCGAATGACAAAATGAAGCCTTAGGCCGTTCATTTCCGGCCAGTCAAGTCGCCGAAATCGAGGTCACTGTGATGACCAAAATGCCGCGAATATCGGAGCTGTAGAAAGAGACTCGCCCTGGTTGCTTCAGCTCCCAGGGCGAAGAAAGTGATGGGAATGTTACTTCTTACCTCCAGGCTTGCCACCGCCACCACCACCACCAGGCTTGCCGCCGCCATTGCCACCACCACCACCACCAGGCTTGCCGCCGCCATTGCCACCACCACCAGGCTTGCCGCTGCCGCCGCCACCGGTAGAACCGCCACCGGTAGAACCGCCACCGGTAGAACCGCCGCCCGATGGACACGAACCGCTAGGGTTACAACTTCCCGGGGGTGAACTGGAACTGGCAGAGTTAGAGCGATCAGTGTTGCCGTTGTCTTTCCCGGTATTGTTATTGTTGAAGGAGTTGTTGTTATTCCCCACCGTGACGTGAGTATGGTAGTGGGTGTCGCAGTTCACCACTCGAAGATGAATTGTTGAATCCACTTCGCCAAGGACAGTGGAAGTTTGCAGGATCGGCGTTTGGTACTTTGATTCTGCACTAAAAACGTGGATCTCTGTAGCTCGGTCGCGTGTGCCACGGAGAATAGCAACGAAATCCAAGCCACGGTTCTGGTAATTTGCCAACTGGAACTGCCAATTTTTGCATCCGCCGATGTTTCCGAGGCCTGTCGTTGTATGCAGAAGGGCATTTTTGAACCCCGATGCACCCGACCAAATGTGGGCTTCCACTCGCCCTTGTGGACCGTTCCGGTTGAACATAACGACATCTGGGATGCAGTCGCGATCAAAATCCACAAAACTCGTGTCTTCGTTCTCGCTGAGAGCCGTCAACGCGCAAGTCGAGTGCCAGACGAAGGTCTCGTAGTTCGAGTTCCCTGAGACGGCGTGAACCTCCGTTGGTCGGGCAGAATCCCCGCGTCGCAGGGCCCAAAGGTTGGGTCGGCCTCCATTTTTGTCTGGAAAGAGCTGAAACTGCCACCGTTTCGCCTCCTCATTGGTGGAAAGCTTGAGTGCAGTTTTTGAGTGAAGTATGGCTGTCTTGAAGTCAGGACCAGCAAAGCAATGAATTTCCGTGCAACCCGTCCCAGCTAAGGGAATCACAAAACATAGATCGAGTTTGCCATCGCGATTGTAGTCGAACCATTGAAGCTGCTCGTTTTCGCCAAAGGCAAGATTCAGTTCCTGATGAAGAATGAACTGCTTGTGGTTGGCACCCCCAACCACGTGGACCTCGGCAGCACCGCGAATGTTTTTGCGGTTTACCATGACAAGGTCCGGCTTGCCGTCATTGTTCCAGTCGGCAACTGCTGACAAACCAGTCAGCACCAAGGTCGAGATCAGTAACAAAAATCGCATAGATAGCCACCTTTCTTTGATTCGCGAGGCCGACATTGGCCTCCACAGATAAAGGGGTGATCTGGCTGGAGATAAAATCGAAAAAATGTCAAAAAAGTCCCGAATGGAAAAGAAAAAACCACCGACCTGGTCCGGGGCGGTGGAACGGTTAGCATGTTGTGAGCGATCACGAGCACGGCGGCCTTGACGCTCTGTGAGAAGATATCGTGCTTCTGCGTGAGCAGCTTTTAACTTCTCTGAGCGATTGCGTTCCGTTCGCTCTTTGCCCCGAATGCACTCAACAATGCTGTAAACATTGTCGCGTAAAAGGACCATTTCGGGTGGGGTCAGTGGAAGCCAACTCTCCAGCCAAAAGCTGGGGTTCTTTTCCAAGAACAGCAGAATGACTTCTTGTAGGAAATCCTCTCGTTCGTACACCTTCGAATAACGAATCGTGCAACGATACTGGCTGCTCCCCATTGCGATCTTGTAGATCGCTTGCAATCGAATACTCAAGTGATGTCCCTCGTAGCAGATGCTCGTTTCTTTAAACTTGTCGAGCATCAAATCCAAGCTAGTTGACATCTAGATGCAGAACTCGATTGAGCTTGCGCGGCTTTTGAAAAAAGGTTCAAGTTGATTGAGCGAATTGCCGAAGAGGGGATCGGATTCAGGATGTGTTCACTGAGACTATTGCAAAATTGGAGTTGCTTCGAATCGTTGTGTTTTTGGCTTCTAAGAGCCACGACCGCGAGGGAGTGATCGGAGACTTGTTTGGTCCTGACACTCCCTCGCGGTCGTGGCTCTTCACATACACCCTCACACCTTGGCTCTTCGCGTGTGCCACTCCGTTTGGGCTTCGTACATGCGGGCGATGCGGAGCATGCGTTCTTCGTCGAAGGGGGGCGAGAGGAGTTGGAGGCCGATGGGCAGGTTGTCGGTGGTGAAGCCGCAGGGGATGCTCATGCCGGCGATGCCGGCAAGGTTGCAGGAGATCGTGTAGATGTCCGAGAGGTACATCGCGAGGGGGTTGTCGGATTTTTCTCCCACTTTAAACGCGGCGGTGGGCGAGGTTGGCCCCATGATGACGTCGCACTTGGCGAAGGCGTCGTTGAACTCGTTCAGAATCAGGCGGCGAACCTTCAGGGCTTTGAGGTAGTAGGCGTCTTTGTAGCCGCTGGAGAGGGCGTAGGTGCCGAGCATGATGCGGCGTTGCACTTCTTTGCCAAAGCCTTCGCCTCGGGATTTGGAGTACGTGGCGATCAGGTCGGACTTGGACTTGGTGCGGTAGCCGTAATGCATGCCGTCGAAGCGGGCGAGGTTGCTGGAAGCCTCGGCTGTAGCGACGATGTAATACACGGAAACGGCATGTTTCGTGCCCAGTGGCAAGCTGACGTCGACGAGTGTCGCGCCGAGTTTCTCGTATTGCTTCAAGGCGACTTGCACGGCGGCGCCGACTTCGGCATCGAGACCAGCGTCAAAGAACTCTTTGGGCACGCCGATGCGGAGGCCTTTAACGGGCTGGTCGAGGGACTTCGTGTACTCGGGGACGGGTTGATTGACGCTCGTGGAATCGCGGTTGTCGTGGCCGCTGATGACTTCCATGAGCAACGCGGCATCGCGGACGTCGTGCGTGAACGGGCCGACTTGGTCGAGCGAGCTGGCGAAGGCAATCAAGCCGTACCGCGACACCCGGCCATACGTCGGCTTGATGCCCACGATGCCACAGAGAGCCGCGGGCTGACGGATCGAGCCGCCCGTGTCGGTACCGAGCGACAGGGCCGCCTGGCATGCCGCGATCGAAGCGGCCGCACCACCTGAGGAGCCGCCGGGGATGCGGGTCGTGTCCCAGGGGTTTTTGGTGGTCTTGTAAGCGCTGTTTTCGGTCGACGAACCCATGGCGAACTCGTCCATGTTCGTCTTGCCGATGATGACCGCGCCCTCGGCTTTCACTCGCTCGACGACGTGGGCATCGTAAGGGGGCACGAAGTTTTCGAGCATCTTGCTGGAGCAGGTCGTCGGGATGCCTCGAGTGCAAAGCACATCTTTGATGGCGATCGGCACACCCGCGAGTTTGCCGAGCTTGGCCCCACTCTTGCGGGCCGCATCGACGCTCGCGGCTTGCTGACGAACGGCGGCCTCATCGACGTGCATGAACGCCTGGATCTTCGGCTCACGAGCCTGGAGGTTCTTCAAGAACTCGTCGGCGATCTCAAGGGCCGTGGCTTGGCCGGAGGCTTGCAGGTGGAGAAGTTCGTGCGCGGTCAGCTCAGTCATGGCGATCTCACGGGCCGTGTTCGGGTTCTTGGTTTTTAACCCTTCTCCCCCTTGCGGGAGAAGGTGTCTGCTGAAATCCCGTCAGGGTTTCAGCAGACGGATGAGGGGTTTTCGCCGTATGTGGAAATGGACTTTCCACTTGGGTCTTGACCCCTCACCCCCGGCCCCTCTCCCGCAAGGGGAGAGGGGTGAAAAAGTCAGGAGTTAAGCCGATTCCATGTCGGCGGAGTCAAAGACGGCGGGGACGCCGAAGTATTGGCCCTGCTTGGCCGGGGCGTTTTGCAGAGCTTCAGCGGGGGTGAGCGACGGGCGTGGTTCGTCTTCCCGGAAGACGTTCTGGATCGGCAGCGGGTGAGCGAGCGGCTCGACGCCTTCGGTGTCCACTTCGCTGAGCGAGTCGACGTAATCCAGAATGCGGTTCAACTGCTCGGCCATTTTGGTGAGGTCGACATCGGAGAGTTCGAGTCGAGCGAGCTTGGCCACGCTACGAACGGTCGGCAAATCCAGAGACATGGAAACCTCGGGTGGCCTGGAGTGGAGCAAGAGAAAAACGAAAACAGTCGCGGAACATCTCCCAGAGGCTGGGGGAGTCGCCACGACTGCTAGTAGTTTAGGAATCGCCGCGTGGCGGTGTTAGACGTTCGCCATCGAGAATGGCTGGCGCTTGACAGGCTTGACAACCTGGCCATTACGAATGGCAGCCGCCGAGACCCAGACGCGAACGATTTCGCCGTCGATGACGCACTTCACCTTTTGCAGGTTCGGCTTGAACTTGCGACGGCTTGTGCCGGTGATTTTCTTACCAACCCCGCCGAGGTATTTGGCTTTACCACGGTAGGTCTTTTGGTTACCGAACACAACGCTTCGGCCCGTAAATACGCACTTCTTCGGCATGATCCAGAACTCCGCAATCAATTCAGAACCCACATAGTATCACGCCAATCCGACCCTACAAGAGCGCAGAGGTGGGTTTCGAAAGATGAAATGGAACTTAAGCTGCAGCACGGAAAAACTCTGAGACAAGCGCCATTCTGCGTCGCACACTTTCAGCACCGATCACCTGGAGTTCGCAAATTTGCTTGTCATTGGCGATTTTTTCGAGCCTAGATTTGGCCCCAAAGAAATCGATGGTATATTCCGAGAGCACAAGAAGGTCATGATGAAACTCTTGTGTGCTGGCAATTAGCTCGCATGCAGAATCGACGCTCTCGACTTTGAAAAGATCAAAGCCATGATGTCGACCCTGTTCTTGAAGTAGCACAAGCCAATCGTTCTCACTAGGTGATTCTTTTGCATCGACTCTTTGAGTTTGTACAAAAATAACCCGCTTGAGAACATCAGTCACCGGAGTAGCGATTCCTACCTCAAGTTCAGGTTGGTTTACGTAAGTTTCTTGGAATCGATTCTCCCAATCCTCTTGTGTAATGCGTGTGATCTTAAGGGGTAATCCGATATGTTTCCGCAACCAACTTGGGCTGTCCAACAACTCCGAGGTGGTATCGGGTAGCATTCTCGAGTCATAGGTGCCAAGAAAGACTCGGTTTTCATCATCGATCGCAAGAGGCACCAATCGGTACTCCTTGGCGGTCAGTGGATCGAGTAATCCTGCAAGTTTATTTTGAACGGGTGTCATAGTGGTTAACTGTGTGTGGTCCACGGTGAGAAATCCTTTCTTCCGGGGTACGTGTTTTGCAATTCGTCACTGATTGCATGAGTGTAGGATAGAATCTCCTTTAAGAAATCGCAAGCTTAGCCTTTCGGAATGTACTCCGGGTCGCAATCGCAGCGATTTTGAGGTCTGGAATACAGGCATCTGTCTTGGATCTTTTTTAACAGCCGTTCAAATCTTGGGATGTCGAATTTGGTTGGCTGCTCAGGAAATACCTTCGAAGCAACCCATTTGCCATTCGCAACATTGCTCCAGTGTTCTTCAGCAACACGTTGTTGAAATTCGTAAATTTCGCGATGACAATTGTACGGAAGCCAGTTATCGGTCGAGATCACGAGATTCTGTTGTGCCATCAACTTGCCTCGAGGCTCTCGAAGATCGTTGGGCAATCGGGATATCTTCGCCATGTCGACCGGCCTTCGCATCGCGTGAAGGATTTCTTCCAAAAGATCCATCCGACTTGAGAAATCCGGTTGGAGCAATTTTGGAGTCACGCAGAGAACACCTCTCAGCGATTGCGAAGTTCGAAGTACGCAGCCCTTGCGCGGGAGAAAATTCCCATCAGAAGTTGGTGTTTGTATACCAGCGTAATTCTCAATCCTGCCAATCCAAGTCGAAGGTAGTGCCTTTCTGCTGTTTAATGGCTGCAGAAGAGTTCTCGCCCACTCGTAGACATCGGCAAACCAAGCTGGTACCGCGCTCATTTCAGGTGTCACTTCCCAACTTTCGATGATACCATTTGTGTACAGTTGCTTTCCTGCGATTTCGTACCTCAGTTCATAACCAGCAGGAGGTTTTTGATTCAGGGACACTTCCAATCTCCGGGCGAAGCGAATCACTTTAAATAATACTATTCACCAAAGATTCACACGACAACAAATACTGGGAAATCCCCAGGGGATTTCCTAGTGTTGACGAGTGCAAATCCTGGCTAAAACTTACGAGTTCCCGAGCATCTTGCGGAGAATCGAGCCGCCGATTGAGAAGACCAGGACGATGCCGCCGACGATCCACTTGATCCAGCCTTGGCCGGTGGTCGAGGTGGTGCCGTCTGGGTTGGTGACGGTGGTGAAGGTGACTTTGCAGCTTGGGCAGCGGGTTGGAGTGGTGGCATTGGCAGCCGTGGTCCAGGTGTGTTTGCACGTCTTGCATTCCCATTCCATCATCTGCATTGAGCCGGCTGGGGGCATGCCAGGCTGGCTACCGCGTGGGGGTTGTTGCATTTGTGGTGGCTGGCCTTGGGCAATTCCAACCCCAGCGAGGGTCAAGAGGGCGACAGCGACCGACAGCAAACCAAGACGAAAGTGAGCGACCATTTCCAACTCCAATTCTGTCAAACAGGAAAATTGAGTTTGAAATGGTAATCGACCTTCGTTCGTTCATGCAATCTCCGTTTCGCTAAAAATCCCAAATTTTCTCCGAATGACCTGGCGCTGACGGAGAATCGTTCTTTCAAGACTTGCAACAGTCTCATTCCCGCCGTTATTTTGACTCCGCACATTCACTCGTCTTGAACTAAAAGCGTGAGTCGTTCGATTTTGACTCGGCTGGGGCCTTCGAGCAAAAAATGGAACTCACCAATCGGCTGGCCGATCCAGGCTCGTTTGGATTGTGAATTCCCCAGTTCGAAGAACGAGCGGATCTTCTGTGGGGTGGAAGCGTTATCGCCTTCCGCCCACCACATTTCCGATGCAAGTGGAGTTGAGACACCTGCGGTCGAGTAAACGACTCGAATCCCCCGCATGTTCTTGGGAGCTTGAAGAGAGATCACAATCCGGGCTTTGTCCAGTCGGGGGATGTCGATCCACCCCGCGACATCGGGGGTCGGCACGGCTTGCAGCTTCCAGTCGACTGGAATCTCGCGGAGTTTCGGTTCAGCTGGGATGGCGTTGTAAGGAGCGATTTGCATCGTCTTCAAGGCTTCGAACACCGTGGCAAGCTCGGCCGGGTTGGGTGGGAAAATCGCAGAACCATGATGGTCCACGAAGAATGAAGCCGGCACCCCGCGACGGGAATCGCTCTCGACAGCCCGTTGGAGTGTTCGTCGCTCAGCAGCGGTCCGCAGACCAAGTTCTGCGTTCGGCCAGCAGAGTGCCGTAGCAATCACCGCCAAGGCGCACGTGTAAATCGCTGTGAACTGACCCCAAGGGAAACAGACCGCCGCCAAGTAGCAAAGTGTGACGAGTGGTGCCGCGAGTGTGATGTAACGTTCTGCAAGCATCCAGTGGTTCAGTGCCCCACGTCCAAAACCGACGCCGACACAGATCAAACCCGTGGAAACAATGAGCACAGCGAGACCGGTGGCGCGTGGTTGCTGTGCCCGGGAAAAGCCCGCTCGAACGATCAGCACTGCGGCGTTGAGGCAAATGAGGATGACGGAAAGCCCTGTGACCGCAGGGATCGGGTTGGGTTCTGCCGGGCCAAGAACCTCCGTCACTGGCCCCCAAGCAGAGCCGAGGACCCGGATGATGTAACGGACCGCGCGCATGTCCCACTCAGGGGGTGGCACGTTCGACGGTCGCTCGTAGACCGAGAGGCAAATCGTGACGATGCCGATGGCAATGAAGCTAAGCCCAATCGCGAACCGACGGGGCCATCCTGGGCTTTTGAACCCCCAGAAGATGAGCCATAGGCTGATCAGAAATGCTGGGATCTGTCCTTGAATACCACAGAGAGAGAGGCAAACTGTAACGCTGCCGAGAGCTAAAGCACGCTGCATCGAGATTCGTTCCTGACAGCCCGCGATCAAGGCCGCGCAGACAGAGAACAACGCTGCAGGAAGTAAGAAATTGACTTGAACAGCCCAAATGAAGTTCTCCGCCTGGCCAGGCGAAAGAAGGACCAAAGGAAAGATGGCATCCTGGATCGAGGATGAACCGCCCCGAGCAGACCGAGCAGCGAGCAGGAGTGCAGCGACTCCACTGGCCACCAACAGGACATCCACACGCATCACGAGCCGAGGGTTGTATCCGAAGGTTCGCATGATGGCCCAAGATGTGAATTTCGGCAGTGGAACACGATGCTCGTTGAGAGGGATCCAGAAGTCCGAGGCGACGACATTCTTCGGGAGGAGATTCATCCCAAAGTAAGCAACGTCATCGAAATAAGGGCTTTTCCCGGTGTATCGATCGATGATAACCAAGAGTATCAACGTGCTGGCAAGCCAGATGAGCCAGGTCACAACCGTGGCAATGCTCGGTCGGCTGAATGTAGGCATGACCAATCTCCGATAGCATTCGCGTCGCTCAAACCATCAGCATAAAAGATTCCGTCGCGGGAGGCCGAGAGAGTTAGCCAATCTGCAAGAGTTGCTGGAAAACTCGATCCGGAAGTGGACCTCAAGGAGTTGCTTGGCAATCAAGCTAACGAAATCGCGGAGAATTCCTTCAAGTCTTGCACAGGTCAGCGCAAGTTGAGAAAATTCAATCATCTCGTCGATAGGTGCGACCGATTTACTAACATCGGCGGTCGCAGTGTCTCTTCTTCAATGATTTTCTCCGAGAGTCCCAGCCATGTTGCGACGAACATTGAACCTCGAATATCTCGATGAACGAGTTAACCCTGCTGCGGGGGTGCCGGGGCTGATTGCCGTCGGTGCCGATGCGGGCGGATTGCCAGAAGTCAAGTTGATCAACTCCGACGGCAGCGTCCGGGGGAGTTTCCTGGCTTACGATGAGGATTTCCGAGGCGGCGTGCGCGTCTCGGTTGGGGATGTCAACGGCGATGGCCGAGCCGATATCGTCACCGCGCCGGGCGTCGGTGGTGGGCCGCTGGTGAAGGTCTTTGATGGCGAATCGGGCCAGTTGCAGTCGCAGTTCTTCGCCTACGATGCGAACTTCCGCGGTGGCGTGAGCTTGGATGTTGGTCGGCTCGGCGGGCGTGAAGTGATCGTCGTCGGCACGGGAATCGGTGGTGGCCCTCACGTCAAAGTGATCGACGGTCAGACGCAACGGAGCTTACTCGAATTCATGGCTTACGATCCTGCCTTCCTCGGCGGGGTCAACGTGGCCGTTGGCGATGTGTTTGGGGATGGTCGTGGAACGGTCGTGACTGCGCCGGGTGCCAGTGGTGGGCCTCACATCAAAGTCTTTGATGGCATCACGGGTGCCGTGCGAAACAGTTTCTTCGCTTACGCTCCGAACTTCACGGGCGGGGTATCTGTGGCCGTCGGTGATGTGGCGAACTTACGTCGGGATGCGATCATCACAGGCGCTGGGGCCGGGGGTGGCCCGCAGGTCAACATCTTCGATGGTACCACGGGGCAGAATCTGCAAACGCAGTTCGTCTACTCGTCGAACTTCCGGGGTGGCGTTGCCGTGGGCATCATCGACGGCGGCCCAGGTCGGCCCGATCAACTGATCACCGCAGCCGGACCAACGGGTGGCCCGCAAGTGAACGTCTACGACCCCTGGCGGAACAACTCCGCCTTCTGGCTCGGAGCCTCGAACTTCATCTGGCCGACGTTCTTCACCGGCGGCTTGAACTTCGGCACCGGGTTTGGTTTGTACGGTGGCTACATTCCATTCTTCGATCCGTATTTCGATAACACCTGGTTCTACGAATCTTACTACCCACCCGTGTATGTCGTGAATGATGTTTACATCGATCCTTCGACTTACTTCTATTCCGATCCAGGTGCCTACTACTACGAAGAGCCGCTGCAATACTACACCGACCCCTCGTACTTCATCCCCGATAGCATCCCGTACATCGTCGATGATGTCTACTACGAAACGCCCTACACGGACTATTACGATAGCTACGACTACTATGATTACGACTACTACGATTACGGCTACGACTCTGGCTACGATTTCTATGACTACGGCTACGACTATTACGACTATGGGTGGTAATAGAAGCTAGTGAGTCGAGGCCAACAACCTTGGCGGACACAGCTGTTTTGCCAGCTCAAGGAAAATGCGGTCGTTGGGCATGTCGTTGAGGGAGATTCTCGCCCAGGGGAGAATCATCCCCCGACCACTGACGTGCAAGTGTCGGCCCATCTGCGAGCTGACCAGTTTAATGCTGGTCATGTCTCGCCAGCTGAGCGTTTCGCCTTTTTTCACTAAGCCGTTTCGAGACATCGCGATCTTTTCGCCAAAGGGGACGATCTCACCTCGATCCATCCTGTGGAGCATCCGTGGAGCTTGGATTTCGAACAGCTTGTGGCAAATCGTTTCGTACAAATCGCCTCCACCCCCACCGATGCTGACGACAAAATCGACACCGTCCACCGTCCGCAGCTGCCAACGCAAATCGAAGGGACAGCCCACCGAACATTCGATAGCTTCCCAAGGAAAGACTGCGCACAGGTCTCCGTGAAGCGTCACGAGGGCACTTTGGAAAACAACATGGTCAGAGGGAGCTGGACTTCCTTGTCCGGACATGATGGAGTTGGGGTTCCAGTAGGGACGTTTGTGAAACGAAAGAACGGGTCCCAGTGAAGCCAACTCTGGTGGGAGGCTCGGGATGCCATCATTTCCCAAGGATTGTTGTTGCTCCGTCCAAGGGATGATCGTGACGAGTTTTGAGGCGCCCTCGGCAGGGATTGCGGGTGGGAGCGTCCCGGAGGCCTTGTTCTCAAGGAGGGCTATCAACGCCAAGATACCGCCAAACGCAATAACCACCGCCGCAACGGCGATGAAGACATCCGGAGAATCCTTTGATTGGGAATTTGCTGCGAAAAGAACGCCCATCTCATTCATTGCAAACGTCTGTAGACCCACGGCCAGCACTCCTGTGACTGCTTTTTCAGGCGACTTGGTGGGACTATAGAACAAAAAACGAAACCTGAGCGACACAGCCTCGGCATCTGTCGTTCGAGAGGAATAGTGCTCCACTTACACCAGGGTGAGTTTCTTGCCGGTGCGCCAGTGCTGCCGGCCGGGTTCTCGGATCACTTCGTTGTAGAGCGTGTCCCGTTCGACGGGTTCGCGGCCGGCTTCGACGATGAGTCGGCGAAGTTCAGCGACGGTCAGTTCTTGCGGGGAATCGCTGCCGGCTTCGTGGTAGATCTTCTCATGGACGACGGTGCCGTCGATGTCGTCGGCCCCGTAGCTTTGCGCGATCTGGGCGATCTTGATCGTCAGCATGATCCAGTAGGCTTTGATGTGCGGGAAGTTGTCGAGCATGATGCGGCTGATGGCCATCATGCGGAGGTCCATCATGCCTGAGGGTTTCGGGATGTGGGCGAGCTTGGTGTTGTCTGGGTGGAAGGCCAGCGGGATGCAAGTCTGGAAGCCGCCGGTATCGTCTTGGAGAGCACGCAGTTTCAGGAGGTGATCGATGCGATGTTCGGCAGTCTCGATGTGGCCGTAAAGCATGGTGGCATTCGATCGCAAGCCGATCTCATGGGCGGCCCGGTGAATCTTGAGCCACTCTTCGCCGTCGGCTTTGTGCTCGCAGAGTTGGACACGCACGCTCGGCTCAAAGATCTCCGCCCCGCCGCCTGGTAGGCTGCCGAGGCCAGCGTCTTTCATCTCTTGAAGCAGTTCTTTGATGGGGCGTTTGGTGAGCCGTTGGAACCAATCCCATTCGACCGCGGTCCAGGCTTTGAGGTGCAGATCGGGGTAATCGTTGTGGATGATTTGCAGGATATTCTTGTACCACTCGAATGACTTCAGGTGGTGTAAGCCCCCGACGATGTGAAGTTCGGTGGCCCCGGCTTCGGTCGCGTTGCGTGCCCGTTCGAGGATCTGCTCATCGGACATCACGTAACCACGCGGCGATTTCAGATCCGCCCGGAACGCACAGAAGTTGCACCGGTAGACACAGACGTTGGTCGGGTTGAGGTGCTGGTTGACGTTGTAGTATGTGACGTTGCCGTTCTTCTTCTCGCGGATGTGATTGGCCATTTCGCCAAGGGTCATGAGATCCGCGTGCTTGTCGAGGTAAACACCTTCGTCGAAAGAGAGACGCTCTCCCGCAAAGACTTTGTCCCGCATTTCCAGCACTTGGCGATCGGCAGTCATGTCAGTCCCAACCTCAGATTCTTAGTTATTAAACCGAGATTGACTCCTCCTGATAACCCCCTCTTCATCAGGACTTTCGGTCTGTTTCAATCCCACGGCCTTGCTTCTCCACGGCTCGCCATGATATCGCCTTGGCTTTCACCGCTCGGGCACATTGATTTCCCCAGGCTCCGCGCGTACCCTGCCACTAGGCTCACGCGGTTGGCGGGGCTGGTTTTGATCCCTTGAAGGAAGCACACAAATGCGTCTCTCCCTGTGGTTGGTGTTGTCGGCGGTGGTCGTGGCGTTTTCGGGCGTGAGCCGAGCCGACGATACGGCGGATTTCCTGAAGCCCGAGAACTGGCACGGCCTGGAAAAGTACTGGAAGGTCGAGGGGACGACGGTCAAGGGCGTCTGCACCGAAGACCCAAAGTTCAACACCTTCCTCTGCTCGAAGAAAGAGTACTCGGATTTCGAACTCTCGTTCAAAGTGAAAATGACCGGTGCCAAGGCCAATAGCGGCATCCAAGTCCGTAGCAAGATCGTGAATGCCGAGAAGTTCGTTGTCCACGGTCCACAGTGCGACATGGGCCAGATTTTCTGGGGCAGCCTCTACGGCGAAGGCGTCGGCGGCATGATGAAAGCCTGTGCCGGAGACTTTGTCAAAAAACATGTCAAAGAAGGCGAGTTCAACGACTACTTCCTGTGCGTGAAAGGCAACAAGTTCACCATCAAGGTGAACGGCGAAGTCTCGGTCGATGCCGAGTTCCCGACCACCCCGAACAAAAAAGAGACCGATAAAGCTGGCATCATCGCCTTCCAACTCCACCAAGGCGGCGCCATGACCGTCGAGTTCAAGGACATCAAGTTCGTCAATTTGGCGAAGTAAGCAGATTAGGGTGTAGGGTATAGGGAATAGGGTGTAGCAGAGAGCGTTGCCCCAGGGTTCGCTTTGCTCACGCTGGGCTAGCATTAGGCGCCACTCCGTGGCTAAGAGTTTCCCGCTTCGAGCCGCGGAGCGGCGTTTG
>JBOFPH010000010.1:0-4839 GCA_051659845.1 Fimbriiglobus sp. | reverse complement strand
CCGCTGGGCGAGTCACCTCGGCTTTGGCTTCGCGTGTTGGCTCAGCCGTCGGTAAGGCTGCTAGCGCCGGCGCGAAGCAAGTTGGTCGAGCGTTGGAGCATCAGTTCGGTGCAGCTGCAATTAAGAACTGGGTTCACGGCACGATGGGTAAGACAGTCCTCCACAAACCCCTCACCTGGGCAGGACGGAAAGCAGGGTTAGACGTTTGCTTCACTGGCAAGATGCAACTGCAATTGGCGGATGGTGGATGGGTCCGCTGTGACGAGCTTCGCCCTGGCCTCATGCTGGCGAGCCGGGATGAGCATGATGTGAATGGCGAGATCGCGGGCAAAGTGGTGGAGGAGGTCTTCGAGCGTTGGGGTTTGGTTTGGGTGGTGAATGTCGATGGGAAAGAGATCGAGACGACAGCGGAGCACCCGTTCTGGGTCGATGGTCGAGAGTGGACCCCTGCTAATGAACTCCAAGTCGGTGATGGGGTTCGGCTGCGAGACGGCTGGGGTAAAGTTGAAGGGGTCAGAGACACTGGACGCTGGGAGACTGTGTACAACTGCCGAGTCGCTGATTTCCACACATACTTCGTCGGACAAGCGGGTTGGGCCTGGTCGGTGTGGGCGCATAATGTCTATAACATAAAGAGTGCGTTGAGAGATGTGCAGATTCTCGAGAAGGCTGGGGTTCAGGGGGCAGCCGAACTCAAGAAAATGCTACTGACTACAAAAGGAGCCGCCAGAAAAGGCTACACTTTTCAAACAAGGCGCGCCATGGAGTATCACAATGCGAATCTGTTAGACCAGATTGAGTTTAAGCTGGTTCCCGGTGACGCGAAGTCCAAGGTACTCGATCTGAGACTCAAAGACGGTTCACTCGTCGAAACTAAGGCTTTCAAATGGAACACAGATGCACAACTCGACGCGATGAGGCAGAAAGGTGGTGTCTATGAAAGCATTGCTGATAGACTCGAAAAGCAATATGATAGTCAGGCACGACACCTTGCTGATCAAGTCGACGGGAGTATGAAAACTACGTCTGACTTGACAATCGAGTTCAAAGGTAAAGTGCCAGATCGCCTGATGGTCACTCTAAATGAGCTCAAAGCAGATTATGGCACACGTTTCAACTGGAGTGAAATACAATAATGTCTGGCAATTTATCTTTGCAACTATACGGTTGTCGCGGTTTAAACTCGGATCAACCGGCTAAATCTCTTATCCAGATGTGCAAGGACATTGGATGTCATTTCGTGAATCGAAACAATGGAAGGACCGAACTGACTGACCCATACATTCGCATTAATAACTATGGGAAAATAACAGATCTTGGCTTAGAACACGAGTTGCTCGGCAAGAGTTCTCTTGATTTATGTAACACTTTCCCCAAGCCACCGAGGGAATTCGGATCTGTTGGCTTGGATTTCTACACTACTAAGGTTCCACACGAAACAATCTTAGTCGAAAATATCGATACTGATAACCCACAACACTCAAACCATCTGGCAGATCGTTTTGTGGAATTTTGCAAATTGTTTTTCAAACGACTCCGTCCCGAAATCGGTTCTGTGGATTTGATGGGTAGTAATTTTTACGAAACGTATACTCCGGCTAGTATTAACAGGCTAAAGTGGCGGATGTACTTTGGTGCCGAAGCCGTTGAATCACTTGGACGGCAATACCTTTCGAGAGTGCCTTGCGTTGTTTATGAGGAAACTTCAGAGGGTGCGATCCTGTTTGGAACCGAGAGGGACTACAGTACATGGCATTCGAAACAATATTCGCAGTGTACTGTCGATGCAGTTGAATACTTACGAGAGCGATTTCCTGCTGTTCATGTATACATACAAGAAGAAGTGGATATCCCGCCATCTGTTTCGAGAATTATTCAGAAAAACACAGATGGTGTTGAAGTGATTCTGTATGATAAGAAGCTGGCGCAGAAATTCAGGACAATCTAGATTTCACATATGGCTCCCCTCTCTATTCGAAGCGGCACCATGGAAATGTCGAGCTACGGTCACATTTGTTGCTGAATTGTGGCTGTAGATTTTTGGTGCCAGAACTTCAATGCGGGGAAATTCCCTATCGCTCTTTGATAACTCGTGTTTCTGTCGCGATCATTTGCTCCGCCCGCCGCTCCAGACTTTTGGGGTGAAGGCGGGGAGCATCATTGCATTCCACCCTGTCGAATGCTCTCTACGGCGGGACTCGTAACTCGCGAGACGGCGGCTGGGACTGGGAGAAAGCCGCGGCGGGTGGTGCGAGCGGCGGGATGATCGGCTTTGGTGTTTCGTTGGTTGTCCGTGGCATGGGTGGGAAAAGTGCGAAGGACAAGGCGTTCGACATAGCGGGTCAGACGGTGATCGGTGCGGGGATGGGCGGGTTGATGTCGATTGATTCTGAAACGCCGATGAACTGGAAGAACTGGGCGGGCGAGACGATCATTGGTGGTGCGACCGGTTTTGGTGGTGCAGTTGGCCAGCACATGGGCGGTGTGATGGGCTCAGCCGTAGGTGCGGCAGCGGGTAACGCCGCGGGTCAGTTTGCGGCCGTGCGTCTTGGTCTTCGTGACCAGATGAGCCGTGATGAGATTGAGACGAACTTTTACGGCGGTGTAGCTACGGGCGCGGCAGCCGCGGCATTCGGTGGGGTGGGTCGTGCCGCAGCGGGTGCCGCTGGTCGCACGGCCGCCGCCTTTGGCCGTACGGCCGCTGGGCGAGTCACCTCGGCTTTGGCTTCGCGTGTTGGCTCAGCGATCACTCAAACCGCGAGTGCTGGTGCGAAGATGGTCGGTCGCGGTCTGAAGACTGCCTTCGGTGCCGACGCCATCAGCAACTGGGTTCACGGCACGATGGGCAACACCGTCTTCCACAAACCCCTCACCTGGGCAGGACGAAAAGCTGGCCTCAAAGTCTGCTTCACTGGCAAGATGCAACTGCAATTGGCGGATGGTGGATGGGTCCGCTGTGACGAACTCCGTCCCGGGCTATTGCTGGCGAGCCGTGATGAGCATGATGTGGATGGCGAGATCGCGGGCAAAGTGGTGGAGGAGGTCTTCGAGCGTTGGGGTTTGGTGTGGATTGTGAATGTCGATGGGAAAGAGATCGAGACGACAGCGGAGCACCCGTTCTGGGTCGATGGGCAAGAGTGGACTGCCGCGCACGATCTGCAAATCGGCGATATCGTACGGTTACGCGATGGCTGGGGTAAAGTTGAGGGAGTGAGAGACACTGGCCGCTGGGAGACGGTCTACAATTGCCGCATCGCCGATTGGCACACGTACTTCGTTGGGCAAGCGGATTGGGGCTGGGCACTGTGGGCGCATAACGATACCTGCCCCTTCGTGAACGAAGGTCGTCAGCCCACTTTAGCTGAGATTGCCGACGCGATTGAGGGCAAGTACGGCGCGGTCAGCAACGAGGCTCGGGCGCGGATCGTCGAAGCACTACGTGATCCAGGCAAGCGATTTTTCACAGACGGCCCAGAGTTCCCCGGCCACATCCATGAAGCCGTTCTTGCCGAGAACATTCAAGCGATGCAAAACATCCGAACAGCTCTCGGAGAGTTCGATCCACACGTTGTTTTAGGTCAGCAGACAGGTGGGGCATTCCTTGCTCAAGCACTCGTCTCAGGACATCCCGAGTTGGCGAGTCGTCTTCAAATTCTGGCTAAACCCGGTGGCAAACTGAGGGTCGATCCGGTCGCACTACGTGGCGTGATCGAAGACGCCGCGTCTTCAACTGGGAACGCTCGATTGGCAATTATCGATTCACACATGGGCGGAGGGTTCAAAGACAAGCTTGGGAAGGCTATGGAGAAGATTCTGCCCGATCTGCCGGGTGTTCAAGTACAAGCGCACTTCATCCGCGAGACACTCGGATTCAGTGATGGAGGTGTGGTGTTGTCCGGGAAATCCAAGCTATTGCCTGGTCAGTACAAGACGCTCGATCATCATGTTCGCCTAGTTGCTGGCGACGACATGCATGTCGTTACGGGTGGAGTTGCCACCTCGCCGATCCAACTATTTGGCAACGGCGGTCGGCTTGGTTCAGCTTCCACCCCTCCACTTGGGCAGACGACTCGCGGTTTGCTGATCTCGATGCTCGGAGGATGACAAGATGACGCCAGCAGATTTCAGGCATTTATGCTGTCGGGAATATATCTCTCAGCGAGGGATCGGCGATCCTGCCGCTTGTGAGATTGCTCACCGCCAACTCAGCGCAAAGCTCAGAGATTGGCTAAGTTCAAGAGCCATCTCAGGGTTCAAAGTGCGGAGTCTGTCATGTGAGGAAGACTTCCTTGAAGAAGACCTCGAGACAACTGACATTCTCGACCTGATAGATGGCAAATTGCCTGTAGTATGGGCTAACGTGACCTTCGTTCCTCCTCAGTTTACAGGACTTAATCGATCAAGTTTTGAATCAGAGTTCGACCTTATTCTGAGCAACGAGAATACTCTCTACGAGTGATGTGCCTCGGGCGCGAAGTTCCAGGGTTGTTCGGCTTGCGGCTCAAGTGATCGGTGTCAAGAGAGCGAAGCCCGGCACGGGAGCACCCTTTGTGGGATTGAATTGTGATCCCACATGTTGCCGAATTGCAAGCTGTTGGTGTAGTGTCGTGTACCCTTCATTACAGACGGGAGATTCCCTATCGCTCTTTGACAACTTGTGTTTTCATCGTTTGGTCCGAGCGACGTACCAGACTTTTGGGGTGAAGGCAGGGAGTATCGTTACGTTCCGTACGGCGGCGGATGTCATTTACCGTTACGATGCGGAAGATGTGATTGTGAACCGTTCGGAGGTGTGGGCCAACGTGCCGAGCGCCCGCACGGACCTGGGTTGGGAGTGGT
>JBOFPH010000009.1:0-52767 GCA_051659845.1 Fimbriiglobus sp. | reverse complement strand
GCCGAAGATCCTCGACTGCAGCCACCCGTAGGTGTCTGGCCAGTGTCTCAGTGCCAGTGGCGCGGGTCGTGCTCTCACACCCGCTAGACATCTTCGCCTTGGTGAGCCGTTACCTCACCAACTAGCTAATATCACATGGCCCTCTCCCAGGACAGCGGACCTTTGGTAGCACAGGGATGCCCCCACACTACATCGCTTGGAATTACCCCGTATCTCTACGGGCTATGCCAAATCCCAGGGTAAGTTAGCCATGCCTTACTGCCCCTTACGCCGGTTCCACCCTTGCGGGCATTCCCTCGACTTGCATGCCTAATCCATGCCGCCAACGTTCGTTCTGAGCCAGAATCAAACCCTTCAAAATTGTTTTGTGCTGACTAGCCTAGCCAGCATTTTAATGGTTTGTTCCGCCGTTGTTCGGTGACAATCTCAACATACTCAACAGACAGCAAACTCAGGCGTTTCCACCTCAAGTCCACCATCTCTTCAAGAGTTCCGATGCCACCGACTTCGGCGACACCTCTCTTGGTACGGCTTCCTTCCAACACAACTTGTCAAAGAGCAAACTTGAAACCTTCCGTTACTCCCAAGAAACACTTGGTTTCTTAGTCGTTTCTTCGATTTCTTTGCCGGTGAGTTGCACCGACACACGCATACTAACAGGGTCCTAGAACCTGTCAACACTCCCGCGGAACAGAAATCGAAAAATCTCCCCCGACCTCGATTTCACCCTTGTTTTTAAGGGCTTTTCGCAAGCCTCACGTCCGACGCATTTTTCGATATCCCGCAAACCCCATCATCCCAATGGTGATCAAAACCCCACTCGCTGGCCCTGGAACAGGGTTCTCTGGCCCAGGGTTCGGCCCAGGGTCGTTTGAAGGTACGATTCGGCCGTACTGAAGATGGTCCACTTCCATCCCACCCCCAGTGTTACTGATGAAGATCGCGGAGATCCCCGTCGTCGACGTGGCCCCGAAGAAGCGATCCTCCCCCGTCGTGCCGAGAAACGAGTTATCCGGGAATACACCCGCCTGGCTCACTGGCCCGATGGTCCCAAGCAGTGATCCATCCGCTGCGAACGCTCGGAATGTGATCTGCCCCGCACCATCCACCCAAGTGATCCCCGCGTGAGTCGGCAACGAACCCAAGACGCCAGCATCAAATGTGAATCGGATGCCTGCACTGGCAACATTGGTGAAGTATGACTCGCCCTGAACGCCAGTGCCATTGATGACGCCATCGTCGGCATCCACGGAATCCCGAAGGCTCGGGCCGAAGACCACGCTCGACAGACCGATCCTTGCAGCGGGATTCGGAGATGAGGCCGTCACACCAGGGACGTTGAACAGAGCATCTTCGAACGTTTCCAAGTGGAAGTAGCTGAAATTCAGCCCCGCAAACGGGCTGATCGCGGTACCCGCCCCTGGCAAAGCGTTGTCGAAGGCCAGATAAGGGCTTGGCCCAATCATGTCAGCCTTCGCCTGTTGCGGGCTTGCGCTCCCGAGAGCGAGGACCAATAGCCCAACCCAACCGGACTTACGGAACCATGAACCCACCATCACAACCTCCTGGGTGCAACCCCTGATGTTAAACCGAACGTGGAGAACGACTCCGTGGGGAAGTAGTGAGAAGCGGGAATAATCTTGCGGTCAGAAAAGAACGGATCTTCCGGGTTAAGGGGATTACGCAAAATGGGCCGTTAAGAGGAATTCACGATTTGTTCAGAAACAGGACTACCATCCTCGAAACATGACCCAACCGCCAAGACGCCAAGTCGCCAAGAAAACAAAAATGTGGGGGCGGTTCAATTCCAGTGGTTTCCGGGTAGCGGATTTTAAAGACATTTTCTCACGCAGAGACGCAAAGACGCAGAAATTCGACGAACTGGACAAGACTCTCCCTGAGGGTGTCGTCTCGTTTCGAACTTTTCGTCTGAGAGACTCTCTGCGTCTTTGCGTCTCTGCGTGAGATTCTTGGTTTGTCTTGCATCAGCCCAACTTTGAACCAGGTCAAAATATGGCTTCCTTGGCGTCTTCGCGTCTTGGCGGTCAATCCTATCTTCGAAGAGTTGATAACCGCCAAGACGCCAAGTCGCCAAGAAAACAAAAATGCGGGCTTGGTTCTGAGGTTTGAAGAGCCACGACTGCCAAGGAGTGTCTGTGATTTGTTTGGTCCCGACGCTCCTTAGCAGTCGCGGCTCTTTCTGCTTCCTTGGCGTCTTCGCGTCTTGGCGGTCAATCTTCTCCTCGAAGAGTTGCTTTGCGTGAGACAATGCTTTTCAGAGGTCGCCTGGGGAACTAGAATGTGCCCTGCTAAACCAAATCCTTGCGAAGGCCTGCTGATGCCCACTCCCCACGTCTTGTTGCTCCGTGCTCCTGGCACCAACTGCGACGCCGAGGCTGCGTTCGCCTTCGAAAAGGCCGGAGCCAAGGTCCGCAAGGTCCACATGTTGGAGCTTCGCCAGCATCCGGGCCTCCTGAAACAACACCAGATTCTGTTATTGCCGGGTGGCTTCTCCTATGGAGATGATGTCGCGGCAGGGAAAATCCTCGCCTCGCAGTTGGAACACTTCCTCGCGGACGCTGTCCGGGAGTTTCGTTCGGCAGAAAAGCTCGTCTTGGGGATTTGCAATGGGTTCCAGGCTCTCATTAAGGCCGGGCTACTGGTGCCACCGGACGAAGACGGCCCGCTCGTCTCACTCGCGCACAACACCCAGCACCGGTTTGAAGATCGCTGGGTCCATTTGAAAATCACGCCGAACCAGTGCCCCTTCCTGACGGGGCTTTCCGAAATGTATGTACCGATCGCCCACGGCGAGGGGAACTTCGTCGCTCGGAAAGAGTGGATCCTGCAAGGGTTGGAGCAAGCGGGCCAAGTGGTCCTGCGTTACACCGACCCTCAGGGTCAATCGGCCGGCTTCCCCTGGAACCCGAATGGTTCGCAAGGCGATGTCGCCGGGATTACGGATGCGACGGGGCGTGTGTTGGGCTTGATGCCGCACCCGGAGCGCCACATTCTGGGGACGCACCACCCTCGCTGGACCCGTGATGGCCTGAAGGCGGAAGGCGATGGCATGCCGCTCTTCCGAAATGCCGTCGAGTACTTTGCGGTGGCGTGAGTTACGGCCGGGCCGTCGGGCTGCCGGTGTTGGAGAGATGTTCGTAGAGCGAAGCCCGGGGGTCCGCGACTTGGGCTTTCAGCTTCGGCCAGAGTGGGCCAGGGTTGGCGTTGGTGCGAAGTTGTTGCAGGTACTCTTGTAAGACAGCCTTGGCACGGTCGTCGCCACGAAGACAGAAGTGAACCCAGGCCCAGGACTCACGGTACTCCGGTTTCTCCATATCCGAGACGAGCTTCATCTGTTCCAGTCGCGGCATATCGACTTGGAAGTTGCGTCGGAGGCGATCCAAGTGATCCGGGTTGAGACCATCTTGGCGAACAGGTTGTTCAAAGAAGCTCGCTAAGCCTTCATCCAGCCACAAGGGAACTCCCGCAAGCACATTATGTAAGAGTGCATGGGTCAGTTCGTGACGGAGATCGGTGCGGAGATGCTCACCCAACCAAGTGTAGACTTGCAAATCTTCGCCAGCACCAGGCCGCTTGCCATCGGAGACGAAATACGCCCGACGCATCGGCAACCAGGGGAAGCGATCCTTCATGAAGGCTTCGTACTTTTCCTGAGTCTCGAAGAGGTAGACCTGGATGATGTTGTTGCCGGCTGGGAGCCGAAGTTCGCGTTGTAAGCGGTCAGGGAGTTCTTCGAGTTCTGTGAAGAGTGGGTCGGCCTGTTCGAGCGGCACATCGGCGTAGAAAATGAACTGTGCGACGCGGAGTGGGGGTTGAATGCCACCTGGCTTTTTAGGAGTGAGTGCCGCCATTTGGGCACGAGCACCCGAAGGAAGCGGGAGATTCTTGGATGCATTATTGACGGAGTTGCAAGCCAGCCCGGTGGTTAAGAGAACCACCGACCCCAGCTTCGTTCGCCATGTTGCCCATCTCGCCATGCTGCCATCCTCGGCCCGGAAGGACATTACCCGAAAGATTCACTTTCTGGGAAGGTCGGTTCCGGCATTCTGGTGGAATGATCGGCACAATTGATCCATGAGATTGAGTCGGCTTCTGACCAAACCCTGCGAGCGGCTTGTTATCGAGCGGCTTCGTCAGTGGTTTCGTGGCCGACGGTCTGGACGCCGTTCGCCGGGAAGCCAGCCGCGAGGTCGCGGAGGTATTGGGCTGGGAGCGGGTTATTTGGGTCTTGGGCCGCCACGGTGATTTGCTCTTGGCCTTGTTGCGTGTGGCCGAGGTCGATGAGTGCCCGACCCAGGAAGTAACGGGACTCGGATTCCGTCATCACGCGGCTCTCGACGAGTGTGCGGTGAGCGGCTTCCCATTGGTTCAGCTGGCCCTGGCAGAGAGCCATCGTTTTCAGGTAGGTGCGGTTGTTGGGGTCGATCCGCAGAGCGTGTTGCGTGGCTTGGATCGCTTCGTTGGGTTCGCCAAACTGGAAGTGAACGGCGGCCAGGCGATGGTACAGCTCATGGTCGTTCGGGTACAAGTTCGCAGCATTCCGAAGGGTGGCCACCGCATTGGCTTTATCCCCGGTCGCGGCATAGAAGCGGCCCAAGCCGACGAGAGCGTTACGGTTCTTGGGGTCGGTCTTGAGCGCTTGCTGATAACGCTGACGGGCCATGTCGAGCATCTGATCGCGTTCGAGAGCCGAGGTCTTCATGTAAGCCGCGTCATGGGAAGCGACAGCGAGAGCGACTTCACTTTCCGCGCCAAGGCCTTTACCGTCCTTCGAGCGATCCCGCACGACAGGGATCATATCTGGCGAGGGAGTATGGGTGGGAGTCGATGGCCCGAAGAATCGGGACACCATGTTCCCCTGCGGCTGGGCCGTGGGGTTCTGGTAGGGTTCCGGAGTCTTGGTTTTGTTCAGGCTGTTGCACCCTGATAGAGCCGCCAAGAGACCAAAACAGATCAAGCCTTTGATGCGCCCGTCCATGAGCGGCCCTCGGGTTTTTGACAGAGAAACTTCAGCGGAACTTTACTGGAATTCCGCAATGAAGCTGGCCGACGCCTCAACCATCAGGTCGCGCGTCAAATGCACAGGTTGCCGTCTGTATCGACAGATCGACTGCACAATTTCCAGTAAATCCCGACAATCGCTGGCGCGAGGTGTTCGGCCCCGGCTGTAGTAGCGCTCGAAGAGATACTCAACCGCGCCGGGGTCAAAGTTCATGCCGAGGCGTTTGCAGTTCCCAGCGAAGATCCGCTCGTAGACATCCCGCGCCGGCGCATGAATCTGGACCTTGTGCCGAATCCGCCGCAAGAAGGCGTCATCGACCAAGTCCTTGGGGTCGAGGTTCGTACTGAAGATGATCAACTGCTCGAAGGGCACCTGGAACTTCTTGCCACTCGCCACCGTGAGGAAGTCGTGGCGGTCTTCGAGAGGCAAAATCCAGCGGTTCAAAAGCTCTTTCGGCGTACACAACTGCCGACCGAAGTCGTCGATCAAGAACACCCCACCGTTGGCCTTGAAGTGAATCGGGGCCTGGTAGAACTTCGCTTCTTCGTTGTACTTCAAGTCGAGCATGGCCAGGTTGAGTTCACCACCGGTCACGATGACCGGCCGGCGAATCTTCACCCAACGTGGATCGGCCGTGCCACTGGAGAGCAACCGGCGGACGGTCGCATCGGCTTCGTCGCCGAACTCAGTCGGCGTGTCATCAACGACATGCAACGACGGGTCAAACACGGTGATAATGTTGCCATCGGCCATGAAGGCATACGGCACGTAGATCGAGCCACCCGCCGTGTTCATGAAGTCCCCGATGGCACGGGCCATCGCAGTCTTGCCGTTCCCTGGAGGGCCGTAGATGAACACCGATCGCCCCGAGATGATCGCTGGCCCGATGGCCAGGAACATATCCTCTTTGAGGACCAAGTGGCTAAAAGGAGCGCGGAGGCTTTCGGGGTAGCACTGCAACCCCGCGACGGTCTGGCGATAGCACTGCTCAACATAATCTTCGAGTGGCACCGGAGCTGGCCCGATGTACGCACAGACTTTCATCGCCGACTCGGCCCGTTTGCGGCCAAAGTCCGTCAGGCTGAATTTGTAACTCACTTCGCCGACAAGATCCCCGCCATCGACCTGGATGGTCTTTTCTTCCTTCAGGAACTTCAACGATTCGCGGATCACCTTGAATGGCAGACAGAGGAACTGGGCCAAATCACGCCCGAGTTGCGGTCCGCGGACATAGATCGTGCGCAGAATCTGATCGCTGAGGAACGCTGGCGTCAGACCTGCTTCGCGGAGTGTTTCCGGGGTTGTCGGAGCTTCAGGCGCAGGGTTCGATTCGTACTCCATCATCATCGCGCGGGAGGCTACAGCCATGAGTGTCATCCTTGTATCAGCAGTGGTACGTCAGTGTGGTGTCCGAAGGAAGCGGTGAAGGGTTACTTCTTCCACTTACCACGGGTGATGATGAAAATGGAAGCCGCCCCGACCAACAGGACCATCATGATGATGCCGTTTTGCTTCTGGAAAAAACCCATCCAGTGGTCTTTGAATCGCGCCCAGTACGAAGAAGCGAAGAGTGTGCCTTCGCCCGCCTGGGCGAAATCCGGCGTCAGGAGCAGTCCCGCGAGGACAAGCAGTGTGTAGAGGATCGGTCGCATGATGTTGCTCAACAGTGTCAAAAAATCAGGCAACATACTCTGGCACAAAAAAAGCCATCCGGCGCCAAGTTCCTTGCAGAACGAGGCTCCGGATGGTTTCGGGGGGTGTCGACGTTTTAGGCACTCGGACTAGCGAGGGCCGGAGCCGGTGCCGCCGCCTGCAGGAGGCGCGGTGGGAACAGTCGGCACTGCGACGGTCGGGGCGCCACCGCCACCGACACCAGCCGCGGCCGTGCCACCGACGCCACCAATGCCACTCTGGAAGCGGGCTGGGAAGCCGCGAACCGAGCTGGCAGGGCCAGAGGCTGGCATCGTCTGCTCAGAAGGATCGATCACAGTGACGGTGTAGTTGATGCCGCGGCCTGCCGTCGTCGCGTTGAGGTAGGTCGTGATGGCCGTTGCCCGCTTGCTGTCCAGTTCCGCGGACTTGGTGACGTAGTCACTCACCTTGGCAGGATCGTAAGTGAGGTCACGGGTCTTCTGGATGAAGATTTGGCCGTCGGTGGGGCGTTTGCGAGCGAGTGTGTCGAGCTTGATCAAGCCACCTGGGGTGAGCTTGTCGGAGCCGAGTTCGAAGTCGCCGTTTTGGACGTATTGATCCAGGATTTTGCCGTTTTCGACATGGTTGGCAAAGTACGAGACTGTGCTTTCACGAGCTTGGTAGCTGTAGCGTTCTGGCCAGCAGTGATCGACGTAGTGGTCGTACTGGGACTGCACCGAAGGGCGCGAGTCGAGATTGGCACAGCCGATGGTCCCGAAGGTACCACCGAGCACAGACAGGGCCGCCAGTGAGCGTAAGAACCGTTTCATCTCTATCTCCTCCGTGAGGGCTATTGGGGGCATCATGCCCCCGAGCCGGTGAACAAGTCCGAGTTTACTTCGACAGCAAACCCTTCTGGATCTGGATGGCGGCAGGGCCGACCAGAACCACGAAGATCGCCGGGAAGATGAACATGACCAGCGGGAAGATGAGCTTCACCGCAGTCGCTGCTGCTTTCTCTTCGGCAATTTGACGGCGCCGAGTTCGCATCGAATCCGATTGAACTCGCAAAGCTTGGGCAATACTCGAACCAAAGCGGTCAGCTTGAATCAAGATTGCTGCCAAACTCTTCATATCATCGACCCCGGTGCGAACACCAAGATCATGGAGCACTTCCCGTCGTGGACGCCCCATTTGTAGTTGTAAGTTTGCCAAGGCCAATTCTTCCGTCATCACCTTGGCATGGCCTTTCATTTCATCAGTCACCTTGCGAAGGCCAGCATCGAGACCCAAACCGGATTCGACACAGACCACCAACAAGTCCAAAGCATCTGGGAGAGTCAAGAAGATCTCCTGCTGACGCTGTTTCTTCAAGTGGCCAAGCACCAAGTTCGGGAAGAACAAACCCATCCCCAAAGAGAAGCCGATGGCCAGCATCCCGATACTTCCCAGCCCGAAGATGCCGTACATCATCAAGGCACCAGGAACGGAGAGCGCCAAAGAGAGCGCTCGTGTCCCTTGGAAGATTGTCGGCGCGTTTTCACTGCGAAATCCAGCATTTGCCAGCTTCACACGCAGAGAATCGGCTTCCGTGTCCGACTTGGGCTTCATCATGCCGCCCATTCTCGTGAACATTTCCTTCACCCCGCCGAATCGCTGTTGCGATCCCTGCTGGGACATTTCCAATTCCATCAGCGACTTGGGCCGACCGATGCGGTCCAAGCGATCTTCCGCGTCGCTGTTTCGCTTCGAGATCATAGACATGACCCAGAAGACACCAGCGACCATTCCAATGAAAACGACGACGGGCAGCACATCATCAGCGGCCACAATGGCAAACAAGTTCACGGTGCAATCCTCGGAGCATTGTCTCAGTTAGGGGGCAGCGAGGAGCCGTTTCACTCGCTGGGGCTGGCGTTTTTTATTACACCTTGATGTCAATAATCTTCTTGATCGAGTAGGAGCCGATCATCATCATCACAATCGCACCGATGGACATCTTGATCCCCATGGGATCGGTCCAGAGCAACTTGATGTAATCCGGCTTCATCCACAGCATCAGAAGCAACAACGCAATCGGCAGGGCCACGAGCACAATCCCAGACAAGCGGCCTTCGGCGGTCAGAGCTTTGACCTGCCCGAGGATCTTGTAACGCTCGCGGATCACGTAGCCGATGCGATCCAAGATTTCGGCCAAGTCGCCCCCGGTTTGCCGTTGAATCGCGACACTCGTCGTGAAGAACTTCAAGTCAAGGTTCGGCACACGGTTGCACATATTCTTGAGGGCCTCGTCGATCGAGATACCCAGGTTTTGCTCTTCATAGACTCGGCCAAACTCGCGAGAGATCGGCTCGGGCATTTCTTCGGCCACCACATGCAACCCAGCGGCCAAGGAGTGACCAGCTCGCAAAGCACGAGCGACCAGTTCCATGCCCTCGGGGAGCTGAGCCGCGAAGGATTTCATCCGCTTGCTCTTCTTCCAGAACAGCCAGAGGAAAGGGACACCGAAGCCGATGATGGCCAGCACCGGGGCCACATAAGCATTCACCATCATGATGCCAAAGACCCCAGCGACGAGGCTCGAGGCCAACGCCGCACCGAACAATGCGCTCGGTTTCACGTTTACATCGGCTTGCTCGATGACCTTCGAGAGGTTGAAAAACTCTGGAGTGATCTTGTCGAGCAAATTCTTCTTGTCGACTTCCTGCATGGCCTGCTTCAAGAGCATGTCTGCGGAAGAGTCCTTGGCGGCTTTGCGGCCGATCAGGGTATCGAGGCGTTCGCCTGCCTTCGATTCATCCTGCTTGTTGAGCAGGAAGAACGCCAAGGCGAGCACCATGCCCACCACGAGCACGCCAATCGCGCCGGAAATAATCAACGGGTCCATAGGGGGGTCTACCTGTTACGGGTGTCTCCGCTTCCCTCGTCCGTGAGTGGTGAGCAGTGGTCTCGGTTATTCAGCCGCCGACGGTTCCTCGGTCAGTGTCTGAGGTCAATACTGGCTTCGACATCCGTACCGAAGCCTTGGGGTTAATCTCGGGCCAGGATTCGCTCCGCGAACATGTTCGACGGAAGCTTGATCCCTTTTTGTTCGAGGCGCGGCACGAAGCTCGGGCGGACCCCGGTGGCTTCGAACTGGCCGTAAGCTCGTCCGTTTTGGTCCACGCCCATTTGTTTGAAGCGGAAGATTTCCTGCATGATGATCATGTCCTGTTCCAGGTTCATGACTTCCGTAATGCTGGTCATCTTCCGTGGACCACCCTGGATCCGGTTGACCTGGATGACCAGGTCAACAGCCGAGGCGATCTGCTGCCGCATGGCCTTGATGGGCAACTCGGCCCCAGCCATGAGGATCATGGTTTCCATCCGCGACAGGCCGTCCCGTGGCGTGTTGGCGTGCAGCGTGGTCATGGAACCGGCGTGACCGGTGTTCATGGCCTGCAACATGTCCATCGTTTCGGGTCCGCGGCATTCGCCGACGATGATTCGGTCAGGCCGCATACGCAGGGCGTTCTTCACCAGGTCGCGGGTGCTGACCGCCCCTTTGCCTTCGATGTTCGGTGGCCGCGTTTCCAACCGGACGATGTGGTCCTGCTGGAGTTGCAATTCGGCGGCGTCCTCGATCGTCACGAGCCGTTCGTCTCCGGGGATGAACGCACTCAGAGTGTTCAAGAGCGTCGTCTTCCCGGAACCAGTACCGCCGGAGATGACGATGTTCAGTCGGGCCTTGATGGCTCCTTCCAGGAGCATCGCCATTTCTGGCGTGAAGGCTTTGTAGTTCAGCAAGTCTTCGAGCTTCAGCGGGTTCGAGCCGAAGCGGCGAATGCTCAAGCTGGCACCGTCGAGGGCGATCGGCGGGATGACCGCGTTGACCCGCGAGCCGTCTGGCAGACGAGCATCGCAAAGCGGGCTAGTTTCGTCCACACGCCGACCGACCTTCGACACGATACGGTCGATGATCTGCAAGAGGTGGTCGTTATCCCGGAAGAGCACTTCGCTCTTCTCAATCTTCCCTCGGCGCTCGACGTAAATCTTCTTCGGCCCGTTGACCATGATTTCGCTGACGGTCGGGTCTTTGAGCAGTTGCTCCAGTGGCCCGAAACCGAGCGTTTCGTCGAGGATTTCTTCGATCAGCTTCTCCCGCTCGATGCGGTTGAGAAGCGGGTTTTCGGTGTCGCAGAGATGCTCGATCGCGCGGCGGATATCGCGGCGCATCACATCGGACGACATATCCTTCACTCGGCTCAAGTCGAGGCGTTCGACGAGCTTCGCGTGAATCTGACGCTTCAGTTCTTCGAGGTTCTTCCCACCGCCTCCACTGGAGCCACCGAAGCTGGGGCTGGACAACCGAGACATCCCGCTTTGGGAGCCTTGGTTGCTCAGGCTGTTCAGTTTCGAGATCCCTTGTTGCAAGCGTGACATTCTGAAGCCTTCCTCAATTGTGCGTCCGGGGTGCGATTCTCAGTGAGGGTCTTGTGTTAACGGCGTCCGAAGAGTCGGAAGCCGCCTTTGGTTTTCAGTTCGCCAGAAGAGCCATTCGCGGGCTTGCCACTCAGGGCCTGGGCGAGGCCTTGGATGGCGAGCTGAGCACGGCTCTTCGGGTTGTGATGCACGAGAGGAGCACCGGCCACTCGTGCGGCGATCATGGACTTCGAGTCGTTGGGCACTTGCCAGAAGATCGGCTTGCCGATGACCTCTTCGGCCTTCTTCAAGCTGATGCCTTCCTCGACCGCTTCGCTGCCGACGCGGTTCAACACCACTCGCAGCTTCTCGGCCATGCCTTCTTCACCCGTCATGCAGTGAATCAGTCGGACCACGTTTCGCAGGCTGCTCAGTTCGAGCTGGGCCGTCAGGAGGACTGTGTCCGCCATCCGCAGAGCCATCAAGTCCGTGGGCAAGAGGCACTTGCTCAAGTCCACGATCAGGTGGGTGTAGCTGATCTTGAGCAGGTTCAAGACCCGTTCCACGTGGCCTTCGTGGATGACGCTGATGTCCGCGATTTCGAGCGGGTGGCGAAGGATCGCCAATCCCGAGGCTTCGTGTTTCACCAAGGCCCGACGGAGGAAGTTCATATCCAGCCGTTCGATGTTTCGGGCCAAGTCCGCGATGCTGATGTTCTCGATGCCGTTGACTTCGAGAGCGATGTCCGCATCACCGAGAGCCAAGTCGAGGTCCACAAGGGCAACGCTGTTGCCAGGTTCGCTGGCCAGGGTCGCGGCGAGGTTGACCGCGAGGCTCGTCGTGCCGACTCCACCACGGGAGCCGAGGATGGCGATCATCTGGGCCGAGCCGGAAGCTCGCATCGCCATCCCAGCCGACCCACCCATGCTCGCTTGGTTCGAGTCTTGGCTGGTGTTTTCCCCGAGCGCCCGGCGGAGTGCCGCGAGCATGTCTTCGAGGCCAACGGGGTGAGTCAGGAAGTATTTCGCGCCTTTTTGCAGGGACTGCAAGAGGGCTTGGTGATCGTGGCTGATGGTCAGGATCGGTAAGCGTGGGTGCTCGACCGAAAGCTGGCTGATCATCTGCAAGGCTCGGCTCTTATCAGAGTCCAGAGCGACGATGGCCAGGTCCGGCATGGACTGCTGGATCACGTCAAAGAAGTATTCGTAGCGAGCACATTCCGCTTCCAACCAGACGAAGTCCACACCTAACAAGAGAGTGCGGAGGGACTCGCGGGTCGATTCGGTCGGGTCTACGATTGCGATGCGTTGCATGGATCGCCACCGAGGGGACAGAGACGAACCGGGATTCCATCCTTGGAGCGGTTGTCGCATACATCCGGCCCTCATCTGAGGGCCGGGGACATTGCCAGTTTCACAGTTGGGCGTTGCTGCCGACTAGCGTTCGCTCGTCGAGGGCAGAGCCGGGGTTTCGACGACTGGAGCTGGAGCTTCGGTCGTTGCGGTCACGGGGACCACTTGCAGATGAGGGACCGTGTAGGCTGCGGGAGCCGCACTCGTCACACCTGCGGTCACACCGACGGGTGCGGCGAGGGTGGCAGTTGGGCTGCAGCCTGGCAGAGGTCGGCCATCAGCACCGATGCAAGGGAACATCCCATAGCTTCGGTCGTTCTTGTAAGCCGCGTTGTAGGTCCCGTTGGTCCACGGACGGCGTTGACCACGCGGGGCCTCGATCAGGCTTTCCAAGAATAGTTCATAATCGTCGGGCGAGCGCGTTTCTTTTCCAGGAACTCGTTTTGGCAGTTGGTTGCAATCCATCGCGTCCACCAGGCGTGGGGTCACGAGGATCACCAATTCCGTTTCACGCTCTTCATGGCTGACGGAGCTGAAGGCCGCCCCGATCAGTGGCATATCTCCGAAGTATGGCACTTTCTGAGATTGAGCCTGCACCGACTGCTGAATCAAACCACCGATGGCGTAGGTTTGGCCAGGTTCCATCATCACACTGGAGCGGATGCTCGTGCGGTTGAACCCTGGGGTGAAGCCGCCACCAGGAATCGCGATCCCCGAGCCGGTGTTCACACTGGCGAACTCGGGGTTGAGTTCGAGGTAAATCTTGCCGTTGCCGAACACGATCGGGAGGACTTCCATCGTCATGCCGACGTCACGTTGTTCGACGGACACAGCACCGAAGCCCGCGACACCAGCGATCACGGGCTGAGTGCCCCCGACTCGCAGCGAGGCATTCCGGCCCGATTGGGTGATGACCTTCGGTTCGGAGATCAACTTCGCCAAGCCTTCGGTGCGCAGGGCACGGATGACGGCCAAGGTGCTCGCAGGCACAATGCCGACCGTCGCGGTGGCACCAGTCCCAGGGAGAATCCCACCGAGGCCACCTGGCCCGACGCCACCAGCGGCGTTTGCAGCAAGACCACCGAGCAAGCTCGTGAATTGCACCGAGGTGCCTTGGATCCCGAAGTTGACCCCGCGGTCACGGGCTTCGGTGCGGTCCACTTGAGCGATCACAACGTCGATGAGCACGTGTTGTGCACCACCGATTTGCAAGTTGCTGATCACGTTGGCGACGTTGCCGCCGACCGAGGCACTGGCAATCTTGAGGACGATGTCCGCGTCTTCGGCACGGTTCACATAGCCGCCGAGGACGATCGTGCCACCAGGTCCGGGGGTCACGGTCACGTTGGCCGTGGGCACCGATTGTTTCAGGATTTTGCGAAGGAACTCATAGTCCGGTTGAACGATGACGTCGATCGTCAGCGGTGGCCGGCCCTTGTCCGCGAAGGTCAAGGTGATCTTGGTGAGACCTTCTTTTCGCGCGGTCAGCGCGAGGAGTTTCGGGTTTTGCAGATCCGGGATGGCGAAGACGATTTCTTCATTCGCCACAGTGACGCCAGTAATGGCACCAGCCTTGGGATCGAATTTTACCAAGTTGCCCAGGGGAGCAATCAAAGCTCCGGTGATCGGGTCCACTTTGGCTTCTGCAGCAGGCACGACGGCCAGCGTGGGTGGTACGGGTGGTTGGGCTGTCGCCGTGCCACCGAGCACCCCTGCGACCAGTGCAAGACTTGCGAGCAATCGCAAGCGTGTTAACGTAGTTCGGCGCATCCTGACACCTCTCCTTTGAGTGACGAGAGAAACTCTCGTTCTGGAAAATCCGTTTTCCGTTCCTCGCACGTCCGACGGTCGCGGTTTCGTGTGGGCCGGGCCTTGGGGTTTGATCCCACAAGGCCCGGGAAGTTGAATTCAGCGGTCGGGTTTAAATCCGCTCGCTTGGGGTTTGCTCCGGCGCGGGGGCCGCCGGCTTGGTTTCGGGCTTCGCCGGTTCTGCCTTAGGAGCAGGAGCGGCTGGCTTTTCTTCTTTCTTCTCGCTCTTCGGAGGCGTGCCTCCTTGGGTTGGCGAGTTCAGCGGAATTTCGCCTTGGAAGACGTATTCGCCGTTTGGCAGGACTTGGTAGCGAAGCTTCCGCGTACCAGACCCAGACTGAACCACAACATCGAGATAGACCGGTGGGGCTTCAGGTTTCTTCGGCTCCACTTTCGGGGTCATGTCCTCTTCTTTGTTCGTCGCGTCTTCGTTTGGCGCGGCCTTCGGAGCAGCCTTCGGGTCTTTGCCGAGGAAGCTCTTCGGAACGAACTGGCCTTGAGCCAGATCCTTCGTCAAGAACTTCCCGGTGTAGTCGCGGAGGTTCTCGATGCCATTCGCAGGAGCTGGCTTCGTGAATTCCTTCATCTCGAACTTTTCGGTAATCACTTCAGGAGTGAGTTCGGTGCCAGCGGCCAAGTCTTCGCGGGCCACAGCCAGCTTGACTTTCTCTTCCGCAGGCTTGCCGTTGCTCTCCGGTGGGTTGTTCTGAGGAGCTTCACCTTTCGAAGCGGGTGGAGCGTTGTCGGTCTTCGTATCCGTCAAGAGGGCCCAGAGGTCTTTGTCGTTCAGGGCGTCTGCTGGGACTTTTTCTTCATCTTTCGGGTTCACAAGCACGAGCCGCATGATGCAGCCACGGGTCTTGGCCGCATGAAGCAGTTCCCATTGGTTCTGCTTCACCGCCAGGGAGACGCTGTTCAGAGCAACAACGCTAGGGCCTTCTTGGGAAGGGGTTGCTTGACCATCGACGGCCAAAACCAGCATGTTGTACATGAAGGTCACCACCGCGTACTTGCCATTGTCCTTCTTGGAAGGGATCGAGGCCAAAATATGGACCTTCGAACCCGGTTGCACGAAGCCAGCGACGGCCTCTTCCAGCGTGCAACCCACAGCGATCATGTTGAAGCCCGCAGGAGGAGCCATCGAAGCCACCTTCGAGACATCCTTCGGGTTGAACTTGTCGCCTTTTCGCATCGTGCGAATGACTTTTTTGTCCGCAACATCACCCGTGCTGCTGATGAATTCAGGCGGCACTTGCGATTGGGGGGTGTCAACGAGGGCGACGTATTCGTTGACAGTATCGCCCTTGATCCACGTGCCCACAGGCAAATCTTTGACAGCTTCCAAAACGAGCACGGTTGGCTCGGCTTTGGATTTGTTGCCTGCAGCCACCTGCGAGGTCAACACGGCGGCGACCAGTCCACATACGACGGCCACCGCGACTAAAAGCATATTCTTCTGTTTCACCGACACCCCTCCGGGAGTACGCAGTCACAGTGCGGCTTTCGCCGCCGGCCCTGTCCTGGAATCTGGTCCCGCGTCAGCCACGAGGGGGTGTGGCGTTCGTGGGTCACAAATCGCCGCTAGATCGCTAGCGGACTTAACGCTTCCCCGCACCGACGGGCCAACAAGGGGTGCGAGGTGAGCAGGAAGATTCAAGCCAAATCGGATGTTGTCAGACGGGTTCCAACTTCATCGAATCTGTCTTGTCTCCTCCAAGTTCTGAGGTTGTTCGCCCGAGTTCCCGACACTGTCGTGGATTCGGACGTCGAAACCTAGAACGCGTTTAGCTGTTCGCAAGAAAGAAAGGACTGAATGTCCTGGTCTCATCTTGCCGTTTATTCCGTGCGTAACACCCGACGGGGATTCATTCGACATAGCCCCCGCCGTACCTTCAGTTTTTCCGGAAATACCTGGCTTACCAATTCCACCAAAGTGCCAAGTTCTTCTTCAGTTACCCAGGAAGCTATCAGCTATCAGCTATCAGCTATCAGCTATCAGCCGTCAGCTCTTAGCCAGAACCAAACTGTTTTCGGTTTTGCTCATTGCTCATAGCTGACGGCTCATAGCTGACAGCTTTCGAGAGCTAGTTCACCACGAAGAAGACGTACCAGAGGTAGCCGAGGAAGCCGGCACAGAGGGGCACGCCGTAAGGCAAGCGCCACCATTCCGCGCGACGGGTATTCGCACGTGCTGCCGCTTTGCCAGGGCCATCGGTAACCATCACTTGAAGGTCCGTGATGATTTCTTTCATGTTGGTGAGGTTCTTGTAGAACTGACGACGCAGAGCCATGATCACGATGCCGAAGATGCCACCGATGATGACACCAACCGCGAAGCTCCACCAAAGTGTCCAAGCGCCGAGGCTGAAGCCGAAGTATGCGGTGAGCCAGGAGCCGAAGCCCATGGTCATCTTCACGTCGCCTTGACCCATGCCACCGATGAACAGTGCCGGGAAGAGGAAGGCGAAGCCAAGTGCCGTGCCGCCGAGCGCGGCGAGGATGCCACCGGTCGCATCAGGAGCGAATCCGGGGATGCTCATCCAGCCGAGATCGTGCATCGCCCCGATGTACCAGCCGCTCATGACGAGCGAGAGCGTGCACCAGTTCGGGACTTTGAAGGCGTAGCCATCAATGAACGCGGCGACCAACATGCCGACGCAGATGATGGCGAGTGGCCCAAGGTTGACTGACGCCGCTTCCATCTGAAGGTGCCAGCCCATTTGCTCGACGAGGAGCGAGGCCGCCCAGGCAGCGACGGTCCAGATGACTGCGATGAATGGGATGCGGACGAGGCCGATCACAAACTCGCGGTCCAGGCCGAGATCATCGGTCGTTTGCGGGGTATTTAAGCCGACAGAAGGGAGAGTCGGCGTATTCAACTCTGTTGCCATGACGAAATTTCCACCTCTTTTGGGGCGAGCGTAATGCTCGGGTCAGAAGGAACGAGATGTCCGTAGTTGCCGAAATGTAGAGCGCTTTTTGCGATGTGGCAGAAATAAAAAAAGCCGAGCCATTTCGTTGGCTCGGCTTCAGATTGAGTCAACAGTACGGGAGCTTACGAGCCGCCGATGGTGCTGCTGACGCGGCTGAACTGAGCGTTCGCGTTGGTACCGATCGCGGTGACTGCAGCGATGCAGACCACGATGATGAGGGCCAACATCACGGCGTATTCAACTGCCGTTGGACCGTCTTCTTTTTTGACGAACTCGACCACGTTTTTGACGAACTTCTTCATCGCATTCTCCAGAAACAGGAATTCCAAACCGAAAAAGGGTAAGATCCGAAGATCACGTTCTTAGGCACCGACTTGAAGTCTTTCTTCAAGCTGCGTTGCCAGGGACTTCTCAAGCGTTCTCTCACGATGCCGTGTAGTGTTCGATGGTGGAGCCAGATCGTCTAAACGATTGCTCCGTACTCGAAGTCAAGGCATTGACGGACGCGATGCAGGCCAAGATGATCAAAGCCAGCATCACCGCATACTCCACCGCAGTCGGCCCATCATCTCGCTTGATGAACTCCACGATGCGGCGTGCGATCGTGGCAAGCATGTGGGATACCTCAAGGCAGGGTTAGTTGCTGAGTCCCGTTTCGTTCGCGGTTCGCGTCGTTGGCGGGTCACTCACGCCGGAAACCTAGATCGGATTCAGTGCCGGTCAAATCGTCCGAATCGGAAAGATTTGCCAGAAGCCCTGACTCGCACCCAAGCTGTCCGAATGACCGACAACGGCGGTTGACAGGGCGCGAAAGTTGAAATTTCGGCGCGAGTTCGCATCACGCAAAACTTGATTCTTTGCTGACGTCTGAATGCATTTTTTTTCGGAAAAATTCCGGACGATCCCTTCGAGGGTGATCTGATCTCAGTTGTTTTTCCCCAGCCAACGAAATACGATTGTCATGCGTTGCTCCTTCGGAACCCTCTTGGAGTGCTAACATGATTCGCCGACTCTCCTTTGTGGGGTTGCTCACCCTACTCACGCTCACATCCACCGGCTTCAGCTTGGCCCAGGCCAAGAAAGACGAGCCGAAAAAAGCGGATCCTGCCGCGAAGAAGGACGACCCTCCGAAAAAGCCCGAGATGAAGGACGAGAAAAAAGACGATGCCAAAAAAGACGAGATGAAGAAGGACGATAAGAAGGACGATCCAACCATCGAAGACGCCTCGTTCAAGTCTGCCGATGGCGTGCGACTGATCGGCAAGCTCTATAAATCTTCAAGTGGTGCTGCACCTGTCGTCATGCTGCTTCACGACTACAAAACCAACCCCGATGAAAAAGCTCTCCATGAACTCTCATTGAAACTCCAAGCCAACAAGCTCAACGTGTTCCGCTTCGACTTCCGAGGCCACGGCAAGAGTGTTGACATCGTCCCTTCAGAGTTCTGGGTCCGCCCCGAAAACAAGAACAATATCACTCTTGGTGGCCTGAATCCTGCTGCGAAAAACACCATCAATTACAAAGAATTTAAGTCGAACTACTTCCCGATGCTCGTCCAAGACTTGGCTGCCGCTCGGAATGCTCTCGACCAGTTCAACGATACCGGCGTGGTCAACACGAGCACGATTTACCTCGTTGGCTCCGGCGACATGGCCACCCTCGGGACGTTGTTCCTGACCTCCGAATGGTCCCGTGAGCGGATCAAACCCAATACCGCCGTGGCCCCACAGTTCGTCAGCATCAAGCGGCCACTCTTCCCAGGTAGCGAACCCGCTGGTGAGGACTACGGTGGTGCGATTTGGCTCAGCCCCACTCGCCCAACGACCGTGCCGCAAGAGACGATCAATCAGTGGTGCCTGAACCCTGTCACCGTCAACATGCGAAACTCGACCGGGATGCTCCTGATCCACGGGGATAAGGACACGAAATCGGGTGCATTCGCTAAGCTGTTTTTCGATAAATCGCTGATGATCAACGCCAAGAACGGTCCTCAAGGACAGAAACTCACCAAACCTAATTTCGCTTTCATCCGCGATATCAAAGGCTCCGCGAACGTCGGGGCAGGTTTGCTCGGCAATAACCTCGGCACTGAAAAGATGATCGAAGACTTCCTCAGCGCCGTGGAGAAAGATCGCCGCAACAAGACCCGCAAAAACCGCGACTGGGACAAGCCTCTCTGGATCAACGTCACCGATTACGGCGTTCTGCGTCCGTAAACCTGGCCGTTGTGCTGGGCATTTCGAACAACCCAGGGCTTGGCCCTGGGTTTTTTGATTGGTCGATTTTGCTGGGTGAACTGGAGGGAAAGTGCGGAAAAATGGCCTTCGGACCTAGCGACGAGGCAAGTGAATTCGGTAAAGTTGACCCATCTTGCCGGAATTCACATTGGTCATGGGACTCAACATGTCTTGGATTCGTTTACTGGTCTTAGGATTGGGGTTGGTCTCGCTCACCGCGATGGCCCAAGAAAAGCGGCCCATCACTCACGCGGACTACGAAATCTGGAACTCGGCGGCGGGCTTCCGGCTCTCACCGGACGGCAAGTTCTTCGTTTACACCCTGACCCCACCCACCGGCGACGCGGCGATCGTCATTCGCAACATCACCACGGGACAAGAAGCCCGCATCCCCACCGCTGGCAAGAGCAGTACCCCAACACCCACGCCGACTGCCCCGACAGCGCCGCCTAGCCCCAGTGAGCCACCCGTGGCACCGAGCTTAGCGACGAGCGGCTTGCCGACCTTCTCGCCAGATAGCAAGCTCCTCTTCTTCCCGATCGCGCCGACCGCGGAACTGGTGAACAAAGCCAAGGCCGACAAGAAGAAGCCCGAAGAGATGCCGAAAGCGGTAGTCGCGGTCTACGACCTCGCAGCAGGCAAGATCACCGAACGGCTCGAAAAGGTGCGGAACTTCAGCGTGGTGGGAGAAGGCAGCGGATATCTCCTCTTGCAGAAAGAACCCAAGCCTGACGAAGCCCCCAAGACGGAAAGCAAAGAGCCTAAGGAAGCCAAAGAGCCAAAGGAGTTGAAAGAGAAGAGCAAGGAACCTGAGAAAGCCTCAGCCACAGGAGCCGTGACCGGGGCCGCACCGACGGCCACACAGCCCACGACTCCGCCAGCTCCAAAGCGTGAAACGACATACGAACTGATCGTGCGGAACTTGGCCGATGGCAAAGAAGTCACGTACACACAGCTCACCGCTCACAGCACGACGAAGAACGGTAAGAACCTGCTTCTCACCGTGAATGCCAAAATTCCCGAGAACTCGGGCATCTTCCTGCAGCCACTGAATGGTGGCAACAGCACGACGATCTTTGGTGGGCCAGCTCGGGTTACTGGTCTGAGTTGGAACGACGAGCAAACGCAACTCGCCTTTTATGCCAACGAGGCCACACCATCTCCGACCAAAGTCCGCGTCATGCACTGGACCGGCACGGGCACGGCCAAGGAACTGCTCAGTGCCACACCGAAAGGCTTGAAGGAAGGCTACTCGGTGCTCGATCGTGGTAACCTGAGCTTCTCGCAAGATGGACTGAAACTGGCCCTCAACGTTGGCCCGACACCACCCGCCGCACCGACGCCAGACCCAAAAACGGAACCCAAAGCCGAGACGGCCCCCACTCCGACCACACCTGGCGCGACCACTCAAGCGCCAACCCGCACCGGGTTCCCAGGCCGCGGCTTCCGAACGGGAGGCACCACCTCGACAACACCTGTAGAAGAGAAAGTCGAACTCGACATCTGGCACTGGAAGGACGAGACGATCCAGCCGATGCAAAAAGTCCGTGGCACCACCGACCGCCAAAAGAGCTACCGTGCCGTTTACTTCTTCGACACCAAAGAACTGAAACAGCTCTCGACCGATGACCTCACGGCCGACGTCCCGGACTTCGGCGACTGGACCTTGGCCAGTTCGGACAAGGCCTACAAAGGCCAGCTCTGGCGCAGCCCGATGCCTCGTGACGTGGCACTTCTCAACATCCGCACGGGCGAAGGCAAGCCACTCTTGAAAGGCCACGAAAGCAGCATCACCTCGCCGTATGGGAACTACGCTCTCGCCTTCAACGGCAAGGACTGGATCAGCTATTCGATCCCCGACGGCACAGCCAAGAACCTCACCTCGAAGTTGAAAATCCCCTTCTACAACGAAGAGTTTGACATCCCCACGACCCCGCCACCCTACGGCTGGCGTGGCTGGACCGCGGACAAGAAGTTTGTGCTGATCTCCGATCGCTACGACATCTGGAAGTTCGCGTTGGATGGTTCCTCAGCAGTCAACCTCACGCAAGTTGGCCGGGCGAACAAGACGACCTTTGCCATCGTCCGCACTGACGACGATGCCAACACGCTCAAAATGGACCTGACCAAGCCGATGCTCCTCTCGGCGACCCACGACGAGACGGAAGACACAGGCTTCTACCGGCTCGAACCGAACAAGCCTGCCAAGATGCTCATCATGGGGCCACGCCGTTACGGCACCCCAACGAAGGCCAAGAAAGCCGATGCCTTCGTCATGACGGTCAGCACCTTTGCTCACTACCCCGATTACTACTTCTCCGATGGGGATTTCCGCGAAGTCAAACGCCTCACCGACATCCAGCCTCGCAAGAAAGAGTTCAACTGGGGCAACGCGGAACTGGTGAAGTACCGCTCCGCGGACGGCCTGCCACTACAAGGGATCCTGATCAAGCCCGAGAACTTTGACTCGTCGAAGCAGTACCCGATGATCGTGTACATCTACGAGCGGCTCACGGATGGCCTGCACACCTTCCGCCTTCCCTCGGCGGGAACCAGCATCAACCCGACCTACTACGCCAGCAACGGCTACTTGGTGTTCATGCCCGACATCGCTTACAACATCGGCTCACCGGGCCAGAGTGCGATCAAGTGCGTGCTGCCAGCAATCCAAGCCGTGGTCGATCAGGGTTGCGTGAATGAGAAAGCCATCGGCATCCAGGGCCACTCCTGGGGCGGCTACCAAATCGCCTACATGGTCACGCAAACGAACCGCTTCGCCGCCGCCGCCGCCGGAGCACCGGTGACGAACATGACGAGCGCCTACGGTGGCATCCGCTGGGGCACCGGCCTTCCGCGACAGTTCCAGTACGAGAAGACCCAAAGCCGCATTGGTGCCAACCTCTGGGCCGCACCGATGAAGTACCTCGAAAACTCGCCGATCTTCATGGCCGACCGCGTCACGACACCCCTCATGATGTTGCACAACGACCAAGACGATGCGGTGCCATGGTACCAAGGTATCGAGTATTACCTGGCTCTTCGCCGCCTCGACAAAGAAGTCTATTTGCTCAACTACAACGGCGAGTTGCATGGCCTGCGGAAGAAACTCAACCAACGCGATTACACGTTGCGAATGCAACAGTTCTTTGACCACCACCTGAAAGGCGTCTCAGCCCCCGAGTGGATGCAAAAGGGCGTGCCATTCGCCGACCGCGATAAAGAGAAAGAGCAGTGGAAGAAGCTCTTCGGCGAAGTGAAAGAGACCAAGCCGAAGTAAGGCATGGTTCAAATCGATGGATTTTTGGGTTTGAAGAGCCACGACTGCCAAGGAGTGTCTGCGACTTGTTTGGTCCCGACGCTCCTTAGCAGTCGCGGCTCCTTCTGTTACCCAACTTTGAACTAAGCCCGAAGAACAACCTCACCCCCAGCCCCTCTCCGAAACGGAGAGGGGAGCAAGAACTTGCGGAAAACAGCATGTTTTATGGGGTTTTCCTCCCCCTTCTCCGCTTCGGAGAAGGGGGTTGGGGGGATGAGGTTGAATCTGGATGTAAACACACGAAGCCCGGCACAATGTGCCGGGCTTCGTGTGTTGGTGGGCCAGCAGACTCAGTCCTTGGAGCGGCTGAGGTACTTGCCGTCTTCGGTCTGGATGACGACCATTTCGCCTTCGGTGATGAAGCTCGGGACCTGGACGATCAGGCCGGTTTCCAGGGTCGCTTTCTTCATCTGAGCCGCGGCGGTGGCGCCTTTGATCGTCGGCTCAGTTTCGATGACCTTCATCTTCACCGTCTGTGGCAGTTCCATGCCGAGGGCTTTGCCATCGTAGAAGGTGATCTTGCAGAGGTCGTTTTCCCGCAAGTACGGCATCTTGTCTTCGACCATGTCCGCTTGCAGCGTCACTTGCTCGAAGGTCTCCTGATCCATGAAGACGTAGTCCGCGCCGTCTTTGTAGCTGTAGGCGTAGTCTTTGGTTTCCAAGTAGACGACATCGACCTTGTCATCCGGGTGGACGCGTTCATCGACGATCGAGCCAGTCTTGAGGTTCTTGAGCTTGAGATACAAGATCGCGCGCCAGTTGCCGGGCGTGTTCAGGTCGCGTTCCAGGCAGTACAATAGCTGCCCGTTCATATTCAGCACCATACCGCGCCGAATATCGATCATCTTGGTTGAGGCCATGGGACTGGCTCCTTGGGGGGGTCAGAGTCTTGAGAATACCTTACCAAGTTATCAGCGACATCGAAGTCCGGGAAGAGCGATGTGCGAGCTTGAAATGTGCGAGCAGACCCATTTCCTAGAGTATTGGCATATTCGTTCTCACATCGTCAGAAAATCGAGTATATTAGTGGTGATGTCTTTGAGATTGAGGAGAAGCGTGTGATGAGCGACGAGAATCAAACACCAGAGAGCGGGTCCGAGTTCTCTTCTCAGGATGAAACGAAGAAGTTCGAAGACAACAATGCGCCGAAGCACTCTCCTGAAATTCCAAAACCACCCGTTGGAAACCGCTACCGCATGGTCCGGCAACATGCCCATGGTGGGTTGGGCGAGATTTGGTACGCCTTCGATGAGCTGCTTGGCCGGTACGTGGCGCTGAAAACTCTGCGAGGTGATCGGGCACGCATTCAGGCGCTGCATAATGCGTTTCAGCAAGAGGCCCACGTCACGAGCTGTTTAGAGCATCCCAATATTGCCCCGGTCTACGATTTCATCCCTGGTGAAGGTGATCAATCCCCCTGGTATTCGATGCGATTCTTGGAAGGGGATAACCTCTCCAAAAAGATCCGTGCCTACCACGCTCAACGCTACCTGGGCAGAGCCGACTCGGCGAAGTTTCGGGACTTGCTGGATGTTTTCGTGATCGTCTGCCGGGCACTGGGATACGCCCATGAAAAAGGGGTGATCCACCGAGACATCAAAGGGGATAACATCATCGTCGGGCATCATGGGGAAGTGTTCGTCGTGGATTGGGGTTTGGCCAAGTTTGTCAATTTCACCGCCCCTGACGAAATCCGCACTCCTTATATGCCAACGAACGTGGATGACACGGTCCAAGGCACCGTGAAGGGAACACCAGCGTACATGGCGCCGGAGCAGGCCATCGGGCATGGCGCCTCGAAGGCCACCGACATTTACGCACTCGGCGGGCTGCTCTACTCGATTCTGACCGGCAAAGCCCCGATTGAGGGGAGCACAGCCGCAGAGATTCTCGAACGAGTCGCGATGGTCGAGCCAACGGCTCCTCATCTCTTGAATGGCTCGTGCCCCGGTGTCTTGGAAGCCATTTGCCGCAAAGCGATGAACCGCAACCCCAAAGAACGCTACCTGACCGCCAGCGAACTCGCAGATGACGTCCGACAGGTGTTAGCCGATGCCCCGATCGTGATTTACCAAGAGCCACTGAGCACGCGAGCCTTCCGCTGGGCCAAACTGAACCGTACGATCGTGGCCACGGTCCTCGGTGTTGGCATCACAGCACTCTTCGGCACGAGTGTGGCGTTCGGCATCAGCCAGCGAGAGCGTGCGAGAACCGAACAGAACTTCCAACTCGCGAAAACCTTCTTCGCGCAGACCGCCGAACAGATGACGAACCAAGCCACGAACCCCTACGCCAAACGACCCGATGACGAGAAACGGCTCAAAACGATCCAGGAAACTCTCGATGGCCTTGCGAAGTTTGTCCAAGAAGACCCCACAGACCAGCAACTCCGCCTCACCACCGCACGACTGCACCGTTACGCAGCAAAGATCCAAACCAACCATAACCAAATCAGTCAGGCCCAGAAGCACTTCGAAGAAAGCTCACGATACTACGACAACCTCATCGTAGAATCGCCGGAGAGCGCGGAGTACATCGCCGAGCGACTGGAACTGAGCTGGGATATCGCTGGTTGGCAAGCGGTGACTGGGGAATTGAAAACCGCCCTGGACACGATTCGCACATCCGAGGAACGCGCACAGATTCTCCCGAAACTCGGGCTTGCGAGCGACAAAACACAACGTACAGAAGCTGTACTTCTCCTGGAATCGAGTGCCCTGCACCGCTTCATGGGTGATCTCCAGGTCGCCGAGCAGAAATGCAGTCGAGCCATTGAACTCTTCGATACCATGCCCAGCGCGTCAGACACGGACGTACTTCTGGGAGGACTCGCAGCGAGGGAGCGGGCCGATACCTACGCGACCAAGAAGCAGTACGATCTCGCGGTGAGAGAATATCGGGATGCCATCCATCGGTTCACGAACCTCTCGGAGATGGAAGATGCCAAGGTTTCACGGGCGAGCGCTCAACTCAGCCTCGGCGCGACTTACTTGAAGATGAAAGACCCTACGGAGCGAGCCAAGGCAGAAGCGGAAATCACGGCCGCATCGCTGTTTTTGAAAGACTTCTACCGCAGTGGCACCACGATTCTGTTGGCAAAACAGCTCTATGCGACTTGGCTCGTCGTGGAGGCCCGGCAAGCTCGCTTGGCGAAGAAGTACGACGTTGCCGAGAAAGCTCTTCAAGACGCTGAAAAGCAACTCGGAGAACTCCTCGTCAAGACACCGCAACGGATGGACTACCGCTTACAGACCATCGAAGTGTGCGTCGAGTTCTACAAACTCTATCACGCGAAAGGGGATACCAAACTCAAAGCCAAATACGCTCAGGCCTTCCAAACAAGCATCAAACGCGCTCAGGATCGCAACAAAGATTATGCCGAGATCCAAGAACTCAAAAATGACTTCGCCGAAGAGTAGCCGTGCTACGAAAAACATCGTGGCATCGGCTTCGCAGGTTGTGGTAACATAATCCTCACTCTCCCGAGGATGGTTGGATGTTATCGCGTCGTGATATGCTGCTGAGTGCGGGTGCTGGCTTCGGTGCGCTCGCGCTCGCAGGCTTGGAAAGCCAAGCGATGGAGGCCAAGAACCCCGTCGCGGGGAAAGCAGGCCATCACCCCGCCAAGGCCAAGTCCATCATCTTCCTCTTTATGGAAGGTGGCCCCAGTCACATCGATCTCTTCGACCCCAAGCCAATGCTGAATAAGCTCGATGGCCAGCCGTTGCCGAAGAGTTTCAAGCCGATCTTCCTCGCCATGGGCGAACATGATGCCCCGCTCAAAGGCTCACCACGCAAGTTTGCTCGACATGGCCGCGGCGGCGTCTGGATGTCCGATTGGCTGCCACATCTCACGAAGTGCGCAGACGACATCGCTGTCATTCGCTCCGTCTGGGGCAACGGCATCAACCACTCGGGTGGTGTTGCCCAGATGAACACAGGCCAGGTGGTCGCAGGTCGGCCATCGCTCGGTAGCTGGGTGACTTATGGCCTCGGCTCGGAGAATCAGAATCTCCCGGCCTTCGTGGTCATGCAGGATAACGCGAGCACAGTCGTCAACGGCCCACGCAACTGGGGTGCGGGTTTTATGCCCGCGGTCTATCAGGGCACTCGGCTCGATAGCGGGCCACAACCGATCCCCAATCTCGCACCTCCCAAAGACACGACAAGCGAACGCCAGCAAGCCAAGCTCCGCTTCCTCGAAGGCTTGAATCGCCGACATGCCGAGACCCGGCCGGAGCAATCCGAGTTGGAAGCCCGTATCCGCAGTTACGAACTCGCGTTCCAGATGCAGGCCCAAGCCCCAGAAGCTGTGGACCTGACCAAAGAGACCCAGGAAACCCACGCACTCTACGGCACCGAACAACCTCACACAGCCGCGTTCGCCAAGCAGTGCTTACTGGCTCGCCGCTTGGTCGAACGGGGTGTGCGGTTCGTGCAGCTTTACCATGGTGCGGGCAGCCGATGGGATTCGCACTCGAACCTGGACAAGAACCACTCCGAGCTGTGCCACAGCATGGATCAGCCCGTCGCGGCACTGCTGCAAGACCTCAAACGCCGTGGGTTACTCGACTCGACACTCGTCGTCTGGGGTGGGGAGTTCGGCCGGACGCCGATGAGTGAGAAGGGCAATGGCCGCGACCACAACGCCAACGGCTTCACGATGTGGGTGGCCGGTGGCGGCGTCAAAGGTGGCGTCATGCACGGCGAGACCGACGAGATCGGCTTGCATGCTGTGAGAGATCGGCTTCACGTCCACGACTTCCACGCCACCCTGCTCCATCGGCTGGGGCTTGATCACATGAAGCTCATCTACACCCACAAAGGCCGGCCCGAGCGGCCGACCTTGAATGAGGGTGAAGTCTTCCCGCTGTGAAACGCCACTACTCGATATCGCCCATGAAGAGAAACTCGGGGGTATCGTTGTTGAAAGGCGGGATTTGATCGTGTTGGCCTTTGACGTTGGCTTTCGGCAGCACTTTCAGGATCGCCTCGGTTCCACTCCCCTGGATGGCGTTGTAGTGCAGGCTCAGGGTGTCGAGGTTCTTCAGATCGGGGCTGCCGGCGAGCAACGATGCCCCGGTTTCTGTGATGCAACCATTATCCAGGTCGAGGTGCTTCAGGCGTTTCAGGATACCCGAGGAGACGATTTCCTTGGCACCATCATCGCCAAAATCCGTGCAGCGTAAACGCAAGAATTTGAAGTCGGGCCAATTGGCTTTGCAAATGGCCTTCAAGTGCTTGAGCCGGATGTAGGCTTTGACGCCACCTTCGCCTTCGTCGTCATCTTCGTCGTTGTCATAGTCGATGGCGTGAGGCCAGCAGACGAGGTGCGTCAGCTTGGTGATGCTCTTGTTGGTGGCGAGCACATCCAGTGGGTAACTGGTCGCGTGGTCGACTTGCAAGAATCGTAACTCTGGCATCGGCAGGGCAAAAATCTTGCGAGTATCGACGCGGTGAGCCAGCAGCACCAACTCTTCAATCAGAGGCATCTGTTTCACGAGGTGATAGACAACCTCGCCAGACGTGTGACATTGGTCCGCATCGATGAACGGGTCGGAGTTGTTGTCTGTCGAGTGGCCATTGCCCAAGCTGAATTTCCGCAGGTTGGCCAGATGCGGGCAGCGTGTCAATGCATGGTACCCCGCAGAGTTACGCTCGACATCCTTCGGCACATCGGGGCCAGCCTCGAACTTGTCATCATAATCGTCGCTACGGATGCTGAGCGACTTCAGGAAGCGCAAGTTTGGGTTCTTGGCACAAGCTCGCGCGATGTTCACCGTGATCTCGTCGATGTTGAGTTCCGTGATCCAGCCGCGAGTGAATGTGTACCTGATTTGTTGGTCACGCCAGGAGTCTTCATTTTTGACGTAATCCAGTGTGTAGGGCAACAATGTGCCGAGCCATTCGCGTTCATGGGCCGCGATCAGTGCTTTCTCTCGCTCCTTGAGAGCCTCGCGTTCTTTCTTGGCGACGCTCTCGTCCTCCAAGGCGAGTTGTACCATCATGAACTCGCCACGGGGGTCGCCCTTCTCGGTCAGGTAATCGGCGTAGGCACTCCAGGCGGTGCGGTCGTCGGGGTGCAGCATCAGCGTCTTTTCGAAGGCCTCTTGCTCGCCAACGTTGGCTTGCGGGGTCGTCTCGACGTAGCCTTTGCCCGTCTTTTCTTTGATGAGCTTATCAGCCTCGGCTTGGCATTTCGCATCCGACGGCCACTCCTTTTCGGAGGTCTGCCCTGCGGTGCCGATCTTGCCATAGGTGACGATGAATTTCGTCCCTTGAACGTCGATGTTCCAGAACTTGTGAGACTTCGAATCACTGAACGTAAACGTTCGCATCACAACACCCCACGAGAAGAGATGAAGAGAAGATACCCAGACCCCCCAAGCGCAGGACAGGTCCGTAGTGAGGAAATTGGATGAAGCATCCGCCCATAGCCGTCACTTTTTAAACTTCGGCACCGCTTCTCGCATGATCTGCCGCATGACACTAGAGCGAATCTGCGCACGCAGCGACCGGATGTGGCCTGCATGATCAATGATTCCAGACCGTTTCATTTGATGCTCACCACTTACGTCGAGGGACAACGAACTGTATCGCCCGACACCTCGGATGTGACATTGTGTCTCAACCTGTGCGTTTCGTTCGTAGAAGGCTCTCTGGCCTTTCTCGCGAATTTTCACATCAACGAGAATGGCATCATCGGGGAACGGCCTATCCAGTGTGGTGACATGGGACAATTCATTTTCGTAGGAAAATGAATTCTCTCTAACCTGTGTGCTAAATCTCGTGACAATGACAAAATCGATGCCATCTGAATACTGAAATTTCACAACTGCAGGTATCGTGAAGCCTGCCTCTGCGAGTCGACGATTCTGGAATCCCGACGATGAATAGCCGCTGGAAAGCGAGCTTTGATTGTACGTGATCAAGGTTCCGCCGGTGATCGCGCTGAGAAGCGTGAATGCGATAAAAGCGATGACACAACACTGACGAAACAACCGAGATTCCTTCCAAAAAGCGTCACGTTTGGCTCCCAATACTCGGGCAGACCACCAGGCGGCGCCGGCGAGAGCCAAGAAGATCAACAACAGAACGGTCGAGGAGGTCGTGATACCCGAGGCCTGAAACGGCAGATCAAAGACCATCGACCCGAGAATAGCGGCTAGTGAGAAGGTCACGAGTATGACCGCGATGATGTAGTTCACGGCGCGTGTTAATCGACGGCAGATATCGAAGCGATACAAAATCCCGATACCGAGTGGTATCATGAATACCATGAAGTGAATCTGCAGCCAGTTTTGCTCAAGGTATCGATATGTCGAAACAACACCCATCACGCCGAGCAAAACATGGATCAAACCCACGACTGGGATCAACCATGAACGCGGCGGCGTTTTCAGTCCGGCGACGGGTTCCGGTGGGTTTTCGATGATGGGCTGTTCCACGTGATCCCTCCAGAACCGAAAATCGTTTAGCTAAGCCAGTATTATCTTATCGACAGTTCGACTTCGTGGATTCGGTCAACTGCGTCGAATTGGCGGGTTGGTCCACGTGGCCGTTACAGGTTCGTTACGGATTCTCACATCGGTCTCGTTAGAATCTTCGTCGTATCCCCAGTGGAGGTTTCCTCTCATGCGTCGAATTCGTGGAATCGTGTTGGTGTTGGGCGTCCTGGCCGTCGTGCCGTGGGCCACAACGAAGGCCCAAGAGGGCAAAGAAGCTAAGGCGGGCGAGGTCAAAGGGGCGCCGAGCAAGATCGTTAACGTCACCATTTACCAGAACACGGCGCTCATCACCCGCGAGGTGACGGTGCCCGATGCGATGGGGTTACAAGAAGTCGTGGTGACGCCGTTGCCACCGAGCACGATGGAGACCTCACTGTACGCCGAGGGAAGCGACGGCGTCCGGATCATGAGTGCTCGCTACAAGACCCGAGCCATCAATCAGGATAACCGCCTCGAGGTGCAACAGCTCCAAACGAAGCTGCGGGAGAATGCGAAGAAGACCGAATCCTTGACGGCCGACCTCAAAGCCCTTGAAGCCAACACCGGGTTCCTCACGAAGATCGAAGGCTTCACCGCCGCGACCCTCGTGACCCTCACAGACAAAGGTCACCTCGATGCCGAGAAGACCATTTCGCTGGCCAACTTCGTCCGCGAAACTCGGGCCAAGGCTGCGAAAGAAGAAGTGACGATCAAGCAGCAAATCCAGGCCATCCAGGAAGACACGAACTTCACTCAACGTCGTTTGGCAGAAGTCTCCGGTGGCTTCAGCCGTATCGAGCGCGATGCGATCATCAACGTGGAGAAGACCAAAGCGGGTGCGGCGACCATCCGGCTCAACTATCTCGTCTCGAACGTGAGTTGGCGGCCACAATACAAGCTCCGCGCAGGGACCAAAGACAAAGACCCCGTCGTCGTCGAGTACCTCGCGTCGATGCAGCAGCAAACCGGCGAAGACTGGGGCAGTGTGAACATCGTCCTCTCGACCGCCCAGCCTCGCCTCAATGCCGCCCCGCCCGATCTGCAAGCCCTCGAAATCGGCATTGGTTCCGCGCTCGCCCCAGGTGGTGGCCGCGCCGCAGCCGGTGGCCCACCAGGAACGCAAACTTTAGCCATACCACAACAAGGGGGGATGAATAATGTGCAGTTCAACACGAACCCTGGGCAAGGTGGATTCGGCGGCGGTTTCGGTGGTGGGCAAGGTGGCTTCGGTGGAGCGCCAGACTACAAGGTTCTCGAAGCTCAATCACGTGACAACCGCGAGAAGGCCCAGAACTCGCTGAACCAGAAAGACGTCTCGAATGGCAATCGTTTCGCCAACGAGGCCGCGGCCATCGACCAATACCGAGACTTGCTTGTCACGAAGGAAGACCTCGGCAAGCTCAGCCCATTTGCGAATGTTGACGGCCCGAGTGTGACCTATCATCTCAAATCAAAACTCACATTGCCATCACGCAATGATGAACAGCTATTCGAGATTGCCAAACTCGATCTTGCGCCCAAGTTTTATTACAAAGCCGTGCCACTCATCACGCCGAATGTTTACCGTATTGCTGATCTCACCAACACGACCGACATGATCCTGCTCCCAGGCGAAGCGACCATGTACTTGGGCACCGACTTCGTCGGGCAGACCCGCATGCCGCTCGTGGCCATCGGCAAGCTCTTCACCGTCGGCTTCGGCGCCGATCCTCAGCTCTCCGTGAGCCGCAAATTGATGGATAAGAGCCGCACCGTGCAGGGGGGTAACCAAGTCCTGAACTTCAAGTACCGCATCCTGGTGAATAGCTACAAAGCGACGCCTGTGGATGTCCAAGTGTGGGACCGTTTGCCGTTTGCCGAAGCTCAACAACAGATTGCGATCACACTCTCGAAGGGTGAAACTGAGTTGAGCAAAGATGCGCTTTACGTGCGTGATGAACGCCCGAAAAACCTGCTTCGCTGGGATATCAAGATTGATACGAAGCAGAATAGCGAGAAAGCCATGGCCATCGATTACGATTACTCCATGAGCTTTGATAAGAATGTCAACGTCGCCGCGATCTCAGCCGCGTCGAAGTAACGATGGAAGCCCAAAATGCCGCGTTCTCGGATTGTCGTGATTGAAGATGAGCCAGCGATTCGTCGTGGGCTTGTCGATGCCTTAAGGCTGACAGGTTACGATGTCGCGGAGGCGGCAGATGGCATGCTCGGCCTGAGAGAAGCTCAGGCCGGTGGCATTGATTTGGTTTTACTCGACCTCATGTTACCCAAAAAAGATGGCTTGCAAGTCTTGGCCGATTTGCGCCAAAGCCATCCGGATCGGCCGGTCATCATCCTCACCGCACGTGGGAGTGAAGACGACCGCGTGCGCGGGCTGAAGATGGGCGCCGACGATTACATCGTCAAGCCGTTCAGTGCCAAGGAACTGATCGCCCGCGTCGAGGCGGTGTTACGCCGCACGACGAAGAAGCCCGAGGTGTTGAATCATGTGAAGATCGGGCGAGGCGAAGTCGATTTATCGCGGCGAGAAGTGCGATGGTCCGAGACGGAACGCACCGACCTTTCGGAGACGGAAGCGGCCATCCTGAGCTTTCTGCTCGCGAACCGAGAGCGGGCGGTGAGTCGGGAAGAGTTGTTGGGCCGCGTCTGGGGGATTGGCACGGCGGGCTTGGAAACACGGGCTGTTGATATGCACATCGCCCGACTTCGCAGTAAACTCAAAGACCCAGATGGCTCAGAACGGCCCGAAGCCATCGTCACGGTTCGAGCGCATGGATACATGGCCGGGCCAGGGTTGATTGTGGGAGACGAAACGTGAATCTGTCTCGGCGGTTGCTGAGTCCTGGGATGGCGACGACGTTGTTCATCGTCTTGGTCGCTCTCGTCGTGAGCGGCTTGGGCTTCGTGACGACTGCGGCTCTGCAAGTCGAGGACGACCAACGCACCACCGCCGAACGAGCCGAGCGAGCCAACCGCGAACGCCTCGCGCTCTGGCGGCTCGATGGTCTCATGCTGCCCACCTTAGGCCTGGAGAACCACCGTCCCTTCGCCCATTACACGCCCTTTCACGCCGCCCCGAGTGCAGTTGATTTTCAGAATTCCGATCGCCCCGCAGATGTCCGCTTACCGTCGCCGCTTCTTTCCGCCGATCTGCCGCCGTGGATGCTTTTGCACTTCCAACTCGACCCCGATACGGGTTGGGAGTCGCCCCAGGTGTTGCCCAACGAGTATCAACTCAAGTTCAACAACCAGCTTTGGCTGAACACCGGCAACGACAACAACGACCGCCGGGCTGTCTTGCAACGGTTAAAGGAGAGCTTTACCCCTGCCTCGGTGATCCGCTCACTGACACAGCGAGACAATGCGCTTGGCAACACGACGCCGTTCATCGTGCCCGTGCCACTGACTGCCGAGCCGAGCGAGGCCAAAGGCAATGAGTTCAACGCTCTCACCGTGACCCAGCGACAGTCGGTTGTCTCTGGTCAACGCCTGGGCTGGGAGATGGCGAATCTCCTCCCAACCGTTGCTGGTGCCGCACGCTCCAACACCGTGGACGACAAAGCCCAAACCCTCAGCAAAGACCAACTGACTGCGGCTCAAAATTCACTCGCAACTCAACAGGCAGCAATACCCCAGCAGAACCCTTACAACGAACTCGGGAACTCCAAGTCTGCCGAATACGATGCCCGGATGCGAGCCGCGGCCCAAGCGACACAAGCCCCCGACAACCGTGGTGGTGGTTTCGGCGGTGGGACTTCGGGGTTTAATAATGGTGGCTTCGGAGGTGGTCAGGGAGGCTTCGGCGGAAACGCCGTCTATCCGCAATACGGAGGCCGAGTGAACGAGTTAAAGACCGTCAACCCGGACCAAGCCCAAGCCCGTAACGGTACCATCACTCTCACGGACGATCTGATCCCCGGCGTACGGGCGGCCAAGAAGGGAATGCCGACTCTGACGCCGATCGCGGTCCATGTTAGCCCGATGTATGCCGAGTGGATCAGTCAAGGCGACCAGGAACTGCTGCTTTTCGTCCGCTCGGCTCGGCTCGAAGCCAAGACCGTTTACCAAGGGGTCGTGCTCGATCGAAAGCTCTTGCAAACGAAGTTGCAGGAGCAAATTGCGGACCTCTTCCCCAATGCCACCCTCACTCCACTCCGCACCCCGGACCCCGAAGCCCCCGACCTGGCCATGACCGCCCTGCCCTTGCAACTCGACCCAGGGGCGATGCCGCCGACGCCGAGCGTCGGCAATAGCCCGCTGCGCTGGGGGCTGATCCTCGCCTGGCTCGTCGCCATCCTGGCGATCGTCGCCGTGGGTTTCGGAGGCCGCGCACTCCTGGACCTCAGTGAACGCCGCATCCGCTTCGTCTCCGCGGTGACGCATGAGTTGCGAACTCCGCTGACATCCTTACGTCTCTACCTCGACCTCTTGAACTCCGGGCTGATCGACGACCCAGTGAAACAGAAAGAGTACCTGGACACCATGACGGGTGAATCCGAACGACTGCATCGACTGGTGGAAAATGTGCTCGATTTTGCGAAACTCGAAAAGCGCCGCGTGACCGCAAACCTTCAACCCACCGATCTGGGCCAAGTGCTGGAGAGTCTGCAAAAGACTTGGAGCGATCGCATCACCGCCGATGGCAAAGTGCTCGTGGTGCAGAACCAACTCGCGCCCAGCCAGAGCTTAGCAACCGATGCCCGGATGCTCGAAGCGATCCTCGGGAACCTCATCGACAACGCCCGCAAGTACAGCCGCGAAGCGACCGATCCCCGCATTTGGCTGCGTGCCCGACCTGGCCCAGCGAACACTGTCATCTTCGAAGTTGAAGACCGCGGCCCTGGCATTCCTGCGAGCGAACGACATACGATCTTCGCACCCTTTCGCCGTGGCGAAATCGCGGACAGCATCACCGGCGGCGCCGGTCTTGGCCTTGCACTCGCCCAACAGTGGGCCGAACTCCTGAAAGGCCGCGTGTCCCATCACCCGGCCAACCCCGGCGCTCTCTTTCGGCTAGAGTTGTAAGACAGGCTTGAAGTTGAGATGGACCTTTGGGAGAAGTGATGCGTCTCTACAAACCGCCGATGCCGTTTGTTCTCGGGCCAGGAGAGCGGTCCGTCTTCTTGGCCGGGTCGATTGAGATGGGCTTAGCGGAACCGTGGCAGGATGAGCTGACCGAGTCTCTTCGCGATCTGGATGTCGCGATCTTGAACCCACGGCGCGAGGCTTGGGATGCGACTTGGGAGCAATCAATCTCGAACCCGGCTTTTCGCGAACAGGTCGAATGGGAACTCGATGCCCTCGACCGCGCGGACCTCATCGCCATGTACTTTGCACCCACCACGAAAGCCCCGATCACGCTCCTCGAACTGGGCCTGCATGCCAAGAGCGGCAAAGTGATCGTCGCTTGCCCCGAGGGCTTCTGGCGCCGCGGGAACGTGGAAGTGATCTGTGCCCGCTACGGCATCCCACTCCTCGCCGACCTCCAGAGCCTCACCGCGGCCGTGAGGGCGAAAGTCGGCTAAAGTCCGTGTCAATTCTTCGGGGCGATGCCTTGCATGGCTTGCCAGAGGCGTTCGGTCGCGGTCGTGACTTTGGGGGTCGTCAGGCGAGGGTCGTTGAGGAGTTGCGAGCGCAGGTTGTTGAGGTCCGTGGTGGCGGAGGTCTCGATCTTGGCGAGTTGTGCCGCACCCGGTGAGCCGGCTTGGATCTTGGCGCGGGCTTCGGCGAGTGTCGGGTTCAGGCCCGTGGTCAGTAGCTCGGCCATGTGCTCGCTCAGTTCCGCGACGCGGTCACCATCAATAGATGGCTCTTCGGTGGCCTTGTTGAGGGCCGTCGAGAGCGTGGTGAGTGCATTGCGGCACTGCTCGGCTTGATCCAATTGTGAGTTCGAGTTCGCCAGTTTCAGGTGGTGGTCAATCAAGTCTTCGACGAGCATTTGGTTCGCTCGGAAGAGCTGCAAGCGTTCGCTGGCCAGGATCGGCGTTGGCGTCGATTGAGCATCGGCCCACACAGCCAGGCTCAGTAGCAGGATGATGGTGAAGAGTCGCTTCATGGTGGTTACGCCTCCCCTCGGATGATTTTTTGGAGTTGATCGCGGGCGTCTTTGGCGGTGCCAGCGATCTTTTTCAGGGCCGGTTGGGTGTGTTGCGGGGCTTCGCGGGCGAGCGTTTCGGCGTCAGTCTCGGCGGCTTCGAGTTTCTTGTCCGCCTCAGCCAGGGCTTTTTGCCGCTCGGCCGGGGAGTAAGTCGCGGGCAGTTGTTTCGCTTGCGTCAGGATGCCGTCTTTCACCACCTTGCCGAACATCCGCTCGATGGCGTCCATGTCGGTGGCCGGAGCGATTTTGAAGACGTGTTTCGCTTCGGTATGCAAGTTCGCGGTCAAGTCCGTCCAGACGGCGAGGCGTTGTTCCGAGGTTTCGGCGCGGGTCATGCGTGCTAACGAAGCGACTTCCTGCTTCAACAACTCATGGCGAAGTTTCACCGTTTCCGGGACAGGCCGCGGGCCAGTGTTCAGCCACCAGGTGCCGAAGGCGATCAGTAACATCGCCGCGATGCCGCCAGCATACCGCCACTCACGCGGCACACTCACCCGACTCCACGGTCGCAAGCTGGTGCTGGAATCCCGCGTGCGAAAAGCAGCTCGCTCGATGATCGGCGGCAGATCGGCGACGGCAATCGTTTCCAGAAACTGAGCCTTGGCGGCATCCGAGTTCGGTACAGGGATCGCACGGATGGCCGATTGCATCTGAGCCAACGTCTTCGCCACCTTCGAGCACTCTCGGCAAGTGTTGAGGTGGGCCGACACTTCGGTCGATGGGTTCCCATCGGCTCGGGCGATTAGCTGCTGTTGGATGGTTTCGCAAATCATGGCCATTCATTCCGGTTTCGGGTCTTCGTCAGTTTCGCCTGTCAAGTCCGGGCCGAGGATCTTTAAGAGCTTCTGCCGGGCTTTGAAAACCCGCCAGCGTGCCGTTTCTTCCGTGATGTTCAAAATCCCTGCCACGTCCCGGAAGGAAAGTCCTTCATCCACACGCAACAGTAACGCCGTGCGGAACTCCTGCGGCAGTTGGCTCACCGCCTCCGCGACCCGGCGAACCGTTTCGCGGTCCGAGGCAGTGTGTTCCGGGCCGACTTCATGCGGCTGCGGGACATCCACTTCCAGAGACTGCACATTCCGCCGTTCGGATCGCTTCAGGTTCACAAAATTGTTGTGACCGATGCGAAACAGCCAGGCTCGGAAGTTGGTCCCAATTCGAAACGAGCCGATCGCCGCGAGGACTTTCAGAAACGTTTCTTGGGTCAGGTCTTCCGCTTTGTGTTTGTCGCGAGTCATCTGGTAAAGCCAGCGGAACAAACGGTCCCAGTAGGCATCCACGATCTTAGCAAACGCCTGGCGATCCCCGGCTTGGGCCTGGGTGAGCCAGAGCGATTCCTGATCCTGGGTGGTGGCACTGGGGTCGGCGGGAGACATCACAAACCCTGGGCCACCGGGGACAAGAAGTGGCGATAAGTCCGTAGGAATCGCAGGCGATCCAGTCATCAGACATTATCCTTCTTATACCCCGGCCACGAGGAAGTCCTTCCAAAAGCCAAACGTGGTGAGATGGAAAACGTTGGCGCGGAACAGTTCTGTCAGGCTGTTTCGATCATCGGTTCGCAATAGAGGGCACTTCCTCACCGCTGTGGTTCCCAACCGGCCTTAAGAGCGGAACGAATCCCATCCGCGACCTGCCGCGGTGTGACCGGAATCGCGGGATCGCCTAACCAGTTGCAAGGATGTGATTGCGAGAACACCAACACTAAGATGCAAAGTCCCTGGTCCAATGCCTCCACGCTCACCGTGAGGCGATGCCCAAAAGCTCCCTGCATGTAGGTCGGACGATGCCGAACTCGCCAACGGAAGTGCATGCCATCCACGACAATCGCCCGTGATCCTTGTTTGCGAATCGCCATCGGTGGCTACCCAATCATGGCGAGGCGACTCGGTTCATCAGCGCATTGACACCTGCGGTGATGACCTCGCCGACCGTGGCAGCACACTCGAGGTCAATCGCCGCTTTCACGTTTGTGAAGTCAGCGTCTTCAACTTGGAGGATAACAACACGCCGGTGTTGGGGGTGGTTTGAGAGAAGTCGCTCGAACTCTTTGGACACAGAACACTCCTGTCCATTACATGCCATCTTCATCGCAGCTTTTGCAGAGAACAAGAGGTGAGTGTACTGGCACTGTAGGACTGGCGACGACCGTGTCTCGTAGTCGTTGTACTTGCTCGGCTGCAGGTTGTGCATCCGGTCCAGAAGCAGCAGGTTGAAAACCCACTCCTCGTCCCAGAAACCGATCACACGCCCCTCTGCCTTGGAGATGTGGAACTGAACGAATTCGAACTCCGTTTCATTGTCTCGATACTCAGGCGGCAACCAGTCGAATTGGACGCGAGTCATGGGTATGTTTTTCGCAGCCCAATCAATTCCGTGGTAGCGGTAGCCGTCTTTGATTGGGTCGCCACCCTGAAAGCGTACGACCTTTTCCCTCGAGAGTTCGTGAAACCGATCAAGTAGAGACACAAACCATGCCGGATCGCAAGTTCCAAGACCGAAAAGTTCATCTTGCTGTCGCCAGAAGCGAAACGAGAACGTCCACTGTTTCGCTTCTGGAAGAGGTGGCTTGCTGATCGACTGGCGAGATCTCCCAGGATCGCCAGTCACAATGGATCGACGTGATTTTGCCATGAGTGACAATCTTAGTTCATCAGCCGCGTGGCGTAGTAACGCTGCATCGTTTCTTCGTTGATCTCTTTCTCGCATCGAGCTGCAGCCAGAAGACTTCCGCGTGCTTCGATCCACGGTTCTTCGTGGTGCGTCATGTGTTCGAGTTGAGTTCCGTCGAACTTAGCGAATGCCTCCAGAACCCAATCAATGTGGTCCATTTCGTCATGGTCGAGTTGTGTTTTGCTGAAGTCTGGCCGGAGATCGTCCAGTCCGACGTCAGAGTACATACTCTTCGTAGCAGCGAAGCGCTCGTACAGTTGGCGGGAAACCGGACCATGGACCCAAGCCTGAAACTTGCCGTCAAAGAGAGGCTTGTTGTCATTCGCAAGACGATAAGCCTGAGAGTAGTACACAAGCTTCTGGAGTTTGAGGACGCTAACCGATCCTCCGCCTTCACATAACTTGGTGATGATGTAGTCGCAAACGTCATGCAGCAACATCGCTAATCCTCCAGCATTGATGCAAGTTCAATAGATCTGCCGCAGAACTCCAATCGACCGCCAGTTCAAAACGGAGCATAGTGAAACAATTCCCACTTCAATTTTTACGCTAACTTCTCGATGTTGTCAATGACCTTCCTCTGCAGCTCTCTGGTCACTGTGGGCTTCCAACCCATGCGACTTCCCATCCGCACGTCCCATCCGCATGGTGCCGTCAGAGAATTGGGCTGGGTTTGGGAGTTCGCCGGGGATTGACGGACGGCGGCGAAGCGGGTATGCCAACGTTCGAAAGAGGTGTCCTTTGAAACGACGACGGCGATCGATGGTCTTCGTGCTTCTCATCTTGCTCGTTGCGATTGCCGCGGGCTTGGGTGGGCTGGGCTGGATGCTGTCTCGCCAGCCGGCGTTTTATGACTCGGCGCTCAAAGACGATTTTGACGACTCCGCGAGAGCCTCCGATCTTTTCACCCGAGTCACCGAACTTCAGCAAGACATCCGCATCTCCAAGCCTGAGTTCGGCGCGAGTTTCACTGCAGACGAAATCAACTCTTTCCTCCGGATTGGCCTCGCCAAGGGTGGCAGCCTGGAAGGCTCACTCGATTCCCGCGTCCAGGATCCCCGCGTGGCCATCGATGGCGACAAGATTACCATTGCCGCGCGCTATCAAGCCATGCCTTTCGAGCAGATGCAATCCGAGAACACCAAGATCGTGGTCTCAGTGGAACTCCGAGCCTGGGTGGTGAGCAAGCGGCAAAACACGATTGCTGTGGAAGTCGTGCGATGTCTGGCCGGTGGTGTCCCGGTGGGCGCTCAACGGTATCTCGATCGCATGTCCGAAGTGTGTCGGGATGCGAACATCGACGTGACCTGGTACCGCATGAACGGCAACCCCGTCGGCCTGTTCCAACTCTATGCAGACCAAGTCCAACCCACGACCCAAGTGCGTCTCTTCAAAATCGACGACAAGAAGATCACCCTGAGCGGGAAATCGATCCTCGAGACTGCCGGGCCTTAAGCTGGGATCAATATCCGTCAACCGGTCTTCTGGGACGCTGCGGGTGGCACGACCGGCGCGGGTGGGTTTTGCTTCACGACTTGGGCTTTGGGGTCTTGGGCTTTGGGGGTTTCGACGGGTGGTTTGGAGTTGTTCGGGCCTTCGGCGACTGGTGGAGTTTCGCTCTTCGCGGGTTCAGCTGTGGGGGCTTGAGGTGGAGTCAGATCGGACTTCGCGGCTTTGGCCTTCGCTTTCGCCTCAGCCTGTTTGGCTTTCTCTTCTTGGATGCGCATCTCTTCACGTTTCACGGCCAATTTCTTGACCTCGACATCATACTTCAGCATTGCCAAGGTCGTTTTCTGGCTAATCGCTTCGTTCGTGCTGCGAACTTGTAACTTCGCTGCGGCGATGGCTTGATACTTGGCATCTCGAAGAATGATGGGTTCGAATTCTTCGTTCGCCATCTGCCAGGCGACGGGGTTCGTGACCGGTAGGCCCTCCAGTTCGAAGGCATTCACCCCCATGCCCATGGCAATCTGATCCCAACTTTGGCCGAGTGCTCGGAAGTAAGCGGCCACGCGAACTGATCTTGCGTCCATGATGGACCTCCAAAGTAGATAATATTGAATCCACTGTACGCAAAGAAAGAAGTCAAATCAACAGAAGTGGACGAAATTTCCAAAAGTGTGAGTGCCTTTTCTGGGCTGCCGAACGCCTGAGCGGTCAATCGATATCCCAAAAGACCAGTCGGCCTTTGGCATCCCCCGCGACGGCAGAATCGCCATCCGGGGCAAAGCTGAGTGCCGTCATGGTGCCGTAGTCCCATTCATAGGTCTTGGTGATCTCGCCGGACGCGACATCCCAAAGCCGCACCTTTTGATCCTGACAAGCCGTCAAAAGTTGCTGGCCATCTGGGCTGAACGACACCGCATTGACCGTCTTGGGGTGGTTGAAGCTGGGGCCAATTTCGCAGGCCTTCTTGGGGTTCAGCCGGTAGACATCGCGGTCATTGACCGCCAGGAGCAGGGTACTATCCGGAGAGAAAACCAGTTGCCGCGTGACCTTGCCTTTTGGGGTAAACTTCAAGATGCGTTTCTTCCCTTTCAACTCCCGGAACTGAACGACCGGGTCTCCACCCTAGCCTTCCGTCACAGCCAGCCAAAGCCCGTCAGGCGAGGCCTGCATCACCCGAAACTCACCCGCCTCATCGAAGCTTTTCTCCAGAAACATCCCGATGTATCGCTTTATGGTATAGAGTTGACAACCGAGATCTGGCTCTTCATCACCCAAGTCAGTCACTTGGCTCACGAACAAAAGCTTCTCTTTCGCATCGAGAGTCACGCCAAAAATGCGGACGGTCTTCGCTCTAGCCATGAAAAAAGCTGTGGTGCCACCCGTTGCAAGTCTGCCTTCCCAGTTCGGTTCCTTGCCAAACACTCGATCAAAAGAATCGTGCGTTCCTTTCTTGTGTGTGGTCACAACTTCTTCGAGATCCTTCGGCACGGTGTAAGGGCCACCACCGCCTGGAAAGCGGGCAATTTCCGTGTCGGTGGTGAGATCGAACCAAATCCCCAAATCCATCCCGTAAACTTCACGCCCACTGGCGATCACTAACTTCTCGCCGTCAGGCGTGAAGTGCAAGCCTTGAATACGTTTCACACCTGGGAGTACGACGGTTCGCATGACGATGCCTCAGTTCGGAGTGTTTGAGTCGGGTGTCTGCGTTCGACAGAAGGCAGTTTATTATCTTCTCCGCTTCGGAACTTTGGTATGGTCACAAGTCGTTTCCAGCGTTGAAAGGCAACCTCACCCCCAGCCCCTCTCCGAAACGGAGAGGGGAGCAAGAAATGGCAGAAACGGCCTGTTTTTCAGGGTTTTTCTCCCCCTTCTCAGCTTCGGAGAAGGGGGTTGGGGGGATGAGGTTGCCTTTGGAGATCGGAGATATGACCATACCAAAGCCCGCGAAGGGATAAGGGATCAAACGACACAGAAACGTAGAGCAAATGGGTAAATCACAAGCCACCGAACCAGGGCCTGATTTCTTCATTTCTGATTCGTATTATTCGTGGTTAACTCTTCTCGAGCTTTTCCTCGGCTTCACGGCGGAGTTGGCCGCAGGCGGCGTCGATCTCGGAGCCTTTGCGTTGGCGGACGGTGACGCTGATGCCGAAGCGTCGGAGTTCCTCGATGAAAGCGTTCAGGTCGGGGTCTTTGGGCCGACGGTGGACGAGTCCACCGACTTCGTTCCAAGGGATCAGGTTCACGTGGGCTTTGCGGCCACGGAGTAGCCCGACGAGTTGCTTGGCGTGGATTAGTTGATCGTTCTCGCCACCCAAAACGACGTACTCATACGTCACTTGGCGGCCGGTGATGCGGAAGAAGTCGTCCGCGGCGGTGAGGATTTCTTGAATCCCAGTCTTGGCGTTCGTGGGCACGATTTGGGTCCGCAAGTCGTTGTTCGGGGCGTGCAACGACACGGCCAAGTGATATTGTTTGCCGACCTCGGCGAGCTTGCGAATCTTGGCGGGCAGCCCGACGGTCGAGATGGTGATGTGCCGTTGACCGATATCGAGGCCATCGCGTTCCCCGGCGACGGCGAGTGCCGCCAGGAGGTTATCGAGGTTCGCTAGGGGTTCGCCCATGCCCATGACGACGATGTGAGTCAGTCGGTTGGCCAGCCGACCTGCGGTGCTGTACTGCACCTCTTCACCGGGGACGGTGAGGTTTCGTAGTCTCACCAGTTGCTCGACGATCTCGCCGACTGTGAGGTTCCGCGCCACTCCATTCAGCCCGCTCGCACAAAAGACACAGCCCATACCACAGCCGACTTGCGTCGAGATGCACGCCGTGGCCCGGCCCACATCCTGGATCAGCACACACTCGATCATCCGGCCATCGTGCAACTTCAACAGCAGCTTGTGGGTATCATCGCGGGCCGTGAGATGCTTCTCGACCGACATACTGTAGATGGTGAAGTGCTCTTCCAACTCGGCCCGTAAGCCTTTGGGCAAATCGGACATTTCCTCGAAGCTCGTCGCGCGAGCACCGAGCACCCAGCGGCGGATTTGTTTGGCCCGCATCGGCGGCTGGCCACGAGCGGCGAGCCATGTTTTCAAACTCTCGGCGGTTTGGTCGAGGAGGCCCATTTTGCCGGCCACACTTGGCACCGAGGCCGGGCCAGTGGGTTCGCCGAGAGTGTCTGCGGTAATCAGGGGTAGTGAGGTATTCATAGACTCATGGTAACTTCGATTGTGTCACTGGGAAGGATGCAACATGGCTAAGAAAGCGACTTCGACCCCGAGCCTGTTCGACGAACCGCCCCCGTCGGCTAGCCCGCCCGTGGCACCGCCAGCCCCGGCACTCGTGCCGCCGCCTGCGAATTTCCCACCGGATTGGGGCGAAGCGCTGAAAGAAGAGTTCGGTAAACCGTACTTTCTGAAGCTCAAAGACTTCGTCACCGAAGAGCGGAAAACCGAGGAAATCTTCCCACCTGCCGCCGAGACTTTCAACGCTTTTCGGTACACGCGCCTCGCCGAAGTCCGGGTCGTGATCCTCGGCCAAGACCCCTACCCCACCCCAGGCCAAGGGCACGGCATCTGCTTCTCCGTCAAGCCTGGCATCCGCTTGCCCGGCTCGCTTCGCAACATCTACAAGGAACTGCAGGACGATCTCAGCATTCCGCCCGCGAAGCATGGCTACTTGGTCCACTGGGCCACGCAAGGCATCCTGATGCTGAACGCTGTCTTGACGGTCCGCTCCGGCAAGCCGAACTCGCACGCCGGGAAAGGCTGGGAGACATTCACCGATGCCGCCCTCGCCGCCGTGAACGCCCTGCCTCAGCCCGTCGTGTTCCTACTCTGGGGTGCCTACGCCCAAAAGAAAGCCGCCCAGCTCAACGCCACGAAACACACCATCCTCAAAGCCACCCACCCCTCGCCGCTCTCCGCGAGCAACGGCTTCTTCGGCAGCAAGCCGTTCTCCAAAATCAACTCCGCCCTCACCACCCATGGCCGCGAACCGATCGACTGGAAACTGCCAGCCGTGGCCGAGGAGTCGCCGGCATGATCGCCATTCTGAGCGATATTCATGGCAATCTCGAAGCACTGGAAGCGGTGCTGCAAGACATCGCAAGGCAGCGAGTGACGAAGATTTACAACCTCGGCGACGTCACCGGCTACGGCCCAAATCCTGTCGAATGCCTAGAGCACTCGAGCGCAATGGAGTTGGCTTTGATCGGGAACTTTGACAGTGCTCTACTCAGTTCCCCTGAGGATTTCTGCCAAAGCGCGAAGCTCTCCGTCTACTGGAGCCAGGCTCAAGTCAAACATCACCCCGAACTGCTGGACTTCTTGAAGGAGCTGCAGAGTCACGCCGTCCTAGAGGGAACACTTCACGTCCACGGCTCTCCGCGGAATCCCAGGAATGAGTACGTCTTCCCCGAAGACATCCACAACCCGAAGAAAATGAATCGTTGTTCTGTCAACTTCGATCGTTTTTGCTTTGCTGGTCACACCCACATTCCTGGCTTCTTCAACAAACCGCCATCCGGCGAATGGGAGTATCTCCATGGCGAAGAAGCCGAGAAAGGGCTGACGCTCGGCACCGGCCAGTGGATCATCAACGTCGGCGCCGTAGGCCAACCCCGCGACGGCGACCCGCGCGCTTGCCACGCCCTCTTCGACGGCCAGACGGTGACCATCCGCCGCGTCTACTACGACATCGCCACCACGGCCCGAAAAATCCGCGCCATCCCCGAATTAGACAACTTCCTCGGCGAACGACTCATTGAGGGCAGATAAATCTGACCTTACTGCAGTTTCAACTTCTTCAGCGTATAGACTTAAAAAGGCTCAGTGAAACCTAGTTTGGTATACATATATTTATTATATAAGTTTGAAAAAAAATGTATTTTTCTATCGGCTCAACTTGTTTAACGATGCCTAGAATCGACATGCAATACACCTGACCTAAGACTAAGGCCCCGCATGAAATCCGTAGAAAATAAGATTCAGCCTCAAATCGGCTGCTGGAATGTGAGCCAAATCCACCATCTTTGCCAAGAATGGCAAGTGACAGCAGTTCGCTTCGGGGCTGAGAAATATTCATCGAGAGATGAATTCCTATCCGGCCTCGGGGCAAGTATTCATGGCGCTCGATTCACACTGTTAAACGGCCCTCGAACAGTCTATCTATCGGAAGAGCCTGAAACTTCCGTTGCAGAGGTGATGTACTATTCCAGACGTTATCATGTCGGTTTGGAGTTCTTTGCCCCACGAATCATGAAAGCAGTTTCTGTGTCATTGAGCCGATTTCTTGATCTTACGAATCCTAAAGTTCTGCAGGAACTCGGTGTTGTGGGTGCTACCATCATGGAAGAGTGGGAGTCTTACATGGATCGAGGCGAGCCGGCACCGACACAGATCCTTGGTCAGCGACTTTTCGATCTAGGAATTGAAGGTTTTCGGGCACCCTCTGCCCGATATCTCGGCGGTCATAACCTGATTATTTTTCCTGACTTACTGTCTGCGACCAGTCATCTTTTCGCGATTCCTTAGGGGAAATAGAATTTTCCTCTTGTCAAAAACCTGCAAATTTGCGAAGAATTCTACCCAATGTCCTGCGTATAGTGACGTAGTGTTCTAGGGTAAATGGTAATGAACACGAAAATTTTTACAGACAAAACTGATAGCACCTCACTCACGGTCCGAGAACGCTTGGGCCTTACACAAGCGGATTTTGCGCGATTGGTTGGTTTATCTGAGAGGTCGGTAGCAAGCTGGGAAGCTGGTGAGACTTTAAACGCCAACTCTTCCCGCAGGATCGCCGAGGCAACTCGGCTAGCCGATGAGATGGAGGCTATCTTTCGGACTCCGGAGCCGATTGGCCGTTGGTTGACATCTCCGAATGACGGCTTCGAGAGTCTCTCCCCAATCGACATCGTCGAGAAGGGGCAGATCGACCGTCTTTGGCGGGTGCTGTACTTCTTGCGATCTGGCTCACCGAATTGACCTCGCCAGTTTACACGCAGCCGATCAGCATGTTCGCGGTGGCGAGGTTGCAAGCGACGGGGATGTTCCAGACGACGGCGACGCGGATCAAAGCGCGGACGTCCGGGTCATGGGGCTGCGCGGAGAGCGGATCCCAGAGGAAGACGAGGGCGTCGAGTTTGCCTTCAGCGATGGCGCCCCCCAGTTGGAGGTCACCACCCATCGGGCCGGAGAGAAACTTCGTCACACGGAGTCCCGTGGCTTCTTCGATGAGCTTACCAGTGGTCCCGGTGGCGAAGAGTTCGCAGCGAGCAAGCGTTTCACGGTGTTGCTTGGCCCACTCGATCATCGTCGGTTTGCGGGCATCGTGTGCTACGAGTGCGAGGCGAGTGATGGGCTTCATGTCGGGATTCCCCAAGCGAAAGGATCGCCCTCGGAGACGATGAGCGTCGCCTGGGCCGTGATGTGGGCGGTGCCTGTGATCGTCGGGCGGATACCGCCCTCGACCAGTTCATAGTGAGCCTCGAAAACACTTCCGAGGATGCTTTCTTGTCGCCAGATTTGGCCTGGAGCGAGTTTGCCATCCGCAGCCAAGCAAGCGAGCTTGGCACTCGTCCCCGTGCCACAGGGGCTGCGATCGTAGGCCCCACCAGGGCAAAAAACAAAGTTCCGCGAGTGGTTGGCCGGATCCGCGGGGGGGCCGAAGAGTTCGACGTGGTCGATGATTTCACCGATCAGCATCGCGCGATCCAAGGCGATGCGAATCTCCTTGGAGACGAACAACAACCGCTCGACGTTCGAGATGTGAAGTCTCTCTGAGTGGTCACTGACCAAAAAGAAGAAATTCCCACCCCAGGCCACATCGCCACGCACTTCGCCGAGACCCGGCACGTCGAGAGCGACCTGTTTGAGGTAGCGCTTGCTGAGTACATTCGTCACACTCACTCGGCCATCGGCATGCAGTGACACGGTCACGTCACCGACTGTCGTCTCGATGAGGTGATCACCGACGCCGATGCGGCCCAGGTATTTCAACGTCTCCACGAGGCCGATCGTGCCGTGGCCACACATGCCCAAGAGGCCGACGTTGTTGAAGAAGATCACCCCGCATGCGGCCTTCGGGTTCACCGGTTCGCAAAGTAGTGCCCCAACCAAGACATCCGACCCGCGCGGCTCGTTGACCGTCGCTCGACGGACATGGTCATGCTCCTGGGCGAAGCATGCGGCGCGCTCGGCCATCGTGCCGTGGCCGAGGTCTGGCCCACCGGCGACGATCACGCGGGTCGGTTCGCCACCAGTGTGTGAGTCAATGATCTCAATCTTGGTCATCAGGTCTCCGAAGTGCGAGCAAAGAGGGTGTGGGCATGGTCTCGCCCGGCGGGCGTCAGTTTCAAAAGCGGCCCCTGCTCCTCGACCCAGCCGCGGCGAATGGCCCGTCGAATCGTCGATTCCATTTGGGGCCTGGTCCAGTGTAGATGCCGGTGGACGCCTTCGCGTCCAGCTTCGTCAGGCTCGGAGGGGGTACCTTCGTGCTGAGCCAGGTGGATGGTCAACATCGTGGCTAAGAACTCGCGTCGGCGTTCGAAGGCCCGGTACAGTTGCGAAATCCACCCTTGCCGCGGAGCCACGGAGAGAGCGAGGGCATAAAGCCCACCGAGCGTCACGGCGGTCATCCCGGCGATGTTGGTGTTGAGTGCAAACGCGAGTCGGACCCCCACGAAGCCCCCCACGACACCCACGGTGATACTCAGGAGGATCAACGTGAAGAGGCGATGCGTGAAGAGCCTGGCCGTGAGCGCGGGTAAGACCAAAAAGGCAACGACCAGCACGGGGCCAACGGCATCAAAGGCCGCGACCGTGGTGAGCGACACCATCGTCATCAGGCCATAGTGCAGGAGCATCGGGGCGAAGCCAAACATCGCCGCGAGCGCGGGGTCAAAGGTCGAGAGCTTCAGCTCTTTGAACAAGACCAAGGTGAGCACGAAGTTGAGTACAAAGACGCCCGCCAAGATCACCGTCGGTTGCCGACCGAGGTGGAAGCCGAAGACCTCGACACGCGGCGCGAAGGGGATGTACTCGACATGGCCGAGTAACACCTGATCGACATCCAGGTGAGTGTCGCGGAAGTAGAGCGACGCGATGATCGTGCCCAGGCTAAAGAGGGCCGGAAACACAAGTCCGATTGCGGCATCCTCTTGCACGAGCTGAGTGCGTTGGAGTGCCTCGACAAGCACCACCGTGAGTAGCCCGCTCAACACCGCCCCGACGAAGAGCCACGGCGAGGTGAGGTCCCGAGTGATCGCATACATCACGACGATGCCAAGAAGCAGCACGTGACCAATGGCATCCCCAATCAACGCCAGCCGACGCAACACCAAGAACACCCCCGGCACCGCACAAGCCGCCCCCGTCGCCATCACCAACAGAGTCGCATCGAGGCCCTTCATCAGATGCCACCAATCTGGCATCGCCAGGTGAATGGACCGTGGCACTGGCTTCCAGCCCGTGTGGAGCCAGCACGGCCAAGATGGCCGTGCCACGTAAATGGACCGTGGCACGGGCTTCCAGCCCGTGTGGAGCCAGCACGGCCAAGATGGCCGTGCCACGTAAATGGACCGTGGCACGGGCTTCCAGCCCGTGTGGAGCCAAGATGGCCGTGCCACGTGAACTCTTTCATGCGAACCTCGCTTTCCACATCTTTGGCAGGATGCCTCGGCGTGGTGCGAAGGCCAGCGAGCCGAGGGCGATCAGGGTGATGGTGAGCACAATGGTCGGCCCGGTGGGCACTGCCCGGCCACGCTCGCTGAGCGCATGGGCGATGAACGTCCCTGCCACTCCGGCGCTCGCGCCAAAGAGCATGGCGAGCAACACCATCCGGCCCAAGCGATCGGTCCATTGGCGTGCGGCCGCACCCGGGGCCACGATCATGGCACTCATCAGCACAACGCCCACGGTTTGCAAACCCATCACGACCGCCAGCACGATCAGCACCAAGAACAGGGCATCGAGCCGGCGTGTCGGTAAACCCAAGCTCGCCGCAAAATCGGGGTCAAAGCACAAGAGTTGCAGTTCCTTCCAGCAAAGCACCATCACCAGCAACACCGGCACGCCGAGCGTGAGCATGGGAAGTAAGTCTTCGCTCAACATCGTCGCGGCTTCAGCGCCAAAAAGGTAGTGTTGCAACCGCATTCCTCCCGTCCCGGGAGAGGTGCGCTGCAAATAGACCATGACCACCAAACCGAGGCCGAAGAAGACGGCGAGCATCCCAGCCAAGGCCGAGTCAAAGGTCGCTCCGCCACGGCGCGTCAGGATTTGCACGAAGACGAGCGCCAACCATCCCGCCACCGCGGCCCCGAGAAGCAGCGCAAAGTCCGAGCGAGCACCGAGCCAGAAGGCGATCCCCAGGCCCGGAAGTGCTGCATGAGAGACCACATCCCCCTGCAACGCCTGCCGCCGCACCACCGCGAGCGCTCCGATGCCACCACTCACCATGCCGAGAAACGCGGTACCGAGAGCCGTAGGCCGGATGACAGGGTCGGTGACGTAGTCGAGCAGGTTCATGAAGACAGTTTACGCACTACGGAACAGTCACGATCACCGGAGCACTCCATTGGCTCGCGCGGCCCGTGGTCTCGTGCCAACGGGCAAGGACCCGAGGTGGGCAAATCGAGGTTCTCACGGCGCCAGGCTTCGTTGGGGTTCGAGCGAACGCCGGCCAGCTACAGAAAACCCAGTCTTTCGTGGGGAAAACTGAACCCAAGAGCAGTCTCGCAAGATTTACGGTTGGTAGGGGATCAGTGCTGGGAAAATCTCATCGTCGCCAGTGTAGAATTGCAGCCCGCGGAGGGCCACGATGCCAGTGGGGCCAGCGCGGAAGTCGAATTGCCAGACTTTGCCTTTGGTCTTCGGCAACTTCACCATCGCATCGACGGTCTTCAAGTCCGTCTCGGTGAGCTTCTGAAAGCGACCTTTGGCGTCTTTCACCGCAGCACGCACGGCCAGGGCCGGGTGATACTCACCGCTGTGTTGCGAGTGAACGGCGATGCGGGTCAGCTCGACCTCGAACGGGAATGTCACTTCGATCGAGACCAAACCGGTCCTGGACTTCCCCGATTGCCACATCTGCTTGCCGTCGAAGGTGGTCAGGCCGTTTTTGCGACTTGGCAAGATCTTGTTCTGCACGATGTTGTTGGCTTTGGTGTTGAGATCTTCACCAGATTCGGTGGTGACCTTCACCCCGTTGGGTTGGTCTGGAATCTTGAGTGGCCCCAGGTGCACGATCCGTGAATCGAGGGCGTAACCTTTCGGGATGTCTTTTTTGGGGTCGAACTGGAGTTTGGGAAAACCCGTTGATTCATGGCGAGGGCGCGGAGATCTTCGGCGTTCAGTTGGCCGGGGGTCTCGCTGGGGGTGAATTGCTTCGTGTAGTGCTTGGGGTTGTAGGACATCAGTGAGTCGTTGGTCTTCATGTCGTACCCGTAAACATCCACATGCGGTAGCCCGAAGCTATGCCCCAACTCGTGCTGCAAAGTCGATTGGAAATTCGGAACGCGATCCAGGGAATATGACGAAAGTTGAATGATCCCCCCGCCGGTGTTGATACCACCATTCAGCGGTCGACCTCCACCGACTGGAAAATCATCCTTGGGATTCATCACCACCACGAGAAGCACATACGGGCAGGTGAAACGGTTGGTTTTCAAATCTTCGAGCAGTTCACTGACATAGAGCGATGCGCCACCCTCGGAATCCGCTCGATAGAACGCCAACTCTCGTTCGGACTGGTAGACATGGGGCTTAGCCTCGATCGCAAATGTCCCCTGGTTGCGGAGGAGTTCTTTGTAGCGCGTCTGGGACCATTCCAGATGTCGCTGGAGTTTTTTGGTCTGCTCCTCGGTGGGCTTTTCGGCCCCTTTGGGCACAAAGAAGACTGGCAAGATGGAGACCGTCCGCGGCGGAATTGCACTCTGCCCCGACGCGACACCCACCCCGAGGACCAACAGCCATCCGACAACGAGCAAACGCATGAGCATCGCAAACCCTCAATCTTGGTGATCAACTCGGAAGGTTCTATTTCGGTTTCGCAATGGCGTAGAGCTTAAATTCCGTCTGGATGAATAGTGTCCCGTTGGCGTAAGAGGGAGAGGCGACAATGGGGCGGTCGAAGTCATGGACTTGGACCACCTTTCGGGTTGTCGCTCGTTCCAAGATGGTCAGTAAGCCGTTGTCGTTGCCGATGTAGATTTTATCGTCCACGATCAGTGGATCCGCCATCATCCCGCCTTTGGTGTCGTGAGACCAATGATGTTTCCCGGTTCGGGCATCGAGACAGTGAACATGGCCGTAACGATCAGGTGCGATCACGAGACCCGCACTCACCGCGACACTCGACACGGTTTGAAGCATCGTGTTTTTGCCTTCGGTTTGAAAGTCCCAGAGTAACGCGGACGCGGGGTTCGCTTTCCCGTCCTCCAGTTCCGGGCTGACGTCACCCGTTTTCGTTGGGTCGATGCAGAAGAGGCGACCGGGTCCGCCGGCAAACTCTGGCTCTCGCCCGGCCGCGAAATAGAGCCGACCGTCGGCCAAGACTGGATTGCCGACAACAACGGCTTTGGTGAATGCCAAGCCATCTTTTTGCCAGTCCCACTTTGCTGACTTGTGGTTGATATCAAACTTCCAGATCAGGGCACCGGTGCCTGCGTCGAAGGCCCGCACCCAGCCATCGGCTTGCGGATGAACGACCAGGGCTTTGCCACGATGCTGGAAAATCAGCGGGCTCGCATGATGGCCGCCGAAGCCTTCCAGGCCGGGGGAGTTGTCTTTCCACACGACCTTCCCCGTCGTTTTGTGGAAGCAGACCAAACTCGGAGCCTTCGGAGCGCGGACCCGTTGGGCGCCGGGGTGATCGACATCGACGCCATTGCCTGTCGGCACGTAGAGCCAATCCTGGTGAATCACGGGCGACCCGACGTTGTTCGGGCTGGGGATCATCGGTGAGTTCGGAAAGACGCCGAGTTCTTGGATGAGGTCATACTTCCAAACCACCCGCGCTGGCGTGCCTTGGCTCAACGGTTTGCTATCGAGGCAGACAACCTCCCGGCGATTGGTCACCAGCCAAACGCGGTCGCCTTCCACCACCGGGCTGCCTCCCGTACCACTCGTCGGCCAGTCCGCGATCATCTTGCCAAGTTCGAGCCGAGGCGAAGCATATTGCCCCAGGAATCGCCCATCCGACTCACGGAAGCAAGCATACACCCCGCGATCATCCGTGATTTTAGGATCGAGCAGGCTCTCGTTGTTGGTGCCGACCCAGACGAGACCATTGGCGACCACCGGCCCCCCGATCGCTCGTGAGCCGACGTTGGCCGTCCAGCGAATGTTCTTCG
>JBOFPH010000008.1:0-154261 GCA_051659845.1 Fimbriiglobus sp. | reverse complement strand
GACCCACAACGGCCAGAAATATGCGTTTTCCTCGTACATGGGCGTCAGTGGTACATCCCATGACACAACAGAGGGTGTGATCTACTTGAACTCCAAGACGAGCTTACTGCACATCAGCGATGGCACCAGCAACACGATCATAGTGGGTGAGCGTCCGCCGAGTTATGATCTACGTCTAGGCTGGTGGTACACAGGTATCGGCAATAGTGGAGGGTTGGGCCGTTACGATCATTACCTGGGTGTAGCGAACATGCTGCCCAGTATGTCCGACTACGGATACGCCTGTGGGACCGGACCTCATGGGTTCCAGAACGACTTCCTCAAAAACCCCTGCGCGATGCTCCACTTCTGGAGCCTGCATCCCGGCGGTGGGCACTTTCTCTGGGCCGATGGCTCCGTTCGATTTCTCGCCTACAGTGCCAACAGTGTTCTTCCAGCACTTTCCACCCGTGCCGGTGGCGAAGTGGCCCCTGGTTTCGATTGAAAAACTCGCTGCGAACCCGCCTGACATCAGAGCGTAAATTCCACCCCGAAGAACGACTGTCAACCCTGGCCTGTGTCTGGGATGGTATCTACACTGACATTTCATGGACGTTCTGGGTGGGGAGCCTGACCATCGTGATTGTCTACCGTTCGGCAAAAAACTCCGATCCGCCTGCGTTCATGCAGCTCTGGAATGAATCCGTGAGTGGACGAGGCGCGTACCCACTGCGGTCCCCACAGACCCTGGAACGCTGGCTCTTCTCGAAGACTTTCTACACCAACGACGACCTGCTCTTTGCCCAAGATTCGGAAACGCAAAAGCTCGTCGGTTTCGCCCTCATGGGCCTGGGGCCGAACGAAGACTTCAGTGCTCTGGAACCGACACAGGGGGTCGTCTGCCTCGTGGTGGTTCACCCAGAGTTTCGGCGCCAAGGCATCGGCAAAGAACTGCTGAGCCGTGCGGAAGCCAAGCTCCGCGAGCGTGGGGCCACGACCATCACCGTCGGCCCGCAATCGCCGAACTCCCCATACCTCTTCGGGCTATACGGCGGCTCCAACTGCCCTGGCCTGTTGGCGAGCGACGAAGCCTTTACACCGTTCCTGGCCCAGCATGGTTACACCCCCGCCGCGTCGACTCTTGTGTTCCAGAAGAAACTCGACGCCCCACTCACGATCGTCGATTCCCGCTTCGGCATGCTGCGTCGGCGTTACGATCCGCAATCATTGCGAGTCGCCAATATCTCGCATTGGTGGCAAGAGTGCCAATGGGGAGTACTCGAACCACTCGAAGTCCGGCTCTTCGACAAGCTCACATCGCTCCCAGCAGCACGGGCGGTCGTCTGGGATTTGGAAGGCTTTGCCTGGCGTTGGAATCAGCCCTCGGCAGGGATTCTGGACGTGCAAGTGCGCCAAGATTTGCAACGGCTCGGCCTCGGGAAACTGATCCTGTCCCATGTCCTTCGCTTGCTCCAGGACCAGTTCTTCGCCGTGGCTGAGATGCAAGTCCCCTCGACCGACACGGCCATGATCGGCCTCTGCAAAGCCGTCGAGATGGAGCAAGTCGACACGGGCCACAGTTACCGTAAATCGGTCTGAGCCGGCGCTCTGAGAATGAGCGTTTAAGCCAAGTTGAACATAACTCAAGATCAGACAGCCTGCACGGCGAACCTTGCGGTGATAAGACAACTCCTCTTGTCAGTTCGAGGAGTGGGCTATGTTTCGGCCGGTCGATGAACAACTGGAAATCCTGATGCGCGGTGCGGCTCAACTGGAGACGCCCGATGACCTCCGCAAAAAACTGCAAAAGAGCTATGACACTGGCAAGCCACTTCGCATCAAATACGGCATCGACCCCACTGGCTTTGATGTCCACCTCGGCCACACCGTGCCGTTGCGAAAGCTGCGACAGTTCCAAGAGCTGGGCCACAAAGCGGTGCTGATCATCGGCACGGCGACGGCTCAAGTCGGTGACCCCTCGGGCCGCGATGAATCCCGCAGCGGGCTGACTCCCGAGCAGATCCAGGTCAATGCCCAGAACTACCTGACGCAGATTGCCAAGGTCATTGACGTCACCCAAGCCGAGGTGGTGCAGAACTCCGCTTGGTTCCACAAATTCGACTTTGCCCAGATGCTCCGTTTACTCGGCAGCATGACCATGCAGCGGATGCTCGAACGGGACGACTTCGACAAACGCCTCAAAGCAGGAACACCGATTTACCTCCATGAATGCCTCTACCCACTCATGCAAGGCCACGACAGCGTCGAGATTCGCGCGGACGTCGAACTCGGTGGCACCGAGCAACTGTTTAATCTCATGGTCGGCCGGAACCTGCAACGCCAAGGCGGTCAAGAAGCCCAGATCGCCTTCACGATGCCGATCCTGCGTGGCCTCGATGGCGAAAAGAAGATGGGCAAGAGCCTGGGGAACTACATCGGTGTCGCGGAGACTCCCAAGGAGATGTTCGGCAAGACTATGCGCATCCCGGACGACCTCATGTGTGAGTGGTTTACATTACTCACATCTCTGACGACCTGGGACATCGCCGAAATTCTGGGTGGCAAACCGAACGAAGCCAAGAAGCGGCTCGGGGCCGAGATCGTGCGTGGTTACCACGGCGAAGAGGCTGCGCAACAGGTGCTCGAAGATTGGCGCAAGCAGTTCGAAGTCGGTGGCGACCCGGACGTCATCCCCGATGTTACCATCGCGTTCACGGAGTTGACTGAAGGGCACATCGCAGCGGCGAAACTGGCGGTGCTCGCAGGGTTCGTGAAGAGCAATAGCGAAGGCCGCAAGAAGATCGAGGAAGGCGCCTTCAACTACGGCCCCGATCGCACCAAACCCGCCGCCTTCAACACGCCCATCCCCATCACTCCGGGCATGATCCTCCGCCTAGGCCGCAAGATCGTCCGCGTGAAGATTTAATCGGGTGTCGGGTATCGGGTCCATCAGTGCCGCATGGCCAAGGTGGCCATGCTACGAAAACAGGGCATGCTTTCGCAATGGGCAGCAGACAAGAGCCACGACAGTATGGGAGCGATTGCGGCTCTTCAAGCCCTGAAGTTAAGCTCGGCTGGATGTTGTGCGGCGGTTGCGGAGCATATGAGGGCTGCGACGGCTCACGCTCGGAGCGGTCGGTTCCGGACAGCTGAGGGTGTAGGCTTGGCAGGTGGGGCAGGGGCGAGATTCGAGTGATTCGCGCTCGTATTCGGACCAGTTCCCGGTGAACTTAAAGTGGTCCTCGCAGCTATGGCAGATGATGGTCCAAGTTTTCATGATAGGCACCTGGTGTCTCGTCCTTGAATTCGTGGCCGGTGGTAGATCGTCTGAGGCGTTCACCCCGACTGACCCTGGCACTCGGCCCGTCAGGTCTTCCCCCCTGACACAGGCCGAACGCCAGTTGTTCGCCAACTTGCGCCGGAAATCTTGAGCGATCCATCGCTTGTAACTTTTGCCACCCCCGCCGTCAACCCGAATCACGACAAATACCAAACGAAAAAACGACTACAAGCGAATACTGTTCGAAATCGGAATTGCCCTCATTCTCCAGTTTGCCGAAAAATCCCTGAACAGTTCTGCTGGTCCGTGGTACTACAGTGGGCGAGCGTGAGGGAATTTCGAATGGCTGGGGTGGCGGGAATCTGGCAACGGTTGCACCGGTTCGCGCCGCCAGCGGAGAGCGATGCGGCCTGGCTGGCACGCTTCCAAGCGACCCAAGATGAAGCTGCCTTCGCGGGGATCATGGCCCGGTACTCGGGCTTAGTCTGGTGCGTCTGTCGCCGGCAGTTGAAGCGATCGGAAGACATCGAAGATGCTTATCAAACAACGTTTCTCGCACTCGCCACCAAGCCGCATTCGGTCCGTGATCCGTCCGCACTCGCGGCCTGGTTGCATGGCACCGCGTGGCGTGTGGCCGTGCGCATTCGGGAGCAACGGCGCGGTCTGCCTCTGACTCAGGCTCCCACAGCCCGCGAGGACACCTTAAGCGAAGCCCTTCAGGCTCTCGATGATGAACTCACTCGCTTGCCGGAACATTGGCGGCTGCCCGTCTTGCTGTGCCATCTGCAAGATCGCACCCAAGAACAGGCTGCAACCGATTTGGGAATCTCCATGAGCACCCTACGGCGGCGGCTGGAGAAAGGCCGCGAGCGATTGCGAGTACGGCTCGAACGCCGTGGCATCGAGCTTGCTGGGCTGCTGACGCTGTCGGTTCTCAGCGCCTCTACAAGTGCGGCGACCCTGCCGAACGTGGCCAGCATCCTCGCCCTCACGGCTTCCATCCCCACGCATCTTGAACCCATTCTGACCGGAGTCTTCAGCATGATGTTCTTCGAATCTCTGCGGACTATGGCCCTCAAGGTGGCTGCGGTGTTCGTCGCTCTCTTGAGTCTCGGGGTCGTCACACACCTCGCGGCCAGCCCGGCAGTGACGCCCGAACCGAAGGTCATCCCCGCAGACCCTGCCATTCAAGACGATAGATCGCAACCCAAGCCACCCGAGACTTTTGACCCCGAAGACCCCCGCTATGCTGGCTTCTATCGTGGTACCGTGGCCGGGCCTGATGGCAAGCCTCTGGCGGGGGCTAACGTCTACCTCACTCGCAGCGATAATCTCACCGACGACCCTGGCCCACTTCGCACCATCACGGGCGAGGACGGCATCTTCGAGTTCTGGGCCAAGGACATGGTCTACGACCGCTATGATGGTCGACCGTCGATCCTCGAAGGCCGATTGATCGTTGTGAAAGAAGGCTACGGCCCGGACTGGTTCAAAACCTGGGGCACCAAGAACGATCACTTCCGCGAGTACTGGACGCCGATTCGCGGGGCCAAGATCGCCTTGAAACTGGCCGTCGATGATGTGCCGATCCGCGGGCGTTTCCTGGGGCCAGATGGCAAAGCACTTGTGGGCGCGAGTGTCTCGTTGGATGCGATCTCGCTCCCCTACCAGTTCGATCTCGATGTCCACCTGAAGCGAGAATCTCAAGAACCGAAGCACTTTGCTGGCTTTACAGCACGCAAAACCTACGAGCGTAGCCTGAGCGATGTGAAGCGTGTGCCAAAGCAAGTGACCGAGACCAAGACCGATGCCGAAGGCCGCTTCAGCTTCACGGGTGTCGGGCGAGAGCGACTGGCTCACCTCCGTGTCCGTCACTTGAGCATCAAAGATGCCGATGTTGTGGTCATGACCCGTAAAGCCCCAAATGTCGTCACGGACAAAGACGAGAATGACAAGCCGAGGGAATACATCTACGGCTCCGAGTTCACGGCGGCTTTGAAGCCGGGCTATGTGGTCCGTGGAATTGTCCGCGATCGAGAAACAAAAGCCCCGATCTCGAATGTGTGGGTCACCAAAAATGGCCACCCGGATAGACACCCGCACTGGAACCGCGACGTCGTCACCACCGGCGCTGATGGCCGCTTCGAGATCTATGGCCTCGATCCGATGTACGCGACGGACGAGGAGAGAATCCGCAAGTTCGAAGCCTTCCCCAAGCCCGGTTGCCTTCACTGGATGTCGCATGGCTTCTGCGACAAAGGCAGAGAAATGGTCATCGAGTGTGTCCGAGGCATCCCCTTCACACTCAAGTTGCTGAACGAATCCGGCCAGCCGTACAAAGGGCGTGCGGGGGACGTGCAATTCCTGCCCTTGAAACCCAACCTGATCGCTGAAGAACTTTTGAAACCCGAGGGCTTCAAACACGACATGGCCATGGCAGCCCATCGTGGCGATGGCATCTATGAAGGCTTGGCCTTCCCAGGACCAGGGGCCATCGTCGTCGATCTGCCGGATGGCCGGCGGTACCGCCCGGCGCGAGTCGATGTGCAAGCCTTCTTCCAAGGCACTGGCAAAGACTTTGGCACTACGGATACGCTCAAGACGTTGTCTCACGAAACGCAGCAAACCAGTTTCGAGGCGATCGTCTTGATCAACACCGCCAAGGAGGCGAAAAGCATCGAAGTGACTGCGAAACTTGAGCGTGACCGACCGCGTGAAGTGCGGCTCGTGGATCAAAACAACCGACCCGTCGCCGATGTCGATTCGCACATGCGTTGGCCACTGGAGAACACCCGCGAGACCTTGAAAGAAAGCACATTTCAGTTGCAGCGATTGCACCCCGATCGCCCGAAACAGATGACCTTCTACCACGACAAACTCAAGCTCGCAGGCTACTTGCTCGCCAGCGGGGACTCGGACCAACCGATCACCGTATCGATGCTCCCCTGGGGAACGATCACCGGTCGGCTCGTGGATCCCCAAGGGAAACCGTTGGCCAAGCAATACCTGTCGTTCGAGTTGGATCGACTCGATTTGAAAGAAGACTTACGTGCAGTTACGGACGAGAAGGGAATCTTCCAATTCACGAAGGTTCTCCCCAACTTGTCTTATCACTCCATCCCCGATGGCAACACCACGGCCCTCGTCACACTCGACGGCAAGCCGATCTACGAGGTCATCTTAAAACCCGGCGAGACTCTCAAGCTCGGTGATGTGAAGCGCCAGTGAAAGGGCTAGAACCTTGTTCCTATCCCGGCGCCAATTTGCGCCGGAAGTCTCGAGCGATCTATTTACGGACCAGCGTATAGTAGATATTGAAATCGAGAGCTGTGCCGCGGAGTTGAGATGTGAAGCTTTACATCGGTTCGATCCTTGGTGGGCCAGAAGTCTCAGGTGATCCAATAGCCAGGTACATCCAGCGAATATCGCGAGCCGCTTCCAGCTTGCAAGAACAACACGAGTTCAATTCTGATGGTTCATTGGATTTGGTCTACCATGTACCTGGCCAAATCTGGAAGCCTGATTTCGAAGGGTTGCGAACGGGGAAATTCTCTCGACAGAACAGAATGCTGATGATTCAAATGGCAGTCCCTGAACTTTTTGATTCCGATCAACAGCGAAAACGATTCATGGTGGAATGCCTCCGGGAAGCTGTGGCTCTCGCAAGACCCGTTTTCAAAAAAACCGCCATTGATTTCCGTGCGGAAGAATTCCTGCGGCTGATCGATTTGATCGAGACCACAACTGATCAGCCGGAGTTCTAGCCGACTTGCTCGACGAACTGGTAAAAACACAAGACCCACCTCGCGTGCCGCCTGCGGTCAGCGACGAGGCGGAGTCCGTTTGATCTGTTTTTCGTGATGGAGTGATGGATGTTGTCATTTGAGTGGTTTCAGAAGGCGTTGCCTTATCAGGCGTTTCTGTCGGAGTTTGGTCAGGGGGGCGATCAGGCTAGGTGGGATGCGAGCCGAGGGAAAGTGACTCTCGCCGAGGGCCAGGTCGCGCTACTCAAGCAGTTCACGCGACGGATGCCGGTGTTGGTTCTGGGTGGGGCGTGGTGTGGGGATTGCGTGGCCCAGTGCCCGATCTTCGAGAAGTTCGCGGAAATCGCACCCTGTATTGAGATTCGCTACCTCGATCGGGACGTTCACGCCGAGGCTCAACAGGCTTTACAGATTAACGGCGGAAACCGGGTACCCGTGGCCGTTTTCTTCAGCGAAGATGGCCTCGAAGTGGCCCGATATGGCGAACGGACCTTAACGGCCTATCGAAAATTGATGACCGGGCTGATTTCCTTTGAGGCGCCGAGCGAAACCGGGTCGGTGGTTTCCGACTGGTTCCGAGAATTTGAGAGGGCACAATGGATTCTTCGCCTTTCTCCGAGACTCCGTCGTTTGCATGGAGACTGATTGTAACTTAAATTAGCATCGTGACGGGCCAAACGGATTTTGCCCTCCGCCCCGAAAACGGATGATCCGAGGCCCGCGTTCATGATCGAGTACAACTGCTTTAACTGCAAACAGAAGCTTCTCGCCCCGCCTGACCGCGCGGGCAAGAAGACGATGTGCCCGAAGTGCCTTCGGCCTCTGGTGATCCCGGACCCTAGCGAATACTTCGAAGAGGAAATCGCGGAAGCGCCTCATAATCCCGTCGTTGATCTCGAAATTGCGCCGTACTCCGAAATGCACCCCGAAGATGATGTGCTCTTTGACGATGCCCACGCGGTGACGCCGGAAGAACCTAGCTCGGTGTTTGCTTCGCCAACCAGCACCCCGACGAACATCTCACACCCGCCTTCACGCGCTAGTGTGTCGAGTGACAGCACGATTGTGCGCGAAGACCAACTGCCGCCCTCGCCGAAACCACGCAGCAGCCCGCAGTTACCTGCCGGGATGCCAGGCAGTGGCCGGATGGTGCCACCGACGCCAAAGACGCAGCGTACGTCGGCCCCCGAGACGATGCCAGAACCACGACTCGAACCCCGCCAAGACCCACGCTTCGAACCCACACGCCGCTCGGGTTCGGTCCCCAGCGCGAGTGCGACCCGCAGCCCAGCCTACGCCGCGGCTCCTAGCCCTGGCATTGGGACGATGGGCAGCGTCGCCAGCCCGACAGGCACACCTGCCCCCATGGGAATGCGGACCCTCCCGACTCGTTTGCCACGCCACGAGACGGGCATGGTTTCGCTCTCTCCGACTGGCTTGGCTAACGTCGATATCAACGCCGAACTCACCGCCGCGCTGACGATGCGGATGAAGCCACCACCCGATCCGCCTGCGGACTTGGCACTCTCGACCGGTGGCTGGCTCTTACTCTCAGCGACAGCGGTCTTCTTCTGGCTCGGTGGGGTCTTTTACTCGGCTTGGTTATTGCCATTCGTGGCCGTGATCGGAGCCTTGATGCTGGCTTTCGGTTACCTGTGGTCTGGCTATCTCGCGGGGCGGAACAACGTCGGTCGGGGCTTCCTCACACTCATGCCACCCGTCACGCTCTGGAGAATCTTCCACTCCTTCGGTGACAATGGCTTCCGCCCACTGCGGTTCGCCCTGACGGGAGCCTTGTTCATCGCCCTGTACTTCGTTGGCTACCCAGCCCGCGCTGTGCTGGGAGTGATCAACGCGAAGTTCGATTACCAACGGCCTGAACTCGTCAGTGAGCGGGCTTCGATGTTCGCTCGGGTCAAACGCTGTGCCGAGGAGAACCTGACATCCGATTTGTCCGTGGAACTGGGCCGGCTCGTGATGCCAGAATACCGCGACGAAATCACCCCGGCTGAGAAGCCAGAATTCGTGGCGTTCTTGAAAGAACTCTCCGTGAAGGGGGCCACCGCGGATATCCGGATGCGCTCCATTACGGCACTCCTCGCCTGGGCACCGGATGAAGCCCGTGGCCCTGTGCTGAATGGATTACGCACCGGCGGATCGAGCGAACGCCAACGCTGCCTCGAACTCGCCAGCCGCTGGCCAGACGCCGAGATGGCGCTCGCTGTCGCGGAGTTGACGAACAGTCGATCTGAGTGTGCTTCTGCGAAAGAGGCTCTGTTCAAATTCCCGGCTGAGATCGCGGAAGCTGGCCTGATTCCGCTCTTGAAGACCGACAACCAAAGCCAAATTCTGCAACTCACGGACATGCTCGAACAGGTCGGTGGCGAGAAGTCCATCGCAGCCTTACAAGCGTTGAGCAAGTCTCCGGACCATCTCAACCTTCAGGACATGTTCACACAACAGATTGCCGCGATCACCAAACGACTCAAGGCCACCAAGCCAAAGTAGTCGACAAGGCCAAAAGCCACCTCCACACGAGCTGCCCATGAGGGGCGGCTCGTGCTGTTTCTGCGGCTACTTGTGCCAGCGTTTGTTGCCGTTGGGCTTGGCTTTGTAGCCCAGGACTTGCTCGGAGACTTGCTCCCAGTAACGGGAGAATCGCTTCGCTTCGCGGTCGTAGTGGGTCAGGGTCGGGCGTGGGTGGACGACGATTTCAAACTCTCGGCGGAGAGCTTCGACCGTCTCCATGACCGAGAAATTCGGGTGTTCCGTGAGGTGAATCGTCTTCACGCCGAGTTGCTGGGCGAGTTCACGCAGCGTGGAAACCGTGTCACCCACCAAAACAAACTGCCGCTTGTTGGGACTGTGAGCGAAGAGGTCTTCGAGGCCATCGAGCACGAACTGAAGCCGATTGGCCGACCAGGGTTCGTGGCGTAACGTGGGTTCGTCAAAAACAAAGACCACAGGTGCTTCGGGCTGATTGCGGAGTGCCGCGTCATGCGACGAGAGAGCTGCATCATGCACCCAGACAAGTGCCGGGGCGTGTCCGGAGACTGGCAGCGATGGTGTTGCCACAGGTGTGGGCGACACGGCCTCACTCGGTGGCAAAGGCTTGGAGGCAAGTGGGGCCGTGGAGCCAGCGAAGAGGCGATGTTGTAGTGCGGCATAGTCGGCATCGAAGGGGCACTTCACCGCGCAGCTTTGGCACCAACGGTTCTGGCTGAACTTGGCAATGTTCTCGCGGTTCATGAAGTATGGCTTGCTCGCAAACGTCCCCTCGACCCACTGCCAACTGGACGAGTTACTGGCGAAGTCCCCGTCCAGGAGATGTTGCCGGAAGAGCCTCGCCCCCGCTTGCCAGCTCACGCCCCGGAAGTGGCACAGGTACGCGGCAAACCAGAGCCGTTCATGGTTATGGAGATACCCCGTGCGGAAGAGGTTTTGCAGAACGCCATCCATGCATGGCAACCCGGTCTCGCCCGCCACGACATCCAGCGGAATCCGCGAAGCCCTGGAAACATGATGCTTTGGCTCCTCCAAGTCCGATTCCAAGCCTCGGCCATACCAGGTGAGCACTTTCTCAAAGAAGTCCCGCCAAGCAAGTTGCCGTAAGAACTCTTCGAGTTGTGAGGCCTGGAGGTTCGCACGGCTTCGCAGATGATCGCGGACCTCGGTGATGCTCAACATCCCATGCCGAAGGTACGGAGACAACCTCGAGACCGGGGCATCCAGGAAGTTCCGCGTTCGCCCATACTCGGAGGGGTCGTAGGCCAGGAGTCGTCGCCAGGCTTCGGTTCGCCCACCACGCGGAGTCTCATTCGTATGCTCGCCGAGGGACAATGGTTGGAGTTGCTCCCACGTCGCGGCCCGATCCCAGTGCTGATTGTTGCTCATGGCGTATTAGTAGCGAGGCCTGGCTTGATCAGCGGGCGGTTTCTCACTAGCTAGAAAACGAAGTTGCGGTTCATGGGTATCTCACGCATTCACCTTCAGTGGCAGGTCGATCCTTGGTTTCGTAAGCCCAACTCAGAGGAGTTGACACTGAGGTTCCCGACATGACTGAGCAAGAGGCATTCGAGCGGACGTTGATTTTGCACGCGGAAGACAAGCTCGCCTGGGGGGCTTACTCGGACTTCCTCACCGAGCGAGGAGATCCACGTGGGGAGTTCATGGCCATTCAGTTGGCACTCGAAGATGAAAACCTCGACCGGGAACAGCGCACGGCTCTCAAGTACCGGGAAAAGGTGTTGCAACGCAAACACCACACCGAATGGCTGGGGAAACTCGCCAAGTTCGTCACCACCTCCAAGCCGGTCAAAGGCGAAGATGAGCCGATGCCTGTCGAGGCTCGTTTTCAACGTGGCTGGGTGTCAGAACTGCGGATCAACGACCTCTCTGTCGAATTGGCCTTGGCGATCAAGAACAACCCGCACCTTCGCTTCTTACAAAAGCTCCGCATCGAAACCCAACGCTATGAGTCTCCGCGAAATGAACTTGATGACGAATATGGATACCCGGTCACGTTAGAGACGAGAAACCTCGATCGGCATAACCCGTCGATGGAACTCCTGACCCAGGCGACATGGCTTGAAAGCCTGCGGAAACTGCATCTTGGCAGCGCTTACATCACGGGTGATGCCCGCTTCGAAGATGACGGTGACCATGGCGAATTCGGCACCTTCGCTCACAAGCTCATCGCCCAGATGCCCCACGTCGAACGGCTGATCTTGATGACGGGCGGTGTCCAGCTTTCGGAGATCGTCGATCTGCCGATGCCGAACCTACGCTTCTTTCAAGCCGACCACCTCGACGATTACCCCCTGGATCGCCTGGCCCAGAATCCGTCGATCACGAAACTCACGCACTTACTATGCCGCTCCCGTGCTGTGGACTATGACTTTACAGACCGCATTGGACCACCCGCGACACACATTCGCCTGGAGCACCTTCGCGCCATCTGTGATGCGAAGTGGCCAGACCTGAAGTTCTTGCGGCTACGCATCACGGACTTTGGTGATCAAGGAGTCTTCGAAATCCTTCGCTCCGGAATTTTGAAGCGCCTCAAAGACCTCGACCTCGATTATGGCTGCATTTCCGATCGTGGAGCTGAGATGCTCGCCAATAGCCCAGACTTGAAAAATCTCGAAACCCTAAGCCTCATCGGCAACGCCATCCACTCGCCCAGCTCGACGACGCTTCAGCGAGCGTTCCCCAAAGTGAAACTCGGCGACCAGCACCACGACACCCCACCCTTCCGCCGCAACGCCCCACCAAGCTACTTCTTCCAAGGCGATTCCGAGTGAAGACAACGCGGGAAACCGTAAGCTGGTCGAGTGTAGGCTCGTACGGAGAATGACAATGTCCAGCGTGTTGGTGACCGGTTCGGCAGGGCGGATCGGGCAAGTGGTCGTGCAGGCTCTCACGAAGGCGGGAGTCTCGGTACGAGGCTTTGACATGCGCCCAACACCGGGATTGCCAGATGCGATGGTGGGCAACATCGCCGATGGAGCGCAGGTCCACGCGGCGATGGCAGGAGTACGAGCGGTGATCCATTTGGCGGCTTCGCCCGATGATCGCCAGTTCCCACGCGGCGCTGCACCCAACGATGGCGACAACTTCCTCTCGGAACTCGTCCCCGCGAATATCATCGGTGTCTATAACATCCTCGAAGCCGCCCGCAAACATGAGACGTCGCAGGTCGTACTTGCCTCCACGGGCCAGACCATCGACGGCCACCTGGACGCGAATAACATCCCCGTGACTGTGACCGCCTCGTTTCAGCCACGCTACCTTTATGCCTGCACGAAGGTCTTTCTCGAAGCCATCGGCCAGGTCTACTCCAAGCAACACGCCCTCAACATCCTCGCCGTGCGGCTCGGCTGGTGCCCCCGTGATGCGGGCCAAGTGGCCGAGATCGCCGCCGACCCTGAGTGCCAGGATGTCTTCCTCAGTCCCGACGATGCAGGCAGTTTCTTCCTGGCCACCGTCACGAAACCCTGGACTGGTCACCACGTCGTCTACGCCACAAGCCGCCCGCTTCGCAACCTCCGCTACGACCTGACACCCACCCACAAACTCCTCGACTGGCAACCCAGCCAATCCTGGCCGACGGGGGCCGAAGCCTGATCAATTCTTGCTTTGCAGCTTGGCGAGGGCGGTGGTAGCGGCTTGCTTCACATCGGTGTCTTTCGACTCGGCACAGGCGGCCAGGAAGTTCAGGTAACTGGCTTCGTGGTACCCGAGCTTCGAAAGCTGCTTGATGCAGTGGGCACGGACGCTTGGAGCTGGGTCGGCGAAGGCGGCGCGGGCGAGGGTCGCTTTCACTTCGGGCCGGGAGCCGTAGCGGCCTTCGGCCAGTGCGGACGCGGCACGTTCCCGCAGGGACGGACGCAGCGCCGTGGCGAGGTCGTTGACATACGGCTGAATCTCCTCGACCATCTGGACCGGAGCTTGTTCATACAGCCCCGTTGGGATGATGCTCACTGGGGCCGGCTCTGGCAACGGCTTCCACTGGCTTGGCACATTCGCTTGCACCACGGAGGTTGTTGGGATCGCTGGCGGAGTGGTCGCCGTAGTCACAGGGGCTGGCGTGCTGACCGGCGCTGATGGTGTAGCTGTTGGTGCTGGAACGGCTGCTATGGCGATGCTCGGCTTCTCGGGCAACGGAGCCACAGGGGCTGGGCCAAGATCCAGTACGGGAACTTCGGTGTACTCGGGTGGCGCGATTTTCAACGTCGGCGTGGCGATCTTCAGGTTCCGAGCCGGGGCCGGAGGCACTCCCAGGTCTGAACCGGTGGGTAGGAGCGGAGCGGTGACCTTGGCGAGGTCCGCTTTTGCGGGAACCGTCTCGGGGGCCGTGGTGAAAAGCGGGACCGTTTTCGCCGGTGGTGCTGGCGGAGTGGGTGTAGCCGATGGTGGAGTGGCCACGAGGTTCATCGGCGGCGTTTGGGGAACCGCAGGCCGGAAGGCGACGTTCTCTGGCGGTTTGGGTGCTGGAAGCGGTGTCGTCGCGGGCTTGAAGGTCGGTGTCACGTTCGCCACAGGCGGTGTCACGTTCGCCACAGGTGTTGCGACGGGTGCGGGCGTGGCCGTGGCCACAGGTTGGCTCGAGGGGACAGGTATGAACGTCGGTGCTGGCTTCGCCGGAGCGGCAGGTGGAGGGGCGACTGGCGTGTTCTGAGGCCATGATTTGTAATGTGTGTTGCCTACAGACGCGGTCTGCGCTGGAGCCGCTGGTGGTGTGAAGCCAGGAACCGGTTCCGCGTAGCTCGGTGCTGGAATCCGGCTCGGGGCCGTAGGCTTCGGCTTCGACGAGAACAGCGGACGAGGCGCTTCCGAATGAGATGCCTGAGCTTCCTTGGGGGCAACGTTCGCGTTGGCAGGCGGCGAATAACTCGCGTTGGTGGGCGCCTCATTCATCAAGTTGCGGACCTGGTTAACAGGCGGCATCACTTTCTTCGGGTCCAGCGGTTGGCCCATGATGTAAGAAGGAAATGTCGTGCGGTTCAAGTCGGTCGGCTTGGTCGCTGTGCGGGGCCAGCCGTTCTCGCCGGCGTTGGTTTGAGTTGGCGGCGCGGTACGCGGCATCGTCGCGGTCACGGATTGTAAGCCGTTGGCCGGCATCGCGGGGTTGGCCGCGGAGGCTGAAGTGGCAGCCGGACCTGAGACCTTGTTCAACAGTGCCACGGCTTTGAGCGGGATGCTGTACTTGGCCCCCGTGGCGAGATCCTGGACATCCGCGAGGCCGTCTGTCTCGGCGGTGCCGACGATCTTCAAGATGCGAACCTGGCGATCCATCTGACCGCCCTTCATCGAGAGCACATCCCCAACGCTCGCTTCGGCTTTCGGCAATGCCGTGAGTGCTGGAGTTTGTGGCGGAACCTGGGCCGTATGTTGGGCCAAAATTGGCAACACGCCCACACCAGCAGCTAACGTTGCACACCACAACCATCGTTTCATGGGCGAACTCCAACACCGGCACTCAGCGCCGGAAGTGAGAAACGGTCTTACCGATTCCATCGGCAAGTGGGGTGGCGCTGATTCAGTAAAAGGGGAGAAATGACCGGTTTGAAGGGGTTGTAGCTAACAGATTCGCCCAGCACTTTCGTACTGGGCGATGGATGTCTAGCAGTAAGAAATCTCGATCACGGTGTTTCCGTGCCAGCTTGCAGGTAGTTCAAGTGAGCGAGCAAGCTCGCCGCGGTGGCATCGATGCGAAGGGTGGCGTCGAAGGAACTGAGCCGAACGCCACCGTTGACGACCTTCTCTCGGTAACTCTTCTCAAAGTGGCCCGAGTTCTCATGCGTGAATTGTAAGCTCTGCAGAAACCCGAGAGCCTCGATGGCCACAGTGCGATACTTGGCGAATCGCTCCGTGTCGCCGGTTTGCCGTGTCAATCTTGCAGCTTGGCACAAGGCGAGCGCACACCAGGCGGTCTCGTAAGTCGGGTCGTTGGTCGCCGTTGGCAAAGCGCGGAAACCACCGATCGCTAGCCCCCGGCGAGAATCGTTGCGTGGCATTTGGCAGGTCAGAAGCCAGTCGGTTTGCTCGAAGGCCAGTTTCACGAGGCTCGCATCTTTGTTGGTCATCAACGCATATTCAACCAGAGCTGGCATCGTCGTGGCAATGAGCATGGCATTGGGCGTCGTTTTCATCACCTGGCACTGGTGGGCCATCGCTTTGGTGAATAGCGTCGAAAGTCCAGCGATATTCGAAGACTTGAGTGCGGTTGCCATCGCCTGCAGTACAAGACCGGGATAGAGATTCGCGCCTTCCGGGTCGAGCTTGGCGGGGTTGTCGGTCGGGCTTCCGGTGAACTGAATCACGCCATCCGCACGCACTTGTGTCATCAGGTAGCGAATCAATCCATCGGCACTCGACTTGAGTTTCGCATCGGCTTGTGGCAAGGCATAAATCGCCATCGCCGTCACGGCCGCAAAGCCGACACGGTTGCCACGATCCGCCGAGAAGTTCGGGGTGGTGATCTCGCCTTGGGTCTTGGTCAGAGCCAGCATCGTGAGCGCGGCATGACTCGCCCGCGAGAGCGACCAATCGTCGCCTTTGAACTTGGCTGCTTCGGCAAACGACCACGCCGCGATGGCTTGGCGGAAGTCCGAGTCGTTATCGATCTGCTGATCGATGGCCAAGTTCCAGCCGGGGATAAAGAGACCACTGACTTGGTTATAGCGTGCTAGCCATTCGGAACTGAGCCGAACGGAGACGAGAGCCTGATCTGTCTCGAAAGGGAAAGTCCCTGGTCGAACACCTGCGAAGCGAGCCATCGGGGCAGGAGTTGGAGCTACTGTTGTGTTGCCACTGGCAGGCGTGACGACACCGGTGGCCCCCGTCACGGATGGCGGCAAACTACGAGGCGGCTCCGGCACCTGGGCCAGCACTCCCCCGAAGCCAAGCAGCACCACACCTCCCAACCACATCGACCGCACCATATCCGCCTCCTTGCGTAATCCCAGGTCTGCCCATTGCAAACGAAAACCAAAAACCTGACAAGCCGAAGTGCAAACCATTCCCACGTTCTGGCAAGCTGTTCACTCTGGGATTTTCTCTCCGAGGCGACAAAATCGCTACGATTTGAACTCCCGGCGTCGAGTGTATATCCTACAATACGATGGGTTTATGTCCTGAACCCTGAGTTGTGAGGTCGAGACGGCTTTATGTGGTTGATGTACCCGATTGATGCGGCCGATGTCCGGAACGTGCGTAGAGCGATGATCATTCTCGCGGCAGGATCGATCCTGTGGTATACCACATTGATCCTCGGCTCGCTCGTGTTCGCCGACCTCATCTGGGGCCGGATTTACGGGAAATTCGTTAACATTCCGCTGAACGAGGCGACCAAAAAACCGCTCATCGCCATCCTGATGGTGTTCGCGCTGTTCGGGGCGATCCGCTATGTCGGGTATCGATTGTGCCGGAATGTCCTGGGTGGGATGGGTGTCCCGGAAAGTGAGACCTGGGCCGCCGCTGGGACAGGCATCAGCATCTGTGCTGTTGGCACCGTCTATTTCGGCTTTACCGGATTGCTGGCTCTGACGGCCGTGGCCGGGGCCGCTTTGGAACTCAAGTTCCTTCGTTTCCCTGCCACGCTCTTTGGGATGGTTGTCTCTCCCGAGGCCGTACGTCGGGTGAATTGGTACTTCTACGCCCGCACCGCCTGGATGTCGATCGTTGTGCCGACCGCTCTGATCTTCCTGGTCGCACAGATCCTCAATGACATCCCCAAGATCGAAGGCGGCCCACTGGAACATCAAATCAATGCCGTGAACAGTATCCTGTTCGTCATTTTCAAAGCACTCTCCGTGCTCGCAATCGTCACGCTTCCAGTCGTGGTGGTGATGTATTTTTTGGTGCTCTACCGCACCCATCAATCGATCGATCGCATCCTCGACCCGAATGGTCCGAAAGTCCAACTGGAACCCGTCGTCAAACCTGGTTTCGACCAACTCAAACAAGTGCTGCAACCACAAGACTGGTAAGGCGTGGTTTTTCACGCAGTCCGACCTCGGCGAGGTAGCCTGAAACTCTGTCGGTCGATTGGATAGGCACCGTGCCAGTTGACCTTGACCCACTCCGAGAATCGCTTAAAAAGAAATGACGAGGACGATTAGCTCAGTTGGTTAGAGTACTACATTGACATTGTAGGGGTCACTGGTTCGAATCCAGTATCGTCCACTTCCTCACAAAGCCAACAGAACCCCTGGAGTTCCAGGGGTTCTGTTGTTTCAAGATCCATTCAGGCTCTCATCCAGGCGCTGAAGCCTTATTGCTCGTCTTGCCTCCACGAGACTTCCCACCGGGCCGCGACTGATGCTGCGATCTCGTACTTGAGCCGTAGTAAGTCACCATCGATCCCGAAGCCGATTTCGCACGCTTCCTGGTCAATGAGGCCACGATCCTCAAGCTCCCTCATGAAGAGGTTGATAGCATCGCTGATCGCGTGAGCAACCACCTCGGGGTCCGTCCGAATCTCCCGCATTCCCTCCATGCGTCGCTCCTTGTGAAAGCCAATGTTGCTCGACCACTCGCCAAGCTTGCTGTACAGCAATCCTGTTTGAACCGACTCAGAAACGGCTGACAGAGAAGAGCCACGACCGCAAGGGAGTGTTTGGGAGGTGCAGTCGAATCACTCCCTTGCGGTCGTGGCTCTTCATTCCCCCTACCCCTTCGCGTCCTTGAAGAGGGGGCGGACTCGCTGAGCGAGCATCCAGAACTTGGCGGAGAGGGTGCCGACGTCTTGGGCGAGGCGGCTCACGACTTTGGTGTAGATGCGGGTCGTGCCCACGAGGCGGTCTTCGGGGACGCAGCTTTCGCTGGCGGTTTGTAGCTCTTTCTTGGCTTCGGCGAACTCTTGGCTTTTGTCGGCGGCGCGTTGGACCGAGACCAGCGTCTGGGCGAAGGTGTAGATCACGCGGATGCCGTCGGGTTGGCCGACGGGTTCGATGCGTTCGAGGTAGTCGTCGGCGGTGTCCGTCTTGCCGGCGAGGGCGGCGTAGAGGGCGAGCCAGGAGAGGTAATCGGGCAGGACTTCGTCATCAACGTCGTCGAGTTCGACCACCTTGCGGGCCAGTTCCTCGGCCTCGGCGTCTTGGCCGACATGCTGGTAGGCATCGAAGAGGAAGCGCATCATCCAGGCTTCGGGGCCGTCGCGGGTCTCCCAGTCGGAGAGCCAGGCGATGCAAAGCCGGTGCTCTTTGGCGTCGAGGAGCACACTGCCAGCTCTAGCCCAGGATTCGTCGTCTTGGCGGAGGAGTTCGGCGAAGCGTTGCACCGTCATCGCGGCATCTTTGCGCTCGCCGGTGATGTTCAGCGCCAAGGCATACGACAACACCGCTTCTCGGCCGGCGTCGCGGTTGCGCTCGATGAGGGCATCGAGATTGTTGGCGACTTCGTCGCTGTGCCCTTGCGCGACGAGAATACCGACCCACGAAGTCGCGGCGGCGTTCGTGACACTCGGGGACTGAACCGCTTGACGCAGTTCCGCCTCGGCCTCGGCCATCCAACCGGCGTTGCGGAATTCGTCGAGGGATTCCTGGATGGTGTCGACGTTGATGCGCATGTCCTGCAAGAGTTCTTGCAGATGCTTCCGGCTGACATCGAGCTTACCTTGCCGAGCCGCGACTTGCAGCGAACGGAACTTCAAGTTCGGGCTGGAGCTGTTTTCCTTCAGCACTTCGAGCGTCTTCGCGGCTCCGTAAAGGTCCGCGATTTCGAGCTGGGATTCGATCAGTTCCAGGCCTGCGGGTTCGAACTCGGGGTCGAGGTCAAAGGATTTTTCGAAGTCGTCCTTGGCACCGCGATTGTCGCCCAGAGCTTGCTTGGCTTCGCCACGGATGTAATGGGACATCGCCTCGTTCGGCGTCAAGCGGACGAGCTGATCAGCCGCTTCGAGGCGGTCACGCGGTTGGTCAATGACCTTGAACCAGAGCGTCAGTTGCCGCCAGCCCCAGGGGTAATCGCTGGACTCGCGCAAGACGGCTTTCATCATCTCGATGCCTTTTTCGAGATTGCCCCGCGCAGACTCGACCCAAGCGGCCCGGCCTTTCAGTGGTAACGGCAGACTGTCCCCAAAGGCCGGTGGCCGACAGGCTTCGGCGGCTTCGTCGTAGCGATCCAGTTGGGCCAGCAACTCGGCCCGGCGATCATGGCCCGAGATGAACTCGGGGTAATGCTTCACCACCGCATCGCAAGCTTCGAGCTTCTCTTCCTCATCGGCGGCTTCGCCATCGGGCGTTTCGAGCCAGAAGATCGTCGCCCACGGGTGGAACTCCTCGCCTGACTCCCAGGCGTTTCGCAACAGCTCGGCGGCCTTTTCGCCCAAGTCCGCGCGGGCCATTTCGGTCATGGCCATTTGCATGTAGACGGGCGGGCCTTCACCAGGCGTCATGGCCAGTTCGGAGAAGGTGCGGGCCGCGGCATCGTGGTCGCCGGTGCGGGTCAGGAATTGAATCTGCTTGACGAGCACCTCGGGGCCAGACATGTGTTCTTGCAGCACCGAGAGTGCCGCTCGAGCCTCTTTTTGCTCGCCATCTTGCAGGCAGGCATCAAAGAGGATGACCGCGGCCGGGGAGTAACCCGGGTGGACACGCAGAGCTTCGCGGAGGTCTTCTTTACCCCCCTCGCGGTCGCCGGTTTGGATCTTCGCGTCGCCACGCATCGTCAAACTAGTCGGTGACTCGGGCCGCATGCGAATCAGTTCGCTCGTGGCTTCGAGGTAGCTTTCGGGCTTACCGACGTCGTTGTACCACTCGGCCAGTTGCTGCCAGCCCCAGATGTAATCGGGGTCGACGGCGACGAGGGCCTGCATCGGCGGGATGGCCGCGGCGTAGTTGCCACGACGAGCCTCGATCCAGGCGACACGGCCTTGCAGGATCAGCGGCATGTCTGCTGCGAGGACACTTGGCTTCGCGGCTTCGAGGGCTTCTTCGAAGCGGCCGAGCATCGCCAGGCGTTCGGCTTTGAGGTCGTAGGCTTCGACATTCTTGGGGTCGAGTTTCAGAGCACGGTCGAGCGCACGCAGGATTTCCGGCGTCTGGGCGATCTCGGTAATGGTCCGGGCGTAACGCAGCCAAGCACGAGGGTCACCGGCGCGTTCTTCGGTGAGTTCGCGGGCGAATTCGAGGGCATCGTCCGGCTTATCGAGGCGGTCGCCCCACATCATCACCGCTCGCCAGGCGGAGTCGAGTCGTGGGTCACCGGAAGCATCGAACCGCACGGTCTGCTTGGCGTGGTAGAGTGCTTCTTCGCCGCGATCGTTTTCCCAAAGATGCTCGGCATAGACCCAGTGAGCCATCGGGTCGGTGATGCCGCGGATGATCATCACTTGCAGAATCTTGTGGGCTTCCTCGGCTCGTTCGCTCTCGGTGAGGGCGGCGGCCAACTCCCGGCAAGGCAGCACCCAGCTCGGGGCAATGGCCACGGCTTTGCGCAAGCACTCGATCTGCTCTTCGGTCTGATCCTGGAACTTGTGGATCATGGCCAAGTCGAGCCAGGTGCGGGCCGAGAGAGGGAAGCGTTCGGCGGCTTCGTTGGCGAGAGCGGTGGCTTCTTCCAGACGCTCGTTGTTGGCGAGGCTCTGCACCACGACCGACCAGGCTTGCCAGAGGTCCGGCCGTTCGTCCAGGATGCGTTCGAGCTGCGCGACGAATTTCTCCCGCTCGTCGGGGTCGTCGATCAGCTCTTGGGCGTGGGCGTGGTACGCAAGCAGCCCGTCGCCGGTGTGCGGCTGTTGATGCAGTTCCTCGGCCAAAGCACGGAGGGCGGCTTTCTTCTCCTTCAACCCGCGAGCGAGTTGCATCATCTCAAAGATGGCGAGTTCGTTATCCGGGTGGTGCCGCAGCGATTGCCGGTAGGTGTCGAGGGCCGCTTCGATGCGGTCGGCTCGGCGATGGATGTAAGCGAGGACGGTGAAGTGCGAGCTATGTGTCGGCTCGTACTTGGCGGCTTCGTCCATCGCGGCACGAGCTTCGGCATGACGCTTTTGGTCCGCGTAGACCTGGCCCAGTTGGCGGTGTGCCCAGGCATCGCGGGGGCAAAGTGTCAACAGGTGCTGGGCACTAGTGAGCGTGACTTCGTCTTTGTCAGCGTAGGTGCTATCGGCCAGGAACTTAGCGAGGCCATAGTGCTCGGGCCACTGGCTGACGACGGTGACGAGATACTGCCGGGCTGCGGGTCGTCCTTCGACTTCCGAGAGGAGCGTGAAGAGCATCCGGTGATGCTCCAGGTTCGTCGGTTCGAGGGCAACGAGTTCCCGAGTGAAGCCCAGGGCGGCGCGCAAGTCCGGCTTCCAGCGTGCGACCTTCGCAGCGGTGCGCAGGTAGCTGCCTGGCTCGGTGTAGGTTTTCGCCTCGGCGAGGTACTTGTCGGACTCATCAGGCCGCGAGTGCATGACCGCGACTTCGGCGGCAAAGAGCAGGGCATCGCCCAAGGCTTCACGGGCCTTCGGCTGGTCAGCTTCTTGCACGGCCGCGCGGGCCTTCTCGATCGCCTTCTGCACGGCTGCCCAAGCGAAATCGAGGTCACCCCGATCGACGAGGGCGTTGTACAGAGACTCGACCGCAGGGACGTAAGGCAACGGCTGCCGGGTCGAGCGATGCTGGAAGAGCCGCATCGCCTCGGAGCCTTGGTTCAGCGAACGTGCGGCCCGGTTGTACGACTCGGCAAACTGGCTCTCGCGATCGTCCAGGCAGCAGGCGATGCGGTAGAGTTCCAGGGATTCGTCGAACTTTTGCTGTTCCCAAAGCTGCGAAGCGAGCAGGTAATAGCCCGGTGCCCCGTTGGGTCGCAGGCGGATCGAGCGCCGCAGGATCTGCTCGGCCTCGACTTGCTTGCCCGGATGTGGCAAGTACATCTGGGCGAGTGATTGCATCAACAGCGGATCGTTGACGCCCTCTTCGTAGGCAATGCTGAGCACATCCCGGCGGTCGGTCATGCGGCCCAAATCCCGGAAGGCTGAGGCCCGCGAAAGGATGAGGGTCGAGTCTTTGGGGAACTTGCTGAGCAGGGCTTCGCAGGCTTCCAACTGCCAGACGGGGTGCTGGGTCGCGCGGCTCCAGGCGAGTTCAGCGTAGTGCGTCAACCTGTGGCCGGGGAAGGCTTCACCCATTTCCGCGAGCAGCTTGCGAGCTTCCGTGTATCGACGATCGGCGAGGGACAACTGAATGCGGTTGAGGGCGTCGTACTCGGCGCCATCGGGGAAGGTGATGCCATCGAGCTTCGCGGCTTCGGCTTTCGGAAGTGCTACGAGTGCCCGTGGCCCCGTGGCGGGGTAACGCTCCTTGAGCATCGAGATCGGTGCTTCGACGGGCCGACGTTCGCTACCTTCGGCGAAGAAGAGCGTACCGCGTGTTTGGTCCGCCCCGAAGACGATGCGTTCTTGGCCGTAGCCCGTTTCCACGAGTGTCAACAAGTACGGCACGCCACGCGAAGTCAGCTCCCAGGCAGTCTCCTCGCTGATGGTGAACTCACGGGTGAGCCAATCGGCCTCGTCGAAGCGTCGGCGTTCGATGGCATCCGGCAGGCCATCGGTCGGCAGTTGATATTCAGTTTCCTCGAGCTTCGGTTGCTTCCAATAGCGGCACAGCCATTCCTGGGCGGAGGGAGCATCACCCGTGTAGTTGAGGTCCAGGTCGAGGATTTTGCGGCGATCGACGTACGGCTGCACGTCAGCAGGGACGGCGGCCAGTTGCTCGGCGAAGCGAAGGTAAAAATCATCCCCGATTGCCTTGGCATGGTGAATGACCGCGGCCCGGTCGTTGTTCACATATGCCACATCGGAGCGGCGCGCGTCCAGCCACTTGCGGACGTCTTTCTCCATCAGCGGCGACAGAAGTTCGTACCGATCCAGGTACTTCGTCACTTCGGCGTACTGGTTTTCTTCGAGATAGAAGCTCACGAGCATCGCCGAAACGACACTCGCTTCCAAGTGCTGATCGGCTTGCTTCAGAAACTCAATCGCTTCGCCAACCTGGCCCGAGTGGTGCAGCAAGTGGGCAACCGCCTGCACCGCAGGCCGGAACCACGGCTGGATTTCGAGCGCGCGTCGGGCCGAGTCCATCGCTTCGGTGTGGCGATCGAGCACTTCGAGAACCGTGGCCCGCTCCACGAAGATCCAAGCGCGATCGACCGCCCCCGCTTCGGCTTGGGCGAGGGCTTTCTCGGCACGGTCAAGGTCACCGATGCGAGCGTAAATGAGGGCCTGCACCGCGAGCCAGTCGGCGCGCAACCCGGGGGGTGCGTCGGACCAATCCTCGTGCTGACGCATGAAGCGGATCGCCGAGAGTGGGCCGAATTTCTCGAGGCGATAGCGGGTGTGGTAGTAGATGGCTTCGAGGTTCGCGGGGAACTCTCGGTACGCAGCGATATGGAGCTGATGCCCCATCTGGGGTGCGCCAACCTGAATGGCGAGTCGCCCGGCGAGGAGCCGTGCGGCCGCTCCGGACCATGTCCGTAGGGGGCCGAAGGGTTCCGCCGCCGTCAGGGCCTGACGGTAAAGACCACGGTAATAGAGATCGCGGATCTGTTGCAGGTCCGCGGCTGGGAGTTCCATGCGTAAAAGCCAAATTCGATGGGAGTGGGAGCGTTAGTTCGCGTGCGGGTCGTGGGGGGTGGCATCGGCGATCGGGCCAAGCTGACCAAGCAGGTTCCCCAGTTGGCTGATTTTGACGCCGTAGCGATCGAGGAATTCAGAAAGCACGAATTCGCTATCGAGGTCCGTGTCTTCTTCGCGGACGCGGTCGGTGAACTCTTGGATCAAGGTGAGGTAGCAGCGCTCGATCATTGGGAGCACTTCCTTGCAGGACGTGCCGACACGTGGGAACTCGTCTTGCCAGCGGGCCAAAAAGGCCTTCCAGCGAGCCATATTATCGTTGGCTGCTTGCTGGGCACGCATCAGGTTGAGCTGTTCTCGTTGCACTTCCAGGACTTGTCGCAGGACGGCCAGAGTCTCGGAGTTTCCCACAGGTGGGGTCGGTGCCGTTTCGGGCAGACGAATCGGAGGCGAGGCGACATAGAGCGAGGAATCCATGATTATTCCGAAACAGGAGGTCCATCGTCAGGGGAATGAGGTCATTATACCCACCCCGACAATGCTTTGGCACGGTGTTGCCCAAGTTTCGGAGTCAACGTGCTGGGATGCAATCGGCTGAAACAGCCAAACCCGCCACCAGCAAACAGTCTGTACGACAAGCCAAAAGTCGATAAGATGCAAAAAGGGAACACGGGCTACCAAACTCACCCCCATACAAAAGGGCAGAGTAAGGTAGACCGTGCTAAGGTTAGGTTAGATACCCCCCTATACAAACGGGGGGTGTCTAGCCTACTTTTTCGATTCGGCACTAGCCGATATGTCTGTTGAAAACTCAAAATTCACGTTCAACTTCCCCGCAAATTTGAATTCTCTTGCATGTCCAGTACGATATTTTTTCCCTGTATCTACCAAAATACCCGATTCAATAAGGCGATTTATTGCTCCGCTTACAACAATCTTCCTTTGCTTCAGCAAGTCCCGAACAGCATCCACAGGTAGTAATATCGGCTCACCTTCTTTACCAAGCAAACTTAACTCGTAAGCGATTCCTGCAATGATGGCCGGCAACTCCGCAAATACAAATTCGGGCTGAGTTAACCTGATCGGTTTCTTCAAAGTTCGCTGGTAGGCTACCATCAAGGAAGTAGTTCCATATGGCAACCTAGCTCTATCTTGTGTCGCAACTAATACAGATCGAAAATCATCATCGAGATAGTTTCTCTTCAGAACAAGTTCATTCTGAAGTTGCCGAAACACCGAACGCATCTCGACAGACTCCTTCCCGTTATGATCTTCCAAGAAACGCATATGGATCCGCCAATAGTTCAAGCCATCGCAAGCCATTCGAAAATCCTCAGCATCATTTAGACTCTTAGGGGCCCTATCGGATACTTGCTTGTCCGATTCGGCTGCTATGAGGTCTGCGAGATCCTTTGGCGATTGGATGACATTCTCGCCGAGGGTTATTGGGAACAGTTCAGATCTCTCTGCTGTCATCGGCCACCCTCGGTGCGCTTTGTTTGAAGATTCGGGCAGGGTCAGAGTGAGGTGCCAAGCCCCACTACACTCACGACTATAACCCAATATTTGGGGAACGCAAGCGCGATTTGGGGAAAATTGCGCTTCTTTTGAAAATTCAAAATCAGGACGTCCTAAGAATTCTTTTTATATCTTGTAGTATCTGAAGAGTCTATCGCATCTGTGGTTCCCATATAATTTACGCTTCACCACTGCGATGAACTGCAGACATGAAAGCAGGTTGGTTGTTTCACGTCGCCAGGCGTTGGCCGGCTTGGGTGAGGATGGCGTGGGCCAGTTGGTTGGGGTGGTAACCGGCGGGGAGTTTGATGAAGAGCTTGCCATACTTGACGCAGAAATCGCGGACGTCCTGATACGAGTGGCTACTCCATCGCGTGGCCACGACGACGACCCGAACTTCCTGACGAGCAATCGGCGATTCGAAAATGCTCGTCGACGAGTGCCGAGGGACCGCGATCCAGTTCAAGTCCGAGAGGCCAAACGCCGCGATGACGGAATCGGCACTGTGCGGCCGGGCGTCGCCGCCGATGAAGACGAGTTCCGTTCCATGAAGGTGCTCACGGACTTTCAGGACCTCCGAGTTGTAGACCGGTTCATGGTCTCGGGATTCTTCCTCTAACTCTCGCTTGGCGACGACTTCCAGGTAGCGATCCACTTCTTCTAGCGCCGCCTGAAGCGGTGGGGTGATGTGCTCTTCCGGGATCACCTGCTGAGCCGGGATCAGGCACTCACGCAACTCAATGTGGTTCGCGGGGACGCGGAGTTCGAGGATCAAGCGATCCACCATCGCAACGACACCGGGCCAATCGACCGTCTCGCCGAGGGGGTCCGTTTGCAGGGGTTTCAACTTGTATTTCAGGTTGCCGAGAGCCTTCTTGACCTCTTTTTTCGAGTCTTTGGGTCGGCTGACGGTGCGGGCTTCGCGGAGCCGTTTCAACACATCAGGTGCGGTGGCAGGGTCCGCACGATCGGAGCTTTTCAGGAAGCGTGGAATGAAGATGTCTTCGGCTTCGCGGCGATCCTGGATCCATTTGAAGAGGCCGATTTGGTCGTAGTCTTTGGTGCCGAAGTCCATCCCCTCGACGGCGGCGTAAAGCACCGCTTGGCCCTCGGCCATGAGCTGCAAGAGGGTTTTGAGCTGCTCGGGGTCCGTGTCGGGTTCGAGTTTGCCGAGTAGGTCGGCGGCTTCCGCCGCACAGTCATATGCCGAGGCGAGGTTGTTCCAAAGTCCTGGTGGTAACGGCTTCAGGTAGAGCATCCAAAGGTAGCAATCTCGCATCTCCTGGGCTTGGCGAAGCCAGACAGTGCGATCATGCTCGGCGATACCCGAGTCCAGTTCGGCAGCATCGGCGAAGGCTCGGCTCACTTGAGCTTTCAAGCGACAGCGAGCCGCGATCTCCGCGAGCGAACTCGTCGCGGGGGTGTAGGCTTTCTCGGCTGTCGCTTTCAGGACAGGGATGCTATCAAATTTTGGCAGAATCGGGATATCGAAGTTCGCCGGGATGGAGACGACGTCCTGCCTTGGCACAGGTGGCAACACCTGCACCACCGAGATCGTTTCTTCCCGTAGTTCTGGGGCCGAAGTCGGCGGTGTTGGCTGAGTCGGTGCTGTCGGGGCGCTCGGTGCCGGAGTGCTTCGGGCCGTTTTCGCCCACACGGCGAATGCCTCCGCCGCGACTTGCGCTTCGGCCAACAACTCCGGTTGACTGACAAGGTAAGCCTGAATTCGGGCTATCAACGGGCGGAGAGCCGCCTCAAGTGAATCGTCTGCCATGGTTCCTTTACTCCCATGTGCCAGTGTAGCCGATGGCACGCTGAACAACAGAGAAAGTGACTCGGGCTTTCAGTTATGAGAGCCGACGGGTAAAATGAAAACAACCGAAAAGAGGCAGTGTTCATGGGTCTTTTTGTCATCCTCACGCTCGCCAGTGCCGTCCCGTCTTCGGACCACCACTCCGAAGCGCTCACCCGTTTCGGTTTAGGCGTCTACCACGCTCGGCAAAATCGCCCCGCCACCGCCCTCGCGGAGTTCCGCCAAGCCGCGAAGCTCGAACCGAACTCTGTGGAGCTGATGCGTGAGCAGTTGGCGATCTCGATCAAGTTCGGCCGGAATGCAACGGCCATTCGCTTGGCCAAGGCGATCCTCGTGAAAGCCCCCGAAGACATTGCCACGGCTCACACCCTCGGCCAGCTTTACCACGACGGGAGAAACTCAGCCGAAGCCGCTCAGGTCTTCCTCACCACCGCCAAGCGACCGGAGTGCAGCCCACGCCGTCGGCTTTCGCTGTACGAGGATGCGTTCACCGCTGCGAAGGCCGCGAAAGACCCCAAGTCCCAGGCCGAGGCCGCCCGTGGCATTCTGGAGACTCTCGCTTCGAACAAAGCCGAACTCCTGGGAGGCAATAAGCTCGAAAACGAAGCCGCTTACGCGAGGCAACTGGCTCGCCGACATGATCAACTGGGCGAAGCGCTCGTGCAATTGCAGGACTACGCCGGGGCCGAGAAAGCCTTCCAGCAAGGCATCCCACTCGCCCAGGATTGGCAACATGCTGGCATCTTGGTCGCTCAAAAAGAGTATGCGAAAGCCCGCCCGCTCCTCGAACGCTGGCTCCCGAAATATGGCCAGACTCTGGAGCACTTTCAACGCTACGCCTTGGTCCTCAACCAGCTCGGCAACAGCCGGGATACTTTGGCGGCGTTGCAGCGACTGCGAAAAGGCGACGACACGCCGAAGCCGCTCGAATGGGTGATCCTCGCCGAGATGATGCAGACCAACCCCGAGCAAGCACTCCGCCAGTTCGAAGCGATGAGCAACGAGACCACGGAGACGGCGTTCTACCAGGTCATGGCCCAGGCGCTGCTCGATGGGAACAAGTTCGTGGCTCTGTTGCAGAACCTTGACCAAGCCGCGAAGGCCGCGCACGGCCCCCTCGACACCCGCCAAGGCCAAGCCGTGGACCGCTACCGAGCCTTCGTCGAGGCGTTGAAAGTGACCAAGTTGAAAGCCGAATTTCTCACTTGGTGGTCCAAGACCACCGACCTCCACGAGGAACTCAGCGAGCTACTCGAGTTCTTTTGCGAACGAGCTGGCCGAACGGATCTCGTCGAAGCGACGCTCAAAGAGCGCGTGACCCGGACCAACAGCGAAGACGCGGAAAAGGCCCTCTACTTCCACTACACCCAACATCGTAAATGGACCGAAGCACTCGGAGTCTGTGAGCGCGCGTTCTTGAAACAGAATCGCCAGCCAGGGAACCGCTTCATCGTCTGGTCATATTACCGGGCGTTACCACTGCTCGAACTCGGTCGCGGGCCTGAAGCGCTCGGGGCCTTGGTCATCGCCGAGAATGACACCAACTCGCCGCTGTCCATCCAGCTAGAACGTGCCCATTTTCAAATTCTCCTGGATCGCCCCGATGATGCCTTGCAGATCATCGAGAAGATCATCGCCTCGAACCCCGAAACTGGGCTACTCCGCCAAGCCAAGCTCCGCCAGGCCGAGGCCCACAACGCCAAACGCAACTTCGCCCGAGCCGATGCCATCTTCGAAAACCTCCTCGACGCGGACCCCGACGATGTGCTCGTGCTGAATAACTTTGCCTACAACCTCGCGGACCAAGGTCGCCGTCTGGAAGAAGCCGAAGACATGCTCCGCCGGGCGGTCGAGGAAGATGAGTATGAGCAACGCCGGGCTGGCAAAGCCGAAACCGCCCGCGGCACTTACCTCGATTCGCTTGGCTGGGTACTCTTCCGCCGTGGCAAGCTGCAAGAAGCCAAGACCGTCTTCGAGAAAGCTCGCCAAGCCAGCGACTCTGCGAACGATGCCGTCGTCTGGGACCACGCGGGGGATGTCCACTTCCGCTTGAAGGAGTACGACGCGGCCCGCATCGCCTGGAAGCGTGCCTTGATCCTCTACGAAGGCACCCACCAAGGCCGCCAAAACCAACGCCGTGAAACCGTCGAGACCAAACTCTCCCAAATCCCGTGAACTCGCTTCGTCGATGTTCGTTGTCGGTGGAATTCACCTTGAGGAGTCCAGATGGAAACTGACCTCGTCATGCTCGCGAGTTACGGAACGCTCTCCGAGGCCTACATTGCTCGGGGGAAGCTCGAAGCGGCTGAGATTCGCTGCGTGATCGAAGATGAGCACATCGTCGGCAACCTCTGGCACATCGGTAATGCCGTCGCAGGGATAAAGTTAAAGGTCGCTCGGAAGGATTTGGACCAAGCGATCGCAGTGCTCGGCGAAGAGATCGAAATCACGGACGAAGACTGGCAAACGAGCGAACCGGAACCCGAGGCCGAAACCTCATCAGAACCCGCCGTTGAGCCGCCACCCAGCGCGCCGCTCAATGCCCGCGAGCAACTGATCGAACGGGCCGCGCTCACGGCGATGATCGGTGTGGCGATCTGCCCCGTTTCCTTCTTCGCCACCGTGCTCCTCTGCGAAGCCTCCTTCGCTTCCGAACCGATCCGCGACTCGCACCGCTTCAAGCTGCTACTCGCCATCGCCATCAACGCCCCCGCCCTGCTGCTCCTGATGGCGATGCTGGCCACGCTTCTGTGAGTCTTTAAGCCGTCAAGGCGTTGTGCATGGCGAGCGCGAGCAGGGTCGCAGTCAACGCACTGACGATCAGGATGATGGCACCGAGCTTGCGCGTGGCTTTGAGTTGCCACCACATCACAAGGCCACTGAGACCCCAGAAGCACATGGTAAACGCCATCGCATCGACGATCACGGCCCAGAACCACCGGCCATTCGCTTCGCCGGGGTAGCCGTGGGCGGTATGTAACCGAAGCAAGAATCGACGCCAACTCAGATCACTTTCTGGTTTCACATCCGCGGCCACCCCACTGATGGAGCCGGTCAATGGGTTGAATTGGGCTGTCCAAATGCGGCCATTGGCTTCGATCGGGAAGATGACATCAGGCGTCGACGTGACGGTCACCTCGCCCTTCGGGAAACCGGTTCGCTCCAAGACCGTCGGGATCGACTGCTTCATCTGCTCAGCCAAAGAGTTGTCCAGGGTGAGGGTCTCTTGTGGTGCGTCGTTGCGTGGTCGACCGTTGCGGCCTTTGGGTTGAGCGGATTGGCTCCCCACGGCGAACGGGGCTTTTTCCGCCTCTTTCTTCTCCCGGACGGGACCAGATCGCAGCGTCCCCGTGGATGTCTTGAAGTCCAGAAGCAGGCTGACCGTCTGGCCGGGAGCCTGGATCGTGGCAAAGGCAAAATCACGCCCGCCGAACTTCGCCGGGCCAGCTTGGGTGTAGGGGGTGCTGGGTTTCTGCATTTCGTTGAGTTTCGCCAAGACTTGCTCCGCAATCGCTTGCGGCGATGGTGCCGCTTCGAGTGGCGTCCCGCGCAGATCCTGCGGACCGAACGACTGAGTCGGCGTATCGCTCCAGACGGTGGGGTGGTTGAAGAGAAACGCCGTGACTCCGTAGAGTACCGCCCACGGAAACAGGAACAGACCCAAGTACAGGTGCAACCGGCGAACAGCCATCATCATTCGCTTGCCCCAAGGCTTCGAAGCCAAGAGTGGGGAAGTCGTCGTCGTGCTCATGTGCAATCACTCGAAAAGGAGCTTGGTTCCAAGCAGGCTACCGATTGCTGTGACCAATACCAAGCACTTCACGCTAGAACCGCAAGTGAAGTCGGTGAATTGCGCGTGAGTCGTTGTCTTTTCTTTCAAAACCGGACTTCGCACCGAACGCGACCCACAAACGAGCAAACCGAAGACCGGGGGAATGGTCTTCGGTTTGCGGTATGTTCCCAGGGGGGCTGGGAGGGGGAAGATTGTTGAACCAAGGAGTTGAGAGGGGGTCTTCTCGTGGCCTTGGCTCAGGTTCAATCCCAACCAGCGGGGGGAATTGCTGGCTGGGAAGTTGTTTGTCGTCCCTGGCTTTTTTTGGGGGGAAGTTCAGGGTGACGATATTCCCTTATGCAGCCTGCGTGCCAAACAAGGATTTTTAGCGGAAGTGCTCAAAACAAGCGATTTTTGGAGGTGGCGACTTTCGTGACGCAAGAACTACCGGTCCCGTTGCAATCTTTACCTGGCAAGTTTTACAAACTTACCATTTGCCAAAGACGTCGGGTGGCAGCAAACCGTAGAGGCGACGGTAGAGGGGTTTCAGCCAGTCGGGGAGAAGCCGGGAGAAGCTTGATCGCCGGGTTTCGCCCACGACGATTTGATCGGACGGCATGAGCAAAATGTTGGTGGCGTCGTCTTGGTGGAGCACAATCCCCGCGACATCGATGTGGAGCGATTCGGGTTTCCCACCCGCTGCAATGTTGGGCCGCACGACCTGGACATCCCGAATCTCGGTGCTGCCCGGCTTCATGGCCCCGGAGCGCCAGAGGAAATCCATGACTTTTTCGGGGCCTTGATAAGCCAACACGCGATGTCGTTTGGCCTCGGGGCCAACGAGGTAGAGCCGCGAAGCACGATGGTCGAGAATGCTGACTTTGACACTCTCTGGCTCGGAACCCGCGGCCAGGGCAATCGCCGTGTGCGCTTCTTCGAGGGTCTTGCCTGCCACCACGGCACGCCGAGTCGCGTGGAACGGCAAGGCTCCATCCAAGCCGACACTGACAGCACAATCGAGGGTCGGGTTTTCGCGGAACTTGACTTCGAGCACGTCCCCACAACCGAGCCGATAAGCAGGCACTTCCGTCGGAGCCGTGACCCCGGTTGTCGTGGCCAGGGAGCGAAAGAGTCGCCCCTCCGCACACCCCACAAGGAACGGCAAGCCCAACAGCAACAGCAGCGAGTATCTCACATCACATCATTCGACCGTTACAAACTGCCGAGTTTAACGAAACTCGGCGAGGTCGAATCCACTTCACATCAACTTGTTGCCTTGTCGTCTTTCGGCGGGTGGAAGAAGAGCATGAGGAGCACCGCACCAACAACGCCCGCGCCCATCGAATACTGGAAGACTGCCGGGTAGTTGAGCTTCCCATCGACGGTGTAGGTGGCCCGCAGTTCTTCGCAGGCGAAGTTCGCCACGAAAGGAGCGATGCCAAGGATCAGCACGTTAAACAGCCCTTGAGCACTGCTGCGAATGTCTTTCGGGAAAACTTTATCCACGAAGATGTACACAGTGGCGAAGAAGAAGGCATAACAGACACCGTGAAGCACGTTGATGAGGATCACGGCGGTTTGATCTGGCAAGAATGCAAACACAGCAAAGCGTGCTGAATGGCCAAGCACACCGATGATCATGGTCGTCCGCCAGCCGAGGGTCTTGAGGACGTAACCCAGGACGAGCATCGTCAGGATTTCTGCGATCTGGCCGATCTTCATGACTGGCCCGGCCCAGTTTGGCGCGATGCCCACTTCCGGAGTGATCAGATAACCGAAAGTCCAGAAGAAGAAGCTCTGGTGAACGGCAGCATCAATGAAGGTCACAACGAAGAGTACAACCAAAAACGGCTTGGAAGCCAACACTTTGAAGGCCTTGAGCCAGGCGAAAGCATCGTCGCCTTCCGCAGCAGGTTTCGGTGGTGTGTGTGGCAAGGTTAAACTAAAGGCCGCCAGAGCCAGGGAGGCGAGGCCGGCCACCAAGAAGATGTAGCTCTGCCCCTTGAACAGAGCGGTTCCTTTCAAAGGAGTTCCAAAAACCTTACCCAACCAGCCCACGAAGCCGCCGGCGTCGGTCATGGATGGAACACTGGCCCAGTCCACGAGGATGAAGATGAAAGGCCATGAAGCGACGATCCAGCCGATGGTCCCCCAGAGGCGGATCGGCCCAAATTCATTTTCGGGATTCTTCATCGAGGCAAAAGCAATCGAGTTCGTGATCGAAATCGTGGGAACGTAAAAGAGCGAGTGCAAAAGCATGAGCGCGAAGAAAGGCCAAAAGCTCCCTTTCTCGCCCGGTGCAGGGTGCAGGAAAAACAGCCCGAGGATGGCCAGCCCCCCGATGAGATGGCTGAAGGCGAGGAATTTTTGAGCCGCAAAGTTCCGGTCTGCGAATTGGGTACTGAAGAAGAGCGCGACGAGTGCCCCGATGTTGAAGGCACCGAAGACAAGCCCGTTCATCCAAGAGGCTTCGAAGCCAAGACTTTTGACGTAGTCGAAACCCAGTTCGAACCAAGCTCCCCAGATCAGGAATTGGAGGAACATCATCAAACAGAGCTTGAGTTTCAGTCCGCCCGAGGTGGCGGTAGGCGTGGTAGACATTGCAACTCCATGCAGAGGTAGTCCACGAATATAAGGACCGCGCGACACGATGACAACGAAAAACGCCTCACGGTTTCGGTTGGAGTCCGGAGGCCTCGCCGACAGCCGCCTGAGCTTTGCGGGCGGCTTGCTCTTCGGCGGAGCTGGGGCGAAGGTAAAGCGGTTCCAGGGCCATGAGTTCGGCGCGAGTCACGGGGGTGAGCAGGTGGCCGGCTCGCCAGAGACTCTCGGGGTCCGGCATCCGCAACTCTTCTGGCAACGCGGTCACGTGACTCGGTAGCTTGGTTTCGAACAGCGTCAACCCAGGGCCGGTCACGATGCTGCCGGGGGCAAGCTCGCTGGCCCAGTCCGCGAAGGGGCGGATGCGAAGCTCGCTAACCACCTCACCGAAGTGCTGGCAGTAGACAGCGCCTTGTAAACCATCGGAAATGACGTGGACATCCCGCCCGGCTCGTGCCGCAATGGCGGCAAACGTCGGCACAGCGATCAACTCACAGCCCACGGCATACGCCAACATCTTCGCGGAGATCAAGCCGACTCGTAACCCTGTGAAACTCCCCGGGCCAACCGAGACCATCACCCCCGCCAACTGACTTGGCAGCCAGCCCGCGTCACGGAGTAAACTCTCGACCGTCGGGGCGAGATCACGGTTGTGCCGGCGAGTCGGGTCGAGGGGGAGTGTCCGCAGGATGGCTCCCCCATCAGCCAAGGCCACCCAACCACTGCGGGCCGTGGTTTCCAGGAGGAGCCAGCGGTTGTTCATGACCAGTTCTCGCGTAGAATTCGGCATTCGTGAACGCATTCGGGAAGACGATTTTTATGATGGCCACCATTCACATTGACGGCGGCTCGCGGGGCAACCCCGGGCCTGCATCCTATGCTGTGTACCTGGAGCGGCCAGGCGAACCAGTCGTCGAGGAGTGCGATAAGATCGGCACCGCGACGAACAACGTGGCTGAATATACCGCCCTCATTCGTGCCCTCGAACTCGCTCAACTGCTCGGCCTCACCTCGCTGCGTATCTACTCCGATAGCGAGTTGATGGTGAAGCAGATGAAGGGAGTTTACAAAGTCAAGAGTGCTGATTTGCAAGACTTGTACGCCGAAGCCAAAAAGCTACGCGCGAACTTTGAGAGCGTGACGCTGTTACACGTCCCGCGCGAAGCGAATCGGGAAGCCGATCGCCTCTGCAACTTAGCACTCGATGGCAGCCCGAAACCCCGGGCGGGCGAAGCGGTCAAATCAACCAAGCCCACGGCCACGAAACCGGTTCCCAAAGTCAGCGAGGCCGAGCGGCTGTTACGTGATGCCGCGACGACTTGGGCCACGCATGGCTTGGAGATGCTCCCGGTGGAAAACGTGCTTCAAGATCTTCGCCAAGCGATCCTCGCCGAGGCAGGGCGATGAGCGACACCGTTCGTTGGCTCCACGAATTCGACGATGCTCCCGCGAGGATCGGCGGCAAAGCCCGTGGCTTGGTCCGGTTGATCCAAGCGGGGTTCCCGGTGCCTGAAGGTTTCGTCGTTTGGCCCGAGGCCAGTGATGCTGAGGTGGAAGCGGCTTACGCCAAACTCGGCGGAGCGGTGGCGGTCCGGTCGAGTGCGGTCGAGGAAGATGGCGACATCTGGAGCTTCGCCGGAATGCAGACGACGGTGCTCAACGTGATTGGTATCGACGCGGTCAAAGCCGCCTTGCAAACCTGCCGAATCGACACGAACTCTGAGAAAGCCCGGGAATACTGGTACGGAGTCGATTTGCCCCCTCCGCCAGAACCGATGTGCGTGATCATCCAGCGAATGGTCCCTGGTACGATTGGCGTGCTCTTCACCCAGTCGCTGGATAACCCGGAACGGATGACCGCCGAGACTTTTGTCCCCGAGTGTCACTCGTGGAAGCGTGGCTCACCTCCTGCCGAACCCGCTTGGGCCACGACACTCGATGACCTGGGGCAGCGCATCGAAACGCACTTCGGCCAGCCGCAAGACATCGAGTGGGCGTATCACGATGGCACAGTCTGGATTCTGCAATCTCGACCCGTGACGACGCCGAACGCGCAGGAGATCGAAGGGATTCGCCAGCAGGAAATCGCGTGGATCAGCGGACACCGTGATCGTGGCGTGTGGGCGGCGGATTCGCTCGCAGCCGAGCTGCCGATGCCAACACCGCTCGTCTGGGATTTGTGGAAACAGTTGCTGAATTTCGAAGGCGGCTTGGGGCGACTCTCCCGAGACCTGGGCGGCTCGCCCGAGTCGTTTGGCAGCCCATACTCACTCGTAGCTGGGCGGGTGCGCGCGGACCTACTGACGCTAACAGGGATGATGTTCCGGAATTCGCCACTGGTTTACCCGATCGAAAAATACCGCGAAGCGATGCCCACCCCGGACGCCATTCAACCCGTCCTGGACCCCAGCAAGCTCGGCTTCTGGGGCTGGCTCAGTTTACCCCGCACGGCCTGGCGGCTCTATTGGCTCACCAAGAGCACGCAACAGCAGATGGCCACTTTTGCAGAACGATACCGCAACATCGTCGCGCCCAAATTCCGCCGAGAAGCGGACGCCGCGCTCGCTGAAGACTGGAGCCAGCACTCAGGCAAGACGCTCTTCGAACTGCTCCAAACCTGGGCTGAAAAGACCTTCCGCGACTTCGCCCGAGACAGCCTGAAACCAGCCGTCTTTGCCCAGCAAGCCCAAGCCAAGCTCATGGGATTGCTCAAAGAACACGTCGGCGATGACATGGCGATGACACTCGCGGAACTGACCTCGGGCCTCACCGTTCCGCCGGAAGCCGACCTCACCGGAGCCATGCGCCAACTCGCCGATGGCCGGATGACACGCGAGCAATTCCTGCTTCTATTCGGCCACCGTGGGCCGAACGAATACGACCTCATGCAGCCCCGCTGGCGTGACGACCCCAACCGGTTGCCCAAACCACAAATCTCCGCCACCGACGACTTCAGTGACCTTGCTGCGCGGTTGAAAACCATCAACGAGAAGTCTCTGAACGATCGATTTCAGCCGATTGCCGAGCGTTACAAAATCCCGGAAGCGAAGCATCGGGCCATCCGAATCGCAATCGAGTCTTGCCGCGGCTGGCTTGCCCTGCGCGAAGTCGCCAAGAACGACCTCGCTCGGGGACTCGCCGTGATGCACAAGGCCATCAAACTGCTCGGCGCGAAAATGAGACTTCACGGCGAGATTCGCTGGATGAGATTGGATGAGATCGAGGGGTATCTTCGAGACCAAACCGGAGACTTTGTCGTCAAGAAACTCGCGGATTCCCCAACGACTAGCACCCCTCTCCCCTTGCGGGAGAGGGGAGGGGGTGAGGGGTCGGCGCTTCATGGGGAAAGTGTCTTTTCCCATGAAGCGTCCGCCCCTCATCCGTCTTTGGAAACCCCTAAAGCGGGGTTTCCAAATCCACCTTCTCCCGCAAGGGGAGAAGGGTTCAAACCTGCCGGTGAACCTCGTGGCAAATCAACAGTGAGCGTCCATTCGCCCTTCCGCCAGTGGCAGGCGTTCCGCACGATGTATGTGCCCACGGTACTCTTCCTTGAGACCTACGACCAACTTGGCCTGCCACCCCAGATGCCCGAGGGCACCGTGATCCGCGGCACGGCGGTCAGCCCGGGGTTTGCCGAAGGGCTGGCCTTCGTCCCCAAGTCCACGAGTGACATCCCACCGTCACCGGGGTTCATCCTCGTGGTCGAACACCCGGACACAGCCTGGCTACCGCTGATGACACGCGCGGCGGGCATGCTCTTTGCCGTGGGTGGGGTACTGAGCCACGGGGCGATCGTGGCCCGCGAGTTGGGCTTACCAGCCGTCGGCCAAATCCCGGATGCGACGACGATGTTCAAGACCGGCGAACGACTCATTCTCAATGGCAGCACCGGTCAGGTGAGCCGCTCAGAGGCGATCAAGTAACCGTAAGCTCCGCGATCCCAGCCGGCGCGGGCAGGTCGAAGTTCACCGGTCACGGTGATGGCTTGGATGTCCAGAATGCGAAACCCGCAGGAAACCAGCAGTATCCTGGCACTTTGACTGGTGAAGTGATGCAGAGTGAGAGCGGCGCCAGCGTAGGCTTGTCGGCTTGTGACCTCGCCCGCTTGGGCGTGGCCCGTGATCGTCTTCCAGGTCTGGCCCAGGGTTTCACGCCAACCCAGGCCCGCGAAATAGCGGTTATGGACATGCCACACGAAGCGGCCACCGGGCTTCAAAATGCGATGCACTTCCCGCATCGCGCGCCCACGGTTCTCCGTGCCGCGGATCATCCCCAAGGTGCTAAACAAGCTCGCGGCATGATCGAAGCTCGCGTCCGGAATCTCCGTCAACGCCACCAAGTTCCCCGTTTGCCAGGTGACGTTCACTCTTGCTGCGGTGCTGTTTCGCCCGGCCTGGGCGAGCATCTCGGGCGAGAGATCCACCCCCGTGGCCTGATGCCCGAGGCTCGCCATGTGAATCGCGAGTCGTCCGGTACCGCAGCCGAGATCCACGATCTTTCCAGGAGGTGTGAGCCAAGTTTCGCAGTAGCGGATGTCTGCCGCCGCGAGGGCTGAGGCTCTCATTTGGGCATCGTAACCGGAGACCATCTCTTCACTATGGAGGTAATCCCATAAGCCACGATCAACACCAGGGGGAAGTTGCCAATCGGGGATCATCGCTCATCCTCCCATGTTGTCAATTCGCCCCATTTGGGGATCATGGCCACCCACTCGCTGACAGGCCGTTCTCGGAGGGCACCCAGAAGCGAGGCAATCGCGCCGCCATGCGTCACCGCCAAGATCACCGGCACTTCGGGCAACTCGGCATACCACGCCAACAGCCGATCACGAACTTCGAAGGTCGTTTCGCCACCCGGGGTTCGCCAGGTATCGGGTTGATGGATCATGTTCATCATCGCATCGCCGGAAGCCTCATAAATCTCGGCCCAGGTGAGACCTTCCCACTCGCCGAAGTGCCGCTCCGCATGACGTGCATCGACGTGACAGGACATGCCAAAGTTCGCCGCGAGCGCCTCCGCGACGACTCGGGTCCGCGCGAACCCCGAGTGCAGAATCAGGTCTGGCTTCTCGATCTCGGGCAGTGTCCAGCCCTCGGCGAGGAGGACATCCGTCTGGCCGTAGCAGCGTTGGTGATAGTCCGCGATGACAGGGGGATGTCGCAGCAAGTGAAGTCTACGTTTCATTGTGCGACAGCCATAAGGATCAAGACGAGATCACAATCGATGCCAAAGGGCTTTGCAAGCCTCATCCTTACTTCGAGATGGCCTTGTACTCGATCTTCTTAAAGGTGACGGTCGTGCCTGGGTCGTGGCCTTGGAGGGCAAAGCGGCCTTTCATGTGACTCGAATTCGGATCGGTGAATTCGATCGTCTGTTTGCCGTTCACTTTAATGGTGATCTTGTTACCGATGGCTGTGACTTCCTGGGTGAAGAACTCGTCTGGCCCGTGGGCAGCCTTGTTCATCACGGTGATATCTTTCTTGAAGTCTTTGAGCTTCGTGCGGCTGTCTGGGTAAAGACTGCCGGTTTTGACGGGATCACCGCCGGTGGCGTTGATCTGGGCTTCGTACCCGGGAGGAAAACCGCCTTCGAACTTGGCACGGAAGTACTGGCCAGAGTTGCCTTTATCGTTGATCTTGGCTTCGATGCGGTAGTGGAAGTCGGTGTAATCGTCTTTTTCAGTGAACAGGTGAGAAGCAGGGCCAGAGCCGATGAGCAGACCATCCTTGATTTGCCAGATGGGAATCACAGTGCCGTCTTTGAGTTTGGCGTCGTAACCGACCTTCTTGTCACCCTCTTTTTTGGCGATGATCTCGGTGAAGGCACCGTTGGCTTTGGGGTGAACCACCCACCCTTCGATGTCTTTACCATTGAAAAGGGGTTTCCATTCATCGTCGGCGTTAACCTGTGACGCCATGGCGAGGCCCGCGAAGGCGACCAAAGCCGCGCGGAACAGGGATCGAGAGAGGGACATTTTTCATCCTCGGGAAAAATTTTTAGCCGTCTGCGCAAGACATTTTCGCGCCGGACTTGAGGGTATTTTTAAGAAAATTTGCCGTGAAAGCCAACCTGATGCCTAGAATCGTTGCAGTTTACTGCTTGCTGACTAGGAAATTTGGCGAGTTTGGGTCGGAAATGATTGCCGTTTCTCTCGATGCGGCTAAACTTTCGAGGTAATGCGGTATCTTGGTAATCTAGGCAAGGGAGCTTAGCACCGCACTCGCACTGTTTCTTGTGGTCGCCCACGGGATGGAAACTCCGAAAGCCGGCCGTTGTTTTTGTGTTCTACACCTTGGAGAGTCTTCGATGAAGCGACGTGTTTTGGCAGCTGCCCTGGTCGGCACTGCAGCCTGGTTGTGCGTTCCTGCCACAGCTTCGGCTTTCGGCGGCAAACTGTTCCGTGGCGGCTTCGGTGGCGGTTGCGCCACGGCAGCTCCTGCAGCAGCTGCTTGTGTTGCAGCTCCTGCTCCTGTCGCAGCTGGTTGTGGCTCGGCAGTCGCCGTGGCCGCTCCTTGCGGCGGTGGTGCAGCAGTCGCCGTGAACGATGGCGGTTGTGGCGCTGTCGGCGGCACCGTGGTTGCTGGTACGGTTGACGGCTGTGGCGCTGTCGCTGCTGCACCTGCTATGGTTGCAACGACTGTCACCAAGTACCGCACCGAAACCGTGACCAAGAAAGTCATGGTCACCGAGTACAAGCAAGTCTCGAAGCAAGTTCCTTACAGCTACACCGTCAATGAAATGGTGACTGTCAGCGAACCACGCACCGTGACCGAATACCAACAAGTCTCGAAGCAAGTTCCTTACAGCTACACCGTCAACGAAATGGTGACTGTCAGCGAACCACGCACCGTGACCGAATACAAGGCTGTCACCACCCAAGAGCCTTACACCTACACCGTCAATGAGCCAGTCACCACGATGCAAACCAGCACCGTGATGGTCTGCGTTCCACGCACCGTGACTGAAGTCGTTCCAGTCACCAAGACCATCATGGTCCCAGCGGCTGCTTCCTCGGACTGCGGCGTTGCTGCTCCTGCAGCTGGTTCCGTCGGTGGCTGTGGCGCTTGTGCAGCTCCTGCACCAGTGGCTTGTGCAGCTCCTGTCGCCGTCTGTGCCCCAGTCGCAACCTGCGACCCATGTGCACCTCGCGTTGGCCCGATCCGCGCTCTCTTCGGCCGCATCTGCGGCGGCGGCGCTGGTAACTCGGTTGTCAGCTACGCTGTGGCTGCTCCTGCTGTTGTCACCGGCGGTGCATGTGCAGCTCCTGCTCCTAGCATGGTCGCCACGACTGTGACCGAAAACGTCACCGTCACCAAGACCGTCATGAGCCAAGAAGCCCGCACCGTGACCACCCCAGTCACCACCTACAACGCTGTCACCAAGACCGGCAGCCGCGCTGTGACCCGCATGGTCCCAGAAACCAAGACCATCAGCGTCAACGTTGTGAAGTGCGTTCCTTCGGTCAAGACCGGCATGAACACGGTTGTCGAAAACGTTCCCGTCACCAAGACCATCAACGTCAACGTGACCAAGTGCGTTCCTTCGGTCAAGACCGGCATGAACACGGTTGTCGAAAACGTCCCAGTCACCAAGACCATCAACGTCAACGTGACCAAGTGCGTCCCAACCACCAAGACCGGCATGAGCACGGTTGTCGAAAACGTCCCAGTCACGAAGACCATCAACGTCAACGTGACCAAGTGCGTCCCAACGACCAAGACCGGCACCAACACGGTTGTTGAAAACGTCCCAGTCCAAGTTGAGAAGACCGTCACCGAAAACATCAGCGTTCCTTACACCGAAACCGTCATGGTTCCTGCTGCAGCTCCTGCAGTCGGTGGTTGCGACGCCGGCTTCGGTGCTGGCGTGGTCTCCGCTCCAGCTGTTAGCTACTACGCTGCACCAGCCGCTGCAAACTGTGGCACGCCACTGTTCAGCCGCCTCCGTGGCCTGTTCGCTCGCACCGGTAGCTGCGGCTGCAACTAAGCCTCAACCGCAATAAAACCCAAGAAGCCCTCGCCAAAAGCGAGGGCTTCTTTCATTCAATGGAGCGAAGGCTGTAAGTTGAGTCGAGTCTAGGCAAAACCGTTCGTCATGCTCGAGGCGGCTCTGTGACGCCACCTCACCGAGATTGGAAGACACAATGGTCATTCATTTGGCTTAAAGCGTCGGGCCGATTTGCCAGGGGGCGAATTCTTCCTCGCCGACGCCGTGGATCTCGGACTTGGTCTTCTGGCCGCTAGCGGTGGCGAGGATCAGGTTGAAAATCTCTTCGCCGACGGCTTCGACGGAGGTGCCGTCGAGGATCTTCCCAGCGTTCACATCCATATCCGAGACCATGCGCTCGTACATCGGCGTATTGGTGGCGACCTTGATGCACGGTGCTGGCTTGCAACCGTAGACACTGCCGCGCCCTGTGGTGAAGACACAGACGTTGGCTCCGCCGGCGACGATGCCCGTCATGCTCACCGGGTCGTAACCGGGGGTATCCATGACGACGAAACCCTTGGCCGTGACTGGCTCGGCGTAACGAACGACATCGACCATGGCCGTGCTTCCGGCCTTGGCGATGGCCCCGTTGGACTTCTCGTAAATCGTGGTCAGCCCACCCTCTTTGTTGCCTGGCGACGGGTTGTTGTTGATCTCGGCGCCGAACACACTCGTGTACCATTCCCACCACTTGATGCGGTCGACGAGCTTCTGGCCCACTTCGGCACTGACAGCCCGACGTGTGAGCACATGCTCGGCACCGTAGATTTCCGGCGTCTCGCCCAAGATGCTGGTGCCACCTTGTTGGACGATGCGATCGGAGGCGACGCCGAGGGCCGGGTTCGCGGTCACGCCCGAGTTGCCATCCGAGCCGCCGCAGTTCGTGCCGAGGATGATGTGCTTGGCGGGGAGTTGGACCCGACGCACGTCATTCACCCGAGGCAGCATATCCACGAGGGCTTTGACGCCCGCATCGGTGGTCTTGCCGATGCCACCGGACTCCTGGATCGTCAGCACCACCGGGGGCTGTTTCGTCGCCTTGGTGTTGCCGACTTGGATCATGCCAAGCTGTTGGTGCTCAATGAGATGCTCGGCCTGGACGATCTCACAGCCGAGGCCAATCAGGATGTAAGCCCCGACGTTCGGGTGCTTCGCGAAACCCGCGAGAGTCATTTCCAACTGCTTGTGGTCTGGCCCTTCGTACTGATGGCCACAACCTTGCTTGTGGACGATCGGCACGATGCCATCGACGTTGGGATAATCCTTCAAGATGTTCATGGCGCGGATGCGTTCGGCGATGTACTTGCTGGTCGAGGCCGAGCAGTTCACGGTGCTGACGATGGCGATGTAGTTCCGGGTGCCGTAACGCTGGTGAGCCGCGCGATCCGGTCCACGGTCGTAGCCCATGAAGGTTCGCCATTCCGCAGGTGGAGGCAGCGGCGCAGGCAGATCCGCACAGAAAGCATAGTCCCGCTCGAATTTTTCGACTTTCACATTGTGAACGTGGACATGCTCGCCGACACCGATGTTCCGCGCCGCAAAGCCGATGGTCTGGCCGAACTTCAGCACTGCATCGCCTTCTTTGATCGGCCGCACGGCAAACTTGTGGCCCATCTTGATCGTCGCGGGCACGTGCACGGTGGCCCCTTCGAAGCTCAAGTCCGTCTCTGGCGGGATCGGCCGGGCCGTGACAGCAATGTTGTCGGAAGAACTCAGGTGTACCGCAAACTGTGAGAGAGGCAAAGCCATATCAAAAACCCCATATCAAGACATCCCAGGCAAACCTACCCGAAGTCGCTTGACCTGACAAGCCAGGGGAGATGCGGCTTTGAAGAAAGGGTGCATCCAAATTCTCTGGTGGCACGGCCATCTTGGCCGTGCGGATGGGAAGTGGCAGTCGCTTGACGCATGGGCTGGAAGCCCATGCTACGATTGATTCCTGACGATTTCGAGAGAAAATGGCCCCAGAGAATTTGGATGCACCCTGAAGAAAGCGGATGCGGAGCTGGGCATTCAGAGACATCCGCCTTCTTCCGAGGCGGTTTTATGCCTCGGAAAAAAGCCGACTTAGCGAGCGACGAGGACAGGGGCGGGAGTGTGAATCGTGTTGATTTGCTCGATGATCCACTTGTTGACGCTTTGCAGCATCAGAGCGGGAAGACGACTCTCGGACTTGTAGCGGGCGAACTTCACTTCGGCTCCGGCGGCGTAGAAGAGCTTCTGGTCTTTGAGTGCTTCCATGTAGGCTTCGGGGTGGTTCGCGGTACTCTGGCCGATGAAGACCCGTTGCTTGCGAACGTGATCGAGGTTGAAGAGCGGAATCTTCCCTTGCACCCGTGGCACGCTGCCGTTGAGGGCGACGACCCCAGCGACTTGGTCTGCGAGCTGGAAAGCGGCCCGGTAGGCGGCTCCTGCTCCTTCGTTCAACCCGACGAGGTAGACACGCTCCGAGTGAATGTGATACGTGCGGCGGGTTTGCTGCACGGCCGCGAGGACAAAGTCCGTGAGCTTCTCGGTGTCGGTCTCGTCCCAGCAGCATGCCGGTGAGCCATCGGCACGGCGGCCGATTTGCGTGGGAGCACGCAGGCTGATGGCAATGTAGTTCCGCCGGCTGAAGTGCGGAGCCAGACGCAGAACTTGTTCTTCGTTGCCACCGAGGCCGTGGAACATCACCATGAGCGGGTAGGCGTAGCGTGTCTGGTACTGCTCAGGCAAGAACGTCCGCATCGGGCGGGTGGGGTCTTGGGGGAGAGCGGTTTCGTAGAAGCCTTCCGTGGGTCGGTCGGTTCGCCAAAAGGTGGTTGTGTTTTCCATCGCATCCTGTCGGGCCAGTTGGGAACCTGCGGTATCCAGAGCCACGGGCGTGGCTTGGGCGAGTGCAGGAAGAGAATGCAGGGCTACGGAGCCAGAGGTTTGCCGCGTCGATTCGCAGCTTCCGTAGCCCCTTCCCTGGGAGCGGGTCAGTCGCCCAACTGTATGTTGCGCTTTTCCCATGGTCAACGCTTGCCGTGAGTCAGACTGCACGAAAACCGCCTAAAAGGTGAGCTTTCGGCGCGGTTGCTCCGGTTGCGAAGAGTACATGCGATGAGATAATCTAGTCAAGCTCACTCGGCACGTTCGAAACCCTACCAAACCCACGAAAACGCGCGGCGCACAATGCGCATTCGTCAAAACCCCTACATCCCAACCAAACGGCGCATCTTGGCGCACTCCCTAAGCGCGCAAAAATCGCGCCCTCAAAGTGGCGCGATTGTGTGGATTAGGGCGCCTTTGCGGCAGGATTTACGGGCCGATAGCTTCGCTGCCGCGTTCGCCGGTGCGGATGCGCACACAGTCTTCGAGGTTCAAGACGAAGATCTTGCCATCGCCGATGTTGCCCGTGTCGCCGGTGCGGGCGGCATGGACGATCGCTTCAATCGTGGCTTCCACGAAGGCATCGTTGACGGCGATTTCGAGCTTGATCTTCGGCAGCAGTTTCACTTGCACCGACGTGCCACGGTAGACTTCGGTGTAGCCCCGTTGGCGGCCACAACCACGGACATCGGTCACAGTCATCAGGTAGACATCGCGCTCGTTCAGGGCCTGCTGCACAGGCTCCAGTTGTTCGGGGCGAATGATCGCAACAATCAGTTTCACAGGTTCCTCGGATTCGGTAGATGATGAATGGTGTCAGAACCCTGGCATGACTTGAGCATGCCACGGTTCGAGGTGTACGCAGATTACAGCCGGACGACTTTGATCGGCTTGCCAGGGATCAGCTTCTTGAAAAGCGATTCGAGCCGGCTTGCCACAGCGGGAGCATCAGCACCTCGGCAACGGAACTTGTTGCCCGAGAAGGTCGTGACACTTGGGTAAACGGCCAGGAAGTCCGCAGGAGCCGCCTTGTCGCTTGGCTGGCACAGGCTTGACCAAATCTTGACGATGTCTTCGGCTGGGACGCCCTCGACGACCAGATCGAAGCGTTGGAACTTGCTCTTCGGCATGCTCGCAGCCTTCGGTTCACTACTGCCGACGAGGGTTTCGCCCGCGTAGCCGAAGTCGAACCCGGCTTCGCCATGCTCGGTTTGGTCGAGGCCTGTGGTTTCTTCTTTCTTCGAGGTTGTGAAGTTTCCGAAGGTCAGAAGCTGGGTGAGTAGCACCAGCACCACACTGATCACTGTCGCTAGGACAGCAGAGATACCCGCGGCTTTGATTTGAATCATGGTCTGGGAGAAGGGGCCTTTGCCGTCTTTCTCTTCCTTGGCCACCAGAGCTTGCAAAGTCTCCAGTTCTTTCTTTCCATTCTCGACAGCAGCCGAGGCGTCGGTGGCGAGGGCTTCGAAGTTATCCAGTTCGGCTTTGAACGTCTTGTACTCGTCGCTGTCTTCTTTCAAGTCTTTGGATTTCGCTGCGAAGTCTTTCTTGGCTGTCTCGAATTCGTCGGTCTTGGTCTTCAGAGCTGTGGCCAGCTCGCTGGATTTCAGCGTCTCGATGCGGGCCGCGTGGGTCTTCATGGCGAAGTAGCCGTTGGCACCAGCCACGTCTGTGTAACAGAACAGGCCCGTGAGAACTGCGCCGAGGAAGCCACCGACCCCGTGGACGCCGAAGGCATCCAGCGAGTCGTCGTAGCCGAGCATGTTTTTGAGGGCCACAGCGAGGTAGCAAACCACCCCAGCGGCTGCACCGATGGCGACACCACCCCAGACATAGATGTAACCCGAAGCCGGGGTCACGGCGACGAGGCCAGCGACGATCCCCGAAGCGAGGCCCAGAGCCGTTGGCTTGCCTTTCAGAATCCACTCGACGATGATCCACGACAGGCCCGCTGCAGCCGCAGCGGCTTGTGTGGCCGCGAAAGCCGAACTGGCTTGTGCGCCGCTGATCGAGGCACTACCACCGTTGAAGCCGAACCAACCCATCCACAAGAGACCAGCACCGAGGAGGGTGATGACCATGCTGTTCGGGTGAAAAACGCTCTTGCCGTAGCCATCCCGGCGACGGAGCACCAAGCAGGCCGCAAGCCCCGCGAACCCCGCCGCGATGTGCACCACCGTGCCGCCAGCGAAGTCGAGGGCACCCATCTTGCCGAGGAAGCCAATTGGCAATTTGCCGCGGTTTGCCAAAGCGGCAGCCGGATCGAACCAGTCAAAGGCCCAGACCATGTGAGCGAGCGGGCAGTAAACGAAGCTGATCCAGAGGATGGTGAAGATGACGAATGGCCAGAAGCGAATCCGCTCGGCAATGGCCCCACTGATGAGGGCCGGGGTAATGATCGCGAACATGCCTTGGAACATGACGTGGACATAAACCGGAATGTGGTAACCAGGCAGAACGTCGGTGTGGGCGATGCCCTTCAGGAAGAAGAGATCCCAACTCCAACCGATAAGACCACCCTGGTCGACGCCCAACGCCGTCAGCTTGAAGGCCGAAGGCCCGAAGGCGAGGCCGTAACCCACAGCGACCCAGAAGACGCCGATGATGCAGAGCATCGCCATGCTTTGCATCATGGTGGCGAGGATGTTCTTGCGGCGAACCATACCACCGTAGAAGAGGGCCAAGCCTGGCACCATCAACATCACAAAGGCCGAGGAGACGAGCATCCAGGCGGTGTCGCCTTTGGAGATGTCGCCGTCAGCGGACTTGGCGAGAGCCTTGTCAGCTTTGCTGCCGATGTCGGAGAGGCCCGAGAGACCCTTCAGTTTCTCGTCGATGTCTTTCTTCATCGCCTCGGCGTCGGTCTTGGCCGTGGTCATGGCTTTGGTGATGTCGTCCATCTTCGGGGTGGCCGTGCTTGCGGCCTTCATCGCCTCGACGGATTTGGCCGTCTCCCCCGCCATGCCGATGGCTTTGGTCGCCTCGGAGGTAGTTTTAGTGAGGTCTTTTTTGAGGCTTTCGGTCTGGGATTTGAGTTCGTCGACCGTTTTCTTGAGGTCTGTGATGAGCTTGTCTTTAGCGTCATCGACTTTGCTCGTCGTGGCTTCTTTGCCTTTCTCTTTTTCTTTCTCTTGAGTTCGCCCCATGTTGGCAAAGACCAACACCCCGACCGCGAATAGCGCGGCCATCATTCCACGTCGGAAAGTCATGACACTCCTTACCAGTTCGAAAAGCCAAGCCGACGAGGGGAGAGGAGGTCATCGGCGGAATTCATTCCGAAGACATTAACGCATCACATCTTCTTCACGCAAGTGATTTTCGCAGTCTAGTCAAGAATTTTCCCAATTTTAAGCTGTTTTCTTTGTTGAGGAGAATTGTATTGTGTGCAGAATTTCAATGAGAGAATAGCACATCAAAGATATGATGTTCGCTGTGCTGTGGAGAACCACAATCGAGGTTTTTGCTTGAGATAGGCTTCCGGACCCGTTCGCCAAGAGCAAAATACTCCGCCCAGGCAAAAAACTCTCGCCAAAGTGGTCATCTTCGCTTCCCTGTGTTAACGTAAGCTCCGCCGGATGAGAATCCACGACTCCACAGGTGCCAAATGAAGAAGCCCTTGAAAGCTCTGTTGAACGCCATGGACAAAATCGCCGAGGAGTATGAAGAAGTCACCGACACAGCTGTCCGAGAAGAGATGGCCTCAGCGATCGAATCGGCACTGCTCACGGGTGTCGCAGGTTATGAACTCCCCGACGACTTTGGCATGTTCGAACCGAAAGGGAACGCCAAGGTGAAAGTCGCCCTGGCCAAGTTTATCGCCGCAGCACTGATCGAGGTTGAAGTCGCAGGTTTGAAGACCCGTGAAGATCGCCTTCGAGCCTTTCAAGACGACGAGGTCGAGTCTTCAGAAGGCAACACCTACGACGAATACTTCGGCTACGATGATAGCCTGGAGAAGTGAGCTACGAATCTGAGGTTTCGATGTCGATGAGTGCCGAGGAGCGAGTTCAGTTCCTGCGCAATCTCCAAGACCGGAGCTTTGACGAGATTCGATTCCGTGCGGCGGATGCTGTTGTCATCAGCGTTCCCGATGATGTTGAGACTCCTCCTGCAGCAGTCATGGAACAACATGCCGCTCGCAGGCCCATGCGCATCTACCCGGCCGAAGGATCACACATCGTGAAGTGGATGTTTACCGGCGGAGCGTTGCCGGAAGGCTGCAGCTTGGAGGCCGCTGGCTGGGATCACGAACATTGTGATGCCTGCAATCGCCATATCAACGCGGGTCACACATTTTGGCAGACGACCAGTGGACCGTGTGTCTGGTTGTGCTCGGACTGCTACCGCGAAACTTCCGAAACCTTGCCGCGCGTCTGAACACCTCGCAGACCCCGTTGCCAAGTTGGTGTTGACAGGTTTGCCAGATTTCGGTGACGATGGGATAAGCTCGGCAAGATGCCGGGATTGACCCCACGGATGGACTCGGCATGGCGGATGTGTTTGACTCGCTTCTCGCACGTATCCAAAGTAAGAACGCGCGCATCGGTATCATTGGCCTGGGTTACGTGGGTTTGCCACTAGCTCGTGCCTTCTCCTCAGCTGGCTTCGGCGTATTGGGCTTCGACATTGACGCCGTCAAAGTCCGCAAGTTGAACGCCGGGCACTCTTACATCGCTCAAATCCCGGACTCGACCATTGCCACGATGCGCGAAGCCGGCTTCCAAGCCACTGATCGCTTCGATCGCCTGGGCGAAGCGGATTGTGTATTGATCTGTGTGCCGACCCCACTGACCGATGCCCGTGAGCCGGACCTCACTTACGTCTTGAACTCGACCTATGCCATCGCCGCTCAACTGCGAGCTGGCCAACTGGTGATCTTGGAAAGTACCACGTACCCGACCACCACCCGTGGCGATGTGCTGCCGGTGCTGGAGAAGACGGGGGTCAAGGTTTCCGAAGAGTTTTTCCTGGCTTTCAGCCCAGAGCGCGAAGACCCAGGCAACGTCAGCCATTCGGTCCACAATATCCCGAAGGTCGTCGGTGGGCTGTGCCCCCGCTCGACCGAGTTGGCCTCAGCTCTGTACACGGCGATTGTGCCGAAGGTCGTCCCCGTGGCGACTCCGGAGATTGCGGAAGCCTGCAAGATTCTGGAGAACACCTACCGCGCGGTGAACATTGCCCTCGTCAACGAGATGAAGATCCTTTACGACCGCATGGGCATCGACGTCTGGCAAGTCATTGATGCTGCGAAGACGAAGCCGTTCGGCTTCCAAGCCTTCTACCCTGGCCCGGGCCTCGGTGGCCACTGCATCCCCATCGACCCGTTCTACCTCGCTTGGGTCGCCCGGAAGTATGGCCTGACCACACGCTTCATCGAACTGGCTGGCGAAGTCAACACCGCGATGCCCGCTTACGTCGTCTCACGGATCATGGAAGCCCTCAACGACAACGGCCGTGCGATGAAGGGGAGCAAAGTCGCCATCCTCGGCATGGCGTACAAGAAAGACATCGACGATCCCCGTGAATCGCCGGGCTTTGAGTTGATGGATCTCTTGCTCAAGAAGGGTGCCCAGGTCACGTACAACGACCCCCACATTCCTACACTCCCGAAGATGCGTCACTGGCCGCACCTCAAGATGGCCAGCACCCCGCTGACCGCCGAATACCTGGCCGAGCAAGACTGTGTCCTGATCGCCACCGATCACACGGCCTACGACTACAACTTCATCGTCCAAAACGCCAAGCTGATCATGGACACTCGCAACGCCACTCGGCTGGTCCCCGATCAAAGCAAGATCCAACGGGCGTAGCCAACGATTAACTCGCGGCTGCAGCGGCGGCATTGGCCGCTGCCATCGCGGCTTGTTGTTGCAAGATGGTCTGGCTGGAAGTCCCACGAACAGAAGTGACAGAAGTCGGGGCACCGCCGCCGAAGCCTTTGAGTGGGTTGTGCCAGAGAATTTCGCCGGTGAGCGGATCGAGACAGTACATGTAGCCATTGGTGGAGACGATGAGCCGATCGCCATCAAGGAGCAGCGTGACGTAGCCGGATTTCATTTCGTCATTCCGCCAGACGAGTTCGCCCGTCTCACGGTGCAACGCCAAAGCGTAACCATTCAAGCCAACGAAGATCAAATCTTGCAGTTTCATAAGGACTCTCAGGGTGTTTACACCTGCATCACGATACGGAAACCAAGGTGGTTGGCCGTGTGGTTCGGGGGGTATGGGCGGCGAGCGGCGCTCCGGCACTCGGTGGAATACATCATCCAACAGCCACCACGGGCGACTCGTTGGGTGCCTCGGTCTGGGCCTTGCGGGTCGGTCTTGGCGAGGTCACGGTAAGCGAACTCGAAGTAGTTATCGTGGACCCACTCCAGCACGTTGCCATGCATGTCGACGAGGCCGAAGCGATTCGCTGGGTAGCTGCCGACAGGGGCCGGGTGTTTGGGAGCGTCCTTGGTGCCGGTGTTAAAGCAGCCTTGCTTGATGGAGAGTTTCTGGCCGAAGAAGTACGGCATCGCTTCCCCCGCTCGGCAAGCGTATTCCCACTCGGCTTCAGTCGGTAAACGGTAGACGCGGCCTTGATCTTCCTCGGCAGCGAATGCTTCGAGCTTCTCGCAGAACTGCACCGCGTCCATCCAGCTCACGTTCTCGACGGGCCAATTCGGTTGACCTCCGGCTTTCGGGCCGAAAGCGGACGGGTTGTAACCCATCACCTTTTCGAACTGCTCCTGGGTGACCGGGGTGAGGCTCATGTAAAAGGGGCGGGTGATCTCGACTTGCCGGATGGGGGCTTCGTGTTGCCGCCAGCCTGGTTCATCGTCCGGAGCACCCATCAGGAACTTTCCCGGCTGGACCAAGACCATCGTCATGCCGATGGAGTTGGTGAAGCGATCGACCGTCGGCATCCGGGCTGGCTGAGCATAGGCTTTGCCGACCGGCATGATCTCGAAGGCTGAACCGGACAACGTCCCGCCGGAAGACGGCTTGGCATCCGGGGCGCGTAAAGCATCGAGCTTGGCCAGGAGGTCGTTCGCATCCTTGGGTCGTCGATCGGGCCGGACGGCGACACAAGACATGAGCAACTTCAAGTGACCATCGGTGAAGCCATGTTGGCGAAGATCATCGGCCCAGTCGGTGCCGACGGGGGCCGCGAGATGCGGGTTGCGTTTCAGCAGCTGATACCAAATCACGCCGAGAGCATGGATATCGTCCCGTGGGTCGGGTGGCTCGTTGTTGACGAGCTGCGGGCAAGCGTAAAGCGGCGAGTAGGCTCCGCGTAGCTCCAGGCGGTGTTGTTCGCCTTTGGGGGTGCCGCCGTGACCGAGTTCGATCGAGCGCAAGGCCACGATCTGGCCCCAGCCGAAGTCCGTGACCCAGACGGTGAATTTCCCCGCTTCACGCGGGTGAAAGAGGATGTTCGAGGGTTTCAAATCCCGGTGGACGATGCCACGTTTGTGGGCCTCGCCGACGATCTCCGCCACCCGTCGAATGATCCGCGTCGCGGCATCCGGACGCGGAGCTTCGTAGCGCCAACTCCATTCATGGATCAACCCGGTCATGTCGTAACCGTAAACGTAACCGACATCCAAGCACGGCAACTGCGAATCCAGATAAACCCCACGCAGTGGCACCACCCCGCGGACTTCGTTCAACTCGAAGACTTTGACGAGCAAGTCCTGGCGGTCTCGCAGCTGAGCGGCAGCATGGCGATCGGTGATGAACTTCAAGGCTGCGGGTGATAGCTCAGGCTGCGAGGGGCTATTGCCCATCCAGACCTCCGAACACTCGCCGATGCCTTGAAACTCAGTCAGCGTCCAGTCCTCGAGTTTGGGATCGGTGTAGCCACTGCGGAGTTTCGGCAGGCGAGCGGGGAGGAAGAGCAGGATGTCGTCCGGTTTGTAGAACTGCAAGCCTTCTGGTGGCGTGTGCCCGACGGGGTCCGAGGGTCGGCGTAAGACCTGGCGGACCATCGCCGGCCAGCCAGTCAGATATTGCCGAAGCGCCGAGGCAAATGGCACGGACTGCACACGATCGAGGTGTTTCAACAGTCGAGTGAGTCGATCTTCGTATTCTGCTGGAGTGAGAGCCGCGAGTGCTCCGATGGAGCCGCGCAGATCTTCTGTGGTGAGGTGCCGGTGGGCATGGTCCAAGGAGGCTTTCGCCACCTCGGGGAGAACATCGCCGAACCGCAGGTCTCCGGTGAGTGCTCGGCGAGCTTTTTCGCAGAGCGCCAAACCGAAGCTTTCCATCAAAGCTTGAACGTGGGGCATGATTCGCTCCTCCAAAGCCGGGAGAGTGGCATCGAGAGCTATTCACGAAATTAACAGGCTTTCCTCACGAAATCAACATCTTCGCCCCATCATTCAGAAACCTTTCACTGTTGGTGCCCTCACGTAACACTCAACTCCGCGCCTTAGAAGTTCACGGGCAAGCCGGCGTAGGCCATGCGGGCGGCGTCGCCGACGGTCTCGGCGAGCGTCGGGTGGGCGTGGGTGCAGCGAGCGATGTCTTCGCCACTGCCGCCGTACTCCATCACCGTCACGCACTCGGCAATCAGGTCCGAGGCGCGTGGCCCGAGGATGTGGACGCCAAGGAGTTTGTCGGTCTTGGCGTCGGTGAAGATCTTGACGTAGCCGTCTTGCTCGTCCATCGCCTTGGCCCGGCCACTCGCGACGAACGGGACTTTGCCGGTCTTGTACTCGAGCTTCTTCTCTTTCAACTGCTCTTCGGTCAGGCCGACGCTGGCCACTTCGGGCCAGATGTAAATGACGCTCGGGATCGTGTCGTAGTTCAAGTGTGGCTTCATGCCCTTGAGTTGCTCGGCGAACACGAGGCCTTCTTCGCTGGCTTTGTGGGCGAGCATCGGGCCGTCGATGATGTCGCCAATCGCACTGATGCCCGGCACGTTGGTGTGGAAGTGGCTATTCACTTTCACCTTACCGGACTTCTTGTCGTACTCGACCCCGGCTTCGTCGATGCCCAGGTTCGCGGTGTGCGGTCGACGCCCCACGGCGACGAGGACTTTGTCCCCTTCGAACGTCAGCTTCTCGCCCCCTTCGACCTTCTCGGCCGTCACGGTGACGGTGGTGCCGCCGAGGATGCCGGGGGTCACTTTGGCCCCGGTGACCTTGGTATTGAGGTGGAATTCGAGGCCCTGTTTCACCAGGATCTTCTGCACATCAGCTGCGATGCCGCCGTCCGAGAGGGGTAGGATGCGTGGCAAGAACTCAATGACCGTGACCTTCGAACCGAGCCGCTTCCACACCGACCCCATTTCGAGGCCAATGTAACCGGCGCCGACGACGATGAGATGCTTCGGCACTTCAGGAAAATTCAGGGCTTCCGTGGAGCTGACCACCGTCTGGCCGTCGAACTTCAGGAACGGCAACTCGGTCGAGTCGCTGCCGGTCGCGAGCAGGATGTGCTTGGTTTCCAGGTTCGTGACCTGGCCCGCGGCATCGGTCACACTCACGTGCCCTGGCTTCACGATCTTGCCGGCCCCGTAGTAGGGCGTGACTTTGTACTTCTTGAACAGAAACGCGACGCCATCCGTGAGGTCTTTGACGACCTTATCCTTGCGAGCGAGCATGGTGCCCAACTCCAGTGACACCCCACTGACACCGATGCCATGCTTCTTGGCCTTGTGCTGGATGACTTCGTAAAGCTCCGAGGAATCGAGAAGGGCCTTGCTGGGGATGCAACCGACATTCAGGCACGTGCCGCCGAGAGCCTTGTTCGGCCGCTTTTCGATGCAGGCGACTTTGAAACCCAGCTGCGCCGCCCGAATGGCCGCCGTGTAGCCCCCCGGCCCCCCGCCGATGACGACCAAATCCAACACATCCGCCATGTCCACACCCCAGGTAAAAGCACATACCACTAGTGTAGGCGCCGCGTCGGCTTCCAGGGCTGAGACTACTCCGCGATGGCGATCAGTTTGCCGAAGATCGCATTGGCAGAGATCCAGCCGTTGATGTGGTTGCGGTTGTTGCCGATCTGGTAGCGTGAACCTTGGATCGCTTTCACGAGGTGGAGATACTCTCGGCCATTGACCTTGCACAGCACGATATCGCCGACTTGTAACGTCTCAGGATCGACGGGTGCCACGGTGCAGAGTTGGCCCGATTCGATCTTGCCAGTCATCGAGTGACCGCGTGGCCGGAAGGAAACCGTCTCGCCATCGCGTAGTTTCGCCATGTGTCCAGTGGCCCAGCCCATTTGCATCCCTTTCGCCAGTTGGCGAAGAGAGAGTTCAGGATCGGATCAGGTTCACGCACCGACCCGATCATTTCTTCGCGGGGGCGTTTAGGATATGCGCCTGGAGTCGTTTCGGTAGGCTGTCCCAGGTGGCGTTGTACGTCTCTTCGAGTGGCACATAGATGTGTTGTGGGCTTCGCAAGAAGAGCGGCATTCTCGGCAACGTCTGCCCCACGGCGAAGGGTTCGAGGTAGGCCACGATCCCTTCGGCATCATACGAGGCACACACCAGCGGCTTGTCGGCGGGCGGAGCGTAGAGGCTCTGCGCGTATTCCTGGAAGATGAAGTTGTGCAGCCCGCTGGGGTCACGCGGAGACGGCGGGAAGGGGTCGATGACGAGCAGATGCACCCTTGCAGCGAGCAAGTCTTTTGAATCAGTCATGTAGTTGCGAAGCTGTTGACGGTTAGCTTTGTTCCCAGGTGATACCAATTCGATGACAGCTTCGACATGCCCGAGATCCTGCTGAATCACGATGCGGTTGGCTCGGTTTGCATATCGAATGGCATCCAAGGACATTGAGCCGCGAATCACGGTTGTTGTCTGAGGTAGAGTCACCGTTGCTTTTGAAGCCGTTTCGATGATTGTGCAGTCAGGCGGTTCCGCTTCAAAATCGCGATCATGTTCCTGGGCCATTGCGAAATAGGGATCGGGAAGCAGACGATTGTTGAGAGCCGTGATGATTCGATTGACCCAAGCGACGTGGAAGTCGTGATAAGTTCCGGGTTCGACTTTGGACCAATCGTGCATGGGCATGGCTTCACTCCTTTCTCAGTCCACGAAGCGGAAGTCCGCCGAGGCGAAGAGGGCGTGGGCGATCTTCGTCCAAGCCGTGGTCGCATTCGGTGTGCTGGCCAACATCCGGCGCAAGGCCGCAGCTTCACCGGGAGTCGCGGGGCGAGCGAGCGTGGTCCTGTACAAGGCCATGATGCGGTCGTCGTCGGTGGAGAGGCTCTGAGCGAGGAGTCGCTTGGCGGTGGCCTCGGCTTGGCTCGCGGGGAAGGGGTGGTGCAGCATGTACAGAGCTTGCGGGGCCACGGTGGCGGTGTTGCGTTTGCCAGTCACGAGGCTCGGGTCGGCCGCATCGAACTGGGCCAAGAACTCCGGTGGCGAGTTGCGGAACTGCGGCAGGTAAACGGAGCGAAGGGGTTGGTCTTTGCTGTAGTTGTAATCCGAGGCCAAGGTCGGCGCGAACGGAATACCTGGCTTGTAGGCTTGCAGTTGGCCGCTGATTTGCAACATCGCGTCGCGCATCGCTTCGCCCTCCAAACGACGCCGGTTGGCATGGCTAAAGTACCGGTTATCGGGGTCCAGTTTCACTTGCTCTGGGGTCGTGAGGCTCGTCGTGGCGTAGGCTTGGCTCAGCGTGATTTGGCGCAGCAGCTTCTTGACACTCCAGCCGTTGGTCTGAAACTCCTGGGCCAAGTGGTCGAGCAGAGCGGCATTCGAAGGTGTCTCCCCAGTCAGCCCGAAGTTATCGACACTGCGGACCAGCCCCGAGCCGAAGAGCCAGTGCCAAGCACGGTTGGCATAAACGCGGGCCGTCAGCGGGTTCTCCTGGGCCGTGATCCAGGCCGCCAGTTCGCGGCGGCCGCTCTGGTTGGCGGGGAGTTTCGGGCTAGGGCCGGTGGAGGCGACTTGCAGGAAGCCACGCGGGGCCAGTTCGCCGAGGGTGTGGACGCTGCCACGAATGTGGACTTTCAAATCGGTCGCTTGCGATTCTTCGATCACCGTCATGACTCGTGGCCGTTTGGCGGCGATCTCGCGGAGGCGTTTCAACTCCGCTTCGATCTTCTTAGTCTCGTCAACGGTCGTGGCTTGTTCGGTCTTCTCCAAGGAGCGGAACACAACCGCATCCGCGGTGACGTGACCTGTCGTGCCTTCATTGGACACGATGACGTAACATTGGCCATCTTTCTCGAAGCGATGTTCGCCCAGGCTCACGAAGCGACCATTGATCGGCGGGTTGGCTTGCATGTCGATCTTGACCAGCTTTTCGCCATCGGCACTGAACACCGTCACCGGGACTTCCTTGGCACGACTCGGGCTGTGGCTGTAAGCGAGCAGCACTTCAAAGCGGCCCGTCGGGGCGGATTCGGGTTGGAACGTCAGCGTCTTTTCGCCTTTGCGGTCGTTGTCGTCGTGGACGTAGCCCGCCCCGATGTAGACGCCGGTGTTTTTCGAGGCTTTCCAATCGCCGACGATTTTGGCCTTGGTCTCATCGACGACGATGCCCGGCACATCTTTGATGGCCAAAGCTCCCTTGGCCGCGGGCTTCTTGGCTTGCAGTGCCTTCAGCTTCGCGGAGAGTGCGGCAATCTCTTTCTCCGCGGCCGCGAAGGTCCTTTCATCTTGCTCCGCGGCCGGCAATGGCATCTCGATCCACTTGGAGACGTTGGCATCTTCAAGAGCTTTGACACTGCGGAAGATCCCCGCAAGGGCGTAATAATCTTTGGTCGGGATCGGGTCAAACTTGTGGTCATGGCAACGAGCACACGTGACGGTTTGCGCCAGCATCCCTTTGGTGATCACGTCCAACTGCTCATCGACGACATCCATGCGGAGTTGCTTCTTGTCCTGCTCTTCGAGGTTGGTGTTGCCGAGCATCAAGAAGGTGGTGGCGATGCGGCCCTGGCTTTTCTCTTCCGGCGTGCCGGTCAGCAAATCGCCTGCGATCTGCTCGGCTAGGAAGCGGTCGAAGGGTTTATCTTGATTGAAGGCCGTGATGACGTAATCCCGATAACGCCAGGCTTCTGGAAAGACGAAGCCACGCAGCGTGACGCTATCGGCATACCGCGCGACGTCGAGCCAGTGCCGGCCCCAGCGTTCGCCGAAAGCGGGGGAGGCGAGCAACCGATCCACGACCGCTTCCCGAGCCATCTGGGCATCCTTGGCGAAGGCTTGTTCGAATTCGGTGATGGCTTCGGGCGTGGGTGGCAAGCCGGTGAGGTCAAAGCTCACCCGACGGAGCCAGACGGCAGGTGTTGCGGGGACGCCGGGGGTGAGCTTCTGTTCTTGGAGTTTCGCGGTCCAGAGTTGGTCGATGGTTTCGCCGGGCTTCTTCGTGGGAATCGGCTGGTAGGCCCAGTGCTTTTTGCCTTCCTCGATGCTCGGGCCGACTTGCTTTTTCAGCCCGATCTCCGCCGTGCGTGGGTCTTTGGCCCCTGCTGCGATCCAGGCTTCAAAGTCCGCGATCACCGCATCCGAGAGTTTCCCGGAGGGCGGCATTTTCAAATCGTCGGAGTATTTCAGTGATTTCAACAGCAGGCTTTCTGCCGCCTTGCCAGGCACGAGGGCTGGCCCGGTGTCGCCGCCAGTCATGACAGATGCTGCGGTATCGAGGGCCAGGCCGCCGCGTAGCTTGTTCTTCTTGGCTGCTTCCGCCGAGTGGCAGGAGTAGCACTTTTCCACGAGAACGGGGCGAATCTTGGCTTCAAAGAACTCCACCGACCCTGGCTCCGCCGCCGAGAGAGGAACGACGATCATCAGGCCAACGAACCATGCACGAACCAGCATCACGACCACCTCTGCAAGCCGACCGGGGAGAGACTGCTGAACTCCGTTTAATGTAACACGCCAGGACCGCAAAAGGCATCGGGGTTTCCGGCTTTCCACCGGACACCTCAGCACGCCTACAATACTGACATTGATATCGAACACGGAGAAAGTCTGCAATGGGCGGGGTCAATCCTTACATCAGCAAAGTCGAAGCGGAGATGCCAAGCCAGGCTTTCCAAGTCACCTTCATCGAAGAAGAAACGGGCGAGACCCGCGTTTTCACCGTCCAACCGGACGAAATCCCCTACCAACGCACCGGCCTGCCCGGCAGCATCATGGACCTCGCTGAAGGTGCAGGCCTGGAAATCGACCACGCCTGTGGCGGCGTCTGTGCCTGTGCGACCTGCCATGTCTATGTGACCGAGGGTCTCGAAAGCTGTGCCCCCGCGACAATGGACGAAGAAGACATGCTCGATACCGCCCGCGCCGTCACCACCGAATCCCGCTTGTCCTGTCAGTGCGTCCCTAATGGCCGGATGAACCTGAAAGTCATCATCCCCGCTTGGAACAAGAACCTCGTCAAAGAAGGGCACTAATCCCAGGGTTCATTTCCCGTTGAGCCATCCCGAGACGAGTTCCACATACTCCTCCCAAAGCTCCGGCAAGCACGTGACACTGGGGATGTGGTTCACTTCAAGCAGGTACGGGCCATCCTCTGAGAGGATGTAGTCGTTAGCGAGAATGTCGAGGCCCAGGCCCTGTTGAATCGCGCGGGTATCGGCGACCAACTCCGGATCGGCAGGCATGAAGCTTGCCCCGGTGCCATGCACGGACTTCAGCCAACTGTTGCCGGTCATGCGGATTTGCCGAGGCTCCGCGAGGATCACGACTCGCACCGCTTCACCTCCCAGAAATGGTTCGAACAGCGTCGGCTCTTGGGCCGTCCAACTGCCAGTGAATCGTGCTTTGTTCTCGCCACAGTGCCAGTTGCCCCACTTGGCCACACTCTCGACATCAGCCGCATACTCGCCGAGTGTCGAAGCAAAGCCACGTGGCTCCCCACCGAAGCGTGTGAACTTCAACGCCTTCACGAGACACGGAAGCCGAAGCCGACAATCCATCATGGCGACAGGGTTCGGAAAGCACGGTCCGCCCCACAGAGCGAGACCAGCTAGAAAATCGAGGTCATGTTCGAAGATGCCGTGGAACACCACCCGAGAGATACGCAAATACCGTGAACTTCGCGGAGACTCGACAAACAACTGTCCGCGTTCAACGACGATCTTCGGTAAGCCACCAAAACTGACACACTCCCACGGATGTCGGTCTGTGAACGCAGCCGTCTCCTGAGAGTCAAAGCCGACCAAAAGCACTCGCTCATCCATTGACGTCACTCCTTCCGAGATTTCCCCACGCAACGGGAGGGTCAGAAGATGCTGCGGGTTCAGGAATTGACAGGAATCGACAAGTACAACTTGACAAAATCGGGTAGACGACGGTAGCTCAATGGTCTAATCAACAACACACGAGGTCAGGATGGTTGCTGCGATTTTTTTGACAGTCTATGCCGTGCAGATGCATCCCAGCTATGTCTACGTGCCGATGCCAGATCGCTTGATTCAAATGGTGCAATCTGACAGGAGCCTGTGCTTAGGGAAACTCGACGCCAGTGGAAATTTTGTGTTTGAATCGATCCATCCCGCATCAAGAACCCGCGGAGACTTTGCTTACGCTTCGTTTGGAGGAGCCAACAAGGTTGTTACCATCAAGTCACCCCGGGATACCGCCTACGTGGCTTATGAACTTCGCAGTGGGATTTTGATACCCGGCACGATTGAGACTTCAGGCGAGTTTAAACCAACATTGGGTGCTCGATTGATGAATTTCACAGATTACAAATACACGCCAGATGCCCCGCCGATTTGGAACTTGCCAGGGCAATTCGTGTTACTGTTTCCAGGGCAGAAATGGGTGGACCGGGTGGTTCCAGCCTGGGCCGCGAGACCTGATGGCTCGCACCCAGCTGATGTTTTCAGGAGCAAGCCTTAAGCTCAGCCGACCCAAGGTGCGTCGGTGGTGGTGTATTTGGTCAACTCTGCCGGGGTGAACCAGAGGGCGATTTCGATCGCGGCGTTCTCGGGGCTGTCGCTGCCGTGGACGAGGTTGTTCTGGACACTGAGGGCGAAATCGCCGCGGATGGTACCTGGTGCGGCTTTGACGCCGTCGGTCAGGCCCATCAGGTTCCGGCAGGCGGCCACGGCTTCACGGCCTTCCCAGACCATTGCCACCGTCGGCCCGCTCGTCAGGAACGTCAGCAGCGATTCGTAGAACGGCTTGCCTTTGTGGACGGCGTAGTGCTTCTCGGCAAGGTCACGCGTTGCGGTCAACAGCTTCAAGGCCACGAGCCGCAGGCCCTTCTGCTCTAAACGGCCAGTGATCTCACCGACCAACCGACGCTGCACGGCATCTGGTTTCAAAAGAATCAGCGTCTGTTGCATGGTCCAACTCCAAGGCATCTCAGGAACTTTTCACTACTCTCAGGATGCAGAAGACCCCCGCGAACGTCTAGGACCGATACGAACTCAGATTTTGAGGAACCAACGTTTGCGATACATCCCCCACAGGCCGAGCCAAAGGATAGCGAGCGTCATGGTTCCCAGGATGAGTGGTTCGTAGGCAGGGTTCGTCGGCTTCCACAGCACTTCGGGCAAGTGGCGTTTCAAAGCGTCTTGAATGAAGCTGACCGCCAGCCATTCACTCAAATACGCGGCAATCGAGTTACTCCCGACGACCACCAGTGGAAACGCGACTTTACGGAAACTCAGAGCCTCCGTGACGAGATGAAAGAGAGCCAACAGAATCAGGCACCAGCCGCCGCTGAAGAGCACCCAAGACGGCGTCCAGATACGCTTCACCACCGGGCAAATGCCAGCGAGACCCAAGCCATACCCCAGTGCGAGCAACCCAACACCAATCCCCAGAAACCAGCCGACTAGTACCCATGGCCTCGTCGTGGTGCGGAGTTGTGTGCCGGCGAACAGCCCCAGCATCATCGTGGCGAGCGTGGGGATGAAGCTGAGTGTCGAGTAACCACCGCCGTTGAACACGAACGCTTGCGACCTTGGGAAGAGGTTCATGAACCAGACGTCAAACGCCCACGCGGCATTGGCATTCTTATTCCAGTGCCCCGCGAAGCCCTCCAACAAATGCGGCCAGCCGACTGGAACACCGTAGGCCTTGGCATCCGGATACCCCTGTGGCGCAGAGACCATCACGAACGCCAGCCAATAGCCCACGAGGATGAGCACAAACACCGCGAGCCGACCCCGCCAGCCGAGCATCGCCACGGCGATCAACGGCACATAGCCGAGGCCAATCTGAGTCAGCGTGTCTTCGAAGGTGTAGTGGGTCTTGGGTTGGCCTATCGAACGGAGGAAGATGCCCAAAGCCACGAGCAAGCACGCTCGCCAGACGACATGCCCCCACCGAAGCAGAGCAGACTGTGCTCCCCGCGAGGCCAACGAAAACGGCACCGCCACGCCAACGAGGAAGGAGAACGAAGGCTGGATGAGGTCGTGCAGCGAACAGCCCACCCAATCGACATGCGACTGATGAAAGCCCAAGAATTGCCAGAACGCACTTTCTGGAAACTTCTTGGCCACCGCCGGCAGCCGCAAAACCTCGGCCAGCATCAGCAACATGACGAAGCCCCGGTAGGCGTCCATCGACACCAACCGAGGCGTGGGTGCAGGAGTGTTCATACTCCCCACTTTAAGCTGTCGTGGTTTCCATTTCCAGAACAAGGATCATGACATCCTTCGCCGATTGCCTCGTCGTGGCTCTGGGGGTAGAGTAGTGGCATCCTGCCTGTGCCCGGTTTTGGGGTCTCTGATGCGAATGCTCTCCCTGTGTGTCCTGTTGCTTCTCCCGATGGTGGCCTTCGCCCAACGGGATGCTAAGATTCCGGACCCTGATCCCGAGATCGAACGTAAGACGTTCATCTTGCCCGAGGGCTTCGAGGTCAACCTGTTTGCCGCGGACCCGATGCTCGCCAAGCCGATCCAGATGAACTTTGACCCCGCTGGGCGGCTCTGGATCGCCGCGAGCGAAGTCTACCCGCAGATCAAACCAGGCCAGCCTTCGACCGATCGCGTGCTGATCCTCGAAGACACAAACAACGACGGCCAAGCCGATAAGACGACGGTTTTTGCCGAGGGTCTGTTGATCCCGACGGGGGTTGCACCGGGTGATGGTGGCGCTTACGTCGCGGACTCCACGGACCTCGTCCACTTCTCGGACCCTGATCCCGCCACTGGGAAAGCTCGCAAGAAGCGCATCGTTTTGTCGGGCTTCGGCACCGAAGACACTCACCACATCTTGCACACGTTCCGCTGGGGGCCAGAAGGCTCCCTTTACATGAGCCAATCGATCTACATTCACTCGCACATCGAGACCCCCTTCGGCCCACGTCGGCTGAATGCCGGCGGCGTCTGGCAGTATCGCCCCAAGACCCAACAGCTCGAAGTGTTCGCCAAGGGCCTCGTCAACACCTGGGGCACGGCTTTCGATGCCTATGGCCGCAGCTTCTGGACGGACGGCGCGGGCGGCGAGGGGATCAACATCCTGATGCCGGGGATGTACGGCGTCACGGCGTATAACCCGCCGCGAGTGTTGCAGGGTCTGAACCCCGGCAGCCCGAAGCACTGTGGCCTAGCCGTGGTCGATGGTCGACACCTGCCGGACGACTACCAAGGCAACCTCATCACCAACGACTTCCGCGGCCATCGTGTCTGTCGGTTCGTGTTGAAGGATGACGGCAGCGGTTACATCAGCCAGGAAAAGCAAGAGCTGATCAAGAGCAACCACCCCGCGTTCCGGCCGATCGATGTGGCCATGGGGCCAGATGGCGCCATTTACGTCGCGGACTGGTACAACCCGATCATCCAACATGGCGAAGTCGACTTCCGCGACCCTCGCCGGGACAAGACCCACGGCCGCATCTGGCGGATCACGGCGAAGAATCGCCCACTCGTCGAGAAGCCAAAGCTCGTCGGCGCGACGATCTCCGAACTGCTCGCCCAGTTGAAGGCCCCCGAAAGCTACACTCGCCAGATGGCGAAGCAAGTCCTGCGGGAACGCAACGCGGACGAAGTCGAGAAAGCGGTCAAGTCGTGGATCGAGACCGAGAAAGACGAAGCCGCTCTCCTCGAAGCAGCGAATGTCCTGCGCTCCGTGGACCGAAACTCCGGCCTGCTCTGGAGCCAACTGACGAAAGCCAAAGACCACCGCGTCCGCGGGAGCGTTGCCCGGCTGATTGCCCAATCCCCAAAGCTGCCGACGCCCTATGGCCCCGAGCCACTTTTGGACCGAATGACCACCGACAGCCACCCGCAAGTCCGCCTCGAAGCCGTGCGCGGGTTGGCGTTGCACCCCTCGACTTTTTCCGTGGATAGCATTGTCAGGGCACTCAACCCACCCACGGATCGCTGGCTCGATTACGCCATTTGGCTGGCTTTGCGAGAGACAGCCTCGACCTGGCTGCCGAAACTGGACAGTGGCGAACTCCCTTTCGTCAAAGGCAACATCCCGAACCTCGTCTACGCTCTCAAAGCGTCCGGCTCCAACGATGTCGCCAAGCCGCTGTTGAAGCTGTTGACCTCGGGTCAGATCCCTGCTGACAAGCAAGACGAAGCCTGGTTGATCCTTGCCGAGTTGGGTGGTCGGGAAGAACTGGGCCAGGCACTCGTGACCAAGCTTGATGGCAAGAACCCAGAGTTCGCTGCACGACTTCTCAACGTGATCGTGGAGAACGTCCGGACCCGTAAAACCCAGGCTCCACAATCGAACCTGGAGATGGTGCTTCTGCCCATTCTGCAGAGTAACAACCATGCTGCTCGCCAGGCCGCGTGCCGGTTGGTCGGTTACTGGAAACTGAAACTGCCATTGTTGCTGGAGAACATCGCCAAGGCCGACAAGTCCCTCGCCGAGGTCACACTCGATGATCGCAAAGCGGCTTTTGAAGGGTTAGTTTTACTGGCCAACGCCGATGCGACGAAAGCGATTCGCAATCTCTCGATGGAGGGGAACAACGACGAAACCCGGCGTACGGCCATCGCCTCCTTGGCCAATTTGGACACGGCGGGTGCCGCCAAGTCCGCAGCCGAATTCCTGGCCTCCTCACCAGCCGTGGACAGCAACCTGGATCTCTACAACGCCTTCCTGAATCGCAAAGGCGGAGCCACGGAACTGGAGAAAGCCCTCGCAGGAAAGACGCTCCCGGCAGACACGGCCAAACTCGGATTGAAAGCCGTGCGAGCGATGGCCCAACCGGATGCCAAGCTGCAAGCGACGCTGACAACAGCCGGTGGCCTTACGCAAGGCGGCTGGAAACTGGAAGGGGATGACCTCAAAACCTTCCTCGCGGATGTATCCAAACTCGGTGATCCGGCGCGTGGCGAAGCGATCTACCGTCGCGCCGATATGAACTGCCTGAAGTGCCATGCCATCGCGGGCGCCGGGGGCCAAGTCGGCCCGGATATGTCGAGCATCGGGGCCAGTGCCCAGGTCGATTATCTGCTCGAATCGTTGTTGAACCCCAATGCCAAGATTAAAGAAGGTTACAACTCGTTCATCGTCACTGATGCCAATGAAAAAGTGCATAACGGTATCAAGGTCCGTGAATCGCCTAAAGAGCTGGTGTTACGCGATGCCGAGAACCGCGAGATCATCATCCCCACCGCGGACATCCTCGAGCGCAAGAACGGCCAATCGCTGATGCCCGCGGGCCTCGTTGATCCGCTCACTCGCCAAGAACTCCTCGACCTCACGCGCTTCCTCACCGAACTCGGTAAAGGTAGCTACGCCGCAACCCCAGGCAAAGTGGTCCGCACATGGCAAGCGTTGCAGCCGACCAAAGAGATGTTCACCGTCCTCAACCGCGAACGCCTCGCCGCCGTGGCCACAGCACCGAATCTGACTTGGCAGCCCGTTTACAGCCTCGTGAATGGCGACTTGCCACAAGATGTTGCCAAAGGCTTCAAATGGCGACCACAATCGCCAGAGTTGATCGTCGTGCGTTTCCCGCTCGAAGTCACCGCCGCGGGCCAGGCGAAGTTGGTCTTCAACGACCCGGCCGGCCTTACCCTCTGGGTCAACGGCGAACCCGTCGCCCCGGCAGCCACTGTCCTTCTCGACCTCAAGCCTGGCACCACGATGGTGACCATGGCCGTCGAGTGGGCCAAACGCAAGACCCCACCGAAGGTCGAACTCGACGAAGTCCCCAACTCCCCCGCCCGCGTCAAGCTCGGGATGGTGAAGTAGCGAATAGAAAGACGAAGAGTATTCACCACGGAGAACACAGAGTGCACAGAGAGAAATAAAAAGAGATCATGAAGTGTTTTGATACTTTTCTCTCTGACATTCTCTGTGGTCTCCGTGTACTCCGTGGTGAATACTCTTCTCTTCTTCCTTAAGAGACAGAAAGCATGTTGAAATACTGTTGGCTCGTGTCATTCATCTTCACACCACTCGCCACCGGCGCGGAGTGGGAGAAGTTCCTCCAAGATGAGGCTCAGAAGGTCACGGCCAAACATCCCAAAGCGGGCTTCGTGGTTGGGGTGTTGCAGGCACAAGCCGAGCCGAAGATCTTTGGCTTCGGTAAGGTGAAGACGCCGCTGGGTGAAATCGTCCCCGATGGGCACACCATCTTCGAGATGGGTTCGATCACCAAGACGTTCACTGGTGTTCTTCTCGCGGAAGCCGTGCGGCGTGGGGAAGTGAAACTGACGGACTCGGCGCTCAAAGTCATTCCCGAAGCCTACCGTTTCCCACCGCACCCCAAAGGCGAACCTACACTTCTCGACTTGGCGACGCACCGCAGTGGCCTGCCCGTGCAACCGCTGTTCTTGCTCGGCTTAACCAAGAACGCCAACAACCCGTACTTGAGTATCACCCCGAAAATCCTCTCGGATTCGATGAAGCTCACGAAACCCAGCGCCGCCCCAGGTGGTGCCAAAGGCGAATATTCCAACTTGGCCACGGGGCTGCTTGGTCATGCCCTCGTCGAGGTGGCCAAGGCCGATTCCTACGAAAGCCTGGTCCGGGACCGTGTGTTGAAGCCACTCGGGATGAAGGACACTGGTGAAGGGTTGAATGGTGAACAGAAATCCCGCCTCGCCGTCGGCCATGATGAGGAGGGGAAAGAGGCCGAAGCCTGGGACTTCGCCACGCTCCCCGGCTGCGGGGCACTCCGCACGTCGGCTCACGACATGCTTCGCTATGCTCGCGCGAACCTGCAACTCAGTGAGAAAACACCACTGACCGAGAGCCTGCTCTTGGCTCAGAAACCCGTGCGTGACGAACCGGAACTTCCGGGCCGTAAGATCGGGCTATTCTGGGTGAACGACGAGCTTCGCCGCACGGATGAGAAGATCGTCTGGCACAACGGCGGCACCGGTGGTTTCCGGACCATGCTACTCCTGATCCCGGCACGCAAGATCGCTATCGTCACCCTGGCTGCCCATGACCTCGGTGACACCACCGACCGCCTCACACTTCAACTCGCCCAAGAAATCCTGGGCAAAAAGCCGAAGTGAAAGTTGCGGCCACACCGAAACAGTCGCTCACTCGAAGCGAGTGTTACTCTTCCTTCGCCGTCGGGAGGAAGAAAGAGCTGACGAGGGCCAGGAAATACACGGTGCCGCCAATGATCGCTGCGGCCGTGGCGACTTTCATTGGGTTCGGGCCAGTGAAGAGTTGGCTCAGGAACTCCGTGTTGAAGGTCGCAGCCATCGTGCCGAGCATCCGCCCGCCGACGTTCGTGGCAAAGCTGCCGCCGGTGCCGCGAAGGTGTAACGGGAAGAGCTTCGGTAACAGTTCGCTCAGGTAGCTGAACTGCGCGACCGTCAGCAGGCCACAGAAGAAAATCGACGTGGCGAAGAGGAAGTATTCGCCCTTCACAAGTTCCAGATATGTGAGCGGGAAGAGGGCGATGCCTGGGATCACGAAGAGTCGCAACAGCATCCGGCTCGGGACGAACATGAGCAACACGGCGAGCAAGATACGACCCGACAGGCCGCCGAGTTCTTGCCAGCGTTGGATGTTGCCGCGCTTCGCTTTCATGGCTTCACGGATTTCTTGGGCCGCAGGGTGCTTCATCATCGCCCCGCGTGCAGCCTTGACGGCGTCTTCGCTCCCCGTTTTGGCTAGGTAATCGGCTTGGGCTTTCAGGAACTTCTGTTCGACTTCGAAGTAACCCTTCTCCTTCTTCAAGGCGACGATATCCGGCAGGCCGGGGGCGATTTGCAACGGCGTGAGTTGCAGGGCACCGAACGCGGCGGCATAGCCGCAGGCGGAGAGGATTGTGGTCACGAGCGTGGTGCGGCGAAGGGCTGGGGAGAAGAGTTCGCCGAAACTCGCGCGCTTCAACGTGCCGTCACGCTTCTTCTGCTTCCACACCGCGGACTCAGGGACGAACGGCATCATCAAGAGGATCAGCGCCCCAGGGATGAGCCCTGTGAGCAGCGTGTAACGCCAGGCGGTGTTCGTGGGGTCAAAGCCTTCGGGGAAAGGTAGCTTGGGTAGTGCATCGGGGTTGGTTTTGGCGATGGCGACGATTTCGCTATACACCTCGGTCACGAGAATTCCACCGAGCGAAGCACAGGCGAGCGTCCAGCCAATGACTTTTTCGCGGGTTCGTTTGTCTTGGAAGAGTTCCGCGAGCCAAGTGACCGCCGCGACCATCTCAACGCAGACGCCGATGAAAGTGGTGCAACGGAACAGAATCAACTGCCAGAGTTCGGTGCTGAAAGCCGCGGCCAACGGCGAGACGGAGTAGGCCAGGATGCTGGCCACCATGACGGTCTTGCGGCCAAGGCGGTCAATGAGCCAGCCACCCAAGAGACCGAAGACCCCGCCACAGAGAGCCGCGATCCAGAGCATCCGCCCGGACCAGAGCCGCACGGGATCGGATTCCGGCGCCGGCCGACCGGGTAAGAGTTCGCTCAAAGCATCGCTACCGATGACCGGGAACATCAAGAGTTCGTAGGTGTCGAAGAGAAAGCCAATCGCCGCCACGAGCAGCACGAGAATCCGTGCCACACCCGAGATTTCCGGCACAGACGACGGTGAAGGATTCGACACGATAGGTCACTCCGACGCAAAGATTCGCAACACTGGCAGAAACCTTGGTTTACCAGCGGCGATGGAAACGACAACTCAAGAGCGGTTCACGAAGCCTGACCAGCTGTCAGTGGTTGATGCAGCAAGTACGTTCGGTAACCGCCACCCATGTTGGTCACTTGGTAGCCCGATTGCATCAGCACCCGGGTCGCGATGTAACCGCGTTGCCCGACTTGGCAGTAGGCCACGATCGGCTGGCCCTTGGGCAGCTCACCGAGCCGGTCCCGCAGTTCATCGACGGGGATGTTGATCGCGCCAGGAATGTGGGCGGCGCTAAACTCCAGTGGCGTCCGCACATCCAGGAGTGTCGGTTTGGCTGGGAGTGATGAATAAGATTCCCAATCGATCTGGGGGTGGTCGCCACGGACCAGCCCCGCCGCGACGAAGCCGGCCATGTTGATGGGGTCTTTCGCGGAGCCAAACTGCGGGGCGTAGCACAGCTCCATCTCTTCCAAATCCATGACCGTCATGCCTGCTTGGATGGCCACGGCCAGGATGTCGATGCGTTTATCGACACCTGCTCCACCCGCGCCTTGAGCACCGAGAATCTTTCCCGTCTCGCCGTCGAAGAGCACTTTCAGCGACATCCCCTCGGCACCCGGGTAATAGCCCGCATGATGGGCCGGGTGGATGTAGATCTTGCGGTACTGCCGCCCTTGGCGCCGCAGGGATTTCTCCGAGTGGCCGGTGATGGCCGCGGTGTGCTGGAAGAAGCCGAGGATCGCCGTGGCTTGCGTGCCCCGATACTTCGACTTCCGGCCCAAGACGTTGTCCGCAGCCAGTCGGCCTTGGCGGTTCGCGGGGCCTGCGAGCGGCACTTGCGTCCGTTCGCCGGTGACGAAATCGGTGGTCTCGATCACATCGCCGACGGCATAAATGTCCGGGTCCGTGGTCTGCAAGTACTCGTTGACTCGCACACCACCGCGTGGGCCAACTTCGAGACCCGCTTGAACGGCGAGCTTGTTTTCGGGTCTGACACCGATACCCAGAACGACGAGTTGTGCCTGTCGTGTGTCACCGGAGGTCAGCCGGACGTTCAGCCCGTCATCCACAGCCGTGATCGCCTCGACGGATTGGCGAAGGAGCACCTCGACGCCCTTGTCGACGAGGGCTTGATGCAGCGGAGTCGTCATCTCGGGGTCAAAAGGGCCGAGGATTTGCGGGTTGTGATCGAGGATCGTCGTCTTCACTCCGCGATGCACCAAGTTCTCCGCCAGTTCAATGCCGATGAAGCCGGCCCCGACGATCACGGCTCGCTCGATGCCGCGATCCACGACCTGTTTGATGCGGTCGGTATCGGCGAGATTTCGCAGGGTGTAGACGTTGGGCAAATCGAAGCCCGTCATCGTCGGTGGGACGGGGGAAGCACCAGGAGCCAGGATCAGCTTGTCGTAGCACTCTTCGTAAACCCGACCCGTGGCGAGATCGCGGATGCGGACTTGCTTGGTCGCACGGTCGATGGCCTCGACTTCGCTGCGTGTCCGCACATCGAGCCGAAAGCGTTCGTGGAGCCGTTCAGCTGTCGTGACGAGCAGTTTTTGCCGTTGGGGAATGATCTCGCCGATATGGTAGGGCAGCCCACAGTTGGCAAACGAGACATCCGGACCCCGTTCGATGATGAGGATTTCGGCCTCCTCGGAAAGGCGGCGAGCACGAGCCGCCGCCGAGGCTCCCCCGGCGACTCCACCCACGATGATGAGCTTCACGAGACACCCCCTTTCGTGACGTTAGTCACACACACATTCGCACTCGTCGGCACGCGGTTCCACGGCATCCGTGCGAGGGCCAGACCCATGCCACAGGTGTCCGTGATGCCCGCGAACACGAGGCCCGCGCCGATGAAGCCTGATAGCCCGATGAAGTATGGATGCACGAAGAAGCCCAGCACCGCCCCCAAGAGAGCCAATGAGCCGGCCGCGATGCGGACCTGGCGTTCGAGCGAAATCGCCTTCTTTCCTCGGTTCACCTCGAGACCAGACTCGGCCCAAGCGAGCGTCCCACCTTCGACATTGACGACTTGGGTGAACCCCGCGGCGAGGAACCTCTCACAAGCCTGTTTACCACGGCTCCCGGATCGGCAGATCACATAAAGAGGTTGTTCTGATACAGCTCGGTTGGCGAGAATCGCCTTGGGGTCCAGGTCGCTGAGTGGAACATTGCGTGCGAAGGTGCAGTGCATCTCACGGAACTCGATTGGCGTCCGTACGTCAATCAACTCGATGGCCGCCCCCGCCTGCTTCTTCGCAGCGAGTTCACGTGGGGAAATGGTAGAGACTTCCATCGTCAATCTCCGGAATCAGACGCCAGGGAAGAGATAGTCTAGCTAGCAACTCCAACACCTTCATTTGAGCAGCAGGAGAAGCCGATGACCAGCCACTCCGTAAACCAGGTTCGTAGATGAGTTCTGGATTTGGTTTCGACCTCCTCTTTTCGAGGCTCTCCCATGGCGATCTCAGTGGACCGGCGGAAGTTCCTTGGTGCGGGTGCAGTGGCGGTGGCGTCGACTTTCGTGAAAGCAGAAACGAAGGCGAAGAAAATCCGGGTGGGTGTGATTGGCTGTGGTAGCGTGGCGAGGGTTTACTTCCCCCACTTAAAAGAAAGCCCGCATGTTGAACTGGTGAGTGCGTGTGACATCATTCCCGAACGGGCAGCCGACCGGGCCAAACAATTTGGCGTACCCCACCAGTACCCGAGTGTCGAGAAGATGCTGGCCGGGGCGGAGTTCGATCTCTTCGTGAACCTGACCGATATGCAAGAACACGAGCGACTCAACAAGCTCGCGATCGAGGCCGGAAAACATATCTGGAGCGAGAAGCCGATCGCCAACTCGCTCGCAGCCGGGCAAAAACTGTTGGCCTTGGCGAAAGAGAAGAAGGTCCGAGTCTGGGGGGCGCCGACGGTGGTGAATAGCCCACAGTTCGCCTTCATGGCCAAGACCATCTCCGATGGCAAGCTTGGCCGCGTCTCGGCGGCACACGCCACCTACGGTTGGGCGGGGCCGAACTGGGCCGACTTCTTTTACGCCGAAGGCGGCGGTAGCATGCCGGATCTTGGTGTCTACAACCTGACCACACTGACGGGCCTCTTTGGCCCCGTGAAGTCCTTGGTGGCCATCACGAGCATCATCACACCGGACCGGCCGATGCGAGATGGCCGTAAGCTCAAAGTCGTCGCGGAGGATAATGCCATGGTCATCATGGAGCACGCTGGCGGTACGCTTTCTCATATGCAATGCGGCTTCAACTACTTCAGCCCACACGAACATGATGACCCGAATCAATCCTTGTTGACGGTCTCCGTCACTGGCTCAAGTGGCGTCATGTCGTTGGGAGGATACGACTGGGCCCCGAAGCATGTCCAACTGGCTACCGCCGAAGCCCCGAAACCGACGAAGTTCGCGGACGATGCCAAAGGCTACAAGTGGGAGCAAGGCGCCTCCGTTGTGGCGGAGTTCTTGGCCACGGGCCAAGAGCCACTCTTCACCCCGGAGCATGCATTGCATGTCGTCGAAATCATGACAGCCGCCCGAGAATCGCAGAAGAAGGGCAGCCGCATCGCCTTGACATCGACTTTCAAATGGCCCGTCATCGTTTGAGTTCCAAACTAGTCTCGTCAAGAGTCGCCTTCGTCGCAACATCAGGAGAAGAGTCATGCCAGAAGGCACTCAACCGCGCAAGTTACCCGTGACGGTTTTGTCCGGGTTCTTGGGCGCGGGCAAGACGACACTCTTGAACCATGTTCTGCGTAACCGTGACGGGCTGCGTGTTGCGGTGATCGTCAACGACATGAGCGAGGTCAACATTGATGGCCCGCTCGTCCAAGGCCAAGCGGCACTCTCCCGCACGGACGAAAAGCTCATCGAAATGTCCAACGGCTGCATCTGTTGCACGCTCCGTGAGGACTTACTTCAAGAAGTCGCACGACTCGCTGCGGAGGACCGCTTCGATTACCTGTTGATTGAATCGACCGGCGTCAGCGAGCCGCTACCTGTCGCGGAGACTTTTACCTTCAGTGACGAAGCTGGGAACTCCCTTTCGGAAGTCGCTCATCTCGACACGATGGTCACGGTGGTCGATGCCGGGAGCTTCCTTCAAGACTACCTCTCGGCAGATGCCCTCGCCGATCGCAAACTCGCGATCTCTGAGGAAGACGAGCGTGAGGTTGTGGAGTTGTTGGTCGATCAAGTCGAGTTCGCGGATGTGATCGTGCTCAACAAGACCGACCTGCTCTCCGCATCAAAACTGGATCAACTCGAAGGGATCCTGCGCTCCCTCAACTCCTCGGCCAAGATCGTCCGGGCTGAGCGTGGTCGTGTCCCGCTCACCGAGATTCTTAATACCTACCGTTTCGACTTCGACCGCGCGTCCCAGGCTCCCGGTTGGATGGCGGTTCTGCGTGGCGAAGAGCAACCCGAGACGGCGGAATACGGCATCACCAGTTTCGTTTACCGTGCTCGTCGACCGCTCCACCCCGAGCGATTCTGGGCCTTGCTTCAAAACCGACCACAACTGAAAGGGCTACTCCGCTCCAAGGGCTTCTGTTGGATCGCCACCCGGCCCGACTGGGTGGGCGCTTGGTCTCAGGCCGGGCAGGTCGCGGAGCTTTCGCCACACGCTGTCTGGTGGGATACAGTGCCGGAAGCCGATTGGCCCGCCGACTCCGAGACCCGAGCTGGCATCCTCGCGCAGTTCGAAGGCCAATACGGGGATCGCCGCCAGGAGTTGGTGTTCATTGGCCGCAAGATCGACGAAGCCGTGTTCCGCGCCGCCCTCGACGCCTGCCTTCTGACCGACGCCGAGATGACCGGTGGCCCCACCTCATGGGCCACCCTCCCAGACCCACTCCCCGAGTGGCCAACAGCTGAATCGCCAGAAAACGGCTAAAGCAAGTTCACAGTCGTGTTCAGTGTTTCTTCATTTCTCAAGATATTCTGGCAGATCGTGGAGTCTTGGCTTTCTGTCGAGTGACTGGAAGCTGCTTCAGATAGGTTGCCGAACTATCGGGTTTGAAGTGTCACTTTTGCACGACTCGCCGTCACCCCGTCGTCGCGCCTTCGGAGGCGCTACGGGCGAGTTTGGCGTACTTATTGAGGACACCCCGGCTGACGCGGATCGCGGGTTTTGTCCAGGATTCGCGTCGTTTGGCGAGGTCAGCGTCGCTGACGTGGAGAGTGAGGGTTTTCGCTTCGGCGTCGATGGTGATGGAGTCGCCATCGTGGACAAGGGCAATGTTGCCGCCGACCCAGGCTTCGGGAGCGACGTGGCCGACGACGAGACCATGCGTGCCGCCGGAGAAGCGGCCATCCGTGATCAGGCCGACTGAGTCGCCGAGGCCTTGGCCCATCAGGGCACCCGTGATGGAGAGCATTTCCCGCATCCCTGGCCCGCCGACGGGGCCTTCACCACGGATGACGACCACATCCCCAGCCACAATCTTGCGGTTGGCAATGGCCTCGGCACAGGCTTCTTCGCCATCGAAGACCTTGGCAGGGCCAGTGATCTTGCGCTCTTTCAACCCTGCGATCTTGGCGACAGCCCCTTCAGGAGCGAGGTTGCCCTTCAGGATGACGATGTGCCCACGGTCGTGCATCGGCTTGTCGAGTGGCAACACCACTTTCTGTGGCTTGGCGTAAACGCTCGGCACAGGGCCAAGGTTTTCCGCCAGTGTCCGGCCCGTGATCGTCGGGCAGTCGCCGTGTAGCATCCCGGCTTCGAGCAGAGCCTTGAGCACCGCCGGTGTGCCGCCGGCACGGTAGAGGTCGAACATGACGTACTTGCCACCTGGCTTCAGGTCCGCGAGGTGGGGGACTTTGGCCCCGAGGCGGTCAAAATCTTCGAGGGTCCACGCGACTTCGGCCTCACGGGCAATGGCCATGAGATGGAGCACGGCGTTGGTCGAGCCACCGAGGGCGAGCACGAAGGTGTAGGCGTTTTCCAGAGACTTGCGGGTGATGATGTCCCGTGGGCGGATGTTGTTTTCAATACAGCCAACGAGGGCTTTGCCGGCCAGGAACGACTCACGGTCTTTCGCCGCCGTGACAGCGGGGTTACTGGCGCCGTAAGGCAAGCAGAGGCCAAGGGCTTCGATCGCACTGGCCATCGTGTTCGCGGTGTACATGCCGCCGCAGGCCCCCGAGCCAGGGCAGCTTTCGCACTCGATTTTGTGGAGCTTCTTTTCGTCGATCTTGCCCGCTTGGAACTTCCCGACGGCTTCGAAGATGGAGACGATGTCCACATCCTCGCCATCTGGGCCGATGCCAGGCATGATGCTACCACCATAGACGAAGACACTCGGGATGTTGAGTCGAGCCATGGCCATGATGCAGCCCGGCATGTTCTTATCACAGCCACCGAAGGCCAAGAGGCCGTCGTGGTTCATGGCCCCGGCAACAGTTTCGAGGCAATCCGCGATCACCTCCCGGCTGACGAGCGAGTAGCGCATCCCCATGTGGCCCATGCTGATGCCATCGGAGACCGTCGGTGCCCCGAAGATCTGCGGCACACCACCGCCAGCGCGGATGCCTTCGATGCCTTTTCGAGCCAAGCGATCGAGGTGGCTATTGCAGGGTGTGATATCGGAGTGCAGCGAGGCGACACCGATCATCGGCTTGGCAAAGTCGTCGTCTTGGAAACCGACGCCACGGAGCATAGCGCGGTTGGGTGCGCGGTGCGAACCGCCGGTGGTTGTTAAGCTTTTCCGTGCGTTCGTGTCAGACATAGGAAACATTCCTTGGCAATTGATAAAAGGCGCGTCTTTTGCGGGTCGTGCGCGAACTTCCCGAAAATCCTGGGAAATCACGCGTCCGGGTTGCGTGGCTGTCAGGAGTGATCTACATGTTTGGTGTCTCGGGAACAACGCCAGATGTTGAGTGGGCCGACCAGAGGTGGATTGGTCACTCCTTCGAGAGCGGGTTACCCAAAGCATATGGAGTTTACCATGAAGAAGTTCGTCAAGAACGTGGTCGAGTTCGTCAAGAAGGAAGATGGTCCAACCGCGGTTGAGTACGCCGTCATGTTGGCCCTCATCATCGTGGTCTGCATCGCAGCCGTCACCGCCATCGGTACGAACGCGAACGCTCAGTTCAGCCGCGTCAGCAGCACCATCGGCGGCTCGTAAGCCACCCCGGGCCTCACAGCCCGTGTCTTGTCAAAACACTTTGAATCCCTCGCCTTGCAGTGACAAGTCGTGGGATTCGTCTTTTGATCCCTCCACTTTTCATCTCCTAGCATAATTGAGGTCTTTGATGAACGCCTTCATTCGCCCACTGGTCCGCTTCCTCAAAGCAGAAGACGGTCCTACCGCAGTTGAGTACGCTGTGATGTTGGCCCTGATCATCGTCGTCTGCATTGCAGCCGTCACCGCGATCGGTACGAACGCCAACCGTCAGTTCAGCCGCGTCAGCAGCACCATCGGTGGCTCGTAAATTCGAGTTCTGTATCTTTTTGACACAAACTGAATCCGAGCCCATCGTAAGAGTGGCTCGGATTTTTCGTTTTTTTATATGTCGGTTGATATCCACTTTTCCCGCCTCTCTCAGTTTTCGACTGGGTCTGGAACCGGTTCTCTTCACCACCAGCTGCTTTTCAAATTCGCGATCCGAGATCCGAAATTCTCGGTCTTCCCTTGATTTCAAACAGTTGTTGGGTACTATCCTGTAACAGACGATTGAAACACCTGTTTGAAACGGATGATGGACACGATTCCTGCCACACCTGAAGATTCTTCCCCGCTGGAGCCGCGGCAAAAACTGCTACTCGCGGCGGAGCAAGTCTTTGCCCACAAAGGCTTTGTGGGGGCGACCGTCCGGGAAATCTGCGACTTGGCAGGCATGAACATCGCCGCGATCAACTACCACTTCGGGGATAAAGAGAAGCTCTACATCGCGACGGTCAAACAGGCTCACGCTTGTAGCAAGGGTTTTGAGGAGATGCCCGAGTGGCCCGCGGACATGCCGGCGATTACCAAACTACGGCTCTTGATTGCCATGCTTGTGCGCCACATGACGGCTCCGGTTCGACAAGAATCCTTGCAGCTTCTCATGCGCGAACTGGCTCACCCCAGCCCAGCAACTCAGGCCGTCGTGGAAGACTATATACGTCCGATGGCCTTCGGCTTGGGCCAAATTTTGGGGGAACTGTTCCCCGAACAGACGGAGCACGAGCGGCTGATGACCGCGTTCTCGATCGTCGGGCAGTGCCTTTACTACCGGCAGAACCGCACCATCTCCGTGCTGCTCTTCGGCCAGGCACGGATCGATGAACTGACGACCGAGGCCATCACCGAACATATCACCCGATTTACCTTCAATGCCTTGGGGCTGAACAGGGAGGAGAGCCGATGAACTGGGTCGCGTTGCGAATGCTGACCGGCGACAAGACGAAGTATTTTGGCATCGTCTTTGGGGTCGCGTTTGCGGCTCTGTTGATGGGCCAGCAGATGGCGATTTTCTGCGGTCTGATGCGGAACACCACGAGCCAAATCCGGGACATCGGTGGGGGCGATATCTGGGTCATGGACAAGAACGTGCAGTTTGTCGATGACGTCAAACCGATGTCCGAGGGCAAGCTGCAACTTGTGCGTGGAGTCGAGGGCGTCGAGTGGGCCGTGCGGCTTTACAAAGGCATCGGCCGGGCGAAGCTCTCGGATGGCAAATTCCAGCAGATGATCGTCATCGGCCTTGATGATGCCTACCTCGTCGGCGGGCCAACGCCGGACCGCATGCTCGTCGGCACACTCGAAGACCTTCGCCAACCGGACTCCGTGATCATCGACGAATTCGGCTGGCGCTACCTTTACCAAGACGAACCCTTCGTGCCAGGGCGGACCCTGGAAATGAACGACAAACGCGCCGTCATCGTGGGGATGTGTTACTGCAATCCCACCTTCCAAACCTTCCCGATTCTGTATTCCACGTATTCACAGTCCATTAAGTTTTTACCACAGGAACGAAAAACACTCTCGTTCATCCTAGCTAAAGCGAAACCCAATATCACGCCTACGATCGATGGCGAGATCATCTCGACAAAACCATGCCCCTACGGCTTCAAGGACACTAGCCCCGCCGCGATGCTCGCCAAGAAGATCGAAGCCGAGACGCGGCTCAAGGCCCTGACCAACGACCAGTTCTTCTGGACGACCATCGGCTACTACATGGAACGCACCGGCATCCCGATCAACTTCGGCATCACGGTTATGCTCGGCTTCATCGTCGGCTGTGCGATTGCCGGGCAGACGTTTTACCTCTTCACCGTCGAGAACCTCAAGCAGTTTGGGGCACTCAAAGCGATGGGCGTCACGAACTTTCGCCTCGTGCGGATGATCCTCCTGCAAGCCTACGTCGTCGGGGCACTCGGCTATGGCATCGGCATCGGTGGGGCGGCATTGTTCGGGTTCATCTTCACCCGTGCTGTCAAATCCACGCCGCCAGCCTTCTACTTTGGCTGGCAGATCATGGCCATCTCGGCGATTGCTGTCTTCGTGATTGTCACCATCGCGGCACTCCTGAGTATGCGTCGGGTGTTGTTCCTTGAAGCGGGGGTGGTGTTCCGATGAGTTCTGCCATTCGCCTGGATCGTGTCACCAAAGCCTTCGGCAGCGGGGATATGAAAACCCTGGCTTTGAACGATGTTTCCCTCGATTTGCCCTATGGCGAACTCGTGCTGCTCGTCGGCCCCTCGGGGTGCGGCAAGACGACCTTGATCAGCATCGCCGCGGGGCTTCTGGACACGACGCAAGGCACCGTCGAGGTCTTGGGTCAGAATCTCACGAAGATGTCCGGGACACGCAAAGTCCATTTCCGGGGCCAGAACATCGGCTTCGTGTTTCAGCAGTACAACCTCTTGCCCGCGATGAACGCCGTGGAGAATGCCTCAGTGCCGCTCTTGATCGCGGGTTGGAATCGCAAGCGAGCCATCGAGAAGGCGGCCCACTTGCTCGATAAAGTCGGCTTAGGCAACCGCATGAAGTCCCTGCCAACACAGCTCTCCGGTGGTCAGCAGCAACGGGTGGCTATTGCCCGGGCGCTGGTCCATGATCCGAAGTTACTCGTCTGCGATGAACCGACCGCAGCACTCGACGGTGCTTCGGGCCGCACGGTCATGGGGTTGATCCGCGAATCCGCGTGCCAAAGTGATCGCGCCGTGATCGTGGTGACCCATGATTCCCGCGTCTACGACTTCGGCGACCGCATCGTCGAGATGTCCGATGGCCGCATTGACAAAGTCACCAACCGAGCCGACTCGCCCACGGCTTTCGCTACCACTCACAGTTAAGACGTTGGCCAACGAAAGTGCTCGATTTCGTTGTTTTTCACCCTTCTCCCCTTGCGGGAGAAGGTGTCCAATCCAGGCTCGAAAGAGCCGGATTGGACGGATGAGGGGTGCACGCAGCATCCAAGAAAGGTTCTCTTCCAAGGTCGAGCGCTGACCCCTCAACCGTCTTTGGAAACTCGGAGACCGAGTTTCCAAATCCACCTTCTCCCGCAAGGGGAGAAGGGAGGAAAACCACTCAAACGTTATGTGATCGGAAAAGTTCTGCATACTCAACAGATCCAGGAGATGAATGATGTTAACTCGTGTTGCATTACCACTCGTCGCCATTGCGATGTTAGCCTTCGCGGGCTATCAGATGACACTGGCACAACAGAAAGCCCCACCGTCCGCGTTGCCCATTGAACCGGCCAAGTCCCCGTTCACGACCCAACTCGCGGGAGCGGGGATCGTCGAGCCAGAGAGTGAGAACATCTCCGTGGGCACCAACGTGCCGGGGATCGTCGATGAGGTCATGGTCAAAGTCGGCATGCAGATCAAAGCCGGTGACCCGATCTTTCGGCTCGACGAGCGTGCTCTGAAAGCCGAACTGCAACTCCGTGAAGCGAAACTGGCGAGTGCCGAGGCTACTGAGAAGAAGCTCGCTCAACAGCCGCGGCCTGAGGAACTGCCACCACTCACCGCCAAGGTCGCCGAGGCCGAGGCGAACCTGCGGGAACAAGAGAAGCTCTACGAACGATACCGCAAACTCATGAATGCGAACTCCATTTCAGAGGATGAGTTCTTGCGTCGAGAGTCCGCGTTTGAAGTGGCCAAGGCGCAGTTCTCGAAAGCGAAAGCCGACCGGGATTTGACCAGTGCGGGCGCCTGGGCACCGGATAAGTCGATTGCCAATGCCGCCGTCTTGGAAGCGCGGGCCATGATCGCCCAGACCAAAACCGAACTCGAACGGCTGACGATGAAGGCCCCGAAACCCGACGTCGCTCGCAGTGATGCCCTTTACAACGTCCTGCAAGTCAACGTCAGGCCTGGCGAGTACGTCGGCTCACAGCCAGGACAAGCGATCATCGTCTTGGGGCAAGTGGGCAAGGTTCACGTTCGCCTGGATATCGACGAGAACGACATCGCCCGCTTCTCGCCGACCTTCCCGGGTGTCGCCAAGCCGCGTGGCAACCCGAAGCAAGAGTTCGCACTGAAGTTCATCCGCGTCGAGCCGTATGTCATCCCGAAACGTTCCCTGACCGGCGGTGGACAGGAGCGTGTTGACACTCGAGTGTTGCAGGTCATTTACGAAGTCGATAGCCAAGGTCGACCGCTCTACATTGGCCAGCAAATGGATGTGTTCTTGGACACGACACAGAAGTGATCGCCAGAAAAATCAAAGGCCGCCCGATCGGGCGGCCTTTTGCGTTATTAAGAAGCCGTCGGGAGTTTCGCGATCACGGGAGTGCCGGTTCCGGCTACGGGCATCGGCAATAACTCCTGCCGGTAGATGGGCACGTCTCGCGGTGCTTCGATTCCTAGGCGGATCTTACCCCGGTCGATGTCCACAACCGTGATGTAAATATTATCCCCAATCAGAATCTTCTCGCCCAGCTTCCGACTTAAGACCAACATTTGTGCGACCTCCTGATGCGCGGCCAAAGCCTCTGCGGTGTGCTTTAACGTAATCCATGAACCCACTTCACGCCTAGCAGTGGTTTGAGAAATTGGGTAAGCTCGGGAGGTTCGCGTAGCTACCGGCGTTAAGATTGGCGCATTTAGAAATAGCATGAACGTTTCGCGCCGGGCGAACTTGCGCCGGACAAGAAAAAACCTCGGAGGGATCGCTTCCTGCCCCTCCGAGGTCGTTCAAGTCGTTAAAGACTTGATCCAATAATCCATTTTTAGATGACGTCTGCTCTTCAAATCGAACAAAACCACCAAAATTCCTCACTCTTATCCGACGAGAGCCAATCGGTTTCGGATGACGGGTTTTTCTTCCGATGGTTCCGGGAGGGGGATTCCTCGTAGAGCCATCATCGGTCGGGGGTCGCCGGCGTATTGAGCATCAAGGGGGTGCCAGAGGGCTTGTTTGTTCTTGGCCCGCATCTCCAACACGGCCATCTTCTCGGGTGTCCCCGGGGCATGGATGGTCGGCTCCACGGGAACGGGAGCGTTGCCGGTAAAGTTCCCGACGCCACGATAAGCGAACTTGCTCGTGCTCGGATACTTTTCCTTCACACCTGGTGCGTAGTAGCAGCTCCAGCAGAGGCCACGGGGGCGGTTCACTTTGCTATGGCCACAGTGTTGGCAAATCGGGATCATCGTTCTCGTCCTTTGAGTAAGTCTTGGGTAGGGTGTGAAAAGTCTTGGGTTGACGAGGGAAATCGGAGAGCTTTTAGGCCACGTGGGTGCCTGCGAGCCCTGCGATTTCCGGGATTTCGACCGCTTCGCGGTCCATGAGGGCCAGTTCGACTTCCGAAATCAGTTCCCGACGCATTTCCTCACGCGGGACATCATCGAACCAATTCAAGAACCACCGGCAAGCAGCAGGCTCGTTGAGGCGTTGGTCCGCTTCGAAGCAGCATTTGGCAAAGAACTCTTCGACATCGCCGACAGTCTCGAGGCCATCGCCTTGCCAGCCACAAAAGCCGAGCGCACAGGCAGCCTCAACGGGCCAATCTTGAACGCACAAGAGTGGTGGTGGGGTAGTGGTGGCTCCTTGCACGAGCCGGAGGTCGTCCCGTTCGAGAGCTTCACGGAGGGCGACCAAGCCTTCCGTGCTGAGCACGGGAGTCAGCCCCTTTCTCCAAACCATTCGCCAGTTTTCCATGATGATTCCTTCCCTTTGGTTTAGGCCAAGCGTATAGTGCTGGACAAGCTTTTCTGAGATAACCCCGATCATCGCTTTGCCTCAGCAAACTCCTCATTGGCCTCTGACACTATTTATATACGTCCGTGCAGAGAGCATATCAACACTTCAACGGCGGAAAACCCACCCTTTTCCCCCCTTTTTGGCCCATTGCCCGCCAGACCGGGCTGCTAACTCCCCAAAACTAGACACGCCACCCCCAGCCTGCGCTCCGCTGTTACCCCAGGTTCGCGAAGAGACGCGACCGCGAGGGAGCGTTGAGGCATGCTTATGGGTGGCGACGCGAGGGGCAGTAGCTGAAGAGACGCGACCGCGAGGGGCTAGCTGAAGAGACGCGACCGCGAGGGAGCGTTGAGACAGGCTGTTTGGGCTTCACCGAAGAGACGCGACCGCCAGGGAGCGTTGAGACAGGTTCACCGAAGAGACGCGACCGCGAGCGAGGGAGCGTTGAGGCGTACCGACGCCACGCCGCTCGCCAGAATCCGTCAGTGGATGAGATTAGCGGATGGGCGTGACTTTCGTAACCGTCATCAGGTTGTTTTTCCGCAACGACTCTTCGACGCGAACCGTGCCCGAGACCTCGACTTCACGGTTCCGGAAGGCTTCAAGATCAACCCCCGAGCCGGAGATGACGTAGAGCCGAGAATCGCCCGTGAAAAGCGAGTATAGCTTACGGCCCTCGAAATCCGTCGAGATAGGGGTGAGTTTGGCCGGACCGAAGGTCTGCAGGGCTGGAGTTCGGCGTTCGCTGTTGTACGAGCTGCGTTGGTTCAAACGCTTCTTCTCACGGACTTGGTGAATTCGCTCGAAGCAGAGTTTGATTTTCTCGTTATCGCCATTTTGTGCCGCGAGGTTGGCCGCGACTTGTCGGTAGTGGCGCTCGGCCAGGTCATAGTCTCCACGGGCCTCGGCTTGCTCGGCTTGAATCCAGAGTGGGTCGTTGATCGTCGGAGGCAACGTCCGTGGATTTGAGGTGATGACCCCTGGTACGTTGCCTCGTGAGCTGTCCCACTTGGGCGTCTCGCTGGGAGGCGCGGCAGTGATCTTGCCGGTTGGCGGCGACTCTGGGGTCGTGTTGTTCGGCAGTTTCACGACGGGTGATGGCGATTTCACCACGAAACTCGGCATCGAAGCCCCCGGCACAGGTTGCACGGCGGATTTCGGAATGTAGCGGAAATCATCTTGCACTGGTTTGATCGGCACCCAGAAAATGCCTTTGATCTGGACCGGTGGTCCGATCATCGTCACCGTCGTTCCTTCGGGAATTTTGGTGAGGGTAATGTTAAATGGCGATTGTGTCCCCATCACCCCCGCGAAAAGTTCGATGTCTGTATCGCTGACTGTGAAGGCATCGCGTGGAAAGACGGTTTGAGGTGGCTCGGGTTCATCGATGTAGGTTCGTCGAATCCAGGAAAGTTGTCCGTTTGTCGGCTGGATGGCAAGCCAGTTTTCTCCCACGGCATGGGACACGACAACCTTTTCCCCGCGTGGGAGTGTACCAGTCAGTTCGCCCGTGTCGCTCGGTCGGGCACGGATCGTGGTTTCCGTTGTGGTTTCGGCGATGTAGCCCTTCTGCTGAGCGTCTGACCGAGCAGGAGCCAGCGAGAGAACCCCGAAGACGACGAGCCAAATGAATCCGCTTCGCACAACGCACCCCGAATCCGAATCGTTGAGAAGTGCCAACGCATATCATCGGCCACCTCACCCCGCAAGCTGAACCCCATTTTTTGGAAACGCGAAACGCGAAACGCGGGGTGCATCCAAATTCTCTGGTGGCACGGCCATCTTGGCCGTGCGGATGGGAAGTGGCAGTGGCTTGACGCATGGGCTGGAAGCCCATGCCACGATTCATTCCTGACGATTTCGAGAGAAAATGGCCCCAGAGAAATTTGCTACACCCGAAACGCAGACTCTGACCAAATGACCCATTCGCTTCGAGAACCAAGGTTTCTTGCACTTGGGTGGCGCTGATCGAGGTCGCCGCTTAAGATGAAAGTGATGGATTCCGCATTCGCCCAGGGTGGTTCTGATGAGTGATGTGCTAGCGGTGGAGTTGATTGGTAGTTCGCTGGAAGTCATGCCGCGAACGGGCGAACCGGTGCGGTTTGGGTTACCCTGGCCACGCGGGGCTGCGAAAGACGGACAGTTTCGCTTGATCGCACCCGATGGCAGCATCCAACCGCTTGCCTCGAAGACGCTCGATCGCTGGGGGGATGGCTCGGTTCGCTGGGCGCTCTTCACCGCCAATCTAACCGCAAGGGGTGATGGCCAAACGGGGTATCGCATCGAAGCCCAGGCCGGGTCACCGACGATTGCAGAACCGAAGCCGACGACAGGTTCCTTTCAACTCGAACTCTTGTGTGGGGCTTACGACGACGACGCGAAACCCGTGCCTGGTAAAACCTACACGCTCTTCAAGGAAACTTTCGGCCCCGAGTTACGGCACTACCACCACACGGTCGGGGTGGGATTCTCGATCGATGTCCGGATCGAACCGCTGGCGAATTCCAACGTGCGTAAGGTGACGGTGTGCCTAGCCAATACGCTGGCCGCGGAGCATCCTGGCGGGAACTGGGATTTGGGGATGGGTGGCGGTGAAGAGATCGTGGCCCTCAACATCCATGTCCCCGTGAAAGGAAGCGTGACATGGTCCGCGGAGCGTGGGGCCAAGAGCCAAAGTGGCAGTAGCATGTCGCTGTGGCAAGCCTCGTCTGGTGGGGTGAACTGGGACTCGACCAACCACATGAATGCCGCCCGCAAAGTGCCGTTGCCGTTCCGTGGTTACCGCACAACGACAAACACCGGCACGCAGGAAGGCTTACGGGCGACACCGATCGTCGTGGCGGGAAGTGGAGCGGAGACGGTTGGCGTAACCATGACGGAGTTCTGGGAAAACTTCCCAAAAGCGGTCTCAGTCCAAGACGACAAACTGACGTTCGCGCTCTTTCCCGAAGCCTCCGGGCCGCATGAATTGCAGGGTGGCGAGCAGAAGACGCACACCGTTTACCTGAGCTTCGGGCCAGACGCCATCACCACCGAGCCGCTGGCTTGGTGCCGTAGCCCGCTCGTGGTCCATGCCTCGCCCGAGTGGTATGCCGCGAGTGGCGCGTTGCCATACCTGACCCCCGAGGCAACCGACCCCAACACACTCGCTCGCAAGCTCGCCAACCTCGCCTTCGAAGGACAGGACACCTTCGAGACGAAGCGTGAGACCATCGACGAATACGGTTGGCGGAACTACGGCGACATCTACGGAGATCATGAAGCCGTCTACCACAAAGGCCCGAAGCCGCTGATCTCGCATGACAACAATCAGTATGATTGCGTCGCAGCTTTGTTTCAGCAATTCTTTCGAAATGGACGCATCAACCGTTATCTCCATGGCTTAGCCTGTGCAGACCATACTCTGGACATCGACATTTACCACACCGATGGTGACAAAGCGGCGTACAACGGCGGGCTGTTTTGGCACACCTACCACTACGCCGACGCGGACACCGGGACACACCGTAGTTACCCGAAGATCCTACGCACCGGCGGGCACTTCGAGAGTGGCCAAGATCTCGACAAGATGGGCGAAACGGGGAAGAATCTCAAGAAGAATTACGCCGTCGGCGGCGGCCCAGCCGCTTCGCACAACTACAATCTCGGTCTGATACTCGCCTACTTCCTGACCGGCGAAGAACGCTACAAACAAGCCGCGATCGGCCTCGCCGAGTTCGTCCTGAACATGGAAGACCCCCGGCGGACAGTCTTCCGTTGGCTCAGTTCGGAATCCACAGGCCTCGCCAGCGAAGCTAGCCCCGGTTACCACGGCCCCGGTCGTGCGGCGGGCAACAGCATCCTCGCCACACTCGTCGGTCATCAACTCACGGGCGAGGCCAAGTATCTGGCCAAGTGCGAAGAGGTTATCCGCCGGGTCGTGAGTCCCAAACAGAACCTCGCGAAACTCGATTTGTTGAACGCCGAGTTGCGCTGGTTCTACACGATGACATTGCAGGCTCTCGGCGTTTATCTTGACTATAAAATCGAACTCAATCAACTTGACCGGATGTATGCTTCGACTCGGCTCTCGCTCTTGCACTACGCTCGCTGGATGGCGGAGCACGAACGGCCGATTCTCGATACTCCGGAGAAGCTGCAATACCCGACCGAGACCTGGGCCGCCCAGGATTTACGGAAGATCGAAGTCTTCCAGTTCGCGGCCAAGCACGCCGATTCGGAAGCCGAGCGGGAGAAGTTTTTGGAACGGGCGGAGTGGTTTTACCAACAGAGCTTGCAGAAACTTGACACTTTTGAAACCAAGTCTTTGTGTCGGCCCATGATCCTGACGATGCGTTACGCTTACTCTCGCACCTGGTGGCAACAGAACCCCAAGACACAAGCGCCAAAACCGACTGTCATGGTCGCGGTGGACGAGTTCCCTGAGTGGCAGATGTTCGTACCGCAGAAGGCTAAGGCCATTGCCCGCGCGAAGAAACTGATCTTGCTGGGTGGAGCGCTCGGAGGCGTGACATTACTCGCAGGCTTGGCCTGGCTGGTCGGGGCATTCCGGTAAAGCCAAGACAAGTTTCACCACAGAGATCACGGAACACACGGAGGCGACCACTCTTGTGTGTTCCGAGGGCTCTGTTCTTGACTTGTCTATGTCGCGGCTTTGGGGGTCATCATGCCGAAGAGGCGTTGCCAGAGGGTTTGTCGTTCGACTTGGAGGGCGGCCATGCGCTCGTAGACCCAGTTGTGCTGCGCGGCACTGGTCTCGTCGGCTTCGGGCATCTCTTCCGGGGTGGGCAGGTTGCTCGCTGGAGTGAGAGCCAAGGATTCCTGGGAGCCGTGGGCCAGTTGCAGTTGGAGGCGTTGCATTTCGCTGTTGAGTTCCGCCATGCGAGCGAGTTCGTCTTGCATGTTGCTCATCTGCTCGCGGTGCATTTCGCCAAACATCCGGAGCATCATCATCATTGAGGATTGGAACTGCTCCATCATCTGCGTCTGGGCGGCCGAGAAGGAGTGAATGAGTGGGGCGAGCGCGGGGTCACTTGTTGGCAGGCCCTCGACAGGCTTGGCCATCGCCACGAGTGGGGCCACCACGGCATTGAAGTCTGGCATCGGCGCGACGCGCGGCGGCGGAGTCGTCATCCGAGGCGACGGTGTGAGCACACGTGGTGGAGGGGTCTGCTTCGGTGACGGAGTCACGGGGCCGCGAGGGACAGGAGACTTCGTGATTCCGAGCGGCGGCGTGTGGGCCGCTTTGGGCATGAGCTTCGGAATCGGCATCCGGTTGATGCGAGGCTCGGGGGCCTTCGTCAACATCACCACTTCTGGCTCGAGGGCTGGCAAATACTCGAAGCCCAAGCGGAACCGCCCGACCTGCAACTGGTCACCGGTTTTGAGGTGAGCGTAACGGACTTCTTCACCGTTAATGCGAATCGGACTACGGTTCAACAGGTCCACGACCCAAAGACCATCGGGTGTGAGCACAAAGTAGCAGTGGAACGGCGCGACGTCGTCGGCACCGAGGCTGATTTTGCAATCCTTCGAGCGGCCGACGAAGGTCATCAATCGGTTGACCACCCATTCCCCCTGGATGCTCTTGCCATTCAAGAAGCGAATGGCGACGCGAGGGAGTTTGCTGATCGTCGGGTCGGGGAGGAACGGGCTGCTCTCGGTGATGGTGGGCCGCACAAAGAGCGGCTTGCGGAGCGTGATGCGGAATGGCCCCACGGCCACGGGGTTGGTGGGTGTCAGCCAGAGAAACGGCTGGCGATCCGGGCCGGTGAGTTCGTCCGAGGAATGTAAGCCCGTGCGTGAGCCAATGTCGGCCACCAAGACCCGCCCGCCGATGGCCTGCAAACAGGCATGGCGCAGGCTGATCTCAGCATCGAGAAGCGTCACTTCGCAAATCGGGTCGCGTCCGGCGATGGCACAAGGTAGATCGAGCTGACCTTCGGCCAATACCGCGCCATCGTTCCGCACGATCCGCAGATCAATGGGAGACTGTAGCCCGCAGGCTTGGACGAACGGAGTCAGTTCGAAGACATCGACCACCAGAAACCTCGCAAGAACCCCGGTCGCCGTGACACTCCGGTGCCAGATTGTAGAACCAGATTTTGCCGATGCAGGTGCCTCAACAGCAAACACCGCCGACTGGGGCTGGTTACTTTAACAAATTCCCCGCACTTCCGGAATCCCTTCTTCAAATTCCCCGCGACAAGCACTTGTACTGATATGCCGCCATTCATGTGAGAGTCCCAAGGAAGAGGTGAATCCATGCCGTTCCAGCAGCCGAGGCCAACGGCCTGGGAACTTCAGGGTGGGTATTGATGATGGACGGGGAAGATCGATAGGATCGTAAGTAGACTCCTCCAGCCACGTTAAACCTACGGGTGCTCTCCCCATGTCGATTACCAAAGAACGTAAAGTCTTGTCGATCATCCTTGGCGGTGGCCGGGGAACACGATTGTTTCCGCTCACCAAACTCCGGGCCAAGCCTGCCGTCCCGGTGGCCGGCAAGTATCGCCTGATTGATATCCCAATCTCAAACTGCTTGAACAGTGGGCTGCATCGCATTTATGTGCTGACGCAGTTTCTCTCAGTGAGCTTGCACCGGCACATCGCCAACACGTACAAGTTCGACATGTTCAGCTCAGGCTTCGTCGAAGTGCTCGCAGCCATGCAGACCTACGAAGCCTCGGACTGGTACCAAGGCACCGCCGATGCCGTGCGCCAGAACCTGCTCTACATCAAGAACGAAGGCTGCGAAGAAGTCCTGATTCTCTCGGGTGACCAGCTTTATCGCATGGATTACCGCGCCCTCATCAAGACCCACCGCGACGCCCGCGCCGAGGTGACAATCGCTGCGATCCCCGTGAAGGAAGACCAGACTTCTTCGTTTGGTTTGCTCCGTATGGACGACTCGGGCCGCGTCAGTTCGTTCGTCGAGAAGCCACGCAACGAAGAAGAACGCAAGCCCTACTACACCCCCGGCGAATGGATCGACTCTCGCGGCATCCGCGCCGACGGTCGGCATTACCTTGCCAACATGGGGATTTACCTTTTCAACACTGATGTCCTCATTGATCTGCTCACGGAGCCACCCCTGGCCACGGACTTTGGCAAAGAAGTCTTCCCACGCAACGTCGGCAAGAAGAAGATTCACGCCCACCTCTTCGACGGCTACTGGGAAGACCTAGGGACGATCAAGAGCTACCACGAAGCCAGCCTCGCTCTCTCGAACCCGAACCCGCCGTTTGACTTCTACCAACCTGAAGGCTTGATCTACACCCGGATGCGGAACCTCCCCGCATCACGGATGGACGGCGCGATGCTCAAAAACAGCGTCGTCTCCGATGGTTGCCGCATCGGTGTCAACACGACCTTGGAACGGTGCTTGATCGGCGTGCGCAGTCGCATCGGCAATGGTTGTTCGCTGCGAGACACGGTCCTCATCGGCTCCGATCGTTACGAGACTGAAGGGGAGCAAATCCGCAACAACCTCGATGGGGTGCCAAATCTGAACGTCGGCGACAACACCATCATCTCGAACGCAATTCTGGACAAAGATTGCCGGGTGGGGTCGAACGTCCGCATCCTCAACGAAAAGGGCCTGACCGAAGCCGACGACGAACACGGTCGCTGGCACATCCGCGACGGCATCGTCTGCATCCCCCGCGGCTCCGTCATCCCCGACGGCACCGTGATTTAGGAGCCGAGTCGCGGTATAATCTCAATGTGGAGTTCCTGTCAGCGGCCCAAGACGAGAGTTCGAAGACAGGGGTTCCAGATCTAGCTTCTTGAAGTCATTGTGGGCGGGAGATGTAATGGATATTTCAATTCGGCTTGAGCCTATTGCCGCTGGTTTTCGAGCTTCCACACAGACCCCAATACCACTGACGAAAGAAGCTGAGACAGAATCTGAAGCCTTCAAAGCCTTGTCTTTAGCGATCCTCGAAACCATTGAAAATCCCAATCCGCCGAAAGCTTTGCGTGTGCCCAACATGAAAAGATTGATCGAGATCACCGACAGCATGCGGGCAAACCCGATGTTTGAGGAATTTGAGAAAGCACTTGCAGAACACCGTAAAGTGGCAAACGCCGTTGAGGAATGAGTGTGCTGTATCTCTTGGACACAACGACTTTATCGCATGTGAAATATCAACATGTTCATGTTCTGCGACATCTTGATGCTTGCACAGATCCTGAGAGTGGAAATCTCGTCGGGATCTCAACCGTTGTTGTCGAAGAAGTCATGGAAGGCTGGATGAACCGACTGAAGCGATCGAAAACCCCGGAAGCGATCGCTCAAAGCTCACTGTTCCTGGCCAGAGCAGTCATGATGTTGGCGGAGTTTGAACTGTATCCTGTCTCGGTTGAAGCGGTTTTACGATACGACACACTTCGCAAGTTGAAATTGAATATTGGGCGAAATGATCTGCGTTTGGCGGCTCTGGCGCTCGAATTGGGGGCGACTGTGGTCACAGATAACATCCGGGACTTTGGACGGGTGCCTGGGTTACTCTGGGTCGATTGGACAGGATAACTGCGGATTTGATTCCAAGGAGTGATTATGTTCTGGCGTCTCATGTTGGTGGCGTTGCTGGTTAGCTCCTGGGCCTGGGGGCAAGGGGCGTTGCCGCATCTCCCGGCGGTGAACAAGGTCATCGAGGCTGAGACTCCGGACTTGTTGAAGCTCTACTTGCACTTGCACCAGAACCCGGAACTCTCGCTGCAAGAGGAGAAATCCGCGGCCCGCATGGCCGAGGAGTTGAAGAAACTCGGCTTCGACGTCACCACCAAGTTCGGCGGGCATGGTGTCGTCGGGGTGCTGAAGAACGGCGCCGGGCCAACGGTCCTCGTCCGTGCGGACATGGATGCTCTGCCAGTGACGGAACGGAGCGGCGTCGAGTATGCCAGCAAAGTGCGGGTGCGAGATCGATTTAACAACGATACTGGTGTGATGCATGCTTGTGGGCATGATATGCATATGACCTGTTTCGTCGGCACGGCACGGGTGTTGGTGTCGCTCAAGGACAAATGGGCTGGGACGTTGATCTTCATCGCCCAATCTGCCGAGGAGATTGGCGTCGGGGCCAAAGCGATGATCGAAGCCGGACTCTTCAAGAAGTTCCCGAAGCCCGACTACGCCCTGGCCTTGCACTGCGATGCTCGCTTACCCGTCGGCCAAGTGGCTTACAGTGAAGGCTTGGCCCTGGCGAATGTGGACACCGTCGATGTCGTCGTCAAAGGCAAAGGTGGCCACGGTGCTGCCCCACATACGACGGTCGATCCCATCGTGCTCTCAGCGAAGCTGATCCTGGACTTGCAGACCATCGCTTCTCGTGAAGTGAACCCCACCGATCCCGTGGTGGTCACGGTCGGCTCCATCCACGGCGGCACGAAGCACAACATCATCCCGAACGAAGTGAAACTACAACTCACCGTTCGCACGACGAAAGACAGCATCCGCGACCAAGTATTGAAATCGATCGATCGCAAAGCCAAGGCCATCGCGCAGGGTGCTGGTGCTCCCGAACCGGAAGTCATCGTCCACCTCGACGAAGCGACTCCCTCGACAGTCAACGACGTCAAACTGACCCGCCGGGTGACAAAGCTCTTCCGGGAAATACTGGGCGAAACCAACGTGATCGAGCGCGCGCCGATTATGGGCGGCGAAGACTTTGGCCGCTATGGCCGCGAGGGAGTGCCGATCTGCATGTACTTCCTGGGCACGATCGGCCGCGACAAATACGATGCCGCCCAAAAACCGGGTGCGGCGATCCTCCCCAGTATGCACGCCGACAGCTATGTGCCTCTCCCGACACCAAGCCTCCAACACGGCACCCGCACCCTGGCCAGTGCGACCCTGGACCTCCTGGCGAAGTGAGGCAACAATGTCGAAGCCCTTTGACACGACCTTTGCCAAGCTGATCGATCGCCATCTCGACGATTGGGCGGCCTTTTTGTGCAGCCAGGCGAACTTACCACTTGGCCCAGCCACGATCGAGGATACCAATCTTTCGAACACACTGACTTGTGACAAACTCATCCGTATCGAACACCCCGAGACACCGTATCTACTCCACCTCGAAGTGCAATCGGGTGGCGAGTTGAAGATGCCGTCGCGAATGCTGAGGTACAACGTCAACGCCTAGCATCAGTACGACCTCCGCGTCAGGAGCATCGTGCTTTTTCTCAGGCCGAGTGCGAACCCCTCGGACGTGACTGGACAGTATGACCTTGAACTCCTCGGCCATCGGTACTTGAGCTTTTACTACACCGCCATCCGCATCTGGACGTTGCCTTTTGAGACACTCTTGAACGCCGGGGCGGGACTGGCTGCCCTCGCACCGCTCACTAACGAAGCGATCCAGAACATGGACCGCAGCATTCTGCAAGTCAGCGAGAAGTTGCAGTCCGAAGCCGTGACAAGTATGATGCTTAAAGATGACCTAACTTCGATGTATTTCCTTCTGGGTTTGCGATTTGACCAGGACACCATCCGCCAACTATTGCGAGGGATAGCCGTGACACTGAAAGACTCTAGCACCTTCCAAGAAGTCCTCCAGATGGGCCGCAACGAAGGCATCATCATCGGCGAAGAACGTGGTGAAGTGCGTGGCGAATCCCGAGGTAAAGTCGAATCGGTCAAATCGAACATCGTCAAACTCTGCACGAAGCGGTTTGGAGAAGGGCCTTCAGAGGTCGTGGAGAGAATCCAGAAAGAAACAGACCTCGCGGTGCTAGAAGCTATGTTCGATCGGGCGATCGATGCCACATCGTGGGCCGAGTTCCTTTGAGATCACTTACACCGAGAAGCGTTTCCAGAAGCGGACGAGGCGAGAGTCTTCTTTTGTTGGCAAGCGTTGGCTACGGGGGTCGAGTTTGGCGCTAACGTAACTCAGCGCGGCGAAGCAGGCTTCGGGAGCGGGGTAACGTTCACTCGGGTCGGTGGAGAGCATCTTCTCGATCACGACCTCAACATCGCTGGGCACGTCGGGGAGAAGTTCACGGAGTCGTGGATGATCTCCGAGTTGGGAACGAGCGAGCTTTTGCGTCGAGGTGCCTGTGACGATCGGTCGGCCGGTGAGAAGCCAGAAGAGCAGGGCACCGAGGCTATAGATATCGCTGCGAATATCGGCTGTCGGAAGATTCCGGGCCACTCGTGGTGAGATTGTTTCGACGAGAGCGAGGACATCTTCCGGAAGAAGCTGCGGCGCTTCGCCGGCTCGGTGGAGCCGCCAAGGCATCAGTCGCACCAGGCGTTCAGGGCCGTAAGCCAGGAACTGTGGATGAATCCAGGCACCGTAGTAGCCCGCTGCGTGAATCTCCATCAGCGCGGAGGCAAGTTGTCTTCCAATAAACAGCACATCCTCCAGCCGATGATGGCCTCCCAGTTCCAGTTCGTTGGCCAGGGTCCGCTGGGGCCAGTCGGCCATGGCGAAGTAGCTGCGTTCCAGCTCATAGCCTGACTCGACGATCCGCAGAATCCCTGGATGCACAAAATGGGCAGAGACGCAAGCGTGTGTGACCTTCTGGGTCATGACACCGAGTATTCGGAGTTCGCCGGTGGTGCGTCGGGCCTCGAAGATGCGGAGACGATCGTTGCCTCGGAGTTCGTCGAGAATCGTATAGGCTCCCAAAAAGAAACCCTTGTAACGACCTGCAAGCAGGAGTCGGGCTTGGTAGGGGGTGACTAATCGATGATCGACGAGCCGTTTGGCAAAGGGGAAAATGGCGGTCGTGTAACGGAGGTGATGATTCAGTTCATGAATGCCAACGAGGCCACTGCGACGCACCACGTCAAAGAACTCAGGAAGGGTATCGAGTTTCGGCATCGCTTCGGCTCCCCGTGGAGCAAACATCCCAGACATGGACTTTGTGTATCATAGCCCTGCACTCGGATCAGCTGGAATGCCATTCGCAAGAAATCTGCCAGGTTAGCAATCTCTGGACCCGGAAATCCCGACACCAACTACGCAGTGGCATCGCGGACCTCACTTCATGAAGAGCCACTCCAGCACGGCTTTCTGGCCGTGGAGGCGGTTTTCGGCTTGGTCGAAGACGGCAGAATGCGGGCCGTCAATGACGTCGTCCGTGATCTCTTCGCCGCGGTGGGCCGGGAGGCAGTGGAGAATCTTGACGTGTTTCGGGGCCTTAGCGATCAACTCGCTGTTGAGCTGGAAGGCGGCAAAGTGCCGCAGGCGTTCTTCTCGCTCGGCTTCCTGGCCCATGCTGGTCCAGACGTCGGTGTAGATGACGTCGGCGGTGGAAACGGCGTCATTGGGGTCGTGAGTGATGGCGGGTAAGCCGAGGCCCGTCGACTCCTTGTATTCCTTGGCGAAGCGTTCGTCGAACGAGTACCCCTTCGGGCAGGCCAACGTGAACTTGGCCCCGAGTTTCGCACAGCCGGTGGCGAGTGAGTTGGCGACATTGTTACCATCACCGACGAAGACGATGTGCTTGCCTTTGACGGTGCCGAAGGCCTCGTGGACGGTCAACAAGTCCGCGAGGGCTTGGCAGGGGTGCGAGCGATCCGAGAGGCCGTTGATGATCGGCACCGAACCGAACTCGGCCATCTTCGCCACGGTTTCTTGTTTGAAGACCCGCAACACGACGCCATCGACATAGCGGCTCATGGTGCGGGAAAAGTCCGCGTGGGTTTCGCGCCAGCCGAGGCCGACTTCGTTGCCGGGCAAGAAAAGGCTCGTGCCGCCGAGGTGAGCCACGGCGGCTTCGAAGCTGACTCGCGTCCGCATGGAGGGCTTTTCGAAGATCAACGCGATGACTTTACCAGCGAGGATGTTCGGGTTCTTGCCGGCTTTGTGCGCCGCTTTCAACTCGACCGCTCGTTGAAGCAAGCGGTCGAGGTCGGTCGGAGAGACACCAAAAAGGTTCAAAAAGTGCCGCATGGCCATCTTCGTGTTAGCGGGAGGGGTGGGTTACTTGGCCGCGTGGGAGAGCAGCACATCGGCGAGGATTTCGCAACCCTCGTCAATCAGTTCATCCGGGATGTTCACGGCTGGTAACAGTCGCAACACCGTCGAGTGGGTGCAGTTGATGAGCAAGCGGCGTTCGAGGCACTTGGCCACGATCGGTGCTCCTTCGGTCGCCAGTTGCACGCCGATCATGGTGCCACGAATCCGGAGTTCGGTCACCATCGGGGACTTTTTCATGAGTGCCGAAAGGTGCATCCGGAAACGCTCACCGACTTCATGAGCACGCTCTAGAAGTCCCTCGTGTTCGAAGGTCTCGACGGTGGCGATGCCAGCACGGGCGGCGAGTGGGTTGCCGCCGAAGGTCGCGGCATGGGTGCCGGGCTTGAGGTGCGCCGCCACTTCTGGCTTGGCAATCAGACCACCGAGAGCAACACCCCCAGCCAGAGCCTTGGCCAAGGTGACGACATCCGGCACGACGTTCCAGTGCTGGTGGGCGTACCATTTGCCCGTGCGGCCCATGCCGGTTTGCACCTCGTCGAAGATCAGGAGCATGCCATGTTGGTCGCAGAGTGCTCGCAAGCCTTCGAGGAAGCCGTCCGGCGGCAAATTGATGCCGCCTTCGCCTTGGATCGGCTCGAGCATGATCGCAGCGGTCTCAGAGTCGATCAGTTTTTTGACCGCTTCGAGGTCACCAAACGGCGCGTAAATGAAGCCCGGGAGCATCGGCTCAACGCCCGCGTGGTACTTCGGCTGAGCGGTGGCCGAGAGCGCTGCGTAGGTCCGGCCATGAAAGCTGTTGGTGAAAGTGATCACCTTGTATCGGCCACGGGCTTTGCCATTCAGGCGGGCGAGTTTGATGGCCGCTTCATTCGCCTCGGTGCCGGAGTTGCAGAAGAAGCACTGCCCACCCCAACCGGTGCGTTCTGCGAGCATCTCGGCGAGCACGGCTTGTGGTTCTGTGTACCAAGTATTGGGGACGTGGATGAGCATCCCGACTTGCTCACGGACGGCCTCGACGACTCGCGGCGGGCAATGGCCCAAGATGCCGCAGCCCCAGCCGGGGAAAAAGTCCAGATACCGCTGGCCTTCTGCGTCCCAGACCCAAGACCCCTCGCCCCGCACGAGAGCGACAGGATAACGGGTGTAATTGCCGATCAGGTGCTTTTTGGCCTTGGCAATGATCTCTTCGGAACTCAGCGTTTCCAGGGTAGTGGACATTCTGGGTTGGCCCTCATTCGTTTGTAACAGGGGACTGGGTCGGGGAGGAATACGCTATCGAGTGATTGTCGTGCCAGAAAGTTCGCCGGTAAAGTCCGAAAGGAGGGTATGAGGGTTTCTACCATCCCGGATGACCGCTCTTACAGCCCCCGCCTCCAAGGCCTCGAAGCACGCCTCGACCTTTGGGATCATTCCCCCCGCAATCACCCCACTCGCAATCAGAGCTTCACACTCGGCTCGTGTGAGGGTCGGGTACAACGTCTTCGGGTTACGGTGATCTTTCAACACACCGGGGGTATCGGTGAGGAAGATGACTTCCTCCGCGCCCAAGCCCTTGGCCACACCCGCGGCGACGGTGTCCGCATTCACATTCAACATCAGGCCGTCATCCAGCGAGAAAGCCAGTGACGGTATGACGGGAATCGCCAAGCGTTCGGTCAGGCTGTCGCGGATGTCGCTATCAATGTCCATCACGTAGCCGACCCGGCCGAGGTCCACGGGAGCGAGGTCAAGGCCTGGGAGCATCAGCCGTTTCCCGTTCACTGGGAAAGTGTCCCAATCTCGGTAGCCTTCCGCCACACCACCGAGTTCGTCGATCGTAGCCTCGATGCTAGCATTCAACTCAGCCAACACCTCGCAGACGATTTTGAGCGTGGCTTCATCCGTGTACCGTCGGCCTTGGATCTTCACGGGTGTGACCCCCGCCTCAGCCATGGCACGATCGATCGCTTTGCCACCACCGTGAACGAGTGCGACTTGGAGGCCGAAGCTCTGCAGAGCCACCACGGCTTCGAGTGTCGCGCGGGTCGCGATGGGGTCTTCCATGGCACTGCCGCCCAGTTTAACCACACGGACGCGACCATGCCACTTTCGCACTTGGCGAGCGGCTTGAAGGAGGATTTCTGCCGAAGTCCCAGGCATCGTCCATTCCGAGAAAAGTTAAGGTGACTTTCGAACCGAAAAAAGAATCGTAGATGTTCGCACGGTTCGCGTCAATAAGCCACAGGATAACTTTCGGACGTCGGGCATTGTTTTCCGACACAATCCGGTCTAAACTGTGGCTAGGTTCAAATTTCCTCACCCGTTTTTCTTGGAGATACTCGATGATTCGCAAACTGATGGCCCTCATGATGGGCGTCGCGGTGCTGGGCATGATCGCCATTGCCGACGAAAAGAAGGAAGAGCCAAAGAAGATCAGCGTTGAAGGTAAGCTCGTTTGCACCAAGTGCGAACTGAAAGAAACCAAGAAGTGCGGGCACGCCATCCTCGTCAAAGACAAGGACGACGCCAAGAAGGAAATCAAGTACTACATCAAGGACAAAGGTGGCGCCGAGCCTTACCACAAAGAGTGCTGCACATCCCCAGTCGATGCCAAAGTGAGCGGGAAGCTCGTCGAGAAGAAAGACAAAGACGACAAGGTCACCAAGACCATCGAAGAGCCAAAAGTCGAAGTGAAGAAGTAACTCACTGCGATGCTAAACGCGACGAGACGCCCAAACATTTGGGCGTCTCGTCGTTTTTAAGCCCAGCGTTTCAGCGAACCTCTGATGGGATTTCAAATCCGCAGGACAGCAGTGCCCCAGGCCAGGCCGGCCCCGAATCCGCTCATCACGGCCAGCATTCCCGGCTTGAGTTTGCCCTCGGCGTAGGCTTCATCCAGGGCGATGGGAATGGAGCCACCGGAAGTGTTGCCGTACTTTTCGAGGTTGTTGAAGACCTTGGAGCGCGGGATGTGTAGCACGTCGATGGCAGCGTTGATAATGCGGATGTTGGCTTGGTGGGGGATGTACAGGTCGATGTCGTTGGGTGTCAGGTTCGCGGCTTTGAGGGCATCCTGGATGGTGTCGCAAAGGATTTCGACCGCCCAACGAAAAACGGCTTTGCCGTCCATGACCATGAAGTGCTTCCCGGCTTCGAGATGGGCTGGGGTCACCGGCATCCGGCTGCCACAGGCCTCACGCAGAAGCAGCGGACCACCCGAACCGTCAGAGCCCATGCTGTAAGCGAGAATACCCTGATCAACGGGGCTACGCTCCAGGATCACGGCCCCCGCGCCGTCGCCAAAAAGTGGGTAGGTTTTGATGTCGTCTGGGTTGAGGATTCGACTGTTCGTATCGCCACCGATGACGAGAGCCCGATCCGCGGCTCCACTGATAATGTAAGTCGCCGCAGTGACGAGAGCATACATGAAGCCCGCACAAGCGGCTTCGATTTCAATCGCTGGTCCGATGATCCCGAGGCGATCCTGAATCAAGCAAGCCGTCGAAGGGAAGGACATGTCGGGGGTGAAAGTACCCACCACGAGGAGGTCAATATCCTTGGCCGTCAGCCCGGTTTTGGCGAAGCAATCTTGGGCCGCTTCAACGCATAAATCCGAAGTCGCCTGGTGAGGCAGAGCATGACGCCGTTCGAGAATCCCGGTGCGTTTGACGATCCACTGCGAATCAAAGCCGAGCCGAGCATGAAGGTGCTCGTTGGTCACGACCGAATCCGGGATGTATTTGCCAGAACCAACAATCCGCACGCCCATCAGGGATCGGCACTTCGGGCGAGCCAACGGAGGTCGGGGCGTGTGTGCTTCAGTCGTCATGAATCCACTCATTCGCAGGACATGTCCTAAAAGCCCATTATAGCGGAAGATTTCGGAACAGGTTTTCGAAGCAGAATGAGGAGAAGAAAACTTCACCCCAGGTTGAGACTCAGGCGATCGACTTCGGCGTAGTTTCGCAGCTTCGGTTGGTAGCGGAAGCGGATGGCGAGGAGATTCTGGTCTTCGATGGTGTACTCGAAGAAACTCCAGCGATCGGTTTGTGTGGCACTTCCAGCGCAGATCACAGGGACCGGAAGTTTGGCACAACGGCCACGCAGAAACGGGCGGTGGATGTGGCCGTGAAGCCAAAGCCGGATGTTGAGGTTCGGGTTTTGTAGGAACTGCATCACAGCGTCGAGGTCACGGAGTCGGCGGAGGCGATGCTCGGGCTTGCCGGTTTCGTCGCAGAGTGGGTAGTGGGTCACGATGATTCGTAAGCCATCGTCGAGCTTGTCGCACAAGGCTCTCACACGCTCCAGTTGCTCAGCACCAATTTCCCCACTCGCATCCAAGGTACCTTTGTTGGGAGTCGAGGAATTGATGGCAATGAACCAGACATGGCCAAACTTGCGGGCGAAGGGGTACGTGTGGCCGTCGATACGCTCACCGACTTGCCAGGGAGCAAAGGCCTTCTCGAAATACTCGCCAGTCACAGACTTGGGGATGTAGCGATCGTGATTCCCCGGTACAGCCAAACCGGGTGGCATGTCGGGCTCGCCGACGTGCAGAGCCTTCGCTGCACGCTCGATCTCGGCAGCGAAGCCGAGTTTGCTGGCATCGCCGCTGAAGATCAGCCCCTCCGGGCTACGTGACTCAACCGCACGCATCAGGGCTTGCGTGGCTTCCGGAGCATGGCGAAACCGCCGGCCGCGCCCCAGCAACCGGATGTTGACCCAGCCGGTCGTGCGTTTGGAAAGCCAGTCCGAGCGTTGCCAACCAAGCGGCTTCGCTGTGAAGTGGATATCCGAGAAGTGAAAGAGACGAACTTTCATCCCGTAAATCTTAGTCAGGATGCCGGCGAAGCGCTACCATAAGTTTGATACGCTTTCTCGGAACGAAGCGAATTTCACAATCTTAGGAGACTGACACCATGGCCCACACACTGCCCGCATTGCCGTATGCATTCGAAGCTCTCGAACCGCACATCGACGCCAAGACGATGGAAATCCACTCGCAAAAGCACCACAAAGCCTACGTCGATAACCTCAACAACGCCCTCAAGGACCACGCTGACGCCGCGGCTCACGACATTGTCGCTCTCTTGCGGAACATCAAGACCGCAGTGCCAGACAGCGTTCGCCAAGCCGTGATCAACAACGGCGGCGGCCACCATAACCACTCGCTCTTCTGGGAAATCATGGCCCCGAACGCCGGTGGCGAACCGACTGGCCTCATCGGCGACGCGATCAAAGACGCCTTCGGCGACTTCACCAAGTTCAAGGACACCGTCAAGCAAAACGGCCTGACGCAATTCGGCAGTGGCTGGAGCTGGGTCGTTTACAACCCGACCTCCGGCAAACTCGAAGCCCTCAAGAAGCCGAATCAAGACAGCCCACTCATGGATGGCCTCGTCCCTGTCCTCGGCATCGACGTCTGGGAGCACGCCTACTACCTCAAGTACCAAAACCTCCGCGCGAGCTACATCGACGCCTGGTGGCGTGTCGTCAGCTGGAAAGCCGTCGAAGAGAAGCTCGTCGCCGCCAAAGCCGGCAAGTAAATCCCGCCCAAATTGACCCCACGGCGTGGCACCAAGCCACGCCGCAGGGCATTGACTGGCCTGAACCGGTGGGGTATATTTTAACCAGCACTAGCAGATTCACACCACACTGAGGTGGTCCCATGACAGACCTCCAAGAAGCCCACACTTACAAGACACTCCTCAGCGAGCAGTTAGAGAAAAACCTCACGAATGAGGGCGATTTTTGCACAACCTTCGAGCAGGTCGTTGAGCTGTTTGATAAAGGCTCAAGTTCATTTATAATGGCGTCGAAAACGATCGGCCGTGGAGTGTTTCGTGGTGAGATCCCTGACAACGAAAAAATCCAAGCATTCGCGAGGGGTCTGAAAAACGATCTTGGCGAGACGATGTTGAAACTCGGCTATCAGATTTTACAGTATGCAGAGAGCAGTGACATCAAGGAACTGGCTCCAGAAGCTCACACGAGATTCGTTGGTACCCTAGCTGCCTTGGAACAATACCTCAAGAACTGGCTGCCACCCAAGCTTTCGATCAACCCCACGGCTCGGTTGGTTCGCCAGCTTTCTGAAGAACAAGTGGCCAAGGCCAGAGCACAACTCGAATCATTGCCGTTCATTCCTCTGCCAAAATGAACCTTCTTTATCTCTTGGTCGCGGCTGAATCACGATGAATGCCCTTCAAGCGCGGCCCATTCGGGTCGATAGCATTGAATATCAAGAGATATCAGCTTGGATTCATCCAGAGAGCAATGCTTTTGTCAACAACTACCTACGTGAGAACATCCCACGTAGAGAGAATGATGATGGCTGTAAAATCTGGATTTATGTATGTGCCGAGAATGACATCGTAGGATTTGGAACGCTCGTTTTCGGCGATGAATTCCCGAAGTACTCAGCGGGTTTCCCACACTTCTACATTCCGCTTCTGAGCGTCCACCCGCAAATGCAGGGGAAAGGTATCGGGAAACAAATCCTGACGCACTTGATTGAGACCGCTACCGCTGAGTCGCTCCTCAACCCGAGCTGTTACCACTCACTTTTCCTGGATGTCTACCAAACCAGTTTGGCTGCGATTGGGATGTACCAGAAGTTTGGTTTTGTGCAGATCGGCGAAGCAGTCGCCGACGATGGCGACATCAACGGGCCCTATTTGATCATGGCTCGCCGACTCTGTGCATAACTTGGGTATAACGAATGCGTTGTCCCTGAGATCTGTGATGAACTCCCCGATGCGGAAGTCTGCGAGTGAGCCGTCGGAGGCAGAGTTGGCGAAAGGCTTCTTCCTCGATTTTCAGGTCAACGGGTGCCAGATTCAGCGTGAGGCTTCGGTCTCGTCAGTTCGGTTACGGAATCCAGTGGATGTGTATGGGATGATCGTGGGTGGGATCATCACGCTCATTGTGGGGAGCGTGCCGACGGCGATGGTGATTGTTCACATGGCGAGTCGCTTTCGGGAGAAGTTCTCCGTGGCCGAGTTGGTGGCCTCGATCTTGATTTTGGGCTGTGTCTTGTTTTTTGTTTTCATGATGACCTGCGTGATTTCGGAGTCACTGTATCATGATGAAAAACCCCTCGCCGCGGACACGACGGTCCCCCTCCTGACCTGGAACCACGACACACATCTGCTCGAAATCCCTCGCCAGAACTGGTCGATCCCACAATCCAGTATGGTGCGTTGGGTGCTGTTGGAGGGGTCCATCGTCGTCCAAGAGGGGTGCGGTTCGGTTCCGTGTCGAGAGCTTAGCCTGTTGACGCGAGAAGAATCCGGAGCATACGCCCACCGGCCTCTCGGCTTCTTTCGCACGGGTGATGCGTTGACCATGATTCGCTGGCTCGCCGCCGAGACCCAGGTGCCGATGGTCAGACTCCAGAGACATTAACTCCGGAATTGCCACTCGATCGCTCGCAGTTGCTGCAAATGCCGACGAGCGTGTTGGGCGATGAAATACAGCCATTGATACAGGTCGATTTTGCCGAGGTTGTGGACCGTCATCGTGATCCGACAGAGCAAGCCGATGCCGCACCTTGTCCCCTGATGCGAAGTTCAGGGAGTTGCTACAATGCACTAGTTCTTTACGGAGATGGTGATCATGGCCGGGCATAGCCATTCAGCGAATATCGCGGTGCGGAAGGGTAAACAAGACCAGGCGCGAGCCAAGCTCTTCAGCAAACTTTCACGGTACATCATCATTGCGGCACGTAATGGCGGCGGTGACCCAGATACGAACTTGCGGTTACGCTACGCCATCGACAAAGCTCGGGCCGTTTCGATGCCCAAGGACAACATCGAGCGGGCCGTCAAAAAAGGGACCGGCGAACTCGAAGGCGTCAGCTACGACGAAATCACTTACGAAGGCTACGGGCCGAACGGCGTCGCCATCATGGTCGATACCCTCACGGATAACCGCAACCGCACCGCCGTCGAAGTCCGCGTGATCTTCGAGAAGAACGGCGGCAACCAGGGCCTACCAGGCTGCGTCAGCTACATGTTCGACCGCAAGGGCCTCATCCTCATCGACGCCAAGGCGTACCCCGAAGAAGACGCCGTCATGGAGGCTGCCATGAACGCGGATGCCGAGGACTTCAGCCGCGAAGGCGATGTCTACGTCGTCACCACCGACCCTGCGAAGTTGAATACTGTGGTCGATGCTCTGAAACTCGCCGAATATGAGTTCATCGAGAGCGAAGTGAAGAACCTCCCGAAGAATTACGTCGATCTGGATGTCGAGATTGGCCGCAAGGTCACGAAGCTGCTGGACGCTCTCGACAATCACGAAGATGTGCAAAATGTCTTCACAAATGCTAACATCACCGATGAAATGGCGGACGGTTAGCATCGAACCACCCGGTGAGCCGCCGTGTCCGTTGATGCGGTTCCTCTGGGAGGCATGAAGTCCGTGAGCGATCTTCTCCAGGCAGCAGGTTACGCCGCAATTGTGTACCTGCTCTTCAACTACCTCATCAGCTTCGGCAGTGGCCGACCGCTTGTGGAGTGGATCAACCCCGGCCGGCAGTACCTGCCGATTCTCGCCCTAACACTCATCGGCGGAGCTTACGGTTCTTTGCGCATCGCAGCATTGCGCAACCCTGGCACGACACAGCTTCAGTTGTTGCACAAGCTCGTCAGCGAGGAAAAAGCCCCGGCGGAAGTCGTCGGGGCGATGTCGCTGGTCGTCTTCGCGGCCTCGATCCTCTTGCTCTTCGGCTACTGCTGGCTCAAGTTGCCACGAGCCGCTCAGACCTTCAACCCGAACCCGCACAACCTCGTCGATGAATACCGGCGAGCGATCCGGCATTATGTTCGTTGGTCCGGCGGGCTGGACTTTGCCATCCTTTGCGAAATCCGTAACGGCGAACTGACCGTCGTGGCTGAAGGCGGGGACGACAAAGACATTCAACGCGGCCTCAACCGGTTGCCAGGCTTACACACCGAAGCGAACTCCAAAAACGTCAAAGCCGATGTGCAGATGCAGAAGCAGATTTGGAAGGATATGGCCCTCGCGCTCTTCAACAAATGGAAGACGCTGAATGAGCTGCTTTACCCGGCTCGTCATGGGAACAACGTGGCCTTGACGTTCGATCTGCGTTACGGGGCCATTTTCGTGGAGATGATCGAGGAAGAACCCGCCCCTCCCGGTGGAGACGCGGTCGGGATCTTTCTCTTCGGGGCCGCCTTGAACCAGCACGAAGTGAATACGCTGATGGCCACCCGGCACTTCACGACGCTGAGCCAAGCCATCCGTCACATCCGGACGGGGGTCATCAAGGGGTAAGACGAGCGGCGTGTTGTGTGCCCTCACAGAGGCCAGCTACAGAAAACCCAGTCTTCCGTAAGGACTTGGCCAAGAACAGTCGCGTTCCGTGAGAAGCATCCATAAAGTAGGGTGTTTTACCCTTCTCCCCTTGCGGGAGAAGGTGGATTTGGAAACTCGGTTTCCGAGTTTCCAAAGACGGTTGAGGGGTCAGCGCTCGACCTTGCAAGAGAACTTTTCCTGGATGCTGCGTTCACCCCTCATCCGTCCAATCCGACTCTACCGAGCCTGGATTGGACACCTTCTCCCGCAAGGGGAGAAGGGAGAAAACACCATGTTTAATGGGTCAGGCCATTCTCAAAAAGAAGTTTGAAGTGGCGTGAGCACGCCGTGGAACGAGTTATTGAGAAATGAGACTGCATACAGCAAACTGCACGGCGTTCGTACGCCGTGCAGTGAGTTCATTTCAGGTCGAGTTCTGCACACCGCTCGCCAAAATTACTTGCTTGGCATCACGCTCGGCGCATGTAATTGCGTCGAGCCGACAGGAGCACCGAGCGAAGTCGGAACGCCCGTAAACCCAATATAACCTGCCGATCCGCCACTGGAACCCAAGAGCGTCGGTGGAACAGGTGGGGCACCCGCCACCGGGCCGCCCGCAGGCATTCCGGTTGGCGGACCCATGACGTAGCCGCTTGGCATGGTGGCTGGCCCATGGCCGATCGGGCTGTGAGCGATCGAGCCACCTGGCATCATGGGAACACTGGCCATCATCGGCCCGCCGAAGGGCATCGCAGTGGAGGCCCCACAACCGACACATCCTGGCCCGGAGACCGGGCCTGAGATCACCGGGGCACTGTGCCCGATGTCCATCGGTGCTCCCATCATGGGGCCACCAGACATCACCGGACCGCCCGACATCACGGGGCCAGGAGCACCAATCGGGGCACCCAAGAGTGGTCCAGACGAGAGGCGGTTGAAAAGAGGGCGATAGCACCAGCAGCAGCCGCTCGAGAGCTGAGAAAGTATCACTGCCAGGAATAGTAAAGCCGTAGAACGACGAACCATGATGTGGGTCTCCTCCCAGTTGAAGTGGTATCCCGCCAAGTTCCACAGCTTCACAGCGAGCGGAGAATGGGCAACCATGGGGGTAGTATTCCTTGCGGGTAATGTGGGGCAAGAAACTGTTCCTGGGAATCTCCACAAGATGCCGAAAGCTACATGCATTGCAGCATTGGCGGGAACTGATCCGGTCAGTGAAAGTGGTCCGGTCAGCGAAGAAGGTTGATTTGTCCGGGTTAAGCCGTCACCGGGCCATCAACATCGACTGGCGACATGGCCCCGACAAATACTCACTCATAGTCTGGACATTATCGGAGGGCTTACGAATGAGAATCACACTTTTGGTCTCGCTGGCGGCCATCGCTCTCACATGCTGCTCTTGCCGACGAGAAGAACCGGACCCGCCAGGGTATTCGCTGACGATCCCCGACGATGTGCCCGGTGAGATCGAGTACACCGACAAAGAAGGCAAGACGACCGTACAGAATGGTCGTCTTCTGTATGCAGACGGCCACAAGCACGGCTGGAAGAAGTGCCATACGGAGTACCAATCTGGTCGGCTCGATGTCCGTGATCCGCTGGCCTACGAAGCCTTTTGGCCCTGTGACTATCCGCTCTGGTTAAAGGGTTACAAAGACGGATTCCTCGCGTGCCAGCGGACATTGCCTGGAGCGGATCGCTGACCGCTACGTTCCTCAATCGGCCTTGCCTGTATTCGACATTTGCGGTTATACCCCTCCGACACTTACCGGAGAAGGTCATGGCTCAGCAGACACCGAAGCGGCTGGCGGATTGGGAAGTCCTTGAGACACGTGAAGTCCCCGCGGCGAGTTTACTTGCGGATCTGAACACAGCCGGTGGATCGTCATTCAACCCCTACGGCGGAAACAGCGGTTTCACGATCGAAGGGAAAGCGGTCTTCATCGCTTCCGATGGCGCGACACAGGGTGTTTACGTTTCGGATGGCAGCGCCAAGGGGACGACCCGGATCGCCACCGTGACCGCCGATCAGAAAAGTTATGCGTCGGATATGATGTCCACAGGGTCAAAAGGGTTCTTTGAAGTCATCACCAACACGATGGGCACCAAACTCTGGGTCACGGACGGCACCGCCGCTGGCACGAAGCCCATGAACACAGAGTTGCCCGGCGCTTACAGTGGCCGTGAAGCCATTGTCAACGGTAAGTATCTGTTCGAAGAAACCAAGCATGACCACGTCACTTACAACTCGACCACGACAGTCCGAAGCACGGATGGCACCACGACGACAACCCTCGCGACTCTTCCTTCGTTCATGGAAAGGTTCACGGTCGTCGGGGATCGTGCCTTCTTCTTGCAACGAACCTTCGATCAAAAAACGATGGAGCCTGTCCACACCATCTGGACGACTGATGCCACCGTCTCAGGAACCAAAGCGTTCATGACATTGCCCAGTGGCGTGCAACTCGGCTCGCAAATGGAGAACAACTGGGCCGGTTGGCTCAATGGCAAACTCTATTTTGCCGCAAACGACCTCACATACGATCCTGATTCGGGTATGACGGGCCACGGCGAAGAACTCTGGGTGAGCGATGGCACCGAAGCCGGCACCAAGATGCTCAAAGACATCGCAACGGGCACTTCAACCTCCTGGATGCCATACAGCACGCCACAGATCGATAGCAGCAACCCCGAACAGTTTGCCACCCTTGGCAACAGCGTCTACTTCACGGCAGAAGACGGAGTCCATGGCCAGGAACTCTGGGTGACAGACGGCACCGAAGATGGCACCAAGCGAATCAGCCAGATCAACACCGACGGCCCAATGTCGAACAGGTTTAACGTCCCGGGGCCATTGCAGAACATCACGGTCTTGGATGGGAAGCTCTACTTCACCAACTTCGCAGACGGTGATATCACCCAACTCTACACCACCAACGGCGAGACGGTCACGAAGCTCTCGAACTTCAGTTTCGCCAAAGCCGCGCCCGGTGCGAACACCGTGGTTGGCGGGGCGATCGAAATCCTGGGCAGTTCGCGGGGACGAGTGCTTTTCGGACAGGGCATCGATGAACACGGTACAACGCTCTGGTCCACGGACGGCACACCCAACGGAACGAAACAAGTCCTGACGAATGGCAAGCCGCTTTCCAAGGTCGATCTGATTGCCAACCTTGGAGATCGCAGCCTGGTGGTGGGCAACAACGGAACGACTGGCATCCAACTCTTCAGCACCGATGGCACGAGTGCGAAACTGGTCACAGCGATCAACAAAGGCACCCAGGATTCCTTGGCCAAGGAGTATGTCGCGGTCGGTAACAAAGCCTACTTCACGGCGATGGCGAGCGATGGACGGTCGACGGTCTACGTCACGGATGGCAAGAGCGCTCCGAACCAAGTGATCCGCCTCGAACCTCGACCCACGGGCTTCGAGACGACGCCAAGCTGGCTTCAACAATATGCGGATCAGCTCACGGTCTCCAATGGCAAAGTCTTCTTCATTTCTGCTGTTGGTAGTATGGGCCGGCAACTCTGGGTTACGGATGGCGGAGCGGCCAAGTTGCTCATGCAACTGGATAGTGTTCCCACACAAGATTTGGTAGCCAACTACTCAGGCGTGCAACTCGGGATTAGCAACCTCACCGACGCTGGTTCGAAGCTCTACTTCTCGATCGATGCCCCAGGCCGCGGTCAGCAACTCTATTGGACGGACGGCACCCGCGAGAACACCAAACTCGTCACCACCATGGTCTCGTTGGCCTTCGGCGAAGGGAATCCGTTCAACGAGAACCGCGCCGTCATGCCCATGATGCCGATGGCTGGGGTCAATGGCAAAGTCTACTTCGCGAGCGGGAATGGCCTGACGGGGAACCAACTGTGGGTGAGTGATGGCACCGCCAAGGGCACCGTGCAACTCACGAACGCAGGTATCGGTGGTGGCTATTTTTCGAACTCTCTCCAGACTCAACCCACGGACTTGACCGTCGTCGGCAATAAGGTCTTCTTCATCGCCAACCCCGTTGATGGTGGCGGTGGTGGTGGTTTGTTCTACACCGAGGGCACTGCTGCCAAAACGAAATTCGTTACCGGCGTGAGTGTCAGCACTTCGAACCAGCTCTATCCTGGCAATGTTTCCAGTATGCTTCGGCGTGTTGGGATGGTCGCGGCCAATGGCAAGGTCTTCTTCCCAGGGGCTGACACCCCGTACGGCATCCAGTTGTACTCGAGCGATGGCACCGAAGAGGGCACCCAGCGGCTCACGCTCCTCGGCGATATGTCCGAGTGGTACGGCGACATGGGCGAGTATAGCGCGCGCAATGCCCAAATCGCAGGTCTCACGACCGTCGGCAAACAAGTCTACTTCTCGGCCTTTGACCGTAACCAAGGCCGACAGTTGTACGTCACCGATGGGACCGTCGGTGGCACGCGCGTGCTCACGAAGCTCGGTGATGGCAAAACCGTCGACGGGCCATTCGGTGGCCCTCCGACGGGAGGTGGAGCTTCGCCAACGCCACTGGCCGTGGTTGGCAATCAGTTCCTGTTCGTGGCCGATGATGGTGTGAATGGTCGCGAGGTCTGGGTCACCGATGGCACGACCAAAGGCACCCGCATGGCGGTCGAGTTGAACAAAGGCCAAGCGACGTCCTTCCCCGAAATGCGCGTCGGCGAGGGTTTCTTCGCGACAGCCGCGGTGCTCTCTGATCGTGTGATCTTCACAGCCACAGGTGACAACCGTGGTAGCGAACCGTGGAGCGTGCCATTCACCACGCTCGGCATCCCAGCCCCGACGACGCCACCAGTCGTCCCGCCGACAGTCACCCCGCGTGTCATCAGCTCATTCAGCGTGCGTGCGGTGGAGAACACCTTGTTCACAGCGAACTTGGCCTCAGTGCAGTTGCATGCGAACCCGAACTACCGCGTCCGCATCAACTGGGGCGCTGGCATCCTGCCGAGCGATGGCCGCATCACACGACTGACACCAACGGGCAGCTCGTACACGATCTCCGGAACCGGCCAACTGGCTCGCCTCGGCGCCAATGGCGTGACGGTGTCGGTGATGTCCGGGACCACGACCGTGCTCAGCTTCCCCGTGACCGTGACAGTCGACGATGCCCCGTGGACCGTCGCGGGCCGAACCGTGACCACCACGTTGGCGAACCCATTCACTGGCGTCGTGGCCACGATCACCGACCGTAACCTCACCGGCGGCCAAGCGAGCGACTACACGGCCAGCATCAAGTGGAGTAACGGCCGCACAACCACCGGCACCGTTCGCCGCAAAGCCCATGGCGAATTCGAAGTGACGGGAACCAACCGCTTCACGACCTCAGGCCGTCAAACCGTGTCCGTGACGATCACCAGCGTCGCCGGCCGAAGCGCGAGCGCCACGAGTACCTTCACCCTGACGGGCACGCCGCGAAAGTAGATCTCATCCTCGATTGATGTTGGGTGTCTTCCTGTAGCTGTGCTCTGTGAGGCCAGCTACAGAAGATTTTTCAGAAGATGCATGTCGAGTTCCGTGAGAACTCTCTGATTTTTTGATCCTGTAAATCCTGATCATCCTGTTTGATACCACACTCTTTTCGGACAGGATGGCCAGGATTCGCAGGATGGAAAACTGAAATCAATCCCGTTGAACCCTGCCAAATTGTGAAATCGATTCCGCCAGACGTTGCGTCGTTTGGGTAGGCCTGTCACAATTTCCTTGGGTTTCGGCTAATGAATGGCGCCTGGCTTCGTTAGCTTTCTGTCCTCTCTCTCAGTTCCGGAGACGAATCATGCGTTGGAAGAAACTGTTGCTCTTGGCGCCGGTGTTGGCGTTCGGTGGATTAGGCTTGTCCGCGTTCCTGACGCAACCCACTTCGGCGACCTTACCCAAAGCCGGTGGCACCGATGGCAAACCGGCCACCGTCCTGCCGATTTCCCAAGTCGTGCTCTTTAATTCGGGCGTCGGATACTTTGGCCGTTCTGGTGAAGTCGAAGGCGATGCCCGTGTGGATCTCACTTTCCCTGAAACCGATATCAACGACCTGTTGAAGTCGATGACGCTGCAAGATTTCGATGGCGGGCGTGTGTCGTCGGTCTCGTATGATTCGCGCGAACCGGTCTCCCGGACCTTGGCGAGCTTTGCGGTCAATCTGAATAACAACCCGAGCCTGTCGCAGATTCTTTCCCAAGCCCGTGGCGAAAAAGTCGAAGTCTCGATGCAGCCCAGTGCTCAAACGCAACCTGGTTCCGTCAGCGGCACCATCGTCGGCATGGAGCGGACCAAACTCCCCGCCGCGAATAACACCACGCTGGAATGCGACGTCCTGAACTTGCTGACCGCCGATGGCTTGCGGGCGATCAAGATGCCCGAAGTCCTGCGGATCAAGTTCACGAACCCGGTCCTCGAAGCCGAGTTGAAGCGGGCTTTGGATGTCCTGGCCTTGTCCCATGATACGCAGAAGAAAGCGGTGTCATTGAACTTCACAGGCGAAGGGAAACGCAAAGTCAAAGTCGGCTACGTCGTCGAGGCCCCGGTCTGGAAGACCTCTTATCGGCTCGTGCTCGACAAAGACGATAACCCACTCCTCCAAGGCTGGGCGATGGTCGAGAACCCATCGGACGACGACTGGAGCAACGTGAAAATGGCCCTCGTCAGCGGTCGGCCGATCTCGTTCAAGATGGATCTTTACAACCCGCTCTTCGTGCCACGCCCGACGGTCGAACCCGAGATGTTCGCTTCGCTGCGCCCACCAACGTACTCCGGCGGCTTCGGTAAAGACGCAATCGCTCGTGGTGAAGGCGGGGCGGGTGCTCTCGGCGGGATGGGCGGACCAGGCGGCCCCCCCGGAATGCCATCGGTTGCGGCGGCCCCAGCGCCGATGTCTGGCCGTGGGATGGCCGCCAAGAGTGCCCCGGCAAAACCGGGTCGGCTGAGCGAAGCCGAGTCCATGGAAGTCACCATGGACCGTGCCCAAGACAAGAAGTTCGCCCAGAACTTGGGCCGTGAGATGGCCGAGAAAATGGACCTCAGTGCCATGGCTTCGGCTGCCACCGCCAGCCAACTGGGGGACTTCTTCCAGTATCTCATCGAGCATCCGGTGAGCCTCGCTCGGCAGAAATCGGCACTCTTGCCAATCGTTAACAAGCCCGTCGAAGGCAGCCGGGTCAGCATCTACAACCCGAACGTGCAACCGAAGCACCCACTCTTGGGCTTGAAGTTCAAGAACACCTCGGGGTCGAACCTCTCGCAAGGCCCGATCACGGTCTACGAAGGCAGTACCTACGCTGGTGATGCTCGCATCCTCGACGTCCAGCCGAAGGAAGAGCGGCTCCTCGCCTATGCGATCGACCTGGGCACCGAAGTCATCCCACAAAACGGTCCTGGCTCGGCCAACATCACGGCCATCAAAGCCCAAAAGGGAATCATCACCACGGTCCGCAAGCTGCGTGAAGAACGCATCTACAAGATCTCCAACCGCTCCACCACGGATCGCACCCTCCTGATCGAGCACCCGAACCGCACCAACCAAGGCTTCAAAGTCGTCGAGACCGCCAAGCCGACCGAAGAGACCGCCGAGTTGCTCCGCTTCCAGACCAAAGTCGAAGCCGGCAAGACGGCCGAGTTCAAGGTGTTCGAGGAACGCGACCTCGCTGAGTCCATTCAACTCACGAACTCGCCAGACGACACCATCCGCTACTTCATCAACCTGAAGGAAGTCAGCCCGGCTTTGAAAGCGAAGCTCGCGGATGCTCTCAAGACCAAAGCGAAGTGGGACGCTGTTCGCCGGGACCTGGCCCAAGTGCAAGCCGACGTCGCGCGGATCACCCAAGACCAAGACCGCATCCGCAAGAACCTCCGCGAGACCCCGAAGGAAGCGGCCGTCTACGACATCTACCTGAAGAAGCTCTCCGAGCAAGAAAAGGAAATCGATACCCTGACCACGAAGCAAAAAACCTACATGGGCGAAGAACTCACTACGCGCAAAGCCTACGAAGAATTCTTGATGAGCATCAGCGAGTAAGCAACCCACCAATCACCCGCCTCAACCCCATCGATTCGATGGGGTTTCTTTTTTGGTTTTGATTTGCACAATTCGTAAAGTCGCGCAATCGCTGGCACGTTAGTCATAAGATATACATACCCGCTAATGACGAGCTACAGGCTCGCAAACCACGAAGAATCCCGCATGACAGAAACTGAGTGGCTAGCCAGCACCGATCCGCTGGCAATGTTCGATGTAGTCAAGGACATTTTCGACTACAGATGGCCGAAAGGACCTCGAACCAGACGGAATAGGGAAGTGTTTTGCGCGGCGTGCTGTCGGTTGGTTTGGCCGTGGGTGAGTGTTGATGAATCATGCAGGCGGGCCATTGAAGCGTGTGAGGTTCATTCCTACGCACCGCTCCCTAAGGAGGAGTTGGAAGAGATCTGGGCTGGGGTCAAAGACTCCGAGCGGCACCCTGCTCCTGGAACCCCAATAGCTCAGTTGATGGCTGCCACACTCGTGTACGACGCGGGTATTGTCGATGTGACTATCAAGCAACTTGTGTGCAACCATGAAATTACCGAATGGGGCTCGGTCGAAACCAGAGCAACCCAGATCTCGGACATAATGCGAGATATCGCGGGGAACCCGTTCCGACCAGTAGTCGCCGAGCCACATTGGCGTACTTCCGAAGTGGTAGGGCTGGCATGGAAAATCTACGCTGATCGGGCTTTTGACCGAATGCCAGTGCTCGCGCGAGCACTTCAGGATGCTGGCTGTCACAACGAAATACTTCTCGCCCACTGCCAGGGATCTGGTCCACATTTCATGGGTTGTTGGGCGATCGATTTGATTCTTGAACTTGAATAGACAATGGAGCTTCACGTGAACAAGGCATCGTGGCGTTGGGTCGTACTTGGCGGTGTGTCGCTTGTGCTGGCTGCGGTTGGTGCGGTGCTGTACTTTGGGAACCCTGTCGGGAACCAGTACGACAAGCTCTTCGCGCAGATTCGGGTGGGCATGAGCCAGGTGGAAGTGGAAGCGGTGCTCGGCCCGCCGACGGGTCCACCGAACCAGGGTGACACTTTGCGTCTCTTGGCAGGCAAGACCTTCGACGACATCGACTCGCCGCCTGTGAGCCTCACTGTGGTCAAGGACTACTGGTACAACGGGCAGGATCGTCGAATCCGTGTCGAGTATGTCGATGGCAAAGTCTGGCGAGCCAAGATCAACGGGCCAGGCTTCAGCCGGCTCACAGGGCCGTGAGGAGAAACAACGTATGCCAACGGACCCTCGGATCGAAGACGCTCGCCAGCAGTTTGCTCGCTCGCTTGTTGGGTGTTGGTCCAGCGCTCAGGGCACGTTCGATATCGTCATGGGCAAATATTGGGAATTCCACGAAGATGGCACCGGTCGAGCTGTTGACACGGGATGTTTTGGACACCCACGCGGCGAGACCCGCTTTGAGTGGCGACAAAGTGCCGACTTCGAAATCGAACTCAAGATGGGCGAATACGTTCCAAGTCATCCTGACGATGCAGTTGAAGCCGAAGCAGACGAAGGTCACGATGACGAAGAGGAAGAAGACGAGTGGCTCCGGTACCGTTATGATTTCGAGATCATTGAACACGATTGCGGCAGAGAAGTGGCCTTGGTTGGCATTGTCGAATACTTCAACACTCCACTCAGCTACTGTGGCCCCATCCGAGACTCTGTGGCCGAAGTGCCCGCTCAGCGATCACCTTCGACGACCCAGCCTCAATCCATTTCTGGCCCAACAAACCTCGGCCAACCGGTGTCGGTGGTCTTCACCCTGGTTGTTTTTGGAAGGGCACTTCTGGTACTCGTGTTGTTCTGGTTCATTGTCGGCAGTGTGGCGTTGGTTTTACTCTAAGGCGTTCGGCAGAAGCCGTCAAACAGCCATCCTTGGCGTCTTCGCGCCTTGGCGGTCAGTCTCATTGCTTTTCACGTCGTCAGACTTTAGCTCGTCCGGCTCAGAAACTCCGTGATCTTGGGTAAGACCTCTTCGGGGGCGTCTTCGAGGAGGTAGTGGCCGCAGTCGGGCCAGGTGTGGGTCTCGGCGTGGGGGAGGTACTTTTGGAAGTCCGCGAGGAAGTGCTTGTCGAAAACGAAGTCTTGCAGGCCCCACAAAAGCAGGGTCGGGGTGTGGGCAAATTTGGCAAGGCTCGCTTGCGTCGCGGTGACGATGTCCCAGCCGGGGTCGGTAGGAGCGAGCGGGATCGTCTGCACGAACTTGAGGACCGCGAGGCGGTGAGCCGGGGTGTCGTACGGTTCGAGGTATTTGGCGATGACTTCGGGTGTGAGTGGGCGGCGTTTGACGCACCACTTCGTGGCCAGTTTGCAGAAGGCGTTTTGCTTCAAGATGAGCCATTGGCCGAGCCAGGTGTTGCGTCCCCACCAGAGTGAGCGTGGGAAGCGCTTCGAGGCGGGTAGCGGGCCGCAGCCGGTGTTCGTGGCGATGATCCGGGCGATGCGGTCCGGATGGCGAGCGGCATAGCTCAGACCAATCATGCCGCCCCAGTCTTGCATCAAGAGCGTGATCTTGCCCGTGATCTGGGCATGATCCAGGAGGCGTTCGAGGTCGTCGATGCGGGACTTTAAGGTGAAGTCGTACTGAGCCGCGGTCGGCTTCTCGGATTCACCACAGCCAACATGGTCTGGGGCGATGCAGCGGTGCGTCGGGGAGAGTTCGTTGATGGCCCGGCGGAAGTAGTAACTCCATGTCGGGTTGCCGTGGACCATGACGATGGTCTCACCTTGCCCGACATCGCGGTAAGCCTGTTGGAGGCCATTCGGTTGGCGGAAGAACTTCGCGGCAGGCAGGTCGGCGTTCGTGGTCACCATTCGATCCCGAGCATGAGACAATTCAAACCACTCCCGATGCCCAGCCAACCGACGCGGTCGCCGGGTTGCAGGAAGTCCCGCTCCTCAGCGATGGCCGCGGTCATGGGCAGAGACACCGTGCCGATGTTGCCAAGATACGGAAACGTGTTGAAATCCTTGTCCGGCGAGATGCCAAAGCCGCGCAGGATCGCATCGCGGTGCCCAGCCCCGACTTGGTGACAAATCACCTTATCGATGGTCTCTTTGGCCCAGCCAAGTTTGGTGAGGAAGTTGATCCAGGTCTTGGTGCCGAGGTCGACGCCAAACTTCAGCACATCGCCTGCATGGGTTTCCATGAACGGCATCATGATGTGCTTCAAACCATACTCGACGCCAGACTTTACGAGTGTCCCGGCTTGCGTGCCCAGGACTTGCTCATACATCGCGGGGACTTTGTCATCGAGGATCCGCGCCACACCTGTCGGCAATAGCGACCGTACGCCCCACTTGCAAAGGTCATGGTGTTCCGGAGCATTCTTGACTGCTCCACCGACGAGCCGTCGACGCCGGTTCGGAGCGACATCTTCACCGGTCACCAGGATCGCTACCGCCCCTGAGCCACCGGTGAAGGTGGCGAGCGACGAGCGGAAGATATCCAAGGACTTCGACGAGTTCACGTTATCGATGGCCGTCTCGTTGATCTCCCGCGCCGTCTCGCAGGACACCACCAACCCAGCCCGTGCCTGGCCCAGCTCAATCCGGTTAGCCACTTCAATGACGCCATTCAAGACACCCAGGCAAGCGTTGCTGAGGTCATACATTGTGCCATCACGCGAGATGCCGAGGTTCGCGGCCACCGAGCAAGCCGTGGCTGGTTCGTACTGTTCCCGACAGACGCCGGCGTAGATCAGGATGTCCACGTTTTTGGGGTCAAAATTGGCTTGTTGAAGGGCCTTCCGCCCCGCGGCAGTAGCGCCTTGCGAGAGCCGATAACCCGGCTCCCACCAACGCCGTTCTGTAATGCCTGTGAGCAGTTCCAACTGCCCGAGCGGCAGCCGGTGGGCATCGTACATAGGCTTCAACCGAGCTTCCAAATCCGGCGTCGGGATCACGACCGGAGGCAACTCGTAGCCAATTGAAGAGAGATAAACGCGTTTGTAATGCATTCCCAGCATTCTAGGTCAAACCGCGTGATTGGCGCCGCCGTTTCCGAAAAACCAAGTGAAAGGGGTGCATCCAAATTCTCTGGGGCCATATTCTCTCGAAATCGTCAGGAATCAACCGTGGCATGGGCTTCCAGCCCATGCGTCAAGCGAATGCCACTTCCCATCCGCACGGCCAAGATGGCCGTGCCACCAGAGAATTTGGATGCACCCAGTGAAAGAGAGGGTAACCACGAATCACACGAATCGCACGAATGAGAAAAACAAGAGCCACGACTGCCAAGGAGTGTCTGCGAGTTGTTTGGTCCCGACGCTCCTTAGCAGTCGCGGCTCTTTCTGCTCAAAAACCAACCGAACTCTGCTCTCTCTTTAACAGTGAGAGCAGGGTTCGCATTTCCGATTCGTGTGATTCGTGTGATTCGCCACTTACCCGGCAAATTGGTCGGCGTCTCGGACGGCTTGCGGGAAGCGGAAGAAGCGGACCAGGGCCTCGAGACCCACAACGGTGATCCTTCGCTGCGTCCACTCCGGGCCAACGGTGAACTCCAACGGCACGCCCGTGAGGTCTTGCTCCAGGAGGAAAGCAAAGCTCTGCAGCTTCGTCCCCTTCTTGGCCACGATCAGCTTCCAGAACTTCACAGGGATTTGCACTTTGGCTTCGCCCGTGTTGTCTTTGCCGGTGAATGTGCGGTCGGTCGAGTCCAGGATTGGCCCCGCGAAGACGCAGAGCTTCTCCGCAGCGGCTTGCTTCAAGACCATGTTTTCCAGCTTGCCCCACTCGCCGCCTTTCGACGATTGGTTAAAGTCGCCAACTTGGGGAGAGCAGTTCGTGGTGAAATACGTGTCGCCATTGGCCCGACGGAGTTCCTCGTAAGTGAAGCCCCAAGCGGCGTCATCCCGGCGGACGATGTGACCTTTGTCAAAGGCGCCGTTATCTTTCGTGTAGAAGCGATCCGGCAGTTGGAATTGCGAATCGAGCCGGGGATCCTCACGCCATTTTTCGCGGTCGTTCTCACCCAATCCTGATAAGCCGGCCCGGCTGTAGTCTCTGCCAGGCTCTGGTTTCTTGCGAGCCGGGGCGGCGTCCACGTTCGACGCCGTGAACAGGGCCAGCCGACGACCCGCATGCATGACGATGGAGAAATGCTCGTACTTCAGGACCGTTTCGCTACTCCCCTTGAGCTTGGCCACGACGTTGGCATGTTCGGGGCGGATCGTCGGCATCGGCACGGAAATCCCGAGGAAGTCCTTGTTGTAACCCGCGCGTGGGACACTCAGCGGCACGCCGAACGGTTCGACCATGGCTTCGGTGTTGGCACCGGTGCTCATGTAGTCGTCGGGCATGGGCATCGTCGAAGGCATCGTCCCCGAGGCCACTTCGAGCCGGGCCAGGATCGTCCGTGCCTGCTCGTTGGTGGTCGAGGCCGTTTTCAGGCGATCCATGATCGCGCTGATGCGGATGCCCCGGTTGGCGACGTAAGAATCTGGGGTGTTGAAGTCCGGGACGGCGCGGTGGTGCAAAGCTACCGTCAGCCACTCGTCGCTGAGAACCGGTGCACCCGAAGAGCCTGGGTTGGTGTCGGTAGTGTAGTAGAGGTAGTTGCGTTTTCGCCCGAGGATTTCGCTGTCTCGCAGAGCGAGTTGCTTGGCCGCACCGCCGGGGTGCTGAATGATCGAGACGTATTCACCGTCCAGCACTTTGCCGGTTTGTGCGACCAACGGCAAGTAGCCAAACTCTGAGAGATTCCGCCCCGTGTCGTTGACCTCCGAAACCGAGACGATGGTGAAGTCCAGCGTCGCATCGGTGAAGAACAACTCGCTCGTGAACTCGAACAGCGTCGTCGCTTTGAGGCGGTTGTCCGCATCGTATTCGAACTCAAAGACCACGTAACTCTTGGCCGCCAAGTCCTGTTGCTTCAGCACATGGTTGTTGGTCATCAACAGGCCCGGTGCGACGAGGAAGCCCGTGCCTGAGCCAAGGTTGTTGCCGAGCTTACTGATGACGTTGACGCGCCCAACGGCCCGTGCCGCTCGCTCACCCCGGAACAAATAGTTGATGGGGTAGAGGTTCGATTTCCCGACGATCCGCTCGATGAAGAAGGGGTCGTTTTGCGAGGCGAACTCGGCACGCTTCTCGACCAACTCCTGATCCATCGTCGGTGAAAGTGCCTCTTGTTTGAGGGCAAGGTAGTCTTCCCAGGCGAGCATATCCTCGGGCTGGAACTTGGCACGCCAGGCTTCGAGTTTCGCATCGGAAACTTGGTCCCCTCGTGGGCTGGGCCGGGTGGGTTTCGTGTCAACGATCGCTTCAGTGAATGGCTCGCTCTCCGGCGTGGCATTGGGACCGATCGTGCGAGTCTGTTGCAGCTTGAGGGCCATCTTCGGCATGCCGATCCGTGTCTCGGCGAGGCAGTTCATCACGTTTTGCCGATGTGTGGCCCCGGCGATTTCCTGGTTGCCCTCCATGTGCCGGGCCGCTTCGATGGCTTCAATCCGCTCGATGAAGCAAGCCGCTGCTCGGCCGTAGCCGTCATCGGTGGGGTGCAGTTCATCATGCCAGTCCTTGATGTCCCCACCCACCGCTGTGCGGCAATCGATGTGGAACACCTTCCCTGGGAAAAGCGATTCAAACGACTTGAGCCGGGCATTGAACTTGTCGATGACGATGCGGATGACCTCGGCCCACAGGTTCTTGGGCACCTTTCGCTGAGCCAAGGGCGTGCCGAGCCAGTCGCCATTCGGACGAGGCAAGGCGTAATCGTAGCCGTGGATCATCATGACGACGTTCGGGAACTGGTTATGCACCTGGGCCAGGATCCTCTGAGCCGTGCTGAGGATCCCCTCCACAAACGGGTCGAACCTGGCCGAATCCAGGACATCCGCGGCCTTCATCCCAGCCTCGAAAGGCTTCAAGAACTCCGCCAACCGGCCGCCTTGCAGCATGTCGTTGCCGCCGCCGCTGAGCAGGAAGTACGCGGGGCGCTCGCTTTGGATGATCCCCATGTACTCGGCTTCGCGGGCCATATCCTCGAGGAGATGCCCACCACCGGCGAGGGAGTAAACCGCGTACTTATCCATCAAGTGATCGAGGACATCCTTCAACAACACCGGATACTCGAACCAGCTATCTCCTTCGGCCACGATGATCGGGCCTTTGTAGAAGAGAAGTTTGCGATTGTAGGCGATCCTTCGGATACCGCGCGAGGCCCGGTTCAACAGATTGATGGCTGCTTGGCCTTCAAGTGCCGGGCTGACATCAGACACATCCTGAAACTCCACCGCGACACTGAGGGGCAACCCCCCAGCCTTGACGAGGAAGTATTCCTCCGCGAGACGCTGCAAGGTCTCCAAGTCATCGGCAGCGATGGTAGCTTCGATCTGGGCTTCGAGTTCGTCGAGTGTCATGGTGTCTCTCAGGCTTCGAACAAATGGAAGAGAATGTCAAAGTGGGCGAAACTTAAGGTTTGTTATTCTGGCGAATGGTAGTGTCAAGCGAAAATGGCAAAATAGGCAGTTTGAGAAAGATGCGCGAAGAAGTGTTGAGAAATGCTGAAAGCCTGGCACACCCGTGCCAGGCTTTCACGTCGTCCGATCTCGTCGAGGTCGGATTTCTCTGTCATCGGCTTACGAGTACTTCTGGATCTCTTGCGCGAGGGCCGCATCCGACATCACGCCGACGTGCATGAACACGGGGTCGGTGCTGCCTTTGAAGATCATGATGCGTGGGATGGTCTGGACGTCGTACTTCACCGCGAGGTCGGGGTTCTCGTCGACGTTGATTTTGCCGACGGTCACTTTGCCCGCGAACTGGTCCGCGATGCGGTCAATGACCGGGGTGAGTTGACGGCACGGCCCGCACCACGGCGCCCAGAAATCGGCGACGACGACAGGGCTTTGCGCGACCTGGGCCTCGAAGTTTGCGGTGGTAAGTTCGACGACATTGTTGCCAGCCATGAGAGGCTCCTGATGGTCAAAGGACTGCTAACTCAGTGTAGACAGTTTCTTGGAAAAAGTCTTCTGATCAGCGTATACCGTCCGTGGCCAACAGGCTTACGAAGTCAGACACAGGATGGTTTTCGAAGTCTCGGGGTGCCGGTTTTCCTGCGCAGGAGAATCCTCGTTCACGTCGAGCCTGGGCAGTGATCGTGGCTTCCGGTACGATGCTTTTACGCGATCTCCCCCTACTTCGGAAGGACAGGCACATGAAAGCCAAAATCTCCATCGGCACCTGGGCTTACATCTTCAATCAGGAAGTCCCCACGAACGACTTCCACGTCATCCTCCACAAACTCCAAGATCTCGGCTACGACGGCGTCGAACTGGGTGGCTTCAACCCACACCCTGGCCCCGATACTTACCCCACCAAAGAAGTCCGGGCGAAGCTCAAGAAAGAAGTCGCGGACCATGGCCTGCAGTTCTCCGCACTGGCCGCCGACCTCTGGAGCCAGAAGCTGCTGACCGTCGAGGACTCGGGTCCTTTCATCGCGGCTTTTGCCAAGAATGTCTTCTTCGCCGAGGACTTGGGCATCGATTGCATCCGTGTCGACACTGTCGAGCCGATCACCGTCGTGCAGCAGGGCAAGGTCACCAACGAACTCGCCTTCGAGCGGGCCGTGAAAGCCTTCGACCTCTGCTCCAAGATCGCGGCCTCACGCGGCATCCGCGTGACCTGGGAATTTGAACCGGGCTTCCCGATCAACAAGCCTTCCGAGATTCTCGCCCTCGTCGACGAAGTCCGCGTCAAGCGCAACAACCCGAACTTCGGTGTGCTTTACGACACCTGCCATGCTCATATGTGTGCCACGGTCGGGGCCAACCAAATCGGCGCCAAAGAGACCCTCAAGGGCGGCGCCATGGAACTACTCGAAAAGCTCAAAGGTAAGATTACCCACGTCCATTTGATCGACAGCGACGGCAGCCTGAACGAGCACAACACCTCGACGCACAACCCCTTCGGCACCGGTGTGCTGAACTTCGACGAACTCATCCCCGCGATCCAAAGCGCCGGCGTCCCCAGCGACTGGTGGTGCGTCGACCTCTGCTTCTGGCCCAACGCCTGGGACGTCACCGCCCAATCGAAGAAGTTCCTCGACAAAATGCGCGACAAATTCGCCGCCGCGTAGAGTCACCCACGATCCATTCCCGATTAGACAGAATCACAATCCAGATTAGACCGAATGCGATTCTGTCTAATAACTTGTTATGCGGCGGAGGTTAGGCGTGGGTCGTTACACCTGGAGTCGGCTCAACCACCTGCAAGTTGGTCGTTTTGCCGAATACTTCGTCAAGATGGAGTTCGCCCTCTACGGCTTCCAGGTTTACACAGCGGAGGTCGATGATCGTGGCATCGACTTCATAGTCCGTCATGAATCAGGCGGGTTCTACGAAATCCAGGTGAAGTCGATCCGAGGACTGAACTACATCTTCATGCAGAAAGAGAAGTTTCCTCTTCGCCCGGACCGGATCGCTGCCATCGTCGTGCTGTTGGAGGATCAGCCCCCCGACCCATACTTGATTCCGGCTCCGGCGTGGGAGTCGCCAAACGCTCTTTTGGTGGGGCGAGAATACGAGGGCAAGCAGAGCAAGCCGGAGTGGGGGTTAAACTTGTCCACTAAGAACATGCCGCTACTGCGCGCTTTTCGATTTGATAGCATGGTGGCGTCCCTGCTTTAGGCCGCCGCATAACAAGTCGCTTCAGGAGACCCCGCTTCGTAGGTTGTTTCTGACCCAAAGCTCACCGTGGCGGGGCTGTTGAGCGGGGTCGTTCGGCGACAGAGGGCACGCGGATGGCGAAGGCGGTTCGGGTGGTGCGAGACGACGCCTACGAGGAGATGGGGGCGGCGTACCAGTGCGTGCTCGCCGCGGCCCTTGACGCCGCCCTCCGCGAGCACGGCGTCAAGTCCGCCGCCACCCGCCGAAAGCTCGCTGAGTCGTTCCTGTTCGCGGTCGGCGAGTTCCACGACACCGGCTGGCTGCGACCGGCCGAGGGGGCAGCCCCAGTGCATCCGGTACTCTGTTTCGCTGAGCAGTTCCTGAACGTGGACACGCCGCCAGCTGAGTTGGGCACGGTTTACGCTCCGTCGCCGGGCTTCGCGTTCCATGAGTGCGCCCATGGCAGCGTCGGGGCGTTCTTCGACGGCGACCCGGCTGCCCAGATCGAGACGGGCAGCGTCGGCGACGAGGAGTAAAGGCACGCCGCCCCAGAAACTTGAGTCTCGGGCGACCGCATGTGTCGGTGGTTTGGGATCAGGTCCGTGCGTATCTTCTCCTGCAGGCCGTCGTGCGGCTCATTCAGCCGGGTGATCTGGGTTGTCGATGATGGGGCCGCTTCACTCGCTCGCTGACATCAGGCTGTCACTGGCGATTCGGCGGACTTGTCTATGTGGATGCAGCGAAGAGGCCGAACAAATCGCTGCAGTGGACCCGCCCTCAGTTAGCCTTTTTGCGTGAAGTCGTTTCACGCGGGCCACTGAGCTTCACCGTTCGGCGACCGGAGGGCTTCAACGGTGGCATTGTCGCGGCGGGGTCAGCACTGGTACGGCGAGTCCGCTGAAGACATTGCGACGCTCCTGGATTCGCTGGCCCGCGACCACGGCGGCGCCGCCGCGTATCACGCCGAGGCGGTGTGCAGTTGTGGAGGGCGGGCGTTCGGGGTTTGGGTGGATGAGCAGCGGGCGTCTGCTTTGTTGGAGTGCGACGCGTGCGGTCAGAGGTTCCACGCCGGCCCGGCAGTCCCCTCGGCCAACGATCCGACGGAAGCCGGGACCGAGTTATGCGAATGCCCGTGCCTCGGCGAGTCCTTCGAGACACGTGCGGCGGTCATTCTGTCGCCCGGCCGTAGCCCTAAGTGGCTGTACCTTGCGCTGCGGTGTACTGACTGCGGGCTGGTGGCCGGATACGCCGACTGGGTCCTCCCACCGAGGGCGCGGCGGCCGATCTGGCGGCCGGTCAAGCAGGCCGAACCAGGCGCTGCAGCAGACGGCGGGGCATGATTCGTTTCTGCGACCACAGCTCACCGGTGCCCCGCCGCTGCTGAGCTGGGTCGTTCGGCGGCAGAGGGCGCGCGGTGGGGGTGTCGCTGCTTTACCAGACGAGCGCCCCTGTCACCGCGAAGGTGAAGGCAGCGATCCTCAGCGAGGCCGAGCGCATCAACTCCGACCGGCGGTGGTGGTGCGAGGGTTTCATCTTCTTCGACCCACGCGGGCGGAAGAAGAAGGGACCGGCCCCGCTCACCGGAGACACCAAACTATTCTACTCGTTCGGGGGATACACGCACGACGGCGAGTTCGTGGAGGTAGATGGGGACGTCGATGACTTCATGGGCTTCCGAGACGCCGCCTTCATCGTCCGACAGCTCGTCCACTGGTCCCGCGAGTACGGCGTCGCGTGGTCATTGGAAATGGCCGGGGCCGAGTTGGGTACGGTGGCCGCAGGGGCGACGCAGCCGCCGGGCTTGCTCGGGTGGGACACACCCGAGAGCCGGGCGGAAAAGCGGCGGGCGACCACGCTGGATTCCAGGTACGCATCGCGGTGGGAGTAGGTGGCTAGGCCGCCCCAGGAACTTGAATCTCGGGCGGCTGCATGTGTCGATGGTTCTGGCTAAAGCCGGCGCATATCCTCTCCGACAGGCCGTCGCGAGTATCGCGCAGCTGGGGCCAGTCGAGTTGTCAAAGACGGGGGACTTCACGCGATCACTGACATCAGACTGTCACTTGCGATTCACTCGCGGAGTCGGTCACAAGGGCATGCAGTGAAGAGGCCGAACAATTCGCTGCAGTGGACCCGCCCTCAGTTGCGTGAAGCTGTTTCACGCGGGCCACTGAGCTTCACCGTTCGGCGGTAGGGGATGAATGCGGATGCCTTTGGTTCGCTCTGGAGGCGACGAGTCCCCAATCGCGTGGTGGGAATGGCTATTTGCCCCCATCATGATGCCGCTGTTCATCATCTTCTTGTTGGTCATGGCTGTCGTGTCCGTCCCGTTAGAGTTCGTGTACCGGCTGCGGCAACAACGCGAGGAGAAGCGGCTCCAGCCCCGGCTTGCCGCAGCGGGGCGGTTCCTCGACTGGCCCGCGGTCGAGGCCAAGTTACAGGCCGGCGAGGGTACGCTCATCGTCGAGCATTTGTCACCGAAGGGGCCAATCCGGGAGTGGTGGGCCGAGGATGACCTAATCGCCGCGTCTCCGGTTCCGCTGCCGACGTCGCTGAAGTCGCCCCCGGCTGAGGGGCAGTTGCAGCCGTTGCAAGAGTTCGCTGCGACTTGTGCGGCGCGGTACGCAGATTTGGCGTCAGGGGCGGCCAAGCTCACCGAGGTGCCGGTGCCGCTGGAGCGGCAGCTCGATCCCGCTAAGTATGTGGTCGTGGACTTGGGAGGCGGGCTGATGACCACGATCCTGCTACCCACCGGCCGCAGGTTGGCCGGCAAGGTGGTCACGCTGGTCAACTGGCTGGGCGAGCCAGTGTTGTTCGCGGGCGATGCTGAGTCCGTATTCCTCGCAGACGCCGAACGAAGAGCTTGAATCTCGGGCGACTGCATGTGTCGACGGTTTTGGCTGAACTCCGCGCATATCTTCTCTGGCAGGCCGTCTCGATGATGGGGCCGCTTCAAACAGCTATTCCCCCGATTTGAGGTGAGCTTGCGGGGTTCGTGGGTTTGGGGGTATACGTGGGTGAGGTTGGAGAATCTCGCGTGGGCATTTGGCAGACGATACTCGTGCTCGGATCGCTCACATTGGTGAGCACAGAGGATGTGCGTACGTTGCCGCCACCACGGTTGATGGTGGGTGATGAACTCGTTTACGTCGGCACGGTGACAGAGGCTTCCGAGAAGTTCGACGAGCGATTTCAGAAAGTGCACGACCTCGAAGTGAGAGTGTTGGTTCTCGAAGCCGGGCGTGGGCATCTGGATTGTGCGGTGATGACCAAACAGCAGCCTCGGCTTGACCCACGCATTATCCAATCGACGACTTCGCTCGCAGGCACCGATAGTAAGCCGACAGAATCCACGGCCCTGGTGACATTGGAACTCGTACGCATCGAAGCGAACGGCCAAGTGAAGCTCATCGATGTCTCGGCGGAAGGTTTGCGGGCCGATTCAAAGACCTTGCCGATGCCACCCGACCCCATTGATACTCCCCCCACCGTTGAGACAGGCTTCGTGATTCCGCTGCCGAGTAAACCGGCCGTTGTTGGTGGCGCGTGGGATACAGCCGAAGTCGATCGCCCGCCGATCCGTTGGAGTTGCATAGGCGAGGCGATTTGGAATGGCGCCCGAGCCATGGAAACCAAAGCCGTGCAGGAATCCGAAGGGTGGAATTCGCCGTACGAACACCGCCACGGCTGGCGTCGCACCGAACGCCTCTTGATCAGCCCGATCGATGGCACGGCCACGACCGTCGAGCGGCGCATCGAACGCCGACAGGGCAAAAAGATTCTGGGTTGGATGGAAGTCAAATACGAGTTGCAAGGCGCGTCGAGAGTCACGGGCGATCAGTTCGGCCAAGCTCGTCGAGAAGCGGAGATGTCTTGGATCTTGGCTCAGGAACTGCAAAACCTTGTCGAGAAGAAGGCCACGGCCAGAGACTTCGAAAGCCGACTGGTGAAACTGAAACAATTCCAAACGGCCTTCGGAGCCTCGCCTTTTCGCCCCGCACTGGTCTCGACGCAACGGCGCTACGAGGCCGCCATGCGTGGGGAGTTGCCGGTGGTGAAACCACGGGGCAGTTACCAAGAGCGTGCCATCGGCACACTCGCCCCGGACTTTGTCGCCCCGCATGTGGCTGAAGTGAAAGACGTCCGCTTGGGAGCGCTGCAAGGCAAGCCAGTGGTCCTCGGGTTCTATCGCCCGGAATCGAAGACTTCTGAGGGCACGCTCATGGTCCTCGAAGCCTTGCAGAACAAGTACGGTAGTGAGGTTCACGTCTTGGGGATGTCCATCCTCGAAGAGACGCCCACGGCCCAGAAACAGCGTGAACGCCTGCAGTTGACAACAACCATCCTCGATGGTCGGGCACAACGACTGACCTACGGCGTCGAGACTTACCCCAAGTTCTTCCTCCTTGACTCAGGAGGTAGAATCCAGTGGCGCTTTGATGGCTACGGTCCGGAGACCGGGTACTTGCTCCAAGAGCAGTTGCTGAAAATCCGGAATACGCCGAGGAAGACGCCATGACCGACTTTGACATTCAGGCTCATACGCGCTGTTGTGCGGCCTCCGGTCGGGGACTCTCCGCCGGTGAGAAGTTCTACGCGGCCTTGATGGAAGACGAAGGAAAATACGTTCGCAAGGATTTTGCCGCCGACGGCTGGGCAGGACCACCCGCGGGCGCGATTGCTTTCTGGAGTGGCCGGGTTCCGGAAAGTCACAAGCCGCGGAAGCCGACTTGGAATGATGAGCTCCTCGCGGACTGGTTCCAACACCTGGCCGGGCGCCATGAACCAGATCGTGTGAATTTTCGCTATGTGGTCGCACTGCTTTTGATGCGCCGCAAGCGTTTAAAGTTTGAGGATGTTCGCCGCACGGAAGATGGGGGATCGGTTCTGGTGGTCCGTGATACACGGGGCGGCCAGAAGCATGAAATCCCAGACCCCCGGTTAAGCGAAGCGGAGATCGAAGCCGTGCAGGCGGAAGTCTTCCGGGTGTTGGGATGGGAATGAAACCGAGGTCACGATGAATCGACTTTTGTTGAGCCTCAGTGTCATCAGCTTAGCCTTGTTCCCCCTCGGCTGCGAGTGGCTGCGCAAACTCTCGGACACTGGCAGCAATGGCCGACGCCCCGTCTTCGATGGTCCCATCGAGCCAAAGAGCCGCGAAGACCTCGTGAAATACCTCAACCGCCAATCCGATGCCGTGCAATCTCTGCAATATCAATCCGTGAAGCTGAGCGTGAATCACGATGGCCAATCGCATAGCCTCAACGACAGTGATTTGATCTGTGCCAAGCCCCGCTACTTCGCCCTTTCGGGCGGCAAAGCGGTATTCGGTGAAGTGGTCAGTGTGGGGTCGAACAACCAAGAATTTTGGGTCTACAGCCGATTTCCGGAAGAGCAGTTCATCTTCTGTCGCCACGATGACTTCGCTCGTGGAGCAGCCCAACTCCCGATCCCTTTTGACTCGGACTGGGCCTTGCAAGCCCTGGGCATGAAAAACTACGACTCCAACAAACCGTACAAAGTCGATACCGACGAAGCCCGCCGTGAGCACCGCCTGAGCTACGATGAGCCTACGGCGCAAGGCATCATGATGAAACACACCGTCGTCTTTGCCGCAGACTCGATGGGCGAAAAGAACCCACAAATCCGCCAATACATCATCCAAGACATGGCTGGGAAACCCGTCGCCACGGCAGACATCAAAGAAATCATGACTCTGCCTGCCGGCAAAGATCGGGTGACGGGGAAAGAGATTTACGTCCAAGTGCCGAGCCTGATCGCCCTCGACTGGCCATCACAGAAGTTCCGCATGGAGTTGAGTCTCCGTGATCCACGCCTGAACGAGCCAATGGATGAAGCCCGCAAACAAGCTCTGTTCAGCAAACCCAAGAAGGCCAGTATCAAGCCCGTCAACTTGGCCAAACCTCGCAGTACCTACCGAAGCTCGCCACCGCGATAAACCAGCCCAACCTGAAGAATTTCATTTTTTAGCTTAGACACTTGACATTTCGGACGGGGAGATCGTAAAGTCCAATTCGAAGAAGTTGAGTCCCAATTCGCCGTTGTCGAGTTAAGGGGTAAGACATGAGTCTTGTTGTCTTTTGCCTTCTTGTAAACACGTCTTTTACAAGTGGGTTCAGACCCATCGACATGAACATATTCTCCGAGGAGAAACCGTCTACATTTAGAATAGCGTTTAACAAAGGAAGAGTGTTTAGCAGGCCTGATATCACTTTCTATGCATCTCGAAGTAAGCTATGGATTGAAGGAAGTTACACGCTTGTATTCGCGAAAAAGTCTGGTGCTGAATATTCGTACAAACCGCCAGAATCGGACGAACGTTCTGTGGATATCTACATGTTTAATGGATCTATTGTCTGTTGCTACCACGAACCAGCCCGCATAACTTTGTACGCCCCATTTAAATCTCCATAAGTTGAAAAACCTGTATTCTTGAGAGACTGGGCATTCCCTGGATTCTCTGTCACAGTTCTCTGGGACACAGACTTCGGTCCTTGATACTGACATTCTGCCATCAGGGTATTGAATTGAAACAAGTTGACTATAACACTCGGCAGTGGTCAACTTTTCCCAAACTGAAGGACAGGATTATGCCGAAGGCTCGACAAGCAGTGATTACCGAAGCATTTCGTGTGGGGGTGCGAGAAGTCGATTTACCAGACCCAGCCGCAAACCAAATCTTGATCGCGGCCGAGTATAGCGCCATCAGCGCGGGGACCGAGTTGGCCGTCTACACCGGCACGCACCAGTGGCTCAAGGATCCGAACCTGCCGGATTGGAAGTTCCCGTTCCGCTCGGGTTACTCCGCCGCAGGCAAAGTCGTCGCGGTCGGCAAAGACTTCCCCGGCGGCTTCCAGCCGGGCGATCGCGTCAGCTACCCTGGCAACCATGCTTCGCTGGAACTGCTGACCGTCGGCCAAGAACGCTGCCGTGTCTGGAAACTGCCGGACAACCTGAGCTTCGAGAAAGCGTCGCTGGCGTGCATCTCTCGCTACGGCTTGGGGGCCAGCATCCGCGCCGGGCTGACACTCGGCCGCTCGGGTGCCGTGCTGGGCCTTGGCATCATCGGCCAGTTCGCCCTACGCGGGATGCAAGCCGCGGGCATGTCTCCGGTCGTCGGTATCGACAGCATGAAGATGCGCCGCGATGCGGCCCTGGCTGGCGGCGCGGACTTTGTCCTCGACCCCACTGCCGGGGACATCAAAGCCCAACTGCACGCCGTCTTGGGCACACGTGGTGCGGAAGTCGTCGCGGATGCCACGGGCATTCCCGCCGCCATCCCGACGGCCATGAGCCTGGCCTGCGATGCGGGACAGGTCGTTGTCGTTGGCTCGCCGCGTGGCATTGCCAAAGACGTGAACTTCTACGATGACCTTCACCGTCGCTACATCGAAGTGACTGGCGCCCACGGCAACATGCTCTTCGAACCCGCTCACACTCGCCTCAACGGCGGCTGGGACATCCACAAAGCCCAAAACTTCCTGCTCCGCTCCCTCGCCAATGGCCGCCTGAATCTCGATGGCCTCGTGACCCACACGATCACGCCCGAACAACTCGGCGAAGCCTACGAAGGCTTGCTGAATGAGAAGGAGAAGTATCTGGGTGTGGTGATGAAGTGGGTGTGACTCCAGCCGCCCCAGGGTTCGCTTCAGCCCAGGATTTGCGTCCCCAGGGTTCGCTACGCTTCACCCTGGGCTAGAAGCAAACGCCGCTCCGCGGCTAACGGCAATTGCAACTCTTAGCCACGGAGTGGCGACTGCTTCTAGCCCAGGGTTACGCTACGCTTCACCCTGGGCGACGCAAATCCTGGGGAGGGCTACCTCTTACTCCGCGGCCAATGGATGCGTTGCACCTCGGCGCCGCGGGTGGCCTCCAGGACTTTGATCTCAACGCCCCATAACACATCTGGCCCGACGTCGATGTAGGCTTCTTTACGGCCACGGTTTTTGACCCAGTCTTTGAACTCGGCTTCCAGGTCATTGAGTGCCACGACCTTGTTCTCGACGCGAACGACGGGTGTGTTCTCGTCTTCCATCCGGACAGTGACTTTGAAGATACGGTCTTGGATGTCCTTCAACTTCGGCACAGCGCTCTTCTGGGTTTGCTCTTCGGGTGGCTCGGCGGGGAGTTCGACCGTTCGGCGAAGTGTCGCGTAAGTCGCCGTGAGGATGAAGAAGATCAACAGCACGAGAGCCACGTCGATGAGTGGGTTCATGTCGAGGTGGGTTTCTTCCTCAGGCGGCGGTGGTGGAGCTTCGAGTTCGGCGATGGCTTCCTCGAAGGCCGGGTGGGCTTCGATCGCACGCCAGCTCTTTTCGCCGGGCCCACGGATTTCGTCGGTCGCGTCCCAATCGCCATCCTTCACGGCATCCAAGATGGCTTGTGGTGTTGGTAAGCTCGAAGCTCGGGTCGAGCCTTCTTTGCGGATGAGCCAGCTCATTTCTTGGCCTCGTTGACGTCCGCGGAGTATTGGCGAATCTGTTGTTTGCGTTGCCGTTTATCGAGTTCGAGAGTCACAAGTCGAACCAAGTCGCGCGGCAAATCCTTATGGCAAGCCACCCGCACTTCGGGCGGTTCGCGCATCTCGGCGAGACGAGCATCCAGCCGGGCCAGCAACTCGCCGAGTGTCAGCAGGTTGTTGTCCATCGGCTTGGCCCCGGCTTCGCCGATCCGCACCGCGAAGACATGTTCCCGAGATCCCGCAAGTTTATCGATGTGGATCGTGAGGGCGTTCGATTCCTTCGCCAATTCTTGAGCATAATTCATACTCGGCACATCGACTGGCGACATGCTCGAAACGACGGTCGTCATCATGAAGAAAACAAGCAGCACGAGGCTAATATCAATAAGTGGGATCATATCCACATCATCGTCTTCGGCTTCCGCGGCTCGGCGGGGTTCATCGAGGTCGAGTTCAATGGGGCCGATGGTCTCGGCGGTTTCGTGACGATGTTTGGCGGGTTGAAACAGGAAGTCCGCGATGCGGGGTTCCTCACTGACTTTGACCCACGCCGTCTCCGTGCCGCTTCGGCGCACACGGTCCGTTGCGGCGAGACGGCCTTGTTCGGCCCAGCCGCTGACGACGTTCCACGGCACACCGCGGTAGACCTGATCGGCCGCTAAAAACCAAACGTCGTAAAGCTCTTTACCCTTGGCCACGGCTTAGCCTCGCTCGGGTTCTGAGGTCCGGGTGTTCTGCACGAGGGTGATCAGTTTCTGGCCCGCGGCCTTCATGCGGAGTTCGTAACGATGAACGCCGTCCTTGAAGAGCACGTGGAAGAAGACGAGCGGAATAGCGGTCATGAGTCCCATGGCGGTTGCGAAGAGAGCGAGGCCGATGGCCCCGGCTTGGCTCGTCACCCCCGACGGATCACCGGCTTTGGCGGATGAGATGGCATTGAAGGTATTGATCATGGAGATGACCGTACCTAACAGCCCCACCATGGTGGAAATCTTGGCAATGGCGAGGATAGGAGCTAACAGGAAATTCAATCGTGGGACAATCTCCAACTCCATGGCACTGGCCATGCTGCGCTTCATCGCTGCCGCCCCTTGTTCGCTGGCTTCCAGCCCGGCGGGAAAGAGCAATTGCGGGATGACGCCTTTTTCTTCCCGGCACAATGCGATGGCCCCGCGCACGCCTTTGCGTTTCAGAGTCTCTTGCAGGTCGGGCCAGAGGTCATCAATGCTCGCCTTCGCGGACATGTTCAGGAGCATCCGCCAGGCGACGAGCGAGAAGGCGATGAAGGCAATCAACGTCATCGGGACGGAGAAGTACCATTCATCGAGGAAGAAGTTTTTGAGCGCGTTCATGAGTCCTCACGCGGCGTGATGGTGATGTCTGTTTCCCGCATCTTGTCAAAAGTGGAACACCCCGACAAGCAAACTGTGAGCAAATCCTGAGGCGAGTGCCTGACGCGACTGGGCAGTCTGCCGTCATCATCGCCCAGGCTTTCCCAGCTTCAAGGCTTCGGGCAGCGAAATGGCCCCTTCATACAAAGCCCGGCCAATGATCGCTGCGAACGTGCCTAACCCCGCCAACTCGGCGGCCTGAGCCAGGTTACTGACCCCGCCCGAGGCGATCACGGGCAACCGCGTCGCGGCTCGCATTTCGTTCAAGGCTTCGATGTTCGGCCCTTGCATCATGCCATCACGGGCGATGTCCGTGTAAACCACGGCAAAGAGTGGAGCCGTCTCGACGAGCCTCGCCAAGTCCGTGGCTTTGGTCGTGGAGGTGTTGAGCCAGCCATCGGTGGCGACGAAGCCGTTGCGAGCATCCAGACCCAAGACGATGCGACCAGGGAACTTGGTCGCCATCTCACGGACCCACGCCGGGTCTTGCAACGCTTTCGTGCCCAAGACGGCCCACTGAATGCCCCAGCCGAAGACCGTATCAAGGTCCTCTTCAGTGCGAATGCCCCCACCCAGTTGGCAGGGGACTTTCGATTCCTGGACGATGCGTGAGATCACGTCGCGATTGATCGGCTGGCCGACCTTCGCGCCATCGAGGTCGACGAGGTGCAAGCGATCCGCCCCCTGGCGGACCCAGTCGAGGGCCGGTTGAATCGGGTTGGCGGCGAAGACGGTTTCGCGGGCGTAGTCCCCTTGAATCAGCCGCACACACTGGCCACCACGCAAATCAATCGCCGGGTAAATGATCATTTCGCTTCCGCATTCTCAGGTTTCGTGGCGAACGAGCTGTTCGAGATGGTCTCTTGAATCTCCGCTGTACCGCTGGGTTTCACCATCACGGCCAGACGCCGCTCGTGCGGGGCATGATACAGATAACGGAACGGCAGTCCGGTCTCGGGGTCGCGTTCGATTTTATCAAGGTTTGGGTTGAGCACCCTCAGCCGGAGTGTGTAACTTCCCTCGGGCACTTGAGGCAGGGTGAATCGACCATTGACATCGGTGAACGTGGCATACGGATCATCGCGCACGACGACTTCCGCACGACACCAGAAGTACCCCGCGCCACTCGTCAGGTCGACGATGCCGGGCTGATGGAAGGTCCGGCTCCGGCTGCTGGGGTTTGCGAAGGTCCAGCCGAAGAAGTCCGCCCCGCGCCCACGGACGACGTGCAATTCTCGATCTTCACTCACGAATTCGACCGCGTCGCCACGTCGGGCGATCGCTCCGTTCGGTAGAGAATAGCGGAAGTCTTTCATCAGCACCCGCACTGGCGGATGATCCCAAGTACGGCTTCGAGAAGGATTAACACCTTCAAGTTCGATCAGCACATTCGCCAACCCACGGGTCTCAGGGCTGATGGCCAAGGCTTGCGGCATGGGAATTTCGAACCACCGATAAGCATCGCCGTTCGGCACGGTCGCAATCGCCCGACCAGTCTCGGGAATGGTGCCTTGCCATGTCACCTGGCCAGCGATCGTTCCGCACTCCGTGGGGCGGAAGTTCGCGCCGAGTGTTGTCGTGGGCCGCGTGACCAGTGACGGTGGGATGTCATTCGCGGGCGGACGACAACCCGCGAGGCTGAGGGATAGAGTCAGAAGTAACAGCGCGTTCCGGATCATGCTGTAAGTTACCACCGATTCCCCCGCGTAACAATGCCACCAGCAAGCGTTACGCGACAGGGTTGAGCTTGGCGCGATAGAAGGCTGGGAGGCCACTGAAGGCGTCTTGATAGGTGGCTTCGAGGGGCAGGTTGACGTACTTTTCCGAGGACAAAAACACGGGCATGTTTTTCAGGGTGTTGCCGACGGCCGTCGGTTCGACGTAGGCTGTCGTCGTCGGGCCGGCGAGATACGAAACCAGAGTCAACGGGTCTTCGTCCGGTTGATGGTAAGGGATCGCATTGATCTCTTGCCAGATTTTGCCGTGGATGCCTTCGGGGTCACGCACCGTGGGCGGGAAGAGATCGACGATCAGGAGGTGATAACCCCTCTGCAAGGAATCCACTGCTTTATAAACAAAGGCTTCCATCTCATTAATGGAGTGTTTATTCCCTGGAGAGACGATTTCGATAATCGCCACGATATGGTGTCCGCTCACATGCCGTACGACGATACGTCGCTTCGGGAAAACTTCCCTCGAAAGTTCAGTATCCGCGACGAACCGAGTCTCAGGCCGCACTTTCGCCATCGCCAACACACCGCCTTCGTCAGTTTCGTCGAACTCAGGCGAAGGCTCTTGGCCCATCTGTAATGTCAGTACATCCGGCGAGCCCGAGCCAATCACCTGTTCCACAAGTGCGTAGTGATCTGAAGGCAAAAGCCCCTGGTTCAATGTTGCTTTAATACCCGATAACCATGCGATGTGAAATGAGTGAAAGACTCCCACATCAACCAACGTCCAATCGTGGATGGGCATTTCACGACCCCTGAACCCTGAACCCCGACCCCTGAACCCTCATTCTACGCCAGCAGCTTCTTCACCAAATTCCCATGGACTCCGGTGAGCCGCATATCGAGGCCCTGGAACTTGAAGGTGAGTTTTGTGTGCTCGAAGCCCATGAGGTGCAAGAGCGTGGCGTGGAGATCATGGACGTGGACTTTGTCCTCAATCGCGTTGAAGCCGAGGTCGTCGGTCTTGCCGAGGGTGATGCCGGGTTTGACGCCGCCGCCCGCGAGCCACATCGTGAACGCATTCGGGTGGTGATCCCGGCCATCGGTGCCGCCTTGCATCATCGGCGTCCGGCCGAACTCGCCGCCCCAGATGACCAGCGTATCGTCGAGCATGCCGCGTTGTTTGAGGTCTTGCACCAGTGCCCACGAGGCTTGGTCGGTGTTCTTACAGTTCTTGATGAGGTCGTTTTTGAGGTTGCCGTGTTGGTCCCAGGCTTCGTGGTAGATTTGCACAAAGCGGACACCCTGTTCGAGCATTCGCCGGGCCAGCAAACAGGAGTTCGCAAACGAGGCTTTACCTGGCTCGGCGCCGTACATCGCGAGCGTTTCTTTGGTCTCCTTGGTGATGTCCATGACTTCCGGGGCCGCGGTCTGCATGCGGTAGGCCATCTCGTAGGCGTTGATGCGCGTGGCGATTTCGGGGTCCCCGACTTCCTTGAGCCGCAGGGCATTCAGGGCGTTGATGTTCTTGAGCGTGTCGCCTTGGAGTTCGCGGGAGATCCCTTCGGGGTTCGAGAGGTACAGCACGGGGTCCGCACCGTTACGGAACTGCACCCCGCTGTAAATCGTGGGTAGGAAACCGCTGCCCCAGCAAGAGTTCCCACCGGATGGCCCTTTGCTGCCCGTGGAGAAGACCACGAAGCCTGGGAGGTTTTTCGATTCACTGCCCAGGCCATAGAGTGCCCACGAACCAAAGCTGGGCCGGCCAAACTGCATGTTGCCCGTGTTCATGAGCACTTGCGCCGGGGCATGGTTGAAGGCATCGGTGGTCATCGACTTCACGATGGCGATGTCGTCCGCCATCTTCGCCGTGTACGGCAACAGCTCCGAAAGCTCCGCCCCCGATTGGCCATGCTTGGCAAACTTGAACTTCGGCCCGAGGCACTTGGAATTGGGGTTAATGAACGCAGCCCGGTAGCCTTCGAGCAACTTCGCGGGTGGTAGCTGGCCATCCATCTTGGCCAGTTCGGGCTTGTAGTCAAAGAGTTCGAGGTGAGACGGCGCCCCGGCCATGAACAGGAACACGACCCGCTTCGCCTTCGCTGCGAAATGCGGCTTCTTGACCGCCAGCGGATCGTTCGCCGCCACGTCGGCCCTGGCTTCGTCCGCCAGCAAACTCATCAACCCCGCGGCCCCGAGGCCAACGCCACACTGTTGCAGAAACCAACGCCGAGCGAGCGAATTCGGGTTCATGGGGAAGACATCCTGAGCGGCTTGGGGTGTGATGTTGAAGTAATTATAGCCGACGGCTTTCCCGAGTGCAGGTCAGTGGGTGGTGAGGTATTCGGCAATCATAAATGATCCGTTCGCAGACTCTTCTCCCCTTGCAGGTTTTGCGGAAGAAAGGTTCCAAATGCACTCATAACAAGCTGTTTTTGGATGGAAAGGCAACCTCACCCCCGGCCCCTCTCCGAAGCGGAGAGGGGTGCCAGCGATTGCGGAAAGAGTCTTGTTTCAGAGGGTTTTTCTCCCCCTTCTCCGCTTCGGAGAAGGGGGTTGGGGGGATGAGGTTGCCTTTGTTTGTGACCTTACCCCGGTGGCCAGGTGAAATCGCGGCCGCCCATGAGGTGCATGTGGAGGTGTGGGACGGTCTGGCCGGCGGCTTCGTCGCAGTTGATGGTGAGCCGGTAGCCGGGTTGCAGGCCCAGGTCCTGGGCGAGTTTCACGGCGACGAGGTGCATGTGACCAAGAACGGCTTGGTCTTCGGGTTGGATCTCCGCGTGCGTGCGGATCACCTTCTTGGGGATAATGAGGACATGGACGGGGGCTTGTGGGCTGATGTCGTGAAAGGCCAGGCAGTGCTCGTCTTCGTGGGCGATCTTCGCGGGGATCTCCTTCGAAATGATCTTGAGGAAGATGTTATGCGGGAGCATGGCCATGATCGGTTCCTTGGACTGTGGGGCTTTCTCCTTACGATAGCTGACAGCGAGGTTTGGCACAATCGGGGGTGGTGGTATGGTCTGGGCCGTGGGGATCGACGAAGCGGGTTACGGCCCGATCTTGGGGCCACTCGTCCAAGTCGCGGTGGCTCTTCGGCTCCCTGACAACGACCCCGGCGGTTACACCACACTCGCCCCGTGGATCGCTCGCCATGCGGAGAAAGACAAAAAGCGGCTGACGGTCGATGACTCGAAGCTCGTCAACTCCGGCAAGTACGGCCTGCAAAAGCTCGAAGCGGGCCTGGTCGGGATGCTCGGCCTGACGCAACCAACCACACTGGGCGATTGGCTCCACGAGTTCGCAGTGCCGTATGTCGTCGACGAATTGGAGAACGAGGCCTGGTATGACAAAGCCATGTCACTGCCACTCTTCGAACACAAAACCCGGGACTTACGCGAACCTCTCGCCAAACTCGACATCGAGACCAAACTTCTGGGCATCAGTGTCACCCCGGCGCCGCTCTTCAACCGCATCGTCGCCGGATCGGGCACGAAGTCGACTGTCATTGGCTTGGGGTTATCGAACCTGTTGCGGGCCATCCGGCATCGGCTCGAAGACTTTGAGCCGGTCGAGGTGCTCTGCGACAAACAAGGTGGCCGCAGTTTTTATGGCCCACTGATGCAATCCGCGTTCAGCGAAGGCTGGGTCGTGACAGAACACGAGTCCCCGACCGAGAGTCGTTACCGCATCGAGAGCCTCGGTCGGGATGTCCGCGTGACATTCCGCCCGCGTGCTGAAGCCGAGAGTGCCGCGGTCGCGTTAGCTTCGATGACGGCGAAGTATCTTCGTGAAGTGACCATGATGCAGTTCAACGCCTATTGGCAAAAACACCACCCCGACATCAAGCCCACCGCCGGCTACCCCACCGACGGCGAACGCTTCTACGCCACGATTCTGCCCACGCTCACCAGCTTGAACCTCACCCCCGACGACGTCCGCCGGTCGAAGTGAAGGGTTTTGTTCTCAGAGCTTCGCGATGCCTCACGCTTCACCCCACCAGATCGGGCGAGGCAAGGTCATAATCCGATGAATGGTATCGGGATCAAGCCCAATGAGATGCTCTTCAGTGAGAGCGGGTGCCCCGCTACGTCGCCATTGATGAAATCCTTCATCCCAAGGCAGTGACTGCTGGACATCCCAACCTGCGACCAAAGCTGGATTTCTTTCCAGGGCCAACTCGTAGAAACCATGCAGCGGCAGAGATAGGAGCCGGTATTCAGGATCGGTCGTTCCTCGGACTTTCCGCGTGGCGTCTCGAACCGCTTCCAAACCTGCGAGAAATCGCTGCGGATCATTCTGCAGAAGACCCCAAAGACATTCCCGGCTGTGTTTGTCTTGTTCCGAAGCCTTGCGTGTTTCGAGCCAACGCAGGGCTTTTTCCGAGTCTTCGTGCGATCCGTGTAGCAATCCGAATACGGCATCCGATTCAGCCGGTGCCTCGGGAGAATAAGTGCCGATACGCTCCCATTTTTCCCCTTTTCGCAACGGAAACGGAGCGGTTTTTAAGCAGTGTGTGACGAAGGCCCAGTCTCCTACGGCTATCGCACCCAAGACATCCCCAGGGAAAGACTTGATGCCGACAGAATACCCTTCTCGGAGCCACTGTGCTCTTAAGACATAGGAGTAGAATTGGGCCATCTCGGCAGGGTCGTCGAGCCAAACACGTCGCTTGATGCCAATCCGATCGTCTTCTTGATAAGCAAATTGAGTTAAATCAAAAACCGCATGGCGAAGCAGTTCCTCCGACATGTTCGGGAAGACCGGCCGCATGGCGACGCAGTTTCCCCCATCGCGATTCGCCACGGCGAAACTCTGGCGCTCGATGAGTCTTTCTACCAGTGATGGCTGCAACTGCAGTTCCCATTGTGGGAACGCACAGATTCGTTTCCAGATTGCTTTGTCGGCGGTGTTCAGCTTCATCATGATTTGCAATTCTCAGGGATTGAGGTGCATCGCAAGAACGTGCTGAACTGTAGGTAGGATCAAAACACGCTATTCAGCAGATACAGCCCCAGCGGGATGATGATCAGGAAGGCGGTGATCTTGATGATCCATTGCTTGGTTTCTTTGGCGATGAGATCCCAGCGGTCGTGGCGGGTGGCGCTATAGACGAGCGAAAACGTCAGGACCAGGACGGGGAAGTGCCAGTAAATGCTTGCGGCAAACAGGGTCATGCGGCACCTCCTGTCGGCACGGCGGCTTGTGCGGCCTCTTCTTCGATGCGGACGACCGGGCCAGCGAGGGCATCGTAGATGACGAGCAGATTGAGTACCCCCGCGATGACGGTGTAAATCCAGGCCAAGTCCCAGGTCTTATCCCCGGCTCGTTGGAAGTCATTGAACTTCGCTTCGGTCGGGGCTTGCATGTAATCTTTGAGCACGGCCATCGGCGGGACTTCTTTTTGCGGATCGTCGATCGGAGCTGGTTCTGAGACGACGTACTGAGCGAGAGCCGGCCACACGGCCACACCCATCCAAAACTGGGACGCGAATTGCGGTCGATTCCAGACAGATTTCGCAATACCGCCAAGGGTGACGTCCAAGAAGCGTACGTTCCCAAAGCTGACCTGGAGACGGGCTTCAGGAACGCGACTGGATTCGGGAATCCAGACGTTCTTCATCTTGCCGAGCCAGAAGCCGTAGAAGAAGAGCGAATAAATGCACACGAAGAACAGGACACCTTTGCCGATGCGACCTTGCAAAACTTGGCCTAAGCCAGGCAGAAAGTAGCTGAAAAGAGCGGCGGTGAAATCCAGGGGTCGAGCAGCTGGCGACGGTGGAGTGGGGCGTGGCGTCGGCGGTTGGGGAGCAGAACTCATCGCGAAAACGTCCTCGACAGACCATAGTCTCTGTGAGATTATACGGGGTGGAGGACGATTCTCTCAGGTCGATTTACTTGGTGGAGGGCAGTTTCTCGGCGAATTCCGTGGGCAAGTTCAGTGGGAAATCGATCCAACCGAGGCCACGGGCCGTCCAGGCGCCGGCCGCACAAAGCAACAGGACGCCACACCAGCCGAGGAGTTGCTTCGAGTATCGGTTGGTCACGATCCGCGTCCACGGGCCGAAGGTTTCAATCGCGCCTTCCAAGACGTAATTCAAGCCAAAGACGGGATACGCTGGCATGGGGATCGGGTCATTCGACGGGGCGACGAGGTTCATCGGCTCGGTCGTCGTGGTCTTGGGAGCGGTGATCAGCGGGACGGGTGCCGGGATGACTGGGGCCACTTCGGGCTGAGCCGCGAGCATGCGGCTATTGGCGGGGGCGTCGACGCCACGCAGGGTCCGGGGTTCCATCTCGGTGGTCGGTGGGCCGAACATCGGGATCGTCGCCGGGTAATCGTTGGTATCTGGGGAAAGTTCAATCCGTGGGCTAGGCATCGGCTCAGGTGCCGGAATCCGAAAGTTCGCTGGGACGCTCGGTGCAGGGCCGATGTTCGTCGTTGCAGGTTGTGCGTACCGGGCCAACGGATCGCTGCCCCAAGTTGGCATCGTCATCGGTGGCGTTGAGGCTTCCATCGAGACTTGTGGCCCGCGTGGCAGGCTTGGCATCGGCTCGAGGCGAATCGTCGGGGCTGGCAGGCTCGGAGCTGCCGCGATTTTCGCCACTTCAGGAGTGCGAACCGGTTCGGGTGGCCGGGGTGGGCTAGAGTTCATCGGCAGGTTCAGCATCCGTTGCAGGAGTGCGTCCAACTCGTCCAGTTGGTGGCGGGTCAAGTCGTTCGGATTCACAGGTTGGGACATGCCAGGCTTCCTTGACTCAGGCCGAAACTCAAATTTCCCCGATAGTACACAACCCCCAACCAGAACAAAAGCCCAAATCGAAAACTCCGGAAGCCAGACTGAACCGGAGCGAATGAGGGGCGTGTCAGGGTATTGGTGACCGCCGTTGACTCGTTCTTCGAATCACGGATACATTAACTATTCGACTTTTCGCTTCGCCAACTGGGAAGGTGCACATGCCGCCGAAGATCAAATCTGCTCCGACCGCGCCGCCTCCGGCCATGACCTATGACCCCAGTAACCCGTTTATCGTCCAAGGTGACCGCTCTGTTCTTGTGGAAGTCGATAACCCCAAGTATGCCGAAGCCCGGGATGCTCTCGCCCCGTTTGCGGAACTCGAAAAAAGCCCCGAGCACATCCACACCTACCGGATCTCGAACCTGTCGTTGTGGAACGCGGCTGCCGCGGGAATCCTGGCTGATCAGATGGTCGCGGTGCTGACGAAGTACGCCAAATTCCCGATCCCCCACAACCTCCCCACGGACATCGCCGAGACTGTCTCCCGCTATGGCCGCATCCGCTTGGAACGCACCGAAACCGGCCTGAAACTCGTCTGCGCCGATCGACCGCTGCTCGAAGAAATCGTTCGCCAGAAGAAGGTGAATGTTTACCTCGGCGAACGAATCGACGACGTCAGTTTTGACATTGACCCTGGCTTCCGTGGTGTCTTGAAACTCTCGCTCATCGCCATCGGCTACCCTGCCGAAGACTTGGCGGGTTACACTGACGGCGCCGCCCTGCCGATGACCCTGCGGACCACCGCGACGACGGGCAAAGAGTTCCACGTCCGGGATTACCAGCGTGAGGCTGCGGACGTCTTCCATGCCGGGGGTGACGTCCGGGGTGGCTCGGGGGTGATCGTGCTTCCTTGCGGAGCAGGCAAGACCATCGTCGGCATCTGTGCGATGTGCCTTTTGGAGAAATCGACGCTCGTCCTGACCACGAGCATCACGGCCGTGAAACAGTGGCGGCGCGAGATTCTGGACAAGACTTCGCTCCACGAGGACCAAGTCAAAGAGTACACGGGCGAGACCAAAGAGATCGGCGTGGTCACGGTGGCGACGTACCAGATCATCACCTATCGACCCGATAAGACCGAAGACTTCCCACACTTTGGCATCTTCGAAAAGCAAGACTGGGGCCTCATCATCTATGACGAAGTCCACTTGTTGCCTGCCCCCGTCTTCCGCGTGACGGCGCAAATCCAGGCGCGCCGACGCCTCGGCCTCACGGCCACGTTGATCCGCGAAGATGGTCGTGAGGGGGATGTCTTCAGTCTCATCGGGCCGAAGAAGTACGACGTGCCGTGGCGTGACCTCGAAGGCCAAGGTTGGATCGCCACCGCCGCATGTGCTGAGATTCGCGTGAGCTTGCCGGACGACAAGACGCGGATGGAGTACGCCATAGCCGATCGTCGGGCCAAGTTCCGCATCGCCTCCGAGAACCCCGCGAAAGACGCCGTCGTCGCCGAGCTATTGAAGCAATACTCCGAGCAGCGGGTCATCATCATCGGCCAGTATCTCGCCCAGCTCCGCTCGCTCTCGGAGCAGTTCCAAATCCCGCTCATCACCGGAGCCACCGGCAACTCCGAGCGCGAAGACCTTTACAACAAGTTCCGCCGCGGCGAAGTGCGGCACCTCGTCCTCTCGAAGGTCGGCAACTTTGCCATCGACCTCCCGGATGCCAACGTGCTCATCCAGGTCTCCGGCACCTTCGGCTCTCGCCAAGAAGAAGCCCAACGCCTGGGCCGCGTCCTTCGCCCCAAATCCGACGGCGGCGATGCCGCGTTCTTCAGCGTCGTCACCCGCGACACCTGCGAACTCGACTTCTCGCACCACCGCCAAATGTTCCTCACCGAACAAGGCTACGCCTACCAAATCCTCGACTCGACGGAGGTGATCGGGGCGAAGGGGAGGTAACACAGTCTGCCGCGGGATTTGGTGACATGCTTTCCGTGAACCGTGATCCTCTCGCATTTCCTAGAGCGGCTGATCGGGTTTGGGTTCGTAAAAAGAGGGGGTACTTCTCCCTCTCTCAGAAGGCGACTTCCATGAATCGACGGCATTTTCTGGCGGCATCCAGTCTCACGGCGATCGCTCTCGCCGCGGAAGCATCTCCCTTGAAAGCGGAGGTGCCGAAGGCGTTGCGGGTTGGGCTGATTGGCTGCGGTTGGTACGGCATGGTCAACCTCCGCAACTTGCTCATGACCACCAAGGGTAACTCCAAGGTCGAAGTCGTCTCGGTTTGCGATCCGGATCAGAAGCAGGTCGAGGCCACGATCACGGAACTCGAAAAAGTCTGGAAGTTCCAGGCTCCGGCGAAGTTCGAAGACTTCCGCGAGATGCTCAAGCCCAAGAACCTGGACGTCGTCATCGTCGGTAGCCCGGACCACTGGCACGCTCTCCACACCATCGCGGCCATCAATGCTGGGGCGGACGTGTACTGTGAGAAGCCCGCTTGTCATACCATCGGCGAAGGCATCGCCATGCTGAGCGTGGCGACGAAGGCCCAAAAGATTGTGCAAATCGGAACACAACGGCGGTCGACGCCGCATGTCGTGCGAGCCAAGGAGTTCATTCAGTCCGGGAAGATCGGTCGAGTGGGCATGGTCAAAACGTGCTGTTACTACAACATGCGTAACGGCTCGAACCCCAAAGACGAAGCAGCCCCCGCGACCATGAACTGGGATCTCTGGGTCGGGCCAGCGCCGATGGTGCCTTACAACAAGGTCTACCACCCCAAGAGCTGGCGTGCCTTCAACGCCTTCAGCAACGGCATCGTGGGCGACATGTTTGTGCACATGTTCGACACGGCTCGCTTCATCCTCAACCTCGGCTGGCCAAAACGCGTCTCCTCGACCGGCGGCGTCTACGTTCAGAAGAGTGCCAAGGCCGACATCCCCGATACGCAATCGATCCTCGCGGAGTACGACGACCTCACGGTCACCTGGGACCACCGCACCTACGGCCAGCCCGATGATCCGAAGTACCCGTGGGCCGTCTTCTTCTATGGCGAGAAAGGGGTGGTCAAACTCGACGTGGAGAAGTGGGAGTTCATCCCGCACTTCAACGCCGGGGGCGCCAAAGCCTTCACGGACGAAGCCGATAAACTCCCCGACCTCTCGGACAAAGACCAACCCCCGCACATCACGCCGGGTGGCCTGGGCCACATGAAGAACTTCCTGGAGTGCGTTGGCAGCCGTAAGGCTCCCGTGGCGGATATGACGGAGGGCTTCATCAGCACGACGTCGAGCTTACTCGGCAACATCTCGATGAAGGTCAACCGCACACTGAACTGGGATAGGATGAAGAACTTGATCGTCGGTGACCAAGAGGCGATGAAGCTGCTCCGCCGCCCCTACCGCGAGCCATGGGTTTACCCGGAAGCGTAAGGCGTTCGGCAGGAGCTGTTCTACCCTCTGATAGTGCTTATTTCTGGCGGTTTTTACCCTTCTCCCCTTGCGGGAGAAGGTGTCCGATCCAGGCTCGATAGAGCCGGATCAGACGGATGATGGGTAACACGCTTCACCCAAAAAAGGCGCTTTTCCACTTCGAGCGATGACCCCTCATCCGTCTTTGGAAACTCGTTGAACGAGTTTCCAAATCCACCTTCTCCCGCAAGGGGAGAAGGGATCAAAAATGCACTCAAACAGTCCGAGTTCGGGTAAATCGGGACCTGCCCAACGCCTAACGAGCCATCGCCTAGATCCCCGAGGCCGCACCGCCGTGGCCTCCGCCGTGAGTGGTGTCGTCGTTGCGGGAACTCTTGGACATGAGCCGGTTGATGAACCAGATCCCTGTCAAGATGACTGCTCCCAGGATCACGATGCCGATGTAATCCATGACTACCTCCAAAAGAAAAGCCCAGCCGGTTTGGCTGGGCTTTTTGGTATTGTCTCAGTTCGCTTAGCGGGTGGCTACGCTGCTAGGGTTGGCGTTCTTAACAGCCGCGATCAGCTTGGGGAACTCTTCATTGAGCGAATCCCCAGCCTTCACGACCACACGCTTCTCTTCGCTTTCCATCTTGCCATCGACTTCAACCACAGCCTTGACGTCGTAGTAGTACGTTTGGCCTTTGGCGAGTTCGGGGGTGTGGAAGGCACGCTTTTCGCCGTCGCCGGAGATCAGGTTGCCATCGACGTAGAGCTTGGCTTTGGTTGGGAGCACGATGGTCAAGTTCGCGGAGGCTTTGTCGCTGGCCTTCTCGACGATCACGGTTGGCTTCTGCGAGACAACCGTGGAGTTGTCGAGGGAGATGGTGCCGAAGTGCTCGCCGACAACAGGTGCGCTGCCGTGGATGATGGTTGGCGTGGAGCCGATGCAACCACTGCCGCCACCGATCATGTCCACGCTGGTGTAGCCGAGGCCGGTGCAGCCACCGAAGCTCAGACCCGAGCAACCGCTGCCGTAGCACGAGCCGTAGCTGATGCCTGAGCAACCGCTACCGTAGCACGAGCCGTAGCAGCTCGAACCGAAGCAGCTGGAGCCGAAGCAGCTAGCGCCATAGCAGCTCGAACCGTAGCAACCGCTGCACGAGTAACCGGTGCAGCCGTGGCAGGAAGCGAGGTTGCCGATGAGGCGGAACGGAGCCGTGACGACGCGGGCTGTCCCACGAGCGACCGCACCGAGGACTGGGAATGCTGGGCCGCCATGGCAGCCGCTGCAGGAGTAAGCCACACCACTACAAGACGAGCCGTAGCAACCGCTGCAAGAGTAGCTGCTGTAGGTGTACGAGGAACCCGCGCAACCCACGGCGACACCCGTGCAACCGGTGCAACCCGCCGACCGCCAGCCGAACGACGACACATCCGGTGTCCCGGCCATCGCAGTCATGAGGATCAAACTGTACATATCAAGCCTACCTCCCAGGTGAAAATCACGTCGATTGTGTCGCGTGAGTGCGACCTAGGGAAATGTTAAGGCTTTATTGAGGCGTCGTCAAAAGAAAGGCGAGATTCTAGGGGATTTGGCTAAGATGCGTCGCCCGCACATCCGCGCCGCTTATTGCCATCCGCGACGGCGGAACAACCAACCAGCTAAGACCATCCACATCATGCCGAGGCCCGCAGCGCCGACCAAGTTCCCCCAGTGGCCCCACTGGACGTTCTCACTCACCGCAGCGTGAATCACACGCGGCCCATGGAACTCAATGGCCAAGTAAGGAATCAGTGGGATGCTGTTCTGTTGGCAGATGAACAGAATCAGCGACACGGACATCAAGTAGCACATCGACCCCATGAAGGCTTCACGCTGAGTCTTGGCCAAGGTCGCCACGGTCATGCCGATGCCCAGAAAGCCCGCGCCGAGCGCCACGAGCGCCAGCCAAAAGAAGAGCGTCGAGAGCAATTCCGGTTTGTAAATCCCCGCTAACACCGCCGCCATGCCCATGCCGATGGTCGGGTAGAACAGGAACTTCGCAGCCAGGATTTCCGATGGCGACGCGGGCGAAAGCGCCTGGGCCAGCAATACCCCGCGTTCCCGCTCTTCACAGGTCATGGTGGGGAGTAAGTAGACACAGAAGAAGTACAAGCAGAAGACGACCATGCCCGTGCAGATCGCTGAGCGTAGGTCCAAAGGCTTGGCGCCCAAGCCTTGTCGGTTAACTTCCGGTTGCGGCAGTGCCGTCGTGCGATCCGTTGGGCGAAGCCGGTCGTAGTCGAGGGCTAGGCGGCGATAGGAATCCTTAATGGCCCATTGCTCGTCGTCGGTTTTGTCTCGCCCGATCAGTTGGCTCGCATCTTTACCGCTCGCTTGCAACTGCTGCACAGCCTGGGCATGAAGAGCATCATGCATCGCACGCCAGAGCCAGACTTCGTAGCCCGCCATCGCCCCGGGATCACCCGGCGGATGCATGATGTCCACTTTCAACGTGCCATCGCGCTCCCGAATCTGGATCGCCCCCGTACCCGGCGGGTAGTTCACGAGGGTTTGTAGGTACTGGCTATTGATCGGTTCGAAAATGAGGTGCGGTTTCAGGTCCGCGGGGATGTTCTTTTCCAGATGCTGAATCAGCGGAGTTTCCGTCTGGTAAAGCACCATGCAGCGGTGGACGCCATCAATCAGCGACCCACCCCCCGAGCCACCCGCCCCCGTGCCCGGATTGAACACCGAGAGCAAGAGTGCCGCGACAACCAGCAGCAAGCACAACGCAATCCCACCCCGGTTGGCGACATGCCTCCGGAATTCCTTCACCAACAACGCTTTCAGCACGTATGCACGCATGTCGGGATTGTAGCTCAGGAAACACTGGGAGTCGGAGGGATTCCGCTGGATTCGGAACTATCGTGAGAGTGATACTCAAACAGTTAGCCAAGACCCTATTCTGAACGGCATGACATGCTCCAGCCAACGGAAGGAAGACCCCGAGTGAGAGGTGAATTAAGGCTGTGAAGTTGGTGTTTGAGATTCCGCTTCGGCCTCTTCCAGCATTTGCAGGTCATTCGTGCGGGCCAAGATGGACTCGACTACCGACCGGACTTCGTTGGAGTTAAAGACTTCTGCCAGACACCTGTCGAACTCGCTTTTGTTGCTAGCGATCTTGCGCCAGTCAGTCACAGGTGGCCACGTGAGGGGTTTGTCGTAGGGTTCGAAAATTTTCTTGACGGTCGCTTCTGCCCAATTTCCTTGATCAACACGCAGCGTTTTTGGTTTATAAACGTCGGCTTCGAGTTGAACGGGGTATGGCTCAGCTTTCGACACGACGGTGAGGATTCTGTATCGAGCACGGTGCAATCTCACTGCAATCAGTTCCATGCGGATCGACACTAGGTCCTCTTCGCCTGTCAGCTTGGTGATCTCTGCGAGAATCGTGCCGTTCATGGATTGGTTGAGGAACTTCGCCTGTTGCCGAAGGATGAACTCTGGGGAGTTCACATCCAGAGAAAATGTCGGCCAGAAGCTTCCTGTTTTCGTGCTCATAACGATTCCTTGATCTTGTCCCAGTCGATCACAAAAAACAAAGGCAGGTGGTCTGAAATACGTTCTGATGGCAAGCCGTTTTTGGTCACAAGAGGCTCCTTGCCATCGGAATCGAGGATCCTCAGTTCTGTCAAAGCTTCAGCGACGGATGGCCGAAGCAGAACCTGATCGAGCATGTTCCAATAGTAACAGATCGCGCCATCATTGAAATAGTAGGTGCCAGGTGGGCCAGGTGTGCGATCCCCGAAATGGCTCCACATGGGGTTATAGAACTGAGGATATTCTACGTGGTCTGCGACTCTCGATTCATTCCGAGTTGTCCAGAGCGTCGAACTTGAATTGAAACCATTTGCGACCATCATGCCATCTTCAAAAGGGTTCATGTTGAAGTCGCCGAAGACGATCGTCCGTGAGTGCTCTGATGCTGTTTCGACTCGTCTCAGGACTTCCATCACGTGAGTTGCTGCCAAGGTTTGATCAGCGGGTGTGGAACGAAGCTTTGAACGGAGATGTACAACCGCCAGGATGAGTTTAGGACGAGCCGGATATGCCGAACTCAGGATACTGTATCTTGGGTGATCGACTTGGCCGTCGATTTCCAATTCGTCGGGGTGAACCACCATCCGCACAGAGCCAGACATTCCACCGATGAAGCGAAACGGTCGGACTGTTGAAACGCACGCTTCCAACTCCATGTCCGTGCCGCCCCACTCGGCCACGGCGACGACGTTGGCCCGCGTCGTCTCGACGAGGCGGGCCAAGTGGGTCGTCAGGGGCTTGCTGTAGCAGTTCCAGAACAGGACTCGCAGTTCCACCCGGTTAGCCTTTGAGCATCTCGTCGTGCTTCATGCCGCTTGGCGGGAGGTCGGCTTTGCGGCAGTTGGCGAGGGCGGTCTTGGCGCCGGCGAGTTGGTCGGCGTCGTTGTCTTCCCACTCGATCGAGACAGCGCCATCGAAGCCGACGCGGTTGAGTTCGATGAAGATCTCTTCCAGGCTATTGGCGTCGCGTTGGGTGCCGGCGGTGACGAACTTCCAGCCGTTGGTCCAGTGGCCCATGTTGCGGTGACCGCCGAGGCGACCGCCCCGGCAGTGTTCGCGTTCCACTTGCACGCCTTTGACGTGGGCACAGTGGATGTAATCCTGGAACTCGCGGATGAACTGGATCACCGAGACGTTCTGCCATTCCATGTGCGAGCCGTCGAGGTTGAAGCCGACGGTGCCTTCGAAGCCGGCTTTGTTCATGAACTGGATGTAGTCCGCGGCGCTTTCAAGGTCGCCCATCGCGCGCTCCGAAGGATGGCATTCGAGGTCATACGTGACGCCGTATTCTTTCGCCAGGTTCCAGATCGGTGCGAAGCGCTCGACGAGCAGTTCCAGCGACAGTTGGCGGACATCGGGGAGGTCGTAGCCTTCGATGTTCGTGGGGAGCGGCGGGAAGAGGAACCAGTGGCTCCAGCAATTCGCCGGGCTACCGACGAACCCTGGCAACGCCACCTTACGGCCTTGCAGCTTCGACAGATGCCCCGCATACCGCACCGCGGCCATCAGGTCCTTGGCCGCTTCTTCGTGGACGAGCTTGGCCACGTCGTCTGGCACGTAGTAAGGGTCAGCCTTCGGCGGGTTCTTGCCGCTCGCGCGCCAGGCTTTGTACGCGGCCTTGGCTTGGCCCTTGCCGCTGCAGAAGTTCAGGGTCTTGGCGCTTGGCTCATCGCCGAGCACTTGGCCTTGCAGGTGGACCGCCACGGTGAAGATTTCGAGGCCGAGCTTCTTCGCCTTGCCGACGCGCTCTTCGGCATACGCCTTGGCCCCGGCATCGGTGTCGCACTGCCGCAGGTCGAGTTCCCAGGACGCCTCTTCCCAGCCATCGAAGCCAGAGTCCGAGACGAACTTCAACCAGCCGTCTTCATTCAGATTGCCAAACTGCCCGCGCACGAGGCCAATCTGGTGGAAGCTACCTTTGCCATTTTTGTGAGTCGAAGTCTGATGAAACCCCATCGGAGAGGCCCTTTCGTGAATCGTGACGCTCATGTAACCCATGAGCAAAACCCACTGGCGGTTTTACCCACCCACTCCGACAGGGCAAGCATCCGACCCCACGGACGGATCACTTCTTCTTCGTCGGGTCTTCGAGGGGGTCGAGGAGGAGGATCCTGGCGTTGACGGGGTCGTCGCCGAGTTGGCCGAGGGATTCAGATTTTTTACCGTCGCTGAAGGAAAGGAATGTCTCCGGTGGGATGTTCATACCGCGATGGGTGAACACTTCATAGGGGACGGGCTTGTTGATGCTCTTCCAGGTGAAATTCATCTCCAGGGATTCGTAACTTTGCTTCTTCTTGTCGCCCCGCTCAAAGAATAGCTTCTCGGGCAAAGAGATGTTGTCTTTCTTGATCCATGTCAGTGTGGTTTTTTCTAAGATTTGCCACTTGTCATCTTGATTCAACTTCACTTCGGTGTGGTTCCCAACGCACATGTATCCGTGCTTCGGGTCAAAGTCTCGGTGGTAAATCCACTGTGAGGGATCGCTCTCCTTGGGAACAATTTTCATCGAAAGCCGAATCACCCCGTTCTCCAGTCGAGAGATCGTAAAGAGTCTCCAGTTTTCTTCTTGGAAAAAATTCTTTGTCGATTCGAAGTCTTTCCGCAGGCTCATTTCCCGAGCATTGCCCGTCCCGACAGTTCGGAAGTCGAAGGGCCTAGCCAAGTCATCGCGGTATTTGCCGGAGTGAAAAGTAGCATGCTTGCCCCGCACGAAGTTGATCGTGACGCCAGGTCGGTGGGCGTATTCTCCTTCTCGGGTGCTGATGCAGCACCGCTTCGTGCCATCGGGGAGAATTTGGGGTGGCTTTTCATCGTTGCGTTCGTCTTCGGTGCGATCGAAGCGAAGCCAGTTTTTGTCGAGATCGAAAGCCGCTTCAATTTCGATGTTCCCGTGAAAATCGCCGTACTGTTTGTCTTGCTGAAATCGCTTGCCTTTCACGGTGTACTCGCCCGTGGAGACTTTGTCCCAGGTCGCGGAGTAGTGATCCCTGATCTCTTTAAGCGTCGGCAACGGGTCCTCGGCCAAGACCTCATTCGCAACGAACAACGACGACAAAACGAAGAGCCACATTCGCATCGTAATCTCCTGATGACAGTCGTGTCATTATAACCCGATCTCAGGGCAGGAAGCGAGGGGATTTGCGTTTGTGGTGAATTCATACTAGGGTCAGTTAATATCTCTGAGGGAGTCCGTAGCTATGAAACCACTTGGTCGTTTATTGGTCGTGTTGGGCATAGTCGCATCACTTGGGGTGATTTTCGCTTCACTGATGCCAAAGCCTCAGACAAACCACGCACCATTTCCGCCGTTGCCTGATGATGCTCGTGATTTGTATGGCATGACTTACGATGAGTTGACCAACAAATATGGCATGGACTACGGACAGGTCAACCCAAACAATCTCGCGTTCCAGTTTGTTCTGGATCCCAAGAATCCAGAACACTGGACTGAGAAACATGATCGCATGATGAAATTCAGAGATTATGCCAAGAAAACTATGATATTCAGAAACTACGAAGGCTGGCCTTACTTCATAATCATCGACAAAGATACCAACAAGGTGTTTTGCTTGGTACCTGTTAAGCGAGCTTGATGCTTCCTTGATTCAAAAAACCACGACCGCCAGGAAGTGCATTGGGATGTTGTTGTCCCAGCACTCCCTGGCGGTCGTGTCTCTTCGCGGATTTCAACTCACCCCGTGACGGGCATGCAGGTCTGTTCGAGGATGCGTTCGGCTTTCTCTTGGATCAGGTCGGCGAGGTTGGGCACGGGGGTGCCGGTGGGGAGGGATTCGCTGAGGGCCGAGAGCCAGCGGGGGAAGGCGTAGACCATCGCGTAGCTGTCAAGCGACACGGCTTCGAGGCGAGCATGGTGGCCACGCTTCTCGGCGTCGCTCCATAGGGTCTTGCTCTTGCCGGTGAGGGTCAGGTCTTCTTCCGGGCGAAGCAGGATCAGGTGATCGACGACTTGCGGTTGAGCTTCCAGGACACTCAGCTTGATCTCCAAATCCTTCGGCTTGCCTGGCCCCTTGGCCAAGAACAGACCCACGGCCACGCGCCACGGTTGGCCGTCTTTGTGGGCCCAGTGAGCGAGAGTGACGGCTCCATAGGTCGGGTGTTCGCCGAACGGCCATTCGGGGACGACGTGTTGCAAACGCCACGGCCCGACTTTGACGCCATGCTCCAGGCACGTGGCCAGGAAGGCACCGAGTGCGGCTTGCAGCTCGCGGGTGGCACCGGTGAGGGCGCCATCCGGTTCGAGTTTGCGGCGAGCGGAGCGGTACTCTTGGTCCCAGAGGTCGGCCATCTGAGCGGTGGTGAGTTGGCTCATCACCATCGGTGGCATTGTCGCAGGCACCGGAACGGACGGCATCACGGGGGTTTCGACGATGGTCACGGACTTGAAGACCACCGAGCTATCGGGTTCCGTTTCGTAACCCATCAGGGCATTGATGCGGTTCTGTTTGTCTTGCGGGGTGATCGATTCCGGGAATGCGTATTCGCTTTGCACGGCGGTGATGCGGTTCTCGGGCCGGGTCGGAATCTCGGTGATGTTCAACTCGTTCGTCAGCACCGGGCCATCGTCCAGGCCAGGCATGACACGGGTGGTCGTGTTCGGCTTCGGCACCACCGGCTGTGGCTCGGAGCTGTCGTAAACGAGGTGATCAAACAGGTGGCGGAACTGTTGCAGCATGTCCCGCAAGGTCGGTTCGGACTTGGCTACGCGGGTGATCTGCTCATCGCCGAATGGGTATATGTCCGGGAGGGCGACACCTTCGGGCACTTCATCCAGCACCGGGCGAAGCCGGGCTTCGACCACCCGACGGACGAGGGGTGCCGCGGGGGCTTCCAGGCGAATGGCCTTCACGGTCCCGAGCTTCGGCACATGGACGGGGTTGTTGAGGCGATCCTGAATGTAGCCATCGAGTGACGGCACGAAGCGGTTCCACAGCCCCCGCTCAGCGAAGATCAAGAAGAGCAAGCCATCGATCTGGTGCATGACCTGGACGATGCCTGCGAAGAAGGCTTCCGCGATCTTGTGGACATCGTCTGAGCGGCGAGCCAACAGCAGGTCTTCCAGCTGATCGAAGGCGACGACCACCGGGACTTGCAAGCCACGGAAGAGGTCCATCATCACCTTGAAGAGAGCCAGTACCAAGTCTTGACGGGACGGGCGAACGGCGAACTCGAGTTCGGCGAAGCCGTAGGTCAGGAAGTTGGCGATTTCCGTTTCGTCTTTCAGCAGGATCGCTTTGGCGAAGCCATCGATGATGGCCTGACGCATAATCCCGGCAGTGTTGCGGCTCTCGGATTTCTTGGCGTACGTGGAGATGATCTCCAGCGCTCGCTCGGCAGGCAGGCCGGCTTCTTGCAGCGCTTGGCCTAGCGGCATCGGCGGCCGACCAAACTCGGCATGGCCCATCAATTGCTCGACGAGCCAATCGGCCCGCTCGGTCGCTTGCGTGGAGCCGAGGCCCAACCGGCGTGCCCATTTGCCGATGCCAGGGGGTGGGAACAGCTCGACTTTTTCGTCGGCGCTCAGGCCCTTGATGGCTGCGGCCAGGTTCTTGCGGACGACCAACTGGCCGACGACATCCATCGGCCTCACACTCTTCTGCTTGCCGCCGCCGAGGAGTGAATCGAGGATTTGGAAGAGCAGGTATTCCAAAAAGTCCGTGTCTTTTTGGTAAACGCCCGGGGTCACGAGCATCTGCCAGGCCCCGCCGGTGCCATGCTTGATGCTGTGGAGCAAGTGCGTTTTACCCGCTCCTTTGTTCCCAAGAATCGGCACGACTTCAGAGTGCGTCAGCGGGTCGTAGCGGTAGAGATCGATGATGGCGTGAAGCAAGTCACGCTCTGCGGCGAACAACTCGGGCACGTGGTAGCGGGTGCAGATGTCGTCGTCCGGGTTGCGGGCGAAGTAGTTGCGAAACGGGTTCCCAGCACGCTTCAGAGCTTCGCGGGCACGGGAGGGAATCGGGCTATCGATCGTGGCGGTCAGGTTCATGGGAGTCCTTCCGTGGAGTGTGAAATCAGTTTCTCAAAGACGCGTAATAGGCGATGTTGTGGCCAACCAAAAGGGCCGCACTCGGCTCCGGCAAGGCATACAGTGGGCCGGTCCAAGGATGCAGATAAATGCGGTGCTCCTCGTGGAGCTTGCGGATGCAATCGTGAAACGTGCCCAAGCTCGGCGGGTTCGGCCGGACACCCAGAGCACGGTACAACTCCGGGAGTGGGCAATCTTGCCCCGCGGCCGCACTCGACGCCCAGTCCGAGAGCCGGGCGAGAATCGCGCCGGTCAACTCTTCGATCTCCGTGGCCGGGTCGAGGAGGAGTGTCGTGCTGCCGTTGCGTGCTTGGGTCTTCATCGCCAATCCGTTCCGTGAGGCGTGTTCTGGGGGTCGAGTCTCGGTGGCAAGCAGCCGTTCCGAGGTGATCTGTGGCAAGATTTGTGACACGGTCGCTTTGACGCCATCGAGCGTGGCTCGCAGGGCTTGCGTCTGCGTCAAGAGTTCGTTGACCTGGGTTTCACGAGCTTCGAGCACCCGAACAAAGTCTTCGAGGACCTTCTTCGGGCTTTGCGATTGCACTAGCCAACTCAGGCCACGATCGGTGGCCGTGACGAGTTCGGTGAGCACCTTGCCCACCATCTCGCTCCGGCTGACCTGCAAAAGCCCTTCGTCCAAGGCTTTGCGTGCGGCCGCCTTACCTGCCGTGGAGTTGGCGAACAGCCCTTGGCCAGTCTTGGCCGCGTACAGCGGTGTCCCTGCGGGCGCCGAGGCTGCCAGCGTGAGAGCATCCAGGATTAAAGGAGTGAACTTATCTGCCACGAAACATCCATGCCGGGGGCCAGAAATCCGCGCGTTCCCTCGCGCGAAAGCCAGTCTAACCGAACCCCAATTCCCCCCGCAAGCCGAAGTGAGAAGGGGGTGCGGATGGGCAGCTGTATTCTCTGGTGGCACGGCCATCTTGGCCGTGCTGATGGGAAGTGGCAATCGCTGGACGCATGGGCTGGAAGCCCAATGCCACGTTTAGTTCCTGACGATTTTGAGACGGCTGGCCGTCGTGATCTGTCGATCGCTTTATGCCATGCTTCCTGTTAGAATCTCAGTGGTCAGACAGATTCTGTCGCCCGAGGTGCTCAGATGGTACGAATCTTGGTGGTCTTGCTGCTGCTGTTTCCCATCACTCTGCAAGCCGACGACTGGTCAATGGGCGGGCAAACTCCTGGTCGCAACCCTGTCAGCCTGGAGAAATCGCCGCTCACCGATTGGCACATCGGCGACGACACGAGACCAGCGAAGAACATTCGCTGGACGGCCAACGTCGGCTCACGAGCGATCGGGGGGCCGGTGGTCGCCAATGGTCTCGTCTGGGTCGGCACCAACAACGAGAGCCTGCTCGATCCTAAAATCACGGATGATCGCGGGGTGTATG
>JBOFPH010000007.1:0-66291 GCA_051659845.1 Fimbriiglobus sp. | reverse complement strand
ATCCGCTGACGCTCCCTCGCGGTCGCGGCTCTTTTTTGCTAAATCCCCATCAGCAACTCTCGGGTCAACTTGTACGCTCGCTCGGCTTCGGGTGGGATGGAGTGGTGCAGTGCGTTGAGGTAAGCGTTGGCTCGCCGCTTGGCTCGTTCGCGGCCAGCAGGTGGGAGATTTTCGCTGTCTGAGAGGTTGTCGAAGATGTCCGCGAGCTTGCAGATGTAGACTTGCCACGGCGCCGAGGCCAACGCCTCTTCGTAAGCCACTTCCCTTGCCGACTCAGGCAGTCGCATGTCTTTTGTGAGCAAACTCACCCAGTAGGCGACGTTCTCGCCGAAGGCTTCGTGGAGGTCGTCATAGTCGGTGGGGGTGTCTTCGATGGTGTCGTGGAGTGCTGCCGTGGCGAGCGTCTCGGGGTCTTGGATGCCGAAGACCTGGCTAGCGATCATGGCCACCCGACAGACGTGTGCTGCATAGGGCGTCGCGTTGTCTTTGCGAAGCTGATTCCTGTGTGCTCGACTAGCAAACGAGATCGCTTTCAGCACCAAATTGTGATCCGGCATTCGGGATCTCCTTCAGATTTTCACGGGACGTCCACCACCCTACGAAGATAATACACCACTCGCCGGTCCACTATCCCTCTGGAGCCTTTCTGATGCGAATCGTGTCCCCACTTCTCGCTTTGATCGTCGTGCCGACGGTGCTGCTTTTCAGCATCGCGGACGAACCGAAGCCTGCTGAAAACCCTGCGGCAAAAGTGCTGCCTGGCGTTCGCAAAGATGGCTTCGTCCAGTTGCCGAACCAGTGGAAGCTCAAGCCAGCGGGTGCTGCGATCGAAGTCGGTGACCTGCCGGTGAACATCCAACTTCACCCGACGGGCCAGTACGCTGCGGTGTTGCACTCGGGGATGCGTGAGCATGAAGTCGTCATCCTGAACACGAGCGCCGCAGCCAGAGGGATCGTCTCGCGGACAGTCGTGAAGCAAGCCTTCTATGGCCTCACCTTCTCGCCAGACGGCAAGCAATTGTACGCGAGTGGCGGCGAGTTTGACCTTGTCCACGTTTGGGATTTTGACAAAGGCCTCCTGCACAACGCCCGCACCATCGACATCAGCACGACGGCCAAGCGGACCGTCGCTGCCGGCCTGACTTTGGACGCTGCTGGCAAAGAACTCTTCACCGCCGGCCTGTGGGCGAACTGCCTCGTGCGTGTGCCGTTGGAGAACCCAGAGAACAAAGTCGTCATCACGATGAAGAACATCGTCGCTCCAAAGGCTGGCAACGCTGGCGATCCGCCAAGCCCAGACGATGGCCGCAAAGACCCCAATCAGAAGCCGAAAGTTGTCGACGAGTTCGGTGGCGTTCGTCCTGTTGATGACAACAGCTACCCCTACACCGTCATCCTCGACCCCAAGGGCACTCGGGCTTACGTGAGCCTCTGGTCCAAGGCTGCGGTCGCGGTCGTGGATTTGGAGAAGAACGAAGTCATCGCCAACTGGCCGACCGAATCGCACCCCACCGAGATGATGCTTTCGCCAGATGGCAAAGCCCTCTATGTCGCCTGTGCGAACTCGACCAAAGTCACGGTCCTCGACCCTTCGACCGGCAAAGCCTTCCAAACCATCCACGCGGCTCTTTACCCACAAGCCCCTGTTGGCAACACGCCGAACAGCCTGACGATGACGGCTGACGGTGCCCTGCTCTTCGTCGCCAACGCGGATGCCAACAACCTGGCCGTGTTCAACATCACCGACCACAAAGCCGCCAAGCCCATGGGCTTCATCCCAACAGGCTGGTACCCGACCTCCGTGCGTTACAACAAGCTCGATAAGCAACTCTACATCGCCAACGGCAAAGGCATGTCGTCGAAGGCCAACCCGAACGGCCCAGACCCGATCAACCCCGCGACGCGGAACCTCGGCGAATACATCGGCACACTGCTGCGTGGCAGCGTCACCACGATGCCAATCCCGAACCCCACCGCCATGGCCACGATGACGAAGACGGCCTACGAATGCAGCCCACTCCGCGCCGGTGCCGAAGTCAACAACCAGAACGTCGAAGCCGGTAACCCGATTCCTTTGAAAGTCGGCGACAAGTCTCCGATCAAGTATGTCCTGTATGTCATCAAAGAGAACCGCACCTACGACCAAGTCTTCGGCGACATGGCCACGCGCAAAGTGAACCCGAAGGGCAACGGCGAGCCGAACCTCTGCCTCTTCCCGGAAGCCATCACGCCGAACCACCACAAGCTCGCGGATCAGTTCGTGCTGCTCGATAACATCTACGTCGATGGCGAAGTCTCCGCCGATGGCCATGAGTGGTCGATGGGCGCTTACGCCACGGACTTCGTCGAGAAGCTCTGGCCATTGAGCTACCGCGGCAGCCCAGGCAAAGTCTTCGGTTACCCCAGCGAAGGCCTCGTGGATGCTTCCGCTCGCCCAGCCGGTGGCTACCTTTGGGACCGTGCTGCCGAAGCCAAAGTGACCTACCGCAGCTACGGCGAATGGGTGGCCAATGGCGTTACGAAACCAGACGGCACCTTCGAACCGGGCAAAGCGAATGTCAAAGCCCTCGAAGGCCATATCGATCCGCTTTACCGCAGCTACGACCTCGATTATCCCGACGTCAAGCGGTCCGAACGCTTCTTGAGCGAACTGGCCCGCTTCGAAAAAGAAGGCGACATGCCACAACTGCAAATCCTCCGCCTGCCGAACGACCACACCTCCGGCACCCGCGTCGGCAAGCCAACCCCGACGGCTCAAGTCGCGGATAACGACCTCGCATTGGGCATACTCGTCGAAGGCGTTTCGAAGTCCAAGTTCTGGAAAGAGACAGCGATCTTCGTCATCGAAGATGACGCCCAAAACGGCCCAGACCATGTCGATGCTCACCGCGTCGTGGCTCTCGTGATCTCGCCTTACACCAAGCGGAACCACGTGGACTCGACCCTGTACTCCACCACGAGCATGTTGCGGACGATGGAACTGATCCTCGGCCTCAAGCCGATGAGCCAGTTCGATGCCGCCGCTCGCCCGATGTACAACAGCTTCACCGCGAAGCCTGACGTGTCTCCTTACACCAAGGAAGTCCCGCAGTACGACCTCAACAAGAAGAACACCGCCACAGCCTGGGGTGCGAAACGCTCCGAAGAGTTCGACCTCACCAAGGAAGACCAAGCGGACGACATCCTCTTCAACGAGGTCATCTGGAAGTCGGTCAAAGGCGCGAACAGCCCAATGCCAGCCCCTGTGCGAGCCGCCTTCTTCTTCCCGGTGAAAGCGAAGTAAATCGCAGGATAACGGTTCACGATTCTGTGCCGCGGAGCGGCGTCTCTTGCAAAATCTTCTGTAGCTGGCCTCTGTGAGGCCGGTTTCGCTTGCTGGGAAAGATGACACCAACTTTCACCTCGAGTCAAACCGGCCTCCGTGAGACCAGCTAGAGAAAACCCAGTCTTTCGTGGGGTAAAGTCTCATAAAGAATCTCACCTTTCCATCCTGCAAATCCTGTCCATCCTGTCCGAAAGATCTGTGTGTTATCAGACAGGATGATCAGGATTTACAGGATCAAAAAAGAAAGCACTCACTGAACGCGACATGTCAGCTGTTGAAAATCTTTTGTAGCTGCTCTGTGAGGCCTCATTGAGGCCATCTAGAAAAGGCCCAGTCTACCGTGAGCCGCGAAGCGGCGTCTGCTTCTAGCCCAGGGTAAGCGTAGCGAACCTTGGGCCATTTTCCTTCGGAGCCAAGTCATGAACCGTCGTCGTTGGGCGTTTACGCTGATTGAACTGGTGGTGGTCATTGCTGTGATCGCCATCCTGATCGGGCTCCTACTCCCGGCAGTTCAAAAAGTCCGGCAGACAGCGATTCGCTCGAAGATGTCTGGCTCATCTCCATACGGGGCGGCGGCGGAGATGGCGGCCCAGAACGTTGCCAACCGGGACGAAGGCAAACTCTCGGGCACTCGTCCCTTGGCCCGGGTCAAGTCTTTTGCGGCTCAGGTGGAGCTGATGCCCAAATTGAGCATCGGCAATGCCACGGCGGAATCCATCTACGAAGCCAAGTTCAAAGCCAAGCTCACCGCTGCCAAGCCACCCGGTGCTGAGGTCGATTGCGAACTACAACTCCCGCTTCCACCACAGACCATCTCACTCGCCGATCTCAACATCATCGTCGATGGCAAACCTAGCGATGTCGTCGCACCCCGCGATGGCAAGCTCATCTGGCGTGGCCCGCTGACGGGGGACAACGTCGCCATGACAATCGAATACTCCGCCGTCGGCAAAGGGATTTACGAACTCGCCATTCCGCCGGGTGGGATTCTCGATGAGTTCTCGATTGACCTCAAAACCACAGGGTCGGACATCAGCCTACTTGACCTCTCCTTGCAACCCACAAGCCTGGAAAACAACTTCGGCTCGACGCGGTACGTCTGGGATTACAAGCGATTGCTCTTCGGCCAACCGGTCCGGCTCGACGTGCTCGGCATTGCCCCCATCGATCGCCTGGGCGAACTGACTTGGATCGGGCCACTCAGCGTCATCGCCTTCGGGCTGATCGTTGGCATCATCCTGCACACCTTACCCAAGAACCCCATCGATCGCTGGATGTTGCTCCTGATCATCGGCACCTTTGCGGGCTGTTATCCGCTCATGTACTTTGCCCAAGAGTACGTCAGCCTGACGTCCGCGATCGTGGCCTCGGCGTCGCTCGCGGTGTTGATCATTGGGATTCGATCGATGACGCTCGTGGGTTTCCGCCTCGGTTTCATGGGGGTCCTGTTACCTGCCATGACCATCTTGGCCCTCGCCCTCACGGCCACGATCTATCCGAAGTCTCAAGGCGTGTTGCTCACCGTCGGTGCCATTGGCTTCTTCGTGGTGGCGATGGTGTTTATGCCCAAGATCAGTTGGGACAGCCTCGGTGCTCTGAACGCTCCTGTCTCGGCACCGGAGCCACCTGCCAAGGAGACCACTCCACCCACAGTGGAATCGCCAAAACTGGATTGACGAACCACGTTCACTCTCGCCGTCCGACAGGCAAGGACTGTCGCATGGCGATCAGCCCCGCGAGTGCTGTCACCGGAGCCAGTTCCCATAGGGCGAGGGCGGCGACCGTGGTTTCGGGGCCGTAGTGCATCTGGGCAAAGAGACGCAGGATGAAGACATCGCGGGATGGCGGTGTCACGAGTTTGGTCGCACTCACTTCGCCGAGGCTCAGTGCGGCGACAGCACAAGCCGCGAAGAGCCAGGCTTGACCGGACAACGGGATCAGCACTCGGGACCATTCGCCCCAGGCTCCAGAACCATCGAGTTCCGGCAATTCACGCACTTCGCTGGGGATGCTTTTCACGGCCGGCCAAAGGATCAAAACTGCCCACGGGAAGAAGCGAATACTCGTCACCCACATCGCCGGGAATGGAGTCGGTTGGGAGTAAAACAGTGTGGCGAACGGGGGGAATTCGAGAGCGAAACCCAGCGAGTGTAGAAGATCTTTCTCGACTGTCACGAGGTAGCGAATGGCCTGGATCGCCCCGATGCCGAGCACCGGTCCGGGAAGCACCGCAGCCACGATGCAGCCGACGAAGAGCCAGCGGGAGACTCGTTTCGATTGGCTCGCCCAGGCCACAGCCCACCAGGCCAGTCCCGCGACCACCGCGCCCTGGAACATGGCTTCGAGCACATTGCGAAGCAGAATGACGCCCTCGGTGCGTGCCGTTTTCTGCATCTCGGCGAGAAAGCCCAGTGGCGTCCAACCACTTGTGCTCGCGCCGCCACCCGCTTTCCAAACGAGGGCCAAGACCGGCAAGGCGATGAGCGCCAGCCAGAACCCCCACGCCAGAAGCGAAGCGCCGAGATGCTGATTCTCTTGAACACGGTTGACACCGACAGCACGGCTGGTGAACAGCGCGAGTAACACGATCGTCAACACCATCGAAATCGCGGTGCTGATCAAGCCGATCGCCATCGCCCCCGGTAAGCCATCAGACGCGCCGACGAACTGGGTGTAGACCTCCTCGGCGAATGTGCGGACCATCATCGAATCGGTGATCGCAATCTCGGTCGAGGTCTGTAGGCCGACGAGTAGAAGACTCATCGTGATCCCCACCCGGAGCCTTGGCCAAACCGCACATCGCCAGACAACACCATCGAGGCGAGCCTGGTCTTCGACATCACGATCGACGGTCTGCAGCGAGTTTCGGATGATCAACACCACCCAAGGCCAGGTCGCGATTCCATGCACCCAGGCGGCAGGAAGTAGCCCCTGATTCCAAGGCCGCCAGGCGACCTCGCCGGGAGACATGCGAAGTGGCGGCAACCATGTGCCCAAGACGATTTGCCACGCGATGGCCAAGACCGGAGCCGGGATGAAGATCGCCACCAGAATCAGAGAGGAGTAAACACGCTCACCAAACACCCCGGCTCGTTCGAGGAGACAAGCCGTCACAACACCGAGTGCTATGGCCACCACGGAGGCCAGGCTTGCGAGACCCAGTGAGTTGACGAGCAAGCCGAGCCAGCGGTCCGCGGGCCAGAAGGCCGAGCCAACACCCGCGCTGCCCAGTGATGCGAACGGGCCGACGAGAGGCAGCACAAGGACCAGAAACATCAGCCCGGCGAGGCCCCATCGCGTCATGAAATACCAACCTCGTGAGATGTAACGATTGTAACGACGCCTGCTTGGCGACTGTCTCGGGTTTCATGCCCGCAAACGCGGCAGTTGCCGTTACGTTATTGGTATGGAAGTGATTTCCGCCGTACCCAGAGGATTTGGCCCATGTCTCGTCGTGTTCGTGTATTGTTGCTAGTCGGCGGACTTGTATTGAGTGGCACTCCCGTGCTCGCTCAAAATGGTGATCTCCTCGAACGGGCCAAAGCCCTTCGCCAAGTCGCGGATTCTAAAGCCTCTGCGGATGTGAAAAGCCAAATCTCGGAAGCCGAAAAGCTCGCTAAAGCGTCGCTGCCAACGGCGGTGCGGAACCTCCGCCAAACCATCGCTCAACTCGATCGCTCCGTGGAGATCAGCTCTGAGAAGCGGGCCGAGTTGGTGAAACTCGTCCAAGACAAAATCGCCGCTCTAGAAGGCCGTGCACCTGGCGAACCGGGCAACCTCAAGCCCAAGCAAGATCCCAAGAAGCTCATCGAAGCCGCGAACGCCGAGACCAAGGAACTGAAGGAAGGCCTCGCAGAGATCGACAAACTCTACAGCCAGAACAAGTTCCAGGAAGCCCAAGCGAAGGTCAACGAGCTGACCAAGAAGTATCCCGATAACCCCGTCACGCTGATCCTCAACGGCCAAGGTTACGTCTCCGATCGCCTGGCCGAGGCCAAGGAACTGACCCGGCAACAGAACGAGCGAGTGGTTCTTGCACTCAACGATGTCCAGCGTTCCGCCTTGCCACCGAAGGGGGACATTGAGTTCCCCAAAGGCTGGCGTGAGAAGATGGAAGCGCGGGACAAGCTGATGTATCAGCAACTGGACGAAGACTCCTTGGCGATCCTCGAAGCCCTCGAAAAGCCTGCCAAGAACATCATGAAAGCCGGGCCATTCCGCGAAGTGCTGCAAAGCCTTTCGGACTCGATGCAGAAGCCCATCTACCTCCGTGAAGACGCCCTCCGCGAAGAGGGCACGGACCTCAACAAAGGTGTCTCGGTGCCGGACAACGTCACCAACCGGACAGCCTTGCGAGCCATCCTGCAAGCCAACCGCCTGACCTTCATCATCAAGGAAAAGTCGATCCAAGTCGTGACTTTGGATGAAGCTTCGAAGATGCTGGTGAAGCGAGCCTACTACATCGGCGATGTGCTCGGTTCACCCCTCGGTGGCGGAGCGACACTCGGCCCAGTCGCGGACTTCAACATGGCCGTCCAGAATGCCAACATGATTGTGGAATCCATTAAGAAGACCATCGACCCCCTCAGTTGGGCCAACCCAAGCGGTGGCGGTGGAAACTCGTCGATTCTCTTCCACCCCCAGAGCATGAGCATCATCGTCAGCGCTCCCGCCGAAGTGCATTACAGCATCGGCCGAGCGATGAAACCCAAGCGGTAACTCGTCAAGCCACCTCATCCCCCCAACCCCCTTCTCCGATGCGGAGAAGGGGGAGCAAAACCGCTTGAAACATGACATTTTCCGCTATTCTTGCCTCCGCTTCGGCTTTGGTATGGTCACAAGTCAAGCCACCTCATCCCCCCAACCCCCTTCTCCGATGCGGAGAAGGGGGAGCAAAACCGCTTGAAACATGACATTTTCGACAATTTCTGGCTCCCCTCTCCGCTTCGGAGAGGGGCTGGGGGTGAGGTTGGATTTCAGGCCGAAAACGACTTCGGAGAGGGGCTGGGGGTGAGGTGGCTTTTCAAGCCAAAGTCATCACTCGTCGTACTTCAACAGGAACTTCGGGTTGATGACCTTGAAGCTCAAGCGGCCAGCGAGGTACTCGTCGTAGACTTCGCTTTCGGGGCGAAGTACGATCCCTTCCCGGTGCGTCTCCGGATGCAGGTGGCTCATGCCTTCGGAGTAGGCCACGAGTTCGGGGATACTGTGCTGGAGTGTGATGGTTTCTAGCACTGGCACACTCGTGAGTCCCAATTCTTCGATGGCCGCCAGCTGGTCTGCATGGTCCAAGAGCCGAGCCGTGGTGAGGTTGAGCACACTGAAGATGTGCAGTTCCTTCCCAGGTCGTTTGTACTTGTTCCCTTGCACGCCTAAGCCGATGATCTCGCCTTGTAGGGCGATGTCAAAGCCATGCTTCTCACGGAAGCCTCGGAGCTTCTCTTCGAGCTTCAACTGGCTGGCGATGAGGCCGTAGAAGCTCGTGAGGTCGCTGGCGTCGAGTTCCAGGTTCCGGCTGCAAATCCCGAACTGCCCTTCACGCAAGTACGCGGTGAAACTCGTGCCGTCGAGTTTCTCAGTCACGACGAACTTCATCCCTTGGTACTTCGCCAGGCACTCTTCGAGAAGTTGCACACGGGTTTCGTCGGTCTTCGAAAGAAACCCTGGGAAGACTCCCTTGACACGGCCCGCCATGCCGACGGGCGGTGGGGCTTCGAACTTCGTGATGCCGAGCAAGTCAGTCACATCGCTGCCGTGGGTCGTATCGGTGCCTGGTGGCAGGATCGAGAGCGGGAAGCAGATCCCCTGCGACACTTGGCCACGAAGTCGAACGGTCTTGATGCGGAAGCCCGCCGGCCGTTGGAACGCTTCGCCCTGATCGACCGCTGGCTTGAAGCTGGACGCCCGCAAGAACTCAAACTCGGGTCGCTCGGGGAGCAGCGAATCAATCTCGCAATAGACCACCCGATCACCGACTTGGAACTCGCTCTTCTTCACCACGACGGCCCAGCCAAGAATCTTCGCCTTGGCAATCGCATCCGCGCCGGTGATCGGCTCCATCGATTCGATCAGTTGTAGACTCGCCAATTTCCGCATGACTCACCTCCAGGTCTTGGATGCCTCAGACGTGACAACGAGCCAATCGGCATAGACCAGGTTCGGGGCTACTTGGTTCGAAAGTCTTGAATCATGTAGATGTAATTCCGCGAGTCTTGTTGTTGCACAGGGATCGAGGGGGTGCAACGGAACTCCACTTTGTGCCGACCAGGCGGCACGATCAGGACACGTTCGTACTCGACGAAACGGTCCCGGTCCGGGAGTGTCATTTCATCGCTCCAAGTCTGACCTTGGGTGTCTTGAAGAGTGCTTGTGATCCGGAGATTGGCCGTCTCGCGGAAGCTCGTGCGGAGCTTCATACGCACTGGCACTGTGATTGGTGCATCGGAGGGGTTCACGAAGATGGCTGTCGCTTTGGGGCCAGCGCTGCGGTTACGGTCCTCGTAACCAACGGGTTCAAATGACTCGAAGCCCTTGAGCCAAAGGACATAGAACGCTTTACGCTCCGCCTCCACACGAGCATCGAAACCCGCCTGGCCGTAGTTGCTGATGAGGTTCTCGCGGTAGCCACGGAGGTCATAGTATCTCAGCTTGCGGGTGAGGTGCTCTTCTCTCATCGCCCCTGCACCGAGATATTGATCCAACTCGCGGCTCAGCTCTCGCCAACGTTTGGGGTTGATTCCTTTGTTATCCAGCACCAAGCCTTCGAAGCCCATCAAAGTAATGCGTTCGAGGAAGCGTGGGATTGGCTCTTTAGTGCTGACACTCCTCGCCCAGTTGTCCCACTCGCGGCCTTTCATCGCTCCGTAGCTGAAGCGGAGATTTTTTGTGTGCACATACCCCAACACATACTCGTAGCTCAACGTGGCGAGAGCAGCACCTGGCTCAGAGTAATAGCGACTCTCCGGGAACTCCATGTAGGGGTAGTTGAAAATCATCCCTTCGGGCTGGAGGTTTTGCACCTTCTCGAAGAACTCTTTGTCGTCGTAAAACTGCTTTCGGGTCGCTTCCCGCTGATCGACGACGCTCATATACCCAGGCCGCGGGATGCGGAGATCAGGGAACCATTGGTCATTGGTTTGGTCCCAGATGCCAAATAGCAGAATCACGCCAAAGACAGGGATTCGCAACGATTTGACGATCCCAGAACGGGAGAAGAAGAACCGATCCACGGCCCGACAGACCACGAAGAGAGCCGCGAACGCAATATAGATACTGATGCGATTCGGGCAGCGAACCTGTGGACTGACGAGCAAGTTGAAGACGGCTCCAAAGCCGCCGGTCGTGGCGTACAGAGTGGCAAAGAGCGTCAGCGCGGAGAGCGGCCCGAGCGTCTCCGAGCGGCGCACGGGCAAGAAGCAGACAGCTAAGAGCGCGATGTAACCACACGAGGCTAAGAAGCCAATCGGGTTCCAATCGGCTTCATTGACCGCCGCCCCCTTAAAGCCCGGAGACAGATAGGCTGAGCGAATCCCCGCGAGATCCCAATAGACTGTCGGACTGATGGCGACGGGGTTATGCCCGGCCACAGGCAAAATGAGTTGGGCAATCTTCATGCCGTACAACTCAGCCTCTTCCGCGAGTCGTGTATGGGGGCGGCTATTCTGGCCGTATTGATACTGGTAAATGAAGGTCGGGATGTGGTTCAACACACCACCAAAGCCAACAACGAACGTGACCAGTCCTGCCGAGATCGCGGGTCGTACGGAGTACGTCCGCACCCAGCCATACCCCCCCGCCATGAGCAATAACCCGCAGGCATAGAAGGCGTAGTAGGCCCCCGCTGAGGACGTCGCGAGGCCGATGAGCAAAGCCGAGATGGTCGCACGGTTGCGAATCCGAATGCGGAACCAGCCTTCGACTTTGGGATCAAAAAACGGTAATTCGCCACGACAGATATCGATGATGACCATCATGGTCAGCGGGATGATGTAGTAAGCGGCCAGGAAGTAGTGTGTCTGTCCGCGGAGGTAGTGATAAGGCTGAAAGGCGTACAACACCCCCATCACGATGCTCGCCACCATCGTCATCTTGTAGCGCCGACAGACATAGATCGTGGTCAGGGTCGTGAGTGGGTAAGTGAGCAAGTAGAACAGGTTGAAGACCACCACCGGCGAGCGAAACACCCAGGACATCAACCAGAGAATGGCAAAGTGGAGATGGTCAATCACTGGGAAATCATGGAGATCCTGCGCGCCGGGAGCACCGAGGCGTTCGGTGTGCCAGTGGGTCGAGCCATCGACGATTTGCTTGACAAACGGCAAGATCAGGAGGGCATCGTAATCATAAGTGAACGGTGCATTCAGGTCAGCTTTATCGAGGCGCATGCCCACGACGAGGAACAGGACCGTGAGGATGATCCCAATCAGGAAGCCAGGAAGTTCCGAGCGGAGAGTTCGCCGGGGAAAATCATGGGACGACGCTAACTCAGACATGGACAGACAGCCCTAACATTCTTGTGTCGCCTCTTGGCGTTATTATGACAGGTTAGCAAAGGGCGTAACGATGGCATCCCCAGACGGTCCAGCACTCGTGATCGGTTGCGGTTACCTCGGCTCTCAGGTGGCCGCGCGGTGGCGTGACTCGGGTCGGCAAGTGTTCGCACTGACTCGGCGTCGAGCGGCTGCTTTCCGCGAGGCCGGTTGGCAACCGATCCTCGGGGATGTCACCGACACCGCGAGCTTGCAGTCTCTTCGTGAACTTCCCGACCTCGCTACAGTGCTTTACGCCGTGGGGTTGGATCGCTCCGCGGGGCACTCGATGGAGGCAGTCTACGTCGAGGGCTTGAAGAACGTCTTGGCCAGTTTGCCGAAGTTGTCCCGGTTTATCTACGTCAGTAGCACCGGAGTCTACGGGCAGACCTCGGGTGAGATCGTGACGGAAGAGTCCCCCACCGAACCCTTGGAGGGTTCCGGGCGAGTGGTGCTCGCGGCCGAGCAAGCCCTACGAGCCAACTTGCCAGACGCCATCATCTTGCGCTTCACGGGGATTTACGGGCCAAACCGTGTCTTGCGAAAAGCAGCACTCCTGGCCGGCGAAGCCTACACTTCGGACCCCGACAAATGGCTGAACCTCATTCACCTCACAGATGGCGTCCAAGCCGTTTTGCAGGCCGAAGCCAGTGATCTTCGGGGAGAGACGTTCAACATCACCGATGACACCCCAGTGTCAAGACGGGACTTCTACACTCACACAGCCGAAGTTCTCGGTGCCCCCACAGCCCGCTTCGAACCTGGGCCGACGGTGCTCGAAGCGAACCGCCGCATTTCGAACGCCAAGGCCCGCGAACAACTCGGCTTTCGACCATCATACCCCAGCTACCGGGAAGGACTGACGTCGAGACTGTCCTGATTCCACGGTTGAAACATAGCGAGAAATCTCAAAATGAGCCATTCCCATCATGTCGGAGCCATCGTGCTCGCGGGGGGTCAGTCACGCCGCATGGGGACGTCGAAGGCCTGGTTGGAGATTGATGGCACCCCGATGCTGCGGCGAGTCGTGGACCGAGTCCAGCCAGTCGCGGGGCGGGTCGTGGTCATTTCGGCAGCAGGTGCTGAGTTGCCGGAGATGCCAGACGGTGTTGTCATCATCCATGACGAAGAGCCAGAACTTGGCCCGCTCATGGGCTTGGCGGTCGGCTTCGAGGCGCTGAGCACGGAGCTGGTTGTTGTCCTCTCTTGTGATGTCCCCAATTTGCCGAGTGAAGCCATCGTGCGGCTCGTCGAGGGGCTGGGGGATGCGGATGCGATTCTTGGGGAGGCCGAAGGTCGGTCGCATCCGTTGATTGGCGTTTATCGGCGCTCGGTTGCCACCATCGTGCGTGACCAACTGGCGAAACGTGAACTCGCTCTGCACCGTTTGTTAGCTCGACTCCAGACCAAGACGGTGTCCCTTCCAGCCGACTGGCTACAGAACTTGAACACCCCTGATGATCTCGCGGAGTTTCTAGCTGCGAAGTAGCTCTTTGCGGACGACGCCCTCGGCGAGTGGGACCGTGCGGCCGATCGGGGTCTGGTTGATCTTTTCGGGATTCAAGCCGAAGGCGTGGAAGATCGTCGCGTGCAGATCACCGACTTGGAACGGGTTCGCTGGGTCGCGTTTCCCTTCGGGGTCGGTTTCGCCAAAGGCCATGCCACCGCGGATCGGCCCACCAGCCATGGCGACACTGAAGCCGCCTGGCCAGTGGTCCCGGCCACCGGCGGGGTTGATGATCGGCGTGCGGCCAAACTCCCCGGCACAGAGCACGATGGTCTTCTCCAGGAGTTTGCGTTCACGCAGGTCTTTCAGAAGTGCCGCGAAGGCCGGGTCAAGTATCTGCAATTGCGACGAACAGAAGCTGTGGTTATTCGCGTGGGTATCCCAACCGGAGAGCGTCACCTCAACACACCGTACCCCAACTTCAATCAACCTTCGGGCGGCCAAGCAGCCGCGGCCAAACTCAGTGTTGCCGTAAGCCTCGCGGACGGATGCTGGCTCCTTGGAGACATCGAAGGCCGCGAGTTGCTCCGAGGACATCATCTTCCGTGCCCCGGCCACGGTCTCGGTGTGGCGTGTCGCATCGGCCCGTGAACCACGGCCTTGGCGGAAGCCTTGCTCCAAGACATCGAGGTGCTTGATGCGCTCGTCGTCCCGGGACTTCGGTAAGAATGAGCGTGTATCCGGGATCGGCCCCGCAGGGTCGTGGGTGCGGAAGGCGTTGTACTGGTCCCCCAAATACCCACCGCGAGTGGGGAACGGGTTATTCAGGATGCTGATGTGGCGTGGGATTTCGACTTGGCCGACCGGCAATTGATGGCACAGGACCGCGCCGATGGCGGGGTGAATGACCGTCGGGTCCGGGCGGAAGCCGGTGCGGACGGTGTAAGTGCCGCGTTCGTGGTCGCCTTCTTTACTCATCACGGAGCGTATGACCGCGACGTCCTGCATCTGGTCGGCCATGCGTTCGAAGCCCTTAGCCAGTTGCACTCCTTTGGCCGCGGTGTCGATGGCGGTCGTGCCACCGGCGATCTTGGTGCCGGGCTTCGGATCCCAGGTTTCGAGTTGGCTGGGGCCGCCGTGCATCCAGAGTACGATCAGCGATTGCGGCACGGCACCTTTGTTCTTCGGCGCCTCGGCCTCACGAGCCAAGGCTGCGCTCAATGGTGTCAGCCAAGTTAGCCCGGCAGCACCTGCGAGCTTGAGGAAGTTCCGGCGGTGGTGTTCCGCGTGAGCCGTTAGTGGTTCCATGAGAACTCCGTGCAGTTGATCAAGGCCCAGTAAAGATCTTCCATGCGTTGCGAACGGCTCAACTTGGAGTCGGTCTCCGTCAGCATCTGCACGAAGTGCGCTTTCTCGGCGTGGGTGGGTCGGCGGGTGAGTGTGGCGAGGAAACTGGCCTCGACGGCCAAGTCGTTGTTGGAGGTCAATTGACCGATGCGGACATTGGCATTCAACGGGTTTTGTTTCAACCGCTCACGGACCAGTTCGCCGTTCATGAGCAAGAGCCGTTGTGGGATCGTGCCGCCGCGGTTGTCGAGTTCGTCTTCGAAGTTGTCCGAGTAGCGTTCGAGGAAGTCGTTTTGTTGGCCGTAACGCATGAGCCGCAAAATGATGTGAGCCTGGGCATCGTTGGTGGTCAGCGAGGCCGCTTGGAGCACACTTCCCGAGACTTGTTCCGGGCGAAGGCGTGTGAGCCGGAAGACGGCCCACGCCTTCTCGTGTTCCTCGGTGATCTCATGGGGTGCGGCGCTATCGAGTTGGAAGACTTGGCTCACCGCAATGACGCGGATCAACCGTCGCAGGTCAAAGTCGTGGCTCGCAAAGTCGTGGGCGAGCATGTGAAGTGCGGGCGGGGTCGGTTGGTCGGTCTCGATGTTGTCGACCGGGGCGATCAGAGGCGTCCCGGTTAGGAGTGCCCAGACGCGGTTCGCGGTGGCCTTGGCGAAGTAGGGATTCTTTGCGCTCGTCACCCACGCGGCCAGTTGCTCACGGCGGGTGCCGGTGCTCGGCAGAAGCTCGGGGTGAAACGGCACACTCGGGGGGATGGTCCGCTCGGCGTCCGTCTTCGGGTCGACGATCTTGTATTCGCCCTCGCCATCGTACACGCCACTGAAGCCGACATGCGTCTGGCCATAGTACGCAGCCAGTCCTTCGAATTGACCTTGTTTCCAGGAAGCAAACGGGTGATCGTGGCACTGAGCACAGTCGATGCGAAGTCCGAGGAACGCCCGTGTCGTGCGACCAGCCAGGCGAATCGGATCGGGTTGATTCTTCTTCTCTTCCGTGGAGGTCACGGTGATGAAATTCGTCGCGGCGTGGTCCGTCCAGAGGCCTTGTTCGGAGATGATGTCTCGGGCGATTTGGTCGTAGGGACGATTTTGAAAGAGGGCATCTGAAAGCCAGGAGACATAACGCCGACGACGGTAAAGAACGAGTGGACCTTCGTCTTGGCCGATGGTCATGCGGGCGAAGCGTTCAGCAAAGTAATCCGCGAAGCGACGAGATGACAACAACTGATCGATATACCACGGCAACCGCTCACCTTCAGGGAGGGCTTCAAATCGTCGCACTTCTTCGAGCGACGGCACTGTCCCCACGAGTGCCAACGACAACCGGCGAGCGATCGCCAAGTCCGAGGCACGCGGAGCGGGGGTCAGCTTCTCGCTGGCCCAGTCGTTTTGAAAGGCTGTGTCGATGCCTTTCACGAGGGTCGTGAATTCGCTCGTTTGGTAGGCCGCGTTGTCGTAGTGCGTCAGCAGTGCGGGGGTGCGTGAAGGCAGCAAACTCGTGGCCACCCAAGCGATGGCCCCGCCCACTAGCCCCACGAAAAAGAGATCCCGCCAACTCATGTTTAGACTCCCTGGTAGGGAATTATACTTCACGAGTCCAGGGGAGTTTCAGGAGAAATCCAACTTCACCCAGCCCCTCTCTGAAGCGGCTTTTTCGCTTTGAAATGCAACCTCACCCCTAACCCCTCTCCGAAACGGAGAGGGGAGCCAGAAATTGCGAAAACAGCTTGTTTTCAAGGGTTTTCCTCCCCCTTCTCCGTTTCGGAGAAGGGGGTTGGGGGGATGAGGTTGCATTTGGAAATCGGAGATGTGACCTTACCAAAGCCTCGCGGGAGAACAGGACTAAAAACTACTTCACCTGATAGCGAATGGGTAAACTAACTCCTGCCTCGATTACGTCAGGATTTCCTTCACCACGCGGCCATGGACGTCGGTCAGGCGGAAGTCGCGGCCGGCGTAGCGGTAGGTGAGTTTCTCGTGGTCCAGGCCCATCGCGTGGAGCAACGTGGCGTGGAGGTCGTGCATGTGGACTTTGTCCGTGACCGCTTTGCTGCCGAACTCGTCCGTGGCCCCGAAGCTGAAGGTCGGTTTGATCCCGGCGCCCGCGAGCCAGACGGTGAAACCACCAGGGTTGTGGTCCCGACCGGTGCCATTCTTCTCGGCGTAAGGAGTCCGGCCAAACTCACCGCCCCACCAGACGATCGTGTCTTCGAGTAGGCCGCGGGCTTTCAAATCCGCGAGTAAGCCTGCGATGGGCTTATCGACATTCTTGGCGTGCTCGGCATGCTTCGGCAGGTTCGAGTGTTGGTCCCAAGCGGGGTTCGCGGAGCCATCGCCGTAGGTGACCTGCACGAAGCGGACCCCCGATTCGCAAAGCCGACGAGCCATCAGGCACTGCCGACCGAAACTATCGGTTGGCTTCTCGCCGATGCCGTAGAGGGCTTTCGTTGCAGGGGTTTCTTTGCTGAGGTCAAGCACATCCGGGGCATTCAACTGCATCCGGCTCGCCAGCTCATAAGACTCGGCCACGGCTTCGAGTTCCGCATCGCCGGGCCGACGCTTCAGTTGCTCTTGGTGCAGCTCGCGTAAGAGATCGAGCGGCGGTGTCGCTTGGCTGCGGATGTTCTTGAAGACCACCTCATCGGCACTCGCTCCCGCGCGACCGAGCGGCGTGCCTTGATACACCGCGGGCAAGAAGGCACTGCCGTAGTTCCGGGCGCCGCCGTTGCCTGGGCTAGGCGAGATGGAGACGAAGCCCGGCAGGTTGTCGTTCTCGCTGCCGAGGCCGTAGATGACCCACGAGCCGAAGCTCGGGCGAACGAAGTTCGTTGAGCCACAATGCAAGAACAATGTCGCCGGGCCGTGAGCGACGCCTTCGGTCGTCATTGAGTGGATGAAGGTGAGGTCGTCCATCCGGCGATTGATTTCCGGGAACAACTCGGACCCCCAACGACCGCTTTGCCCACGTTTCTCGAACTTCCACAGAGGCTTCATGACTCGCTGTGAAGAACCACGCACGCCGGTGTTGGCGATCACGCGGGCATCGTCGAAGGGCATCTGTTTGCCGTCGTCGCTAAAGAGTCGAGGTTTGTAATCGAAGCTATCAACTTGGCTGACGCCACCCTGCATGAACAGGAAGATGATCCGCTTGGCTCGCGGCTTGTGATGTGGCTGAGCCTTGGCCGCCCCGGCTGTCGCAGTCTGAGCCAGCAGCCCACTGAGGGCCAACGAGCCAAAACCACACCCGACTTGCCCCAACCAGTCCCGACGCGAGAGAGGAAACATCGCAGAACTCCGAAGCCTGAATTCACCGTATTGTAACCCCAGGATGTCCGCTTGGTAACGGAAATTGCTTCGCGGTCTCCACGTCGTTATGATGAGATTGAAATTCGTTGGTTTCGGAAACTCACCATGGCTGGCACAATGGACGATCTTCGAGAGTTCAGCGAGTTCGTTGCCGAGAAGGTCCGTTCGTCGGTCGGCCTTTCTCCCGAGGCCGCGTTGGATGAATGGCGATCACTGCGCGGGAATTCAGAAGATCTCGCCGCAGTCGAGGAAGCGCTGGACGATCGCGCAAACGGCGATGTTGGCCGACCGTTCGATGAAGTCCTCGCAGAGCTTCGCCAACAGTACGGTTTGTCGGGTCAATCATGATTCGCCATGTTGTTGTCCAAGAACGCGCCGAGCAAGATATTCACCATATCTTTGCATGGCTGTATCAGCGATCACCAAAAGGTGCCGAGAGTTGGCTCTCAGAACTTGAATTCGCAAAATCACAACTCGCAGAATCCGCAGAGATTTATTCTCTTTCACCAGAGGGTGAGAGATTACAGCTCGAAATTCGGCAAGCATTTTTCAAGACCGCTCACGGCAGTCGTTACCGTATTCTCTTTGATATCCACCACAGCACAGTCCACATTCTTCGTGTTCGTGGACCTGGTCAAGCACTTCTTCGCCGAAAAGACATACCGTAAGCCTGCTAGGGCCGCAATTTCTTACCCACGTGTTCCGAGTATCGGAAACTGAGAAGATCACTTCGTGACGGAGAGTAGTGCCACCAGGAATAATGCAATCACCACAAACACCAATACCACCAGTAAGCCAATCCGTTGGAAGCGGATACCCCGCTTCTGGAGTGCCATCGATTCGTCCATCACTCGCCGACGGTACTCGACCTCCGCCCGCTGAGCATCGCGCATCTCGGTCAGCAGTTCGATGATCTTGCCTTCAGCTTCTGTACTCATCGAAAATCCTTCATGGCTTAATTCGTGTGCATTCGGGTGGTACTTCAACAAAAGGCATTGTCTCACGCAGAGACGCAAAGCCGCAAAGCCGCAAAGGACCACTGCGAAGTTGTGGTGTCGCAGATTGAAAGAGAGACTACAACTGGTTGACTTTGCGCCTTTGCGGCTTTGCGTGAGAATGTTGGCTTGTTACCCCAGGATGTCTTTCACCACGTGGCCGTGGACGTCGGTCAGGCGGTAGTCGCGGCCTTGGAAGCGGGTCGTGAGCTGGGTGTGGTCGAAGCCGAGTTGGTCGAGGATCGTGGCTTGCAGGTCGTGGACATGGACCAGCTTGTCCGCGACTGTGAAGCCGAGTTCATCGGTGGCGCCGTATTGGAAGCCACGCTTGATGCCGGCCCCAGCGAGCCAGACGCAGTAGCCATCCGGGTAGTGGTCTCGACCCAGCACGTTGCCACCGGCGGTGCGGCCTTCGCGGAACGGCGTGCGACCAAATTCGCCGCTCCAGACCACGAGCGTGTCTTCAAAGAGGCCCAGGCGTTTGAGGTCTTGGATGAGTGCTGTGATCGGCTTATCCATCGTGGCCGTTTTCTTCGTGAGGCCATCGCGGATGTCCTCGGCAGGGTTGGTGCCGTGGAAGTCCCAGCCCCAGTCGAAGAGTTGCACGAAGCGAACGCCCTTCTCGACTAATCGCCGGGCGAGTAAGCAGTTGTTGGCAAAGCTCGCGCCGCCAGGTTGGGCACCGTAGGCTTCGATGGTCTCTTTGCGTTCGCGGGAGATGTCCATCACCTCGGGGACACTCGTCTGCATGCGGAAGGCCATCTCATACTGGGCGATCCGGGTTGCCGTTTCGGGGTGGCCGAGTTCGTTGGCTTGCAGTTGGTTCAAGTCCTTGATCGCATCGATCGACTCCTGGCGGAGGTCACGAGTCACCCCCGCAGGGTCAGAGACGTAGAGCACCGGGTCGCCCTTCGAGCGGCACTGCACCCCTTGGTGCACGCTCGGCAAGAAGCCACTCGACCACAAGTTGGCACCACCCGAAGGCTGCACGCCGGAGCTGATCAGCACCACGAAGCCCGGCAAGTTCTGGCTCTCAGAGCCGAGGCCATACGTCACCCACGAACCCATGCCAGGCCGGCCTTGGCGATTGCTGCCCGTGAAGAGCAAAAGCTCCGCGGGGGCATGGTTGAACTCGTCGGTCTTCATCGAGTGGATGACGCTAATGTCCCCCGCCACCTTCGGTAAGTTGGTGAGCGCATCGGACATCCAGACGCCACCGGGGCCATGCTGGGCGAACTTGCGCGGCGTGCCGAGCAGCTTCGGAACCCCCGAGGTAAACGCGAAGCGTTTCCCCTTCAAGAAGCTATCCGGCACATCTTGGCCGGTGCGTTTCACCAACTCGGGCTTGTAACTGAAGAGGTCCAAGTGTGGCGGCGAACCCGACATGTGCAGGTAAATGACTCGCTTCGCCTTCGGGGCAAAGTGCGGCTTCTTCGGCGCGAGCGGATCGGTCGGCTTGACCTCGCTGCGAGCCTGCAATGAACTGAGAGCCATGGCCCCAAGCCCGAGTGAACTCGCCCCGAGGAATTGCCGACGGGTCCGCTGAAGAAGAGTATGTGTGTTCATGCTGGTATGATGGCCTGATTTTGCCTCACAATCAAGACCCGGAACGAAAAATCGGCATCAAAGGAGAATCCAGTTGTCAGCCTTGCGGCCAGGAACCGATTGATTTCCAGGCAAGAGATGCTCGATTAGGACAAATTGTTCATCGGACAGTTTAAACATCGGATAGTGAACCTCTCCCAGGACACGCGTTGCAACGGACTCTAAGATTACCGATACCCAAATATCAATACTCTCTTGAGATAGATTGTTGCCAACAGCACGTTCTGCCGTAACTAACTATATGCAAAAAATAGATTTGAACGGCAGCATAGTACTGCGGGAAATTATCGTGGGGTCAACGAGGAACAATTAGAGTGTTTTGACCAAAAGATTCACGAACTGCTTGCACACCATGCAACTGCCATGGACCCTCGGAAAAACTCGGATCCGCTGCTGGGTATAGCATCCAAGATGAATCAATTGGAAATTTGGCAGGTGCAACATCGTAAGACTTGCCATAATAATTGGTTTTCAAAATAACGTTCCAGTTCGATAATACCTCTCCTTTGACCACAAAGTTAGTGACATCAGCTTTTCGTTGATTAGAATATATTTTCGATTGTGATTCAGCAAATTCTATCTGTGACTGATGCAGCCCCAACGGGTTGAAGTTGATGACTCTCATACCGTGTGCGATTCCAGCCATTGTCATGTGAACGGCGGATTGTGAATGAGATACCAAAGTGACATTTCCACCATACATACTCTTGATCGTAGCTATGTCGCTAATCGCTTGCTTTGCATCGCCGGTGGTCAGCCCGGCTAGTCCCAAAGCTGCATTCTCAAGGTTGTCTCTGAGCATAGTGTCGAGCTTGCCAAGCGCCCCTCTCCGAGGATCGTTGAATTCAGTACCTCTAGCAACAACATAGATCTGCCCAGAAAACTTTGATTGGTAGACGACAAGTTTATAGGATGGGTTACTTGATTTGAACTCATTCAGCACGATAAATTCATTTGCTATACTAGAGCTTGGCTGGGAACCAATTCGCATATTGTCACCCGAATAGACCGCGTCTGCGAGAATAGACGCCTCGCGTGTAATGTTTGTGGCAATCAAACCGGACGATGTTGTTGTTAATAGAGGTGGCTGCTTGGGAAAAAGAGCTTGCTGGTAAAATGCTCTGGCATGAGCCCGAACTTCAGAAACCAGCGATTTCTGAAAGCGATCAGACCAGTATTTCATCATTGCTAAGCCACCATTACTACCTACGGCGCCAGCAGCTTTGAAGTAGATCGGCCTTTCGGACTTGGCAAGCAGTCCGGTTGCATACTGGGAAAAAGCGGCGCGTACGCTGTTACCTATATCGAAGGCAAATTGAGTTTCAGAAACCTTTCCGACTTTAGAGATACTTCTCGCCTCAAATTGAAGAGATAGGGCAAGTGCCAGCGCGCGTAATCGGTCATCTAAAGTTGCATCAGAAATCGCACCAGAGTTTGAAAGACCTTTTTGGATTGCTTCTGTCATTTTGGGAGAGAGAGCGAGCGAAACTCCAACGAGATTAGAAAAGTCTGGGATCGTGAACTGGGCCTTGAGAACAATGTTGGTAATTCCAGCTTTGATGATAGGGTCGCCGGAATCGTACTGTTCGAAAGTAGAATTTGATAAATAAGGGCTAATGTCCAAATTGACAAATGGACTAACATCTACATTCGATGTAATGTAAGAGAACCCGGCAAAAGCAGGCAATTCACGACCTTCGAGGGTTTCTAGTCTGAGGTAGTGGGCGTGGGCTGTGTTTTGGGCAGAGCGAGTTGGCAGGATGTTCGAAAGAAAGCGTGAAAAAAGGTTGGCCATAACGATCTCTTTCGTGTTTTAATATGTTACTTCTACACTGAGCCAGAACGATCCTATTGTATGTGTCGCAATCCAGAAAATCAACAACTTTGGTAAATTTCAAAGACATTTCTTATACTGAACCACAGAGGTTTGAAGAACAGGAAAACCCTGCTAAAGCGTCTCGTCTCCGTGTCGAGCTTTCCTCTGCGCCTTTGCGGCTCTGCATGAGATTCTTGGTTTGTCTTCCAGCGACTCCTACCTCACTGTGAACCAGGCCAAAAATCAGCCCGCCAGCATCTTCTTGAGATACTGGTCGTATTCATCCCGCATCGGCAACTCCAGATTCCGTGTCAACCGCCGTCTTTGTGCGAGCACCGTTTCGCCGGTTTTGGGGTTGAGGCTTTCGCGTTCGTAGTCCTCCCATTGGATCGCCGAGCCACGCTTTTGCCAGGTCGGGAGATCGTTGAAGTTGATGCCATGTTGGTAGAGCATCTCATTCTTCTCCGCGACGGTCAGGCCCAAGATCGACTTCGTCGCGGCACGAGCACTCTGCCCCGCTTTTCGCAACGCCCAATAACAGTGGGCGTTCAAGGCGTTGCGGTGAGCATCCTCTTGGCGCCAGCGAAAGTAATCGATGACGAGTCTGGCATTCGGAAGTTGGCAAATCCGGCAATCGAACACCGCAAGTGTCCCGAGTATAAGCGACATCTTGGCACTCGCTTCCCCAGCGAGCACCGAGTTCAGCTTGCGGAGCTTTCGGCCAAAGGACTGCTCGTCGAGTTTGAATAACAGCGAAATCTCGTCACTCTGGGTGTAGCCAAAAACGAAGCCAAAGCCCGCTTCGCCCATCAAGTGCTCGACGACGGTGAGCATGTGATCGCGCATCTGCACATCGAAAGGGGCTTCGAGCGTCAATGTCTCTTTGGTCAGCTTCGTAAATCCTCGCCCATCCAGCCGGGCGACCATGTGTATCTCGGGCAACACGCAAACATCGGACGCCGTTTCAAAGACCCGCATCTTGGCATCGAGTTCGTCAAACTTCATCGCTCCACTCCTGCACCTGGAAACCAATGTCAGGAGCCAACGAGACCGCAAAAAGTTCGTCAAAACCCTCCCCGAGCGACGGCTTCTCAAAAACCTTAGCCACAGAAGCCAAGCCGACAAATGGGATGCAGTCCTTGCCCTGTCGGGCCGCATTCCGGACCTGGCATTCTTCGAGTGTCGCCGTGAAGTAGTAACCGATGATGCGGTACTTCGCCGCCTTGGCGGGGACGATGTACCGTGCCCGATCATCCCGTGTCGGGTTGGTGTTATCGACGACGAACTTCATTTGGGTTTGCAGGCAGCAATCGAGGAACGCCTTCTCTCGGAATCGTGAGCGGAGCATATCAAGGTTGATCCGCATATGCGTGCGGAAGAATCGCTCGCGATAAAACGACGACTTCCCTGCCGCTTGAATCCCCATGAAGATGACCGCTTCCACACTGCACCTGAAGACCAATTAAGGAAGCAGATCCACCACCGGGATCTGAGCCACGACCGCACCCGCCAGAAGTAACGGGATGTGATCGGCACTTGTGTGGATATCACATTGTTGATAACCGCCCGCTGTCGGCAAGCTGTATACTTCAATCTGCGGAGTCTGTAGATTCACAATCCAGTAGACTGGGACGCTATTCGAAGCATAGATCGGCATTTTGTCAGCCCGATCGGATGCCAGCGTGGAGTCTGCGATCTCCACCACTAAGCCAATGTCGGCCGCGAGGGGATGCTGCCTTGTGAAGCTGCGAGGATGCCCGCGAACGACTACCAAATCTGGTTCCGGCTCACTCGCCACGAGCCGGACAACCGACTGCACCCGCAGGCACCAACCCGCTGGCAAGATGCAAGCGAGTGCCGCGTAGACAAGCTGAATCGTGCCATCGTGTGGCGGGTTATGACCCATTTTGTGAACCAAATAACCTTCAAGAAGTTCCAGCCGATCATCTTCTGTGATCACACCGATTGCAACCATTTTCTCATATTCATCGACCGTAAACTTCCTCAAGCCCGTCGTATCGGCCCGCAGAGGAATCGATGGAAGTGTCGTGCTCATGTAATCACCCTCATCGAATCACGGAAGCAAATCCACCACACGCAGCCGCCCGACCTCGGCACCACCCAACATCACCGGCACTTCGTCACCGACACGGTAGATATGCGATGTTGCATAACCCTGCGGCGTAGGATCGAAGTAGACCTCGACTTGTTGGTCTTGGAGGTTGACCACCCAGTAGTATGGGATATCCGCCGAGGAATAGAGATCACGTTTGAAGCCTCGATCGATAACCAGTGAGGCATCGGAGACCTCCACGATGAGACCAACATCTGGAGCTTGAGGATGTTGGTCATCGAAACTCCGACGATTCCCTCGAACCACCGCCAAGTCGGGTTCGGGGGCCGAGCCTGAAATCTCAAGAGGCAACTGGCACCGCGCAAGCCAGCCGGCTGGTAACAACCCGCGAATGTCTTCGGTGACACGAAACAAAGTGCTGCTATGCGGGCTATTTTGAGGCATCTTCCTCACCAGAAAGCCATCAAGAAGTTCCAGTTTGTCGTTTGCCCCGAGAAGTCCGAGCGAGGTCATCCGCTGATACTCGGAGAGCGACCAACGGTGCAGACCTTGCCATTGAGGAAAGTAAAGGTTCGGCATCTCATGGGAGGCCTGATCCAGAACAAAGCCATCAGACCATTCGAAATCACCATCAGCTTCGAGAAAACCGAGTTCTTTCAGTTTCAAGAAATCCTCTGTAGCGAATCGATGGATCCCGACAAAATCGGCTTTGAACTCGTGCAGTTGAGTTGTCGTTGTCATGCGAGAGCCTCCTCTCAGAATTCTACGCAGAGATCAAAGCGGAATCCTGTAGATTCCACGATCAACTGTCACCGCCAGCGTTTGCCAGCTCTTCGGCGATTGTAGGCATCTCCGATCGGCCCATTCTCGAAAACTCTGGGATCCACCACGGCTCGGCTGCCGAATCGTGATTGAAGTAGCCCCCGAGTGTAGTGGCTGAGGCCATCTTCATCCTCTCCCACGTAATTCAAGAGTTGGATGTTTTCCAGGTATGGGCACTCGATGAGCTCCCTCGTGGCTCTCTCAGTAGTCGTAGTACAGCCGATATCAAGAACCTTCAACCTCGCAAGTTCGGCCACCTGGCAGAGTGCTATCACAGCCTCTTCCGAGAGATACCAAACTTGAAGTGCTTCGAGGTTCTCTCGAAATGGTGATCGCAACAATTCGATAATTTGGTTGATATCAGGCCGAAAACTTGAACCCAAATCGAGCTGTTTCAACTGAGGCAGCCAGGAATGACGTGCCAAAAACGCTGCATCCGGACTGCCTGGACCAAAGCTAGAGCGAGTGAGGCTGAGGCTTTCGAGCTTCTGCAAATGAGGCACCGCGCATAACTGCTGGACACCATCAAACGTGAGGCCTCTTCCTTCCGCGTTAGGCACGAATGCTCGAATGTGTTCCAACTCCGGGCAGCGAGCCAATGTTGCAACATCTTCATCTCCCGTTCGAAAAAACCGGACCTCATTCGTCGGCGTCACCCGCATCAGCTCGCCCAAGACCCAGGTGAATTCAGCGATGTCGTGGGCGTAGAAATGCGTCACGAAACCACGATCGAAATCTGGCCCCCAGGTGTAACCCGCGAGTTCAGCCAGCCACTTCTGACCATGCTCTGCCAAAAGAGTTTGCTCGCGTTGCCAATTGGCTTGCCAATCGGGATGAGTGATGTTGTTCGCGGAGAGCCAGCACTGCACGCGAATGAACTCGGCCCGTTCGGTCTCTCCGCTTTCTTCGAGGCAATCCGCATAGACGAGTCGCACCAAGTCCGAATCAAAGTCCGCGCGGATCGCTTGAATCAACCCCTCTCGCTCACTCATGTCGGCCTCCCAGAACAAGAATACCCACCAGGGACTCTGGTGGGTATCGGAGGTTCATGCGACCTCGGAGGATTGCTTACTTATCCCGTTTGCCACCCTCACCCAACGCGGCTTGGGCGGCGGCGAGGCGGGCGATGGGCACGCGGAATGGGCTGCAGCTGACGTAGTCCATCCCGATGTTGTGACAGAAGACGACAGATTCTGGGTCACCGCCGTGTTCGCCGCAGATGCCGACTTTCAGGTGAGTGCCGTGCTTCGCCTTGCGGCTTTCGCGGCCCTTGGCGATGCCGAGTTTCATCAGTTCGCCGACGCCGTTGAAGTCGATCGTTTGGAACGGGTCGATTGGCAGGATCTTGTGTTCCAGGTACGTCGGCATGAAGCCCTTCGTGTCGTCCCGGCTGAAGCCGAAGGTCATTTGCGTGAGGTCGTTGGTGCCGAAGCTGAAGAACTCGGCTTCTTCGGCGATCTTGTCCGCGGTCATGCAGGCCCGTGGCAGCTCGATCATGGTGCCGACTTGGTACTCGACTTTGACGCCCGCTTTGGCGATCGTTTCCTCAGCGACCTGAATGGCTCGCTTCTTGAGGTAGACGAGTTCTTCCACGGTGCCAACAAGCGGGATCATGATTTCAGGCAAGACACTCTTGCCTTGCTTCTTGACTTCGATGACCGCTTCGATGATCGCGCGAATTTGCATGTCGCCGATTTCTGGGAAGACGATCGGCAAGCGGCAACCACGGAAACCCATCATCGGGTTGTACTCGTGGAGGGCTTCCATCCGCTCTTGGATCACTGTGAGCGAAACGCCCATTTCCGTGGCCATTTCCTGCTGCTTTTCGCCGTGTGGCAGGAACTCGTGCAGCGGTGGGTCGAGCAAGCGGATGGTGACAGGGTAGCCGTCCATCGCAGCGAAGAGGCCGATGAAGTCTTTCTTCTGGAAGACGAGCACCTTGTTCAGACCGGCTTCACGGCCAGCGAGGTCCGAGGCCAAGATCACTTCACGGATCGAGGAGATGCGGGCCTTCTTCTCGGCTTCGTCGGCCCCGGTGAAGAACATGTGCTCGGTGCGGCAGAGGCCGATGCCTTCGGCGCCGTATTCACGGGCCTTGACGGCGTCGGCTGGGGTGTCCGCGTTGGTGCGGATCTTCAGCTTGCGAACCTTGTCGGCCATCGTCATGAGGGTGGCGAAGTCGCCAGTCATGGTCGGTGGGATGGTTTCCACTTTGCCGATCATCACGTCACCGGTGGTGCCGTTGATCGTGAGGAAGTCCCCGGCTTTGATCACGTTGCCTGCGATCGTGACGGTCTGAGCGGCTTCGTCAATCTTGACCGCTTCGCAACCGACGACGCAAGGCTTGCCCCAACCACGAGCGACCACGGCGGCGTGCGATGCCTTGCCACCGGTGCTGGTGAGAATGCCCTTCGCCAAGTGCATCCCGGCCACGTCTTCGGGGCTGGTTTCCTTGCGGACGAGCATGATCGGCTCGTTCGGGTACTTGGCGGCGAACTCCACGGCGGCTTCGGCCGAGAGGATCACCTTACCCGAAGCGCCACCAGGGCTAGCCGCGATGCCTTGAGCGACTGGCTTGATCTTGGACTTGGGGTCGAGCTGCGGTTGTAGCAGGTGGTTGAGCGAATCGGGTGGGACGCGCTTCACGGCGGTCGTTTCGTCGATCAGCCCTTCTTTGCACATCTCGACTGCGATGCGAACGGCTGCGGTGCCGGTGCGTTTGCCGCTACGGGTTTGCAGCATGTAGAGCGTGCCGTCTTGGACGGTGAACTCGATGTCCTGCATTTCCTTGTAGTGCGTTTCGAGTGCCGAGCGGATATCCATCAGTTGCTTGTAGACCTTTGGCATCTCGCTATCGAGCTTCGAGATCGGCTCGGGGGTGCGAATCCCGGCCACGACGTCTTCGCCTTGGGCGTTGATGAGGTAGTCGCCGTAGAAGACGTTTTCGCCCGTGTTCGGGTCGCGGGTGAAGGCGACACCGGTGCCCGAGGTGTTGCCCATGTTGCCGAACACCATCGCCTGCACGTTAACAGCCGTGCCTTTCAGGCCGGTGATGCGTTCGATGCGGCGGTATTCGATGGCCTTGTTGCCGTTCCACGAGTTGAACACGGCATTGATGGAGAGGTAAAGCTGCTTCTTCGGGTCTTGCGGGAAGTCTTCGCCGACATGCTTCTTGTAGACGGCCTTGTACCGTTTTACGAGTTCCTTGAGGTCATCGGCGCTGAGGTCAGTGTCCAGAGCGACGTTCTTTTCCTTCTTCAAGTTCGAGATTTCGTGTTCGAAATCGTGGTGTTCGCAGCCCATTGCGGTCGAGCCGAACATGTCGATGAGGCGGCGGTAGCTGTCGTAGGCGAAGCGTGGGTTGCCGGTCTTTTGAGCCAAGCCTTCGACGCTGGCGTCGGTGAGACCGAGGTTCAGAATCGTGTTCATCATCCCTGGCATCGAGAGTGCGGCGCCAGAGCGAACCGAGACGAGCAGCGGATCGGCAGGGTCGCCGAACTTCTTGCCGCCGAAGTCGGCTTCCATCTTAACGACGGCTGCTTCGATTTCTGGGATCGCAGCCTCAGGCATCTTCTTGCCGAGGTCGTTGTATTGGGCGCAGACTTCCGTGGTGATGGTGAACCCCGGAGGGACCGGAATCCCAATCTTGCACATCTCGGCGAGGTTGGCCCCCTTGCCGCCGAGGAGTTCTTTCATCTTGCCGTCGCCATCCGCCGTCTTGCCGCCAAAGGAATAAACATGCTTCGTTGACATCTGCAGTCGTCTCGTGGAAGAATAGGGAACCAGACACTATGACCGCTAACTGGGACAGTGCTAAAATGTTCTAGGGACTGGCAGCAAACCCGGCAAACGCTGCGATATCCCAGTGATCAAATCCAGGAGAACCCAAGATGTTTCGAAGCATCATTCATACCCCTGACCCCAAGATTGGAGCGATTCCCGAGACGTTGCGTGAAGGCATCGCCAAGGCCAACATTATGCTCCAAGAAGGTCTCCCCATCGATTCGACCGAAGTGCTCGCGGAGTGGCGCTACGAATCCACCGATGAGCAAGGCATCTATGTACGACTCATGCTTTTCATCACGCACCGCGACAAGAAAGTCGGCATCGTTGAGTACCCCTTGGATGCTGATGTGTTCAGCACCGAATACCAATTGCGAAACGGGTTAGCGACGCCGATTTTCCTCGTCAGCCGGACACTCCTACACCTCCTGAAATTCGACAACGGTAGGCAGCGAAAGGATCTCCTGAATCAACTCGCTGTTGGAGCTGTCTGATGCCGACACCCACCCAACAAAACACGACCCAGATTTTGCTGTTGAATTCGAAGCTCGATACTTCCATCAACACGATTGATGCCAACTGCACAGAAATTGACAGGCTCCGAGATGAATCCACTCACAATGAAGTCGAGTTGGCGAACCTGAAAGTCTTCAACAAAGAGCTTCAAGACAAGCTCAAAGCCCTCGACGCTCAAGTCAACGGCCTCACCGCGAATCAAGCCTCGATGTCAGCCAAGCTCGATGCGGACAAAGACCAGCTTCAGCAGCTCTGGCGATGGGTTTATTGGCTTGTGACACTTCTCGTCGCCACCATCGTCGGCATTCTGGTCAAGGTGCTGTGGCGATAGTGAACACGAACTGAAAACCATAGCGAGACCTTGACTGATCTCGGAATTTAGCAAATCATATGTCCGTTGAATTCGAAAGTGAGTGACGACAATGTTCCGAAGCACAACAATTGTTGGCAGTATCCCGAACACGGCTCAAGCAATGTTGGAAAACCTCCAGCGAAGCATCGGCACAGCCAATCGTATTCTGGATACCGAACTTCTGACGACTCGCACAACGGATATTCAAGCGGATTGGTCCCTCGAAGCCTCCGATGAGCAGGGCATCTATGCTAGGCTCTCCCTTTATACGCTTCACCGATCCAAGAAAGTGGGTGTCTTTGATATCCCTTTGGAAGCAGAGGTTTTTGCCGACGAGGACACCATCCGACAAGCTCTCTACAACCCCGTTTCGATCTTCAACCGGACCCTTCTGCAACTCATGCTCTTCGAGAACTCCCGCCAGCATAAGGAACTGGAAAAGACCCTCCTGCTGGCTGGGGCCGTCTGATGCCGACCCCGACGGAAGAAAACACGAGGATGCTCATTGCTCTGAATGAGCAGGTCCGTCAGTGTTTGGAACAGAACAGCCGAACCGCAGCGATGCTTGATCAACTTCGGGACGAGAACCTTCGATTGAAAACGGAAGTCGGTTTGCTGACAGTCAAACTGAACCATCTCGAAGCCACAATCACAACTCACAAAACCGACCACAAAGCCCTCGAAGCTCAAGTCAACGGCCTTACCGCGAATCAAGCCTCAACGGCAGCGAAGCTCGATGCGGACAAAGACCAAATCCAGCAGCTCTGGCGCTGGGTCTACTGGCTTGTGACACTGCTCGTCGCCACCATCGTCGGCATTCTGGTTAAGGTGCTGTGGCGGTAGCTCACCCGTTGAGCACGGCGCCGGCTTGTAGGCATAGAGTCTCGGCTTGGGCCATTGTCGGGGCTTCGGCGATGATGCGGACGACGGGTTCGGTGTTACTCGGGCGGATGTGCAGCCACCAATCGGGTCCATTGAGCCGGAGGCCATCGAGCCGGTTGGCCTTCGCTTCGGGCCATTGTGTTTCGAGCTGTGCGAGCACAGCCGCCAGCTTGTCGCGGTTCACGGCGAACTTGGTCTTGAGCATGGCATAGGGCGGTAGCTCGGCGACGAGTTGAGAGATTGGCTTCTTGTCCTCGGCCATGAGGCTCAGGATCATCGCCATGCCGATGAACGGATCACGCACCCAGCCAATGCGCGGATCAATCACCCCACCATTGCCTTCGCCACCGATGACAGCCCCGGACGAGCGGATCAACTCGACCACGTTCGCTTCGCCGACGGCGGAGCGAAGAAACTCACACCCCGCGGCGTTGGCGATGTCTTCGTTGACGCGGGACGTGGACATGTTGACCACCACCGGCCCCGTCGCTTGGCGGAGGCGGTACTTGATGGCCAGGGCCAGGGTCAATTCCTCGCTGACGCACTGGCCACGTTCGTCGATCAGGGCCAAGCGGTCCGAGTCGGGATCCAACACGAAGCCGACAGCAGACTTGGTTTGCTCGACCCACGGGGCGACATCGACGAGGTGAGCGGGGGTCGGTTCGGGGTCGTGGACGAAGTCTCCGTTCGCTTCGCAATTGTGCTGCACGACCTGGCAACCGAGAGCCTGCAAAAGCTGGCAACCGAGTGGCCCACCGGCGCCGCCGTTTCCATCCAGGAACACGGCAAAGTTTTGCGAGGCGACCTGAGCGACACTCACGCAATCGAGCACCGCTTGCAGGTGATCCTCGGCCACATCCGGAGGCGAACCGACGGTGCCGATCTTGTCCCAGGTGCTCAGTTGAAAAGCTCCACTCTCGTAGATCGCTCGGACCTCGGCTCCCATGGCCGCCGTGAGCACGGCGCCATCGTCGCCGAACATTTTCAAGCCGTTCCACGGCGCGGGGTTATGGCTTGCAGTAATCATGATGCCACCCACGGCACCCAAGCGGCGGACAGCGACACCGACCGTCGGCGTCGGTACGATGCCAACGTCACTCACCGTGCAGCCCGCCGCGGTCAGCCCGGCGATGACGGCATGTTTCAGCATCTCGCCCGAAGGCCGCGAGTCCCGGCCGAGCACCACCCGGCCCCCCCTCAGGTACGTGCCGAGAGCGCAAGCAAACCGCGTCGCCGCCTCGGGCGTCAGGCTGCTGCCGATCATGCCCCGAATCCCAGAAACACTGACAATCAATTCCGAAGTCGCCACGGCCATGCGAAAAATCCTTCCCAAAAGTCGATGCTGTTGATGTAGCAAGCAGACCACAGTTCTTCTTCCACTCCACGGAGAAGTTCGTGTGCAGTTCGTAAAATTGGTCTCATGACACGCGATGAACTGGGCACGAAATATTTGGAGCAACTTCCCTACGCACCATATCCGGTGCAAGAGGAGGCGCTTCTGAGTTGGTTCACCTCGGAGCAGGGCGTCCTCGTCTGTGCGCCCACGGGGACGGGCAAGACGATGATTGCCCAAGCGGCACTCTTCGAGGCTCTTCACACCAAGACGGTGGCCTATTACACGACGCCGTTGATTGCCCTGACCGAACAGAAGTTCGTCGAAATGCAGGCGGCGGCGGTGCGGTGGGGCTTCTCGGCGGACGACGTCGGCATGATCACCGGCAACCGCAAGGTGAACCCGAATGCCCGTGTGCTGATCGTCGTGGCTGAGATTCTGTTGAACCGTTTGCTGCACCCCGAGGGCTTTGGTTTTGAGCAAGTCTCCGCGGTGGTCATGGACGAATTCCACTCCTTCGCGGACCCCGAGCGCGGCATCGTCTGGGAGTTGTCGCTCAGTTTGCTTCCACCGAAAGTCCGGCTGCTCTTGCTCTCCGCCACGGTGGGGAATGCTGTCGAATTCACCCTGTGGCTGAGCCGCGAACATGGCCGCACGATCGAACTCGTCGAGGGCCGTGAACGCAAGATCCCGCTGACTTACCATTGGACCGCCAACGACTTCTTGAACGACTTGCTCGTGGACATGGCCAAAGGCGACGATGCGACTCGCAAGACCCCCGCACTCGTGTTCGCTTTCAACCGCGATGAATGCTGGTCGATCGCCGAGCAGTTGAAAGGCTTGGAGCTGTTGAACGCCAGCCAACGCACGGCGTTGAATGCGGAAGTCGACAAGCTCGATTGGCCGCAGGGCATCGGGCCGAAGCTGAAGCAGATGTTGCGTCGTGGCGTCGGGGTTCACCATGCAGGGCTGTTGCCGAAGTATCGCCGGGTGGTCGAGGAGTTGTTTGAAAAGAAGCTCTTGAGTGTCGCGCTGTGTACTGAGACCCTGGCCGCTGGGATCAACTTGCCCGCGCGAAGTGTCGTGCTCACGTCTCTGGTGAAAGGGCCGTTCGGCAAGGAAAAGCTCATTGACCCGAGTACGGCGCACCAGATCTTTGGCCGGGCCGGTCGACCGCAATTTGATACCGAAGGTCATGTCTACGCGATTGCTCATGAAGATGATGTCCGCATTGTGAAGTGGAAAGAAAAGTACGACCAGATCCCCGAGACGACCAAAGACCCCATGCTCCTGAAAAAGAAAAAGGAGATGCTGAAAAAGAAGCCGACCCGCAACGCCCAGAAGAAATACTGGACCGAAGCGGACTTCCAAAAACTCCAAACCGCTAGCCCCGCTCGGCTTTACAGCAAAGGGCCGCTCCCTTGGCGGTTGCTGGCGTACCTGCTCGAAGTCTCGCCGGAAGTGGACAAGATTCGGCACGTCGTGCGGAAGCGGCTCCTCGATCAACCTCGCATCGAAGCGGGGCTGAAACAACTTGACCGCATGCTGATGATCCTCCACGAACGCGGCTTCGTCAGCCTTCAACCCGAGCCACCGAAGGAAGAGCCAGCCACCACAAACCTTCTCGAGCCGGACACGATCGTCGTGCCACGCCCGCCGTACTCCGCGACACTCGCCGCCCCGACGGAAAACCTCGCCAAGCTCCTCGTCTTCCGAGCCGTGCATCCGATCTACGGGGCCTTCCTCGCCGATCGCCTCGGGGCCATGACCCACGAAGAGCGGCTGCAAGCCTTCGAAAGTGTGCTGGAGTTACCACGCCCGCTGTTGAAGTTCGTGCGTGTGCCCTATGAGCTGCCCGGTGGCGCTTACACCACCGAGACCCTCGACCCCGAACTCGTGGCCCGCGGACTGATCGAAGCCAAAGCCCCACCGAGCGAAGACGACGAACCCGAAGACGACGAGTACATCCCCTGGGAAGAACGCCCGCCACACTTCGCTGAGAAGTTGAAGCTGCTTTTCGATGCCATCTACCCCGACGTGACCGACGTCAACATCCAAGCCGTCTGGGCGGCGGGGGAAGTGCTGAACTTCGGTGGGAATTTCCAAGCTTTTATCACCTCGAAAGACCTCGCCAAACAAGAAGGCTTGATCTTCCGGCACTTGCTGCGGTTGATTTTGCTCACCGAAGAGTTCCAGCAACTCACCCCCGCTAACTGTGACCCCGTCGTCTGGCAAACCGACCTGAAACGCATCGCGGACACACTCACCGAAACTTGCCGAGCCGTCGACCCGATGAGCACCGAGCAGACGATCAAGATCGCCCACGCCGCGGTCGACCTCGCCAAAGGCGAAGCCGAAGCCAAGACCGTCCCCGCCGAGGCGCTCACCGAAGCCAGCGAAGACGCCTTCGGCGCCGGGATTTTGGATTGAGCATCTGTCGATTGTTTCGAAGAGACGCGACCGCTAGGGAGCGCCAGAACCTTCTGAGTCGTTCGCCAGAAGCCAACTTACCGGCTGTAGCTGCGTGTTTTCTGGCGTTTTCCTCCTTCTCCCCTTGCGGGAGAAGGTGTCTAATCCAGGCTCGATAGAGCCGGATTGGACGGATGAGGGGGTGACGCGCTTCATCCAGAAAAGGCTCTTTTCCCACTGGAAGCGCAGACCCCTCATCCGACTTTAGAAACTCGTTGAACGAGTTTCTAAATCCACCTTCTCCCGCAAGGGGAGAAGGGATCAAAAGTCACGAAAATAGAGAGCGATTGTGTCAATGGCGAGAATCCCAACGCCACAATCGCGATCGTTTCCTAGCGGTCGCGTCGCTTTCACCCCAGAAAGCTTTCGAGCTTCTTCGTGCCAGGCTTTGTGGCGGGTGGGTTCTTGGGGAATGGGTTGGCGGCTTGGAAGGCTTGGAACTCGGCTTCGACGTCGATGGTGATCGTCTCTTCGACTGGGATGGCAACCGGAGGTGTCACGGGGATGGGTTCTTCGGGGATTGGCTTCTTGGCTTTGGCTTTGAGTTTGGCTTCTTGGGCGAGCAGAGCTTCGCGTTTTGCTGCCAGTTTCTTCTGTTCCATCTGGTACTTCGTCAGTGCCAAAGACGCTGTCTGGCGAATCTTTTCATTGGCACTCTTCACCTGGCTTCGCAACGAGATCACAGCTTCGATCATCGCCTCGCGGATGATCTGTGCTGCGAATTCCTCCATGTGTTGATCCCACTCGGCGGTTTCCAACGCGGGAAGAAGTTCAAGCGTATCCACGGGGATGTTCAGTTTCTTCGAGATCTGTTCCCAGGAATGGCCCTGGGCACGGAAGTAGGCAGCGAATCGGAGCGTCATGGCGTTCATGGTGGCATTCCTGGGAGTGAAATCTTAGCCACACTGTACGCAACGGCATATTCCCAAGTCAAGGTTGTTTGGAAATTTTGTCCAGATAACAGAATCATGCTTTACAGATGCTTTACCGCAACGCCTTTTCCAACGCTTCGAGACCCTCAATGAGCCGGGGGCCGGGGCGAGAGATGTGGTCCTCGGGGAGCACGATGATGCGGTTTTCGCGGATCGCTGTCAGTGTGTGCCAACCTGGCCGAGCGCGGAGTTGCGTGGGCAAATCTTTGACGCTGCCATGATCCGGCAATAGTAAGATGTCGGGGTTCATTTTCAGAATGACTTCGTCGTTGAGTTGCAAGTAGTCGCCAGCTTCCGTGACGGCATTCGCTGCGCCAGCGGTCTTGAGCATGTCGTCGATAAACGTCTTCGGCCCGACGACAAAAAGCGGATTGATACTCACGATGCACAGCACCGTTTTCCGTTTCGCCGTATTCGCCGTTCGGTCACGCACGGCTTGTACCCGCTTGCGGAACTCGGGGACTGGCTTCGCCTCCTGGCCCGTCAACTTCGCCAGACCTTCCATCGTGAGTGCGACTTCTTCGATCGTCTTGGGGTTCGAAGCGTACACAGGAATACCTTGTTTTTCCAATCCCTGCATCAGCTCACTTTGCTTAAACAGCGTGGTTAAAATCAGTTCGGGTTTCAGGCTCAAAATGGTTTCCAGGTTCGGGTTGATCATGTCCCCCACTTTGGGAAGAGCCTGAATCGAATCGGGGTAGTTGTCGTAGCTCGTGATGCCAACCAGGGAGTCATGCCCGCCGGCCGCGATCCAGCACTCTGTCATCGCCGGGGCAATCGAGATCACTCGCGTCGGCTTGCGCGGCAGATTCACCACACGCCCTTCGAGGTCCGTCACAGAGATTCCCGCATCGATCGCGGGTGGCGTCGGGGTTGTCTGCGAGCAGCCGAAAAGCACACCAAAAAGGCTCAGCAGTGAGAGCAAAATGATAGTTCGTCGCATTTCATTTCCACTTCAGGTGTCTCTGTCATGATAGGGGTGTGTGGTCGTTTTGAAGGTGAACCCTTTCCCCCTGTTGGAGCCTTGACATGAAACGATGGATCCGTGTGGCACTCTCTTCAGCCGCTTTCAGCCTGGCCACCGTGGCCTTCGCTCAACCCCCCGAAGGCGAACGCCGCGGTGGCGGTGGCGAACGGCCAGCCCCCAAAGAAGGCCGACCCGGTGGCAAAGAAGGCGAACGCAAAGAAGGCGAACGCCCGGGAGCGAAGGAAGGCCGCCCAGGTGATCGTGGTGGCCCCGGCGCTCCTGGTGGCCCCGGCGGATTTGGTGGAGGCTTCGTGGGTCGGCCACCGATGATGAAGCCCGGCACGGTGTTGCCACCCTTTGTCGTGGAAATGTTGAAGCTCTCTGAAGGTCAAAAAGAACAGCTCGCCGAGTTGCAAAAAGAAGTCGACGCACGGCTCACCAAGATCCTGACCGAAGACCAGATGAAGAAGCTCAAAGAAGGCCCGATGGGTCGGCCAAATCCATTCGGCCCAGGCGGCAGTGGTGGTGCCGGTGGCCGTCCACCCGAAGGTGGCCGTCCGCCCGAAGGTGGCCGCCCACCCGAAGGCCGTCGCCCAGAAGGTGAACGCCGCCCCGAAGGCCGCCCACCTGAAGGCGAACGCCGCCCACCCCAGAGCCGCTGAGTGGCAATTTCGACATGGTTCAAATCGAGGTTTCATGCGGTCCGACTTCAGTGAGGTCGGACTGCGTGACCTAGGGCTTGGGTCGCTTCGGGGTCACGAAGTTTGTGATGTCCAGGCCATTGGGTGTGAGGTGATGATCCAGCAGGTCCACGCGGCCTCGGCCACGCATACTGATCAAGACGCGGCCCATGCTTTCCCACCAGATCGCTGAGAGAATGTCCGGGTTGGTGGTGCGGAGTTTTTGATACTGCTCAAGTCGTTTCAAAAAGGCTTGGGCTTCGGCGTTCGCCGCAGTGACTTTCTCCGTGCGATACGCTTCGCCGAGTTGCTGATACTTGTAGCGAATCGCTTCCGCCTCCCGCTGTCGACGGTTGGCTTCGAGTCGGGCTTCGTTCTCACGGAGAGCGACACTCGTCTGCGCTTTGTTGACCTCTTCGAACGCCAACCGCACTTCTGGTGGTGCTTCGATCAACTCGACACTGAGACGCGAGAGCTGGATGCCCAGGTTTTGGTTTTCCACGCGAGCATTCAATCGCGGCAGCATCCACTGCGGCAGCCGTGCACGTCCTGTGAGCAGGACATCATCGACGGTGTGCCCGGCAACCCACTCCGCGGCCAAAGTCTCGGCTTCGCGTTGCAACTGGCTTTCGAGCAAGGTTGATTGCATCAGCGAGTTTTCGAGTTCGCCATCGCGGTCGTCAATCGCGTATTCCAGGCTCAAACGGAGGTGAATGAGGTTCTGGTCGCCGGTGAGGTACTGGCCGTTCGGCGCGGGGCCAGGGTCTTCGCCGATTTCGAGCGTGTAGCCGATGGCCAGTTGCCGAGCCGTACGGACGGGGATGCGGTCGAGCCGATCGATGCCGTAAGGAAAGCCAATCCACAACCCCGGCCCGGGTCGTGCCACCACCCGACCGAATCGCCGTACGACGGCGCGTTCCTCGGGGCCGACTTTGGAAATCCCCGTGGCGAGATACGCCAGCAACACCACGACCAACAGCAGCAAAAAGCGTTTCATGTCAGGCTCCGTTGGCTTTGGGACGTGGCGGACGCGAACGCTTGGGCATGCCAGCGCTCGCTCCTTGTTGGGTGGTCTTCTTACCGCGCTTCGTCTTCCCTTGAGGAGAAGCCACCTTCTCACCCTTCAAGACAGCGATTTTGTCGCGCAACAGTGCCGCCCGCTCAAACTCCATATTCGTGGCCGCTTCCATCATCTCAGCGTGAAGTTCTTCGAGATACTCCGCGGTGACGACGTCTTCGACTTTCTCACCCGTTGCGGCTTCCTGAGCCATTTGATGAGCTTCGATTTCATCTTCAATGGCATTCTTAATGGCACTTTTCACCGTTGTCGGTGTGATGCCATGCTCTTTATTGTAAGCGAGTTGAATTTCACGTCTGCGATTGGTTTCTCCAATGGCTCGATTCATGGAATCGGTCATGACATCGGCATAGAGAATCACTTCGGCATTCACATTGCGTGCAGCCCGGCCCATGGTCTGAATCAGGGATTTATCTGAGCGCAAGAAACCTTCTTTATCTGCATCCAAGATCGCCACCAAGGCCACCTCGGGTAAATCCAACCCTTCTCGCAACAGGTTCACCCCCACGAGGACATCGAAGGCCCCCTCGCGAAGCTCCCGCAGGGTGGTGACACGCTCGATGGCGTCTAGTTCGGAGTGGAGCCATTTGCAGCGAACGCCACCGTCCCGGAAGTAGTTCACCAAGTCCTCGGCCATGCGTTTGGTAAGCACGGTGACGAGTGTTCGCTCTTTTCTGGCCGAGCGCTTTTCGATCTCTTTCGCCAAATCGACGACTTGGCCTTTCGCCGGTTTGACGTGAATGACTGGGTCCACCAACCCCGTTGGGCGAATGACCTGCTCGACCACTTCACCGCCGACTTTTTCCAATTCATACGGCCCAGGAGTCGCACTCAAGCAGAGGCACCGCGTCAGGCGTTTTTCGAATTCCGGGAATTGAAGTGGTCGATTATCCATGGCGCTCGGCAATCGGAACCCATGTTCCACGAGTGTGGTTTTTCGCATTTTATCGCCAAAGTACATCCCACGAACTTGAGGCAAACTCACATGCGATTCATCGACAACCAACAGGAAATCATCTGGGAAGAAATCTAAAAGTGTATACGGCGGTTCGCCGGGGTTACGCCCTGTGAACCAACGCGAGTAGTTCTCAATACCAGAGCAATAGCCAACCTCGCGTAGCATATCGAGATCATAATTTGTCCGCTGTTTCAGCCGTTCGGCTTCTAACAACTTCCCTTCGACCTTGAACTGTTGGAGCCGTGTTGAGAGTTCGTCTTCGATCCCTTTGCGGGCCTCCCGGACTCGCTCTTCGGAGGTGACGAAGTGCTTCGCAGGGTAGATGTACACTTCGGTCAGTTCGCGGATCACCTCACCGCTGGTGGGGTGGATGAGTGACAAATTCTCGACTTCATCGCCGAAGAGTTCAATGCGATATGCAATCTCTTCAGACGATGGCCAGATTTCAAGGGTGTCACCACGAACGCGAATCTTGCCTCGCTCGAAGGCGATATCATTGCGTTGATATTGGATGTCAATGAGTTTTTCGATCATCTTGTCGCGGTCCACAAGATCGCCTTTGCCGAACCGCACCACCATCCGCTTATAGTCCGCAGGCGAGCCAAGGCCGTAGATACAAGAGACAGAAGCCACGACGATGACATCTTCTCGGCTCACGAGTGCTGCCGTGGCCGCGAGACGGAGCCGATCAATGTTTTCATTGATGCTGGCATCTTTCTCGATGTAAATATCCCGTTGGGGGATATAGGCTTCCGGTTGATAATAGTCGTAGTAGCTGATGAAATACTGCACAGCATTGTTTGGGAAGAATCCCTTCAACTCTTTGTAGAGCTGCGCCGCCAAGGTTTTATTGTGAGCCAGCACCAGTGTCGGCTTGTTGAGCTTGGCGATGATGTTCGCAGCGGTGTAGGTCTTCCCGGTGCCGGTGGCACCGAGCAGCACCTGGATGGCTTTCCCGTTCTGGAAGCCATCTAGCAACTCGCGGATTGCTTTGGGCTGGTCACCCGCCGGTTCGTAATCGCTCACGAGTTGAAACTGAAAGCTCATGTTTCACCTTCACTTTGGATGGTCTTTAAATCCCAGAGCTTAACCAGCGGCACACCTCACTGCGATGTCAGTAGCAGAAGAATATTATTTCTTCCAATGGCGGTCCGCGAAGGTCAGGTAAGTCTCCCAGTCGGGTTGGCTCATGGCATGTTTTCCGGGGCGAATCCAGTAGCCAAGCTTGTCGCCGATGAGGACGTTTTCCTTGGGGAAGTCTTTCTCGCGGATTCCTACCACGCCATAGAGATTGTAGACCGGGTTCGCGGCTTTCAGGATTTCAAACTGGCCCGGAGGGTCGGCCCAGACGTCTTCGGTCGCGTTCGGAAAGAGCACAGCTCGCGGAGCACACATTGCCACGAGAGCATGCTGGTCGAAAGGCAAGCGATCGGTAACCTCGTTGAACTTCTTGTAGTTGCCATTGAACCAATGCGGGAAAGCAGTGTTGATCCGTGGTACTGGTTCGCTCTTCGGATTGGTGCGCCGATTCGGTGCCGTACCACCGCAGCCTGCATTGTTGGGAATCGCGATCGTGAAGCGCTCGTCAAAGGCAGCCGCGAGGATGGCGGTCTTGCCCAGTCGGGAGTGACCAACAGCCGCGAGGCGCTTCGGGTCGATCTCCGGCATGGTGCTGACGTAATCCGCGATACGTTGCATGCCCCAAGCCCAAGCCATGATGGTCGCGGTCGCTGCGGGGTCATCTTTGGCAGCTAGTGGCGTGAGTAGGTCGGCCAGGCCGCCGCGAATCTTTGGGTTATCGGGGATGATGTCGCCGTTGTAAGCGACTGCTAGGGCATAGCCGCGATCAACGATCTGCTCTAGGGGCCAAGTCGCCTGGCTCTTGCCCCGCCCGGCTGCCGTGGCTTGGTTGTTGATGACCCCTGGCTCGCCAGGATACATCCAGCCTTCGGGAATGCGAATTTTGTCGTCATCGACGAGGTTATGGTTGCCACCAAACGCCAAGCCCACGAACGCCGGCACAGGACCAGTACGCTGATTGGGCGTCACGATGAGCACATACACTGCAGGGGCCTCGGGCGTGACTTTCAAAGCCACTTCTCGCAACGTGGCTTTGCCACCGAAGGCCGTCTTGTTCTCGTAAACCACTTTCGCCGAGATATCAGGTTTCACCGAGGGATATTGACCATACATCAGATCTTGAAACTGTTTTTTCAATTCCGGTTTGCGCTTCGTTTCCCAATCTGTTTTCGTAGTGATCTTCGTGCCATCTTGCATGGTGAGAAGATCAGGGAACTGTGGCTGCACAGGGAAGTCTTTGGGGTCTACGGCCCCGGCGAAGGTCATCATGAGGAAGGCCCCGAGCGTTGCGATTTCGCGCATGGTAGTACCTTATTGGTTTCGGTTCCGAAACACCCCAGACATCATGTTGTCCACGGGGGCAAATTGATCTCGAAGCACCACGGCCGGCTGGTTGAGAAGCCGAGAAGTCTCTACGGGGTCGACGCGGTACGTCATCCGCTTGTCGCCTCCTCCTGCCAGGGTTTGCCCGTCCAATTTCTTGAGGTCCAGAGGCTGATCGGCGGCATAGATACAGTAAACATCCTGCTTAACAAGACTGACATCAGGAGATGGGCACAGCACTTCCACATGTTTATAACTTCCCTGCAGCGTTTTCACGACGGATTTCCATAGCGGGCCAGATTCCAAAATATCAATCACAGTGACCAGGTAGACGCCATCTGGCTTCATGATTCGTTTTACCCCTTCGTTGAATTCCTTCGTCAGCAAGTGCCCAGGAACCGAGAGGTCGTTGACAGCGTCCAGTGTGATCAGGTCGTAATGCTTGGGTGCGGCGACTTCCTCAACGAACTGTCGACCATCCTGGTTGAAGCTGGTGATGGGCAGCTTCGTATCGAGAGCCAGGTGGCTGTAAGCGACTCGTGTGACACCAGGATCGATCTCGACCACATCCAACTTGGCTGTCGGCACGAAACTGGCCGTGCAGCGCGGAAAGGTGTAGCCGCCACCACCGATGACCAAAACTTGCTGCTGTTCGGGGTGACGATCCTTCGCGGCGAAAACGAAATCCAGTTGGGTCCATTCGTGTTGATAGCGTATGTATCGTGGATCGGTGATATCGACAGTCGAGTGGATCAGTAAATCGAGTTGCAAGGTTTTGTATTGAGGCTGCTCAGGATCCGTCACAACACGAATGGTGTAATAGTTGGTCTCTGCGGTGATGCTGCCTGGCGTAAAGTCATCGACTCGGAACATGCCCACCCCTGCGGCACCGATGAGCATACTCACGACATACAACGCCGGGCCTTGCTTGTGGATTTTCAAGACGAGCGCCGTCACGAGTGCAGGGAAGAGCGACGCCAGGAGAATCGTACGGAACATTCCGAATTGTGAAATGAAGAAGTAACCGGTCAGGAACGTCCCTGCAATGGCCCCCGCCGTAGACCAGGCATAGATGCGACCTGCTGTGGATCCCGCCTCGGAGACATCCCCGACGCACAATCGAATGACCTGCGGGCTGATCAGCCCCAGACCCAGCATAGGGGCGAAAAAGAGTGCGAAGGTCCAGGTCAGAATCCTGGAAATCAAGGGTATTTTGTCAAGCTGATCGGACCAGGATTTGTTCTGGGTGATGACGATGTAGGAAATCATGATCATCACGGTGGTGATGGCCGCAAAGAGCAAGGACCACGTCAGCCGGAGACGACCTCGGTACCCCGGTGCGGCGATCTGGCCACCGAGCCAGTTCCCGCAGGCCGTCCCGGCGAGCATGACACCGATGATCCCAGTCCAGGTGTAGATCGACACCCCAACGACTTGAGCCAAGAGCCGCGAAGCAGTCAACTCTAGTGTCATCCCCGCCAGGCTGCAACAAAAGACAATGCAGGCTCCTGCGCGAATCCCCAACAATTCCTCTTTGGTTTCCTGGGTCGAGCTGACTGCCACGACGGAGTTTATGGCATGAAGTGGTTGGATGTACCGATAGGATAAAAATGCTAACAAGACGAGCAATCCCGCCACGACAAAAACAATCATATTGATGCTAAAATTCGGGATGAGTTGAAACCCTGTCACATAGTTGCCTAACAGACAGCCTAGAGAACTCAAAGCAAAGATGATCCCGGCAATTCGGCCCGTTTTTTGGACATCCGGAATGCCCAATCGCACCGCCGCGGGGGTCAAAAGGCTCAAGGTGAACCCTGCTGGCAAGCAGAGTGCAAAGGAAAGAACAGGAATCCGCACAGTGAGTGGCAGGCTCTGGTGGCTCCCCGTCGCTTGCAACAACTCCGGCAACCCGACCATCCACAAGGCGGAGAGTGCCCCAGCCACGAGAATCCCAGCAACGCCGCGAGGAGTGGCCAAGATCGCCGAGTACCGTCCACCAACGGCATTGCCAAGCGCGATCCCTGTGAGGAAAGCACCGATCAGAAGCGTCCAGGTTTCCAAGGACGAGCCAACAAATGGCGAAAGTAACTTTCCACCCACCAACTGCAACACCAGCAGCCCGGCGTTGGCGGCAAACACGATTGCTCCGACGACCACCAGCCGCGCCCAGTTCGAATCCGCCATAACGCCCTTTCGCCCAAAACCGTAACGGCTACTGTATTCCGTCGACGAAAAAAGGCATTCAAGCTGCTCGCCAATTCTCTTGTTTCAAAAGCGGAAAGGCTTCGAAATCCCGATCCGATGTGAGTAGGGTCGCATCGTAGAGTCTGCACATGGATGCGAGTGTGATGTCCACTTGAGATAAGGATCGCCCGGACGCTTTTAACTCATGAAAAACCTGTGCGTAGTTCGTGGGCAAATCGAGTTCCAAGGGCCAGATTTTCACGACTTGAAACACCACTTCCAGTCGACGTTGGCAGGCTGTGGCATCAGCTCGGTGAATAAGACCCACCCACAATTCGCATAGCACCGGAATACAAGTCCCAAACTCGTCACCCTTCTTGTGGAATTGCTGAATTCGATCTCGTACCACCGATACGGCAGTGATCGTGTCAGCGAGGTGATTCGTGTCCAGCAGAAAACGAGTCATTCGGGTGAACCGGCTTGTCGCATTTTTTGTCGATGAGCATCGATGACAGCCAAGGTTCGATCATCCTCCACCGGATCAGCATCCTTGCAGAGTTCGTTCATCGCCCTTGCCCACAAGTCGATGTCCAGTGGGCTTTCGAATCGATTTTCGATTTCGAGAATTGTTCCCTCGTCCCAATTCGCTGGCAGAGGATGTAGCGGGACGATACTACCTTCTTTGAGAACCGCTTTCAGCATCTGTTGCCTCCAGACAGACCACGTTCATCCCATCCTACAACAGGATTATACATTTCACCTTGTTCTCCAGACCACTAACAGCCAAGAATCCACTACCTCGCACTGACTCTGGGTTCCGAACTCGTTTGGTATACAATCCACACATCCTCAGCATGGGGTTGGATTTATGACGACGCGATTTGTGATTGGCATCGACTTGGGCACGACCAACTGCGCTCTCGCTTACGCGGATACGGGGCTGGGGGGTGACCCGAAGGCGCTCGCGTTCAAGATTCCGCAAGTCGTCGGGCCGGGGTCGATCGAGGACCGGGACTTGCTCCCGAGTTTCTTGTACCTGCCAGGGCCAAGCGAGCAACCTGCCGGGGCGTTGAAGCTGGCCTGGGATGCGGATCGGGATTTCTGTGTCGGGGATTTCGCCCGGAACTTCGGAGCCAAGGTACCGACGCGATTGGTGGCCAGTGCCAAGTCGTGGTTGTGCCATCCGGGGGTTGATCGGAAGGCCGCGATTCTCCCGTTTCGCGCTGGGGAAGGGGACCGCAAGGTGTCGCCACTCGATGCCTGCACTCGCTATTTGAAACACCTCGCGGAAGCTTGGAACTACGCGATGGCTCAGAGTGTGCCTGAGCATCGGCTAGAAGTGCAGGAGGTGATCATCACGGTGCCCGCGTCGTTTGATGCCGCCGCACGTGACCTCACGATCGAAGCCGCTCGAGCCGCGGGTTACGAGAACGTGACCATGCTCGAAGAGCCACAGGCGGCGTTCTACGCTTGGCTTGATAACCTTGGCGACAAATGGCGTGAAAGTGTCAATGTTGGTGATCTGGTTCTCGTCGCCGATGTCGGCGGGGGGACGACGGACTTCACCCTGATTGAAGTCGGCGAAGAGAATGGCAACCTCGCCCTCACTCGCCTTGCAGTCGGCGATCACTTGCTGCTCGGCGGGGACAACATGGACCTGGCCGTGGCCCACACGGCCGCCGGGAATCTCGCCAAGCAAGGTACCAAGCTCGACTCCAACCAGATGCAGCAACTCACGTATGCCGCTCGCGGCGCCAAAGAACAGCTCCTCAGTGACAGTACGCTGTCAGCGGCACCGGTCACAATCTTGGGCAAAGGTCGCTCGGTGGTCGGCGGCACGATCAAGTACGAAATCCCCCGGTCCGATGTGGAAAAGGTCTTGGTCGAGGGTTTCTTTCCCGAGTGCGAACGCACGGCCGAACCAGCGCGAGCACGGGCGATGGGTCTCCAGGAACTGGGGCTGCCCTATGTCGCCGATGCGGGCATCACCCGACATCTCGCTCACTTCCTCACGCGGCAATCCGAATCGTTGGCCAACCGCGAACGCCCAGGGTCCGGCAAGAAGAAGAAAGCCAGCCCCGAAGGCGCGGCTCTTCCCACCGCCGTCCTCTTCAACGGCGGCTGTTTCAAAGCCTCAGCGTTGCAAACCCGCTTCCTGAACATCCTGAACGGCTGGGCCAAGTCCGTGAAGGCCGAGAGTGTCCGGGCGCTCGCGGGCATCGACCTCGATCAAGCTGTGGCTCGTGGAGCTGCTTACTATGGCCTCGTGCGGCGAGGGAAAGGTGTCCGCATTCGAGGTGGTACGGCTCGCAGTTACTACATCGGCGTCGAGACTGCCGCCCCTGCTGTACCGGGCATGGCCCCGCCACTGAAGGCCCTCTGCGTGGCTCCGTTCGGCATGGAAGAAGGCACCGAGGCGGATGTCCCTGGGCAAGAGTTTGGGTTGGTGGTTGGCGAGGAAGTCGAGTTCCGCTTCCTCGGCTCGACCGTTCGCCGCGAAGACCAACCCGGCACCGTCGTGGACGACTGGGATAGCCAAATCGATGAACTCTCGCCGATGCGTGTCACCCTCGATGGCAAAGCCCAGCAAGGCCGCGTTGTGCCGGTTCATTTGCATTCGAAAGTTACCGAAGTCGGCCAGCTCGAAGTCTGGTGTCAAAGCCGTGATGGCAAACAGAAATGGAAACTCGAATTCAACGTCCGCGATTCGAAGTGACAACCACAACGGATTCTAAGATTGTGTTTGGAGTGTCGTGCGGTATCGGGTACGCTCAGACGAGTTTTAGGATCGGTCACTTTCTCTGAGGCGAAACCATGTTCCCAGTTGGTTTGTTGCTCGTGCAATTCAGTCTCTTGAACGCAACCCCAGATGCTCCTGAGAAGGAGGCCCCAGAACCCGCGTGGATGGCCAAGATCCGCAAGGTCTACGAACTCAAAGACGGCGAGTACGTCAAGCGCGTCGCCCCGCCGTACATCCCGGAACGGGCGGACTTCAGTGCCGCGCAACACGGGCCAGTGTTGGATGAGGAAGTGGAAGCGAAGAACCGCGCGAGTTTCCTGGAAAACGAAAAGTGGTTCACACTTTTTGCCATTCAAGAGGGGAAGAAGTTGAGAGTGAATTCCACCACATCTTCGATGGGTTGGAAGCAGAACCCCAAAAGTGCGCTGAGCGATCATCTCTTTACGGTGGAAAGTATCGTCGGGAGCGTCACAGGGCGTAGCTACCCAGAATTTATGATTGACCCCGATCATACCCAAGACGAGCTATTCCAAAAGGATAACCGGACCGTTCATGGGGACTTCGTCATCCGTGAGGACGCACCATTGGAAAAACTCGTCCCCCAGCTCGAAAAGATCCTGCGTGAGGAATGCCAGGTTCCTGTCTCACTCCGGATCGAAAAATCCGAGGAGACGGTGTACGTCGTGACGGGAGACTTCAAACTACAACCTCCGCTCTGGCGAACGGAATCGAAGACGAAATCGTTACGAACCCTCGTCGATATCTACTCACTTCAAGAAGGTCTGAATCACAAGTATAACCATTTTGACAGCGACACCTGGAGGGGCTACCCGAATGTTCGCACCTCTCAATACAGTTCGAATTCGACAGGTTTCGTCCGCTTCGTGGGAAGCCGTATTAAAACGCGGATGCTCATCGAAACCAAGTTGCCCAAGGACAAGATGACGTGGTGCAACCACACTTTCCGTGAACCGAACGGCCAACAGATCGCTTCTGACAAGGACCCCGATCTGATCCTGCCAAACGTCACGGCACAAACCGGCCTGAAGTTTGAGAAAGCCCGCCGCACCGTCGATGTCCTGGTCCTGAGCCGCGGCAAGCCGATCAAGAAGTGAGGCTCGATTCCCGGAAATCCCCGCGCCCTGATCAAGTTTTTGTGATCAGGGTGCGCGATCAAGTCTGCGCGAACGGGTTCACGATTTGGGGTGATTTACAGTTTCGTCTTCGATGTTGGTATCAATCGCGTTCATGGAGTTCATCCCTGGTGTAGCGTTGGCCACCACTGTGGATGGGATTCCGCTTCAAGCGGGCTTGGAGAGCACTCCAAGCGGCAGCCGCTTTCTCAGGCGTCCAGTCTTCACGGGTTTCGACAGTGACACGGACGCGGGTTTGCTCGGCGAGAGGAAGTGGGGTGTCCGGGGTAAGGACACCATTGGCAAAGGTGGCATCGACCTGAGTGATCATGATTTGGCTCCGTATGGATAGCACTATCATCCTACACCGTAAGCCGTCGTCATCCCAGATACAAGGCGAGCGGCATTGCGTTAGCGTGTCGGATTCACTTCCTGGATTCTGCGCTTCCGCGGTGTGCTTACGCAACGCTTCTCGCCTTGGGTTCCGAATGCTGTTTAAGTCTGCGCGAACGGGTTCACAATCTGGACGCCATCGTAGTTGGCACCTGCTTGCATGTCTTCTGAGAACAATGTTGTGACTCCAGCTTCGAGGCACCCAGCTATTAGCAACGAGTCCCAGTGCGAGAGGCTGTAGCGGGATCGCAAATCGAGCGAGACCGTCAAGGATTCGGAGCTCGGAGTGACGAGTGGAAAGAGGCCCAGGAAGAATCCGAAAGCAGACGTCATTTCTTCAACAGTCATCAATTTGTTATTGCAGCGTTTTTGAAGCTGACCAAGATACTCACAAGCGACTTGCCAGAGGAGGACGGTTTGTGAATTCGCCAACTGCTCCAACAAGCTCAAGGCTTGTCTCTGCTTGGTCCGTTCACCACCATCGAGCGAATACACGAAGACGTTCGTATCAATCGCGTTCATGGATTTCATCTCGTGTGTATTGGGTGCCGCCGAAATCGAGTGGATGTTCTTTTACCCACACTTTGTAGGCTTCGAGAGCTTCACGGCCTTTCTCAGGCGTCCAGTCTTCACGGGTTTCGACAATGACACGGACGCGGGTCTGCTCGGCGAGAGGAAGTGGGGTGTCCGGGGTAAGGACACCATTGGCAAAGGTGGCATCGACCTGAGTGATCATGATTTGGCTCCGTATAGATAGCCCTATCATCCTACACCGTAAGCCGTCGTCATCCCAGATACAAGGCGAGCGGGATTGCGTTCCACGCCGTGCTCACGCAACGCCGGTCGCCTGGGATTTCGAATCTTCGCTGGCGATTCCAGAAATCCCCGCGCCCTCATCAAGTTTTCGCGCGGGGATTCATGCGTAAGTTGGTATACTTTGTGAAGTCACTATCTCCCCCTGTGGGCCTGTTTTGGGATCCTGTGTCATGGCCGATGCAAAGAACTTGTCAAATCACGAACCGATGAGCGGCGCCGATATCCTGGTTCAATCGCTTCTTAACGCGGGCGTCGATACCGTATTCGCGTATCCCGGTGGGGCGAGCATGCCCATTCACCAGTCGCTCACCCGCTACGCCGACAAGATTCGCACCATCCTTCCACGCCACGAACAGGGCGGCGGCTTCATGGCCCACGGCTACTGCCGCACGACCGGGAAACCGAGCGTCTGCATGTCCACCTCTGGTCCAGGGGCGACGAACTTCGTCACCTGCTTGGCCGATGCGAAGATGGACTCGATCCCCATGATCGCCATCACGGGCCAGGTCTCGACCCCTGTGATCGGCACGGATGCGTTCCAAGAAACGCCGATCGTTGAAGTCTGTCGGCCGATCACCAAGCACCACTTCCTGGTGACTCGCACCGAAGACCTGACCCGGGTCATGAAAGAAGCCTTCCACATCGCCACCAGCGGCCGCCCTGGCCCGGTCATCATCGATGTGCCGAAAGACGTGCAAAACAAGCGAGTCCTACCGAACTGGGACGTGCCGATGAACCTGCCCGGCTATCGCCTCGTTCGCAAAGCCAAGCGGCCTGAATTGCAGCCGATCCTTGAGGCGATCCGTGGCTCCAAACGCCCCGTGTTCTACGCCGGCGGCGGCCTGACCCACGGCAACGCAGCTGAAGAATTCAAGCGTTTCGCCGAGCTGACCGGCATCCCCGTCGCTCTCACGCTCCATGGCCTGGGGAACTTCCCAGCCGACCACTATCTCTGCTTGCAGATGATGGGGATGCACGGCACCGTTTACAGCAACTATGCCGTGAACGAAGCCGACTTGCTCCTGGCCTTCGGGGTGCGATTCGATGACCGCGTCACGGGCAAACTCACCGAGTTCGCCAAACATGGCAAGATCGTTCACGTGGATATCGACAAATCCGAGATTCACAAAAACAAGTTCGCCCACATCCCCGTCCACGGCGACATCAAGCAAGTGCTCGCCGACCTGAGTGAAATGATCTGCGAAGACCAAAACGCCGACCTCGTCTCTGGTGGCCGCTACACCGAATGGCTGGCCCAGATCGATGAATGGCGTGAAAACGAGCCGCTGACCTTCAACGACCGCGACGACGCCATCCTGCCGCAAGCCGCGATCAAGCGGATGTACGAGTTGATCAAAGAGCAGGGCCTGATCAACAAGACCATCATCAGCACGGGCGTCGGCCAGCACCAGATGTGGGCCGCTCAATACTTCGGCTTCAACAAGCCGCGCACTTGGGTCACCTCCGGCGGCCTAGGCACCATGGGCTTCGGTCTCCCCGCCGCGATGGGCGCCAAAGTGGCCCACCCGGACCACCTCGTCATCGACATCGACGGCGACGGCTCGTTCCTGATGAACGTCCAAGAACTGGCCTGCTGTTACACCGAGAAGATCAACGCCAAAGTGCTGCTCCTCAACAACCAGCACCTCGGCATGGTCGTCCAATGGGAAGACCGCTTCTTCGGCTCCAACCGCGGCCACACCTACCTCGGCGCCAACGAAGAAACCCCGTACCCAGACTTCGTGCAAATCGCCAAAGGCTTCGGCGTGAAGGGCAAGAGCATCGTCGCCAAAGGTGACCTCGACGAAGCGTTGTTAGAGATGATCAACCACGACGGCCCATACGTCCTCAACGTCTACGTCCCCCACCAAGAACACGTCCTCCCGATGATCCCAAGCGGCATGACCGTGAAGGACATCATCAAGGTGTAGAATTTCGGAATGCGGATTTCGGAATTCGGAATTGAAGAGCCACGACCGCCAGGGAGTGTTGGGATTGCAATCCTCCCAATACTCTCTTGTGGTCGTGGCTCTTATCTGTTTAAAATCCTCATCACCTTCTTCGCATTCTCAGACCTATTGCGTACGATTCCATTCACCGGGTTGTCGAGTGACAGGTTCCGTGTAGGAGGCTCCGCAGGTGGATCTCGATGAGTACAAGCGGCTCTACGAAGGGAAGGACGCGACTCCCGGCTGGGATGCTATAAACTCTCGACTTGCCGAGGTATACGGCAGCCAAGAGCCGAAGCATTGGGGAAGCGTCATCAAGTATATGATTGGCGGCCCGGACCCGCTCGATGGCATCAGTGCTTACGAGTGTCAGGATGGTGGCGTGCCGCATCTGCACTTCTGCACCTACGGATTCTCTTCGCTCTACTACGACGAAGAAAGCGTGGGCGGCGAATGCAGCCGATTCGGGTTTGAGATGACATTCCGGCTAGCCACTCCCCTGCCCCTCACCGAACAGCCAAACTGGCTAATCAACCTTTTGAACAACCTGGCAAGGTACGTCTTTAAATCTGGGCGGTGGTTTGAGGAGTATCACTGGATTCCAGCCCTTGGTCCGATCCGACTCGATTACCCTACCGACCTCGTCGGGCTGGCCTTCGTCCTCGACCCAACCCTTGAACCTATCGATACTCCACACGGTCGAGTCGAGTTCATCCAAGCGTTCGGAATCACAGCGAAAGAGTTAGAATCGCTGCAGAGCAAAACCAGAACCTGCAAGCAGATTATCGCGGCTCACAAGCGCAGCAATCCGCTCCTGATCACCGACCTCGATCGCCAGGATACCGACACAGACGACTGCGATGCATAATCAATCAGGCGGAGTTCAAGAGATGCCACCACGGAAAGCTCTCCGACCGTCGGCGATACGGTAGAATATCCCCGAGCCACTTCTGAACCAAACCGAGGGCAGGCCATGGAACGTGAGACTTTCACAATGACGATTCGGGCGTTCCGGAACCGTACGCCCTTCAAGCCGTTTACAGTTGCTCTGATGAATGGAGACCGTTACGAAGTTGACCACCCCGAGAGGCTCGCTCTCGGTGACGGCGTAGCGGTCCTTCTTGCGCCGGGTAACGTGCCAGTGTTTCTCGATCACGAGGGAGTCAACCAAGTCATTGGCGACCTATCCGGACGTGGTGCCGAGAGCACTTGAGAGAACCCCGATGAGCAAACCAACGCGGATCCTCGTTGGCTGGTGGCGAAGTAGCAGACTCAAGTCAGGGCGATGGTTCAGGCGATTCGGAATGTGGGAGGCTGCGATATGTTGCCGAGCGCTGGGAGCAATCGGGTTGAGGTCGATGGGACTCGGTATCGCTACATCGTGTCGGAGTCCGATGCGACTCCACAGGGTACCGTTCCTCTGGCAGTCACGGTCCAGTTACGAGACCTGAACGGTGCATACCTGCGTGCATTGGGTTTGACCGCTGCACCACAAACAGACTCAGAGTCTGACCATGCTCTGCTGCCGAAAGAGACGATCAAGCCACGTCACGTCGCACGACTCATCCGGCTCGGGTTAGCGCGTGGCTGGAAGCCGAAACTGTCTGGCCCGCCTGTGTTGCTCCATGTCAAGAATTCGGATGTGTTCTCTGCAGGCCACGTTGCGTAGTCATTTCTGAAAGGTTCGCGCCAGTCACCCACAGGACGCAACATGCGAGGAAAAGACGATGCCGCCACGGAAAGATCCTGACTCGAAGCGAGGCCACAAGCGGTTTCGGTGGTCGATCGCGGTTGGTGGTGCTTTGGCTGTGATTGTCGTGGGTTTGTGCTGTGGGTTGGGTGGAGGTCGGTGGTCCACGGCCCCGTCGCCGGACTTGTCCCAGCCGGGTAAAATCGATCTGAGTGACCGTAGTGTCAACCTGATAGGCACCTCCGGGTTATCATTCCATATCACCGGTGAGATCAACGGAGTTGTGGAAGTCTGGGTGGATCACTGGAAACCGGTTCGGCTCACCGGGAAGGTCGATTGGCGGACTTACAGCGATTGGTTTCAGCCATCGTGCACCTTCTACTACCGACCAGTCGACGGTCCCGTGACTGGGCAGCTCGTCGTTCGATACCAGTTCCGCTGAGCGGTGGACGGCATCGTTTGAAATCCATTCCTGTCACTGGTCTTTTGTGGGCATCTTGGGCATCCCGGCGATCCGTTCTATAGTGTCCATATTCCCCAAACAGGCGGTGCGAATGGACGAGTTGAAGCACGAATGCGGTATTGCTGCGCTGTATCATTTTGACCCGGCGAAGCCTTCCCGTGTCTACGACCAACCCTCGCCGGTCACCGTCAACAAGAAGATCAAGCAAGAACACATCAACGTCCTCATGCCACGGATGCTCGTCGATCTGCAGAACCGCGGGCAACTCGCTGCCGGCATGACGAGCTATCATCCGGATCGCCCCAGTCTTTTGGAGACTTACAAGGAAGTCGGGTTGGTCTCGGAAGCCTTCCGGATGGGGCAGGCAGAGAAGCACGAAAAGATTCTCGAAGAGTGCTCTGGACCAGCGGTGATTGGCCATGTGCGGTATGCCACGAGTGGGCCGACATCGCGTCCGTATGCCCAGCCGTTTGAGCGGAAGCATGGCAGCAAGTGGAAGTGGTTCGCCTTTGGCTTCAACGGCAACTTGGCCAACCTCGATGAACTCCGTGAGGAGATCGAATCGCACGGCTACCACATGACCAAGGACAACGACACCGAGGCCATGATGCACCTCATGTCCTTGGAGTTGACCGGCCCCAAAGCCCCGAATTTGGTCGACGTCTTTGCCAACCTCGCGAAGAAGTTTGACGGCTCTTACAACATCGTCTTCCTGAACGCGATGGGCGACATGATCGTCCTGCGGGATCCAATTGGTCTGCGGCCTGTCTGCTGGTCGGTCGATGGCGGGGTGTTCGGAGCCGCGAGTGAAAGTGTTGCGCTCAAAAACCTGGGTTTCAAAGACGACCAAATCTTCAACCTCGAACCCGGCGAACTGATTCACGTCTACCCCGGTGGCTACCAACGCCATCGCTTCGCAGAGTCTCCCAAGAAGGCTCACTGCTTCTTTGAGTGGGTCTACTTTGCCAACGTCGCCAGCACACTCGACAAGCAAAGCGTCTACATTTCCCGGACAAAACTCGGCTACGAACTCGCGGCTCAGGAAGAGAAGTTGAAGCTCATCCCGAACTTGCATGATGGCAACACCATCATCTGCCCCGTGCCGGACACAGCGAAAGCCGCAGCCGATGGGATGTCTCGGGCCCTCAATATTCCTGTCTTCGAAGGCTTGATGCGAAACCGCTACGTCGGGCGGACCTTCATTGATGCGGCAAAACGCGCGGACAAAGTCCGGTTGAAGTTCACCCCGATTCGAGAAGTGCTCGAAGGCAAGCGCGTCATCCTCGTCGAGGATTCGATCGTCCGCAGCACGACCCTCATCAACCTGCTTGGCTTTATCAAAGAGCGCGGCGGGGCGGACGAAATCCACGTCCGGGTGGCGTGCCCACCGATCGTCGCACCCTGTTTCTATGGCATCGATATGTCTCGGGTCTCGGAGTTGTTTGCCCCGAAATATATGAAGGGAAACCATCCCACCGTTGAAGAGCAAGCCCGCATGGCCGACTACTTCAAAGCCGCGAGCTTGGCGTATCTTCCCGTCGAGGCGATCGCTCGCTGTATTGAGAAGCGAAACGACCAGCTTTGCGAGGCCTGCATTTCTGGCAACTACCCGACGCCCCACGGCGAGCGCCTCTACCAACTCGCGTTGAAAAAAGCTGGCGAAGAAGGCGGAAATTCTCGCCCCTTTGGAGACCGCTGATTTCCAGCAATTCTCTCGCTTGCCGACGACTTTCGCTGAAGTTCTCTTGACAAAGTCCCCGTGCGGTTAGAATCACACTTTTACCCCTTCCGACATTGGATGGGGTTCTTTTGTTCCTTGCTTGTGTCCTCCCGCGGGAGTTGATCGGCTGGGAATTCACCCACGACCCTGGTTCGGCGTGCGCGACAGGGCGTAGGAGTTCTTGAAGATGGCAAAGACAGTTACCGGATACGTGAAATTGCAGTGCCCAGGCGGTCTTGCAACTCCGGCCCCACCCGTTGGCCCGGCTCTCGGTGCTCAAGGCGTGAACATCGGTCAGTTCGTGAAGCAATTCAACGACAAAACCGCTGGCCCGGACACCAAAGGGATGATGCTCCCCATCATCATCACGGTCTATTCGGACCGTTCCTTCGAATTCAAAATCAAGTCACCACCAGCTGCGGTGCTTTTGAAGCTCGCTGCGAAGATCCCGCACACCAAAAAAGCCGGTGGCGATGTGATCCCGGCTGACAGCAAAAAGGGTGGCAAATACAAGGGCTTCACCGTGACCCAGGCTCAGGTGAACGACATTGCCAAGAAGAAACTCGCGGACTTGAACGCTCGCGATCTCGAACATGCCGCTCGCATCATTGCGGGGACGGCTCGTAGCATGGGTATCACGATCAGCGGTTGATCGGTCCCGATTTTTCTCCCGCACCACTCTCATGAGTGGGAGGCTGTCAGGAATGCTGACACGCCGACAACAGGAGTTGCAGAATGGCAGAAGAAGGTAAGGCTCCGGAGCCGGAAAAGGCCGAGAAGCCAGCAGAAGCCGTGGTCACGATGACCAAGGCCGAAGCGATGGACGATAGTCAAAAGAAAAAGAAAGCCCCCGGCAAGTCGCCCCGTCGTGGCAAGAAGTCCCGGAATGCTCGCAAGAGCCTGGACCAGAAGCTCCGCTCCTCGCCGGCCTTGAATCTCAAGGACGCGATCAAGATGCTGAAGAGCTTCAAAAAGGCCAAGTTCGACGAGACCGTCGAAGTTCACATCAACCTCGGTATCGACCCCACGCAATCCGACCAAATGGTCCGCGGTAGCGTGGCTCTGCCGCACGGGATTGGCAAAGCCGTCCGCGTGGCGGTGTTCTGCCAAGGCGATAACGCAGTCAAGGCGAAAGCGGCCGGCGCTGACTTCGTCGGGGCCGCTGACCTCGTCGATAAGGTTCAGAAGGAAAACTTCTTGGACTTCGACGTCGTGATCGCTTCCCAGGACATGATGGGTATGGTTTCCCGTCTCGGTAAGGTGCTCGGGCCACGTGGCCTGATGCCGACCCCGAAAGCGGGCACCGTGGTCGCCGCGGGCCAAGACATTGGCGCGGCGGTCAAGGAATTCAAAGCCGGTAAGGTCGAGTATCGCTCGGACAAAACCGGCCAGATTCACGCTGGGGTTGGCAAAGTCTCCTTCGACGACGCCAAACTCGCTGAAAACATCACCACATTCGTCGAAACCGTCCGCGCCGCGAAGCCATCCGGTGTGAAGGGGAACTACATCAATGGCATCGTCCTCGCCGCGACCATGACGCCCGGCGTGCGGATGACCGTGTAACTTGTCATGCTCACCCATGACACATGACAAAGGACACTCATAAATGAGCAAGAAAATCAAAGCCCTGGAACTCGCTTCCTTGCGTGCGGCTTTCGGTGACACCAAAGACTACATCGTCGTCGAGCCGACCAAAGTCGATGCCGCCACGGATTACGAATTCCGCAAGACCCTCCGCGGCAAAAAAATCCGCGTGCAGATGGTCAAGAACAGCTACGCCAAGAAGATCTTCGGCGAACTCGGGATGAACGCGGGCAACGTCTGGTCCTCCACGACGCTCCTCTGCTACGGCGGGGCGAATATGAAGGAACTGGCGAACACGGTGGAAGACGCCGTCAAAGCCAGCAAGAAAGACCCCAAGGCTCCCGAAAAGTACAAGATCAAGACCGCGGTCTCCGAAGGCGCACCAATCGCTATCGAGATGGCGAAAAAGCTCCCGACCCGCGAAGAAGCGATTGCCAACGTGGTCGCTATCGTGCTCGCCCCTGGTGCGAACCTCCTCGCGGCCATCACTGGTCCTGGTGGAACGCTCGGTGCGATCGTCAAAGCGGTCGAAGAGAAGGCCAAAGCGGGCGAGGTCCCAGCACCTGACGCCCCAGCAGCCTAAATTGAACCACATGACCGGCGAGCATGTCGCTCGTCGGTTTTTTGAATCAGCTATTACGCTTTTCGCCGGATGCTTCACCGGCCTACAAGCTTCTTTTGAAAGGTAATTTCCCCATGAGCAAGATCGCAGAACTCGGTGACTCTATCGCCAAACTGACCCTTCAAGAAGCCGTCGAATTGGCCGGCTACATGAAGGAAACCTACAAGATCGAACCAGCAGCCGGTGGCGGCGGTGGTGGCGGCGGCCCAGTTGTGGTTGCTCCAGTCGAAGTCAAGGCTGAACCTACGGAATTCAACGTCATCCTCGCTGGCTTCGATGCTGCGAAGAAGATTGGCGTGATCAAAGTCGTCCGCGAACTGACCGGCCTCGGCCTCGGCGAAGCCAAGGCTGCTGTCGAAGGCGCACCGAAGGCCCTCAAGGAAGGCGTCGACAAGAAGACCGCCGAAGACATCAAGGCGAAGCTCGAAAAAGAAGGCGCCAAGGTCGAAATCAAGCCTGTCTAAAAGAATTTTGGAAAAAATTACCGAGGCGAGTGGTCAAAGACCGCTCGCCTCGGTATATTGTTTGTTGTTGAAGAATTCTTGAACTTTACTGGTCGACTCCAACAGTGGTTCCTGTGCTGACAAGCTCAGGTTTTCTGTTGCGCCGACCGTCTGCTATTGGTAGATGGGAAAACTTGGTTCATCGATCATCGACGCTTGCCCGTGATGATGTTGAATCTAGGACACAAATCTAATCGAGGCAGCCAAGCTGATGGGGGTGCGGTTTCTTGATGGTGCACTTCTCGACCTTCCATCCGCTGACCTTCCCTACATGGTACCCCATGACTCGAATGATTCCTAGCACCGTCCCCGCGAACCTACCTTCTTCCTTTTCCGTCTTGATAGCCGGCCTCGCTCCCGCGGTTCATTCAACCGCCCGACAATACCCGGCCTTGAATTCGATTTCAACGACGATCTCAGACCAATAACGTTTTTTCTCTGCCTCAGCAATCCCGAATGCGACGCTCGCGCAAACTGGGAAGCCTGGGTCAGCTTGGATATTTCCCTCGGGTTAGGAGTTGCACTATGGCCATCCCGGCCAAACGAATTATCGCCCCGACCGTCGAACGAAACTTCGGCCGATTCGGTGACGCCGCCCCGGTTCCCCACCTGACCGACATTCAGACCCGGTCCTACGACCGCTTCCTCCAGCTTGACGTCAGCTACGAAAAGCGTGGCAACGCGGGCCTCGAAGGGGTCTTGCGCGAAATCTTCCCAATCGAGAGCTACGACAAGAAGATCAGCCTCGAATACGTCAAATACGAACTCGGCAAGCCGCGTTACGATGCCGATGAGTGCCGCCAACTGCGCCTGACCTACGGTCGGCCGTTCCGCGTTTGGCTCCGTCTGCGAAAAGCCGACGGCACGGCAGTCGAGGAGGAAGTGTTCCTCGGCGACATGCCCATCATGATCGGCGGGGGCGAGTTCATCATCAACGGGGCCGAGCGCGTCGTCGTTTCGCAGCTCCACCGGTCGCCAGGCGTCGACTTCGTCGTCGAGCGCGAAGCCGACAAAGACATGCACTCTTGCCGGATCATCCCCGAGCGTGGTTCGTGGATCGAAATCAATTGCACCAAGAAGGACACCCTTGGCGTACGCATTGACCAATCCGGCAAGTTCTCGGCCCTGACTCTCCTGCGGGCCATGGATCCCCAATACGGCAGCACGGCGAGCCTGTTGCGCGAGTTCTTCGAAGTCGAAGATCTCAAGCTGAACTCCAAAGATGCTCGCACTCGCCTGGTTGGCGACATGGAAGCCGGCGTCATGCCGATGATTGCCGTGGACGATGTCATCGATCCAGAAACGGGCGAAGTCTACCTCGATAGCGGCAAGCCCTTCACCGGCACCGCTTACGATCGCGCCGTCACTTCGATGCTCACATCCGTCAGCGTCATCCCGACGCCCAAAGACCCGATCATCATCAACTCGCTCGTCGATGATAACACCGAATCCCACGAAGCCGCACTACTCAAGATCTACCAACGGCTCCGCCCCGGTAACCCTGCTCAGCTCGAGAAGGCCAAGGATCTTTTCAAGGAAAAGTTCCTCGACCAGAACCGTTATCGCCTCGGTCGCGTCGGTCGCTTCCGTATCAACCGGAAGTTTGACCAGAACGTGCCCGAAACGGAAATGACCCTCCGGGCCGTGGACTTCGTCAACGCGATGAAGTACCTCTTCGATCTCCGCGCCGGCAAGGGTCATGTCGACGACATCGACCACCTTGGTAACCGCCGTCTGCGAACGATCGACGAACTCGCTGCGGACGAACTCCGCAAGGGTTTCTTGAAGCTTCGCCGGACGGTGCAAGAGCGGATGGCGATCAAAGAAGCCGAGGACATGACCCCGCGCACGCTCATCAACCCGAAGAGCGTGTCTGCCGCGATCGAATACTTCTTCGGCCGCTCGGAACTCTCCCAGGTCGTTGACCAAACCAACCCGCTTGCTCAGCTCACGCACGAACGGCGGCTCTCCGCCCTCGGGCCAGGCGGTTTGAACCGGAAACGAGCTGGCTTCGAAGTGCGGGATGTGCACATCTCCCACTACGGTCGTATCTGCCCGATTGAGACTCCCGAAGGGACGAACATCGGTCTGATTTCGTCGCTCGCCATCTTCTCTGAGATCGACGAGTATGGCTTCTTGACAACGCCTTATCGCCAGGTCAAGGAACAGCGACTGACGCAAGACGTCGTCAAGCTCCGGGCCGACGAAGAAGCGATGCTCAAGCTCGCCCCGGCGGATACACCGACCGACGACAAAGGCAAGATGACCTCCGAGCGGATCAACGGCCGTATCACGGGCGAACTCGGGTCGATCCCGTCTTCGCAGATCGAGTACATCGACGTCTCGCCGAAGCAGATGGTCGGCGTCTCGGCAGGCTTGATCCCGTTCTTGGAGCATGACGACGCGAACCGCGCGCTCATGGGTTCCAACATGCAACGCCAGGCGGTGCCACTGCTCGTGACCGAGCCACCGATCGTGGGCACCGGTCTTGAGAAAGAAGTCGCACGCTTCTCGGGGATGCTCGTGCGTGCCCAGGAAGACGGCACCATCGTCTACGTCGATGGCGAACGCATCAAGGTCGAAGAGAAGGACAAGATCGTCCGTGAGTATGTGCTCCGCAAGTACCATGGCCTCAACGAACGCACCTGCTTGAACCAACGCCCGATCGTGAAGCTCGGCCAGAAGGTCAAGAAGGGCACGATCATGGCTGACGGTGCCGCAACGCACCAAGGCGAACTGGCCCTGGGCCGCAACGTGCTCGTCGCGTTCATGTCCTGGGAGGGCTACAACTTCGAAGATGCCATCATCATCTCCGAACGCCTCGTGCAGAACGACACCTACACCTCGCTGCACATCGAAGATTTCGAAATCGAAATCCGCGAAACGAAGCTCGGTAAGGAAGAGTTCACCAAGGACATCCCGAACGTTTCGCCGAAGGCCCTCAACAACCTCGACGACTACGGTATCGTCCGGGTCGGGACGTTCGTGAAGCCTGGCGATATCCTCGTCGGCAAAGTCTCACCGAAGTCCCGTTCGGAACTCACCCCGGAAGAGAAACTCCTGCACGCGATCTTCGGCCGGGCCGGGGAAGACGTGAAGAACGACTCGTTGGAAGTGCCATCGGGTGTCGAAGGCATCGTCATCGCCGCTCACCGCTTCAGCCGCAAGGCGAGCATGACCGACGACGAGCGCAAGGACATCGCCAAACGCGAAAAGGAAATCAACGCGACCTACTCGGAAAAGATCGCTGAGCAGTTCCGCGAGTTCATCGAAGCCCTCTCCGAAGTGCTCGATAAGAAGGACCTGAAGGACCCGAACACCGGCAAGACCCTCGGCAGTGAGAAGGACGATTACATCGTCGCCGCGCAGGCCAAGGCGTTCAAGTTGGAGAACCTCGACGTCCGCACGCCGGATAAGAGCAAGCAGGTCCAGAAGATCTACGGTCGTCACTGGGAACGCTTGCAGTTCTTCATCGACGAGCAAGAACGTAAGCTCCATTCGCTGTCTCGTGGGGATGAACTCCCCTCGGGCGTCCAGCAGATGGTCAAGATCTACGTCGCCACGAAGCGGGTCATCTCCGTCGGGGACAAAATGGCCGGTCGCCACGGGAACAAGGGGGTCATCTCGAAGATCCTCCCCGAAGAAGACATGCCATTCCTCAAGGATGGTACGCCAGTCGACATCATCCTGAACCCGCTCGGCGTGCCGAGCCGGATGAACGTGGGCCAGATTCTTGAAACCCACCTCGGCTTCGCCGCCGCAAAACTGGGCTTCAAGTCGGTCACCCCCGTGTTCGACGGTGCTGACGAATCTGAAATCCGCGCGGCTCTCAAGGAAGCGGGCCTGCCTGAATCCGGCAAGAGCGTGTTGTACGATGGCCGTACCGGTGACCGCTTCGAACAGCCGGTCACCGTCGGTTACCTCTACATGCTCAAGCTCCACCACTTGGTCGACGACAAAGTCCACGCACGGGCGACTGGGCCATACTCGCTCATCACGCAACAGCCCCTCGGCGGTAAAGCCCGCTTCGGTGGCCAGCGGTTCGGCGAAATGGAAGTGTGGGCACTCGAAGCCTACGGTGCCGCTCACATTCTCCAGGAACTCTTGACCGTGAAATCGGACGACGTCGAAGGGCGAACGAAGATTTACGAAAGCATGGTCAAAGGCGAGAACACCCTCGAAGCCGGCACCCCCGCGAGCTTTGACGTGCTCACCCACGAAATCCGCGGTCTCGGCCTGAACATGCAACTGGAGAAGAAACGGGTGTAGTTCAACACCCCGAAGCGTTGGCCAACCCCACCGACGCTTCACTCCGCGGGTCTCTTTGATGTATCCGCCAAGATCAACAACCACACACGACACAAGACACACCCCAGCCACTTGACTGAGGATTCAATATGAGCACTCAAACACCAACCTCGGCGGCCGCAGCGGCGGAAGCGGGCAATTACGATCGTATCAACGACTACGGCGCCGTGCGTATCAGCCTTGCGGCTCCGCACGACATCCGCTCGTGGTCCTTCGGCGAAGTCAAGAAGCCCGAAACCATCAACTACCGGACCTATCGCCCTGAGAAAGACGGCCTCTTCTGCGAGCGCATCTTCGGGCCAGAAAAGGACTGGGAATGCACCTGCGGTAAGTACCGCGGCATGAAGTACAAGGGCATGATCTGCGACCGTTGCGGCGTGAAGGTCACACACAGCCGCGTGCGTCGCAAGCGGATGGGCCACATCGAACTGGCCGCACCGACCGTACACATCTGGTTTTTCAAAGCGATGCCCTCCCGCTTGGGGACGCTCCTCGACATGAAGACGTCGAGTCTCGAAAAGATCATCTACTTCCAAGATTATGTCGTCGTCGATGCTGGGGAGTCGCCGCTCAAAGAACGCCAACTGCTGACCGAAGACGAGTTCCGCCACTTCCGTGCGGAGTACGGGGACACCTTCGAAGTCAACATGGGTGCTGAGGCCATCAAGCAACTCCTCGACAAGCTCGACCTCGTGGCTCTGTCGCGTGATCTGCGGGAACGCCTCGACAAAGAAATGCTCAAAGGCGAGAAGGCTTCCAAGCAACGCACCAAGGACTTGGTCAAGCGCCTCAAGACCGTCGAAGCTCTCCGGGACTCGGACAACAAGTGCGAGTGGATGGTCCTCGAGTGCATCCCGGTCATCCCACCGGACCTGCGGCCGCTCGTGCTTCTGGATTCCGGCAACTTCGCCACCTCGGACTTGAACGACCTTTACCGCCGCATCATCAACCGTAACAACCGGTTGAAGAAGCTCGTCGATCTGAACGCTCCCGAGGTCATCATCCGCAACGAAAAGCGGATGCTGCAACAGTCCGTCGACGCGCTCTTCGACAACAACCGTTGTAAGCGACCGGTGCTCGGTTCCTCGAACCGCCCGCTCAAGTCCCTCACGGACATGATCAAGGGTAAGCAAGGTCGCTTCCGCGAAAACCTCCTTGGCAAACGGGTCGACTACTCGGCTCGTTCGGTCATCGTCGTCGGCCCAGAACTCAAGCTTCACCAGTGCGGTCTGCCCAAGAAGATCGCTTTGGAACTCTACCAGCCGTTCATCATTCGCCGGCTCAAAGAGCTGGGCCACGCGGACACGATCAAGTCCGCGAAGAAGATGCTTGAGCGCAAAGATGACCAAGTCTGGGACATCCTCGAAGAAGTCACCAAGAGCCACCCGGTTCTCCTGAACCGTGCTCCGACGTTGCACCGGATGGGGATCCAGGCCTTCGAGCCAGTGCTCATCGAAGGGAACGCGATCCGTCTGCACCCGCTCGTGTGCAAAGGCTTCAACGCCGACTTCGACGGTGACCAAATGGCCGTGCACTTGCCGCTCTCGATCGAGGCGCAAGTCGAAGCCTACGTGCTGATGATGTCCACGAACAACATCTTCAGCCCTGCCAACGGCAACCCGATCATTACGCCTTCCCAGGACATCGTCATGGGTTGCTACTGGTTGACCGCGTCGCGGGGCGAAGAAGGCGAGAAGGTCGAAGCCGGCGACGGCATGATCTTCCACTCGCCGAAGGAAGTCTTCCAGGCGCACGCTGAAGGACGCCTCGGTCTCCACGCCCGCATCCAAGTGCGGATGCCACTGGAGAAGAAGGTCGTCAGCGAAGTCAAAACCGATCGCGGTATGACCATCGCCGATGAAATCCCCCGCAAGCCAAACGGCCTCGTCCGCACGACCGTGGGCCGGGTGATCTTCAACGACATCCTGCACTCCAAGATGGCCTACTATGACCTGGCGCTCGGGACGAAGTATCTGTCACGCATCATCGCGGACTGCTACCAAGTTCTGGGTCGCTTGGACACGATTAAGCTCCTCGACCGGATGAAGGAAATCGGCTTCCGCGAATCGACCAAGTCGGGCTTAAGTTTCGCCTCCTCGGACCTCCGCACCCCGGACGTCAAGGACGAGATTCTGAAGGCCAAGGACAAGGAAGTCGAGAAGCTTCGCAAGTCCTACGAACGCGGTCTGATGACGAACGACGAGCGGTACAACAAGACCCTCGAGCAGTGGAACGAGGCCCGCGACCTCATCACCAAACAGCTCATGAAAGACCTCGCCGCCGACCGTCGCCCTGACGAGCGCGGCAAGGTGGTGCCGTACCTCAACCCGATTTACCTGATGGCGATCTCGGGTGCTCGCGGTGGTATCGAGCAGATTCGCCAGTTGGCTGGGTTGCGGGGTCTCATGGCCAAGCCTTCGGGCGAGATCATCGAGACGCCGATCAAGTCGAACTTCCGCGAAGGCTTGAACGTGCTCGAGTACTTCTCGAGTACCCACGGTGCCCGTAAGGGTCTCGCGGATACGGCTCTCAAAACCGCTGACTCGGGTTACCTGACCCGTAAGCTCGCCGACGTGGCGCAGAACGTCGTCATTACGATGCACGACTGCGGCACAACCCAGGGTGCGACCAAGGGCATCATGTACAAAGGCGACGAAATCGATCGCCCGCTGTTCGATGCCATCCGTGGCCGCGTGAGCCGCAACACGATCATCCACCCGACCAGCGGGGCGGAAATCGTCGAAGAAAACGAAATGATCTCGCCCGACAAGGCCCGCTACATCGAGAAGCTCGGCCTGGACAAGATCACCGTGCGTAGCCCGATGTACTGCCAAGCGTCGCTCGGGATCTGCCGACTTTGCTACGGTATGGACCTCGCCACGGGGAACCTCGTCGAAGAGGGCATGGCCGTCGGCATCATCGCCGCTCAGTCGATCGGTGAACCTGGTACGCAGCTCACGATGCGTACCTTCCACTTGGGCGGTGTTGCGTCGGGTAAAGCCGCCGTCGATACGGACTACAAGTGTAAGAAGGGCGGTATCGTCTCCTTCGAACGGATCAACGTCGTCACCAACGACGAGAACAAGAAGATCGCTCTGACCCGCTCGGGCGAAATCCTGATTCTGCAATCCAAGGGTGGCACCGTTCTCGAACGGGCCAGCATCCCGAACGGCTCGGAACTCTTCGTCCTTGATGGCATGGAGATCCCAGCCCAAACGGTCTTGGCTCGTTGGGATCCGCACTCGTTGCCGATCATCTCCGAAGAAGGTGGCCGCGTCCGCTGGGTGGACATCAAGGAAGGCGAAACCCTTCGCCGCGAACGCGACGCCGTCACCGGGGTCGACCGTTACACAATCATGGAACACAAGGGTGACCTCCACCCGACGATCCAGATCGAAGACGAACGCGGCAACATCCTCCGGGCATACTTCATCCCTGAAAAGGCCAACGTCCAGGTCGTGGACAAAGCTAAGGTCTCCGCAGGTACTTTGCTCGCCAAGATGCCTCGCGAAGTCTCGAAGCAGCAGGACATCACCGGGGGTCTTCCTCGGGTCACCGAACTCTTCGAAGCTCGTCGGCCTCGTAACCCGGCCGTCATGTCCGAAGTTTCGGGTAAGGTCCGCATCGGGGACAAGAAGCGTGGTAAGCGGATCATTTGGGTGCAACCGGAATCGGACGATGGCAAGGTCATCGGCGAGGAACGTGAGCACCAAGTCCCCGCTGGTATGAACCCCCGCGTCAACACCGGGGAGTACGTCAAGGCTGGTGAGCCGCTCGTCGCTGGGCCACTCGTCCCGCACGACATCCTGCGTGTTTCGGGCACCGAAGCGGTCCAGGATTACCTGACCCGCGAAGTGCAGGCCGTGTACCGCTTGCAGCGTGTGGATATCGACGACAAGCACATCGAGATCATCGTCTCGCAGATGCTTCGCAAAGTCAAAGTCGAGAGCATGGGCGACACCGGCCTCCTGCCGGGGTTGGTCATGGACAAGTTCGCGTTCTCGGAAGTCAACGATCGCCTCGTCAATCAGTGCGTCAAGATCGTCGAACCCGCGACCTCGAACTTCCGCCCTGGCCAGATCGTCACCCGCGACGCTTTCGAAGAAGAGCGAGCCGCTCTCCAAGCCACCGGGAAGCGCAAGCTCCCGACCTACGAGACCCCGTTGCCAGCCGAGTCTTCGGTTCAGCTTCTCGGGATCACGAAGGCTGCCGTGCAATCGGACAGCTTCATCAGTGCCGCATCCTTCCAGGAAACCACGAAGGTGCTCACCGAAGCGGCTCTTGCTGGCAAGATCGACTACCTGGTCGGTCTGAAAGAGAACGTCATCCTCGGCCACTTGATTCCCGCCGGGACGGGCTTCAGTGTCCACCACTCCTCGGAGGTCCGCATCAACCTCCCAGAAGACAGCTACTCCCGCGACACCGAAGCCGCGACAGCGGAGTAACCAAACCAGAAAACCCATGATCTCCCAGGGTTCGCGTTGCTCACCCTGGGCTAGCAGCAAACGCCGCTCCGCGGCTGAGAACCAATCAGAACCGATCGCATGCAAATGCTGGATCAGT
>JBOFPH010000006.1:0-94358 GCA_051659845.1 Fimbriiglobus sp. | reverse complement strand
CACGCCGTGGTTACGCTATCTGTGTGAATACTACGCGAATGGGCCCTATTCGGATCACACGGCGTGCTGACGCCACGCCGCTCGCCAAAACTCAAAGAATGGGTCTGCTTACATCTCGACGCGGAAGAGCACGGTGCCGAAGTCGACGCCGTCACCGTTTTTGACGCAGACCTCAGCGATGGTGCCGCTGCATTCTGCTTTGATGTCGTTGAAGATTTTCATGGCTTCGACGAGGCAGACAGTCGTGTCCGGCTTGATAGTCGAGCCGACTTTCACGAAGTCGTCTTTGTCTGGCTTCGGGCGCGAATAGAAGGTGCCAACCATGACCGACTTGATCTCATGCAGCTTTTTCGTGGGAGCAGCAGGTGCGGTATTGATGGGTGAAACGGCCTGGGGAGCCGCGTGGTGAACGGCACTCGGCATCATCGTCGGCATGGCGACTGGCACGCCGCCTTTGCGGAGGCGGATGCGGTTGGCCCCGGCAACGATCGAGACTTCCGTCAGCTCGTGTTTCGCCATCAGGCCAATCAGGTCTTCCACGGCTTTGACGTCGAAAGTGCCTGATTTGTCATTGTTTGGTTTCGATGCCACGTTGGCCCCTCAACTGCTCGTTCAGCCGTTATAAATCAGAAGTGGAAGCCAGTTGGCTTCCACTTCTTGGTCAGTATGTGAATTGCTTATCCTATCGCATTCGGGTCGTGTGGCAAAGTCGTCAGCCGTTTTGCGCCATCTTTTAGGATCAAGTAGTTGTCTTCGAGCCGCAAACCACCCCATTCTGGGATGTACACGGCTGGCTCGATGGTCACCACCATGCCCGTCTGCAGCACATCTTCGGAACCGGTGCGGATGTTGGGGTATTCGTGGACATCCAGGCCGATGCCGTGGCCGAGGCCGTGCGTGAAGTATTCGGAGAGGTTGATGGTGGGGTGATCCCGCATCTTGCCCTTGGAGAGTGCGGCCCGAGCGGCAGCATCAATGTCCTTGGCGATCGCGCCGTCTTTCAAGAGCTTCACAGCCTCTTCCTGAGCGGAAAGGACCGCTTTGAAGATTTCGTCAAAGTTCCAACCCACTCGTTCCGGCTTGTTGCGACGAGTCGGCACAGGGCCAAATGGGCACTTCAGCGTCCGGGTGATGTCGCACTTGTAGCCAATGTCGGCACCCCAATCGACCAGCAGTTTCGAACCATCGTTGAGCGGGCGATCCGTCGGCGGAGCGTGAGGAAGCCCCGAGCGTTCACCGACAGCCGTGATCGAAGGGAAGGCGCTCCCCTTGGCCCCAGCCTTGCGAATGTAGTTCTCGAGGGCATCGTGCATCTGCTTTTCAGTGTTCGTCTCTTCGAGAGTCGTGATGAACATTTTGAAAGCACGTTCGGCGAACTTGATCGCCATCTGGATTTCGTTGACTTCCGAAGGGTCTTTGATGGCTCGCTGCAACTCAATCAGATTGCCGACCGGTGCCAACGTGACCTTCGGAGCGAGTTCGGTGAGCTTCAGCTGCAAACCGATCGTCATGTGTTCGGCTTCGATTGCGACTGTCTTGGAGCCAGATTTCGACAGCAACTCAGCCGTGGCATCCGGAAGTTTCTTGGTGTGCGGGCGGATGATGACTTCGAGATCGCGGGTCTCTTGAGCCACCTGTTCTTGATATCGTGAGTCCGTGAGGATGATCGTGTTCTTGGCTGTGACGAAGAGAACCGCCGACGAACCAGAGAACCCCGAGAGATAACGAATGTTCGTTGGATGCGTCACCAAGATCGCTTCCAAATTGTCTTTCTTCAGGTTCCGTAGGAGGATCTGCCGTCGGGAATTGAAGAAATCCATGTTTGCTAACCCACGTAAGAAAGATTTTACGAGATACTTCGGTCAGCGTTCGCCGACCCGTTTTGGCCTATGTGGCCTTATATTCGTATTTTGTAGTTCTAGGATCAAGGACAATTTTCGGTTTTCTTAAATTTTTTCGGACCAATGCGATGCAAACCGCGGCGCCCTTAACACACGCATGTTTCCGACTCGACGGTGTTCGCGTGACCATCGTCGGAGGCGGGAAGGTTGGTCAGAGAAAAGCTCGCTGGGCTGCGAAGCATCAGGCGATCGTTACGATCATTGATCCGCAACCATCTTACATCCCCGAAGTCACTTGGGTGTCAGAAAAATACCGAAAAGATCATCTTTCTTTGACGCGTTTAGTCTTCGCCTGTGCGACAACCTTGGTGAACGACGAGGTGGTCCGGGATGCTATCGAACTTGGTCTGTGGGTTTCGGATGCTAGTCAACCCGAGCGAGGGAACTTCATCACCCCAGCCATCGGGGAGATTGGCTCCATCTCGATCGCGGTGAGCACCGGTGGAGCTTCGCCGAACTTAGCCATGCAACTCCGAGACGAACTCCTGGCTGCCATTGACCCCACGGCGGTGTTGCTGGTACAGGTGTTCGAGAAACTCCGGCCTGAAATCCTGGCCACAATCCCGGACGAGAGCAAGCGCCGGGAGTGGTTCCGCCAGTTCGCTTCTCCGGAGTGGCGGGCTAGACTCAAGGACGAATCGCCGGAGGTTGTCCTCGCGGCGATGAAAGCGGTTATTTCGAGTGAAGAGCCACTAGAATAGAGAATGATTCCGTTGAAAGGTTTGGGAATGAAGATCATCCTGGCGAACCCACGTGGCTTTTGTGCGGGGGTCAACATGGCCATCGAGAGCCTTGAAACCGCTCTCACCCACTTTGGTACGCCGCTCTACGTCTTCCATGAGATCGTGCACAACCGACCCATCGTCGAGCGGTTTCGCAAAAAGGGGGTCGTCTTCGTCGATCACCTCCACGAAGTGCCCAATGGTCAGACGGTGCTGTTTAGCGCCCACGGGGTTTCCCCAGCGATCCGGCAAGAAGCCAGTGAGCGGAACCTTCGAGCCATCGATGCCACCTGCCCACTCGTCACCAAAGTCCACATGGAAGCGATCAAGTACGCCAAAGAGGGCTTCACGATCGTGCTCATTGGCCACGAAGGTCATGATGAAGTGATCGGTACCATGGGCGAGGCACCCGCAGCCATGGTTCTGGTCGAGGACATTGATGACGTCAACACTCTGCCCTTCGACACGACCACCAAGCTCGCCTACCTCACGCAAACGACACTGAGCGTCGACGAGACTAGTGGCATTATTGAGGCGTTGAAAGCCAAGTTCCCGCAGATCGTCGGACCAAACAAGGCCGACATCTGCTACGCCACGCAGAACCGCCAGGAAGCGGTCAAGGACTTGGTGCCGCAAGCGAACGTCGTTGTTGTGCTCGGCTCACAGAACTCTTCCAACAGCAACCGCCTGGCTGAGATCGCCAAGCTCAACGATCGCCCGGCGTATCTCATCGACACGGTCCAAGAGCTTCGCCTCGACTGGTTCCGCCCGACGGATACCGTTTTGATCACCGCGGGTGCGAGTGCTCCCGAAGACCATGTCCAGGAAGTGGTCGAGACGCTACGAAAGACCTTCGACGCGACCACCGATGAAGTGACGATCCGCGAAGAACACGTCAGCTTCCCGTTACCGAAAGAACTCCGCGTCCTGGTGCGAGCATGATTCCCTTTGGTGATCGACTCTCGGACGCAGTCCGTCGGCGTGGGCCATTGTGCGTGGGTATTGACCCGCGTTGGGAGTCGTTACCACTGTCTTTCCGCCAGGATGTCGCTGACCTTCCCGACGGCCTCCGCCAAGCTGCGGCTTTTGAGCGATTCGGCCAGCGGATTCTCGAATTGGTCGAACCTTACGCCGCTGTCATCAAGCCTCAAGCGGCCTTCTTCGAACAGTTCGGACCCGCCGGGATGCAGGCGATGCAGATGATCCTGCGTCGAGCCAAAGAGATGGGTTACCTCACGATCCTGGATGCCAAACGCGGAGACATCGCCAGCACTGCGACCGCTTACGCTGAGGCTGCGTTCTCGCCCCAAGTCTGGGGGGCGGACAGCATCACGGTGAACCCGTATCTGGGAGCCGATGCCGTTGAGCCGTTCGTCTCCGAAGCCAAGAAAACTGGCAATGGCCTCTTTGTTCTGGTCCGCACTTCCAACCCCGGCGGCGGGCTGTTCCAGAACCTGACTTCCGATGGCCAACCCCTCTATCGCCATGTCGCAGGCGAAGTTGCCCAGTGGAACGCCTCCAGCGTTGGTGCCTCGGGCCTTGGCAGCATTGGTGCCGTCGTCGGCGCGACCCACCCCGCCGAACTGGCGGAGTTGAGAGCCGTCCTGCCGGCCGTCTGGTTCTTGGTCCCGGGTTACGGTGCTCAAGGTGGCACCGCCGCTGATCTGAGAGCCGCTTTCCGCGCCGATGGCCTCGGCGCCATCGTCAACAGCAGCCGCGGCATCACTTTCTGCTACTCCCCCGAAGACCCGGACTGGGAAGCGAAGATCCTGCAAGCTGCGAAGACGTCTCAAGCAGAACTGAGGGCTTAGGCAGGAATCGAACCCGCCGGGAATTCGCTGAAATCGTGGTAGCCAAACATCGTGACTTCCGAATGATCTCGAGCCAGTCGCTGAAGCTCCGCGAGACTTCGCCGACGCAGGTTGTCGTCATCCGCTCTTGCAGTGGCCAAGGCCGAGACAGGGTGGTCATCGGTGGTGAGTTCCACTCGCAGATAGTAGGCATCGCCCACGTGAAGCAGCCATTGATCTCCATCCCTTAACGCGACCCCACAATGTCCCAACGTGTGGCCAGGAAGCGAGACGAGCATCATCTCCACGTTGATTGCGAGCTTCAACTTTCGAGCCTCCAACCCGAACCAGCGTGTGTCTTGCTTGCAATGCTTGACCCATTTCGGGGAGTGGGAGAATTGTGCCTGGGAGTAACGAGGGCTTTTGTCGTGATTTAAGAACTCTTCTTCGGAGAGGTGCACTTGGGCATTTGGGAAGTCTGCAAGCCCCCCGACATGATCACGATCGCAATGGGTCAGGATGACCTCTCCAACGTCTTCTGAGCGGAACCCCAGCGACTCGATCTGACGGGCTGCCGTCAGGGACTCCTGAAACTGAAACCCTGCCGCTGTGATGGCCATTTGCCCGACCCGTTCGACAGGTTGAGCGATGTCTTGCAAGCCAATCCCCGTGTCAACCAAGACCAACCGCCCGCCGTGCTCGACCAACAGGCAGTGACAAGCCGCCCGAGGATTTGGCGCGGCATGCAGAACGCCACAATTCAAATGAAACAGACGCATCCCACAACCTCCAGCCACTATCGGTGGGCCATTCTACCCGGGTCGAACGAAGTATCAAAAACCCACAAGAGTGAGAGTTTCATGTTGAGTTGGCGTCAGCCTTGAGGACTTCGAGGGTGATCTGAATCGAATATTTGTTTGAGACATTGCAATGCCATATTTTGATTGGCGACATCTTGGTTTTCACGGTTCAGAAAATGTGCCAAAGATTCTACCGCCTGGAATCTTGTGATTGCATGAATCATCTGGATGCGCGACGGGCCGTCAGGCTGCTGCTGAAGAACATCAGCAAGGATATCTCCGAGTGACTGAGTATCCACAGGAGAATGGATATCTTCAAGATATTCGCCTGCAATACGAGCATGGACGGCCACTCCAGAGTGGAAGCGGACGCCCTGCGGTATTTCTGCTTCGTCGATGAAATCGCCTAGGAGTACGCATTCGGCCGCAGTTTGACTAGGCTTGCCCATGTTGTCACCTCAGAATCAGCGGTTGTTGTGAGAGCATCTGCTCGTTGCACCAGAATTGAATCCAGTAAAGCCCAGGTAACAGAAACTGGCAGTTTCTGATCCGAAAAACAACACCAACCACTTCAAGAGGATCATTTCCAAATGGCACCGTTCGTGTCAGTGTTTTGAAAAGAGTTTCTCCAGAATCAGCGTGATTGATTTCTATACGTGCCTCAGCGGCATTGCGACATCCTGTGAGTTGAACAAAAACACACAGTTCTTGGTATAGTAGTGGGTATGCTGGTTGCTCAATCGATCGGATTGCGCTGATTAATCCAACAATGGTCACACGTCGAGGATGCTGCGGATCCACCTGGATATCTTCGCACACTATCAGGTAACGAACCGTGGGATTGAGTCGACTCATCTCGCTGTCTCCAAATTCAATTCTTCACCAACCTGATACGATGGTTGTCCCTCGTGTGATGTTTTTGAATTTTGTCCTTCTGAATGCTAAACAAGCCACCATTCCAAGTCAACTTCGTTCTTCCATTGCGGGAATTTTCGATCTACGATATCGACGCCCAAAATTTTTACCTCGGAGGGTTGGCGATGGCGGATCACGAACATCATGAGCACCATGACCACGAGCATGGGCCAGCATGTGGGCACACGGCCATTCAGCATGGCGACCACGTCGACTACTTGCATGACGGCCATCTCCATCACGCCGTCGGTGACAAGATCGAAGAGCACACCATCCCGATTACCATGGTGAACCCTGCGGCTTGCACGCCAGCCCACGAGTGTGCGGCTCACCCGAAAGATCATGTCCACGGGCCAGGCTGTGGCCACGAAGCCGTGCCACACGGGGACCATGTGGACTACCTGGTCGATGGCCATTTGCACCATCCGCATGGCGACCACTGCGACGACCATGGCCCGGTCACCGTGGTGAAGTAAACACCGGCGAGAGTGATCAAGCTGGCTTGGGCGGAAGCTCCTCGTACTGAAACACCTGGTCGAGGGGCACCGCGAAGACTTGCGCGATACGAAAAGCCACCTCCAGCGACGGGGAGTACTTGTTGCCCTCGATCGCATTCACGGTTTGGCGTGTGACACCAATTTGATCGGCGAGTGCTTGCTGCGTCATCTGGCTGGCCAGTTGACGCAGTTCGCGGATGCGGTTCGTGATCTTCCGGGGAGCGAGGTCCATGAGTTACGCCCCGACGCGGTAGTGATAAAGTTGTGAGCCGATTTCCACAAGTTGAGCGATCACCCACGACAACAACAGCACATGGACCACGACGAAATTCCCTGGCTGGAAAACCCCTGCGACCAGTGTGAAGAAGACCCCCGTTGCCAAGGCATAGGCGCCGTTGCGGGTGCCTTTGAGGCTGATGAGCTGGTCTCGTTCGTCCTTCTCGGTGCGGCGATCAAAGATGCCGAGCAGTGTGTAACCGATGACCTGCGTGATCACCAAGAAGCCAATCGCGATCGCAAAGAGCACGAGCTGTTCCGGTTGAATGCTCAGCCCGTGGTTTGGTAACACGTGGCTAAAGTAGAAGCCATAGGCGACCACCAAACTGCCTGCCATGAGCCAGAGGCCCTTTTCCTGAAACGAGAGATTCATAACCCGTCCTCCAATGTCAAAAATACCAGACACGTCGGATTCTAACCGCTGGCTCGATGAAGTCAAATATTTTTGACACAACTCGATAAGCCTGTTTCAGGATGTTGACAATTCCGAGTGGAAACGGGGTTTTTCTCCAAAAGCGGAACTCCGGGACTCAGCGCACCGTCTCCAACTCATTAAAATGTTTCGTTGCGGCGACCTCGGCATTCCGTGTTCACCGGAGTCTTTATTGATGTTTCGTTTTCTTGATTTCTGCATCACCCCTTTTGCCGTCGTTTTCGGATGGTTGCGGCGATGCGCTCTCTGGCTGCAAATTCTGCTGGTCTTGGCAATCTTCGGCTTGAGTTCCGGAGCGATGGGCTACGGTTACCATCGCTGGAATACTGGGCGCAAACAGGCCAAGATGATGGACGCTTGGAAGGAATTCGAAGAAGGCGTCAAGGCGGGAAACCGCCAGAAAATGCTCGACTCGATCGACCGCGTGCTTGATCTTTATCCTGAGGACGAACTGGCTCGCTCCCGCAAAAAAGCGATCGAGACCGGCGAAGCTGATCCAAAGGATGAGCCGATGGTCCGGCTCACCATGATCCAACTCTTCCGCGAAAACAAACACACTGAAGCGGCCCGCGAAGCGGACAAATGGTTGACCTTCCATCCGCAAGACTGGCTCGCCAACTGCATCAAGTGCCTGGATGCTCTCGAGCGTGGCGATCGAGTCAACGCCCGGAAAATCCTGGACACGCTCCCCGATCCGAACGCGGACAAAGCCCACATCGATGGTGGTGGCCTGATCCTCGCCTTCCGGCTGTTTCAGATGCTCGAAAAAGACCCGAAGATGCTGAGGGAATTCGTCCAGGGGCGAGTCTCTCCGCTTTTGAAAACCCCGACATTCATCAACATGCCGACAGATGCCCGGCTGAACATGATCACCTGTTATCTCGAGGGTTTCGAAGCCGGGCCTGGGCTGCAACCGCAGCCACTCGTCGAGGGGTGGTCTCCTGCCATGCGACTGCTCGAACTCTCAACCGACGACGCCTTGGAGACCAAGGACAAGAACAATCTGATTCGGGCCGGTCGGACCACGAACCTACTGATTATCGCGGCGGGGATCTTGGGCCGCACGGGTCAGCTCAATCCGGAACAAACCGAGGATTTCTCCAAAGACCTGCGGACGAAAGCGGAGAAGATCTGGGCTGGTTTGAAGGCCGCCGACCCGAAAGCTCCCGAAGCGTACCGAGGTTTGGCGACTTGCAAAGCCGAGCAAAAAGACTTGGTTGGAGCATTCGACGAAGTCATCAAGGGTTTGGAACAAAACCCCAAAGATGGTGAGCTTTCGCAGATGTTCAGCCGCTTACTCCAGCACGTCGGGCGAGCAGATATTGCCTGGAACCAGATGTACGCCAAAGCGAAAGCTGAGCCAGAAAACAAAGTTTGGTGGGGTTTGGCGACAGATGCCGCGGTGGCAAATCACCGGCGGGATCTCGCTCTTCTCGCCTGTCGGGAGATGCAACAGCATCACAAAAATGACCCCTGGGCGATTCGCATGGAAGCCAAACTCTGGATTGACGCTGGAGATCCCAACCAAGCCGCGCAGTTGTTGCACAAATTTGGCCTCGACACGATTGCCAAAGATCTTGAATTATGCCGTGTCTACGCTCGTGCACTCGCGGCTTCGGGGCTGTCCACCCAACTGCCAGAACTGATCCAGAAGAGCGAAGAGTTGGCCGAAAAACACAACATCCCCTTGGGTCTCGCCGGGGTACTCCTGGGGTGGACGGATGCCAAACCGAGCTATGCGGATTCCCTCAAAATCGCCGAACTCTCGCAACAGTACAGCGTCAGATGGAAGGACTTCTCGCCCATTCTGCTTGCTCGTGCCGAGGCACTCTACCGAGCTGCAGAACTCGCCACCCCCCCCTTCGACAGCACCGCGGCGACCGCCGCTGTCCAAGCCGCGTCACGTTATCAAGGGATCATGCCGAAAGATCGCCGGATGGCTGTGATGCTCGTGAATTGCCATGTCTACGGCACGAAGAATTATCAACAGGCCTACCGTGATGCTGTCCCGATTCGGGATGTGGAATCCGACCCGACCCTCACCATCCCCGAATTGGAAGCACTCGGTCTGGTTTACTTGAAGAACAACAAGCCCCAGGATGCGGTCCGCATCCTTCGTCGAGCCTGTGCTTCGCCATTGTCCCCCGCGAGCACCTTCGTCCACCTCGGGTGGGCGCATCTGGAACTCAAGCAGCCCGACGAAGCTTGGCAAGCGCTTCGCCAAGCGCAATCACGCCCCCGAACCCCTCAAGAGCAGGCGGAATATGTCAGCCTGGCCCAAACGCTTCAAAAGGAGAAACAGTGAAATCGCGTTCTTTGGTATTGGTCGCTCTCTTCAGCGCAGGCTTGTGCTCGCTCAACCTCATGGGCCAAGCTCCCACACCTGGTGCGCCGACGTTGCCACCAAGCTCCCCCGGCTCAGCGATCAAACCACCTGCACTCTCTCCGCAGGAAGAGAAGGCCCGTGAACTCTTCTCTCAGGGCAAGCTGGACGAGGCTTTCAAGCAACTCCAAGAAGCCGTGAAGGCCAACCCGAAACTGCCCCCAGCACGGGTGCAGTTGGCGACGTACTTCTTCCTTGCCAAGCAAGGCGCTGCCGCCCGGCAGAACCTCGAAACTGCTGCCGCGGAAGACCCCAAACATCCCGATGTCTATCTTTTGAACGCAAGCTTTGCGTTTGCCGAAGGTCGCCTCACCGACGCGATCCTCTCCTGCCAGATCGTGCTGCAATTGGCTGGTGATCCTCGTTGGGATCCCGAACAACGAAAACGCTTCATTCGTGAGGCTCGCCTTGGTCTGGGGTCGTCCTTCGAAGGCCGCCGGGATTTCAATAGTTCCAAAGACCAATTCCTCGCCATCCTCGCAGAAGAGCCTAAGAACGGGGTCGTCCGGGGTCGCTTGGGGGCCGCTAACTTCATGACCGGGAAGGTCGACGAAGCCTTCGGTGACTTCAAGACCGCTATCGCCGACGACCCAGCCATGGAACTCCCCGAACTCCAGATGGCCAACCTCTACAACGGCCAAAACGACGTCGCTAAGACCGAGGAGTGGTTCAAAAAAGCGGTGGCCTTGCATGGCAACAACGGCCGAGTTCATCGCTTGTATGGTGGCTGGCTCGTCGACAACGGCAAAGTCAGCGAGGCTCAACTTTACGTCGACAGTGCTCTGCGCTTGGAACCGACGAACAAAGACGTCATCTACACCAAGGGCCTTTTCCTTCGTGCGAAGAAGGACTACCCAGGTGCCGAAGCTGTCTTCGAATCGCTGTTCCGAGATTCTCCTGGGAACACCGTCTTCGCCTTGAACTTGGCCGTCGTCCTTTCGGAGTTGACGGACAAAACGAAGCATGCCAAAGCCATCGAATTGGCGGAGAACGAGGTCCGCAAGAATTCGAAGAACCCCGAGGTTCTCGCAGCATTGTCTTGGGTCTACTACAAGACCGGCTCTCTGGACAAAGCCGATGCCCTCATCAACGAAGCGGCCAAGCAAGGCGGTCTTTCCAAAGACGCTGGCTACTTTGCAGCCCGTGTCCTTTACGACCGTCAAAAATTTGAAGAAGCCCAGAAAGTCCTGAAAGAAATCAACAGTGGTCGTGGCTCCTTCATCTACCGCGAAGAGGCCAATGCGCTCCTCACCGAAGTCGATAAGAAAGTCCCACCACCCAAGAAGTAAAGCCGAATGACCGAGTGAAGCCAAACTTGACTCGGTTCATTTCATACGTCTTTTCGGGCGAAGCCAATCAGGCCGACGGTCGCTGCCGCGAGGCTGAGGCCGACGGTCACGATCACGATCTGCGTCACGATGGCCGGGTTGTACTCGCCGCGGAGGACATAGTTCAGCCGGGTCAGCATGCGGTCGGGGGTAGGATACGGTTCTGGTAAAAGTGAGAGCAAGACGATCACGCCGTAGAGCACGAACCAGAAGAGCGTAATGCCGATGACCGTGCCATTCGCAAGTGCCCCGATGGTGACGCCCCACGAGACGACGACCATCAGCGCCATGGCCACCATCAGCCCAGCCACGAGGCCGCCGATCGCCGAGAGGTCGCCATCAAAGATGAAGTGGTAAGCGAGCAAGACCCCTGCTGCGAGCAAGCCGAATGTGCCCACGATCACGAGCGTGCGGGCGTGCCACTTGGCCAGGAAGTACTGGTACCGGCTGATCCCTCGGCTAAGAATCGCATCCGCGACAGTCGACTTCTCCGAGGAAATGCTGCTCACCGCGAGGAGTGCCACGAGGCCCAAGCCAGCAATCACCAGGCCACGCAACAAATTCACGGACTGCATCGACGCGGCCTGAGAGATCCCAGCTTCGCGTTGCAAGCCGACGTTGTAGAGCAGATAACCCGATGCCGCGAGCACGGACATCAGCACCCAGAGCCGGTAGACCCAGCTTTGCAGAGTCTGGCGAAAGTCGGTTTGTAGCACAGCCCAATACGGCAAGAACCGGTTGAAGCGAATCGTCGTTGGTCCAGCATCCATGCCCAGCCCTCCCCAGCATCACTACGCCGATACCAACCTCCCAATTCCCCGACAACCCCAGCTAGGCTCGCCAGAAGTTCCGAAGTTCCTGGCAGAGGAAGTGTTTCAAACCCAGCACCGTGAGCCAGCTTTTCTGAGCCTTCGCCGTGCGGCCTTGGCAACGACGGTAGAGGTATTGCAGGGTCTTGGCTGTGATTTGGATCGGGGCATCCAGTGTCACGAGGCACTTGTAAAGGAATAACACCGGCCCGCTCACACCCGCTTTGCGGAAGTAGTGGACGTAACCGATGGCCACATTCGGGCTGCTGAAGCTGACGTTCGCTCGGCTCGAAACCCGACCGTAATGCAGAATTTCCACCTGCCCAAAGTGAACGACTTCATGATGTCGCCCAACTTGGGTGCTCAAGTCGAGGTCTTCGCCACCGAACTGGTAGCGTTCATCCCAACGGCCTGTGGATTCAAAGACGTGCCGCGGTAAGAAGACCGCCGCGCCCATCAGCACCTCGACATCCTTGATGCCAACCGGGTCAAAGGTCTCCCGGCGGTAGCGGTAGTAGGCTTTGCGGAACAGTCCCGTGCAACGCAAGAAACTGATCCGATGAAGCAAGGCCGGGAGCGTCGGTTTGGTGCGGTAGTTGATCTGCAGTTCGCCATCGCTGCCGCGTAACTTCGGGCCTAACATCCCGACTTCGGGGTGCGCCTCGGCATAGTCCACGAACTCAGCCAGGGTATTGGCCCCGACTTCGGTATCGTTGTTCAAGAAAAAGAGATAGTTTCCTTGAGCAACCGCCGCGGCTTGGTTGTTCCCGCGACTGAAGCCGACGTTCTGCCGGTTGCGTAAGAGCCGAACACTCGGAAACTCTCGCGAGACCATGTCCGGTGCGCCATCCGTGGAGGCATTATCGACCACGACGACTTCAAACGGAACACCTTGTGGCTGATCCAGAAGCGAACGCAAGCAAGCCCGCAATAACTCCACGCAATTCCAATTCACAATGCAAACCGAAACCCACGGGCCTACTGGGACCATCTCCATGGCCTGATTCCGCAGCGCCGCCTGCATTGCCAACATAAGCACCACCATCCTGACACAGAATCCGCGCACCTTACCCGGCCACCCAAAAACTTGTCAACTCGAACACGGCAGAAAATTCAAACCCTCAGCAGATTCACGGGTGGCTTAGAAGATCGCGTTGATTCATGCAGAGATGTGAAGGTCGGGCAACATGATTCAAAGAGCCTCGACTGCTAAGGAGCGTCGGGACCAAACAAGTCGCAGACACTCCTTAGCAGTCGTGACTCTTCAAACCCTACCTCGTCGGGCTACAAATCGGTTGGGAAGGTATATGAGAACCCGCCTCAGTCATCGCAGGGCGTTGATGGTACCGCACTCGATGATCTCGCGGAGTGTCACACTCGCTGAGGCTCGGTGATTCGGGGTGGTGTAAAATAGGGTCACTTGATCGAGGTCGAGGTCACATGTCTCAGGGAACGCGTATTCGTTCATGACCGCGGTACCCATCGGTGCTCCAGGGAAGGTGAGCATCCAACGGGCGGCTCGATTCTCGAGGGTATAGACTTTCAAGACTCGTCGAGCAGAATCATATTCCAACCGAGTCAAGTCAGGCCGCTGAACTTCTTGTCGTGTCCCCTGGACTGTGGCCGCATCGGGTTTGGGGTGAATGGAAGCAGTCTCGACAATTCGTGTGTCCGCTGTGGAAGCGTTTGGGGATGTTTCGCATCCCGCAACACCGATCGCCAACACCACCGCCGCCAAAGGCCTATGGCCCATCCGTGAAAGAATCATGGGCTGCCCTCCAGGGAGCCAAAAATGGGAGAGAGTAACCACTGGTGTTTACCCAGTAGTTGTTGACATCTTACCCAGACTCCAAGCCGAGGGAAACAGAAACTTCGACTCATGTGGATTTTTGATCAGACCAATCGCCGTCGGAATTTCGACCGGATGTGGGAGCTTAACCGATCTCAGAACATTTCTTTGCATCGACGTACAGTCAACACGTGAATTGCTTCGAACGCCAGCCAACGAAAAAACCCCTGGAAAACAAGCGTTTCTAGGGGTTTCACGTGAATTTGAGGGGATTGAGTCGGGAGGGACTTGAACCCTCGACCTAGAGATTAAAAGTCCCTTGCTCTACCAACTGAGCTACCGACTCTAAGTCCCCTCAATGTAAAGCGTTCCAAAAAGTCGTCAAGCTCTGGGGCCTAGAAATGGCGTTTTGCTCGGTAGCCAAGGAGCTGACAGATGACTAGGCTTTCTGAAAACTTGTTCCTGAGGAATGGATTATGCGTGCGGTGCTGCTGGGGGTCGTGTGCGTTGCGATGGTTGCTATGGGGGCGGACTGGCCGCGATTTCGGGGGCCTAATGGCTTGGGCATCAGCGAAGATGCGGTTCCCACGACCTGGGATGATAAAAACAACGTCCTCTGGAAGACGCCGATCCCAGGCCAAGGGAACTCGTCGCCGATTGTGGTGAAGGGCAAAGTATTCCTGCAAAGCTCCACCCAAGATGCCACGGCGCGAATGCTCATTCGTGTCGATGTGGCGACGGGTAAAGTCGATTGGACCAAGTCTCGCCCAGGGACCAAAGCACACACGCACAAAAAGAACTCGATGGCTTCTTCAACGCCAGCCTCTGACGGCGAACGTGTCTATTGCATCTTCTGGGATGGCGAGAACGTCCTGCTCGTGGCCTACTCCTTCGACGGTGAAGAAGTCTGGGCGAAGACGCTCGGTGGTTATGTGAGCGATCATGGCGTTGGCATGTCGCCGGTGGTGATTGGCAAGACAGTCTATGTGAATTATGACCAAGACGGTGCCGCGAAACTCTTGGCCTTTGATGCGAAGACGGGCGAGAAACGCTGGGAAGAAAACCGCAAACCGAACCGCGCTTGCTACTCGAGTCCGCTCGTCCGAGAAAGCAACGGGCAGTCCGAGATTATCAATGCCAGCACCATGAGTGTCACCGGTTACGATCCTGACACGGGCAGCGTCAAATGGAACTGGGTCTGGAAGTTCGATGGCAAAGAGTTGCGGATGGTCGGCTCGCCGATCGTGATTGGCGATACGTTGATCGCGAGTTGCGGCGATGGCGCCGGTTCGCGGAGTACCGTCGCCCTCAAGCTCGGCGGCGAACAACCGAAACTACTCTGGGAGAAGAAGCGAGACACACCGTACGTGCCGTGCCTGTTGGTCAAGGATGAGCATGTTTATTGGGTGACGGATGGTGGCTTTGCGGCATGTGCCGAAGTGTCATCGGGCAAGACGCTCTGGAGTGAGCGAATCCTCACGAAGGCCGTGTCCGCGTCGCCGATTCTCGTCAAAGGGCAGATCATCGCCGTTGCCGAGGATGGCAAAGCCGTGGTTTTCACCGCCACCCCCAAAGGCTTCGAGAAGATCGCCGAGAACACCCTCCCAGACACCGTCTTCGCCACCCCCGCCACCGCCGACGGCAAGCTCTACATCCGCGGCAACGGCCACCTCTACTGCATCGGCGAGAAGAAATAGAGCCATGACTGATTCTGACATCCAGCGAATTCAAGAAACACTGGGCATCCAATTGCCGAAAGTTTACGTGGATTTGATGTTAGAATTCCCAGAGGAATTGAAGCACTGGCCAGCCTGGGAGAATCAAGCACACCTCATGTTTTTTAGCGATGTCGATATGATCATCGACCTGAATATGAGAGTGCGAAATCAGCCAAGCCAGTTCGTCAAGTTTCCGAGGGAGTACCGAACGAGCTGGCCCAATCACCTGTTCCTATTCGGTCAGTCCACGAGCGAATCTCTGCACCTCATCAACGTGAGGAGACGGAATCCTGCCGTGGAATCCATCTCGTTGAACGCGGTACGTGCTTCATTTCCAGATGTGGCAACTCTGTTCGGTTCTTTCAAGTACCAGCACAGTGAAAGCTGGAAACAGGATAAAATCCGCTCGACACAACCTCCCGTCGTCCCGAAAGCCAGGATCACTTTCGCCGAACTCATGGAAGAGGCTCGAACATTGGTCCGTCCCGCTGTTGTTCTTTCTAATGAGGGCGAGGAATATGTTGGTTACTGGAGGGGGGCCGGCGTCGTGCGACCACCGCCTGGTATCTGGGAACATTGGATCTCTTTCGATCCGAGTGTGATCCCGAACAATCCCCAACATCGTACCGGAGTGATCAGCGTCTATCTGTGTCTAGAAGATAGTGATCGCTACCACGATGTAGCTGTTGTGCATGATGGTGCAGTTTCTCTTCCGCATGACGCCGAAGGTGAGAAACTATATGCCCATCGGATTGAGTGTTTGCCTCCTATGGATGCAGTCTTTTGGTTTGGCAGTGAAAAGGTACAGAAATGGTTGTCAGCGAATGACTGGAACCCAGCGTTAGGGTACTACAACTTTCCGGATCGCGAGCCGATTGATGCGTATGAGAGGAACTTCCGTTCTGAGCATCCATTTTTGCATGACGAGGAGTTCTTCGCCATGCTTGGCGGCTGGAGCGTCATGTTCGATGAAAGTTGGTATGAGCTTGTCGAGAAACCCTTGATGCTGCTGACCATCCGAGACTCCGAGCCTTGGCTCGAAGTCTTTGAAGATGGCAATGAGCTTCGTGGATACAGTCGGATAACCTAGGATTAGTCCCCGACGATGGTGCCGATCTTTTCGCCGGAGATCGCGCGTTCGATGGAGCGGGGCACTTTGAAGTCGAAGACGAGAATTGGGAGCTTCACTTCCATGCAGTGCTCGAAGGCTCCGATGTCCATGACCTTCAGGCGGTCTTCGATCACTTTCTTGTAGCTGAGCTTGTCGTACTTCGTGGCATGCGGGTTCTTATCGGGGTCGGAGTCGTAGACGCCATCGACTTTGGTGGCCTTCAACAGGATGTTGGCTTCGATCTCCCGGCCACGCAATGCGGCGGCAGTGTCGGTCGTCACGTGGGGGTTACCGGTGCCGCCGGCGAGGATGACGACGCGCTTCTTTTCCAAGTGCCGGATCGCCCGACGGCGGATGAACGGCTCACAGACTTTGTCCATCGGGATCGCGGACATTAGCCGGGTCTCGACGCCGAGACCTTCGAGTGTGTCCTGCAAAGCGAGGCCATTCATGACGGTCGCAAGCATGCCCATCGTGTCCGCGGTGGCGGGCTTGATCTTGTTGGGGTTCTTGCTGGCATCCGGACCGCCGGCAAACTGAGCACCACGCAATAGGTTCCCGCCGCCGACGACGATCGCTAGCTCAGCGCCCATCTGGGTGACTCGCTTCAGTTGCAAGGCAATGTCCATCGTCTCGGGCAGGCCGATGCCGTTCTTCCCCGCTGGGCCGAAGGCTTCGCCGCTGAGTTTCAAAAGTACACGGCGATAGGCCGGCTTCAACAGGTCCGTAGGCAGGGGTTCTGTCATGGAAGAATTCCAGGGATAAAGATTGAAGATTTCGAAATCAGGCCAGTTCGACTTCAGCAGGTTGGAGGATGTAGGCATCAGCTCCCTCGGCGAGGGCCGGGAGTTTGACTTCCTTGACCCGCCAACCGGGGTGCATGAGCGTGCCAGTGAAGGGGGGCTGACCGGTGACGTTGCCAATCATCCGCACCGCCGAGGGATCGAAGCCTGCCGCCACAGTCACCGTGTCCCCATCGTTGCCGCCCATGACAACCGTGAGCGTGAGATGGTCTTTCAAAACCTTCCCGGCCTTCTTGTGAATCTCTTTGACGGCTTGGCCAATCTGGGCATCCGCGGCGGAGCTGATGTCTTCCAACAGGAAGTCCACGAGGCGAGCTTCGTTCTGCAAGAGAGCCAACAGCCGCACGGCTTCGCCGGTAGGTTTTGGTGGCGGCGGTGGAGCCAGTGGCGTGATCGGCTTTTCGACTTTCGCCACTGGCGGTGGACTGATGGCCGTCACGGGTTGAGGCACCGTGGCCGACACGGGAACATCACCCCCGGCGAGGATGGCGTTGAGTTTGGTTTGAAAGGCAGGGTCGATTCTGGATCGCCCCGCGACGGTCAGGCCCAGGAAGACGTTGTTGACACTCCCGGCCCGCGCGATCGCGGCCACGGCCAAGAGAAAGCCCACGAGTAGGGCACCCAGCCCCGCACCGATCCCCAATTCCGTCATGGATGTCGCCTCAAGTCGTCGAACAATATCCGGTACACACTATGTTATAGGGAATGTCCGGCTTCGCACTTCGGGGAATCGAGATGGCTCGTCGCACCGCATCCTGGCTTGGCTTACTTCTGCTGGCGGGCTGCAGCAGTTCCACTCCCCCGACGTCGGTGCCTGTTCCAGTTTTGGCAACTCCCCCGACGACTCCTGCGACCACGCCGGTCACCTCGGCTCCTGTGAAACCACCGGCCAAGTTCGATTTGCCGAAAGACACAGGCGGCAAGCTGGTCGGCGAGTTGATCGAACCCAAACTTCCAGAAACCCCAGAATTGCCCGGTGCGACCCACCCGGCCTCGCGGACGAGTCCTGTCATCCGTGGCGAAACCGAACCTCCGACCCCGAAAGCCAGCCCACGGACCATACCACCCGCACCCACCACTCCGACACCGCCAACTCTTCCCGCGGAACGTCCGCCGCTCTGAAGTCAACCTCATCCCCAACCCCTCTCCGAAACGGAGAGGGGAGCCAGAAAATTGCGAAAACGTCTTGTTTTCATAGGTTTTTCTCCCCCTTCTCCGTTTCGGAGAAGGGGGTTGGGGGGATGAGGTTGCCTTTGGAAATCGGAGATGTGACCATATCCAAGCCTCTTCGGAGAGGGGATGGGGGTGAGGTTGCTTTTTCATCTGCATCAAGCCTTTGAATCGCTGTCTTGAGACTCTTTTTCCAAAATCCCCTAAACCTCACTGCCAGAATCGTCGATAAATCCGGTAACGAACTAGAGTGCCTGGGTTCCGGGTGGATACTAGGCGGTAGACACGGGGGTAGTGTGCGATGAGCCTCTTAAAAATGATCGGTAAGAAATTGCCCGCCGTGTTGGCCGCTACGGCCGTGGGGGCCATGCTGACAACCACAACGGGTTGCCAAAACACCCCAGCGAGCTTCGGTGGGCTGACCTTGCCTTCGCCGAACTACCTGAACCACTCGCCTCAATACTTCCCACCGACTCCAAACTTCCCACTGCAGAAGGAACTGGACTCGATGCAAGATCCCGAAGGGACCATGCGTCGCGGTGGGGCAGCTCCTGCTCCGATCACGCCAGTGCCTTCGGTTGCAACACCGACACCAGCCGCCGCAGCACCAGCGCCAATGCCGAAGTAACTCGGCCTTGCAAGTTGTTGACAGGCACTTTATAAGCCTTCATCGCAACGGGGTGGTGGTCGTCGTATCTCAAGGATGAGGTCGGCTGATCACCTGGGGCAAGGACGCCCACCCGCGCGGAGAGGGCTTCACGCATGATGCGGGTTTTCGTCGCTGGTCTGGGTCTGAGTCTTTGTGTTGGCTGTTTTACAGCGGACAAGACACCGAAGAAATCCAGCCTCTCTTCGCAACCGCGAGCTGTTCTCCCAGCACCGAGCAACATCGCTGAGAAAGGGGCTTCGAGGCCCTCCGATTTCTCGGTGGCTCCACGCAATGCTGGGCCTGCTAGCGTCAGCCCCGTCTCTCTTCAACCCGGCAGCATGCAGACGACACCGGGGACTCTTCAACTGCCGAACAACCCAGCCATTATGGCCCCGCAGCCAGCCGCGGCTTCGAGCATGTCGCCGCCTGTATTGCCAGTTGGTGGCTTGAAAGATCCGAAGCCACCCGAACCACCAGCGTTCTCCATTCGGCCTGGGGTCAATAACGATCCGCCCGCAGTGAAACCCGTCATGCCCGAAAACTCAACACCCGCGACTTCACCACCCGTCGGTGGTATCGTCGTCCCGCCGGTCATGCCGGGCGGTTGAGCCGATGGACCATCCGGGCCGCGACGTAGCCCGCTTTGAAGCCGGCATCAATGTTGACCGTACAGACTCCTGCCGAGCAGCTATTCAGCATCGTCAGGAGGGCCGCAACCCCACCGAAAGCTGCCCCGTAGCCAATGCTCGTCGGCACCGCAATCACCGGCACATCGACCAAGCCGCCGACGACACTTGGTAACGCTCCATCCATTCCCGCGACGACGATCACCACATCTGCGGACTGCAACTTCTCTCGCTTCGAGAGCACCCGGTGAATCCCGGCAACACCGACATCGACAATCATCTCAACCTTCGCACCCATGACGTAAGCCGTTTTCAGGGCTTCCTGAGCGACAGGTAAATCCCCCGTTCCCGCCGTGACGACGAGCACCAATCCCAGATTCTTTGGCTGCCACGTCGGTGAGGGGAGCCAAAACGTGCGTGCCAGTTCGTCGTGTTCGCCGTGCGGGAAGACCTGTTTCAGGTGAGCCGCTTGCACCGCGCTGACGCGGGTAGCGAAGGCGTCCTGTTTTGCCTCCACGAGCCTCGCCAGTGCTCCCTCGGCCCATTCGGGGGTCTTGCCCTCGGCGAGGATCACCTCGGGAAAGCCACATCGGGATGCCCGGTTGAGGTCAATGGTCGCAAACGGCAGTTCGCTAACGCCATCAGACTGCATCTGCTTCACAGCCTCATCCACAGAGACCGTGCCAGTTCGCACGCCGTCGAGAATCGCTTGGAGCCGTTCGTGGGTCATTTGGTCGGTAGGGTATAGGGGATGGGGTATAGGGAATAGCAGAGGCAAAATCTTGCTCCCCTCTCCGCTTCGGAGAGGGGCTGGGGGTGAGGTGGTCTGCGAATTAGGCTGGGCTGTACGGCGTCTCTTCGAAGGGCTGGACGACGACGAAGCCGTCGCCATCGAACTTCATCTGGATCGATTCGCCACTACCGCGACCAAAGAAGCTCTTGAGTGAGACATCGGTCTTGAGTTCCGGGACGAGGTTGCCGCTCCACAGCACCGTGGCGTTCGGGTCGGTGAAGACGGGTTTACCGGGCCGGACGCGGAGTGCCAGTGGTTCGTAGTGCGTGGTGATGGCGACCATGCCTTCGCCTTCGAGTTTCACGTTGGTCAGGCCACCCGCCACGGCACCAGCGATCGACCTCATGAACTTGATGTCCCACTTGATCTGCGGTTCGAAGACCATGAGGTCATTGCCGTTCACGCAAAGCGAGTCGCCACGAAGCTGGATGATGGTGACCTTCTTGCCCGAGTCCGCGAGGTAAACTTTGCCCTTTCCTTCGGCTTTGGTCAGCGAAGTGCCCTCGCCACTGACGGCTTTCTTCAACAACTTTCCGAGTCCATGTTCAAGTAGCCCTTCGCGCGTGAATTTCACTTGGCCGAGATAGGCGATCATGACGCCTTTTTTCATCCAGACCATGCCGTCGAGATTCACTTCCAGAATCCGTTCGCTCTCCAGTTCGAAGAGTCCTTGCCCGCGATCTTGCTCGCTGGTCTTGGTCATGAAGTCGTCTAGCGTGAAGCGTGCCATGTCAGACCTTTCGTGGTGAAAAAGAATGTGGCAAGAGTCCTTAGGTCTTCTGCATTTTCAGGCAGTTTTAACCCTCCTCCCCTTGCGGGAGAAGGTGGCCGATCCAGGCACGATAGTGCCGGATTGGACGGATGAGGGGTAACTCGCAGGTTGAGAAAAGGGTCTCTTCCCCAACTCGCGCTGACCCCTCAACCGTCTTTTGGAAACCCCTTCGCAGGGTTTCCAAAGTCCACCTTCTCCCGCAAGGGGAGAAGGGTCCGAAAGACAATCGAACCACAAGAAATCGCGGGTAAGTCAGCACCTGCCGCTCGCCTTACCCCATGTTCAATTCGCTCGGCTTACTTCGCCATTTCGAGAATTCGCGTCTCGCGGATGACGGTGACTTTGATTTCGCCGGGGTAATCGAGCTGTTGCTCGATCGCGCGGGCGATTTCTCGGCAGACGCGGGCGGCGTCCGAATCGTTGGTACGGTGCGAGTTGGCGATGACACGCAGTTCGCGGCCTGCCTGGATGGCGAAGGCCGCATCGACTTCGGGGAAACTGCACGCGACTGCTTCGAGGTCGGCCATGCGTTTCACGTACTTCTCCAACGTCTCGCGGCGAGCACCAGGGCGGCTCGCGCTAATGGCATCCGCCGCGGCAACGAGGACGGTGTATATGTTATCGACCGTGATATCGTCGTGGTGGCCGGCGATGGCGTGGAGCACTTCTTTGCTGGTTTCGCCGTAGCGTTTGGCGAGTTCGGCCCCGACCTTGGGGTGGCCGCCTTCCATCTCGTGGTCCGCCGCTTTGCCGATGTCGTGGAGCAGTCCACAGCGTCGAGCGAGGACCGGGTTCAGGCCAATCTCGGCAGCCATCATGCCGCACAAGTGGGCGACTTCGAGGCTATGTTGCAGGACGTTTTGCGAGTAACTGGTACGGTATTTCAACCGGCCGAGAAGGTGGACGATCTTTTCATTCGGCATGCTGACATCGACATCCAGGACAGCTTTCTTGCCCGTCTCCATGATGGTGCGGTCCATCTCTTGCTGCGTCTCTGCGACGACTTCTTCAATCCGCGTCGGGTGAATGCGGCCATCTTGGATGAGCTTCGTGAGCGCGATGCGAGCCGTCTCCCGACGGACGTTGTCGAACGCCGAGACGACGACGACACCCGGCGTATCATCGACGATGACATCGACTCCGGTGCATTTTTCAAACGTGCGGATGTTCCGCCCTTCGCGGCCAATGATGCGGCCTTTCATCTGGTCGTCTGGGATGTCCACCGTGCTGACGGTGCTGTCGGTGGTGTGCTCCGCGGCGTAACGCTGCATGGCGATGGTGATGATCTCGCGGGCCTTGGCTTCGCTCTCGCTTTTGATCTTCTCCGTGTTCTTCATCACCCGGTTGGCAAGTTCGGTGGAGAGTTCGCGTTCCAGTTTCTCGAACAGCATCTTCTCCGCTTGATCCCGGCTGAGGCCGGTGATTTCTTGCAGCTTCTTGGTCTCTTGCTTGATGATGTTGTCGAGTTCGGCGGATTTCTTGTCGAGCAGCGCCTGTTGTTCGGTCGTCCGTTTCTGTTGGGTTTCGAGTTGCTTGTCTTTGCGGCCCAGTTCCTTCATCTTCTCTTCGACGGCATCTTCACGCTTTTGGGCACGCCGCTCTTGCTCGCGGATTTCGTTCCGGCTCACTTCCAGTTCTTTGTTCAACTCTTCCCGTCGGCGGAAGCCATCGTCACGGGCTTTGAGTTCGGCTTCCTTCAGCAGGCGTTCCGAATCCCGGCGTGCGTTTTCGAGAATTTCTTTCGCTTGGGCTTCGCCACGGCGAATGGCCTCGGCATCGACTTGGCCTGCGGCCGTGACGATCGTGGTCGGTGGGGGCGCGAGCAATTTGCCGATTCCCGCGTATTTCAAAAACAAGAAGCCACCGAGCATGGTGACGATGACAGAGCCGAGCACCAGCCCGACTATCAAAATGGGGTTATCCATCCGAATCACTCCTCCGGAGCGACTCGGGCCAAAAAGGGAGAGCATTCCCCCGGTGGGCAAAGGGTACGCAATCATAGCAAGCATGATTGTGTAGGCTGACCGTCCGCCGCCAGAGAAAAGCCTCGGGGGTTTTCGGGAGCCATCTTTGTTTGTCGCAGTTCTCTGCCGTGAGAATCCACCGTGAGCGGAGGAACCCATTTCTAAGAACTGAAGAGCCGGAAGGTCGTCGATCGAGGTAGGCTTTCCAAAACAAAGCCCACCTGGTGTCAGCCCTGGTGTATTCACCAGGGAAGAAGTCCCGTTGTCCCGAGTTCACTGAATCTATGTAATGGCGAACATTATTCCGAGCAATCGTTGATCGGCTTCTGGGTCGCCGCCCAGAAGGGTATCAGTCAGTCATCCGTGTCTGATTCAGGATTATTATGCGGGGGTGTCGGGGGTTCGGTCAACGACAAAGCCACGAGATTACGAGGGATTGGAGAAGATCACGCACTATCAAAACTCGGAATGGCTTGTTTTCGATCTTGGCACAACTCAGACTCGGCGCCTCTTTTGCCGTAAATCTTCCGCGTCTGGTTCCGTCACCCAGTAAGCCCGTCGAAGTTTGCCGTCGACGCTCGTCTCAACTACAACCAATCCGCCCTCATGAAGGTAGTCGCCACGGTATAGGTCATGGCAGAAGTCGAAATGAGCCTTGCCTTCCCCCCGGAACCGGATGCCTTCCAATCGTAGACGTGCTCCAAAGTGCTCTGGTGTGACCTGTTCACCGTCTTGAATATGACTTTGGTAGTAGTTGTAAGAGTCAGCGAGTTTACGAGCCGCGTATGCTTGTGCGTCACGGAAATTTCGAGTGAAGCGCGAGAAGGCGAACTCTGCATACGCACGAATCACCTCGGGTTCATCGCTGCCAACGCTGATGCCAACCTCTATTTGGTGCTCTTCGGTAAAAGAAGCGTAGCCGTACCAAAGTCGGCGTTGTTCGTCCCACGTCAATTGCATTTCCATGTTTGACACCGCTCGATTCTGATCGCTGGACCAGCATACCCGCAACTCAACTCGGGGTTGATTCATTCTGGCAAGATGGGCTAAATTCTGTTGTCAGCCAGGAGGGCTGGATCTTCACCAGGATGGTTGCCGCGATGCCAATCTTTGCTCAAGTGCCCGATCCGGGCCGCATGACTGCCGAGCAAATCGCTCAGATTCCCTTTGAGCAAGCGGTGGCGCTCAAGCCGGAGCAGTTGGCGGGGATCGCGAAACGCCAAGAAGAACTCCGCTGGTTGAGCGAGTGGTCTTACTTTCAAAAACTGCATCAACTTCTGCCCGAACCGTTCTTCCAAACCGAAGGCTTCTTGCTGTTCTTTGTGGTCGTGGCTGGGCTTTACTGGTTCATTCCCCGGAAGTGGAACTCCGCACGGGTCTGGTTGCTGGTGATCGCTAGTTTCCACTTTTATGCCGCCTGGAACGCGAGTCTCGCGTTTCTCGTGACCGCCACGGCGACGCTCGATTACTTCCTGGCCCGTGGCATCGGCGCGGTCGAGCGGCGACGGCTGAAGCAGGCCATCATGATCGTCAGCATCGCCATGAATCTCGGGGTACTCGCGTACTTCAAGTATCGCGGCTTCTTCGTCAACGAACTTCACGACATGCTCACTTGGCTCGGCGGTGACCCGAGTTACAGCAAGCTCTCACCACTCAACGTGCTGATCCCGTTTGGCATCTCCTTCTACACCTTCGAGGCCATCAGCTACGCCGTGGATGTCTACCGCGGCAAAGTGAAGCCCGAACGCAGCCTGCCGCATTTCATGCTGTTCATCCTGTTCTTCCCGCATCTCGTGGCCGGGCCGATCGTGCGGGCCGGGGATTTCCTCCGGCAAGCCCATCGCATCAAGCGCTGGAACTGGGTGCGGGTGCAAGTGGGCGTGCAGTTCGTGCTTTTGGGCTTATTCAAGAAACTGGCCATCGCCGATCGCATGGCCCTCTTCTGTGACCCGGTGCTGGCCAACCCTGCGGAGCATAACGCCGTCGCGCTTTGGCTCGGGGTGTTGGCGTATGCCTTCCGCATCTACGCGGACTTCTCCGGCTACTCGGACATGGCCGTGGGCACCGCTCACCTCTTTGGCTTCAAGCTGACGCAGAACTTCCTGATGCCATACCTCTCGCCGAATGTTTCCGAGTTCTGGCGGCGTTGGCACATTAGCTTGTCGACTTGGCTTCGAGATTACGTCTTCATTCCACTCGGTGGTAGCCGAGGCAGTGCCTGGGCGACGGATCGCAACCTGATGATCACCATGCTTCTCGGTGGCCTGTGGCACGGCTCAACGTGGAGTTACGTCGTCTGGGGTGGGCTACATGGAGCCATGCTCATCGCTCATCGGCACTTCCGCACGTTCGCGGAAGCTCGACCAAGGCTGAACGCGCTGCTCGCTTCCAAGCTGGGGACCATCTACCGCACGCTGCTCACGTTTAGCTGTGTCAGCCTCTGTTGGGTCTTCTTCCGGCCTGACCTTGATAAGGCGTGGATCATCTTGCAACGCATGTTTACCTTCGCTCTCGATGGCAACACGTTGCCGCTGCACAACCGCAGTTTGTGGTACACCGTGCTCTTTGTGTTGATCTGCCATTTGCTAGCAACATCGGGCTGGTGGGATCGCATCTGGGCCAGAACACCGCCCGCGATTCAAGGCTACGGCTACGCTCTCACGCTTTCGGTGGCGATGCTCTTGGCCCCCGAATCGGGGCAGACCTTCATTTACTTCACCTTCTGATGCCAACGCCTTCGCGAAGCTGGTCCCGCCGTTCCCGGCTTGCCGTGATCTGGGGGGTCGCGCTCTTTGGCCTCACGCAACTGGGGTTAGCCATCGCGGCAGAATCGTCGTCGCGGATTCGTGACCCGATGTACGGCGACAAGCTCGTCAAACTTCGCCGGCTGCAAGCCAGCCAACCTGGCCCCGTGGTGGTCATGCTTGGCAGCTCACGCACCGGCTTGGCACTGAATGGCCGGGCCGCTGAGGATGAGTTAAAGCGCCCTGCGGTCGTCTTCAACTTCGGCGTCCCCTCCGCGGGACCGATCACCGAGCACCTGTACCTGCAACGGCTCTTGGCAGATGGCATCACGCCTGATCTGCTCTTGATCGAGATCTTGCCTTCGATGCTTGCACGCCGACCGCAAGGCCCGCTTGAAAAGGAACTCTTCTTCGCTGATCGAGTCAAGTCGCATGAACGCCGTCACCTCACGGACTTCGGTTTTGACGAAGCTCAGGTGCGTGATCGCTATTGGCGTTCGGCTTTGTTCCCTGTCTCGAATCTGCGGTTTCAACTGGTTTCGCGGTTGATCCCGAGTTGGTTACCGTTTCAGTTCCGCTTCGATTGGAGCCGCGGCGCCGACGACCACGGCTGGGGTGCGACTCCCGTGCAAGTCGTCGACCCCGCGACACGCGAGAAGAGCCTCGCCCGCGCGAATGCCGAGTATGCTCCGCTTCTCGCGGACTACACCCCCGAAGGCGAAGCCTGCCGGGCCTTGGAAGCGATTTTGGACGAATGCCAACGCCGCAAAATCCCGGTTCGCCTCGTGCTCATGCCCGAAGGCCCGACCTTCCGCAGTTGGTTCCCCGAAGTCGGTTACGCCCGCTTGCTGGCGTATCTCGGGAAACTCGCGCGTGACAAAGGGGTGTCGCTGCTCGTTGCCCGGGAGTGGCTAACCGAAGACGCCTTTTATGATTCGCATCACATGTTTGCTGCTGGAGCCGAGGATTTCTCACGCCGTTTGGCACGCGAAGTCCTGGCCCCCGCGCTCCGTGCGGAGGCCCCATGAACACCATCCTCAAACCCCGTTGGGCGATTGCCATCGTGCCCACACCCATGCCCCCGACCCCACGCCAAACCCGCCGTGCCAGTGCTCGCACCTTGGTGTACGCCGTGCTGGCTTTTGTGCTCATCCAAGCGGGCTTGAACTGGGCCATCCGCACCGATGCGATCCCGATCCGCGACCCGATCTTCAGTGAAAAAGCCACCCTGCTCACCCGGCACCCGGCCTTCTTCGGGACCAGTGAAGCAACGCGAATCCTGGCCCTCGGCAGTTCACGCACCCATCTCGGCTTCGATGCTCAGAGCTTCGCGGCCACGTTCCAGAACACGATCGCTTTCAACTTCGGGACCTCAGGTGGCGGACCCGTCACCAACTGGCTTTACTTCCAAAGACTCCTGGACATGGGCGTTCAACTCGATGGCTTGATTCTGGAAATCCACCCGAGCCTCATTGTGCCGATTCAGCCCGATTTCGAATCTCGTTGGTTGCAAACCTATCGCATGAAACCCGCCGAACCCGCTCACCTTCGGAGCCTCGGCTGGAACCAACCGGACCTCGCCCAGCACTCCTGGCAAGGCTGGTTCACGAGCACAGCGACCTTCAAACTCGGCCTGTTGAACCACTACTCGCCCGTGCTACTGCCGAGCAAATACGGCCTGACGACCGGTTCGAAAAACGACGCCTTCGGCTTCGTGGCCGGGACAGAACTCGATCCCAAAGACCGCCCCCGTGCCCTCGAAGCGAGCCGTAAACAGTATGCCGAGTGCTTCACCTACCCACAGACCGGCGGCAGTGGACCCGAAGCGATTCGGCGGACGATTGCCTTGGCACAATCGCGAGGCATCCGTGTCAGTTTGATGATCACCCCCGAGGCCAAAGTCTTCCGGGATTTTTACACGCCGGGCTATCTCGATGATGTCCGCAGGCTCGGTGCGACACTCGCCAAGGACTTCGGCATCCCTTGTGTTGATGCCACTGAAGCCGTGCCTGACGCTGGCTTCGCGGATGGGCATCACCTCACCGCGACCGGGGCGAAGACGTTGACGACACATCTCGCCCATGCTCTACGCCCGTGGATGCAGGAGACCTCACGATGAAGTCTCGCCGGGCGGTTCAATCCTTACTGACATTCCTGCTGGCGATGGCCGGGTTCTACGCCTCGACGTTGCTCTTGGTGGAGTTCGGCCCGCCGCGGCTCGTCGATCCGGAGTACGGCCGGCGGCTCGAAAAGCTCAAAGCCAAGCAACGCGAACACCCCGATTCACCCTGGATTCTCGGTCTCGGTAGTTCGCGTATGGCGATGGGCTTGCACCCCGGGAGCCTCGTTCAAAGCCACAGTGACCCGAAGCTGTTTAACTTTGCCCTCGTCGGCAGTGGGCCGATCATGCAACGGCTGGCCTGGCATCGCCTGCAAGCCGATGGCATCCGCCCAGCGGGGATTCTGATCGAATACTGGCCGCCATTTTTGCATGAAGTTGGGGCGTATCACGAAGCCGCCCGGTTTGACCCACACCGAGTTCGCCGATGTGATGAGACGGTCATTCAAGATCACTTCCCGAACTGCTCGGCACTCGCTCACGTCACCTGGGAACCCTGGCGTGTGCAACGCCGGAACTGGCTCAACCAAGTCTTCCCGCGTTGGTTGCCGAACCGAGATCGTCGAGATGCGATGTGGTCCACGATCGACCCGTGGGGCCGTTTGCCAAGCCGCGAGAAACTTTCTCCAGAAGAACTCCCCGCGACGCAAACCATCCACGCGAGCTACTACCAACCGCTCTTCTCGCAGTTTGAAATCAGCCCGGATGCGGACGATGCGTTGCAGAAGCTCATCGCCGAAGCCCGTGCCGCCGGGGTGCCCGTGGCGATGATCTATCTCCCCGAGAGCCGCACGTTCACCGAGTGGATGCCCGAAGCGGCCCAGAAGCTCGCCGCCGCGCACGAAGCCAAAGTCCGAGCTTGGGGGGTGCCGTTTGTGGATGCTCGCTACTGGATCGCGGATGCCGAAATCCCCGATCGCATTCATCTGCTCACACCCGGTGCCAAGGAGTTCACGGCCCGCTTAAACCTCGAACTACCAACCTTGTTCCCGACCCTCACGGCCCGCGAATGGGCCAGGCGATGACAGTGCCGCGTCGCTCACGAAACGCCTTGTTTCATGCGGCCTTTGCATGGCTTGCTGGCTTGAGTCTGCTGCACGTCTTGATGGAACAACGACACCCCGAATGGCGCGACCCCGAGTATGGCCATCGAGTAAAACAGTGCCGAACGACGCACCCCGATCTTGTTTTGCTCGGAAGTTCCCGCGTGCAAATGGGGCTAAACCCCGCTGCGATGACCTTTCCACAACCGATGACCGTTTACAACTTCGCCCAGTCCGGTTGTGGCCCAATGCAAGAGTTGGTGATCTTCGAGAGGTTGCTCGCGGCAGATGTTCGCCCGCGGTCGATCGCCGTCGAGATTTTGCCCGCACTCCTGACAACTCTGCCCACCGATGAGATGGCAGGTCTTGGGCATCGCTGGGGTTGGCGTGACCGGCAGACCCTTCGTGACAGTGGGCTGTCAGTCGCCTGGCATCCGCCAGTGAACCCGCTTCACACCCATCGCCACAGTTTGTTGAGCCACCTGAAACTGGGCCGCTTTCAACACCCGGATTCGCGGCAAGATTTCCTCTGGAAACAGCTTCGTCCAGGCGGTTGGATGCCGTACTTTCACGAAACCATCAGCGACGACAAACGCCAGGCGAACTACGTGACCACGGAGCAACAGTACCGTGCGAAACTGATGGATTTTAACATCCAGTCCCAACAAGCCGAGGTCTATGCGAGGCTCATCGAGCGTGCCCAAAGTGAAAGGATCTCCATCCGATTTTTCACCATGCCCGAAGCCCCACGGTTCCAGACTTGGTGGACGAGCACAGGGCGAGAACGCTTTGCAGTTTACTGCGATGAGTTAGCGGCGAAGTGCGGGCGGCCTGTCATTCACTTGCATCAAACCAGCGATGGCGAAGAGCTATTCGCCGATGGCCACCATTTGCTTCGCCATGGGGCCACCATCGTCAGCGAGCGTTTTTCTTGGCACTGGCATGCGAGTCTCAACCAGTGATCAAAGCTCGAGAATACGACCAACGATTGGCAAAGTAGATCGATTTCGCATGTCCAAGTCTCAAGGCTGAGCACCTCGAAGTAAGTCAACGACTCGGTAACCCTCATCGGTGACTGAGAAGACCTCTCGCTTGTGACCGAGATCTTCGAGCAGTCGCAAATTCTCCAGTTCTGCAATAGCAGCCTCCCAGCGCGCCTCAGAACGAGCATTCCCCTGTTCATTGAATCTCTGGCCGTTGGTCGAAATCCTAAGGCCGCTCGAAAGCCGGGAACGCGTTAACCGACCACTGCGGTCATCCGCTGTGGTGATCAGCAACTTCTTTGCCTCGGCGCTGAGGGTTGGGATGGTTGGGGGTTGCGGTACTCGTGGTACCGTGCTGGTTATATTGGCGGAAGGGTACATCTCATTGATCTTCATCGCGAGATGTTGACGAAACTTTTTGCCGAAGTCGTCCGACGAATCGTAGGACTCTAACAGGCCTTTCGATCGGCATTCGTCCTTGAACTTCTTGAGTGCAGCGTATTGGTTTGTATCCAGGCTGTCAGGCTTCACTGGTGCGGAAGAGAAATAGAGCATGGCTTTCTTCCCAGCCTTGAGATGTTCCTCGATTTCCTCAGCTGTGCCACTAGGAGCGACTCCCGTCGGAGTTCCCAATCGGGTCCAGAATATTGCGACAAGCAGGTCACAGTCGGCCAGAATCTGCTTGTTGATGATCCCTTGAGGGCGATCGCCCATCTCGGGTACCGAGTCTGTCTCCCAGCCCACTGGCATCAGGACTAAACTGCGGTCCTTCGAATGGCTGTGATTCCAATCGGTCAGGGTATCGCGCACGGCCTGCCGCTCCGCCGAGACATCCCCAGGAGACGCAATCATCACTTTCAAGACAGTCGCTGTGTAGGGCATCGACGACTCCGTTGCGCAGAAAAAGACAATCGCGCGGCTTGTTGTAAAACGCTCGGCGGCTATCAGTCTTCCGGGCTTTCCTGCGGCCTGCGCGACCTGGCGACCTTGGCCAGAGCACGGAGCGTGGTGAGGTACGAGCCGTGAGACCCATCTGCCCCGGTTGACCGGAATCCCTGCCTTGCCAGTGCGGCCGCGACGTCCGCTTCGTTAGCCTCGGCCACCAGCGCTTCCAGGATGGCCAAAGCGTCTGTTCGCAGTGTTCGGGCTGAGGCCTCTGAGTACTCGGTTCCCTTGTTCTTGATCGCCTCTTCGATGATACTGCTGTGTGGTTTTCGCTTGGGGTCGTTCGCCATCTGTATTCCTCCCTAACCGAATTGATTCGGCAAAATTGTTTTAGATTCCACCCCATCCGTCAGCCCGTGCGCAGGGCCGCGTACTTCGCGATGACTGCTCGTGCCGTGCGTAGGCCGTCGACGGCTGCACTGACGATGCCGCCCGCGTAGCCGGCTCCTTCGCCGACGGGGAAGAGGCCTGGAATCCCTGGAGATTCCCGGCTCTCGGAGCCACGGTCCATGCGAATCGGCGAACTCCCGCGAGACTCTGGCCCGGCGATCACGGCATCGGCGAGGAAGCGTTTCTGCCAACGGCGATCCATCTGCGGTAAACCATTCGCGACCGCCTCGGCCACGACCGGTGGCAACACTTCGCGCAAATCGGCGGAGACGACGTCTCGTGGGTAACTCGACTTCACCTCGCCCGTGCTGACCTTCCCGGCCAGGAAATCTCGCGCCCGCTGGACCGGTGCGGCATAGCCGCCACGACCGAGTTCAAACGCCTTCGCTTCGTACTTCTCTTGCAGCCGCATCCCAGCCAAGACATCGTCGCTGCCGAAGTGCGCCGTGGGCACGGTGACGACGAGGCCGCTATTCGCATACACCGAATCGCGTTTCGAGAGGCTCATGCCGTTGGTACAGAAGTAACCCTCCTGCGACACACTCGGGATGATGTATCCCCCCGCACACATGCAGAACGTGAACAGATCCTGGACACCATTCTGCCCGTTGGCCACGAGCGAATAGTCGGCATTGCCGAGGTTCTCCTCGTAGCGAGAGTGCTTAGGGCCATACTGGACTTCGTTGATCACGGATTGATGATGCTCGATCCGCACGCCGAACTGGAATGCCTTCTGGCTCATCGGAATCTTGCGGGCCGCGAGCATCCGGAAGGTATCCCGTGCACTGTGGCCGATGGCGACGATCACCACGGATGTGTCAATGAACCCGGACGAAGTCATCACGCCCTTCAGCCCGGTTTCGTCGTAGACGATGTCTTCGACCTTCGTGTGGAAGCGCACTTCGCCGCCGAATTTCTCAATCTTCTGGCGAATCGATTTCACGACCGCCGGCAACCGGTTGCTGCCCAAGTGCGGGCGGTGGTAGTACAGGATGCTCGGCTTGCCAGGCTGTTGGCCTTTGCACTCCGCGAAGAGTTCAAGCACCCGCATGACATCTGGCCCACTCCCCCGGCACGTCAGCTTGCCATCCGAGAACGTCCCCGCGCCGCCTTCGCCGAACAAGTAATTGCTCTCTGGCTCGAACGCTCCGCCATCGTCAAACTTCTTGACATCGCGGATGCGATCACTCACCTGCGTACCACGTTCGAGGACAATCGGCATGTAGCCCATCTCGGCGAGGAAATACGCACAGACCAAGCCCCCCGGGCCGGAGCCGATCACCACTGGCCGCTGCCGCATGGGAGACTGGCCCGGGGTTGGCATCGAGAACGGCGGCTCATCGAACAACTCGACTTGAGCCTGAGGGCTGTCGGAGTTGTTGCGGTAAACGACTTCGAGTTCTTGTTTCGGCAGATCGACTTCAAAGTTGTAGACGAAGCGGAGTTGCCGCTTATCGCGCAGATCGAGGCTCTTTCGCAGGATTCGCCAGTGGGGAATGTCCGTCAACGAAACCCCGATCGCCCGTGCGAGATGCTCGGGGAGATTTCCTTCCGGCTCTTCGACCGGCAACCGTAAATTGGATACACGCAGTGCCATACCTACAACATAACCCCAAGAACCCTGAACGTCCCGTCCCGTCTTGACCGATCGATAGGTTAGAGTTCAAGGTCTTGTTCTGTGTGAGGTGTTGCCGTGGCGGTGGTTGTGCAAAAGTTTGGTGGCTCGAGTGTGGCCAACTCCGAAAAGATCCTTGCCGCGGCGAAGCGGGCCATCATGGCCAAGGAAGCGGGCCACAAAGTCGTCGTTGTGGTCAGTGCGGTCGGCAAAACCACCGATACCCTCATTGCCCTCGCTGAGGACATCTCCAAAACACCGCCAGCTCGTGAGATGGACATGCTCCTCGCCACGGGTGAGCAGGTCTCGATTGCCCTGATGGCCATCGCCATTCACCAGCTCGAAGCCAAGGCCATCAGCTTCACTGGACCCCAGTTGGGCATCGTCACCGATAGCTCGCACTTGAAAGCCTGGATCAAGTCCATTGACACGAGCAAGCTCATCGAAGCTCTCGAAAGTGGGTACATCGCGGTCGTCGCGGGCTTCCAAGGCGTTGATGAGAAGTATGACATCACCACCTTGGGTCGCGGGGGTTCGGATACGACTGCCGTCGCTGTGGCTGCGGCCATCAAGCTCGCGGGGTATGATGTCGAGTGCGAGATTTATACTGACGTCAACGGCGTGTACACGACCGATCCGCGTATTGTCAAGAAGGCCATCAAACTCGATCGCATCAGTTATGATGAGATGTTAGAAATGGCCAGCATGGGCGCTGGGGTCATGCACTCGCGGTCGATCGAGTTTGCCAAGAAATTCGATGTGCCTCTCAAAGTCCGGCATTCGCAAATCGACGACGAAGGCACGTGGATTGTCGGTGAAGAAGACTGGATGCGGGAAATCCCCGTTTGCGGCGCCGCCCTGGCGACGAATGAAGCCCGGCTCGTGCTCGACGGTGTGCCGGATAAGCCAGGTGTCAGCCGGACCATCTTCGAAGCCTTGGCGAAGCGGTCCATTCCCGTGGATATGATCACCCAGAACGTCGGCTCGGCTGGTAAAGCGTCGATTGGCTTCACGGTCATCAACAGCGATTTGAAAAAGACCAAAGAGACCCTCGACCCGATCGTCGCCGAGTTGGGCGCGAAACTCACCGTCACGGAGCGGGTCAGCAAAGTCTCGGTCGTCGGGGCAGGGATGCGTTACGTGGCGGGGGTGGCCGAGAAGATGTTCGCAGCTTTGGCGGCTCAGGGGGTGAATATCAAGATGATCACCACCGGGGATATCAAGATTAGCGTCTTGATTGATGAAGATGTCCCACCGACCGATGACGAAGAATTCGATGCCAATACCAAGAAGTCACACTTGGAAGCCAAGCGTGCCGTACGTGGGCGGCTGGCCCTCGAAGCCGTGCATGATGCGTTCCAGCTGCAAATCCCCCGGCAGAAATCCGAAGATAGCACAGGCTTCCGACCTCGGGCGAAACCAGCGGTTGTGACGGCAGATAAAGACCGTGCGACAGCCGTCTCACGGCTCGATGGCATGGAAGACATCCTCGTCAGTGGAGTGCACCTCAACGCGGATCAGTGCCGGGTGACGATCTTTGATCTCCCCGATTGGCCCGGCAACTGCTCGACGGTCTTCACAGCGATCGCCAAAGCGGGCATTCTCGTGGATATGATCGTTCAGAACCTGACGGCCCCAGGCCGCGCGGAGTTGTCGTTCACAGTCCCACGGTCGAGCCTCGATCTTGCCTTGGAGCAGACCCGGTTGGTCGTGGCCAAAATCGACCCCACTTGCCGGGTGGAAGGCGATGCGAATATCGCGGTACTCTTTGTGCTGGGCGTCGGCATGCGGTCGCACACGGGCGTCGCGCAGAAGATGTTCGGTGCCTTGGCGGCGGCGAATATCAACATCAGCATGATCAACACGAGCGAAGTCTGTCTGGGGGTCGTGATCGAAAAGCCTCGTGGCGAGGAAGCCTTAGTGGCACTGAAGACGGCGTTTGAGTTGAAGTGAGATCGGGTGTCGGGTGTGGAATGCCAAGAAGCCCATGTTGTCATGGGCTTCTTCTCAACTGTGGTTGAATCTTGACAAAGACTTAATCGCCAGTGACGACTTCGCCGAAGCGTGCGGTGCAGAGAGCTGCGAACGTGGCGGGAGCCATCGCCGAACGCAAGAAGCGAACGCTGCCATCCGCCATCGTGACGTTCACGCCGCCGCTGTGGAAGCTGTACGGCTCGCTGTCGTTGTTGCAGTTCATGATGCAGTTCCCAGCCCCAAGTGCAACGCTGCCGCCGTTGACAGCACCCGTGGTTGGGTTGGCACCGTCGATGCTACCGACCACGCCGTCTGGACTTGCCCAACCGAGTTGGTCGGTTAAGTTCGCGCCCGAGTCACGGCCCAGGATGTAATGGTTTGGTCGTGCAGCGGATTCGATGAACATGATCGTGTTGCTTGTGCCATCGGAGATGGACACGATCGGCGTGTTAACGAGTTGTTGGAAAGCGCCTGTCAGTTGGGTTTCTTGCTGAGCCGCGCTCAGACCGACGAGGTTGGCCGGAAGCGGGATGCCAGCGCCCGTGAAGAAGCGAGCACGAACTTGGCGAATCGAGATGTAGTCTGCGATGCCGAAGTTTCCGGCAGGAACCGGGCTTGAGCCAGGGCCAGGGCCCCAGTTCTGTGTGAATGCAGCATTCGGGCGACGGCTCGAGGGAGCCGAGGGGCAACCGAAGACCTTCATGTTATTGAGGCCGATCGACAGGTTCGAAGGGGAGCCCGTGTTGTCCGTCCAGCGGAGATTCATGTTCCACTGCTTACCGATGTTGTCTTGTTCAACGTAAGCGAGAGCCAACACAGACCAGGCGCGGAACTTGTCGTCAACGAGAGGGGTGCCAGGATTCCAGGCGCGAGACGCAGGGAACGATTCCTGGTTGGTGCCAGCGAAGTTGTGCATCGATAGGCCAAGCTGCTTCATGTTGTTCTGGCAACTCATCCGTGCAGCGGCTTCGCGGACCTTCTGCACCGCCGGCAGAAGAAGTCCAATCAAGATGGCGATGATTGCAATCACCACCAGCAACTCGATCAATGTGAATGCCTGCCGAAATCTCGAAACCATACCGCACCTTCCCAAAAGTCGGAAAATCAGTCGAAATAGAAACACAAGACAGGTTAAGTCGCGTGGGCTAGCCAAATGTTGAAGGTTCGATGAAGAAAATGGAGAAGTGCGAAAATTCAATAAAAAACCCGCCAAGAATTGGCGGGCGTTTCGTGAGTTCATGGTGTGGATCAGCCAGCTTTGTACTTTTCCATCAGCACTTTGGCCGTGGCGGGGCGCATGATGCCGGGGTCAGGCAGTTCGCCAGCCGAGAGCTTGTTGCGGAGGTCGCTGCCTGAGATGCTGACGGCTTTCCACTCCTTCGGGCAATCCTCGACGAGCCGGACGCGGCCTGCTTCGGCGTAGTAGGCGGCAAAACCGACTTTCACGGGGTTGATTTGCAACTCGCCACGCAGTTGGTCAAACTTGCGGTGAGCCGCGAGGCCATCCCAGATTTCGCTCTTGTCGTCGTAAGGGGCATCGGCGTGTTTACGGCCAATGATGATGTCGGTGAAGCCGTAGTTTTGGCGGTAGATGGCGTGCATCACCGCTTCTTTTGGCCCGGCGTAGAACATCTTGATATCGAGACCAAGCAAGTGCATGTGCTGCGAGAAGGGCCGACCGACTTTCTTCCACAGCTCTTCATCCACATCGCCTTCGCCGAGGACTTTACCGTCAATGAGGGCACGGTAGGTCTTCATGCGAGTCACGGCATCGACATCATCGGACTTCGTCTCGCCGACGAGTGGGTTCAACACGGCCCCAGCGAAGTGGCCTTCGCGGGTGAGCCGCTCGAGGCCAACCACGAGAGCATATTCGTGAGCGCGGTGGAGAGCGTTCCGGGTCTGGAAAGCAACAACACGGTTGTAGCCGACTTTGGCGAAGAGAGCACGGGTCTCTTTGGGGGTCAGGATCAAGTCCCCGAAGTGTGGGTTCTTGGGCTGAGCCAAGACTTGCACATCGCCGCCGACCAGGAAGGTCCGCGGATCGTCGTTGGCGATGCGGGCACCGGGGTGGTCGGTGCGGGTCGTGCTGTACACGGCCGCGTTGTAGAGTGGCTTATTCCAAGCGTAGACGTCTTTGAGCGCGAGGTGTGCGACCACGGTGCCTGCGGAGTTCACGAGTGGGTAAGTCGTGCCCGTTTGCAGGCCTTTGCTCAGGCTTTCTTCGACCGGGAAGGCGAGTGGGATCGTCCAGGCGTACTTCTTGCCGCCACGGACGACGACTTCTTCTTCCATGACCTGGGTGTATTCGGCCTTCGTCATCGGCCCGGTCAGCGGGGACAACGCCCCGTCGGCGATGCGGTAAAGCGTCGAGAGGTCCGCATCCGAAACCGGAATCGCGGTCGTCGACAGCGTCGGCAACTCGGCTACCGTTCGGCTCACCGGCTCAGAAACACCACCATGGGGAACAATCAAATCTGGCATCGTCACTTCCTGAAGCTATGAGCTGTCAGCTATGAGCTTTCAGCTATGAACAAAGAGCTGTCAGCTATGAGCTTTCAGCTATGAGAAAATCGTTTCAGCAGAAGAGTGCTGAGTTCGTCGTGTAGTGAGCTTTTCAAGGCTAAAAGCTGACGGCTGATAGCTGACAGCTAATAGTTCTCAGACAGACAGCTTCTTCCCGACGAAGCGGACGATCAGGTCGACCGTGAACAGGTCGCCGATCTCTTCGAGCTTGGGGGCTTTGGCGAATTTGGCGATCTGGGATTGGTCGGCGTAGGGGAGCTTTTCCCGGAGGTAGTCGAGGCCTTTGGGGGTCACGATGCCATTGTCCACGAGTTCCGGGTCGCCCTGGAAGATGGATTCGGGGAAGAGTTCGTTGCGGTCGATCTTGCCGAGGTTGAACTCGCGTTCGAGCCGGAAGATGATGTCGAGCATGTCGATCGACTCGGCCCCGAGGTCGGCTTGGAGCCGGGAGGTCAGGGCAACTTCGTCGTCATCGACGCTCAAGGCGTCCACGAGCAGCGAGCGAACCTTAATGAAAATGTCATCCGTTGTCATTGCAAAATCCTTGGACGTGCTTCACCACGCGGGTGGCACGGGGAGTCCGAGTTTAGCCAATCGCCGCACCGAGGCTTAAGCCGCCATCGACGGTAATGACCTGCCCTGTGATGTATGATGCAGCCGGACTGCAAAGAAACAAGACGACATTGGCAATGTCGTCCGGTTGGCCGAGCCGGTTGACCGGGATGGCCTTCTTAATGATGTCGCCCGCTTTGTTGCGAACCGCTTCGCTCATGTCCGTTTCGATGAACCCCGGTGCCACGGCATTGACCGTGACGCCACGCTTGCCCAACTCCATCGCCAGGACTTTCGTGAGCGAGTTCACAGCCCCCTTGCTGGCGGAGTAGTTCGCTTGCCCGGCGTTCACGTGCGAACCGGCGACGCTGGAGATGTTCACAATCCGGCCGCTGCGTTGCTTGAAGACCATTTGGTCCGTCACGGCGCGGCAAAAGTAGAACGTGCCATCCAAGTTGGCGTTCAGGACATCTTTCCAGGCTGTGGCTTCCATCCGCACGAACAGCCCGTCTTTGATGATGCCCGCGTTGTTCACGAGGATATCGAGGCGGCCCCAGTCGGCGATCACACCGTCAACGACCTTCTTGGCCGTCTCGGGGTCCGCGACGTCGCCTTGCCAGGCTTTGGCGGTTCCGCCCATCGCCGCGACTTCGGCAACGAGAGCCTCGGCCTCGGCTTGTTTGGAACGGTACACGAAGGCGACTTTGGCGCCGGCCTTGGCCAGTTGCAGCACGATGGCTTTGCCAATACCCCGGCTACCGCCGGTCACGAGGGCGACTTGGTCTGGGAGAGTCATGAGCTTGTCCGAGTCAGGGGAGTACGAAGTTCGCCACACAGGAGCGGCCAGCGCTCCCGCAGGTAGGATCGGATCTTGTCATCCGCCGCAGCCCCCGCTGGGCCACGGTCTTTGAGGTTGTAGGCGTGCAAGGTAAACATCGCCGCAATGGTCTGCTGGCCGGCGTCGTCGCTGGCTTTGCCTTTAAACGTGACCGAGTCGCCATCCTGTTTGTGCCAATCGACGGCAATGTCCATCCTCCGACCGGGGAGCATGAATGTGCCGTATTTGACGTTTTTGACTTCCCGAAGGACGACGACCGAGTGTTCGTAGTTGGAGGTGATTCGCCAAAGCCAAGACGCTGCCTCAACCAGAGTTTGCAGCATCAGTACACCCGGCATCACGGGGAAACGTGGGAAATGGTCCGCCAGGTATTCTTCTCCCAAAGCCAAGAACTTGCAGCCCCGCAAGAACTTCCCTGGCTCGTGAGCATCGATTCTGTCGATGAGTTGGAACTGCATTGCACCCCGGACCTCAGATCACCTACTTTTCCAACAGGCTTTATACAGGCGATCCCGCTTTGGGCAAGCGAACTCCGGGGTTCTGACATCTTGGCTCAGCCCGAACCTAGAGGCTGTTATTGACTTTTCTCCTTGATTTTGCAGACTTTACGGTCATGGAAACGACACGGAAGTCTTACTCAAGCGATGTTTCAGATTTGGAATGGGAGTTTGTTCTCCCCTATCTGACCCTGATGCGTACCGACGCTCCACAACGCGCCCACGATATGCGTGAGGTTTTCAACGGTATTCGCTATGTGATCAAAACGGGCTGTCAGTGGCGGATGATGCCGAATGACTTACCCCATTGGACTGTCGTGTACCAACAGGCCCGACGTTGGTTTGATGCTGGGGTCTTCGAGGCGATGGCTCATGACCTGCGGGCAATCGTGCGGCTGGTCGAGGAGCGTGAAGCGCAGCCTACCGCAGTCATTTTGGATGGTCGCACGTTGCAGTCGACTCCGGAGAGTGGTGATCGTGCTGGCTACGATGGTGCCAAGAAGAAAAAAGGCTCGAAAGTGCATATTGCGGTGGATACTCTGGGGAATCTGTTGGCCTTGATGGTGACGCCTGCGAACGAGCAAGAGCGTGCTCAAGTGGGTGAGTTGGCCGCGAAGGTTCAAGAGGCGACGGGATGCACGGTGGAGTTGGCCTACGTGGATCAGGGGTATACAGGCGAAGCGGCTGCCGAAGCAGCGAAGGCTGAAGGGATCCAGTTGGAAGTGGTGAAACATCCAACAACGAAGAAGGGTTTTGTATTGCTGCCTCGCCGCTGGGTGGTGGAGCGGACATTCGGCTGGCTGGGTCGTTTCCGACGGTTGACCCGAGATTATGAACGTCTCTCGGGTGTCCTAGGAAACATGCACTGGCTAGCCTATGTGATACTAATACTCAGACGACTCGAACCGTAAGTCAATAACAGCCTCTAGGGGCAAGGCCCAGATTTGAGAACCGATCGAGGTTCGCCGCTGACCTTGCGATTTTCGTGGTCTTACGGATAATCCCTTTACTGCCAGTGAGGGTGAGCGATGCGTGGTGTTCTGCTTGGGGTGATTTGGTTCGCGATGGGTCTCTCCGTTACGGCTCAACCCATTCAACGATCGGACTTGAAACCGGGTCTCGTGATGACGAGCCAAGGTAAGTCTCGCATCGAACCGGGTGTCGCTTACTTGGCCACCACGGGTGCGGACACCGTGACATGGACTGGGGCGATCAACATCGTCCAGCCGGGGCAGTACCAATTCCAAGCGACGTTGGTCGGCCGGGCCAAAGTCATGATCGGCGAGAAGGTCGTCTTCGAAGCCGAGAGCAACGATACCAACTCGGGCACCATTCGCCCGGCTGTGGAATTGGAAGCTGGCATCCAAATCTTCACCGTACAGCTCACCCGCACGAAGCCCGAGAAGTTGCAACTCGCCCTGCAATGGCGAGGCCCTGGCTTCCGCATGGAGCCAGTCCCGTACTTCTTCTTTGGCCACCTGCCCAAGCAACGGCCAGAGAGCCACCTCAACGATGTGAGCACGACGCATGGCCGCTTCCTGTTCGAAGAGCATGGCTGCGTGAAGTGCCACAATTCCGAAACCAAGTTCGCCGAACGCACCGGGCCAAACCTCAGCAAGATCGCCGAGCGCACCAACGCTGGCTGGCTCGATGCTTGGCTCAAAGATCCCCACGCCCTAAGGCCCAACACCGTCATGCCGAAGATGTTCACCGACGACGCCACAGGCGAAGCGGAGCGCTACGCGATGGTCGTTTATCTCACCAGCTTGGGCAACCCATCCAAAGCGAAAGAACCGAACAAGGCGGAGCTTTCACGATCGATTGGCAATGGCCAGAAGCTCTTTCTGACCGCAGGCTGTGCGACCTGCCACGGCGACCAAGTGACCACTCCACCAAAGCCGAAGAAAAAAGCCGAGGACGACGAGGACGAGAAGCCCGAACTCAAACCCGAAGATAGTTACTACTCACTGGGCACTGCCACTCCGCAAGGGCTGTACGTCTTGGGGCATGTTGGCAGTAAGACGACAGCCGAACCATTGGCCAAATTCCTGGCCAATCCTCAAGAGAGCAACCCGCATGGCCGGATGCCCAACTTGAACCTCAGTGGCGACGAAGCCCGGGACATCGCCCGCTACTTGGCTCGCTACACCGATGACAAACTCTCGACCAAGATGCCCCCCGAACCCGCCCAGAAACCGGCCGAAGGCTGGAAGGCCGCGGGGGCAAAGTTGTTTGTCTCGAAGGGTTGTGTCAATTGCCATGCGGTCGATGCTGTGAAGCCGAGCCTCGCCGGACCGAAGCTCGATGCGATCCGTGAGAAGCCGACGACTGGCTGCCTCAGTGACAAGCCCGATGTCGCCAAGGTGCCGGTCTACAAACTCAGCGCGAACCAACGCACAGCCTTGAGTGACTTCGTCCGTGAGGCTGAAAAACCAGCCCCACTCCACTACCAAACCAAAGCCGCGATGAAGCGCTTCAACTGCTTGAACTGCCACAACAAGGATGGCGAAGGCGGCATCGACGAGACCTTGGCTACGAAGATGAAAGCCCTCGAATCGGCGGAGAACGCGGATGATGTCGCCCCGCCGCGGCTGACAGGGGTTGGCCACAAAGTGCGGACCAGCTGGCTACGCAAGGTTCTCATCGAAGGCGGCCGGGCACGTCCGTGGATGGGCCTACGGATGCCTCAATACGGCGAAGCCAACATCGGCCACCTGCTGCAAGGCTTGCCCGAGATCGAAGGGATCGCCGCCGACGATAGCCTCGGCCAAGTGCCGGTGACACAGGAGAAAATCGCTGCTGGCCGTAAGCTCGCCGGTAAGGACGGCATGGGCTGCATCAGTTGCCACGACATCAGCGGTATCACCGGTGGTGGCACCCGTGGCCCAGACTTGGCACGCACCCACGAGCGGGTTCGCATCGATTGGTTCAATCGCTGGATGCACCAACCGCAACGCCTCGCACCTGGCACGAAAATGCCCTCGAACTTCATTGACGGAAAAGCCCTGCTGACGTCCGTGTACGACGGGGACGGCGACAAGCAAATCGAAGCGATGTGGGCCTACTTCAGCCTGGGCCAAGGTCTGCCACTCCCGAGCGGCATGGAACCGCCCAAGGGGCTGACCGTCCAACCGGCGGATAAAACGCTGCTCCTCCGCACCTTCATGCCCGGTAACTCCGGCACGAGGCCGATCACCATCGGCACTCCCGGTGGCGTGCACATGGTCTTTGACGCCGCGACCTGCCGGGTGAGCTATGCCTGGGCTGGGAACTTCCTCGATACTTCCCCCGTGTGGAACAACCGGGGCGGTAACCCTGCCAAACTCCTTGGTCCCAAGTTCTGGGATGGCCCCGCTGGCTTCCCGTGGGCCGTCGGGAACACACCACCCGACTTCGCCAAACAGTTCGATAACCCCGCCTTTGGCCATCAACTCAAGGACGATAGCTATGCCCAAGGCCCGCGCTACGTCCACTTCACAGGGTATAGCACTAGCCCCGATGGCACGCCGACCTTCGGCTACGAGTTACGTAAACCCGATAACTCGGTCTCGCTCACGGTGAAAGAAACGGTCTCGCCGCTGCCGGTCCTCACGGCCCCTGGCTTCCGTCGTACCTTTGCACTGGGCGGTACAGACTCTGAAGTCTGGCTGTACCTCGATACGAGCACCAAGCCGATCACCTTCACCACTTTCGCCAACGACCCAGTGCCCGAAGCGAAAGCCGCCACGGCAGAACGAGCCATCGTCACCGTCGGGGATCGCAGCATTGCCTACGACCTGACCAGCGCCCCGCCCGGCACCGAGTGGAAAGTGATCGAAGACAAAGGCCGCTACCACCTGACCCTCCGCAAACTCCGCCCCGACAAAACCCCGATCACCGTCGACACCTACAGCCTCGCCAGACCCGACGACGCCATCCTCAAGGGTTTGCGAAAGTAGGCGGAACCGAGTGCTCAAGCCTCCTGGTTGACCACGTCGATCATCTGGCGCAGGCGGCCCATCTGGGTGCGGTCGAAGCGGAAGCGGAGCCGGGAAAGGTGAGCGAGGCTGGGTTCGTTCGCTTCCTGGGGCAGGGCAGCGGAGGGCGTGAAGCCACCCGACGTCAGTAGCCCGGTAAAGTCCTGGTGAAGGCGGTCGAGGGTGGCTGGCGAGAGCGTGCGTTGCAGCCGAAGGACGAGTTCCCCACGCACGAAACGATGGCTGTGGTAGACGCGGTGAAACTGGGTCACTTCGCGCACGGCATCGTCGAGAGAGTCGGTGATGTGGAATAGCGACAAGTCTTCGGGGGAGATATAGCCCCGATCCAGTAAGTCGTCTTTGACGAAGTCCGCGAAGCGTTTCCAGTACGTGCCGCCTGGCTCTTCGAGCATGACGATGGGGAACAGGTGGGACTTGCCCGTCTGGATCAGCGTCAAGGCTTCGAAGGCTTCATCGTGTGTCCCGAAGCCGCCTGGGAAGAGGACGATAGCATCGGACTCTTTAATGAGCATCAACTTCCGCGTGAAGAAGTACCGCATATTCATAAGCTTCGGGTCGCCTTGAATGACCGAGTTCGCGGCCTGCTCGAAGGGGAGCAGGATGTTCAGGCCGAAGCTCTTCTCTCGCCCCGCGCCGATGTGGCCCGCCTCCATGATCCCGGCGGCCGCACCGGTGATGACCATGTAATTCGCTTCGGCGATCCGTCGGCCAAACTCGATGGCCATCTGATAAGCCGGATGCTCAGGCCGCGTGCGTGCGGAGCCAAAGACCGTGACTTTGCGGATGCCCCGATACTCTTCGAAGACCCGTAAGCAGTGCCGTAACTCCCGCAAAGCATGGGCCAGAAGTTTCACGTCACCGGTCGTGGCTCCATCGGTCACGAGCTTATCGGCGATCTCTTTGATGAGTGCGACGTATTCCGCCCGCTCCGTATCGAGTGGGCTGGTCGTCGGGTCGCTTTGCAACAGGCTGTCAAATGGCGTATCTGATTTCATCATCGACCTCCGTGATGATTTCATCATAACGCAAACCACCGTGACTCACCTCCCCAGCCTGGCCCTTGGCCCTGGCAGGGCTACGTGTCTGAAACAAGACGCAAAATTGGGCCAAATCGGGGTTGCGAGGAGGTTCGGGTCAGGCTATAGACTCGTTCGTGTCTCTTAGAAATGGGTGTGGCATGGATGCTGGCCTCGGTCGGAAGTTTGAGTGGCGGAACCTCGGTATCGCGGCGCTCAGCCTCGGTATTGGCCTGATGGTCGGCTGCGAGACCGCCGAAAAACGGGACTGCAAATCGGGCACATGCTCCCTCAAGGAGCAACGGGGTCAAGCTCCAAGCGAACGACCACCGGTGACGCCGACGATCGAGCCGGTCGTGGCCAAGATGGCTGAGGAAGCCACACCACAAATCCGCGTCGTGGCAGTCATCGGTTCGGATGTCTTCATTACCGATGACGAAGTCTGGCAAATGGTCCGCCAGCGTATCGCCACAACACCCCCCGATCAAGCCCAACGCCTGACACTCGAAGAGCAGAAAGCCCGCGATCAGAAGTTCTTCAGCGAAGAACTGAACAACTTGATTGAGCGAGAAATCATCCTCGCGGACTTCCTCGGCAAACTCAAAAAGCAAAAGCCCCAAGCCATCGAAGACTTGAAAGAAGAATCTAACCGCATGGCCCAGCGGTCCTTCCGGGAATACAAACGGTCGAATAAACTCGACACCGAAGAGAAGCTCATCAAAGCCTTGCAATTCCAGGGGATGAACTACAAGTTGCTACTGCGTCAGCTCGAACGCAACGCCATGTTTACCATTTACATGGACACCTTCCTGCGTGACAAAGGCAAAGGCATCAGCGCCGTCGAGATCGCCAAGTATTACGAAGAACACGCCGAGGAGTTCCGCACCGAAGACAAGTTGAAATGGCTTGATCTTTTCGTCAGTCATCGCCGTTTCAACACCCCTGGCGAAACCAAGCAATACGCCGAGTGGCTGCATAAGCAAGCGGTCGCCAACGCGGACTTCGTCGAACTCGTCAAGAAACATGGCCACGGCGACAGCCCACTGCGTGGCGGTGTCGGTCTCGGCTCGAAGCCGCAGGATGTGCAACCTGCCGAACTCGCCCCGCAAGTGTTAGCTCTGCAGACGGGTCAAGTCAGCGAGATCATCGCCACGGAAACCGGCTACCACATCCTGAAGATGGCCGAGCGCGAGATCGCTGGCGTTCGCCCCTTCGACGAGAAGACTCAGACCTTCATCCGTCGCAAACTCACGGGCCTCTTGCAAGAGCGTGAAAAAGACAAGCTCGTCGAGGAACTCCGCCGCAAAACCACGGTGCGGATCATCGAGTAGAACGGACCAGGCTCAGCCGATCTTCCATTCTTGTGGCGTGACCCAGACGCCTTGATCGGGGTTGGTCGAGAGGTGAGCGAAACGGTCGTCGCCGATGACGTCCAGGACGATCGCGGATTCGACATCGTCAATCACGGCCGAGTTGTCGTTACTGAGTTGCAAGTTGACCAAGAACGTCTGGCCAGGGCGGATGCAGACATTCGGGAAGCGGCAGGTGAGCTGCTCGGTGCCAGGTTTCAGGGACAAGGACATTCCGGCTTCTTGGGTCCAGCCGGTGAGGATGCGAGTGCCGTGAAGGGTTTGCAGGGCGATGCGAGCGGAGATGTTCGGCAAGGCTTGCTCGGTCTCGACTTCGAGTTTCAGCGTGATCGAATCCCCACAGGTGTGAGCACTGACGGGTCGACCGGAATCATCAAAGGCCTCAGCACGCACAAACCTCGCTCGGCCATCACCGGTGCGCGGTTTGGTACGCAGGTCACCGCCGCGGGATTCTTGCAGCAGCATGTCGAGGTAATGCTGTGTGACCACGTCCGCTTTGCCGACCTCAACCACTTGGCCTTTTTGCAAATGCACAGCCCGGTTGCAGAGCCGGGGGATGAGCTGCATGTTGTGCGTGACGAACAGGATCGTCCGGCCTTGGCGAGCCAACTCGGACATGCGATCGAGGCACTTCCGCTGGAAGGTCGAGTCCCCCACGGCCAGGACTTCGTCGATGACGAGGATATCCGGTTCGAGGTGAGCTGCGACTGCGAACGCCAAGCGGACATACATGCCCGAAGAGTAACGCTTGACCGGGGTATCGAGGAACTTGCCGACTTCCGAGAACTCGACGATCTGGTCGAACTTCTTCGTGATCTCCCGGTGGCTCATGCCAAGAATCGAGCCGTTGAGGTAGACGTTCTCACGGCCCGAAAGCTCCGGGTGGAAGCCGGTGCCGACTTCCAGCAAAGACCCCATCCGACCACGGACTTCAATGCGGCCTTCCGTTGGCACCGTAATGCGACTGAGCAGTTTCAACAACGTCGATTTGCCAGCCCCGTTGCGACCGACCAAGCCGACGACTTCGCCGCGTTGCACTTCGAACGAGACGTTCTTCAGTGCCCAGTACGAGTTGCCAGTTGACCCAGCACTGTCACCGCCGGCGAGGGTTTTGATCTTGGAGAGGGTGTTGCGTGCGACGCTTTTGATGGCGTCGCTCATGCGCCAGAACTCCGCCGGGCCTTGGCCGATGGAGTAGCGTTTGCTGAGGTTATCAATCTTGATCGCCGGGGCCATGTCTGGTCCTTATCGAGTTACATCGAGATTCTGCGGTGGAGCTCATCGACCACCCAGTGGAACGCGGCCAAGTGCAGCGTCTCCACGATACCCATGTCGTCGAGCGGCACATGCAGGCCCTTCTGGGCCATCGGGCGGAGTTTGCCACCCGTGAAGCCAGTGCAGCCATACGTTTTCAAGTTGTTACGGTTGGCCCACTCGACGGCATTGAGGATGTTCTTGGAGTTCCCCGAACCACTGATGGCGATCAAGAGATCGCCGGGCGAAGCCAGGTTCTTCAGTTGCTCGACAAACACCCGTTCAAAGCCTTCGTCGTTCGCCCAGGCCAGGATGTACGGCGTGTTGTCCGTCAGGCTCAGGATGCGGAAGCGTTTTTTGCCATCGTGAGTCAGGTCATCGGGGAGTTTCAAAGTACACTTGCCCACGTCTTCGCAGAAGTGGGAGCAATTCGAACCGCTGCCGCCGTTGCCGATCAGGAAGATCATTTTCCCCGCGAGGTAAGCTTCGTGCATCATCTCTGCGAGCGTTTGCACTTCCACAGGATCGAGGCGGTGGAGTTCCGCGGCTGTGCGCTGCAAATACTCCGCCGCTGACATGTGGGTACCGAGCATGGTCATTCCTTCCGGAGGCTTAAATCGTATCGGCCATCGTGTTTTCGACACGTCGGAAGTATATCAACCCAAATCCGAGGATAAACACGCTGAAGGCGACCGAGACCCCGAGAGCGACCCAGTCAATGGCGTTGCCCAACAGCGAATTGCGGAAGTTCAGGATCAAGCCGTAAACTGGGTTGATGGGCAAGAACTGCTGTGCGTTCGGCCCGAGTTTGTCCGGCGAGTAGTAGATGCAAGGCGTGGCGAACATCCACAGCTGCATGCCGAAGTTCAAGAGGTAGCGGAAGTCCCGCTGCACGGCGATGAGGGCCGAGAGCATTGTTCCGAAGCCAAAAGCCGTGACGCCAATCAGCAGCATGATGAACGGAGTGAGGGCCAGTCGCCAGGTCGGCGGAGGCCCATCGATAATCAACCAGACCGCCAGGATCAGCAAGGCGAGGATGAAGTCAAAGGTGGCCGCACCCACGTTCGAAGCTGGTAACAGCACGCGTGGGAAGTAAATCTTCGTGACCAAGCGTTCGTTGCCCACGAGGCTATTCGCAGCATTCGTGGTCGCGTTCGCAAAGTAGGTCCAAGGCAAGACGCCACAGAGCACGAAGAGTATGTAGTTATCAACCCCATCGGAGGCCTTGGCCATGACGCCGAGGAACACAACGAAGACGACCACAGTGGCGAGCGGTTGGAACAGTGACCAACCGATGCCAAGAACGGTTTGTTTGTAGCGGAGTTTGATGTCTCGAAGCGTCAGGAAGAACAGCAGTTCGCGGAAAAGCCAGATCTCTTGGAGATCGGCCAAGTTCCAACTGTGTCGAGCTTCCACGACCGTCAGGCGAGGTTCGGGCGTATGGTTCATTGGCTCTATTGTATCGGTTTTGTCCACTTTGGGCGGGGGTGTATCCACCTCGGAAGCCCCAGATTCTAAAACCGTCGAACTGTGATTGCTTCGCTGCACGAAACTCACCTGTGAACCATCGTCGACACGGAGCAAATGCCTCGTGTTCTATTTCTGTATCTCTGCCAACCTAGTGCGCGAAATCCTTGGGCGAAGTGAAAAATTGGCGTGGTTCCATTCCTGCCTGTTCAGTGTCACACAGATCGACCCAAAGAGCCATGTTTTCCGAGACGAAAACTCAATCAAGATCAGTGGTGTTCAGTGAGAAGAGTCATTGTTCTGTATCTCCGAGAATCTTCCCAGTCTTCTTCGAACGCTGCGAGGATGACGTTCCACAAAGTCGAAGCTGCCGCCCCACGCCGTTGCACATCGTCATTTTTCCTCTTGAGAATCAAGTCTCGCAACTCGGGCCAGCGTAGCGCGTGCATGCAGAACGCAGTAAACTGCCAAGGCGAACTCATGTAGTATTCGGGTGACAACGAAGACTCAAACATTGCGACCACGTGGAGTCGCATATCTGGGTGCTTGTTCACTTCGAGAACGAAACGGCTCATCTCTGGTTCGGCATAGGAAGGGTCATTGACCGCAATGCTCTTTGAGGCCGCTAAGTCGAAAAGTTGCTCGAGTCGCAACTGGACTTCGACTGAGTGATCTTTTGCGACCATAGAGCACCTCGGAATCAAAGAAGAATCCGCCAAGAGTGTTCGTTGAACGATAGCCCTGAAATCAAGGTCTCACTTGGCGTAGCGTTTGCGGATGTTGGGGATGAGGTAGTCTTCGAAGGCGGAAGTGGCATCATACTGCGGGGCGTGGCCCCAGTCTTGGCGGGCGGCGCGGTCGTCGGCTCCTGCGGGCCAGCTATCGACGATGCCCTGGCGTTTGACGTCCACGGCTGTCGTGATGACGGCCTTCGGGAATGCCTCGCGGACCAGTGTTTCGATTTCCCCCGCACTCGGGTCAAACGCACCGATGTTGTAAACCGTGCGTGTCAGTTTCTCTTTGGGTGCGGAAACGAGCCGGAGAATGGCATCAATGGCGTCAGGCATGGCCATGAAGGGAATGCGAGTATCTGGGCGGACGAAACAGGCGTACGGTTCCCCTTTGGCCGCGGCATGGACCATCTCCGGGGCATAGTCCGAAGTGCCACCCGAGGGGACCGTGAAAGCGGAGATCAGCCCGGGGAAGCGGATGCAGCGGAAGTCCACTTTGCCAGCCGGTGGGCCGACGGTGAGTTGCTTGTAGTGCCGATCGTAATAGCGCCCGAGGTGTTCGCAGTAGAGCTTGTTGGCCCCGTACATCGTCGTCGGCGTGTTGAAGAGATCCTCGGGCACGAGCTTGGCTTGGGCTTTCGTCACGAGGTCTGGGAGACCGTAGACCGCGATGCTTGATGGGTAAAAGAAGACGACTTGCCGGCCATGCGACTCGCCTTCTTTCTGGGCAAACTCCAAGAGGTTGAGCGTCCCTTCGACATTCACCTTGTGGGCGAGCGCCGGTGAGAACTCGGAGCGGGTCGAGAGCAAAGCCGCGAGGTGGAAGACGCAATCGACTTCACACTCGGCGTTGATACGCTCGAGTAACGAAGAATCCAATACGGACCCCGTAAACTCCTTGCGGATCTTGCCTTTGAGCGGCCCTTCGATGGGGTTGAGGTCAAGGGTGATGATCGGCTTGCCGGTCGAGGCGAGGCGCTCGATGAGGCCATGGCCCATTTCGCCGGAGGCGCCGGTGATCAAAGTCGATGCGAAACGTGACATGCGGAGGATTCCTGAAGATTACTTCTCAGCTGAGGAGGTATGGTCGCTGACGATCCGCCAGCCGACATCGAACTGGCGGAAGCGAAGCGTGAAGAGACCATGGGGTTGATCTTTTTCCCGAGTGAGTTTCCAAGCCCCAGTGACGATCGCTTCCGAGCCAACCGGGGTGACGACGAGGTCCGTGAATTCGAGCTTCCCCATCTCGGCGCCGGGCGATTGGTAGCGAGCTTTGTATCTCGCCAAGGTTGCATCGAAACCCCGCGTCAACGTGGCCCCGGAGCGAAACTCCAGAGCTTCGTCACGCCAGTAAAACTCCATGAAGCCTTCGATGTTGCCCGAGTTCCAGGCGCGAGACTGATCCTGCAAGACGTCACGAATGACTTGTTCTTTCGGTTTTGGGGTCATGAACTTCTGTAAGAACCCGACCAGTGCCACCCCAAGCAACATGCCCACGAACAACACGAGTGCCATCCGAGGAGCGGATGGCTCTTCGGAAGCCTGCAGCTTGGGTTCACTGGTCATTGAATCTCCGTGGACTGGATCACTTCCAAAACAGTAGCTACAGAGTCCTGAAGTCACAACAAGGCCTGTCAGGATTCCTGGAAAATCTGGTCTGTCTCATGCCTATAACACTTCGGTGACGACCTTCCCCTTTCGAGGATGCATCATGTTTCGAAATCTGTTCGCGGCTCTCTTGGTGGTCGGCTTAGCGAGCCTCAGCGCAGGAGAAGACCTACACAGTCAAGATCTACGACCCCCAGGAGGGTGATGTCTTCCAGGAGAAAAATACCCAAGATTCGAAAACGAAGAATTTCTTTTCGGTGATGGGCAACAACAAGGAAGAAATCATCCAAAACAAAAGGACTGCGGAGTTCGTGGAAAAGTACCTCAAAATGAAGAAGGGCCAGAGTAACCCCATTCTCGGAGAGCGGGTGTATCAAGAGGCCAAAAAGAGCAAAAACAAGAGTGATGCCATGGAATCGGATATGCTCGAAGGAAAGACTCTCCGTTACGAAATGGTGGACGGCCAATACCAACTCAAGCTCGATGGCAAAGAAATCCTTGTGGAAGAACTTGGGGAATTCGGCACCAGCTTCAAGTCGTACAAGACTTCGCCGAAAAACCAGAACATGATCCCCGACAAGCCCGTAAAGGTCGGGGAAAGCTGGAAATTGAACGAAGAAAAAGTGATGAAGCTGATCTTCGAGAAATTCAAATCCTCTGGCATGATCATCGACGAATCCAAAACCAAGGGAACCGGCAAGCTGCTCGCAGTTTCTGAAAAGAATGGGACGACCTATGGCAAACTGCAATTCACATTCGAAGTCCCTTTAGTGAAGATCGTCAAGGGGGACACGATCCTTGAGGAAGGCAGTTTCTCTTCATTTCGCGTAACGATCGACACACCGATTGACGGCTCCAACAAGACCACCACCATCCAGACTGAAGCGAAGACCTTAATCCACTCCAAATTCCCGAACAACCAAGGCGAAGTCAAAGTGGAAGTCGAAGGCCAAGGCGAAGAGATCAGAACCCCTGTGAAAAAGTAATGGCTGATCTTAGCCTGCGTATAACGACCCAACTGACACTTTTCCCACTGAAGGATGCACCATGTTCCGGATTCTGCTCACGGCCTGTTTCGCGCTTGGCCTCATGGGTCTCACGATGGCCCAGGACAAAACCTACACCCTGAAAACGTATGTGCCGAAAGATGGCGACGTCTTCGAAGAGAAGAACAAGCGCGTCGACAAAGGCACCAATACCGTGACCATCATGGGCAACACCATGAAGTCCCCGATTGAGACCGGCTCGGAGACGGAGTTCGTCGAGAAGATCATCAAGATGGATCCCAAGAAAAAGATCCCAAGCCAAGGCGAGCGAAGCTACAAAGTCGCCAAGAAGCGTGGGCCAATGGACACCGAGATGTCATCGGGCATCGTGGAAGGCAAGACGGTGACCTTCCAATCCGTCGATGGCAAACTCAAGTTCACACTCGATGGCAAAGACATCACGGCAGAAAAGCTCGGCGAATTCGGTGGCGAATTCGAGTCCCGGAACAATGCCCCTCAGAGCCAGGAGATGCTCCCTGAGAAGGCGATCAAGGTCGGCGAAAGCTGGAAGCTCAACCAAGAGAAGGTCATGAAGCCACTCTTCGAGATCTTCAAGAAAGGCGTGACCATCGACGAAGCGAAAGCAACCGGCAATGGGAAGCTCATCGCAGTCTTCGACAAAGCCGGGGTGCCTTACGGCAAGCTCCAGTATGTCTTCGAACTCCCGTTAAAGACACTCGTGAACGGAAACATGGACCTCGAAGCCGGAAGCCAAGTGCTCTTGACCATGACGATCGAAACGCCCATCGATGGCACGAAAGGGCCAGAGACCGTTCGCAGCGAGACCAAAACGGTCATCCATGCCAAACTGCCTAACAACGCGGGCGATATCAAAGTCGATCTGGATGGGACCAACGAAGAGATCAGAACCCCTGTGAAAAAGTGACGTCCATTTCGCTTTTCAGCTATGATGTCAGATATCCCCTGGGGTCTGTTCATGGCGCGGAAAGCATCGACGAAGACGGCCAAGTCCGAGATTGTGGCGTTCAAAGTCGAAGAGGAACTGGCTCAGTTCCTCAACAACCTACCCAACAAATCGGACTTCATCCGCAAAGCGATCCTCGCCCAATTCGGCATGACCTGCCCGCTGTGCACTGGTACGGGGGTCGTGCCACGTGGGCTTCATGAACACTTCAAGCCCGTCATCGACGCTCACAACAAACGACCGTGTGATAAGTGTAAGACTCCTGTCGAAGTGCCGATGTCTTCCGACGGCGCCCCGACCGCGGAACGCAAACGCTACGAGCAATTCCACCGTGGTGGCCCGCTCTACTGTGCGAAGTGCTACCCCACCATCCCCGCCTGCGACGACTGCGGCTGGCACATCCCCATGGAGCGCGTCGCCGAGCACTTCAAGCAAGTCCACACCCATGCTTAGAAGAACCCCAGGGTTGCGCTCCGCTTCACCCTGGGCTAATTGCAGACACCGCTCCGCGGTTCAGAACTGGGATTGTTTTGAGCCACGGAGTGGCGTTTGCCGCTAGCCCAGGGTGAAGCGTAGCGAACCCTGGGCATCACCCTTGGCCCACGAGGACGGTGTAGCCGCGGTTCTCGATCGACTCCACTTCGCCGAAGGTATCGACGACCTCGGGGATGGTTTGCACGGGCATCTTGGTCACAAGGAAGAAGCGGCCATTCCGTTTCAGCAACTCTTTGCCGCGGGCGATGAACAGTCGGGCGACTTCGCTATTCGCGTAATACGGCGGGTTCGCCAGGATCACATCGAAGTGGTTCTTTGGCATCTCGGTCAGGTCGGTGTTAGCGAGGACCGTGAAGTTCGTGAGGCCATTGGCCTCGGCGTTTCGCTTGGCGAGAGCCGTGGCACGGACGTTCGAGTCAATGAAGGTGACGTGGCCGCCGGGTTGCGTCCAGGGGTAGGCGAGGCACCCGACACTGCCGTTGCCGCAGCCCATGTCCAGAACACGTGAGCCAGGCTGAACACCCATCGAATACGCGACTTCGAGCATTGCCCGTGCCCCGCCATCCATCCGACCGTAGCCAAAGGTGCCCGGATAGCTCACGATGTTCATCGACTCGCCATCGCCGATGCGGGCATGGAAGTTGAGTTCGTGCCGACGGAGTTCGTTTTCCTCGGTCTTGACGCTCCAGAAGGCCATGCCCGCTTCACTCGTCGGCGATTCGGAGCATTTGCCAAAGATCTTCTTGTGCCACTTGGCGAACTGGTTGTCCTTCTCGTACTCCGAAAGGCTGATGAACAGCCCGCCCATTTCGACCAAGCTCGCGCCTTGATCGATGCAATCGAGTTTCAGTTCCCGATCCGCTTGAGCTGCCGCGGGGAAGATGACCGTCTTGAACTTCTGGGTGAGGTCCCACAAGTCCGGTGCGGTGACGACGTCCGCAGTCAGTTCTTGCTCAGCGATCTTCTCACGGAGCCGTGCGGCGGGGAATAAGTCGTACTGGAAGCAGGTCACGGAGTGTTCCTGCAACTCACGCACCAGTTGCGTCACCGGCCACGGCGAACCCAGGACCACGAGCACCGGCCCAACGACGCGGTGTTTCACCACCGGGAAAAGTTCCATCAATGTCTTCATACATTCAGTGTATCCCCGGCTCGAAATCCGGCTTGGTTCAAAGCTGGCTAGCGATGAACGTGACCAGAACAAGCATCTCACGCTCAATAGGCGAAACCGCAAAAAATCGGGGTAAAATCGAACCGCCGTGATCGATCCATCCGGGCAGTTGGGGTGGAGCTGGTTGAGGGAATCACTTGTGGCACAACATGGCTTGTCGAGATGGGCGGAGTCTCTTGGCCAGACGGTCGGCCAAGAGATGGCTCGTGAATCGGATCAGGAGTTGCTTCAAAGCTACACGAAGCAACAGGAACCCGAGGCGTTTCGCAAGCTCGTGACGCGGTATGCGGTTCTCGTAGAGAATTCTTGCCGACAGGTCTTACGCGATCCGGCGGACATTGAGGATACGTTTCAGGCCACCTTCTTGGTGCTCTTGAAAAAGGCCCACACACTCGACGCTTCGCGGCCCATCGGAGGCTGGTTGTTTGCGGTCGCTCACCGGCTGGCGGTGCGGTGCAAGGCCGATCGATTGCGTCGGCAATCGCGGGAAACCGAATCCGTCCGTCGGCGAGCCTCGCTAGAGACGAGCGATGCCTCGTGGATCGAAGTCTCGGACTTTTTGCACCGGGAACTCGATTCGCTGGCCGACAAGTATCGTCAGCCGTTGCTGCTGTGCGCGGTCCAAGGTCTGACACGGGACGAAGCCGCGTTGGAACTTGGTGTGAGTCTCGAAGCGATTCGCTGGCGGTTGGAGAAGGGCCGGGAACTTCTGCAACAGCGGCTCACGAAACGCGGTCTCACATTGTCCGCCGGTTGGTTCACCCTCTTTATGGCTGGCTCCCAAGCGACGGACGTCCCTTCGCTTGCCCTCATCACCTCCACACTCGGCAGCCTGCACGGACCGATGAGTTCGTCGGTGGCGTCGCTTGTGCAAGGAGCTTTTCCGATGTTCAAAATCCAGTCGGTGATCGCGAGCGTGGTCCTTTCACTCACCCTACTCGGCACTGGCCTTGGCTTCCTCGCCGCAACACCGCAAGAGAAACCTACGCCGAAACCCGAGAAGCCAATCGCTCAGAAAGCCCCTACGCCCGCGGAGACTCGCCCCATCGCCGTGAGCGTGCTGGGCGTCGATGGCCAGCCACTCGCCGGGGCCAAGCTCGAATGGCACATGGCCGACAAGCCCCCACAGCCCCTCGGCGAAACCGATGCCACGGGCCGCTTCCAAGCCCGCGTCCCGCTCAAAGCCACCGGCTACGTCATCGCCCGCTTCGACGACCTCGGCCTGGATTACCTCGATTGCACTGAAAAGACGACCGAAGCCAAGCTGAAACTCCGCAAGGACGTCCCCATCCGCGGCCAACTGAAACACAAAGACGGCAAACCCGTCGTCGGGGCCAAAGTGAGCGTGCTGGCGCTCTTCGACTACGGTGATAACAACATCCAACCCTTCCTCGACGGCTGGCTGAAGCGTACCCAGATCCGGACCGAAGCCGCAGAAACCGTGAAGCGAATTGATACGAGAGTGGGCCCGGTCACTGTGACCCAGTCGGACAAAGAAGGCCGCTTCGAAATGACCAATCTTGGCAGTGAGCGGCTCGTTATCTTAGGGTTTGAGGGAGACATGGTTGCCAAAGGCTACATTTACGTGGTGAGCCGATTTGGGTTCGATCCTCAACCCTTCGAGGAAGTGACACAGAAGATTAAGCAGACCTCCCTGCCACATGATTCACTACGTTTCGGTTTCCACCCGATGCTTCGATCACCGACATTCTCGATGATCTGTGAACTCGAAAAAGTGGTGGAGGGAACAGTACGAGATTTCAAATCCAATCAACCGCTGACTGGTATCAAACTGAGGCTCCATCAACGAGATGAGCGGGAAACATATTCTTTACAAGCCGTCACAGACGCACAAGGACGATATCGGATCCGTGGAGCACGGAAAGACAAAATGTATTCTCTAAGCACAGAAACCAACTTGAATCTGGGTTATGTCGCTTCAGAAATCGATGCCCCCGATAACAACAGCCCAGAGTCGATCAAGCTTGATGTCCCATGTATGAAGGGAATTGAGATCACGGGAACTCTGAAAGATAAAGAGACTGGTCTCCCGTTGGAAGGCACTCTCACGACGAAGATCCTGCACGGCAATCCGGCTCTCAAAACGTCTACCTGGCTCAAGGCCTATGAATTAGCTTCCTGCAAGGCAGGAGTTGATGGCAAGTATCGGATTTTGACTATCCCAGGATTGACGTTGATTGATGTCGAAGCTGCCGGCCAAAACGCTGAGGAATTTAAGCCGGTTCAACCTGATCCGATCTATCCGCACCTTTTCAAAAAGGAAGTGAATGTACTGGCATGCTACGTTGGAGAAAAAACTCTCACCAGTGTTCTAACTCATGGATGCAAAGTGTTCGATGCAAAAGCAGCAGATATCAAGCTGAATCATGATTTTACCTTTGAACGTGGCCCGATCGCCATGATTCACTTAGAAGGGCCAGATCAAAAGCCACTCAGCCGAGTGCGAGTTACGGGCTACCACGTAGAACCTCATTATCCCGGGCTTCAGCTTGGTGATAGTAGTGAGTTGAGGGTTTACAACGTTGAACCGGGTGCCGAAAGATTCGTCTTCGCCAACCATCGGGAAAAGAAACTGGTCGGCTTGCTGAAACTCAACGACAACGCAAAACAGACACTGATCCTCGGCGAGGGTGCCACCGTTAAAGGTCGAGTCCTCGACGAAAAAGGCAATCCCAAATCAGGATTCAGCGTGCAACTGCGGTTTCGCAACAAACTCGTTGATTCCATGATCGACACGGAGAATGGCAGTTATCTACTGACTAAAACCGATGAGGCTGGAAGGTTCACATTTGAGCGAGTCGTACCGGGTCAGGAGATTTGGTTGGAGTTTCCAGAATACACAGCAACTCAGTACACGGTCGATGGCCACAATAATGTCTGGAGTGGTCAGAAACACGGCGACATCGTTGACGCCGGCGATGGGGTTGTGAAGGTTGTTAAGAAGCAGAAGTGAGGCGAGTTCGGGGGCCGAGATGTGCTCTCCCAAAAATCGGGGTAAAATCGAACCGCCGTGGGCGTCTTCTCCTGGCAGTAGGATGGAGTTTGTTTTGGGGAATGACTTGTGGCACGACGTGGCTTATCGAGATGGTCAGAATCGCTCTGCCAGACGATCGGTCAGGAGGCCGTCGCTGATTCGGATCATGATTTGCTTCTGAGTTACAGGAAGCAACATGATCCCGAAGCCTTTCGCAAGCTCGTGACGCGGTATGCGGTTCTCGTGGAGAACGCGTGCCGACAGGTCTTACGCGATCCGGCGGACATCGAAGATACCTTCCAGGCCACCTTCTTGGTGCTATGGAAAAAGAGCCACACTCTCGATGGCACCAAGCCCATCGGGGCTTGGTTGTTTGGGGTGGCTCATCGTCTTGCTGTCCGGTGCAAAGTTGATCGAGCGCGTCGGCAATCGCGGGAGAGCGAATCGGCTCGACAGCGAGCGGAGACGGAAGCACCAAACCCATCTTGGATCGAAGTCTCGGACTTTTTGCACCGGGAACTCGATTCGCTGGCCGACAAGTATCGTCAACCGTTGCTGCTGTGTGCGGTTCAAGGGCTGACGCGGGACGAAGCCGCGACCGAGTTGGGCGTCAGTCTCGAAGCGATTCGTTGGCGATTGGAGAAGGGCCGGGAACTTCTGCAGCAGCGGCTCACGAAACGCGGTCTCACGTTGTCCGCCGGTTGGTTCACCCTCTTTATGGCTGGCTCCCAAGCGACGGATGTCCCTTCGCTTGCCCTCATCACCTCCACACTCGGCAGCCTACACGGACCAGTGAGTTCGTCAGTGGCGTCGCTTGTGCAAGGAGCATTTCCGATGTTCAAAGTCCAGTCGGTGATCGCGAGCGTGGTCCTTTCACTCACCCTCCTCGGCACTGGCCTTGGGTTCCTCTCGGCGACACCGCAAGAGAAACCTACGCCGAAACCCGAGAAGCCGATCGCCGAGAAAGCCCCTGCCCCACCGGAGACTCGCCCCCTGACCGTGACCGTCCTGGGTGTCGATGGCCAGCCACTCGCCGGGGCCAAGCTCGAATGGCACATGGCCGATAAACCCCCGCAGCCCCTCGGCGAGACCGATGCCACCGGGAGCTTCCAAGCCCGAGTCCCGCAGAAAGCCTCCGGCTACGTCATCGCCCGCTTTGGCGACCTCGGCCTGGATTACCTCGGCTGTACTGAGAAGTCGACCGAAGCCAAGCTGAAACTCCGCAAGGACGTCCCCATCCGCGGCCAACTGAAACACAAAGACGGCAAACCCGTCGTCGGGGCCAAAGTGAAACTGTTAGAAATGTGGGACTACGGTGATAACACCATTCAGCCGTTGCTGGATTCCTTGTTGCAGCGAACCGACCCGGAAGAGCGAGTCCCTGATGCCATTAAGGGCATGAATCATCCGGGCCAGTACAACCCCACGAAAGCCAGCGTGATCGTCAACACGGACGATGAGGGCCGGTTTGTGATTCGCAATCTCGGCGGCGAACGGCTGGTCGTTCTTGAGATTGAGGGCGACAAAATTGCTCGAAGCCATCTCCATGTTGTCACTCGTGCTGGATTTGATCCTCGACCCTTCGAGGAAGTGATCCAAAAGATCAAGATCAAGTACGGTCATACTCGATTGAGTGATCATGACTACCCTCTGCGACCCTCCGACTTTTCGATGGTTTGTGAACCGGAAAAGATTGTCGAGGGGATCGTCAGGGATTCCAAATCCCAGCAACCGCTCGCGGGAATCAAACTCTACCTTCCGCGAGAATCCGTCTGGTTTGACGTCACCTCAGACTCCGAGGGGAAATTCCAGATTCGTGGTGCACACAAAAGCTCCTCATACATCCTCGCGACCGAATCGAATCTGGACTTGGGTTATGTGGCTTCCGTGGTGGACTCCCCCGATAACAACACCCCAGGGCCGATCAAGATCGACGTCCCTTGTACGAAGGGGATTGTGATCACAGGGACTCTGAAGGATAAAAAGTCGGGCTTGCCCTTAGAGGGCTATCTCAGCACGAGGCTCATGAAGGGGAATCCGGCTCTGAAGAACCCATGGCTCAAGCACTATGAATTGGATTTCTCCCAATCTGGAACAGATGGGAAGTACAGGATTCTCACGCTCCCAGGGCTGACACTGCTCAACGTCGAAATCACCGGACCAGAGGCTGGGGAGATCAAACCCGTTCAACCTGACCCGGACTATCCCGAACTCTTCAAGATAGAACAGGGCGAATTCGTGCATGAGATGGGGAAGGACATTCGTGCGGGGCTTCTCAAAAATGGCTGCAAAGTGATTGACGCCAAGGAATCTGATCAGTCACTCACTTACGATTTTGCCTTCGAACGTGGGGCCAAAGCGACAGTCAACGTGCTTGACTCCGATGCAAAACCCCTCACCGGAACCCGCGTCAGAGGCCACCATGCGGAGGTTGGATCTTACGATACACTGCAACTCGAAGATCGAAGTGAGTTCAGCGTCTACAATGTCGAGGCAGGTGCCAAACGATACGTCTTCGCCAGACACCGCGAGAAGAAGCTGGTCGGCTTATTGAAGGTCGACGGTAGCCCGAAACAGACACTCACTCTGGGGAAAGGTGTCACCTTCCGAGGGCGAGTGCTCGACAATGAAGGGAAACCCCTGGCTGGCTGCACCATCGCCGTGCGCTTCCTGGATAAGCAGATTGACAGCCTGATTGTCACCGAGAACGATCAACGATCACCGACCACCAAGACGAACGAGGAAGGGATTTTCGCGTTTGAAAACATCGTCCCCGGTGTGAAAATCGACTTTATTCACGCTCTGGGCCAAGGCACGATTCTGAAATCAGGTGCCGAAAAACATTCAACCAGACAGCTTCTCGGCAACAAAGTCAGCGGCCGGAAGCATGGGGATTTCGTGGACCTTGGCGATGGGGTGGTGGAGGTGGAGAAGCGGAAGTGAGGCGAGTTCGGAGTTTGTCGGGAATTCCGGCAGTAGAATCGGAAAAGTCGGCAAGGTTGCCAACATGTTGTTGCGGGATTTCGAAAGGAAGACAATAATAAGCCCAACTTCGCCGTTCGGATGTGGCGAATAATCTGATCTCTCATCAAAGCTGGTCCCGATCATGTCCTTTGAACGCCAATCGGATGACGACGTATTTCAGATGAGCGGCCACCTACGCGGCGATGTCTGCGATGGGGGCGCGATGAATGCCATTCGTGAATCGCTGACCTTTGCCCAAATGACCAACTGGGACAGCCTTCGCACTCCGCACGTATTCATGGGTCTTCTGCAATCCGCCGACCCTGGCATCTTCAACTGGGCCCACCGCATGAACGCGGACCTGGGCCGGATGATCGAACAATTCCGCGACCTCTTCTACCAAGACATGGAACCGGTGCCACCATTGCACATGCACCGGGAATTCTTCTCGGATAACGTCATCCGCACACTGCGTGATGCCTCGATGCGGGCACGGGACTATGGTCGGAACACGTTCACGCAAATGGACCTGCTGATCACGATCTTCACCGCCAACAACTCGATCGTCTCCGAGTGCTTCGAGCGGATCGGTGTGCCAACCTCACGCCTCACCGAACTCGCGGTTCAGGCCGAGCAAGAAAGCTACTCGCTGTAAAATGAGCCTAGGAAAATGAGCCTAGAAAAATGAGCCTAGAAAAATGAGCCTAGGAAAATGAGCCTAGGAAAATGAGCCTAGGAAAATGAACAAAACCCAGCGAAATCGCTGGGTTTTTGTGTTGCCTCACACCCAAGCCGGAATCCTACTTACGGTGACGAATCTTCGCCCGCATCCGTCGCTTCTTGCGGCCCACTTTGCGTCGTCCCTTGCCCATCATGTCGCTCCCGGCGGGGTGGTTGTGAATCAATAAGCGCTCATCATAACAGCTTAACCTCGATCTACAACCCCTCAGCGACGTTCCCGCACGACGAAATAGTCCCTGAAGGCCAGCCATTCCCGCGCGAATTTCTCTTGGGCCGCTTTGTCGATCTTACCACCGGTGGACGATTCGCTGTGTCCACTCCCCAGGCCCATCGGGTAGATATTCCCACCACGACCGCCGACCACCGACCAGCCACGGGATTGATATCTGTACCCTGCCAGTACGGATTTATACAGTGGGTTATTCCAACCGGTGATGCTGTGCAGCATCGCGAAGAGCCACGCTCGGCGGACTTCGGAGGCGGTTTTGTCCTCCAAGGCGTCCAACAGCGTCGGCACAGCACGCCAACCCAACGTCAACAGCCGACCGGCCGCGGAGTCCGGTGGGATGAACTTGTGGGACGAGGTGTCGTATCTTCCGACAGAGATGAGCACTGGCCCTGACCCTTCCTTCGGCAAGGCCGCAATCGCTGCGGCGGCTTCCTGGCGATCAGCCTTGGTGATGTCCACCACCCGCGGCTGAACATGCAACGTAAACGGCTCCGACCGGCACACGAGTAAAGCTTTGGTATCGTCTTGATCGGCGATTCTGGCTCGATCGTGATACTCCACCACGACCGTGTAATCTCCAGGAATCAGCTCACTAAACTTCGACATCGGCAGCAGAGTCTCCCAAGTATCCCCAGGCTCCAAGAGACCGTTCGAGACCAACCCGCCACCTTCGCTGATCAACCCCGGAAGAGGTTTGACGGGGATCACCTGGCCCTTGGCATCCACGACACGGAAACGCCAACGAGCTTGCCGACCGCTTCGGTAATCTCCACCTTCGGTAAACACGATGTCTTCTTCCAGTTGGTCGAAGTTGATCAGCGAAACCTGGAACTCCGGGAGATGGGGGAAAACCGATTCGACTTTCTCAGGCAGGTGAACCAAAATTTGCAGAGGGTCATCATGACCTTGGATGCGCCGAAGGGCTGTCAAGAGTTCGACTTGTGGTTTTAACCCCCGGCCCTTTTTCCGCCCAGCGGTGAGTTCTCGGTATTTTTGCTCGAGGAATACTGCTGTGATCGGGCCAGGGTGCCGGGTCATTGCGACGAGGCAAGCCGAGCGGGTCTCGTCCGAATCCGCTCGTTGCCAAGCCTCACAAAGGCTGACATCCTGAAACATCATCGCCGAGAGCACAACACAAACGAGCGGCATGGTCCACCTCCAGGGAAGCAACGATGTCAGATTCTCGCATCTTTCCTTGATCATCGCAAGCCAGCTCTTGCGTCTCTCGCTAGGATTGCGTACACTTTTGTACAATTTGCGAGCGAGTGGGGTGGACGATGAAAGTGGTCAGGAATGTCTTGGCGGTGATTGTGGGCTTGGTGGTCGGTGGGAGTGTGAACATGGGCTTGGTCATGCTCAGTCCCATTGTGATACCGCCACCGGTCGGTGTCGATGTGACCGATGCCAAGAGCTTGGCCGATTCGATCCATCTCTTCGAACCTAAACACTTTGTCTTCCCGTTCCTGGCTCACGCCTTGGGGACACTGTCTGGCTCGCTTGTGGCCTTCGTGATTGCGGGAAGTTATCGTGCCGTGTTTGCCTACGTCATCGGTGGACTCACTCTTTTGGGTGGCATCGCGGCAGCGTTCATGATCCCGGCACCGGTATGGTTCATCGTCCTCGATCTCGGAGCGGCGTACCTGCCAATGAGTTGGCTGGCCACGCAACTCGGAAAGCGTGTGGTGGGTTCGTGAATCGGAATACAGTGATCAATGAAACCGAGGAGGACTGAATCATGGGCAAGGCGCTATTGTGGTGTTTGTTGTTCGTTTCGGGCGTCGGGGCAGGGGAGTTGAAAGTCGGGGTGTTTGCTCAGAACATCAACCCGCCGAAGTTCCCGATCTCCGTCAATGGCAGCATGAACGATCGCAAAATCAGCAAAGTTCACGACGACATCCATGCTCGCTGTCTGGTCCTCTCGGATGGCACAACGACGCTTGCTCTCGTGACAGTGGACTCCTGCATGATCCCACGGGAGATCCACGAGGTGGCTTACAAAGGCATCGAGAAAGCGACGAAAATCCCGGCTTCGCAAGTCTTGATCTCCGCGACGCACACCCACAGTGCTCCCAGTGTCGCGGCCGTGTTTCTCAGCCCGATCGAGAAAGAGTACAGCGCGTTCTTGGCAGAGCAGATTGCCGCGGGTGTCACGAAAGCGCACGCGACGATGGTGCCCGCCGAGTGGGGCATGACCAAGCTTCAAGTGCCGGAGTATCTCTTCAACCGGCGTTGGCTTATGGAACCCGGCACAGTGCCGATGGGGCCATTTGAAGAACAAGACTTCGTGAAAATGAACCCCGGCCATCTCTTGAAAGGCATGAGCAAACCGGCCGGGCCGACGGACCCCGAAGTCTCGGTGCTGCACTTCCGGACCAAAGACAAAGTCCCGCTCGCTCTGTACGCAAACTACTCGTTGCATTACGTCGGTGGTAACCCGGACATCTCCGCCGATTACTTCGGTGCGTTTTGTGACAGCATCACCAAGAAGCTCAGCAAAAGCGGCCCTTTTCTCGCGGTGCTTTCCAATGGCACTAGTGCCGATGTCAACAATGTCAACTATGCTGCCGCACCGCTGAAGCGTGGCCCCGGTGAGCAAATCCGGGTGGTCGCCGAGGGCCTGGCCGAGAAAGTCCTCGCGGCCAAAGCCGCCAAATTCCAAAGTGATATCACTCTCTCCGCGGTGACGAGAGAGTTGACGCTCAAAGTCCGGAAACCACGCCCCGTGGAGATCCAACGAGCCGAAAGCATCCTCGCCAAACTGGCCGGCAAGACACCGAGCACACTCCCCGAATATTACGCCAACGAGACCGTCGACATGGCCAAATACCCCGACACCGTGCCCGTTCGCCTGACGCGATTCTCACTGGGTGACGTCCACATCGCTGGCATCCCCTGTGAGACCTTCACCCAAACGGGCCTCGACCTCAAAGCCGCGGGTTACGCCTTCACGATCTCCCTGGCTGGCGGTTACAACGGCTACCTTCCCACGGCCTCGCAACATGAACTCCGAGGCTACGAAACCTGGCGAGCGAAATCGAGTTACCTTGAAACGTCCGCGGAAGAGATGATCCGCAAAACCCTCATCGAGATGCGGAAGTAAGCCAAAGAAGAGTCAGGCTTACCCCATTTGTGTCGCGGAAAGGAGGGCATTGGCGATGGTGTCAATGTCGGCTTCGGTGTTGAAGGGGCCAGGGCTGACACGCACCAAGCCATCCGGGAAGGAACCTTGGCTGCGATGCACATACGGAGCACAGTGCAGACCGGGGCGAATGGCGATTTGAAACTCACTATCCAGGATGCCGCCGAGTTCCACGGCATCAATGAACTCATGGCGGAAGGCAATGGTTCCGACGCGGCGAGCAGGGTCCGAGTGGCCTGCGAACAAGAAGCCCGCAGGGGCGAGTTGTTCCCGCAGGCGGTCGCAGAGTGCCACTTCATGATGGCGAATCGCGTCCGGGGTCTTGGCCTCGACGAAGGCTAGCCCGGCGGTCATACCAACGACGCCAAGCACATTCGGGGTGCCGCCTTCGAGGTAATACGGGAAGTCTTTGGGCTGCGTTGGTGTCGAGGAATCCCCACCGGTGCCGCCTTCACGCCAGGGGCGAATCTCGACACCCGGTGCCACGTACAAGGCCCCGATACCGACCGGGCCGAACAACCCTTTGTGGCCCGGGAAAGCGAGCAAGTGGATGCCGAGAGCTTGCAGGTCGATGGGCACGACGCCGACGGTCTGGGCGGCATCGACGAGGAAGAGCACGCGAGGATGTTGGCGTAAGCCGGCGGCGATCTCCGCGATCGGCTGGATGGTGCCAAGCACATTGCTGGCATGGGTGATGGCGACCATGCGCGTCTTCGGGGTGATCGCCGCGAGGACATCCTGGGGCCGAAGCGTGCCGGTTTCGTCGGCGGCGATGCGGGTGAGTTCAATGAGGCCCGCTTCCGCCATCGAGACCAGAGGCCGGGAGACGGAGTTGTGTTCCAAGTCCGAGGTGATGACATGGTCGCCGGGGTTCAGTGTCCCCTTCATCGCCATGTTCAAGGAGTCGGTGCCGTTGAGGGTGAAGATCATCCGCTCGGGGGATTTGCCGTTCAAGAACTTATTGAGCCGGTTGCGGCCTTCGTCGAGAGCATGTTCGGAGGCGAGTGCCATCTTGTGCCCGGCGCGGCCAGGGTTAGCAAGGCTTGTGCGGGCGAAGCGATCCATCGCCACGTAGACTTCTTCAGGCTTCGGGAAGGTCGTCGCGGCATTGTCCAAGTAGATCACGGCTGAACTCTAAGGAGATACTTAATTCGAGACTTCTCACTGAACGCGACATCTGATCTGCGGAAAAATCTTCTGTAGCTGGCCTCTGTGAGGCCGGTTTCGCATGCTGGGAAAGGTGACACCAACCTTCCCGTCCAGTCGCACCGGCCTCACAGAGGCCAGCTACAGAAAACCCAGTTTTCCTTGAGGTAAACTCAACCAAGATCAGTCGCCTTCAGCGAGAAGTCTCCTTAATGACCGTGATATGATATCAGCGGATCACAAGGGAGAAATGGAGTTCGCTTCGGGTTTGGGCTTTCGGGAGCCACTGAGTCGCCAGGCCAGACTGAACATGGCCCGCAAAACAGCTAAGCCAGGCCGGGGGCGTTGCGAATAGCCGCCCCAATATCCCCGTAGGCTGTCGTACATCCCTTCGATCACAGCTTCGCCACTATCCGGGAAGCCATTTTCGCGCTCGATAGCATACCGGTAATAGGCGTACTTCCAGTGGTGAATCCGAGACGACAGGACCCCACGGCTGGTTCTGCGATCACGATGGCGAGTCAGAAGGCGGCCCAGGTTGCGGGCGTCAAAGTACCGCTGCAGCCGTTTGCCTTCGCGCTTGAAACTACTCGAACCTTTGTGGAAGACGAGCGATTCTCCAAGAACGCCATTCTTGAAGCCCGCCTCTTGGCACCGCAGGCAGAAGTCCGATTCTTCGTGGATCAGGAAGTACTCTTCGTCAATGTAACCGATCTTGTCCACGACCGACTTGCGGACCATCAGGCAACAACCGTTGACGATGTCCACATCTTCCAGAAGTGGTGGGTTCTGAGTGCTGAGTGGCACGCGATGTTTCTGGAAGAAGCCAGGTTCGTTGGGTCGATTGAAGACGACGCCTTCGGTCTGGATTTCGTGCGGCGGCTCCATGAAGCGGATGATTGGGCCGAGGATACCATAGGCCGGGTGAGCATCCATCGCCGCCTGGAGGCGTTCGTTGAACTCCGGTGGCACGGTGGTGTCGTTGTTCAGCAAGATGGCGACTTCGCCGCCATGTTCGAAGGCGAACTTCATGCCGATGTTGTTACCACCAGCCCAGCCGCCGTTGATATCGGAACGGACGAAATGCGCCTTCGGAAAGTGGCTTGCAAGAGCCTCGCGGACGTTGACTTTGGAGCAGTTATCGACGACGACGGTCTCGAATTCACCGGTCACTTTTTCGAGGCTTTCGAGGCACTTGCGAGTATCTTCGAGGCCATTGTAATCAACGAGAACGATCCAGTACCGTGTGGCAGGGCGAGGGGATGGTCTCACGGATGACCTCCCTGCGCGATCGCTTCAAAAACACTGGCGACGGTATCCGCCGTCTTGTTCCAGTGAAACATCTGACTTCGAGCCAAGCCTTTATCTCGCAGGGTGTGTCTCAATCCTTCATCGGAAAGCATACGAGACAATCCTTCTCTGAGTGCCTCATCACTCTCAGAATCGACGAGAATCGCGGCATCCCCGGCGACCTCCGGCAGACTTGTGCGATTCCCCGTGAGAACCGGTGTGCCACAAAAGAAGGCGTCGATGATCGGTAGGCCAAAGCCTTCGTGCCGGGATGGGAAGGCTAACAGGCTCGCGGCACTGAGCAAAGGAGAGATGTCATCTTCAGGAATGAAGCCATGGATCAGGACACGATCGGCCACTTTCAGTTCCTCCGCCAGTTGACGGAACTCGGGCAGCGTGACCGATTGCACGCCGACGATCACGAATCGGAACTCACGCCGGAGCGATTCCGGAAGCTGACTATAAGCACGGATCAATCGGGCCGTATTCTTCCGTGGATCGGCAGCACCGAACGCGAAGACGAAGGGTTCATTCTCCGCGAGGCCGTATCGGAGACGTGCAGCATTCAAGGCTTCGGGATCAGTGATGCGATGGATGTTTTGATCGGGAGCCCAGTAATTGACCGTGATCTTAGACTCGGGTACGCCCAGCACTTCGATCAGGCGATCTTTGCTGTAATAGCTGCCGGTCAGGATGTGTCGGGATCGCTCCGCACTGACGCGGACTTGCTTGAGCCAAGCCTGCGTCTCAGGAGCGTCCGGGGCCATTTCGAGCGGGATCAAATCGTGGATGTTGACGACCACAGGCACACTGGAGCGCCTCGGGCAAGTGTTCGCAGGGGAGTGCAGGATCGTCGCGCGGGCCGCCAGCGCGGACATCGGCAGCACGGCTTGTTCCCAGAGGTCGAAGCGGTTCAGGCCGAAGAAGTCGATGCGGCTTTTGTGCAAGTTCGAGAACTTGGCTAACTCGGGGACGTTGGCCTCGAGTTGGTGTAGCAGCGTGTACTGCCACGTCGGTTGCCTTTCGGCTAAGACCGCGTAGAGGTTGATGAGTGTCTTGCCAATGCCACGGCGTTGGGGCCGGTAGACTTGGCGGGCATCGAGAACAATCCGCATCCTGTCGTCTCTTCCTCGCAGCTTGCTTCTCGAGTTGCCAGCGATACCTACGCTGGTCGGGGTTGTCCGCACATCCATTCCATGACTTCCGCTGTAGCGATCGCCGTGCGTTCCCAGGTGAAAAGCGAGTTTCGCTTTTCACCACGTCGGCAGAACTCCGCTCGGAGTTCCTGGGAACTGAGCATCCGGCTCAGTCCGTCCGTCAGCGATTCTACCTGTGTGACATCCACAAGTAAGGCCGCATCCCCCGCGACTTCCGGCAAGCTCGTCGAGTTCCCGGTGAGCACCGGAACCCCTGCCGCGAAACCGTCGAGAATCGGCAAGCCGAAGCCTTCGTACCTTGTTGGGTACAGGAGAAGCCCTGCATTGTCGAGGAGACTCCGGACATCTTGTTCTGGGGCATAGCCGAAAAGTCGGACGGTGCCAGAATCGGACGTGATATCCAGGCCCAAAGTTTGCGACTGCTGCTTGAATTGTCCTAAACCGCTGTCCGAAAGCCCGACAACGACGAGTGTCGCCATCTCTTGGAGGTGTTTGGGGAGCTTGGCCCAGGCTTCGAGTAAAAGAGCCGTGTTTTTCCGTGGATCGCTCATGCCAAAATGCAGGGCATAGAACTGGCCAGGCTTCAGCCCATAGCGAGGCAAGGTCTCTGGGGTGTGCGATGGGTCTGGCTCCGCGAGGATGCTCGCCCACGGGATGACCCGGACCTTGGCTTCAGGCACTTGGCAGAGTTCGACGATGCGGCCACGCGAGTACGCCGTCGGCGTGAGGATCGCTTTCGCACGTTGGGCGGTGCGGCGGACATTCTTAGCCCAGCGCACGCCGTCCGCATCCAAGTCACCGGATTCCATGGGAATCAAATCGTTGATGGTCGTCAGTACCGGGGCACCGGGCCACCACGGCGATAAGCCGGAGATCGCGTGAAAGAGATCAGCCCGTAACCGTGTCACTTCCCAAGGCAAACGCAGACGCTCCCACAGCCGGTAACGATCGCCTTTCATGCTGACACGTCGCGGGTGAATGTTCGGCAAGCCTTCGAAGGGGTTGTCGTTCCGGCCTTCGGGGTAGAAGAGGTGAAACTGCCACGATGGGCGGATGGCCGCGAGAGCACGGTATTGGGCGATGGTCGTCTTGGCGATGCCACGCCGGACCTCGTCAAAGATCACCCGACCATCGACGGCTATGGTGAGAGGGCGAGTCACGAGGTCATCTCACGAAACATGGTTTGGGCCATCACACGGAAGCTGTGGGTCTGGGTGTATGTATGATTCTGCGTCATCAGCCGACTACGGGTTTCTGTGGGCGAAAGGGCGTCCAGGATCGCTTGAGCAAAGGCTTCTGGCTCTTCGGTATTCGTGAAAAGGATCCCAGCACCGTCTTTCGCCAAGGCTTCGATCGCGGGAATCTGGCTGGCGACAATCGGCATGCCAACGCCAATCAAGTGGCCGATGCTGCTCGATTGATGCACTTGGCGAAACGGAGCCAACCCGACATCCGCGCGTTCGAGGATGCTTCGCAACTCACCATCTTGCACCACCCCCGTGCGAATCCAACGCCGCCTGACGCCAAGCTGATCGGCGAGAGCCTGCAACTCGGCGACGTAAGCCGCACACCGAGGGGCATCGCCGATCTGCACGACGACGACATCCTCCGGCAAATGTGGCAACGCCCGGATCGCGGTATCAAAGCCCTTGGTCGCCTGCGGGAAACCCAAGAGCACGAGCACCCGCTGGCCAGGCCAGAGCGCCTGTGGCAAGCCGGCAGGGAGTTCGTAAGCCGGTGTCGGCAGAAGCCGGATGTTGTCGTAAGGCCTCAACTCGACAAGTGTCGGGGAGTGCGTCCAGATGGCTTTCGCACGCTGGAATAGCCGGGTCTGCAGGTAGCCGAGGTAATCCCGAGTGCCAGTGTCCCGGGTTGTCCAGACGAGGTGGGTCAGCCGTTGCCAGACTCTGCTGAAGAAGCCACCATCCACATCCGCGGGGTCGTAGCGTCCAAAGTTCTCATGCAAGATCACGGCATGCGGAGCCGCGAGATGCTTCGTGAAGAGTGGGTAAAGCGTCTCACCGAGCCGGGAGCCGTTGAAGAAGGTGTCGGTGTAATCGACGAGACAGGCGGTGAAGCCCCGTGATTGACGAGCGAGTTCGACGATTTCGCGTCGGCGTACCCGCATCGCAGTAAGGTCTTGCCCCAAGGTGCGTGCCGTCGGGAACCGCACCGTCACGACTTCGGCGAACTCTGCCAGTGCGGCTGCAAGCCGGGCTTGGTACGACGCGACACCGCAGGGATTCAACCCCGAGGTGTACGAAATAATCCGTGGACGCTGACCCACAACGGGTCTGCCGATCTCAACCTTCACATCCATAATGTCAGTCTAGAATGAGACTTCACGAAGAAAGAGCAGAGTCTGAGGATCTGCCAGAATTCTCGGTGTTTTCTCTTCCCCTTCGCGAGTTGCGTCGGGGAAGATCGCACCAAGACCGCGACCTGCTATTTCAAGCTCGCCAGGAATTCCACCAAGTCGCGGAGTTCGCGTCGGTTGAGCTTCTTGTAGAGGTCTTCGGGCATCGCACTCTTGTCCGGTTTCTCGGCATCGATGTCGTCTTTGTTGACCACGATGGTCTTGTTCTCAGGCGTGACGATGGTCACGGTCTTGGCATCCTTGGCCCGCAAGACGCCCGTGAGCGAGCGGCCATCGGCCAGGGTGAGAATCACGGACTGATAGCCTTCGGCGATCTTGGCATTCGGCTCCACGATCGCTTGAAGGAGATAGTCGCGGTCGACTTTCGCAGCCAGGCCATTGAGGGCCGGGCCGACTTCGCCGCCTTGGTTGTCGAGCTTATGGCAACGTTGGCAGTAGACGGCTGCGTTGTTGAGGAAGATCTCTTTGCCTTTTGCCGCATCGCCGCCAGCGATCGAGGCACGATGGCGAGCGAGTGGGTCTTTGGCGACGGCGGCACGATCGGCCGTGTCGATGGCTTTCAACTTCTCGCGGATCGGGGCTTGGAGTTTCAGGCCTTTGGCGTTGCTGCGGGCCTCGGCGGCTTCCATGATGTCGAGTTTCAAATCGGCTGGGATCGACTTGGCCAAGATGCCATCCATCGCGGCGACTAAGGCTTCGTCGATCTCCTTCGATTCCTTCAACGTGCCCATGACTTCGAGCGCCATCTGCTTCTCGATGCTCGAAGCGGCAGCGTCTTTCAACAGGGCTGGCAGTTCTTTCATGGCCGCCGTGGGGTTGGCCTTGGCGCTCACCACCCGAGCAGCCGCGCGGATGCGGGGTTCGGTCTCGGCGAGAGCCAGTTTCGTGGCTTCGCCCAGTTCTTTGGCCTTCACGGCTTCGAGAGCAAAGAGGGCATCGGCCCGCAGGCGAGCATCGGCTTTCTTGTCTTGAAGCAGTTCCAACATCAACGGGCCGACTTCCTGGATGCCGAGTTTCGCGGTCAGGGTCGCGGACTCTTTGCGGACAGCATTGCTGCCTACGAAGAGCTTTTGCAGCACGGCTTTCGTGGCCGTCTTGGCGATCTCTGGCGAGCGATCAGCGAGGTCTTGGCGGCAGCCCGTGATCGGGTCGAGGCGTTTCGGCTTGGCCCAATCTTCGAGGAGCTTGATAGCCGCGATGCGAAGGGCTTCCGGTTGGGCAGCATCCGCGGCGATGACCGCGACGCGCTTGGCGTGCTCCGCTTCGCCCAGGTGGAAGTTCGCCGCCAAGGCACGGAACGCCACGGCTTCCGGTTGGCCGGGGTACTCGGTCATTTTGGCCAGGCCCGCCATCGGGGCTTTCAAGCCTTGGTCGTAGATGGCGCGAGCCACTTCGCTGACGATGTTCGAATCCGAGTCCTTGAGCCATTCGTCGAGCTTGCTGCACTGCATCCGACGCAGTGCCAGCACGATACCCATGCGAATCGCGGGGTGATCGAAATCTTTCTGATTCGCCCTCCAGCCATTGGTCAATTCACACGGCGAACCAGCACCAAACATCTTCACCAGGGCATCGACACAGGCTTGGCGCAGGTAGACATCTTTGTTGTCGTTGTCGCGGAGCATGTTGAAAATCGGCGTGAGTTTGGCTTTTTGCGACTCGGGTTTGATTTCTTTTTCCACTGGCTGTGAAGCGAGTTTCGCGTACGCGCGGATCGCCTCTGAGCGGACACCGAGATCACTGTCTTTCAAAAGCTTGTCAATCGTAAAAACGGGACGACTCAATTCATTGGGAAGACCATTTTCGAGGCGATATTCACCAAGTGATTTAGCCACATGCTTCCGCACGATTGCAGACTCATCATCCGCGAACAGAGCAGATTCAATCGCATATCCATTGCGTTCTTTGTGATCCGACTGTTGAACCATCGTGTAGGCCCAGATCTTGTGCAGCTTTGCCCGCTCAGTTTTTGGTTTGTCCGTGTGATGACTTTGAAGCAAATCAATTGGCCGCTTCACAAGTTCGAACTGTGCCTCTTGACGCACTTTCATATGCTCATGATCAAGCAGAGCAAGTAACTCCTTCGAGGTCTTTTTGCTCATATCGCTGGCCAGCAGCTTCTGGGCTTCAGGGATCGCGGGGTTCTGCATCGCTTCGTTATCGGTGACACGGAAGATGCGGCCCTTGTTCGGCTTGGACCAACCGCCGACCCAGTCGAGCCAGTAGAAGGCGCCATCGGGGCCGAACTCACAATCCGTGGCCACCATGTTCGAGATGAACGGATGCAAATCGGTGACTTCGAACGAGGCTCCCTTCGGCTTCACGGCCAAGGACCAGATCACGCTATTACCAGGGTTCGCGGTGAAGTCGCAGGCGAAGAAGTGGCCCTTGTAACGGTCACTGAGGCCGAGGCCGGGGTAGAAGGTCAGGCCGGAGGGGCCGTTGCCGAAGTGCAAGAGCGGCGGCACAACGTAAGCCGGTGGAGCGCCGTCTGGCCCAGGCACGTGCCAGATTTTCTCGGTGTTCCAAGGCCCACGGTTCCCCTGGGGGACGGCACTCGTGTGCAGCAGCGAGCCGTATTGGTAGCCGCAGCGCCAACCCGAATCCCCGCCTTCGACGATTTGCACCCAACGGGCACGGTCGCCGGAATCGGAGTTGTTGTCGTAAGTGAAGAGATTGCCGACGTCGTCGAAGGCCAGCTCTTGCGGGTTCCGCAGGCCGATGTGGATCATCTCCAGCTCGCGGCCATCGGGGTAGCAACGAAGGACTGCCCCGGAGTCTGGGTTCGAGAGTGTCTTGCCTTCCTTAGTGACGACATGCAAACCACGGTCGCCGATCGAGAAGTAGAGCTTGCCATCTGGCCCCATCACGAGGCCATGAAGATCATGCCCGACGAACTGCACCCGCACGCCGTAACCGGTGGAGAGCACATCGGTCTTGGTGGCTTTGCCGGTGTTTTCGGGGTCGTTCATCTTGTAAACGGCAGGGATGCAAGTGAAGTAAACGTCTCCCTTGCGAGCCAGCACCCCAGCGCCGACGCCATCTTCCGGCTTATTGAATGGCCCGGCGAACAGCGTTGAGCGGTCGGCTTTGCCGGAACCGGTCGAATCCCAGACTTTGCGAATCGTCTCGCCGAACTTTTCGTACGTGGGGTATTTGTGCTTCTTGTACATCGCGAGCCGGTCTTCGACCGTGCGACAGCCAATGTCTTCATCGAGCCAGTACATGTGCCCGCGAGTGTCGGGGACGCCATCGGAAAAGCGATTGGTTTCAACGACGTAACAGGCACCTTTTTCATCGAAGCCAAACGCAACGGGGTTGACCAAATCCGGCTCGGCGGCCCAAGGCTTGGCGGTCAGCCCTTTTTCGAGCTTGGCCCGCGTCGCGGCTTCCTGAACATCCGGCTTCGAGACATCACCCTTGGAGGCATCCGGTGGCACGGCCACCGCCAGCAACCCCGAGATCCCCACGAGGAGGGAGAGAACCATCCAACGACGCATGACAAAACTCCAAGGGAAGAGCAGACCAGCAGATGGACTAGTATACGAAATATTCCTGCGAGTGCAGCCCGAAAATCGACATTCTCAGCGATGGGCACGATGACGGCAGTGGCTAAAAAAAGTTTGCGAAAAAGACGAAATCCGTTGACGCATTTTTCACGATACCTTAATGTTTACCCAACCTGACACTCCTCTTCCGTGTCCTGTACACACTCGTTTTTCAGAGTGACTCATTTTTCATTGTTCTGGGAGTTTCCATGTTTCCAGTGCGTCGTCGGTCGGGTTTTACCCTGATCGAACTCCTGGTGGTGATTGCGATCATCGCCATCCTCATCGGGCTTCTTTTACCCGCCGTTCAAAAAGTCCGCGAAGCCGCCGCTCGGGCGAAGTGCCAGAACAATCTGAAACAGTTCGGGTTGGCGATCCACAACTACCACGATGGTATCGGCTGGATGCCCAACGGCTTTCGAGGTGAAGGCCCTAACACAACACCCCTTCTGACCCGCACGTGGACGCAAAAAATTCTCCCCTACATGGAGCAGAACAACCGCCCCGTGGATACGAACTTCCCCACCGGCGTGTGCCCAAGCGACCCACGAGGCAGTGCGATTTACACCAACAGCCTGGGGATCGGAACCTTCGGGATTTCATGGTACCCGGCGTTGGATGTGAGCGCTTACAACGACGGCTTGGGGATGATCGGCAGAGAAGAAACTTTCGTGAATGCAACAATCGGATGGGCGCCTGCGAAAGTAAAACTCACCGACGCTGCAGACGGCTTGTCCAACACCATGATGATCGCCGAACGCGGCCCCAGTGTGAATCTCTTCTGGGGCTGGTACGCTTACCAAACCAGCTACGATACTCGCGCAGCGGCACGCCCAGCGTCAACCAGTCCGGTTCTTTACGGTTCCGGGACACGTGAGACAGGCGGCACCTACACCTGCCCTCGACCCTCCCCAGCACTCCCTGGCTCAGTTCGGGACAACTGTGTTTTCAACGCGCCTCATAGTTTCCACACGGGTGGTCTGCAAGGCTGCATGGGCGATGGCTCGGTGCGATTCTTTACCCTATCCGCTTTGAACAACAATATCATTACAACACCAGTCACTGTGACCTTGCTCCAAGCCATGGCTTCTCGCAGCGGCGGCGAAGTCTATTCCATCGATTGATCAGATAAGGAACGATGATGAAGAGGTTGAAAACTGGTTTTGTTCTCTGTCTCGCGTTGGGATTGTTGGCAGGTTGTAGCTCCGAACCTGCGACCGGCACCGTGACGGGCAACGTCAAGTATGACGGTAAGCCCGCATCGGGTGGCACCATCACTTTCATGGCAAAGTCCGGTGGGATTCCTGCGTCGGCCATCATCAATGCAGATGGCACCTACCGTGCGGAAGGTGTGCCTGCAGGTGAAGTCATGGTGGCGGTTTTGTCTCCGGTCGATGAGGCTGAGAGCGATCCAGTCTCGATCAAGAACCAAGGGAAAACCGGAAAAGCCCCTCCACCGCCTAAGAAACCGGCTTACCCCATCAAGTATGCTGAGTTCGGCAGTTCTGGGTTCAGCACGAACGTGAAAGCCAGCAGCGAAACCAAATATGACGTCGAGATGAAGAAGTAACTTCACTGAGTCCACAAAGAAGCCCCGGATAATCTCCGGGGCTTCTTTTATTGGCGGGCTTGGCAGCGTCGGTTGAGATACTGCACCAAGACAGCGGCGTGGGCCCAGCCTTCGTCAGGGTTACCGATGCGGCCATTGTTGCTGACATCGTGGAGGTACTGAGTCACCCCCGCGAGGGCTTGAACGATGAAGCCTGCAATCAGCTCTGGGTCCGCACGGTTGTCGAGCATCCACTCGTAAGACACCCGGTAAATTTTCTCACGAGCCTCGACGATCTTGAGCAGCTTATCCCCGAATTGATGTCCCCGTGGAATGCCGCCACGTTTGTGGCCTTGGCCACGGAAGTAACGCGGCGCGATTTTGCCATCGATCAATTTCAGCCCCTGCCAGATACCCTCGACTGAGTCACTCGTCGTGCCTGGCATACCAGGCACGGGAATCCCGCCGTGGGGCCAAAAGGGGCTGAGCGTGCAGTAAGGGTGGTCCGAATAGCTACTGACATCGTAGACGGCGGCCCCATCCGGCACTTCGTCCCGCAAGCGAAACGGCAAGAACACACAAGGAGCAAATGGCAACGGCTTCGGCAAGTCTGAGACTCACGGGAGGAGTTCACCTCCAGACAGCGCGAGGGCTGATTGGGTTCACGATGTGGTTTCGAGCATCAATTCGATGCCAATCTCAGGACAGCTTAACGGAATTTCGTTATCTTGAGTTGGAATCAAGAGGGGTTAACGGATGATTGCGAAACTGGCGCTCGCGGATGGGACAGTGTTTACCGGTCTGGCGTTCGGGGCACCAGGCGAGAAGGTGGGCGAGGTCGTGTTTAACACCTCTCTCACGGGCTATCAGGAAATCCTGACGGACCCCAGCTATCGCGGGCAGATCGTCACGATGACTTACCCCCACATCGGCAACTACGGCACCACGGCGGATGATCAGGAATCGTATCACGTCCAAGTGAGTGGGTTCATTGTCCGCGAACTGACACAACAGCCCAGCAACTATCGCTCGCATCGGGATCTCGACACCTTTCTGAAAGCCGCGGGGGTCCTTGGCATTCAGGGCATCGATACCCGGGCTTTGGTGCGTAAGCTTCGCACCACCGGGGCGATGATGGGCGTGCTTTCGAGCCTCGACCTGGACGATGCTTCGCTGATCTCCAAGGCCCAAACCGCACGCGGCATGGCCGGGACGGACTTGGTCAAAGAGGTCTCGCCAGAGAGCAGCTTTGAATGGTCCCAAGGGTTGACGACGCTTTCGGAACACGTCTTCCCCGCACGACCTGCGGATAAGCACGTCGTGGCCATCGACTATGGCATGAAGTGGAACATCCTGCGCTGCCTGACGCAAGTCGGCTGCAAGGTTACCGTCGTCCCAGGCACCGCGACCGCCGAGGAAGTGTTGAAGCACAACCCGGACGGCGTCTTCCTGTCCAATGGCCCCGGGGACCCTGCGGCCGTGGGCTATGCCATCGAGACCATCAAAAACCTGCTCGGCAAAAAGCCCATCTTCGGCATCTGCTTGGGACATCAACTGATGGCCCTCGCCTTCGGAGCCAAGACCTACAAGCTCAAGTTCGGCCATCGTGGGGCCAACCACCCGGTGCGGAACGAGTTCACGAAGCAAGTCGAGATCACCACTCAGAATCACGGCTTCGCGGTCGATGCCACGACGATCCCCAGCGACGTCGCGATTTCGCACCTGAATCTCAACGACAACACCGTCGAAGGCTTACGTCACAAGACCCTGAAAGCCTTCTGTGTGCAGTACCACCCCGAAGCCGCGGCAGGCCCGCACGACAGCAGTTACCTCTTCGAAGAGTTCAAAACCCTGATGGCCGATTGATCCCCTCTATCCTTGCCAACCCTATGCCCAGGGTTCGCTTCGCTTCACCCTGGGCTATTCTCACACGCCACTCCGTGGCTCATAGAAATCCCCGACTCTAGGTCACTAGCGCAGGGCGATGATCTGACTTTGCGTGATCTGGACAAAATTTCCTAGTCCATCTTGATTTCGTAGTATAGCTCTGCGTACAGTGTGGCTAAGATTCAACCTCTTGGACGAACACTATGAACGCAAAAGCACTTCGCCTCGCCGCTTTTTTTCGTGCTCAAGGGAACTCCTGGGAGCACATCTCGAAAAAACTGAATGTCCCCCTCGAGACGCTCGAAATCCTCCCGGCCATCGAGACGGCCGAGTGGGAAAAGCACATGGCCGAGTTCACGGCCCAAGTCTTGCGTGATGCGATGCTCGAAGCCGTGACGTCGTTGCGAATCCAAGTGAAGAGTGCGAACGAAAAGATCCGGCAAACTGCTGCATTGGCACTGACGAAGTATCAGATGGAAGAGAAAAAACTCGCCGCCAAACGAGAAGCCCTTCTGGCCCAAGAAGCGAAAGCCAAGTCGAAAACCAAATCCAAAACACCCGTCCCCGAAGAACTACCCCCAGCCACACAGCCTGAGACAACGCCCGTTCCCGCCGAAGACACGATCACCTTCGATATCGAAGCCGAGTTGAAAACCTTCCTGGCCACGAACCCCTTTCCCCAGCCACCCGCGAACCCAGGGCCCAAGAAGCTCACAAGCTTTCTCGGTTAGTACGAAACTTGCCCTGCTTTACCAGGCTACCTAAAATCACCCCGTTACCCCTTTTCACAAGGATTTGGATGATGTTGAAGATTGCCCTGTCAGCCCTCTTGAGTCTTGGTGCGGTTCTGGGTCTATCGGCCCAGGAGTGCATCACTGCTCCTGCCCCGGTCTTCTATTCAGAAGCCTCGCCTTACGTACCCGCCACCGTAGTGGTGACTTCGGCTCCCGCCCCAGCTTTCGGTGGTGGGATTCTCGAGCGGCTCAACGCACCGCTCATCCCAGGTGTCGCCACGGTTCCTGGCCTGCCGACGCCGAGTGTCCTGGGCCTCGTCGCTCCTCGGCTTTCGTTCCTCGCCAACTTCCTGCAAGCTGGTGGTTTCTCAGCCCCGAACGCCTTCCAGCCTCTCGTGGGTATCGCCTTCCCCCGGCTCGCCGTGGCACTTCCAGTGCTGCAAGGCCAGATCACGACACCAGAGCAGTTCGCCATGTCCGGTCTGGGGGTCGTGTCTCCACGACTGGCGACCGGGATTTCAATCCTGCAAGCTCGTCCAGCCGGTGGCGTGTTTGGGGGTGGCCTAGGTTGCCGACTGCGATGCCGGTAAGATGACGGCCTCCGAACTTTGCTGAGGCGATTATGCATCCTGACACATTGGCCCTGTTGCGTTGTCCGCTCGACCCTGAACGGGCCGCGACACTGACCCAAGATCGAGACATCCTCACCTGCCAAGGCTGCAAAGTCCGTTACCCCATCAAACAGGGTCTGCCCGTACTCGTCGTCAGCGAGTGCGAGCTACCCGATGGCACCTCTGAGCTTTCGCAACTCCCCTGCCAACGTCGCCGCGAACGCCGCCGCGGGTAGCAAGAGTGACGATTGGTCGTCTTTCTCTGTCATCGGTGGTACGCCAGTGGCTCGATAAATACAATTGGTTCGGTCACTCGCACACTTGGGAAGCGTCATGCACATTCGGGATATCCTCGCACAGAACCGCACCACTCTGAGCTTCGAGTTCTTCCCCCCCAAGACCGATCAGGCCTCTGAAGAGCTGTTCCAGACGATCGCCGAGCTGCAGACCTTGCGGCCATCTTTCGTGTCCGTGACGTATGGCGCTGGTGGTTCGACCCGGGATCGCACGCACAAGCTCATCATCCGCATCCAAAAAGAAACGAAACTGACTGCCGTTTCGCACCTGACTTGCGTCTGCCACAATCTCGAAGAGATGACCACGATCCTGGATCGCTATGCCGAATCAGGTGTCGAGAACATCCTGGCTCTGGGTGGTGATCCACCGAAGGATCGCGGCAACTACGACCGCAAACAGGATGCCTTCCAGTATGCCGAAGATTTGGTGAAATTCATCCGCAGTCGCACAAACACACCGGACAAACGCGGCTTCGGAGTCGCGGTGGCGGGCTTTCCGGAAGGGCACCCCGGCACCCCGAACCGGCTGCACGAAATGGATTACCTGAAGCGGAAAGTCGATGCCGGCGCGGATTACATCTGCACGCAACTCTTCTTCGAAAACCGCGATCTTTACGACTTCCGTGAACGCTGTGACCTGGCCGGGATCAAAGTGCCGATCATCGCGGGCATCATGCCGATCAGCACACGGCCGGGCCTGATCCGCATGGCCGAACTCTCGGCCGGTTCACGCTTCCCGGCGAAGCTCTTGCGTGCTGTGGATCGCTGCGCTGATGATGCCGCCGTCAACCGCGTCGGCATCCACTGGGCCACGGAGCAATGCCTGGACTTGCTCGAAAACCAGGTCCGTGGCATCCACTTCTACACGTTGAACAAGTCCGACGCGACTCGGCAAATCTACGCCAACCTAGGTGTAGCCGATTCGGTCGCCCTCGGAGCCAACGGAGGCTAAGTCATGCGCACTCTTCTCGCACTGCTCTTCATCACTGGAACAGCCTTCAGCCAGACACCGGTGACATCCACGAAGGGCATGGTCGTTTGTGTCTCGCCAGCGGCGGCGGATGTCGGTGTCGAGATCATGAAGCAAGGTGGCAATGCCGTCGATGCCTCGGTTGCCGTTGCACTGGCGATGGCCGTGACTTGGCCCGAAGCGGGGAACATCGGCGGCGGTGGCTTCATGCTCATTCAACCCCACGACGATAGACCCGCGACTGTCATCGACTACCGCGAGAAAGCCCCACTGGCCGCAACGCCGACGATGTTTGCCAAGAATATCAACTACACCTCGGTGCTCACGAGCGGCGTTCCGGGCACAGTGCGTGGGTTGGAAATGGCCCACAAGAAGTTCGGCAAACTGCCGTGGAAGACGGTCGCTAGCCCAGCGGTCAAACTCGCCGAGGAGGGCTTCCCGGTCACCGCTGGCTTGACCCGCAGCCTCAATGGTGTCCTCGGCAGCAAGACTACCACCAACGCCGAGTTTCTGCGAGTCTTTCGAGGGCCTCAAGATGGCATGTGGAAAGCTGGCGACATCCTCAAACAACCCGACCTGGCCAAGACCATGCGGTTGATCGCCGAGAATGGGCCGGATGCCTTTTACACCGGCGAACTCGCCGACAAACTCGATGCCGAGATGACCGCGAGCGCCGGCATGATCACCAAGCAAGATCTGGCCGCCTACCAAGCGAAAGAACGCACACCGATGCGTGGCAGTTACCGTGGCTACGACATCCTCGCCTTGCCGCCACCCTCTTCGGGTGGCACGACCTTGATCGAGACGTTGAACATCCTCTCGCACTTTGACCTGAAATCGAAGCCGCAAGGTTCGGTCGAATCGGTTCACCTGATGAGCGAAGCGATGCGCCGAGCCTACCGGGACCGCGCCGAGTTCCTCGGAGACCCGGACTTCACCAAGATCCCGACGCACCTCACAACGATGGAACACGCCAAGAAACTGGCGAGCACCATCGACCTCACCAAAGCCACGAAAAGCGAAAGCCTCGCCGGAGATATCCCACTCGCCAAAGAGAGCGACCAGACGACACACTTCTCCGTCGTCGATGGCAACGGCATGTGTGTCAGCAACACGTACACCCTCGAAAACTCATACGGCTGCAAAGTCGTGGTCCGCGGCGCTGGGTACATCCTGAACAACGAGATGACGGACTTCAACCATCGCCCCGGTCTCACCGACCGCACGGGTCGCATCGGTACGCCACCGAACCTCGTGGCCCCAAACAAGCGGATGCTGAGTAGCCAGTGTCCGGTTATCGTGCTCAAAGACGGCAAGCCGTTCTTGGTGACCGGTAGCCCCGGCGGGCGGACGATCATGAACACCGTCGCCTGTGTCCTCACCAACATCATCGACTACAACATGGACCTACAAGCCGCCGTGAATGCCCCGCGGCACCACATGCAGTGGTTCCCCGATCGCATCGTCATGGAAACCCGCGAGAAACAACCTCAGATCACCGAAGGGCTGCTTCAACTCGGCCACAAAGTCTTCATCAGCCGCCAAGGCGATGCTCACAGCATCCTGATTGACCCGAAGACCCGCACCCTCACCGGTGCCGCGGACACCCGCCTGGACGGTGCTTCTCGCGGGTGCCCATAGCTGCGCTATTGGCTAACATTGGCCCGGTCCTACGGACCTCACCCTCACCCCATCAGCTCCGTAGGAGCGTCACCAATGTTAGCCCATGGGGCAGGATGCTCCGCGAACCTCGCCCGGACTTGGTCTGGGGTCGCGGTGCCAGTCGTGCCGATCTGCTGGATGGTGATCGAGGCCACGAGGTTCCCAAAGGCGGCGGCCTCGGGGAGGTTCAACCCCGCGACGCGGGCCAGGGTGAGTGCCGCGGAGACGCTATCCCCGGCCCCGCAGATGTCGATTGGCCCAGTGACCGGATACGCGGGGATGTGCTGAACCATCCCTGGCCCCTCGACCAGCGACATCCCTTTGACACCCTGCGTCAAGAGCACTGGCGCCTGCACCAGAGCTTGTAACTCGAAGTGCTCGGTAGGGAAAGCCGTGACTGGCGATTGGCTTCGACGGACGGCGTTCCAACACTCCTGCTCGTTCGGTTTCACGACGACATTCCGGAACTCGCCGATCCGCTCTCGGCTGTCCGCGAGGACAAAGAAAACCGATCGAGTTTGTGGTAACTGACTGATCACATCTCTGACACGATCGGTCACGACGCCACAATTCCGCTCACTGACTTGATCAAGCACGATGACCGCATCGACATACCGAGGCAATTCCATCAAAGCTCGGACGAGCCGGTCTTCGATCTCGACACCCAGTGGTGAGCGATTCTTGATATCCAGCCGGTGGAGTTCGCGGTTGCCGTACATCGGCTTCGTGTAGGTCGGGGTTCGCCGGGTGGGGTCTGTGACGAGATGGGTGCTATCCACTGTCGGGATCGCGGAGAGAATCCGCCGTAACTCAAAGCCTTCGCCGTCGTCTCCGAGCACCGTCACGGGATGGATCGCGCCGACGCCGAGCGCGACAAGGTTATTGAGCACCGTCCCCAGAGCACCGGGGTAATGCCGCACGCCCGTGACCTGATAGGCCGTCAGGCCCGTCTCGACGGATGGCTCATCCAAGCTGGGGGCGATGTCCCAGTAGCGATCCAAAAACAGATCGCCCACCAGCCCAATCCGAGCTTGCGACGCGAACGACAAAACCTGTTCGATGTGGGAGAGTGTCAACATGCTTTGTCGCTTCAGGCCAGGATCTCTTTGACCACTCGGCCATGCACGTCGGTCAGGCGGAAGTCCCGGCCGGCGTAGCGGTAGGTCAGCTTCTCGTGGTCGAAGCCCATGAGGTGGAGGATTGTGGCGTGAAGGTCGTGCGGGTGCATCCGGTTCTCGACCGCTTTGAAGCCGAACTCGTCCGTCGCCCCGACGATGGTGCCGCCTTTGACGCCACCCCCGGCCATCCACATGCTGAAGCCGTAGTGGTTATGATCCCGGCCGTTGATCTTGCCCGCGTTACTCCCGGCGGTGGGCATCTCGACCACGGGCGTTCGACCAAACTCGCCACCCCAGATGATCAACGTCGAGTCGAAGAGGCCCAGACGCTTCAAGTCTCGGATCAGTGCCGCGATCCCGGCATCGACTTGGCCCGCGAGTCTGCGGTGGTTGACTTCGAGATCATCGTGGCTGTCCCAGGGCTGTACCGGGGCATGGCTCACTTGGACGAACCGCACCCCCCGTTCGACCAACCGCCGGGCGATCAGCAGGCTCCGAGCCTGCGGGCCAGGGCCGTAACTCTCACGGATTTCTTTGGTCTCCTGTGAGACATCGAAGGCATCCGTCGCTTCGAACTGCATCCGGTAAGCCAGCTCAAAGGACTGAATGCGGGCTTCCAAAAGCGGGTCCGCGGGGCGGGTTGCCTTGTGGGCTTCGTTCATCTTCTTCAAGAGGTCAAGCTGCCGACGTTGGGCCTCGCGGGTGCCGCTTTTGTTCTTGATGTTCTCGACGAGTTTCTCAACGTCCGTCTGAGCCGAATCGACGTAAGTGCCTTGAAAGACACCCGGAAGAAACCCCGACTGCCAATTCTGGCTCTCCATGAGCGGCATGCCACTGGGGCACATGGCGACGAAGCCTGGCAGGTTCTGGTTCTCCGTACCGAGGCCATAGGTCAACCATGAGCCAAGCGATGGCCGCACGAGTCGGCTTTCGCCCGTGTTCATGAGCAAGAAGGACGGCTCGTGGTTTGGGACGTCGGCGTACATGCCGCGCAGGATGCACATGTCGTCGATGTGGGCGGCCGTCTTGTCGAAAAGCTCCGAGACTTCGATCCCGGACTTACCATACTTCTTGAACTTGAAGGGCGAAGGCAGTGCGGCCCCGGTCTTGCGCTCGGTGCGGAGTTGCTCCATTGGCAGGGATTTGCCAGCGTATTTTTGCAGAGCCGGTTTGGGGTCAAAGGTATCGACCTGGCTCGGCCCGCCGTTGGCGAAGAGGTGAATCACCCGTTTGGCTTTCGAGGCAAAATGAGCCTTGCGGGGTGCGAGTGGATTGACAGTATCGACGCTGGCTCGTGCCGTCGTCGCCTCCAGGAGTGGCAACAACCCCACGAGGCCCATGCCCATCCCGGATCGGGTCAGGAGTTCACGTCGTGTCATCATTGTCAGCCCCTTCGTTATCGAGGTGATTTCACCAGGATCTTCTTGAGACTTCTCGCTGAACGGGACTGTTCTTGCTTGAGTTTTCCTCAAGGAAAACTGGGTTTTCTGTAGCTGGCCTCTGTGAGGCCGGTGAGACTTGCGAGGAAAGTTGACGTCATTTTTCCCAGCATGCGAAACCGGCCTCACAGAGGCCAGCTACAGAAGATTTTCACAAGATACATGTCGTGTCAGTGAGAAGTCTCCTCTTTTCCCTAACGCCATCATAGCGATTCTAGTCTCGTCCCCGGAGGCGATCCCAGAGCAGGAGAGCGGTGATGGTCTTGGCATCCTTGATGCGGCCATCCAGGCACATGGCCAAGGCGTCCGTCAGGGGCACGGTCACGGCTTCGAGTTCCTCGTCGGCTTCGGGGCGTGCGGTGCCAGCGGTCAGGCCCTCGGCGATGTAGAGGTGGAGCTTCTCGTTCAAGACACCCGGCGAAGCGTACAGAAACCCCAGATAACGCCAGCGATCGGCCGTGTAGCCCGTCTCTTCGAGAAGTTCCCTTTTGGCAGCGTCTTCAATCGGTTCGCCAGGTTCCAGCGTCCCAGCCGGGATCTCCCAGAGCAGTTCATCGACCACCCAGCGCTGATTCCGCAAAAGCGACACATGCTCCGCATCGACGATTGGTAAGATCACCACTGCACCCGGATGAATGATCACATCTCGCGTGATGGTCGAGCCATCAGGGGCCGTGGTGACGTCCAAGTAGACCTTGATCTTGCGGCCCGTGTGTTTCAGTTCGCGTGGCATATCGTCTCCCGTCTCTTCGGTATCCTGGTATCGTAAGAGGGTTGACGATCTTGAAAGGATGCCTCATGCGGATTTTGTTGACCAACGACGATGGCATTTACGCCCCCGGCCTGCGGGCCATGCGGGAACTGCTCCGCGAACTCGGTGAGGTCACGGTGGTGGCCCCGGCGACAGAGCAGAGTGCGACCGGCCACTCCGTGACGCTGTACACCCCGCTGCTTGTGAACCAAATCTTCGAGACCCGCAACGGCGAGCAGGACTTCATCGGCTGGGCGATCGAAGGCCGGCCAGCGGACTGCGTCAAACTGGCCTTGCTGGAACTGCTGCCCGAGCCGCCGGATGTCATCATCAGCGGCATGAATGCTGGGTCGAACGCGGGCATCAATGTGCTCTACTCCGGCACCGTGGCCGCTGCGATCGAGGGCGCCTTCTATCACAACACGGCGATCGCCTGTTCCTTGGAGTACGACAAGAAGATCTACGACTACGATCTGGGAGCCAGGTATTGCGTGCAGATGATTCGGCAAATCCTGGCCACGAAACCGCCACCCGGAAGTCTGTTTAACGTCAACATCCCGGTGCTTGAGCGCGGCCCGATTCGGGGCGTCAAAGTGCTGCCCCAGAACGTCACCCCGTACCGCGAGAAGTTCGATCGCCGGGTCAACCCCCGCGGCCGGACGTACTTCTGGACCAGCCCTGATTTCCACTGCCCGGACCCCCACCCCGACACCGACGTGACCGCGCTCGCCGAGCAGTACATCACGATCACCCCACTCAAGTTTGACCTCACCGACCACAACCGCTTGGCCGCTTTGCAGGACGTGCCCTGGGAAGTGAAACCAGGATAAGAGACGCCACGCTCCCTGACAGCAGACATCGCCCTGATACTTGCTGCTGCCACGCTCCCTGGCGGTCGCGTCTCTTCACGGTGATTCTGGCATGAAAAGAGACGCGACCGCCAGGGAGCGTTGGGACAGCACCTCGGAAAAAGCTCCCTGACAGCAGACATCGCCCTGATAGTTGCTGTTGCCACGCTCCCTTGCGGTCGCGTCTCTTCAAGTTTTATCGCGTCTCTTCAAGGTTTTTCACAGCGCTTTCAGATGCAGACTTCGAGGGTCAGGAAGTTGTCAGGGCTTTGGGCGTAGGCTTGGCTGGCGAGGCGGAGGGTTTTGATTCGGTCCTCGTGCCAGGGGTTTTCGAGGATCGGTAAGGTCTCGGGGTAGGGGAAGCATTCGAGGTGTTCGCGTTTGATCATCATCGCGCGGATCTTGCGAATCCGCTCCTCGCCGACCACTTCACAGGTGAGAAAGACCGCATATTGCACTTTCGTGACAGGTAGCCCGGCATCCATGCGGACCTGGCCCATCGCAAAATGTTCGGCGATCGCGTTCAGGGCGAAATTCAAGAGATACCACCGATCCGCCGGATCAATCGGCAAAATCGGTTGCTGGAGGGTACACGCCTTCGCGGCCTTGAGCACCTTTTCGATGGCAATCGTGTTCAGGAAGACCTCTTCCAAGGAGCGCTCCATCACGGTGCGGATCTTGAGCTTGCCATCATCGAAGATGTTGAGGCTCACGATCACCCGGCTAAGGAACTCCTTGTTCTTCCATTCTCGCCGAGCCTTGTACCAGCCCCAGTAGCGGCCCGCGAAGAACGAGAGGGCCGCAGTCACGACCGTAACGATCACGCTGATGACAATCTTCTTACCCGAGTCGCTTGCCACTTCTTCGGGGTTCCAGGGCCAGTCCATGTCATGGTCTCACAGGGTAAGAATGTTGTCATTCTACGTCTGGGGAGAGCTTGCCTGAGTGGCTTGAGGCAAAGTTTTGCGGCTCGGATCGTTTTCTGGGTCGAGCCTCGCGCATATGGAGTGGTGGGTTCAATCGTTGCAGGTCGTGCCTTGGTCGACCGTCAAAAGTATGGGTCGACGCTGATACCCGCAATCCACGGACGGCAACGATCTGGCGGGTTATCGCAGCCGGGGCAATCTTGTCGAATGAGCGATTCGCCAGTGGTGGAGCCTGAGAAAGTGCGCTTCAACCGGGCTGCAGCAGAGGCTTTCGGCGGTCAGAATAGCCCATAACGGACGGTGGGTGTCGTGCGCCTTGCGGTAAGCTGAGGAAGGTTTCCGGTTTCGGAGAACTATTTCTGGGTCGTTACGTCAATGTAATGAGCCGGAAATTATTCTCTTAATCCGATCCTGACCTCGGCTCGACGAGGACAGACACGACTTGGGGTCATTGGAAAACCCGCCTCGTCAGGATTTCGTACCCGCATTTGTTTAAGGTGGCACCTCGATGGACAGCTTCCTCCCCTTAGAACTCCGGAATTACCGGAAGCCTGGAACTCCTGCCAAGAGCGCCACGGCTCAGATTCGCTTGGAGAATCTGGAAGATCGCTCGGTGCCGTCGAGTTCGATTCAACTCACGGGCCTCGGCTTCAAGCCACTCGGGCCAGGTGTCGTGACGGGGACATCAGCCGCCAACCCGACCCTCACGAACGCCGGCCGCGTCAACGGGATTTCCGTCTCCCCGATCCCATTCGATTCAGCGAACCCCGGCTTCACCGGGCCGACAGACCCCACTGATCCGACCTTCGAACTCTGGAACACGTACTTCGTGGCCACACCGGGTGGTGGTGTCGCGCGTACCAAAGACAGTGGGCAGTCCTGGCAGTTCCTCACGGACAACATGCCGACCTCATCCTGGGGTAACAACGACCTCAATCGTAACCTGCACATTGGCTCGGTCGAAGTCTCCCCGCTGAACCGCAACCTGGTCTTCGCCGGTACCGGCGACCCATTCGGTGGCATCTATGGCTTCGCAGGCCGTGGCTTGCTCCGCAGCCTAGATAATGGCGAAACCTGGACGTTGAATAAAGGCCCTAGTAACGCCTTCGATGGTGCGGCATTCAAGAAATTCGTCTTCCACCCCACCGATGCCAACGTCATCTTTGCAGTTGTTGAAGGTGGCGGGCTTTCCAACTACAGCACCGGTGCGCGTCTCAGTGCGGTCTACCGCACCATTAACGGTGGTAACACCTGGGATTCCATCACTCCGAATACCGGGGGTGCGGATCAACTTGGGAACCTGCTTCCGACGAGCGGCATCAACCCAGTCACAGATTTCATCCTCGACCCGACCAGTCCGAACGTTGGCTACGTCGCTCTGCAAAACTATGGTGTTCTCCGGACAAACTCGCTTCAGACCGGCACGGGATCGCTTGCGACTTACAATGTCCCAGCTTCAGGACAATGGTCGATCGTGCTCGGCGGCACCGGCACTCAACTTCCCGGTGGCTCGTTCGGCCAGATTCGACTTGCGTTCGGCTTGGGGACACCGAGTCAGCCGTCTCGAATCTACGCGATGTCGACCTCACAGGCTGGCACCGCGAATCAACTCTTCCGGTCCGATGATTCGGGTATCAACTTCCGCCGCTTGGATCCGTTCCCCGGAAACATCGCTGGTGCGAACGGTATCTATAACCTCACCTTAGTCGCGGACCCCACCACTCCAAACCGTCTCTACGTCGGCGGACGCGGCGCATCATCGATCCAAGTTCTCACAAACGCTGATTACGAGCCTAACAATCCGAACGTGACCCCGAACTGGGTCAACCTGACCCTCCCTCCCTCGATCGGGGACGTCTACACCACAGTTCGGGACATCAAGTTTGATAACACGGGTGCCAAAGACATCAACGGTCGGCCCGTGAATCCAGGCCGTCTGTTGATCGCGACAGACTCGGGCGTCTACCGACTGGAAGCACCTGAAGGCGCTGTCACGACGAATACGAACTTCATCAACAACAACCTCGTCCTGACAAATCTGAACGGCCGGATCGGCACGGGTGCCCTGGCGATTCAACAAGTCTTCGCAACCGGCTTGTCACCACGGGACGACAACCGCGCGATCTCTGGCACTTACCTGAACGGCACCGCTGTTTTCCAAGACAACGGACCTTTCTTGCCGACGGACCCTGGCTACCAAGGGATTTATGGATGGGGGCCAACCACAGGCCCTGAGTCGAGAGGCTCTGGCGGCAACGTCGTCTTCAACCAGCTTGACCCGAACCGCGTTTTCCGCGTCAGTAACACCCAAGGCTCAACCTTCCCCACCGCTTTTGGCGGCCTGTTCCAGCGTTCCACGGATGGCGGCAACTCCTGGGCCACGAGCACGACCGGCATCGTCCGCCCGGGCAGTACTTTCACCATTGTGCCGTTTGAAGTGAATCCTTCTCCGCTCGTTGGCACACTGAACGCGGACATGGTCCTCGGCACCGACGTCGTCAACCGAAGCTCGGATGATGGACAGTCTTGGTCACAGTATTGGTCGGATATCCGCTGGGTTTCCAACACCGGTTCCCGTGTCTCGACCTTGGCAGTTGGTCGTGTGCCGTTTAACAGCTTCGGGGACACCTACCCCGTCTACGTCGCTTCGAATTCCCGAACCGGAACGGTAAGTGTGAATGGCGCGGCCATGTACCGCACCATCATCGGGCCAAACGGCGAACGCTGGTGGCTCGACATCACGCCCGGAAACCCGACTGGCCCGTTCATCATCGATACCTTTACTGGTACAGAACCTCCCTCGAACAACTTAACACCACTAGGGTTAGGCGGTGTCATCACCGATATTGCGGTCGACCCTACGGATAGCGAAATCGTGTACGTCACGATCGATAGCCCAGGCGCTGTCGTACCTCAGCGAGTCTTCCGCAGCATCACGGGCGGGGTGACCTGGACGGACATCACCGGCAATCTTCCTGCCGCGGGTGCAGCGGCTCCTGGGCTTCGAGTGTACTCGGTGGCACTCGACCCGAATCGCTTGATCATCCAACCAGGCAACCCCAACAGCCCAGCGTTCCAAGAAGACGATGATGTCTACATCGGCACCTCCATCGGTGTGTACAAGCTGACGGACCCCACCAGTGCGACCCCGACTTGGACGCGGTTGTTTGGCACGGCTGGTGGCTTCGGCGCGACGGGGACCGACCAAGTTTCCGGTCAACTCCCTGACGCGATGGTCCGCGACGTTCGCGTCAACACGACGACGGGTTTGCTCAGTGTCTCGACCTTCGGCCGTGGCGTCTGGCAGACGCAAATTCGGCCGTACATCCGTGGCCTTGTCTACGACGATCTCAGCGGCAACGGCGTCCGCGACGTGAACCCCGATCCGCTGCTGACCGACAACAAGCTCGGAGGCGCAGTGGTTGTCGCCAATGATGTCGTGCCGAATCCACCCGTGCAGTTTGCCAATGCCACGGCGAACGCCAACGGCGAGTGGGTCTTCCGCAGTTTGCCAGACTCCAACTACGAGTTCATCCCTGCGAATGCGAGTACTCAGTACGTTGACCCATTGACGAAGTATTACTTCACATCGGTGCCAATTCTGACTCCGATGGACGAGACCAAGACCATTAACGGCCAGGACTTGTTCCTCTTCCGCCGCGTGACGGTCGGTGGGAAAGTCTACGAAGATGCCAACGGCAATGGTCTCTTCGATCCAGGAGAAAATCCTGCAGTCGGCTTTACGGTCTCCTTGATTGCTCCCGCGGGCACCCTGGACGCGAAGAATCCGACGCTCATCTCCACCACAACGACCGATGTGAACGGCAACTACACCTTCTTCGGTGTTGGCCCGCTTCGCCCGGATGCCGTTGGCCCTTCGACGCCCTTCGCAGCGGGCTACCAAGTCACGGTCGCGAAGTCTGGATACCAGATTACGGACGACACGAAATCGACTGGCCCACTGACCAGCGGCAAGAACCTTGACGATGTCAATAACGAAGCGAACACCCGCCTCGGGGTCTTCCGCTTTGGCCAGCTCTCGGGCGTCGTCTTCGGAGACACGAACGGCGACGGAGCACTCAATGGCCTCGAAGCCGGCAAGTCCGGTTGGACGGTCGAACTGTACAACGCGACGAACAACACCCTTGTGCTTTCGACCGTGACCGATGTCAACGGGGCCTACCTCTTCGGCGACCTGAGCAAGACCTTGCAGGCTGGTAGCTACGACATCCGCCTCATCGATAAAGCGGGTTTCGTGCAGACCACAGGCACACTCGCCACGCAGAACGTCATCAGCGGGACGAACACCAAAGGCCAGAACATCGGGGTCTTCAAAGCCGCAAGCATCTCAGGGACAGCCTTTGAAGACCTCAACGGTGATGGCATCCGCCAGGTCAACGAGACGACCAACATCCCGGGCGTCACCATCACTGTCATCGATCCACGTAACAACGCTGCTGTCGGCAGCGCCGTGACCGATGGCAGCGGCAACTACACCATCAACAATCTCTTCCCACTGGCCACGCCTGGCAACACCACGCCATTCTTGGTGCGGTTCACCGATCCTGCCGGCGTCTACGCTCAAACGATCCTGGACCCTGCGGTCACGGTGTCGAGCGATACTACCAGCGGCCCGGTCAACATCCCGCTCTTCATCCGCACCACGGTCTCCGGCTCGGCCTTCGAGGACATCAACGGCAACGGAATCCAAGATGCTGGCGAAGGTGGCTTGGTGGGCGGCTCGGTTTCGCTGCTCAACTCTGCGACTGGGGCCGTGGTCTTCACCACCACCACGGACGCGAACGGGGACTTCCAGTTCACCGGGGTCGGGCCGATCGTTGGGCCGATCGCCTACCGTATCGGTGCCAACCCAGTCGGCTTCGTGCAGACGACACCAAACCCAGCGGACTTCCTGCTCACCAGCAATACCCCGGTGACAGGCTTGTCGCTTGGTCTCTTCCGTTTGGCGACATTCTCCGGCTTGGTCTTTGACGACCTCAACGGCAACGGAGTCTTTGACTCTGGCGAACCGGGCCTCGCTGGCCGCACGATTCAACTGATCGACACGAACTCGAGTTCCGTGGTGAGCACGGTCTTCAGTTCGGGTGACGGAACCTACATCATCCAAGCCGGGGCAGGCAGCTTCACGACACGGCTCGTGCCGACACCTGGGTTTGCACAGACCACCCCGAACCCCGTCAACACGCTCACCCGCAGCGGCCTGAACGTCACCAATCAGGACTTCGGCAGCTTCCAGCTGACGACCGTCACCGGACGTGTCTTCAACGACATCAACGGCAACTCGCTCTTGGACAGCGAACCAGGCGTCGGCAACTGGCGGATCGAACTGGTTGACTCCAACGGCTCTGTTGTTCAATCGACCACGACGGACAACACGGGCTTCTTCGTGATGACAGGCGTCGGCCCAGGGAACTACACCCTGCGGCAAGTGCTGCAAACCGGCTGGTCGCCCTCGACCCCGGCCGCACAGAGCTTCACGGCTTTCAGCGGCACGCCATCGACGTTCCAGTTCGGCATCTTCCGCCCAACCACCGTCAGTGGCAACGTCTACGAAGACCTCGACCGCTCGAACACCTTCACTGGCGGCGACATTGCTTCCAGTGGCTGGACCGTCCAACTGGTCCGGCCGGGTGGTATCGTCTTCGGGACCTTCGTGACGGACGCTTCGGGGAACTTCTCGATCAACAACGTCCCTCCAGGAAACTACACGGTTCGCGTCTTGAACCGCCAAGGTTGGACGATCCTGAACAACGGCAACCAAAGCGTCGTGATCACGAGCGGAACTCCGGTCACGGTCAACCGTGTCGGTGTGCTGAAGCTCGGCTCCATCGCTGGCTCAGTCTTCCTCGACACCAACCGCAACAACACCCGCGATTCCTTTGAACGCGGCCTGCCGGACGCCATCCTGGCCATCCTCGACCAGAACGGCACGCAACTGACGACCGTGACCACGGACGCCAACGGGAACTACACCTTCTTCGGTTTGCAAAACGGCACTTACAGCGTCCGCTTGCTGACCTCTCCGGCGGGGTTCACCTCCACCGGCGTGACGGGCAATCGCACCGTGGCCGTGACCATCGGCTCAACGACGCCAAACAACTCCGTCACGAACGTCAACTTTGGTCTCTTGGGTCGCAAACGCTACGCCACTGCGGCGGATGGCAACGGCGGTCCTCGCGTCCAAGTCTACGATGCCGTCAGCAACAGCCTGCTGCAAGACTTCTTCGTCTACGAAGTGACCTTCACCGGTGGTGTGCGTGTGGCATCTGCTGACGTGACGGGTGACGGTATCGATGATCTCGTCGTCGTCCCTGGTAAGGGTGGTGGCCCGCGGGTCCGTGTGCTCAACGGCGTCGATGGGGCCGAAGTCTACAACTACTTCTCCTATGAACCCTCCTTCGTCGATGGTCTCTATGTCGCCGCCGGGGATGTGGACGGCGACGGCTTCGCGGACATCGTCACCGGGACCTCGCCAGGTGGTGGCCCACGGGTGACGGTCTTCAGTGGCCGCACCGGCGTCATCATCGCCGATTACTTCGCCTTCGACTCTGATTTCACCGGTGGTGTTCGAGTGGGTGTGGGCGATACCAACGGCGACGGCATCGCGGAGATCTTCACCGCTCAAGGTCCAGGCGGAAACAACACGGTTCGTGTTTGGGGTGGTGGGACGTTCCGTCTCCTGACGCAGTTCGACGCTTTGGGTCAACCGGATTACACGGGTGGTCTGTATGTCTCGGGAAGCGTCGCTGGGTTGAACGGCATCTCGGACATCATCGTCGGCACTGGTGTCGCGTTCCCGACACCATCGATTCGCATCTTCGATGGCCGCTCTCAGGGCCTGAAAGCCGAGTTGGAAGCGTTCCCATCCTCGGATGCTGCATTCCCATACAGCTCCGAGGTGCGTGCCATCGGCATCGACCGCAACGGCGACAACGTCCCCGATCTCGCGATCGCCAGTGGCCCAGGCAGCCCACCACGGCTGCGGTTTGTCGATGGCCTCAACTATCGCCAAATCGGTGACGAACTCCAGCCATTCGAAATCGGCTTCCTCGGCGGCATCTTCATCGGCTAAGGTGTCCGGAAGCAGCTAGGTGACCCAACTGAACACGACACGCATCTTGTGAAAAATCTTCTGTCGCTGGCCTCTGTGAGGCCGGTTTCGCTTCTTGGGAAAGATGACACCAACTTTCCCGTCAAGTCGCACCGGCCTCACAGAGGCCAGCTACAGAAAACTCTACCAAGCACAGTCGCGTTCAGTGAAAACTGTCTTGTTTTCTAGTCTTTTTTCCCTTCTCCCCTTGCGGGAGAAGGTGTCCGATCCAGGCTCGATAGAGCCGGATCGGACGGATGAGGGGTAACACGCTTCATCCAGAAAAGGTTCTCTTTCAAGCTCGAGCGCTGACCCCTCATCCGTCTTTGTAAACC
>JBOFPH010000005.1:0-140820 GCA_051659845.1 Fimbriiglobus sp. | reverse complement strand
AGGCCGGGGTCCGAAGAAACCTCGGACCGGAAAAGTGAGCCATAAGCCAGGTGCGAATTATTCAACTCAAAGAGAGATTAACAAACAAAAGTCAAATGTTTAAAGCCCTGCCTCACAGAGGCCAGCTACAGAAGATTTTTCACAAGATGCGTGTCGTCTTCAGTGAGAAGTCTCGAGATTTGGCTCGATTAATCTTCGGGTCGCAGCCGGATGTTGGTGTTGGTCGGGATATCAGTGAGGGAGCGCCTGGCACCGCTCGGCCAGGTGATGATGGCTGTGACTGTGTCGGGCGATTCTGATAGGCCAAAGTGGGCGACCGGTTCTTGGATGAGGCCGTAACCGGTGCCTCCTGAGATGAGGCGAAGGTCTGTTCGCTGGGCTTGGAGTAACTTCACCGTGGCCCCGTAGGCGGGTTCCCAGAAGCGGGTCATCGGCTCGATGCGGATGACATCGCCCGAGCCATTCGCAGCGTAGAGTTGATCGTCGAGGAGCAATTCCACGCGACCATCGTTGTTGACATCACCCGCATAGAGACGAGTCGCGCCGGGGAGCTTTTGCTCCAATCGCGTGGGGCCTGGGCAGCGAAAGAGGCGGGTTTCCTCGGTCGTGGCGAGGATCATTTCCTCGTGACCGTCGTTGTCAAAATCGGCCAGCACCACGCCAGTCACATCTCCTGGCCAAGCCAATCCCGGCGTTGCTTCATCGCGATAGGTCCCGTCGATTTGCCGGACCAGCAAACGATGAGGGCCAGTCACTCCGGGCACAAAGAGATCGAGTTGGCCACGCTCTTGAGAATCAAACAGGAAGAGGCCCGGGGGCAAGTCGCTGATGATGTGTAAACCGTACTCCGCTCCACAGGGTTCGTAGGAGCCATCGTTCTGGGCAGAGTAAAGCCCCAGACAGCCGATGGGCATCCGGCGAAAGAGATCCATCCGATGGGAGAGGATTGGCCCGGATGCGAGCAACCCTGGCATCGCTTCGTAGCGGCCTGTGCCTCGGGCATCGACGAACACCCCACCCGCTGAAGCCGGGGGATCTTTCGACCAAGTGCCGAGGTGCTGGAACATACGTGGCTAGATGAGGCCATCCACGGGGCTACTGGCCGAGGCGTACCGTCTCTTCGGGATGCGTCCTGCGAGGTACGCCAGGCGGCCTGCTTCCGTGGCATATCGCATCGCATAGGCCATGCGGAGTGGGTCTTTCGCGGAGGCAATCGCTGTGTTCAAAAGCACGCCATCGCAGCCGAGTTCCATGGCCACGGCCACATCGGAGGCCGTGCCGACGCCGGCATCGACGATCACCGGGTAATCGGGGTCGCCATCCTTGAGGTACTCCAAAATGATGGCGATGTTGTTCTTATTCAGAATCCCCTGACCACTGCCAATCGGGCTTCCGGCAGGCATGACCGAAGCCGCACCCGCTTCTTTCAACCGCTTCGCCAAGACAGGGTCATCACTGGAATAGACGAGGACTTGGAAACCCTCTTTGACGAGCTGCTCGGTGGCGCGGAGGGTGTCGATCGGGTCCGGTAACAACGTTTTCTTGTCCGCCAGGCATTCGAGTTTCACCCAGTCCTTACCGGGGTTTTCGAGGTTCGAGAGCAGCTCACGGGCGAGCCGAGCATGGCGGATGGCATCCTCGGCGTTGAAGCATCCTGCGGTGTTGGGCAGGATCGTCAGCTTCTTCAGGTCGAGGTAATCGAGCAGATTCCGGCCTTGAGCATCCACCAGCCGTTCGCGCCGTACGGCGACGGTGGTGACTTCGCAAGCACTCGCCGTCATGCAGTCCTGCATGAGTTCGTAGTTGGGGTATTTGCCGGTGCCAGTGAAGAGCCGGGATTGGAAGGTGAACCCACCGACTTTGAGCGGCTTGTCCTCGGGTTGCCCGCCGCCGACAAGCGTGACGATCTCGACTTGGTCGCCAGGGTTGAGAGTGTGCTTGGCATGCTCGGCCCGAGCCACGACGGAGCGGTTGACCTCGACGGCGAGATATCGCGGGTCTTTGGCCAAGCTTTTCAGCAAATCCGCAACGGTTGAACCTGGCTGCAGTTGCTGCTCTTTCGCATTCAGTGTGATCGTCATCATGATGAAAATCTAGACGCCGACGGACACTTCGGACAGCCTACAATACCCGAGTATCGAGTCTGACCTTTTGCGAGCGACCATGAGCGAAGTGCCAAATTCTACTCCCCGTCGGCCTTGGTTGCTGATCCCGATCCTGTTGCCGCTTTTGGCGGTGACGGTGGTTTATGTTGCGCCGATGCTCGATCACCGCAGCACGGGGCACTTCATGGGGATGTTTGGTGGACCAGTCATCTGTGCGTTTTTGTTGATGGGCTGGTGGGCCTGGGCGATGCGTGGTGAGGGGCTGCTACGCTGGTTGCCGTTGATTCTGGTCTTTGGCGGCGCGGTGATCATGGCGACGACGTTTTTCCAAGGTGATCCGAAATGGGCGCCGGCCTTCGGCATCCCGTTCGCGGGGTTGCTCTGGTGTGTCTGGCTTGTCGGCTCGTGGAGCCTCGAATGGGCCACACGACGTGTTGGTGTGGTCTTGGCCATCGTGCTCGCTTGGTGTGGTTTCACGCTCATTCGGATCGATGGCACCGATGCGGAAATCATGCCAGAAATCAGTTGGCGTTGGCAATCGACCTCGGCGGAGCTTTACGAACAAGAACGCATTTCCCGTGGCAAAGCTCAACCTGCGAAACAGGAGACGCTGACCATCGGAGCCGGGGACTGGGCCGAGTTCCGTGGGCCGAATCGCGACAATCGCCTCGCTGGTCTTCGCATCAACACCGACTGGGTTACGAACCCACCGAAGCTGTTGTGGAAACAACGCATCGGACCAGGCTGGGGCAGTTTCTCGGTCGTCGGCAAACGCATCTACACCCAAGAACAACGGCGGGATCAGGTCGAGGCGATCGTCTGCCTGGATTTTGATACGGGCCAGGAATATTGGAGCCACGAAGTGCCGGCGCGGTTCTACGAGCAAATCGCTGGCGCCGGCCCACGCTCCACACCCACGATCGCCGACGGCAGACTTTACGCGATGGGGGCCACGGGGATTCTTACGTGCCTGAATGCCATGACGGGGGAGAAGGCATGGGAAATCGACGTCACCAAGGTGACGTCCGGCACTCCACCACCCTGGGGCTATGCGATTTCACCACTCGTGACGAATGGCAAAGTCATCGTCTACGTCGGTGGTAAGCCAGACCAAGGCACCGCGGCTTTCCATGTTGGCACTGGCGAATTGGCTTGGGCCAAAGGTCAGGCGTCACATGGCTATGCTTCGCCCCAGCGTGTGAAACTCGCTGGCTTGGAGCAGGTCTTACTGCAATCGAACTTCGGCCTCGAAAGCTTCGAGCCAACCACGGGCCAGCTTCTTTGGTCGCATGAATGGAAGCTCAAAGAGGTGAACCGCGCCACACAACCCGTGATCGTCGATGACACGGATGTGATCATCGGCTCGGGCGTCGGCACCATCCAAGCCTCACGACGGCTGCACCTCACGGCCCCACCGGACTCCACCGGGGCTTGGAAAGTCGACACCCTCTGGACCACGAAAGCCATCAAGCCTTACTTCAACGATGCTGTGGTGCATAACGGTTTCTTGTACGGGTTCGATGACAAGAAGTTCGTCTGTGTCGATTTGAAAGATGGCAAGCAACGCTGGACCACGGGCAACGATTATGGCCACGGGCAGGTCGTGCTCTTGCAAGAACAAGGGCTGCTGGTGGTGCAGGCGGTCGATGGCAAAGTGGCACTTCTCGAAGCCAACGATAAAGAACATGTCGAGCTTTCGAAATTCCCGGCACTCGCTGGCAAGACTTGGAATCACCCGGTGATTGCTCATGGCCGGTTGCTGGTTCGCAATGCAGAGCAAGTGGCCTGTTACGAGTTGGCGAAGTGAACACCGTCATCCTTTTCTCGGGCGGTCTGGACTCCACGACGCTCCTGTATCACCTGCTGGCCGAGGGGCACCACGTCCGGGCGTTGAGTGTCGATTACGGCCAACGGCACGGAGCACGTGAGTTGGTCTGTGCCTGTGACATAGCCTTGTCGCTGGGGGTCGAGCATCGCATCTTGGACCTCCGCTCGCTCGTCGGCTTCCTGGGAGACAACGGCCTCACGGACCCTTCGAAGCCAATCCCACTCGGCGAATACGCCCCGGAAAACATGAGCCTGACGGTGGTGCCGAATCGCAACATGATCTTGATCTCCGTGGCCCTCGCCTGGTGTGCTTCAACAGGGGGCGGCCAAGTCGCCTTCGCAGCCCACGGCGGTGAGTACACCCCCTACCCCGATTGCCAACCGGCCTTTGCAGAAGCGATGCATCACGCTGCACGAACAGCCCACGAGCCACCGCTTGCCGTGGTCGCACCATTCGTGAACTGGACGAAAACGGACATCGTCCGCCACGGTGCTGGACTTCGCGTGCCGTTCGAAAAGACCTGGAGCTGCTACGTAGGCCAGGAGTTCCATTGCGGCGCGTGCGGCACTTGCATTGATCGCCGTCGTGCCTTCCAATCTGCACAAGTTAACGACCCCACTGCTTACCTCAAGGACCAGGAATGAACCCAGTGCCACAACTTCGAATGCCCGCCGAGTGGGAGCCACACGCCTCGACTTGGCTCGCCTGGCCGCACCGCGAATCGGACTGGCCCGGCAAGTTCGAGCCGATCCGCTGGGTCTATGGTGAGATCGTCCGGTCACTCGCACGCTTCGAGTTGGTGAATATCATCGTGCGTGACGAAGCGCAGGAAACGATGGTCCGCGAGACCCTCGATCTCGTCCATGCCCCCTGGCCGAACATCCAATTGCATACGCTGCCCACGGATCGTTCCTGGTTACGCGACTCGGGAGCCATCTTCGTGAAGGCAGCCGATGGTTCACGGCTCGCACTCGATTGGCGCTTCAATGGCTGGGCAAAGTATGAAGACTGGACGCTCGATGACAAAGTCCCCGAACTCATGGCCAACGTCACCGAGTGCCCACGGCAGACGCCGATGTTCGGCGAGTATCGCATCGTCCTCGAAGGCGGTAGTATTGATGTCAACGGCCAAGGAGCATTGCTAACGACTGAAGAATGCCTGTTAAGCCAAGTGCAAGAACGCAATCCACCGATGCAACGCAGTGACTATGAGCAAAGCTTCCAGCAATATCTTGGCGTCAACGAAGTCCTCTGGCTCGATCGTGGCATCGCCGGGGACGACACCCACGGCCATGTGGATGACTTGGCACGATTCGTGAATCCGAACACGATTGTGATGGTCGAGGAACATGACCCGTCGGATGAGAATTTTGAAGTGCTCGAAGAGAACTGGAAACGGGCGAAACACTGGAATAACTACCGTTTTGTGCCGCTGCCGATGCCTCGCCCGGTCGTGTTTGATGGTCAACGATTGCCAGCGAGCTACGCCAACTTTTACATCGGCAACGGCGTGGTCCTTGTGCCGACCTTTAACGACCCGGCGGACCGCGTGGCTCTGAACACCCTCGCGGACTTGTTCCCAACCCGCAGCATCATCGGCATCAATGCCACAGATTTGATCTACGGGCTGGGCACATTACACTGCCTCAGCCAACAAGAGCCAGCGTCATGATTCTTGTGTGATCTGGCTTTGAAGTTCGGCACGAATCTCCATCAGGATCAGACCCAAGCGGTTCTTGCCACTGCCATCGCCACCATCGCCCCAATAGCTGTCGTTGGCCGTGTGCTCAACGAGTGGTCGTTCGCCAGTGCTGAGCAAAAGTGCCTTCAAGTCCTCATGCTGCGTGAACTTGGCCCGCACAGCGTCACGCATGATGTTGTCCTTGACGGATTCCCAATCCACCCGGAGTTTCTGCTTGCGGTCCCGACCCATGTTCGCTGCAATCATGGGCTTGGGTTCCTTGCGAATCTTCTCCCGATACTCGGCATCGTGGAACTTCATCGCCTGGAAGTAGTGCTCCGAAGTGGGCCAGCGTTTCCCAGCCAAGAAGATCGGGTAACGGGCGAAGTTAGAGAACTCCCCGAACTCCGCGTTGGTGCTGTAGAAGTGAATCGGTTCCATGACTTTAGCCTCTGCTGAATCCCACTCAGACACCCTTCCTCGCCACAGGTTCACTTCGTGAGTTTCGTGGCCCTCATCCACTCCGCACAGCGGGCGGGCCAGGTGGTGTTCGGGCCATCGGGGCGAAGGCCAAAGCCGTGGCCACCCGTGGCATACATGTGCAGTTCGCAAGGCACCTTCGCACGCTTCATCGCGAGGGCCATCAACAGGCTGCTTTCGGGTGTGACCGGGTCGTCGTAGGCGTGGGCCAGTAACATGGGTGGCGACTTGGCATCCACCTTGAACTCCGGGCGAAGCTGGTTCGGGTTCTTGGGATCGACGAGGTAAGCGGTGTAGACGAGAATCGCAAAGTCCGGCCTGGAACTGAGTTTGTCCGCGTCGTCGACCGCAGGGTAAAGAACTTGGTCGTGGTTGAAGCATGTGCTGGCCGTCAGGTGCCCGCCCGCGGAGAAGCCGAGCATGCCGATCTTCGCTGGGTCAAGGCTATGCTCTTTGGCTTGTGATCGCACCAAGCGAATCGCCCGTTGGGCATCCATCAGCGCGACTTTAGGAGCACCATCCTTCGCGTCATCAGGCCGCCGTGGCACACGGTATTTGAGCACAAATGCGATGACGCCAATGGAGTTCAACCACTTCCCGACCTCCTCACCTTCGAGATCCCAAGCGAGGATGTTGTAACCACCACCCGGAGCGATCACGACCGCAACACCGTTCGGCTTCTCTGGCTTCATGACCTTCAACAGAGGCACTGAGACATTGCCAATCCGCTTGACGACACGCTGACCGGGCTTCTGTTCGGCTTCGTTCTCAGGAGGTAATTTGGCCGTTTCGCCAGGTGCGTCAGCAGGCCAGAGTTTGAGTTCCGAGGCTGAGAGAGAACCCAGTGAGATGAACCAAACCAACCCTAAGAAACCACGCATCGCCAGACTCCAGAAGAGGTTCAATCGAGAATCGTCAGTTTTTTGAAAAATCGTTCTCATTAGTGGAAATCGACGAAAACGGCCACTTAAGCTAGTATTGTGTTTATCCGTAAATGTCCAAGGCATTAGCCATGTTTTCCACGACGGTCGAATATGCTCTGAGGGCCGCCGTTTACCTCAGCTCGAAGTACGGGCAATCCTCGACAACCGAAGAAGTCGCGGAGAAGACTCTCGTTCCAGGCGCATACCTGGCGAAAATCCTACAAGGACTCTCCCGCAGCGGCATCGTCCGCTCGCAACGCGGCGTCGGCGGCGGTGTGAGCCTCGCCAAAGACCCCACCCTGCTCACCGTGCTCGATGTCATCAACGCTGTCGAACCTTTTCGCCGCATCAACACCCAAGCCCACGGCTCTGCCAAAGTCGACCAAACACTGGCCAGCCTGCACAACTGCATTGACGACGTCATCAACGAAATCGAAGAGAAATTCCGCAACAAGAAGCTTTCCGAATTGGTCCAGTCGGTTGAGTAAATTCTGACCACACAGACTTGACCCATGTGGGGTGGGCCTAAGAAAATGAAGGAAAGAGGAACTATCATGTTGTCGGAAGTGTTAGTTCAAGCTCGTGCTCTTCCACGCCAAGATCAGCTACAACTCATTCAAGAGTTGGCGGCTGGTCTCATCAGCGACGACACTTCATCACTTCGACCTTTCCAAGATTACACCATCTGGTCTCCACACGATGCAAATGATGCCGCCGATATTTTACTAAGTCATCTTCTCCAGACAGGCCAACATCATGAATCAACGAGCAGTGAGATTCCCTTACCTGTCACGGGGTGAAACTGCTAGCGAATCGAGTCTTTTCCCGCTCTTACCAATGTCACTATCCTTGAATGGCTTGCAACAGGATGTGCTGGGTTTAATTGACTCGGGGGCGGCAGTTAATGTTTTGCCTTGGACTGTTGGCGTAAGATTGGGAGGAAACTGGGGTGCTTCTCCGACAGTGACTCTGTCCGGGAATTTGGCTGCTCAGGAAGCCCGAGTTTTGATTTGCGAATGTCACATCGAATCATTCACTACGAAAAGGCTTGCTTTCGCTTGGTCTCGATCTGACATGGTGCCCCTACTTCTCGGTCAGGTGAACTTCCTGATGGAATTTGATGTCTTCCTGTCGCGGTCAAACAAATGGTTTGAAATCATCGATCCAGGTCAACATAGACTGGGTATCCCTTGAACGAGATTTCTCTCCCGAGTTCGCTGACACCCATCATCTTCCTCTCGGGTCTGGCTGCTGATGAGCGGCTGTTCGAGCCGCAGCTCGCGGCCTTCCCCAACCTCCGCGTGCAGCCGTGGATCCCTCCACTTCCTGGTGAGACATTGCGGCAATACGCCGCGAGAGTCGCGCCGCTCGTCGATCCGGGATGTCCGTGCGTCGTGGGTGGTGCGTCGTTCGGTGGCATGGTGGCCTTGGAAATGTCGGAGCATTTGCAGGCCTTGGGATGCATACTGATCGGCAGTGTCCGTTCGCCCATGGGCATCACCAGACGTTGGCGAGCACTCTGGCCTCTGACTCTGTTCGGGCCAGAGGGATTGCAACTTGTGGCGTCCTTGATCGCACGGTTTGGAAAGCCTTTTCTCCCAGCCATCACCATTCGGAGATTACGTCGACTGGCGGCAGCAAAAGCGAGTTTTGAGCGATGGGGAATGTGTGCTGTTTTGAACTGGCGGCCCAGCCCTGCGAGCCGGAAAGTGAAGGTCTACCACATTCATGGAGCCGAGGATCGTATCCTGCTCGTAGCTCTCGGCCAACCGGATGTCATCGTGGCAAATGGTAGCCATGCCTTGTCGCTTTTCAGCCCAGATGCGGTGAACAAGTTCATTCAAGATGTGATGAAAGATGTGATGAAAACGCATTACGCCCCATGAAACATGGGGCGTAATGCGTTGGTTCTGCTTACGGCTTACTGGCGGGTGGTGATGTAGCCTTTGAGGGTGTTGCCCATCGTCGAGCGGAGGTGGTGGAACTCCAGGCGTTCGATGTCGCTGTGGCGGGTCACCAGGTAGGCGGCGTCACAGGTCGAGGCCAGGTGAGCCGCGGTCGGGGCGTGGGCGTGATCCCAGGTGCCGAGATCAACAAAGACCCAGTCAAACCACTGGCGAACTTGGGCCAGCATCCGTGGCAATTCGTTCGGCAAGTGAGCGAGGGTTTTGTCCGTGGCAACACCAGTCGCTAAGACGTGCAAGTTTGGGATGACGGTGCCTTGGACCGCGTAGGCCAATGGCACGCTCTGGCCCAGCACTTCGCTGACCCCTGGTGCATCACCGACGGCCAGACGTGCAGCGACGGCTGGGCGGAGGACGTTGCCATCGACGACGAGCACTCGTGCCCCCGTGTCTTGGACCATCGACACGGCCACATTCAACAGCACTGTCGTTGTGCCAGTCGCTTGGCTGGTGCCCGTGAGGGAGATGATGCGCTGATGGGTCGGTTCCATCGTGCGGCGGATTTCATCACGAACCAAGCGGTACTCGGCACTGATCGGATGATCGGGGTAGTGGTACGAGACCACTTCCGGAGCGATGCCCGAAGGGAGAATCCGCAGGCCTGGCTTCGGGAACTTGTGCAGTGCGACTGAGAGCACCCGTGGGTCGGTCGTGGTGCTGGTCGGCATTGGCATGGGGATCGTGCGGACCACTTCTTGCTGAGGAAGTGGTTGATGGACCACCCGTGGTTCGCTCACGTAGCGTGGCTCGTTGACGAAGCGAATCGTATCGGGCACTGGTTGGGTGACGATACGGTTAATGACTGGCGGAGCGCTGGGCATGGCCACGATGCGTTGAGCGGTCGTTGTGGGGATGGTGTGCAGCGTGCGGGTGTACGAGGTGACGAGGCCTTCGGGGCCGCCAACTTCGACGAAAGGAATGCTGTCGGTGGTGTAGGGGTTCATGGCTTCGGGCTTCCCTGCCTCTGGGCGTTCGGGGGGTTGGGGGGTCGAGACAGGCGTCGTGCCAGTCTCGGTCATAATGCGAAACATCCGCCCCATATCGGTGAATCCTTGAGGGTCTTTGGCTCAACCAGCTTTGCGCTTCTTCGCGGGCTTTTGAGTCCGGGATTCTGCAGCAGGCACAGCCATTTCGCTGGGCCGGTGAGCCTGGGGTCGGGGGGTTGCAAACGGTACCTTCATCTTCGGCAAGTCGTCGTCGTGATCTTCAGTCACAAGCCCCATTTGCGTCAAAGCCCCCAACATCGCTTCGGCATCGACTTGCTTTTCCCCGGCTTCTTCGGAAAGGCTGAAGGCCGCACTCAGGGCCTGATTCAACAATCGCGGGACACCCCGGCAGGCATCCGCCGCCAGTTGCATCGCTTCTTCGCTGACCGTCTTGCAGCGCTTATCACCGACCAGTTTCAATTGCGCGGTGATGTAATCAACACTCTCTTCCACCGTCAGGGCTTCGATGCGAGCACGCACAGCGAGCCGTTGGGTGAAGGCCGCGTATTCGCTCTTCGCCAGTTGGAGACGCAAGCTGGGCAAGGCGACGAGTACGAGCAAGCATCCAGCCCGGCTGCGGCTGGCGAGGTTCGTCAGCAACCGCAGCTCTTCGAGCAACTCGGCGTTGAGGTGTTGGGCTTCATCGAAGACCATGACCATCGGTTGTTCGCTCGGTAGCCGCTTCAGGATCAAGTCCGTGACAGCCAGGCGAAGCTCATGTTCGCTCTTGTTGTGATAGTCTTCGAGCGTGTCAAAGAGGATCGTTTGAAACAACTCTGTGGGGGTGCGGAACCTGGCACTCGGGATGTAAAAGCGCAAGGTTGATTCAGGAAGGGATTCCAAGAATCGCAGTGCTGTGATACTCTTGCCCAGCCCTGGCTCGCCGTCAACAAGGGCCAGGCTCTCCCCTGCGCGGTAAGCAGCATGCAGAGCGGCTTGTGTCGCTTCGTGTGTGGCGGTGCAAGTGTAGAGTTGGGTATCAGGGGCAGGTCGGAACGGGCGGGCGGTCAGCCCCCAGCGTGCGAAATCCATGGGCGGCGTCCTTGCTGGTCCCAGAGAAAAAGTCTTTCAAATGATGTTGTCGGCAGTTATGGCAATCGGACTTGATCGAAGAGACTGAAGGATCAGGACTTTGGGCAAAGTCAGAAATCATCCACTTTTTTCCTGCGAACGGCATGGGAATTTTTCTCTTGCAGAAGGACCGGCATAATCGCTATAACCCCAACTCACGCGGAAGCCACCGGGTTCGGGGAACACTCAGGACGAGTGCTCTGAAGACCGCCTTCCGTGCGAAGCGCCAACCGCTCCAATCTCGCACTGAACGCGACTAAGGAAGAGGGGTTCTTCGGAATCGTCTTACACCGCAGGAGGCGGGTGATATGAGCAGGACGCTCAACTTCTTCGAAGCCGCTTGGGCCAAAGCCCGGGCATCCGCCTTGGCAGGCCATCGGCTCGAGGCACTGGCCTCACTTCAACCACTGCTGGTCGGCATGGAGGCCCCAGCACGGTTGCGATTTCTTGGCCATCGCCTAGCAGCCCGATTGCACAATGCCATCGGCAACTATCGCAAAGCCCGCTTACAACTCATCCTCGCTCACCGGCTCAACCCGAGCGACGCGGAGACGCTCTTCGAACTGGGCCGGCTCTACGAACTGGCCTACCCCACAAAACTCCGGCAAGCCAAGTCCTGCTACGCTCGGGCTGCCAAACTCCAGCCGCAATCGGCCCAATACCTGGCCGCTTACGGTCGAGTGCTGATTCGGCTCAACGACACCGCACGGGGCGTGAAACGATTGCTGCGTGCTCACACGCTTTCGACGGACTTGGTGATCTTCCAAGAAGTGATCCGTGGGCTGATCGAAGCGAATCGCTTCCAGCGTGCGGAGAAGCTGCTCAAAGACGCTCGCTTCGCGGCCTACCCACTCAGCGAACTTCGCATGTTGCAAGCCGAGTGCAAGCTCGCCAAGAGTGCGGCGAGCCGTCAGCAAGACTCGGCTATTCTTCGTTTCCCCGGCGTGGGTTCCGTGGCGCCGGACGGCGGCGTGGAGCTGGGCTTGGCCCCTCGGTTGGTCGTGCGGCAGGACGTGGGCGGCCCACGGGTTTTGCGGCCTCACTTCGGCTCGGCGGCGCAGAAGAGCCGCGGCTAGGCTTCGGCGGTGCAGCAGAGTCAGGGCTAGGCTTCGGCGGTGCTGGCGGGCCGCTGGTGGGCTTCTTCCGCACACTCACCCGCTCTTCGATCCGCTTCAGGTTCTTCGCCACCTCTTCGCGGAGAATTTCTAACTCCGCGATCGTGAGCTTCCGCGATTTACCCTTCGGCAATCTATCGAGCATGATTGGCCCGATGGCGATCCGACGAAGTTGCAAGACTTTGTGTTCGAGCTTGGCGAGCATCCGTCGAATCTCGCGGTTCTTGCCTTCGCAGAGCACAATCCGCAACCACGTGCTCTCACCCTGGCTTTTGATCCGCTTGACGCTCTTCGCCTTCACTTTGCCATCGCTAAGCCAGATACCATCCAGCAACTTCCGCAAGTCATCCGGCGACGGTTTCCCAGCCACGAGGGCCATGTAGGTCTTTTCGATTTCGTAGCGCGGGTGCATGAGAGCGTTGGCGAGTTCGCCGTCGTTCGTCATGAGCAGCATACCTTCGCTCGACTCATCCAACCGGCCCACCGTGTAAACCCGCTGCTCGACATGCGGAATCAAATCCGCCGCGAGTGGCCGACCGGAGGGGTCATGATTCGTGCACAGATACCCCGGCGGCTTATGCACCACCCAGTAAACCGGCTTCTCCGACCGCACCGGCTGATCATCGACGGAGATCTTCTGCACCACCGGATCGACACGGATGCCCAGATCATTGACGACAACGCCATTGATCTTCACCCGCCCCGCCCCAATGAGCGAATCACAATACCGCCGAGACCCTACCCCCGCATGCGCGAGGTATTTATTCAGACGTTCCATTTGGTCATGATACACAGGGCATAGGGTGTAGGGGATAGGGTTTAGCAGAACAGGGTTTTGAAGAGCCACGACCGCAAGGGAGTGAGCTGAGACTTGATTAGTCCTCACGCTCCTTGGCAGTCGCGTCTCTTAAAGAGCCACGACCGCAAGGGAGTGAGCTGAGACTTGATCCTCAAGCTCCTTGGCAGTTGCGGCTCTTTGGGTCTACTCCAGCTTCGCGAGGGCGAAGCCGAGGGCGAAGCCGAGGGTCATGAGGATGGCGAAGGCCAGGAGGATGCGTCCGAGTTTGTTGGGTTTCGCGGGGGCTTCGGGGGTGGGGAGGATGGGGGTCTGGTCGGTGGAGTCTTCGCGCATTTCTTTGCGGCTTTGGCGGAGGGCTTCGAATTGGTCGAGGATACCTTGGCGGGTGAGCTTGATGGCTTGTTTGGGCTTTGGCTCGGCGTAGGGGCGGAGTAAGTCGGCTGTGGCGGTCCCGGATTTGGGGCGGCTTTCGGGGCGCTTGGCCATGAGCCAGGCGACGATGCGGTCGAACTCGATGGGCACAGTGGGGTTGTGGTAGTGCATGTCTGGGATGGAGTCGTTGCGGTGCTTGCGGATCTTTTCGATGGCGCTGCCGCCAGGGTATGGCACTTCGCCGGTGATGGCGTAGTAGATGGTGCAGCCGAGGGCGTAGAGGTCCGAGGCGGGGGTCGCTTGGGTGGCGTCGACGGACTGCTCGGGAGGGAGAAAGTCCATGGTGCCAAGGGTGTAGCCGGGGCCGCCGAGGATGCTGGGGTCGGCGGGTTGCTCTTCGCCGAGGATCAGGGCCAGGCCGAAGTCCAGGATTTTGCCTTGGCCATTGGGTTGTAACAGGATGTTACCCGGCTTCAAATCCCGATGGACCACACCAGCATCATGGATGACCTGCAAGCCCTCGGCGATGCCGACGAAGAGCCGGGCGGCTTCACCGACGCTAAGAGTGCCATTCTTCTCGACATGCTCTTTCAGCGTCATCCCTGGCACGAACTCGAGCGCCAAGTAATGCAGGCCGTCCGCTTCGCCACCCGAGAAGGTCTCGACGACTTGGGGATGGCGCGGGACTTTCAAGCCGATCATGATCTCACGCTGGAAGCGCGTGAGCATCCTTGGCTCGGCTTTGGCTCGTGTCGGTGGCAAGATTTTGACGGCGAAGAACTTCCCTGGCTGCTCGCCAAGGTAGACCATGCCCATGCCGCCGCGGGCGATGGGGGTGAGGATGCGATAGTCCGCGATCACCAAGCCTTGCGGTTGGCCACGCTCGATCCGCTCGGCTTGAAACGGCGTGAGTTTTCGCTTCTTCAAAAGCTCCGCGAGAGCCTCGGAGAGGCTTGCGGGAGCTTGTGGCAACAAAACCGTGAGTTCTTCTGCACTGAAGAGCTTACTGGCGAGAATTGGCCTGGCCCAGTCGGCGGTCATGCTTGCTGATCCCAGTTGCCTTGGAACGCGGAGCGGACTTTGGCGAGTTCCATCGGGTTCAGTTGGCTACGGTTGCCGTAGCCGCGTCGACCGCGTGACGTGGCATCCGGAAGCGCCGTGGCGAAGGAGCCGTGGAGTTGGTTGCAGCGCGTCGCACGAAGGATGTCGACGGCGTTGTTCGAATTGACTCGGCCACACGGCAGGATTTCGATGCGCTTCGCCGCTTGCTTTTGCAAGAGAGCGATCTTCGGTGCCCCAGCGAGGCCGGTCGGCTCACCGCCGCTGGTGAGGATGCGACGGAAGCCCAGTTCGACGCATTTTTCCAGGGCTTCGTCGGGCTTCGGAGCACGGTCAAAGGCTCGATGAAAGACCACCGGCAAACGGCCTGCCGCGGCCAGGAGTTTCTCACAGGCCTCGGTGGCGATCTGCCCGTTCGGTTCGAGGACACCCAAGACGAAGCCGTTGGGTTTGGACTTTTTCAAACTGGTGATGTCTCGGATCATCACCGAGACTTCACGAGCGTCGTAAACAAAGTCCCCTCCCCTCGGGCGGATCATCACGAAGATGGGCAACTCCGTCAACTCTCGGATTTCCTCCAGCATCCCGACCGAAGGCGTGAGGCCTCCGAGATCGAGAGCCGAGCAAAGTTCGAGGCGATCCGCCCCACCTTCGACCGCTGCTTGGGCATCGGCCACTGTTTCAATCGCTGCTTCGAGCAGAACCGTTTTCACCTTTTCGCTCCACTCCGCTCTTTCGAGACTTTTTCCGTTTCCCGCATCACTCTCAACAAATTCCCACCGAGGATTTTGTGAATCTCATCTTTCTTGTATCCCCGATTCAGCAGCTCTTGCGTCAGAATCGGGTAACACGAGACATCTTCCATTTGCTTCGGTAACCGTGTGATCCCATCGTAATCCGAGCCGAGGCCGACGTGGTCGATCCCAGCCCGTTTGATGATGTGCTCGATGTGGTCCACGATGATGTGGGCGGTGCCAGGGTCATACTTGTTGCCGCGGCTCCACTCACGCATCGCTTCTTGATATTTCAGGTCATCGTCCGGGTACTTCTTTCGCAGCTCGCGGCCAACGTCGAACATCGTTGTCATCATGCGTGCTCCTTCGGGAGTCACGAACCCCGAGAAGAAGTTGACCATCACCACGCCACCATTCGCCTTCACAAGTGGCAAGACATCATCAGGGACGTTGCGGGGATGATCAGCGATGCCGCGTGCCGAGGAGTGCGAGAAGATGATCGGGGCTTTCGTAATCTTCAACGCGGCTTTCATCGTCTCCGGCGAGACGTGTGAGAGGTCCACCATCATGCCGATGCGGTTCATTTCCAGGATGACCTCCTCACCAAACGGCGAGAGACCATTCAACTTCGGCTTATCGGTCGCCGAGTCGGCCCAGTCGACGTTCTCGGAGTGTGTCAGTGTCATGTAACGCACACCCAGCCGGTAGAAATCACGGAGCGTGCCGAGTGAGTTCTCCATCGAGTGGCCCCCTTCGACGCCGATCAGCGAAGCGATCTTGCCCGCTTTGCGGATGCGCTCAATGTCCGCGACGGTGCTCGCCATTTCGAAGTCGTTGGGGTATTCCTCGACCATGCGGTGGATGACGTCGATCTGTTCTAAGGTGGTCCGAAGTGCGGTTTTGTTCTTGGAGGTATCGACAGGAACCCAGGCGGACCAAAACTGCACCCCCACGCCACCTTTGCGAAGCCGCGGGATATCGGTCTGGAGTTTCGGCTGGTCTCGAAGGAGGTCAATATTGCGAAAAGAGCTGTTGCCTTTTTTGCGGAGTTCCCAGGGCAAATCGTTGTGGCCATCAATGACAATAGCAGACTCGTGAATCTTGCGAGCCTCTTCCGTCACGACAATGTCCGCGCGCTTCTTAGCCGGTTCTTGAGCGACAATACCACACGAGATGACCAACACCGCTGCCAAACACCACCGCACCATAGCAACTCCTCATGGAAAGTTGTTTAGGATAGTCTACGACGTCCCCGCCCAAAGCCACTATCTCGGTTCAGAGTGCACCAAGATGAGTTACTGGCGATGATTGACGAGGTACTGTTTCAAGCTGGATTGGAGCAGAGTCAGGAGCCGATGGTAGCGCCAAGCCAAGAGGCCGCCCGCGCAGAGCAGAATCGCGAACATGACGCCGAGTAAGTGATAGCCATCGTCGGGAAGTTTGGAGAAGTTGAGTCTCGTGCCGTGTTGGGCGTCAAACTCGGTTTCGAGTCGACGAAGCTGCATCACGAGTGTCATCACGGTCAGGCTCACGAAGGCCATGCTGAGGAAGACGAGACCGAGCGTCCAGGATAAGAAATCCGAGATGGCCTGCGACCCTTTCGGGCCGATCGTTTCACTCAAGATTCGAGACCAGACGAACAGAATACCAAATTCCGTGATGATGCCCCCCATCCACAGGACATGGCCGAGTTGGACAAAGAGCTTCGCCTGCCAATTCCCCTCGACAGCAGGGATCGGCAGGAACCACGGCACACACGCCAGCAAGTAACCAATGCCACGGAAGAGCACCGAGAAACGGGACAGCGTGAGCCATGAGAACGCATCGACATGCTCTGCGGCGGATTCACAACGCTGGTAGCCGAGCCATTTGTAACAGGATTGCACCGCTAGGAAGAGTAAGTCGACGATCCAGAAACCGATCAGGAGCGGTTTCCAGTTTCCGGTTTGCCGACGCAGTACATTCTCGGGGGTGTCCAAACTCAACCAGACGGCAAACCCAAGAACCACGATCAAGCAGTGGAGAACCACCAGCCATTGCCCGCGGATCAGAAGCCGAAAGCCTTGAATGGCTCGCATCGCGGACATCGCTGGGATGGTGATCTCCGGCGAGCCAGTGCATTCGACGGGATGGGGTTTGGCTGGGATGCGGATCGCTTCGCCACAACGCCGGCAATTGGAGACATGGGCAGTGCCATGGGGTTCCGCGCGATTCTCGACCCCACAGTTGGGGCAGCAGTATCGCACGATCTCCGGCATGGCTTCGAGCATAACTCCATCGCTCCTTGTTTCAGCTTAACCGCGAACACCTGCTTGCCAATCACGGATCGCTCCGCGTGCAGCACCCACCAAGCGGAGGTACAAGAGCCAGACGAAGAGAGAAGACAAGATCAACAAACCAGGAATAATCATGGCTTGCTTATCTCCGAGTTGACCCAGCTTCGGTGTGACTTGCTTATTCCAAAGGCTGTCAAATTCCGAACGGTAGTAGCTCAAGCCGTAGATCGACAAGCCAACGAGCACGAAGGCGAAACCAGCCAGGATCAAGAACCGGGTGCCACGCGCCGAAAGGGTGGTGTTTCGCAGCCCAGAACCCAAGCGACCCAAGGCGATGACGAACCAGAGTTCCGCAAGTGGAGCAAAAACACCCGCCACGGCGATGCCCGCACGCTGAATCATGCCCGGTGGATCATCGGCGAGCAGTAGTTTTGGCACCGTCGCCTGTGCGATCTGCACGATCATCATCGAGCTAAAAGCGACAATCCCCAACACAGTCAGCAGTGTGGCGACTGCGGAAGCCAGAAAGAGGCCTTTGGAGTAGGAGGATTGGGGCACTCGCATGGCCCCCAGTCGACCGAGCAAAAGGAACAACATCCCGAGGACGGCAGGGATAATGGCCGCGGCGTATTGGATCTCGTTGGCGAGTTTCCACTCGGGGATCTTGCTGATCGCCGGAGCGTCTGGGAGTTTCGCGCCCGCGAGAGTGGCGATGTACACCCCGGCCCCGCCGAGCACAGCGACGAGCGCGAAGAAGTAACCCGCTTGCACGAGGCCAAAGCCTCGCCGAGCTTTGGACCACGCGGAGTTTTCTTGATCCGCAGCCGGAGTTCCAGAGCCAGATTTCGCAAACGGATCACCGGGTTTGCGAGCATCTGGGATCGTGCCGAAGCCTGTCGAGGAGGCACGATTCGGGCCAGCGGGACGAGGGGGTTGGGCTTGTGGCATCGGAGCTGGAGGAGCCATACCCGGACCCGCACCAAAGGACGACTTCCGTCGGTCGTCCATTGTAGGAGCGGCTGGAGGAACCATCCCGTAAGTCGGAGACGGTTGGCGAGGCAAGGGGTTCGTGTTGAACGGCGTCGGGGCGAGTGAATCGGGTTCCGGTGGAATCATCGAGCCACCCATACCACCGCCCATGCCGCCACCCATTCCACCGGCGAGACCCCCACCGGCCTGACCGGGAGCCGGGATGGAGAGAATGTTGCCACAAGTCGGGCATTTGCCCTTTTTCCCACCGGCATCGTCCGGGGCGTGGAGTACACCTTGGCACTTCGAACACGTCACTTTGATGGGCATACCGAGCCTCAACGGGGTAAATCACGACAGACCAAAGATGGCCAGCTTTTGGATTATCTTACAACCCGAACGCCGTCCACGGCACGATTCCCTGTCTCTTCCCAGGATTCTCGCCGGAGTGTTTGGAAACGATTCGGGGTTGCGGGGGGTTGGGGGTTGGGGTATTCCGGGAAAAAGACGATTGCTTCCGGGAGGTCGGCGGGATGATCCGGCGCGGCTTGATGATCCTGAGTGTCTTGGCTTCGACCCTGGCCGCTGGCTGCATGGGGGTCACGGCCAATCCGTCGTACTTCCCCTTCTATCTCCCACCAGGGGATGTCGTCCCCACGCACGCCAAACCCGCAGGCCAAGGCTACTTCAACGACTTTGACCCCAAAGCTTATCGCATCGAAATCTCTCCAACACAAACCAACCCGACCACTGGTAGCGATGTTGTTCTGATTGCGACGGTCTTCGACAAAGACAGCCAACCGCGTCGTTCGCGCCGAGTCGAATGGATTCTGGAAGGCCCGGGAGAGATTCTGGAAGTCGATGAATCGGGGGTATTCGCAGGTCGAGGTTACCGGGAAGGCAACCATCGCGCGGTCAGTTACACGAGTTATCGTGAACACAATTTCGATCGCGGGACTCGCCAAGAAAGCGACGACTACACCATCTTCCCGGGCCAAACCTGGCTCATCGTTCGCAGTGCCAAACCCGGGGAAACCGTCATCACCGCCCTCGCCCCAGGCATCAACAACCACGAACAGCGAACCGCCACGATGCGCCTCAACTGGAGCGGCGGTAGCATCACCAGTGGCTCGCCAGAAGAGCGTCCCGGTCGTTCCACGGCCCTCGAAGCCCGAATGCCTGTGCCTGGAGTGCTGACTTCGAACTCACCGAGCGGCAACGGCCAACCGACGATCACGATGAAAGCCCCACGGTCGGCGCTTTACAACCAAGAACTCACGCTCAGTATCGAGGCCCATAACCCAAGCAGCCAACCCACGACTCCGGTGACACTCCGCATGGTTCTCCCCAACGATGTTGAGCACATCCGCAGCGAACCCAACTTCACGGTGCAGAATGGCCAAGAGTTGATCTGGCTGAAAGGGAATCTCGGGTCCAACGTCCGTCAAGCGGTCCGCGTCACCGTACGACCGATGCGAAAAGCCCCGACGACCTTCCGCGCGACACTCGAAACCCAAGATGGCCAATTGCAAGACACCACGGCCACCGTGGAGATTGGACAGAGTCAGATGAGCCTGTTCTTGGAAGGCCAAGAGTTGTCGCCAGTCGGTGAGGTCATCCCCGTGGGAGTGTTGCTCCGCAACGATGGCAACCTCCCCGCCGAGAACCTCAGCCTCTGGGCCACGATGCCACCGGGCTTGGTGCACAAGAGCGGCAAGAACCCCGTCGAGATCAGTGTGAAAACTCTGGCCCCCGGCGAGAGCAAACGCCTTGTACTACCCGTCACCGCTCCCGCGGCTGGGCAATACTTCTTGCTGGCGAACCTCACCGGCGATGGCATTTCGGAGAGCACGAAACTGGGCTTGGATGTCAGTCATTCTGTCAAGCCAAAGACCCCTGCTCCGCCCGCTCCTGCACCGCCAGCCCCGACTCGACCACCGGCATCGAAAGCAACAGAGAAACTCAAGTCCGCGATCTCCCTCGACTCTGTAGAACTGCCTGCCACAGTGGGGCGTGGTGAGTTCGCTCGTGTGCGAATCAAAGTCACGAACCGTGGAACCGGTTCGGCTCAAGATGTCAAAGTGACACTGGGCGTTAGCGACGAATTGAAACCCACTCGCTCAGCTGGCCCCGAGCGCAAACCTGGGACCATCGATGGCCTGCAAGTCCGGTTCCCCACGATCCCTGAACTCAGGCCCAACGAGACAGTCGAGTTCGTCGCCGAGGTCCAAGGGGCCAATACCGGCCAAGCCATCCTCGACATCCGCGCTCAAGCCACTGGCGAAACCAACACTCAACGCGAAGAACAGACGGTTCGCGTCGTCGGGCGATAAAATCACTCCAGTACTTCACGGAGTGATGCGATGTTAGAGATGCGGCCCAGTTGCGAATGTTGTGCAGCCCCTTTGGCAGCCGACGAAACCACAGCGCGAATCTGCTCCTTTGAATGCACTTTCTGCGAAGCCTGTGCCGAGCACAAACTCCACGGCCTCTGCCCGAATTGCTCTGGTTCTCTCTTCCCACGCCCTCCAAGAGCCGCGAAGCTCTGGGCCAAATACCCACCCACGACCGTCGCCACCGTGAAACCGCAAGGGTGTTGATTTGCCAAGCGACCACGAGTTATCAATGAGGCTTTCAACTCCTGGAGCCGGCACGTGAAGATCGAAGAAGTCTACCGCAACATGGTCCGCAACGGAGATGTGGCAGGCGTTGAGCGTATGCTTGAGGAACATCCAGAAACACTTGGGACCCAGCAAAAACTCAATTGGTATCTCCACCAAGCCGCTCGATTCAATCAGGTCGCCGTGATGGCGGAGCTCGTCCAGCGAGATGCCGACTTCAATGGCCGCTACTCGTCTTCCTATACCCAAAGCCCGGTCCATATTGCAGCCATGAATGGCTCAGTTGATGCCGTTCGGTGGCTGTTCGGCCTCGGAGCCGAAGTGACTTACCTCTATGACGACAAGCCTGCTTGCGATGGCTTCATCCATGCGGTCATTGGCAACCACTTGGAGATCTTAAAACTATTTGTCGAGAATGAAGTTCCTCTCAAGTTAGTCGGTGAGGAAGCCCTGTTTTGTGCGAAACACTTCCAGAACGAGACCATGATCAAGTATTTACAATCGATTGGTGTGACGGAAAAACGAAAGAAAACAGACGAAGAAGCTGTTAAAAAATTGGCCAAAAAACTCAAGTATCATGTCTCAGCCATTGTGAATTTTGCAATCGACACAAACGATATCCATCTCGTCAAACAGTCTCTTTCTCAGTACCCAGAAACGGTCGAGAAAAACAACGGGGCCACTGGCTTCTTCGGCTATGCCATCCGTTACAGTCGTATTGAAATCGCTGATCACTTCCTCGGACTGGGTGCAAGCATCAATGGATCTACAGATGGGCTTGCGTATGATTTTTCCCCAGTTCACGAAGCTGCAGAAGGTGGAAATGTAGACGCTCTTCGTTGGCTGATCTCACGTGGAGCACCTTTGGAGGTACCCCTAGCTGGTCTGAAATGTCCAGGTTTTGTGGAGGCTGCAGAACATGGGCATTTGGAATGCCTTCGCATTCTGGTCGAAGCAGGTGCCCCGATTGCTGATGACGTGGAAATGGCCTGGAAGTGGGCACGAAACAAACGCCAAACAGCCGTCGTCGAATATCTTCGCTCACTTGGGTTCCAAGAGCCGCCTCGTGATCTCGAAATCGCTGATTTGCGGTACTTTCTTAAAAACACAATTCGAGGCACCGTCTCGACCACAGTGTTCGAATGCCCTTTGCAGAGTGAGCTGGCGATCCGGATCTTGATCGTCGAAGAGGTCGGGGTCAAGAAGGTGCTGGCCTCGGAAGGGATGTCCCGGGAAGCGATGCGGGTTCCGGAGGGAAATCAAGCCCCACGCTTCGCCGAAGTCATGATCCGATTGCCTGCCGATTGGCCACTCGACCCTGAGTCTTTGAAAGATGATCAACACCGTTGGCCGGTGGATTGGGTTCGTCGCATCGCCGAGTTTCCACACGCCAACCAGACATTTTTCGGTGCGTCTTACGCCTTCGACAACAAACAGCCACTCGGACCTGGCACCCGGTTCACGGCTCTTTTGGTCGCTCGCGGCTCGACCTACAATCGCCTCATCGATAGCGAGCGGATCACGGTTTATAGTGTGTATCCACTCTACCCCGAGGAAATGGAACTCTACCAGAGCAAAGGTGTCAAGAAGCTGTTGGCCTTGTTTGATGAGCACCAAGTGACACAGATGGTAAACCCTCACCGAGATAGCGTCCTGCCGAGTTAGCCCTTCAGTTCGAGGCCACGCATCGTGCCGGTGCTCGAGGCGAACTTGTCGGTGGGCAGGTTCATCTGCTGCAGCATCGAGACGAACAGATTCGGCAACGGGTAGTTCTTGTTCGGGTCGAAGGCCAGGTGGCCCGCATGGCGGAAGCCGCCGCCGAGGAGCAGAATGGGGAGGTTCGTGTTGGCATGGCTGTTGGCGTTCCCCATCGGGGCACCGTACAGGATCATGCTGCGATCGAGCAAGTTGCTGCCGTCTTCGGGCGTCTGACGAAGGTCTTGAGCGAACTTGGCGAGCAGACGGAGTTGAGCGCTTTCGATGGTCGTCAGTTGCGTGAGTGCCTCGGGTCGGCCACCGTGGTGCGTGATGCCATGAGTCTCGTCTTTGACGCCGGGAAGTTCAGGGACGATACTGAAAGCATTGATGAAGAGTGTCACGATCCGGGTCGAGTCCGAGGCGAACGCCAAGCGGGCCACGTCGAGCATCAGTTGTAGACGGCTGGTGAACTTCTTCGGGTTCTGCTCATCTTGAAGTGCCGCCGCGATCGTTTTTGGCTTCGGTTTGCGTTCCCATTCCTGGGCGATTTCGAGTTGTTTTTCGTAGTCCCGCACGGCCGTGAAATATTGGTCCAGTCTGGCACGGTCCGCCGGGCTGACGCTCTTCTCCAGTTTCTTGGCCTGCTCGGAGACGAAATCGAGGCTGCTACGGCCTTGGCGCAGTTCTTCGATGCGGGCTTCCATCTCTTCGGGTTTGCCTTGCAAGAACATCTTGCGATACATGGCCGCGGGGCTTTTCTCGGAGGGCACCTTCACGCCACTTCGAGAGAAGACCATCCCTTGCACGGACTCGGCATTCACATCCAAGGTGAACGACGAGAACCGCGTTACGGGGCCAAGCAACTCCGCGGCATACTGATCGAGCGATTGGGTGGTGCGGTGCCCAGCACTGCCGGGGTGGGGAGCTGCAGACAGGAACGAGGACTCGGCTTGGTGAGCGCCATCAACATCCGGATGCGAGACGCCACTCAGAACGGTCATGTGTGCACGGTGCGCACGAAGGATGTCGAGGTATGGAGTCGAGGCGTAATCCAGCCCGCCGGTTTTCGGGAAAAAGTTCTGCGAGAGTAGCCCCATGTTGGTCTGGATGGCAAACATCCGCCGAGGGACGGCTGCCACCGTCCGAGCAAACGCCGGGGACATCGCATCGAGAGCTGGAAGAGCCAACGATAGCCCAGCAGCGCGAAGAAAAGTACGGCGGGAGAGTGCGCGACCTGCCATGGGGAGTTCCTTTACTTCTCAATGAAAAGTTTGCTGGTGATGATGTCGAGGATCATATCACGAATGCGAGGGTTTTTATCCGGAGTGCGAGCAAGAATCGCTTCCAGTTCTGCGCGATCTGCAAGGCGAGGTTTTGCACCTGTGGAGTAGATCACCAGTTGATTCATCAAGTTCGCAGATAGCTCGGGAGTGCGTGAGCGAAGCTGTTGACGCAATTCGAGCATCCCGGCAAACTTCTGCCCAGAGGCCCATTCGCCGGAAGCATCGACGACCTGACCGTGGTTGAAGTGGAGATGTCGTGGTGGTTCGCCATTCGGCCCAAGATACGCCCGCATCAGCTTAGGATCGAAAGGCTTCTTACCTTCCGTGGCCCGGTAGAACTCGCGCATCCCGCCAATGGGGTCATAGGCTTCGAGTGCGAAACCGGGTGGATCGAACTTCGCATGACAGGCCGCACAACTAGGGCTTTCGCGGTGTTTTGCCAGTTGCTCGCGGATGTTCGTGGCCCCGCGGACGTCGGGTTCGATCGCTGGGATGCTCGGTGGTGGTGGTTCTGGAGGCTGCCCCAACAGATGAGTCATCAGCCAGGCCCCTCGTTTCACGGGGCTGGTAGTCGTGCCGTTGGCGGTGACTTTCATCACAGCGGCCATTGTGGTGAAGCCACCACGTGGGAACTTCGTGTGTTCCGTGTGGACCGTGCGGAACTCGGTCCCCTGGAATGGCGGAAGCCCATAGTGTTCGGCTAAGCGCTGGTTGACGAGGTGAAACCCACCCACAAAAAGTTCGCTGGTAGGAAAATTGTCTTGCATCGCTTTTCGGAAGAAGAGTCGGGGTTCCTGACGCATCGCGTGCTCGAGGTCAGGTTGGAAATCGGGATACAGTCGGCGGTCGGGGCTAGTGGAATCAAAGTCCCGGAGTTCGAGCCATTGGTTCAAAAAGTCCTCAGCGAATCGCTCGGATTTTGGGCTTTGCACCATCCGGATGCCTTCTTCCCGCAAGACTTTGGGATCAGTCAATCGACCACTGCGGGCCAACTTCGTGAGGGTGTCATCGGGCGGGCTATTCCAGAGGAAGTACGAAAGCCGGTTGGCCAAAGCAAAGCCATCGAGAGGCCCGACAGGTTCGAGGTGAAACAAAAAACTCGGGCTGAGCAAGGCCCGTTTGTAAGCGGCGTGCATGGCTTCTTCGAAGCTCAGGCCCGCTTGCAATCGTTCCATGGCATGGCTCGCATACTTCTCGACTTCGTCCCACGTCACGTCCCGCCGAAAAGCTCGCGGCAAGAACTTCGTCAAGAGTCGGCGAGCGTCCGCGGGTGGATCTTCCGAGACGACCGTGCCAAAGACCTGCCGACCGGATGGGTTTCGTCCCCCGCGGCCCTGCTGTTCGATGCGTGTTCTTGGGGGTTTCGGTACGCTCGTCGGCAGTTTGGCGATGGGTAGCAAGGGAAGGTTGTCGAAGAGCCGGTGATGGCTGGCGGGAGGCCATTGGTCGTGAAGTGGGCCTTCGATGTGAATCCAATCGATGGCCACTCCTGGCCCCGTGTAGGCAGAAATCTGACCTTTTTGGAAATACACGTGAGCATCCAGAAACGATGCCCCCGCCGCACGTAGGAATGAGTCGGGTTTGGGTTCAAAGTCCAGTTCAAAATCGGTCTGCTTTGGGTTCAACGAGGGGGCGTGAGCGAAGCCGACGACCTGACTGCCAAGATAGACCGCAACCGAACCATCCCTTGGGAACGGCTTCAACTCGCCCTTATCCCACCAATACGACCAGGCTGAGACTGAGATGCGATACCGACCTGGGAAAAGTGGCACGACACCGAAGCGAGCTGGAAACGATTCTCCGAAGGTGCGAGTTAGCCCGAGAGTCGAAGGCTCTTTGAAAAGGCCCGCGTGTGTGGCTTCGCCGTGGTTTTTGTATTTCCCGCCGTACTGCCATTTGCCATCCGGGTATGGGATCTTTTCGTCGCCAGCCGGCATGGGGAACTTCGAGGTGTCATACTTTTTGTCCTTCAGCATCACAGCATCACCACCGCCGATGAGCACTTGGAAGTCGTACTCTTGGTTGGCGTAGAGTCTCTCTTTCAGAGTCTCGGGTGGCACGCTGGTTTGGGCGGTCGCTTGCTTGAGGGCGTGGTCAATCACCTCGGCATACTTGGCCATCAAGATGGGAGAGACATCGAGTGCCTCCGCGGACTTGGAGTAACCTTGATAGCGGCCATCCGGTGGGAGCATCTCACGGACATCGAGCCAGGGCAGGTCGAGGAGGTCACGCAGGGTATTTTCGAACTCCTGCTGGTTCAATCGACGGATCGCTCGACGGCCTTGGGTCTGGGAGTATTTCGTTTCAGCATCGATCACCGCTTTTCGCAACGCATCCAAGGCCGGTTTGTGAGCATTGAGGTCGGGTCGAGGCTTCTTGACAGGAGGCATCTCACCACGAAGCGTGCGATCCAACACGCGGGTCCATTTCGTGGCAAGCTCGGGTTTAGAAAAATCTTTGGAGAGCGATTCGAGGTTCAACCGACCTTCTTGGATTTGGCTGTTGTGACACGAGATGCAGTGCTGTTCCAGAAACCCAGTCCACGGCTCAGCCGCCTTTGTTGTGGAAGAGGCAAATAAAAAGGTCAAAAGGATCAGGAAACGAAGCACAGGTCACCTCCTGTTAGATGACAGAAGTATAGATTCCTTTTCCAGTCAGTGTCAATTGGTTTTTCCCTGAGAACCCCTCGAAATCCTAGGATCGTGTCGATTCTGCTCTTGCGGAAATCGGCTGTTCTTGGCATCGTTCGCGCGATGCTTGGGAGAGATTGTCATGGTTCGGTCGATGCGGTTTGCGATATTGATGTTCTCAGTTTCTGCGTTACTCGCTTCGGGCTGTAAGACCAGCGCGGGCACAGGTGCGTTAGCGGGCGGAGCACTGGGAACCGGTGTCGGGGCCTTGGTGGGCATGGCCACGAAGAACCCGAAAACGGGTGCCGTGGTTGGGGGGTTGTTGGGCACCGGCATCGGAGCGGCCATCGGTAACGAAGCAGATGAAGCCCAGCAAAAGCGCTCCGATGAACTGGCCATCGCTCAAGCGAAAGCGGACTATGCCAATGCCCCGCAGAGCCGTGGGCCACTCTCGCTTCAAGATGTCGTCTCGATGAGTATGACCGATCCCAACACCGGGAAGCGTGTCAGCGATGATGTCTTGATCGACTACATCCGCAACACCAACAGCACCTATAACCTGACGCCCGGTGACCTCAAGTACCTTTCCGACCAAGGCGTCTCGGATCGGGTGATCCGAGAAATGATGGCAACACGGAACCGTGTTTCTCAAGCACAACAACCGATTCTTGTGCGAGAACGGCCTCAGATCATCATCCATGAGCGACCTGTCTTCGTTGCTCCGCCGCCTCCGCCGCCTGGGATCATCATTGGTGGCCATTTCCGCTAGAATGTCCGGTGAAGTTTGCTCGCCACCCGGAGTGCGGAAATGACAGCCACTGTTGTAGCTTTTCTGATCGCGGCCAGTTTACAGACTCCGGTGCTGCTCCCAGCACCGGCCGATTGGCCACAGTTCCGCGGCCCAAACCGGGACGGCGTCTCTCACGAAACAGGGCTTTTGAAATCCTGGCCCGAAACTGGCCCTACAAAACTCTGGACCGTGACAAAAATGGGTGGCGGCTATAGCACCGTCTCCGTCGTTGGGGACACGATCTATGCCACCGGCTTGCGTGATAAAAGCGAAGATCTGTTTGCCTTGGACCTCAAAGGCGAGCCGAAGTGGTCGTACTCGATGACCAAAGATGCCAAGAAGGTGGGTTACGGCGAAGGCCCACGTTCGACGCCGACCGTGGCGAATGGCAAAGTCTATGCCGTGAGTATGGGCGGCGAGTTGGTTTGTGTGGATGCCAAGTCCGGTGAGAAGATTTGGTCCAAGAATTACGTCACGGATTTCGAAGGCAAAATCCAAGCGTGGGGTTATTCCGAATCGGTCTTGGTCGATGAGGGTTTTGTGATCGGGACCCCCTGCTCGAAGGCTCATGCGATGGTGGCTCTCGATGCCAACACGGGTGAATTGAAATGGTCGGCGAAGGTGCCGGATGCGGGTGGGGCGGGTGGCTACTCGTCGCCGATGAGCGCGAAAGTCGGAGACATTCCGCTTTACATCAACCTCCTCGGCAAATCGGGTGGCGTTGTCGGCGTTCATGCCAAGACCGGTAAAGTGCTTTTCCAGTACACGAAGATCATGAACGGCACAGCCAACATCCCGAACGTGATCGTCTTTGGCGATTCCGTCTTTGCTTCGACAGGCTACGGCGATGGTGGTTCAGCACTTCTGAAACTCTCGGCCTCGGGGGACAAAGTCGAGGTCAAAGAAGTCAAGTATTACCGAGCCAACGAACTGCAAAATCACCACGGCGGGATGGTCCAGGTCAATGGTACCGTTTTCTTGGGCCACGCTCACAATCAGGGTTTCCCGGCAGCCGTCGATCTTTCCACAGGGGAGATCAACTGGAAGCAACAACAAGGGGCACTCGGGGGCGATGGCTCGGGGGCCATTGCCTACGCCGATGGGATGATCTACATCCGCTACCAGAACGGCAAAGTGGTTCTGCTCGAAGCGAACCCGAAAGAGTTCAAGCCAGTTTCCAGTTTCACCATTCCAGACAAGAGCGGCAAACCAAGCTGGCCTCACCCAACCATCTCGGGTGGCAAGCTCTACATCCGCGATCAAGACAAGCTGCACTGCTTCGACCTCACGGCAGGGAAGTAAACCGATGACGGACCCCCTGCCCCGCCTTGACCAGCGCTTGGAAGCCTTGAAGTTCGCCCAGGAGATCCTGCGAAGCGAGGCGGCCAGTCTGCACGAAGTCGCGGGACGGCTTGACGATGGGTTCGTGACGGTGCTCGAAATCCTCGAATCTTGTCGGGGCCGTGTCGCGGTCACAGGCGTTGGCAAGTCCGCGGATGTGGGCCAGAAGATCGTCGGTACGCTCAACTCCACCGGCACGCGGGCTTACCTTCTCGATGCTACCCGAGCCATGCACGGAGACTTGGGCAGTGTTCACCCCGATGATGTCGTCTTGTTCCTGTCGCACAGTGGCGAAAGCGATGAGCTTTTGAAACTGCTCCCCAGCCTCAAGGACATCGCCTCTCGCCTCACAGCAATCACCAGCCAAGCCAAGAGCACGTTAGCCCGTCGCGTCGATGCGGCCGTGATCTACGGCCCGATCACGGAAGCCTGCCCACTCAGCCTCGCACCGAGCACGAGCACCACGGTGATGCTCGCTCTCGGCGATGCCTTGGCCTTTTCGCTCAGCGAGCGTCGGCAATTCACACCGGAAGACTTTGCTCGTTACCACCCCGCCGGCAGCCTGGGGCGAAAGCTCGCCAGTGTCGAGAGCATCATGCGGCGTGGCTCCGAGTTACGCATCGCCTCGGCCTCCGCGACCGTGCGCCAAGTCTTTGCCCAAGTCCGACACACAGGTCGGCGCACCGGTGCAGTCATGCTCGTCGATGCCGACTGGCGGCTCGCCGGGCTGTTCACCGACAGCGACCTCGCACGGCTTTTTGAATCCCACAAAGATGGTGCTTTCGATCAGCCGATCCGTGATGTCATGACCAAGAAGCCAGTCACACTCAGTCGGACTTCGAAACTCGGTGAGGCCATCGATCTGCTGAAAGCCCGGAAGATCAGCGAGTTGCCGGTCGTCGATGAGGATGGCAAACCGATTGGCCTACTGGACATCACGGATATCATCGGCCTGCCTCCGGAGGCTCCGAACGATGTTGCCTCTCAGTGAGCGAATCGGCCAAGTCCGGCTGTTGATTCTCGATGTCGATGGTGTGCTGACAGATGGCGCGATCATCTACGGCAACGGCGGCGAAGAGTTGAAACGCTTCCACGTCCGCGATGGTTCGGGCATCAAACTCTGGCAGAAGCTCGGTTACCAGACGGCGATCCTCTCTGGCCGCACTTCCCCTGCAGTGCAGCGGCGAGCGAGAGAGCTGGGCATCGTCCATGTCTGGTTGGGGCAAGCCGATAAGCAAGCGGCCTTGCGGGCCATCCTGGACGCAACCAAAATGGACGTGTGCCAAGTCTGTGCGATTGGCGACGATCTGCAAGATTTGGCCCTTTTGGATCAGGTGGGAGTGCGGGCGGCGGTGTACGATGCTTGTGCGGAAGTCCGTTTAATCGCGGACTACGTCACAACGACGCCAGGCGGCTACGGGGCGGTGCGTGAGTTGATTGAGTGGCTGCTCAAGAGCCAGGGGTTGTGGGACCAGGCGATCTCAGGTTTACGCCCAGCCGGGTGAGGAGAGTCTTCGAATGTGGACGCCGCGAAGAATCCTGTTACTGATCGTGGGTATGCTCGTCATGCTCGGGGTCTACCTTGGCTATTCCCAAGTCTTGGGCGGCGTCGATGGCCTGCCCGAGTTACCGAGCGAGTACAGAATCTCGACGGCCGAGTCAGGCGAAGAACAGACTCTCCCGCCGCCGCCTCAGTACCCCACTCGCGACAAGTTGAAGATGGCCTTCGGGCCAGGTAGCCCCGAAGCGACCGATAATGGCCTTGCGTACAAGCTCAAAACCGAATTGCGTGATAAGGGAATGGTCCTCGCCTGTGGGCAGCCCGTCTTCACCTCGACGAAAGCCGAGCCGAGCCGGAAAGTCATCGTGTCGCCGTTTAGCATCGCCTTCTTCGGGAAAGCGAAAGCTCCCAACGAGCTAATCACTCCTGGCGAGATGCCCGAAATCTCGACCTTTCACGCGGACAAAGCCGAACTCGAATTTGATAAGCCCGTTGCGACACCACAAGACATTCGAGATGCGAAGTTGATTGGCTTCGTGCTCACCAGCACCCCAGACCAACCGAGCACTGATCTTCGCAGCGGTAAAATCTGGGTCACCAACAACCAAAAATCCCGCGATCCCGCCCAGTTCCTCGTCTTCTCCACACCTGGCCCGATCTACTACCTGGCCCCGAAAGAAAACGAACCACCCCGGCCTGATGTCGCTCAAGTCTGGACGAATGCGTCCGTCGAAGTCGTTGATCGGCGAAACCTGGTTCGCCCGATTCGCAGCTTGAACACCAACACCCTGAACGCCACGGGCGATCAACTCCGTGCTCGGGGTACCGTGGCGGCGATGCTACTCGGCGAGATGCTACCACCCCCGACGATCGTCGCGGAGGGGATGAAGATTTACTTGAACGCCGACCAACCCGACCCCAAGTCCAAGGGCGAGAAGAAGAACACCACCGGCTACTCGGGTGTGCGGGTGATCGAGTTGGCTAGGAAGGTGCAATTCCATCTCTGGTCCGATGGTGGCACCGGTTTCCCCGGTACGAACCCTGGGGCGGCACCGACGGCCACGAACTCGGATGTGTTGCAAAACCCTCCGCTCGCGCTCGGCGGGTTAGGCGGCGCGGTGATTGACGGCGTCGGCATCGGTCAGAAGTTTGCTAACCGTACGTTGCTCATCATCGAGACGCCGGGCAGCTTCCGGTTTGATTACACCACTTACACCGCCAAGTTCGAATCCGAATCCCAGATCGCCACCGATGGGCCGAACCTCGTCGAAGTCACCCGATTGGCCGCGGGGGATAAACAGGACAACCTGTTCTGCACGAATCTGCTCGTGGAGTTCGAAAACCCCAACTCCGCCCCGCAACCCAAAACCGCGAAGCCTGGCGTCACGCCTGCTACCGGAGGGATGAAAATCCGCTCGCTGCTGGCCACAGGCAAACAGGTTTCTGTCTCGGTGGAAGGAGAAGAGTTGCTGGCTGTGGGGAACGAGCTGCGGTACATCGTCGATGCGAAGAAGCGGATGACAACCACGATTCTCAAAGGCTCCCCAGTTGAGGCGAACCGTGACAAAAACAAGCTGAAAGGCGGCAGCGAACGCACCCCCGGCGAGATCATCATCACCTCCATCGAGCCAGCACCCAACACCAAAGACGTCAAGAAGACGACGCTCATGGTCAATGGTGCGGGGGTCGCGGAGTTGTACGACGCCGCGACGGGAAACAAGACCGTGAAGGCCACCTGGGGCAAAAGCCTGACTCAAGAAAAGGTGCGGATCAACGACCAGGACCAAGACTTCTTGAAGTTCGAAGGTGGAGCGGCATTCATCGATGAGAAGGCCAACATGGACCTCGTCGCCAACCAAATCTGGCTCTGGCTGGGTCGACGTGATGCCGCAGCCACCGTGGGCCAGCGGCCGCTCTTCGGCACCGGGCAAGTTGTTCCCCTGCGGCTCGATGCGGCAGGCGATGTCCGCTCGAAATCCCCGGAACTCGTGATCAAGGACAACGACCAACTCCGCATCTGGTTCCGCGATGTTCCACCGCCAGTGCTCCCGACACCTGTCGCCACTGCCCCTGCCCCGATGCCTGTTGTGCCTGCACCCAAGACAGAAGTCGCGGTCGCACCGCCCGCGAAGGTGGAGCCAGTGAAGCCCAAGCCGCCGATCATCCTCGCGGCCCGGTTGGTCGAAAGTTGGGTCACACGGTACCCACAAGCGGTCGCGGCAACGACGCCCCCGAAACCGAACTCCTCAGCCCCGCTGAAGTACGAAATGGAGCGAGCGGTCTGTGAGGATCGCGTCATCATTCACCAAGACCCCACCGACCCCGCCAAGAACCCGCGTGGCCTGGACATCATGGGCAGCAAAGTCACGTTGAAAGCCACCCGGATTGGTGCTGAAGTCGCTCAGGAGATGGTCGTCACCGGGACCATGACGGAGATCGCCCAGGTCCACTTTGAGACGCTGTCGATCTTTGGCCCATCAGTCAAAATCGACCAAGCCAGTAACACCGTCGCAGTCGATGGTCTCGGATCACTCTTGATGCCGAGCAGTTCGGATATGTCCGGGAACCCATCCGACAAACCCAATGAGCTGGAAATCCGCTGGGTGAAATCGATGTTTTTCAACGGCGCCAAGGGCACAGCCGAGTTCCTGGGCCAAGTCAACGCCACGCAACGCCCAGCCCGCGAAGGCTTAATTCCTCCAGCACCCGTGGCCAAAGACAAGCCGAAGAAGCTCGTGCCTGCACTTGAGACCTGGGCACAATCCCGCGTCTTATGCCACCGCCTCGATGCGACTTTTGACAAGCCCGTCTACTTCAACCAACTCCGCAAAGACGACAAGAAGAAAGAGGGCGAAGAAGGGCCCAAACTCAAGACCGCTCTCTGCATCCCGATCCCGGATGACGAAGTCGATGCCAACACGCCAGCGTTGGTGCGCAAGGTGACCTTTACCGACGAGACTTACTCGAAGGCGGACAAACTGCTGAAAGCCCAGAAGATCGAGTCGAAGCAACTCGACATCCGCATCCGCGACAAGATGCAGGAAATCTTTGCGTCCGGCCCTGGCGAAGTGCGTATCCTGCAACCCGATGGTGGCGGCGAGTTCGGCAAGCCCACGGTCCCCAAACCCGCCCGCCCCGCAGGAGAACAAGCCCCTTTCAAACTGACTTTGGTCAAATTCACCACACGCATGGAAGCCGTCGACAAGAACAAGCTGTTCCAGAAAGCGACCTTCAATCAAGGGGCCAGCTGCTGGCAAATCCCGACGAATAACATCAACCTGAGTTTCGCACCCCACGAAGTGCCGGACGGCACCACGAGTTTGTCTTGCACCGAGAGCCTCGAAGTCTCGACGGCGAAAGCCCGCCCGGATGCTGACCCCGAGCAAGAACTCGTCGCCATCGGCAACGCCGATTTCACGAACGACGACTACGACGGCCTCGGCACGAAGATCACTTACAACAGCCGAGCGGTCACTCTCTTTGGGTCCAAAAACCGGGACGCCAGTATCTATCGCCGCAAGCGTTCGGTGGCAGTGAACCCCGGAGGGACGGGCAAGAAGCTCTCGTACCTCAAGGATGGCAATATCACAGTCGACGAGAGCGGTGGCGGAGCGTTCAACCCATGATTCGGATGATGTGCTGGAAGCCGGAACTTCGCAAAGTCGTGGAGGTTCCGCTCAGTGACTTGCCCGCCAATCATGCGGCGATTCGAGAAGGCGAAACCTGGTGGATCGACCTCGACACCCCCACTCCGGCGGAGCTGTCACGAGTCTTCCCAGGCTTGATGTCAATTCACCCGTTGACCCTCGAAGACATCACCAAGACCACCCGCGAACCCGATGCGGGTGCTCACCTGCCGAAGGTCGAGGAGTTCGGCGATTACTTATTCGCGATCGTCAACCCGATCCCCTCGCACTTCGGGGACTACCAGAACTCCCGCACCAGCGAGACCCCAGACCGCCCGCAACTGAGTGCTGTGTTATCGCATCTCATGTTGATCACCCACCACGTCAGTGAACTCAAATGCGTGGAGAGCACCTGGCAATATGCCATGCGGCACGGCGAGTGTACCCATCGCGGCCCGGATTTTCTCTTCCACCTCATCCTCGATGCGATGGTCGATGAATACGCCCCGGTCGTGGATTCCATCTCGGACCGCCTCGACGAAATGGAAATCGAGCTTTTCACTCGACCCCAGAAACATCATCTCGCTCGGCTCGTGCGCATGAAGCGCGAGGTGACCTTCCTCCGCAAGACTCTGATCCACGAACGCGAAGTCCTGGCCCGGCTCATTCGTGGCGAGTTTTCCCTCGTGACGGAAACCGAGATCGTCTACTACCGCAACGTCTACGACCACCTGGTGCGCTACACCGAACTTGCTGAGAACGCCCGAGAGATGGTCTCCGATTTGATGCAGACCCACCTCGCAGCCGTGTCGAACCGGATGAACGAGATCATGAAGCTACTCACCATGATTTCGACGACGATCTTGCCCATGACGCTCATCGCGGGAGTCTATGGGATGAACTTCAAGTACATGCCGGAACTCGAATGGCAGTGGGGCTACGGTGTTGCCTTGGGCTTGATGGCAACGACTCTGGCATTGTCACTCGGGTTCTTTCGTTGGAAGCGTTGGATCTAACCCATCTTGCCAGATTCCTTCCAGGATATAATTTAATCGATTGACACGCCGGGAAGTTCGGCGCATGCCTCTGACGGAGAACTGGGAACAATGGCACGAGGACGTAAAGGCGGGCCAAGCCGAATGGATCTGCGTCGGCAGAACGACGCCGTGGAGGCTCGCGAGGACGAAGAGAAGGAAGACGATGACGAAGAAGAAGGTGATGATGACGAAGAAGAAGAGGACGGGGAGGCTGAAGAGGCCTCCGATGAAGGCGATGGCGATGAAGACTCGGTAGCCTCGGACGACGACGATGAGGATGCCCCGAAAAAGAAGAAGCCGAAAAAGGCCAAGAAGGAACCTGCCGTCAAGAAAGTGACCAAGCGGACCCGCGCGGTCAAAGAAGTGCGGAAGAAAGCCGTCTGGGTCGTCTTCGATAATGGTGGCAAACGAGTCGAGACCTTCGCCTTCAACCAAAAGGCCGAAGCGGAAGACCTGCTGGCCAAGAAGATCGAAGAGAAGAAAACGACCTTCTACATCCTGCTCGTGAAAGACGATCTCGAGTAACTGGCTCCGGAGGCAAAAAAGAAACCCCGATGGTCACCATCGGGGTTTCTTTTTGTTTGCTGGCCAATCATCATGTCGTGGCGACGGAGCGGAGCAAGTCTTCGACTTTGTTGAGCCGCCAGCCGATGAAGAGCACGTTCGGCAGCTTCACTTCCCGGCGATCACCCGAAGGCAATTTCAGGACCAAGTCGCCTGAGCCAAGGCCGTAGATGTAGTGGCGGAAAAGGTCGTCGCGTTGCTTTTCCAGGCTGACACCCATGGTGCTGTAGGCTTGCACCCCAGCGCCAATGTGCTCGCACACCTTGATTTGGCCTGGAGTGAAGATCACATACGAGCGGCGATCGAACAGGAAGGTCGCAAGCGCCCAGACAATAAACATCACGACACCGATGGTCATGTAGGTGGCCATGTTCATGTGCATGTGGATGTCGTTCAGAGTCGAGAGGATCTTGTCCCAGACTTCGAGCAAGGCGAAAATCAGCGTCAGCACCACAATCAGGATGATGACGAAGAACGACCACAAGCCCCGCAGCGGGACGTTCGTGACGACGATCGTGATCAGTAAGCCAACGACGAACACAGCGCCCGGCCAAGACTTCTCGCTGATCCGCGGTTTAAAGGCCGGCGTGCTTTGTTTGTTCTGGCGGTTGACGGTCGAGATGCCATCGGCTGTTTCAAGGGCGAGAGTACTCTTACCCGCAGGGAACTGGATTGTGGCAGTGCCGCTTTCTTTATTCCACATGACATCGGCTTCTGAGGGCACGACCGCCATGCGTTGGCCACCGATGAGGGTCACGAAGGCCATCAGGAAGGCCATCGCCCACACGGGCCACCAGTAGAAGAGGTTCGAGTGGCTGATGAGCTTGATTTCGGTCGAGCGTTTTGGGCCACCGCTGGAAGGCGGGGGCGGCGCGGTCGAAGTCGTGACAGGAGGCAAGGTGGGAGGAGGAACTGTTGACATGGTTGAGCATCTCGTGGTGGAAGTAAGGCACCCGCAAGCCATTCGCTTCGGGTGGCCAAATCTTGAGCAGCTTTTTGAAAGGTTTACGCCAGACAGGGTTTCCGTCAAGCCAGTTCAAAAATGAAGCCCCATCGTGAGAGCCAGAATCGGCACCGGAAACAGGTTCGAATCCCCGCCCAGATCAGCCCCGATACCACAACCGATCTTCATGCCGATATGTCCACCCATACGGTCCGACCATTGCCGACACCACGTGATATCAACATCCGCAACGACAGCCGCCATTCCGCGAATGTGGCCAAACAAGAAACCGTCTCCACGAATCGGACTGTAATAGACATCGATGCCAGGCCTGACGTAGAAGCCATCTTTTTGATGGCAGTGGTGAATGCCATCGAAGCGCACACCCGCAAACACACTCGGAACAATGACGTAAAGTGCCACGCCGCCTTCGATCCAGCCCCGTGTTCCGCCGATTTGGTGCTGGGCACGAAACGCGATCGGTAGACCCAGCAAGACATCGAAGAAGAGACTCGGTTCTGGCTCAGCAGCTTTGATCTCGACAGCGGGAGTTTCACGAGGTGCGAACAGCCCATCTTGTGGGGAATAAACAGCCGTGTTCAGTGGCGTGACGGGCATGGGCTCCTGAGCGTAGGCAACACTCGCCAGGAACACGAAGGCCATCAATGATCGAAGGATCATGGGCGAACTCCAGTAAGAAGAGCCTCGCCATAGCGTCCGAATTTCTCAAGGTCAAGATTAGTCGTTAAGTCGATCCAATTTCCACAGGCCACGAAAAAACCCGGCGAATTCGCCGGGTTCTGGTTCGATGGTCACCAACGATTACCGCACGGCCAGGATCACCAGCCAGACGAGTGACGCCCCGACAACACCCGCGGCCACGAGGCCAATGTCCCTCAGCAAGCCAGCGGTGCCACGCGGGCGGACGGCGGCGCTCAAGAAGGACCACTGCGTCTTCGCGGCCTTGGGCCAGCTCTCAGCTCGGCGATCGACTTCGGCGAGCATCTTCACGCCGCCACGTTTGGCAGCATCCGAAGCGATGGCAAAAGCATGGCCATCGAGACCATCGAGTTTGCCAGCGAGTTCTGGGGATTGCACCGCACCCAACGCCACGCCGAGGAAGGTTGGCACGAGGTTCGTGTCCTTGGCGAAGTCCGTCTGGGTTCGCAAGGAACGAAGGATGTTTTCAAAGAGATCGGTCGGGTTCGTGGCCAGGGTCGAGCCGAGTTGCACGAGTGTGGTTTCGAGGCGCGTTTGCAACTCACTACTCTGATGGCTCGCCGCGAGGGCCGACACGACCTTATCAAAGGTTTCCGCTTTCGTGGAACCAGGAACGACGCTTGGCTCCACAGCGAACGCCTTGGCAACACTCGCCTGGGTTTCGCTCTCGAAGCTAGGAGTTGTCCAGAACTCCTGGATGGTCTTCACGGCTTTGACACGATCGCGGAAGCCTTCACTGAGTTCTGAGGAATCGATCAGTGGGTAGAGGAACTCGGTTAGAGTCGAGTTCCGCAGCAGGTCCACGGGTGGCGAGGCCAAGAGCATCGCCCCGACCTTTTCCAAGCTCGATTGACCGCGGAACAGTTCCAGAATCCGTGGGCCATTCGAGCGAACTAGGCGATCGGCATTCACTTGCCCAGCGGCGATCGTGGCTTCGAAGTACGTGTTCAACGTCGCGGCAGGGTAATCCGAAGACTTGTTGAGAACCTCTTCAAACCACGCCGATTCCGGAGCGACTTTCAACAGTTGCTCGAAGAGGGCCACAGGCTTCGCTGTGTTTGTGCCTTCGGGTTGCAGCAAGGTCAACGTCAGCGAAGAGTGCTTCGCCAGGGTGCTCGCCAGGAGTTCGCCGGGTTCATTGTCCTTAGCCAGTGCAGCTTTGGCTGCACTGAGGTGATACGGCCGTGGTAGTTCGCTGGAGAGTAACTCACCGAGCTTCTCGACGGGGACATCGAGCCATTTGGCGAGAGCCGGATCGACACCCGTGACGCCCTGCTGGCTCTTGAACCGCACGAACTTCGGTAGCAAGTAACAACGCATCTCCCACGGCAGTTCGTTGGGGTCGGTGATTTGGTTCAACAGCTCACCCCACACCGCGTTCGCCTTCGTCGGGGCGACCATCGGCAGGATGACCTCGAGAGCGTTGGCCGTGCGTTGACGGTCGTTGGCTTTCAGGGCTTTGAGGCCCTCTTCACGTACCGTTTGACCAAGTTTCGCTGTGACTTCCGGCTTCTGTCGAAGGGCTTGTACCGCTTTCGAGAAGCTCGCGGTGCCGAACTCGCGGTCATCAAGGGACCATTCCAGAAACTGCGTCAGGGCATCATGGCGAGTCGAAATCCAAGCGGCCATCGGGGCATGTTGTAGGATTTCACGGGCTTCGTCTTTGGTGAGAACGCCCGTGCCGCGGGTCATGCGGTAGACCATATCAAACTGCCGGGCATCTTTCAGGCCCAAGCGTTGCCAGGTGGATTTGATCTCGTCCAAGCGGGAGTATTCGCCGGTGACAAGAGCTTGCGTAGCGAACTTAGCAAACGGCACTTCCGTCGGCATCTCCGAGCGACGATTCTTCGCCGAGTGGATGGCGTAGTGCGGTGCTGTGTAGCAATCTTCAGGCAGATCCGCGTCCGCCATCGGCTCATGGCCAATGAGGCGAGCGGTGCAATAGAGTGGTTCCGGTTCGTAGGTCGAGAAGGTGAAGTCTTCGAGCAAATCCGGTGGAAGCACTCGCGTCACGGCGTACACGACTTTGGCGACATCATCGGGGCTAGCGCCCAAGAACACCCGCGAGTTCGTGGTGGTGCCCAGAAGCCCAGTCAGCGCGAACTCCAGAAGTTCCTGGCGAGCTGGGGCTGCGAGCCAAGCTTTCAGGCTCACATCATCGAGCACATCGGCCACAGGCAAATACGGCATCTCGGGCAATTCCGAGGTACTCTCCGGCTCTTCTTTCTGCCAGAGTGGGCTGCCCCAAGTCTGGATCGCGAGTTGAGCGTCCGCGGTGGCGGGGACGTTCACGAGCGTGTGAGCGAAGTACTTTTCTTGGCCCATCGTCACGTGGGTCAGCAACCGGCCTTGGCTCGTACGAATCAGTGCCAACCGCACAGGGCGTGGCTTTTCGAGGTCTTGCTGGAAGTGGGTGGTGTACTTGGCGAAATCGAGGACTTGGTGAAGTTCTTCCAGCCCCAATCCAGCCGATGCGGCACGCACGCTGTTGTTTTGGGGCGCGCCTTCGAGGAGAACTCCGGTTGAGTAAACTTGCTTCATGGTCGCGCTCACAGGTGGTTAGCAATGTCCCGCGAAAACTGCGGTGTCACCGGAAAATCCGGCCCACAGTTTCCCATTGCTTGCACCATAGCACGCGATTCTCAATGATGCGTGTTCGCTCGATGAGGAATCATGACCCAGAAGCGACGACCAGCAGAAGTGCTTCTGTTAAGATAGCTTCGGGAGGTGTGATATGCCGATTCATGATTGGACTCTCGTCAGCGCGGGCACTTGGCACGATTTTCACTTGGCCTGGACTGCTGAACTTCGCAACGTACTCAACGATGGCTTGATGCCGCCGGGGTATTACGCCCAGGCCGAGCAAATCGTCGGGCCACTCGGCCCGGATGTCCTCGCGCTACAGACTGATGATTCGAACGGGCACTACGTCAACGGGGCGGAATCCGGCTCGGGTGGCGTCGCCGTCGCCGTGGCAGCGCCGCGACCCAAACTGATCGCCGAAGGGAAGATGGATGCCTACGCCCTCAAACGCCGGACCATCGTCATTCGGCACAACAGCGGGGATCGCATCGTCGCGTTGATCGAACTCGTCTCGCCCGGCAACAAAGATAGCCGACATGCCATCCGCTCGTTCACAGAAAAAGCCGTCGAGGCCCTGTTCCGAGGCTATCACCTCCTCATCGTGGACCTCTTCCCACCAACGGTCCGAGACCCGAATGGCCTCCATGCCCTGATCTGGGGAGAGTTCTCGGACCAGGTTTACGATCACCCCAGCGAACTGCCGTTGTCCTTGATCGCCTACTCGAGCGGTCCCCAAAAGAAAGCCTATCTCGAACCCACGGCGGTCGATTGTGAATTGATCGAAATGCCGCTCTTTCTCGAGCCAGAGATGTATGTCAACATACCTCTCGAAGCGACCTACCTGGCTGCGTATCGAGGCGTACCCCGAAAATGGAAAGACGTCCTCGAACGGCGGTGACCACATTTGGTTCTGTTAGGATGTTCTCCAGGGAGGTGCGATATGCCGATTCATGATTGGACTCTCGTTAGCGCGGGCACTTGGCATGCGTTTCACTTGAGCTGGATCTCCGAAATTCAACTCGCTCTGAACGATGGCTTGATGCCGCCGGGGTATTACGCCCAGGCTGAGCAAATCGTCGGGCCACTCGGCCCGGATGTCCTCGCGCTACAGACCGATGATTCGAACGGGCACTACGTCAACGGGACGGAACCCGGTTCCGGTGGCGTCGCCGTCGCCGTGGCAGCGCCCCGTCCTAGACTGATCGCCCAGGGCACTATGGATACCTACGCCCTCAAACGCCGAACCATCGTCATTCGGCACAACAGCGGGGATCGCATCGTCGCGTTGATCGAACTCGTCTCGCCCGGCAACAAAGATAGCCGACATGCCATCCGCTCGTTTACAGAAAAAGCCGTCGAGGCCCTGTTCCGAGGCTATCACCTTCTCATCGTGGACCTCTTCCCACCAACGGCCCGAGACCCGAATGGCCTCCATGCCCTGATCTGGGGAGAGTTCTCCGATCAGGTTTACGATCACCCCAGCGAACTGCCGTTGTCCTTGATCGCCTACTCCAGCGGCCCCCAGAAGAAAGCCTATCTGGAACCCACAGCGGTCGATTGTGAATTGATCGAAATGCCGCTCTTTCTGGAGCCAGAGATGTACGTCAACATACCTCTCGAAGCGACCTACCTGGCTGCGTATCGAGGAGTCCCCCGGAAATGGAAAGACGTCCTCGAACGGCGGTGATCGATGTGAGGCACCGAGCGTGACGAGCGAACTTGTGAGATACAACTGAAAGTGCCGATGTTTCAGGGGATATTCGATGTCCATGACAACTTACACTTGTGTGATCGAAAACGGTCAGGTTCGACTGCCGGCCGGGATTGTGCTATCTGAGCGGCAAACGGTGCTCGTCTTGGTTCCGGACGGCGGAGACCAAGCGATACCAAAGCTGCCCCACATCCGCCTGGCCGACCCGAAGGACGCGACGAAGTTCGAGATGAAAGTCACCTGGGGGGAACAACCGTGACACCCTACGACGATCAACTGTACCAACCGCCTGCCCCAATCGCGGAACTCACTTTACGAACGCTCGACGGTCGGAATGTGACCCTTGCTGGCGTCTCGGCTGTTCTGGACACCGGTGCGGACATCACTCTTTTGCCCCGTTGGGCAATCGAACACTTGGGCGTGATCTCGCAGTCCGACGCGAGCGTTGAACTCGCCTGGATCGACGGCACGACTCGGTTTGCGGAGTCGGTTGAAATGGAAGTGTCGTTCCAGGGTGGTCGATTCCAGGGCCGTTACGCTCTGGTCGATCAGCCGCATGGCATCATCGGGAGAAACCTGTTGAACCATTTCCGACTTGTGTTCGACGGCCCAGCGAAAACTTGGCATCGGATCGTGGTCGGCTGATAAACAAGACTGGAGCCTAGGAGCTTGAAATCATGCCGCTTCGAGATCATTTTCGTCCGCCGACGAGCAAGTTCGCCTCATGGGAGGGACTTCATGCCACTTGGCCGGTGGTGATGTTGCAGCACCTCCGTGGGGTAATTCCAAAAGGCTACGTCGCTGAGCCTCGGGTCCATCTCGGGACGTATGTTGAAACCGAGCTTCCTAGTTTCGACGAATTCGAGGTGCTGATCTTCGATGCGGAAAAAGAACGCGAGCTGGTGGCTGCCATCGAGATCGTCAGCCCACGCAACCTGGACCGACTTGCTGCGCGAAATGAGTTCGTCGGCAAGTGTGCGGCGTTGTTGCAAAAAGGAATTGCTGTCAGCATCGTGGACTTGGTCACCACTCGGCACTTCAACCTCTATGCCGAACTCTTGACGTTCATCGGGCAAACGGACCCCTCGTTTGGGAGCGAACCTCCCAGCACGTACACCGTATCCTGTCGTTGGTTGCAAGCTCACCGAAGTGCTCGCCTGGAAACGTTGGCCAACACATTGAGTATTGGCCAACCGCTGCCCACGCTCCCAATCTGGGTCACCCCGACTCATTCGGTCCCGCTCGATCTTGAAGTCTGTTACGAGAAAGCCTGCGAAGATCTGAGCATCCCATAACGTTCGACCTAAAGGTCAAGATTCACCGTTCGGCTCCGCGAGTGTCCATCCGAGGCCGTGGCAGCGATGACAACAGATCAAACTACCATCCTCTTGGGCCATCGTAGACTTGGGCAAAAACCGACTACCATTGCAAACCCCGCAGATGAATCCTGACGGTGGCCGAGGTGGAACTAGCTCGACAAGTTCAGGCATAGAAATGTTGGTTGACCAACGGACGATAACTGATGCGATGTGCCGAGCGTCTGTTAGTAAATCAGGGGGGAAGCCTTCTCCATAATTTTCAGCCCACACGCGGCCATCCAGACCAAGGAACGTGGCATGTCCCATCCCAGACTTGAGTATGACTACATCCTGTTCCAAGAAGATGCTACAGACCAACTGTGGCTGGCCAGAGTGGTAGTCATTCATCTGCAGTTTGCGAATCTCCTGTAAACGTTCATAGTGAGATTCACTGATGCTCAGACCGGAGCAGTGGAGGTCCGCGAGTTCATGGTCGGGCCAGGGACGAGGCCATTTGTTAGGATTTTCCGATTCCACGATTGTAACTTCCGCCGCCAAAGACCTGTATCAAAAGTTCGAACGTCGATCTTCAGGTTCAAGAATCACGACTTACCTTCTAGTTCCGGGTAAATAGTAAGCGACTCGCCGCAGGATGGGCAACCCAATTCTCCGCCATCTCCAGATAGGAATAGGTGGATGGCCAAATCGCCCCGCCCTTGCAGCGCAGCGACCACACCTAGCAACTCCAGACCCTGCTGTGCATTCCAACCATCCCTTCCAAGCGTGTCTGCAGCCAAGGGTAAGGCGTTAGAAATGGCCTCATCGAAGTCAACTCGCAGATCTTCGGGGACAGGCGGCGAATGATTCTGTTTGACTGCCCTACTGGCAGCCACCGCTCCAACGATTAGGAGAGGTTCAAGCCGTTCCGCGACTGGCAGCATCGCTGCCAGTGAGATGACATGAGGGACGATCGCGTAGGCCACTTCATTGACGGTGAACTGATGGCACGCCTGGTGAAGAAGTTCGCCAAAGTCAGCCTGAAGCCCTTCCCTTAGCAGTTCGGCCGCAGTCTCGCCTGTTCCACCGCAAGATCGAAGACTCGTCCACCGTGGGGAGTCGAGAGGTAACATTCGGTCTTCTCCTCACCATCACCAAACTACTGCTTCGCCCAGGTAGGTGGTGTCACGAGGTTATTGGCAGCGAGTGCTCGAGCGCTGACTTGGAGTACCCGCAGGAAGCCTTCGCTATCGGCGTGGTTGAAGACACCGATGGCTTCCATGCTGGCGTTGCTCTCGGAGTAGAGTTGGTGCGGCACATCGTGGGCGGCGGCGTAGTGGATGCCGCCTTTGTAGAGTTTCAGCTCGATCGTGCCGGTGGCGAGGTTCGTGATCGGTTTGATGGCTTCGCGGGCCATCTGCGTAGCGAGGTCGAAGCCGTAGCCTTGGTAGATTTGCTTCGAGACGAACAGCGACATCGCATCGAACAATTCCCGGCTGCGGCGATCGAGGATCAGTTGCAGCAAGTAGCTGTAAGCCGTTCCGAGAAGTTCCATGCCAGGAGCCTCGTAGACTCCGCGGCTCTTGATGCCGACGAAGCGGTTCTCAACGAGATGCGAACAGATGCCGACGGCATGACGGCCCCCGATTTGGTTGGCTTGGTGGATCGCTGCGAACGGCGTCACCGCTTGACCGTTGAGTGCGACCGGGCGACCGGCTTCGAAGCGGACCGTGACCGTCTCCGGCGCATCGGGGGCTTGTTGAGGAAGCACACCCATGCCGGGGGTCACGAACCACGGGCCGGTTTCCAGGTGCTCCAGTTTCCCGGCTTCGTGCGTCAGGCCGAGCAGGTTCGCATCAGTGGAGTAAGGCGAATCGATGGTCGCTTTCACCGGGAGTTTGCGTTCTTGGCAATACTCGATCATTTGCTTGCGGCCACCGAAGCGTTCCAAAAACGCTTCGTCACGCCATGGGGCGTAGATGCCGATTTCCGGGGCCAGCATGTTGGTGCAGAGTTGGAAGCGGACCTGGTCGTTGCCTCGCCCGGTGGCACCGTGGCCGAGGATGCTGATGTTGCGTTTGCGAAGTTCGGGGATCATCCCCGCGACGATCACATGTCGCCCGATGCCCGTCGTGTTCCAGTAGGCCCCTTCGTAGCGAGCTTGGAACTGGATGATCTCGACACCGGCTTCTGCGATCATGTCGTGCAACGGCACGGCCACGAAGTCGCTGGCTCCCGAGAGCCGCATCCGGTCTTCGATTTCGCCGAAGTTGGTTTCGTCAGGTTGGGCCATGTCCGCGCAGATGGCCACGACGTTGACGCCATGATCAGTCAACCAACGGGTGACGGTGCAAGAGTCCAAGCCGCCCGAGGAAGCAAAACCCACGGTCTTGCCTTGCAAATTTTCCAACTTCATCATCATCTCCCGAAACGCTTTCTTGCACTTACGATATGGCTTCGTCAGGGGCTGTCTACCACGATCAACGTGGCCACGAAGTTGTGAGGTGAGGGAAGCTGGGGAGTGTGAGAATCTGTAACGTTTGCTCCAGTTCTAGGACTGGTTCCGTGGGTCGATTGCAAAGTTTCCCTCAAGTGGTGCTGTCTATCACTCAAGTCTGAGAGGGGAATCTGTCACAATGACAATAGCATCGTTGAGGAACTGCTGTGACTGAACTTCCACCCGAAACCAAGAGCCGATTCCGCTGGGATGCGGTCGCGTGTGCTAGCGGGATGCTACTTCTCAGCCTGGGCGTGGCGATCGTCAACGACCCTGCCATGTTCGGCTTGTCCAACATCGTCGGGCCTGCTGCGATTCAGGTTAGCAGACCTCTCGCTGACGCGGCGGGTTATGGCGTCGTCGTGGGTGTGGTCGGGCTGCTGATCGTCGTCGCAGGCTATGTGCTCGGGCACAGTCATGCGAGACTCGTGCTGCGAACTTCTGGCTGGGTCTTGCTCGCTGTGGTTGTCTCACTCGCGGCCGATCGCTGGCTGCTTGGCGAAGGCCCTGCCGTCTCGGCTTACGGACGCGGCGGCGCCATCGGTGCTTGGGGCCACATTCGGCTTCAGCAGGCCGTCAACGACCCGCTGCCGACGGTGATGCTAGCTGCACTTGCCTTCTTGGGGTTGGTCCTCGTCGCTGAAAAGTCTGTGAAATTCGTGCTGGATCAGCTTTCGCAAATCTTGCTTGGGATCGTCTCCAAAATCGCGCGGGCGATCCAAGAGCGCCTTCTGCGGGCGCGGCATTACCGTGAAGCCCGCCGGGCCGCCGCTTCGATCCCCGTGCCGACGTTGACCCCTGCACCCGTTGCCCAAGAAAGTTCCCCACCACCGATCATTCGGCATACCGCCCTGCCCTCCACGAACGCGGCTGATGACACGCCCCTCTATACCCCCGCAGTCCGCGTGCCGACGCCTCTGCCGATTAGCCGAATCACGCCCCCCAGCCCACCGAGCCGTGCTTCACAATCGCTCGACGACACAGTACCGCTGCATTCCGGTTACGAGATGCCGTCGCTGTCGCTGCTTTCGGATAGCGTGGCCATACCTGTCGAAGATCACGAGCAACAATTGCGTGATCGTGCGGCCCTCTTGGAAAAGACCTTCACGGACTTCGGCCTGACTGTCAAAGTCGTCGGCATCCACACCGGCCCGGTGATTACCCAGTACGAAATCGCCTTGGAAACCGGGCTTCGACTGAATAAGGTGACGACCCTTTCGGATGACCTCGCTTTGTGCCTGAAGGTGCCCGCTGTGCGCATCGTGGCACCACTGCCTGGTCGCAACACCGTTGGCATCGAAGTGCCGAACGAACACCGCCAGACGGTACGGCTCAAGGAACTCGTGCAATCGACGACCGCTCAAGCGAGCAAACTGAAACTGCCGATCTTCCTGGGCAAAGATGTTGAAGGTCGCCCCTTGGTTTACGACATGGCCGCGATGCCACACCTGCTCATCGCCGGTCGCACGGGGACGGGGAAATCGGTCTGCTTGAACTCCATCATCTTGAGTTTCCTCTACACCTGCCGACCCGATCAGTGCCGGATGATCATGATCGACCCGAAGAAGGTCGAGCTTTCTGAATACGGCAAAATCCCGCACCTCATGCACCCCGTGGTGACGGACGACAAGAAAGCCGAAGCAATCCTGGCTTGGGCTGTGGACAAGATGGAAGAGCGTTATGAACTCATGCGGAAAGCCCGTGTGCGGAACCTCGCTTCGTACAACGAACTGGGCCGCGACGAAATCATCCGCCGGGTGGATCCCGCCAACGAAGATGAACGCGCCGCGATTCCTGCTCAGATGCCTTACATCGTCATCATCGTAGATGAAGTCGGCGATTTGCTCATGTCCATGAAAAAGGAAGTGGAAGGGCACATCATCCGCTTGGCCCAGAAGTCCCGTGCCGCAGGGATCCACCTGATCCTGGCGACCCAGAAACCGACCGTGGACGTGATCACAGGTTTGATCAAATCGAACCTGCCGGCCCGCATTTGCTTCCAGGTAGCGACCCGTGCGGACAGTGCCGTGGTGCTTGACGAAAAGGGAGCGGATAAGCTCCTGGGCATGGGGGATATGCTCTTCCTACAACCCGGCACGAGCACCATCATCCGTGCTCAAGGGGCCTATGTCGATGACCGCGAGATCGAACGGACGGTCGCGTCGATGGAGGTCTACGAGCCGAACTTCGAAAGCGAACTCTTGAACCTGAAGGCCAAGGACGACACTGGCGGCAGCAACATCGGTGAGAAACTCCGCGAACGCGATCCACTCTACGAGCAAGCCGTCGAGATCGTCATCCGCGAACAGCGTGGTAGCACTTCGCTCTTGCAGCGTGCTCTGGGCATCGGCTACGGCAAAGCGTCTCGCTTCATCGACTGGATGGCCGAGGATGGTATCGTCGGCAGCTACAACGGCAGCAATGCTCGTGATGTGCTCGTGAATGCCGAGGAATGGGAGTTCCGCAAGCAGACGTGATGCCCGCAGAACCCCACGTTTTGCGGGGGATTTGTTCACGATCCAGCAAGCTGACCAGTTGCGAAACGAGTGGTTTGTGAATAGTCAAAGCAATACTGACTTTCACAGGTGGCTCGTATGGCAGAACTGCATTGGCTTTCGCCGCAAGACCTTTACCTCTTCAACGAGGGCAGCCACGTCCGGCTTTACGACAAGTTCGGCTCTCACCCCGCGACGGTGAATGGTGTCGCGGGGTATCACTTCGCGGTCTGGGCACCGAATGCTGACGCCGTCTCCGTCATCGGTGATTTCAATGGTTGGGATGCTCGCAAACATCGTATGAGCCTCACCGATGGCTCGGGTGTGTGGTCTCTATTCATCCCGAATGTCAAAGAAGGCATCTGTTACAAGTATCGCATCACATCCAAGTTCAATGGCTACGGTGTTGATAAATCGGATCCGTTCGCGTTCACGACCGAGATTGCTCCCAAGTCCGCGGCCGTGACCTGGAACCTCGATTACGAATGGAACGACGCCGATTGGCTCAACGACCGCAAAGCCAAGTTTCTCCCTTCGGCCCCCGTGTCGATTTACGAGTTACACCTTGGCTCCTGGATGCGGGAGACGGTGCCGCCGTATCTCTCGTTCAACTACCGCAAGCTGGCTCCACTGCTGACCGAATACGTGAAGAAGCTCGGCTTCACGCACGTCGAGTTGATGCCGGTCACCGAGCATCCGTACTATGGATCGTGGGGTTATCAAGCCACGGGGTACTTCGCCGCGACGAGCCGCTACGGCACTCCGCAAGACCTCATGTACCTCATCGATTACCTTCACCAAGCCGGCATTGGCGTGATTTTGGATTGGGTGCCGAGCCACTTCGCCACCGACGAGCACTCCCTCGGCTACTTCGATGGCACCCACCTCTACGAACACGCCGATCCTCGCCAGGGTTACCACCCCGATTGGGGCAGCTATGTGTTCAACTACGAGCGCCATGAGGTCCGGAGTTTCTTGCTTTCGTCGGCTCTCTTCTGGCTCGATAAGTATCACATTGATGGCATCCGCGTCGATGCGGTGGCCTCCATGTTGTACCTCGATTACTCTCGCAAACAGGGTGAATGGATTCCCAACCGTTACGGTGGCAAAGAGAACATTGCCGCGATTGAATTCTTGCGTCGCTTCAACCATGAAGTTTACACCCATTTCCCCGATGTGCAGACGATCGCGGAGGAGTCCACTTCCTGGCCGATGGTCTCCCGGCCGGCGTACCTGGGTGGACTGGGCTTCGGCTACAAATGGGACATGGGCTGGATGCACGATACGCTGAAATACGCGATGAAAGACCCCATCTATCGTCGGCATCATCACAACGAACTCACCTTCCGCCAGCTCTACGCGAACACCGAGAACTACGTCCTGCCGCTATCGCACGATGAAGTCGTCCACGGCAAAGGCCCACTCTGGGACAAGATGGCCGGGGACAGTTGGCAGAAGTTCGCGGGGATGCGGCTACTGTTGACGTACATGTACTGCACCAACGGCAAGAAACTGCTCTTCATGGGCGGCGAATTTGCCCAGCGTTCCGAGTGGAAACACGACACGCAACTGCCCTGGACGCTCCTCGAACAGCCCACGCATCGCGGCGTTCAGCAACTGACGATGGACCTGAACGCGATCTACAAATCGGTCCCCGCGATGCACGAACTCGACACCGAGCCAGGCGGCTTCGAGTGGATCGATTGCCATGACGCGGACCGCAGTATCCTGAGCTTCCTGCGGATCGGCAAAGATGGCCCTGAGCGGATCCTTTGTGTGTTCAACTTCACGCCGACACCGCGTTACAACTACCGCGTCGGTGTCCCCGGACCGGGCGTATGGACCGAGCTTCTGAACACCGATGCCGAGTGCTACGCGGGTTCCAACGTCGGCAATGCGGGCAGCGTCCACGCCGAGTACATCAGCACGCATGGCCGGCCTTACTCGCTCAACATCACTCTGCCGCCACTGGCCGCCGTGCTCTTCCGTGGCAGCATTTAAGCCGCTGCAAAGCGAACCCGGAAAGTGGTCCCATGGTGTGTCTCGGAGGTGATCGTGAGCGTCGCGGAGTGGTGTTCGAGGACCACGGCGACGAAAGACAGCCCCAGGCCCATGCCCGAGTTGTAGCCTTCGTAGAGGGCGTTGTTTCGCTTGGTACTGAAGTGCGTTTGCAGGCACTTGGCCTGCACTTCGGGCGTCATGCCGATGCCGTTGTCCTGGATTTCGAGGATGACGGCATCGCCTTCCGAAAACACTCGCAGCCCAATTTCCCCCTTCCAGCCTGCGGCCTCGATGATGCGTTTCCGCCGGGCTTCGGCGTCGTTGGCGACCTCGGTGCGGGCCTGTTCGCGGCGATGGTTTCGCTCTTCGAAGGTCGCATCGCGGGCGTTGAAAATCAGGTTTTCCAAGGCTTGTTGCAGGTGTGAATCGTCGCCGGTGATCCAGCCCGAATTCGTAGGCAGTTCGAGCTTCAGCGTGATCTTCCATTTGTCCGCGGCCACATCTTCCCAGGTCTTGGTGATGCCACGGGCGAGTTCGCAGAGGTCGAGCCGGGTCATCTGCGATTGGCTGGGATCACGGCGAACAGTCTTCAAAATTTGCTGCAATCGCTCGGTGACGGTGCCGAGTGTCCCGCGGACTTCTTGGAGCATCACCGCTTGCTGGTTGTTCAAGCCATCCGCTTCGAGGCAGCGGCTCAACAGGTCGTTCGGCCGGACGAGAAGGTTCTTGATGTTGTGGGCGTAGGAGCCAGCCATGATGCCGATGCTCGCGTAAAGCTGGGACTTCATCTCGAGTGCTGCCCGCTCCGCGACTTCCCGGGCTTGCTCGGCTTCACGCTGCTGCAAGCGGGTCTCCAGTAGCTCACGCTCCTTGTGCTCCGCATCCGCGAGGGCTGAGAGGCGTTGCAAATCTCGTTTGCGTTCGCGGCGTAAGAAGCGGGCCACGAAGATCGCTGCGAGCAAGGTCGCGGCAATGAGCAATGCCCCTGCGACCCAGGTCTTGCGGACTTGATCGCGTTCCCGTTCGAGGAGTTTATTCACGGCGTGAATCTGATACTCGCAGTGAATCTCCGCTTGGGGTTGATCGGAAAAGGGCGCGTACCGAAGCTCCTTGATCAACCGGCGACTCACCTCCCGTGGCCGGGGTAACGGCGACTCCCAGACGACGTCCCCCTCCGGTAGGCGAACCACGATGCGGTAGACGATCGGGAAGCCCGGCAACTGGTTGATGTATTCGCGCGTCGGCTCGGCGAGTGCTCGCAGCTGCTCGCGGATTTCCTCACGCACCTGCGGCCTGCGCTCACTCGGTGCGGCCAGGGATTCACGCATCAGGTCCGGGAGTGTCTTGCGGAAGTTCCGTGTCTCATCAAGCCATTCGCGCATCATCGCCTGGTCCGCCTCGTCGGACCAATTCGCTTGCTTCACGAGCACACTCGCCAGCCAACCCACGAGCACGAGCCAAACGAGGATCACCGGTGCCAAGCCCTCGGCATACTTCCAGAGTGGGCGTAGACGATAACGACCCGATGACAGGGGAGTGTCACTCATCGTGAACCCTCCGGAATCATGCTCGCTTCGCGGGACTGCTGGTTGATGGCCCAGCGTGAGGATCGCGGCCAATTCTCGCCGTCGCGTCGGTAAACTTCCAGTTTTGAATCTGGTCGAAAGAGCACGACGTATTCGCCCGTCGCGGCCTTGCGTTCGCCTTCTTCGGTGAACAGGGTTGGCTGAAGTCGACGAAGTCGATTTCGAAGCTCGTCAGCACCCTCGGGTCCCTGGCCAGAGAGGATGGCTCGTGTCAGGATTTTGCCGATCTCCGTGAAGTGCAAAACGTCTTCCGTGCTGTTCGGCAGGTTTAAGCGGTACTCCACCGAGACTTTGGAATCCGGGCCATCCCACGCCACGGGGTTGTTGTGGGTGAACAGCACGAGCGGCACCGGCAGTGAATGCACGGGCCAAGCAAACTCACCATCCCGCAAGAGCGCATTCACTGGGATGCCATCGCCCGTGAGCACAACCAAGCGTTGCCGGAGCGAGGGTTCGCGCTCAAGAAGTGCTTTCAACACCCGGCGCGAAGTCTGGGTCACGCTGCAGAGAATCAGCGTGACGGGGCGTGTCGGTTCAGCACGGGTCGCTTGCAAAATCTCTTCGACGCACTTCGCCTCCGTGGCGTTCGGGGTGGAGATGCCGCCGATGCTATGCCGCACGGAGAAGCGTTTCGGCTCGGCTCCTTCTTTTTTGAGGGCTTCCGAAAAGTGGTTGTGTAAGTCTGCCGAGAAAGGATCGTCTTCCCAAGTCACACTGCACACCAATGGCTTCGAATCAGGTGGAAACAACGTGGGGTTCTTCCAGGCGAAGTCCACCACCGCGTTCGCCATTTGCTTGTTCGTGAAGCAGAAGCGGAAGGTGCTCGCTTTATGGATACTGACAAGGGGTTGCCGGTCCGTGGTCTCGTCGGCGGTCGCGGTGGTAATGAAGAGCAGCGGCTTTTCCCCTCGCCAGCTGGGTTGATTCGCCAGCGCTCGGGCCAAGTCGGCGGCCCGGTCGCTGGAGCCACCGCCGATGAAGGCCATCGGCGCGGGGTCGCGTGCGGCGAGCGCCCGGACCCAGTCCGTGTGTTGAATCTGGCTCGTGAGCTTGTACCAGCGAATGCGAACCACCAACGACTCGGCTCGCAACACGACCTCGGGAGCCTGGCCGGGAGCATCAGCGTAGGCTCGGGAATCATCGACCTGCAAGTTTGGGTTCTCAGCTTGCAACCGCACTAGCCCTGTCACGAAGCGTTCCCAGGTCGTGCCGTTGGTGCTCGTGTGCATCCAGGCGAGTTCAATCTCGCCCGCACCCACCCGGCTCGGCTTGGCCCGTTCTCCCTCGGACCAACCTGGAATCTGCAAACCGAGCGCGAGCCAGGCCACGGGTAAACAGATCACCAACATCACGACCGACCAGCGAAACCTTGCCATAAAGCTCCCCAAGACCTCGTCCCCAGTGTAGCGAGGGGACTCTCTATGTATAATCTCGGTTGTCCCCGTTGATCGCCGTCGGAGTGGATATGGAGAAGGTGATTCTGTTCGTGGTGCTCGCTGGGATCGCGGGACTTGCTCTGTATTTTTGGGCGAGATCGAAGTTCCGCTCAACGCCAGAAGGCCGATGGGCAACGTTAATCCAAGCTCAGGTGCATACACTTCAAAAAGAGTTGGCCCTGCTTGATGCTGGCCCCGTCTTGCCGGCCGAAGAACAGAGGCTGAAAGACGATCACTTCCAACGCTACCTCACAAACCTCCCTCTCGAAGTGCTGCAAGAATACACGGGCATCGGCCCGGGGACCGTTGAGCGTTTACGTGGCTGGGGGTTGAAGAATTTCGGCGATTGCATCGGTTACCATTTCGAACGAATCGATGGCATCGGCCCTGTGAAGCATGGTGATTTGGTTCGGGCCACAGATGCCGTGCAGATCGCGGCCCGCAAGACATTCGAAATGGGCGAGTGTGCCGAGGCACAGGAGTATCGCAACAAAACGAGTGCGGCCCAGGCGGCTCGGCAATCGCAAGTCAACCTCATGCGTCAACAAGCAGACGCCATTCGACGAATCCTGGCTTCGGGCAGCGACAAAATCCAAGCAGCCTCCAAAGTCACTTTGCTCAACTACATTCAGAATGGCCTGAAAGTTCCGTTCGTGGACCCGATGATTCTCGGTTCGAGTCTCGGACCTTCCAGACCCACAACAGAACCTGTGACGCCGATCCCGCCACCTGTCGTGGCCACGGGCAGTGCCACGGCGATGCCGGCCTCGACTGGCTCCGTGAGTTTCCCGTCACCGCCACCCGTGGCTCCACCACCGCCCCCTGCGAAGAAGCCCACTGGCGACCTCTTCGAGCGCGAACTGGGCCGAGGCTCTAGCCCTGCACCACCACCATCGTCGAACCCTGGCCTCGATAAGCTGCGCGCCTTCTGTGGCTTCGCCATGATGGCCGCCAAAGCCGATGGCCGGGCGACCAAGGCCGAGAAAGACATTCTGCGTCAGCACCTGGGGGACATCTTCGGTGGTGATCCCACCCTGCTCCGCCACTTGGACCCAACACTGGAGAGCTTCGAAAAGAATGTCCCCAGCCAAGAGGATGCGATCGCAGCGGTCAAGCAACATGCCACCGCGACCGAGTTGAAGACGCTCCACAAACTCGCCGAGAAAATCACGGACGCCACGAGTGGCCGCAATGCGAGCGAGCAAGCCATGCTCGCCCGCATTGCTGAGGGCTTTGGTGTCGCAGTCACCGCTGAACAGAGGCCCTCCGCTCCCCCAACCCCGGCCGCGCCGCCCATGACGGTGGCGCCGGTTACGGATGCCCGAACGGTCCTGGAAATCGAACCCGGCGTCGAGTTGACCGTGGACCTGATTCGACGGAAGTACAATCTACTCACGGATAAAAACGACCCGCAGAAGGCCGCGGCCTTCGGGGAAGCGATTGCCAAGCAGGTGGAAGCGAAGCGCCGAGAAGTGCGTGCCGCGGCCGAGAGCCTGATCGCCCCGTTTGGTGAGCCGCTGGAGAAACCCCAGGCTGCCCCGCCGACAGACCTCCGTGAAAATTCCATGCTCGACGATGTTTTTGGAGCCTAATTGATGTCCCTCTTCGACGAGCATCCGCTCACCGACCTCGACAAAAAAGCCCACTCGCTGTTGGGCGACAAAGTCGTCATCAAGTCACTCGCGGGCAGTGCGGCGTTGCAGCGATTGCCGCGCTACGTCTCGGAGTACTTGATTGCCAAGTACGTCAAACCGGAGACCTGGAAAGACGACCTCACCAAAATCCAAGCCAAGATCAAAGAACTCCTCCCGGACCTCGAACAACGTGAGCTTCTCAAAGAGAAACTCCTGAGCCGAGCCGAAGTGACATTGATCGACAACATCGAAGTTCGCGTCGATCTGAAAAGCGGGCAGCGTTGGGCACGTGTCCCCGTCCTTGCGGATAACAACGTCCGCGTCGCGCAGCGGCTCACCGAAAGTTACCCTGGCCTCTTGCTCGGTGGCCTCTGGGGCACAGCCAAGATCAAGTATGCTCCCGAAGAGAACAGCTCCGCGCCGAACGAGTTGGCCGAGTTCACGCCCTTCCAAGTCGGGCCACCCGATGTGCCCGGATTCCGTGCGGCTCGTGGGCAGTTCACTTCGGATGAGTGGTCAAGCCTGATTCTGCAATCGGCTGGGTATGCCGCGGGAGCCTTCCCGGATCGCCGGACGAGGCTGTTGCTCTTCACGCGGATGTTGCCGCTGGTCGAACGCAACCTGAACCTGATCGAACTCGGGCCACGTCAGACGGGTAAGACCTTCTTGCTACGGAACCTCTCGCCACGAGTCTTCACCGTCTCGGGTGGTAAGACCACACCCGCGAACTTGTTCGTGAACTTGTCGACGAAACAAGTTGGCATCTTGGGTACACGCAAAGTCGTCGTCTTCGATGAAATCGCCCACACGACCTTCGACGGCGACGAGACGATCTCCACTTTGAAAGACTTCATGGAGAGCGGGCAGTTTAGCCGTGGCTCGTTGGCGTTCGCCTCGGATGCGGGCCTCGTGTTTGCGGGGAACCTCGATGTCGATGGCAACATGCCTCACCCGAAGTATCGCCACCTGTTCGAGCCACTGCCCGAAGCCTTGATTGATAGTGCCTTCCACGACCGGATGCACGGCTATATCCCCGGTTGGGAGGTCCCGAAAATTTCCCCCGCCTCGATCGCTTCGGGCGTCGGCTTCGTCGTCGATTACTTCGGCGAAGTGCTGACGAGGATGCGCGAAGATAGCTTCGTTGACGCCGTGCGTGGTGTGGCGATGCATCCAGGCCTCACACGCCGGGATCAAACCGCCGTGGAACGCATCGGCTCGGGTTTGTTGAAAATCCTTCACCCCGATGGCAAATGGACGCCTGAAGAGCTGACCGAGATCGTGACCTATGCCTGCGAACTTCGCCAGCGGGTCCATCATCAACTCAGCCAATTCGCCCCCGGCGAGTTCCGCACGAAGCTGATCGCCCCGGCCTCGGTTGCTTCGCACACGGCCCGCGACTTGCAACCGAAGACTCTCGAAGTGAAGACCGATCGCCTCAACACCGAAGCCGTCACCGGTGCCGTGACGGGCTTGAGTGTCCTCGTGAAGGATGGCCAACCGGTTGGCGGGGATACGATCCTCATCCAAGTCTCCGCGATCAACGGCGGCAGCGGCGTCAGTGTCACGGGACTGCATGGTTCCAGCCTGCGGGACTCGGTGCAAGCGGTTTACAACCACATCAAATCGAATGCCCGCGCTCTGGGGATTCCTGAGCAGAAGCTCAAGACGCAATCCGTCGCCGTGCATTTGGTGAAAATCGCAGAAGCGAAAGATGGCCCCTCGGCAGGTCTCGCGTTCCTCATTGGCATGGTCTCGGCGCTCACGAACCGCAAGGTGCTCCCCGGCATGGCCTTCACTGGCGAAGTCGCGTTACATGGCGAAGTGAGTGCCGTGGGTGGCATCCCGCTCAAGATTCGCGCGGCCTACGAAGCCGGCCGCAAGACGGTCGTGATCCCCGCGGCCTGCATGGGCGAAGTGTCGCTGGTGCCCGAAGAGATTCGCAACGCCATGACCATCAAGCCGATCCACCGTGCCGAGGAAGCCATCGCCATCGGCCTAGAACCAGCCTAAGGCATTCGGCTAAAGCCGATTCGCCAGCTGAACGTGCTTGTTTCTGAGGGTTTTTACCCTTCTCCCCTTGCGGGAGAAGGTGTCCGATCCAGGCTCGAAAGAGCCGGATCGGACGGATGAGGGGTGACGCGCCTGATCCAGAAAAGGAGCTTCTGCGACGTCGAGCGGTGACCCCCTCAACCGTCTTTTGAAACCCCGTTTCGGGGTTTCAAAATCCACCTTCTCCCGCAAGGGGAGAAGGGATTAAAAGCACTAGCGCTGAACGATTGGGTAAAACTCCACTTGCTCAGCGCCTAAGCCCCCGAACCCCACGAGACGTTGACCTGTCTGGTGGGGAATGAAACACCTTTCGAGAAGCCTTGAAACCATGTCTGATATGTCCGCCCGGATTCTGGAGACACTCAGCCGACCCAGTTACTCGCCGGTCAAGCCGAAGGTCTTGGCCAAGCGGATGAGTATCACTTCTGATGATGAATACGCCGAGTTTCGTAAGGCTTTGAAAGCCCTCGTCCGTGATGGCCGCGTCGAAGTCGGCGGGAACTCCACGATCCGTGTGGTCGACCAATATGGCACGGTCATTGGACTGTTCCGCCGCACCAATTCTGGGCAATGTTTCGTCCGCCCGCTGAACCCCACGAGCACCACTGGCCCGGATATCCGCATCCGCGAGGGGCATACGCTTGATGCTTCCAGTGGCGATGAAGTCGCGGTCAAGATCACTCGCAAAGAGTCTCGTGGCGGCACATCGTCCGGGCAGGTCGTCCGCATCACGCAACGAGCGACTCGAACTTTCGTCGGCACGTACTTCGAGCGCGAAGGCCAGGCTTACGTCAAAGTCGATGGCACACTCTTTGCCCACTCGATTCTCGTCGGCGACCCAGGAGCCAAGGGGGCGAAGCCGCAGGATAAAGTCGTCATCGAGATGTTGCGATTTCCCACAGGCGAAGAGTCTCGTGGCGAGGGCGTCATCAGTGAAGTCCTTGGGCCACTGTCCCAACCTGGGGTTGATCTCTTGTCGGTGATTCGCGCCTTTGGCTTGCCGGAAGAGTTCCCGCCCGCGGTTCTCGATGATGCTCGTGCTCAAGCCGATGCCTTCCGTGAGGATGATTTCCAAGGCCGCACGGACTTCACCCAAGACTGCGTCATCACCATTGACCCGATTGATGCGAGAGACTTCGATGATGCCGTGAGTGTCACCGTTGACCCTGACACCAAGAACTGGATCCTCACGGTTCACATCGCTGATGTTGGGCATTTCGCCAAGCCTGGAAGTGCCCTCGATAGCGAAGCTCGACTCCGTGCAACCAGTGTTTACTTGCCTCGCAAGGTGATCCCGATGTTCCCCGAGGTCATCTCCAATGGTCTCGCGAGCCTGCAAGAAGGCCGTGTGCGGTACGTCAAAAGTGTCCAAATCGAGTACACTCCGGGCCTGCAGAAAGCCGATGTGCGCTTCTTCAATGGTGTCATCAAAACGCGGAAACGCTTCAGCTATGAGGAAGTCAGTGAGATTCTTGAAAGCGGTGTCAAGCCGGTGTCACTCGACGAGGACGTTTACAAGCTCTTGAAGCGGATGAAAGATTTATCGGTGCGGTTACGCAAGAAACGCCAAGCTCGTGGTAGCCTGGAACTGTCGATGCCAGAAGCGGTGCTCGAATACGACGATGATGGCCGGGTCAACGGGGCTCACTTTGCCATCAACGACATTAGCCATCAGATGATCGAAGACTGTATGCTCGCCGCCAACGAAGCTGTGGCCGAGCACTTTGCACATCAGGAGATCAAGTTCTTACGCCGAGTTCACCCGGCACCCCGGGAAGAGAAACTGGTCGAGTTCGCCACGTTCGCGGAGATCCTTGGCTACCCGATGAAGCGTGCCACGGATCGCTTCGAGATTCAACGCATCTTGAAGGAAACCGCCTCCAAACCCGAACGAGCGGCGATTCACTTCAGCATGTTGCGAAGCCTCAAGCAAGCCACTTACTCGCCGATTCAAGACGAACACTACGCCCTCGCCTCGCAACATTACTGCCACTTCACCAGCCCGATTCGCCGTTACCCGGACTTGGTCGTCCACCGGCAACTCGACCGCTGGATTCGCACCGGCCGCGCGGCAGGCAGCGAAGACGAATTGAAAATCCTCGGCGACCATTGCTCCAAGATGGAGCGTCGAGCCGAGCAAGCGGAACGGGAGTTGGTGAAGCTCAAGATCTTGCAGTACCTGTCGAAGCAACTCGGGTTGACGCTGGATGCCGTGATCACGGGGGTGGCGGAGTACGGCTTCTTCGCCCAAGCCGAGCAGTTCCCCGCCGAAGGGCTAGTCCACATTTCGAGCCTCACCGACGACTACTACAACTTCGACGATGCTTCCCACAGCCTGACTGGCGAACGGTACAAACGCCGCTTCCGTCTCGGAGACCGTGTCCGCGTGCAGGTGGCCCGTATCGATATCCCGAAGCGAATGCTCGACTTCCGCCTCACGGTCGAGCAACCGGCGAAGAAGCCAAAACGGAAGTAAGCTGTAATAACTGTGTTTCTTCGGGGTTCTTCTGTCATAGTCCCAAGGGTGACGAAGATGAAAGTGTATCTACTCAGCTTGCTCCTCATGCTCGGCTCGCTGGCCACGGCGGCCGAGGGGCCGAAGCCGATCGCCCCACAACAAGCCGGCGTCGGCCGACGAGTGCCTTCCTTTTCGGCGAAGGATATTGTTGACAAAACTCACACGCTGGAGGCACTCTTCAAAGACCACAAAGCGGTGGTCTTGGCCTTCACGAGTGCGACCTGCCCGATCAGCCAAAAGTATCTGCCGACTTTGGCGAAGCTCGAAAAAGAGTTCACCGCCAAGGGCGTTCGCTTTGTTTACATCAACCCGATCAGCACCGATCCGGCGAAAGCCATCCGCGATCAGATCGAGGCTCATGGCCTCCGGGGAGTCTACATTCATGATGCTGAGGAAGCCCTCGCCAAGCTGTTGAACGCCAACTCCACCGGCGATGTTTTTGTGTTGGATGCCAAGCAGACGGTCATCTATCGTGGGGCCGTCGATGACCAATACGGCCTCGGCTATCAACTTGATCAAGCCAAACGAAGCTACCTCCACGATGCCCTCAGTGCTCACCTGGCTCGGCAAGCGATCCGCGTGAGTGCGACGACGGCACCGGGCTGCGAACTGGCCTTGGAGAAAGGCAAAACAAGCGAATCGAAGTTCACTTACCACGAACACATCAGCCGCTTGATGCAGCAATCCTGCGTCGAGTGCCATCGAGCGGGTGGGGTTGGACCCTTCACGCTGACCAGCTACGCGGATGTCGTTGCCCGTAAAGGGATGATCCGCAAAGTTGTCGACAACGGGACCATGCCACCGTGGTTCACCAAGGCCACACCGGGGCATTTTTCGAACGATCGATCTCTCACGGACAGCGACAAAACCATGTTGCTCACTTGGCTGAAAGCCAGCGCCCCTGAAGGCGACGCATCCCTGGCCCCATTGCCACGCAACTTCCCCAAAGACTGGGCCATCGGCACACCAGACTCGGTGGTCTCACTGCCAAAGCCGATCAAGATCGCGGCGACGGGCACGATGCCGTATCAGAATGTGGTCGTCGAAGTGAAGAACTCCGAAGAGCATTGGGTGAGTGCCTTGGAAATCCGGCCCACGAATGCTGCCGTGGTGCATCATGTGCTTGTGTTCGTGGCCAGTGAAGGTGAAGCGGCGTTACCTAACGCCACACCTCGCGGGGTACTCGGTCGGCTCCGCGAACAAGCCGATGAACGCAAAGGTTCCTTCGCTGCCTATGTCCCAGGGAACTCCTACCAAATCTTCCCGCAAGGCTTTGCCAAGAAGCTGCCGAAGAACGCCAAACTGCGATTCCAAATCCACTACACCCCCAATGGCCAAGCGACCGAAGACCAACTGAAACTGGGTCTGAAATATGCAAAATCAACACCGGATCATGAGTTGAAAGTGACAGCGCTTTTTAATCCACGAATCAGCATTCCACCGGGTGCCGAACGGCATGAAGAAACTGCCATGTTAAAGGTGCCGCAAGATGCGATGCTGACAGCCTTCACACCACACATGCACGTCCGAGGGGCCGCCTGCAAGTACGAGTTGACGACACCCCAGGGTGAGAAGACCGTCCTGCTCGACATCCCACACTACGACTTCAACTGGCAGCTAAAATACGAGCTGGCAAGCCCGATCAAGGTGCCTCAAGGCAGCACGCTCCGCTTCACAGCCTGGTACGACAACAGCGACAAAAACCCGGCAAACCCCGACCCGAAAGTGACTGTCAAATGGGGTCCACAGACGACCGAAGAGATGATGCTTGGCTATCTTGAGTATTACCTCATCTCTGCCAAGAAGTGATCTGAATCTACATATCGCACACTCGCCTCGCGTGCTTTGATGGCAAGCGAGACGAGTGATTGAAGTATGTTAGCCGCGTAACATCATGCTGATGTACTTGGTCTCGACGTAGGCTTCGAGGCCCTCGTGAGCGAGTTCACGGCCGAGGCCTGATTCCTTCATGCCGCCGAAGGGGCATTGTGGTGTCGCGGGCACGGGATCGTTCAGGCCGATGATGCCAGCTTCGAGGCCCTCGGCCATGCGGAACGCAGTGCTCAGGTCGTTGGTGAAGACATAAGCCGCGAGGCCGTACTTCGTCGCGTTGGCTTGGGCGATCACGTCTTCGAGTTTCGAGAAGTCCAAGATCGGCATCACGGGAGCAAACGGCTCATCGATCAAGAGTGCGGCATCGGAGCTGAGTTGATTGAGAATGGTTGGCTCGAAGAAGTAACCTTTATCGAACTTGTCCGAACGCTTGCCCCCGGTCAGGCACGTCGCCCCCTTCTTCTGAGCATCGGCGATGAGGGCCAAGGTGTTGTCCATCGCCTTCTTCTCAAACATCGGGCCAACATCGATGCCGGCTTCGAGGCCGTTGCCGAGCTTCAACTTCTTGGCTTCTTCGACGGCGGCTTCGGTGAATTTCGACGAGATCTTCTCATGCACGAAGAAGCGGCTTGGGCTGATGCAGACCTGACCGTTGTTACGGAACTTACCGATGACTGCAGCCTTGGCCACGACTTCGGGGTCTGCATCCGGGAAGACGATGAACGGGGCGTGACCACCGAGTTCGAGGCTGAGACGTTTGACCTGATCCGCAGCACCGCGCATCAATTGCTTGCCAACTTCCGTCGAGCCGGTGAAGCTGATCTTGCGGACCAGTGGGTTTTCCAGGAACTCAGCAGCGACATCGGCACCAGGCCCCATGATGAGGTTGGCGACACCCGCAGGCAGCCCCGCTTCGATGAGGCAATCGAAGACGTTCGCCAGCGAAAGTGGCGTCTGGGCCGCAGGCTTGCAGACGATCGTGCAACCGGCGGCGAGTGCTGGCGCGATCTTGCGAGCTTGCAGCGTAATGGGGAAGTTCCATGGCCCGATGGCCCCGACGACCCCGACCGGGTGTTTGATGGTGAGGTGCCGTTTGTTGGGGACCGAGTTCGGGATCACTTGACCGTAGAGCCGTTTGCCTTCCTCGGCGAACCACTCGAAGGTATCCGCGGAGTGTAAAACTTCGGCTTTGGCTTCGGGGATCGGCTTGCCCTGCTCCATCGTCAGGTCGCGGGCAATCTTATCGGCCCGTTGCCGCATCAGTTCGGCGGTGCCCTTGAGGACTTTGGCTCGCTCATAAGCCGTCGTCTTCATCCAAGTCTTCATCGCCGTCGCGGCAGAGTCGATGGCCTTGCGGACATCCTCTCGGGTTCCCATCGCCATCTCGGCGATGGTCTCTTCGGTCGCGGGGTTGATGACGGCGTATCGTTTGCCGTCTTGGGCATCGACCCATTGGCCGTTGATGTAAAAGGGGCGGTAAGGGATGGTCATGGTTTGCCTCGGTGTTCAGATTCAGGAGCTGTCGAAAGATTCAATCTACCTCCTCAAGGCGACGAAACAACCCAGTAGTTTTTGAGGAAAAGTCCGCTCATTCTGACAAGATTCGCCTGGCTCATGCGATATGGTTGGTAAGGAGGTTCAACATGAAGCGTATTCAAACCATCTTTGGTGTCGTTGCAGTCTTTTGGCTCGTGAGCCAACCCTTGTACGGTGCCTGACGACCTGGCCGGGCGTGTGATGAACCACCGCCCAGCCCCGCTGCGGTCGCAGCGAAAGCCAAGTTCGAAAGACAAGCGACGATTTTCATCGGCGTCACCATGGCGATCGTGGTGAGTGGCTTTGCTTGGAACTTTTTCCGAGAAACGAAAGCCGCACTGCATGAACGGAATCGCAAGAAAGAGCCTTGGGAGATCGAGCCAGACAATTTGTAAAAAACCATTCCCCAGGCGGCTTTGCACGTGACAAGCCGCCTGGGATTCGGCACAATTCCACCAGCGGCTTCTCTCCTTCCTACCTGCCGCCTTCCTCGAAAAATCTGGAGTTCGTACATGGCTCGGCCAAGCTCTTCCCTGTCCCGTCGTGGGTTCTTGACGACCTCCGCCGCGGCGGTGGCCACGACGGCGCTCACTACTTCGGCTGTTCATGCTGGCAATAACGACGTCCTCAAAGTGGCCCTCGTCGGCTGCGGTGGGCGTGGCACGGGGGCCTGTATTAATGCTCTCAACGCTGATAAGCGTGTCAAGCTCGTTGCCGTGGCGGATGTGTTTGAAGACCAAGCCAAGGCCGGGCTTTCTGTCGTCCAGGGGAACTTCAAAGCCGAACCAGAGAAGTTGGGCGTCACCCCCGACACGATCTTCACCGGTTTCGATGCGTACAAGAAAGCCATCGACATGGCTGATGTTGTGGTACTCGCCACTTCGCCTGGCTTCCGCCCGCTGCACTTCGCTTATGCCGTCGAGAAGAACAAACACGTCTTCATGGAAAAGCCCCACGCCGTGGACCCTGTCGGTGCTCGTAAGATCCTCGAAACCGCACGGCTCTCGGAAGCTAAGAAGCTGAGCGTGGTGAGCGGTTTCGTTTACCGCTACGACGCGCACAAACGCCAAACCGTGAAACGCATCCTCGATAAGCAGATCGGCGACATCTCGGCCATTCACACCACCTTCCTCACCGGCGAACTCTGGGATCGCTCGGGCAAAGCGAAGGTCAAAGACCCCGCGCAAATGGATTACCAGATGCGGATGTGGTACTACTACACCTGGCTGTCGGGAGACTTCCTCGTCGAACAAGCCATCCACAATGTGGACAAAGCCACTTGGGTGATGGGTGAAGAGATGCCTGTTGCCGCGATGGGCACCGGGGGTCGGATGGTCCGCACCGATCCACGCTTTGGGAACATCTGGGATAACTTCAGCATCGTCTACGAATACCAAAGCGGTGCGAAAGTCTTCCTGCAATGTCGGCAGATGAATAACTGCATGGGCGACAACAGCGACCACATCATGGGCACCAAAGGCACTGCCATGATGACCATGAGCCGCCACACCATCAAATCCGAAGCCGGCCTCTGGAAACCCGAAGGCGAACACGACTTTGGCATGTCTTACCAGCAGGAGCACAACGAACTCTTCGCCGCGATCCGCAGTGGCAAGCCGATCAACGATGCCGTTGTTTCTGGCATGAGCACCATGATGGGCATCATGGGCCGCGAAGCCGCTTACACCGGCCAGAAGGTCACGTGGAAGAAGATCATGGAATCGGATCTCGATCTCTCTCCTGAAGCGTATGAATGGGGGGTCAACCCTGTCCCACCGGTCGCCATCCCTGGTTCGAGACGCACAACCACCAAAGCTAGCTAACACCTCCGTAACTAAACACTGACGGCTCGTGTGCTTTTCGCATACGAGCCGTTTCTGTTGGTATCAGCGGTTAGCGTCATTCGTCGCGGTACGGCTTCTTGGCTTGGTAGAGTTTCATCCTCGCTTCCGCTTCCTCCAGCTTGTCTGCATCCTTGTTTCGTGCGTTTTTCAACTGGTTGATGGCCTTCTGTTGCTCGGCGATCGCGTTCGTGAAATCGCCCGTCTCGGCGTAAGCCATCGCCAAAACGTCCCAAGGGTACTCCTGGTCTAGATCCTTGCCCGCTTTGTCGATCTCCTTCTTGGCAAGTTCGAGCGACTTCTTGGCGAACTCGAGCGCCTTCGCACCGTCACGGTATTTGGCGTCCGGGCAAGACGCAAGAAACATCGCATATTCTTCATAGACGTATCTGTCGGCATTCAACTCCATCGCCTTCTTGAAGTCGCTCTCGGCATCCGCGTAGTTCTTGAGTTTCGCCTGCATCACGGCACGGCCCAAGTGGGCACCGGCATTCTTGGGCTCGATGCTCAGTACCCTGTGCAAGTCGTTGAAGCTGGACTTGTAGTCTTTCTTCTCAAAATACGCATCGGCACGAATGATGAACGCTGTGACATCCTTCGGGTTCAGTTTGATGGCTTCCGAGCAATCGGCGATGGCTTTGTCATAGTCTTTCTTCTCCAGCCAACACTCCCCGCGATTCGCAAACGCCGAGTAAACGCCATCACACGAATTGCAGTCTCCGCCCGCAGTGACAATGGCGGGAACACCCCCGCTGGGTATGGGTCTAACATTCAACTTGATGGCTTCCGTGAAGTCGGCGATGGCCTTGTCGTAGTCCTTCTTGCCCATCCATACCGTCCCCCGACCTGTGAACGCTTGCGGATTGTCAGGATTGAATTTGATGGCTTCGGTATAGTCAGCAAGTGCGTTGTCGTAGTCATTCTTCGCCTTCCAAAGTGATGCTCGTGTGATTCTGGCAGGAACGAACTTCGGCTCGATACGCATGACTTCGGTGAAGTCCGCGATGGCTTTGTCGTAGTCTTTCTTCGCTGACAACGCATTGCCCCGGGAGATGAGAGCATTCATCAGGGTGCTCTGATCGGGTTTGAGTTGAATCAATTCTGTGAAATCGGCAATGGCTTTGTCGTCTTCTTTGAGTTGTTGCCAAGCATAGGCGCGCATCAGCAGAGCGACGCTCGATTTGGGATTCACTTTGATCGCCTCCGAGAAATCCTCAATCGCTTTCAGCGGTTGATTCTTGGCTTGCAAGCTAAAAGCACGTTGTTCGAAACCGAGTGAATTCTTCGGATCGAGCTTGATAGCAGAACTGTAATCACGGATCGCATTGTCGTGATCCTGTTTGCTGTGTCTGATGAAGCCTCTCGAGATCCAAGCGTCATAGTTCGTCGGTTCGATACGGAGCACCTCGGATAAATCCGCGAGGGCTTTGTCGGATTGTGAGTTCAAAAAGTGGGCCACACCACGTTTCGAGAGTGCATGGGTGTCGGTGGGCTTGGCACGAATCACATCGTCCCAGAATTTGGTCGCCTCCGAGAGCACCACCAGATTTTCTTTGTGCACCCATCCTTCGAGTGTGAGGTCGTCGATTCGAACCCATCCATCCCCCTGATCAAGTTTGACGAAGTAGACAGATGCCAGAGCGGAGACCGGGGAAGAGAATTTCATACCAGTCAGCGCCGATACTGTTTGATCAAGTCTCTGAATGACTACGGCCTGGAAGACCATCTTCCGCTCGAAGGAGTACTGAACCTGTTTGCCATTGACCCAATCGCCGAAGGGAACCTGGTCGTGTGGCTTCGTGAGCATCACCGCGGTCCCGGCTGGCCATACACCGGCCATCGGTTGATCCCCAGCTCGCTCCTTGCGGAACTGCTTGGGGAAGTTCATCGCTGCGGCCACAAGTTCTGTTTCGTTCTTGAAGACATAGCCGCCCTCCAGTTGAAGGTAGGTGCCATCATCGAACTTCACGCTATAGGTCTTGGCTTTTTCGAGAACCGCACCGTCGCGGAGTATGCCACCGCCGAACTTGCGACCTAACTTCACGCCCTCTTCCTTGATGCGCACCATCTTGCCAGACCAAACATCGGCCCAGCTCACGGACACCATCACGCAAGCCATCAGCAGGCTCAGGACAAGACGCATGATTCCACCTCAAGGAAGGATTGAGAACTCGCAAGGATTTTGCTCCCCTCTCCGTTTCGGAGAGGGGTTGGGGGTGAGGTTGAATTTCAAGCCGAAAGCAACTTGTGACCATACCAAAGCCGTTTCGGAGAGGGTCCGCGTGGTGAGGTTTACGGCCCTTAGCCCACGAACACGCCGCCCGCAAAGCCGGTATCGAAGTTGAACAACTCCGGCGGTTGGCCAGAACGCAAGGCTGCCCCGGCATAGCTCGTCACACGGGTCGTTCGGTTCGCCTCTGGACCAGGGGCCGTGACGATGTCGGCTTTGTTGTCGCCATCGAGGTTCTTCACGGCGACACGCACCCCACTGCGGCTGTTCGCGTCCCCGGCGAAGTAGTCGTTCAACCGCGTCTGCACATTCCGAACCAGATCCGTCGCCGAGAAGACACTCACACGTGGCCCACCACCCGGGCCACCCGAGGCGATGATCTCGGCTTTGCCGTCGCCGTCTGTGTCACCGACCGTGACGTAAGTCCCGTTTCGCAAGGTGTCCTCGAAAGCGGCGAAGTCCCCAAAGAGTTTGTCAGGATTATTCGGGTTGACGAAGAAGGAAGCGCCACTGAAGGCCGCGACCCGTGGGCCGCCGCCGAAGCCCGCTGCAACCACAAGGTCGGCATTCTGGTCGCCGTTGATGTCACCCATGGCCACCCGAGCACCACCACGGAAGGCTGGATCATCGATGCCGAAGAAGTCGGCGACTTGGAAGGATTTGCCTGGCCCGCCGCCGATGCCGCCAAACATCCGCACTCGGGGACCGCCACCTTCATCAGGCGAAATCGCCAAATCGGCTCCAAACTCGCCCGTCAGACTCCCCGCCGCCACGAACACACCACCAGTGAATGCTGCTTCGAAGGGCGCGATTTCGAACATGATCGCCTGAGTTTTGCCGTTGATGACCTTCACTTGCGTCGGACCACCAGGCCCAGTGCCAACAACCAAGTCGCCGATGCCATCCAAGTCAAAGTCCGCGACCGCCACACGCACGCCACCCGTGATGTTCCCGAATGGTGTCACCGTGAATCGCACCGAACGATCCGCGTTGTAAAGCGTCGCCGTCCTGCCACCAAAATCCGAACCAGTCGCAAACTGGCTGGAGCCGAGCAAGTTCTCCCTAGCCGCTGGCGGTACCACGGGCGGAGTCACGGGCGGAGTCACTGGCCGGGTCACCGTGATGGTTGCACGAGCCGTCGCTGGTGGCCCACCCTTGCCATCGGTCACGGTGTAGCCAAAGAAATCCTCTCCGACGAACTGGGCGTTAGGCGTGTAGATTGCTTTCCCGTTCACAAAGGTCACCGTACCATTCGCGGCGTTGCCGACGACGACCGTGAGAGGGTCATCGTTGGCATCCGTATCATTGGCGAGGATATCGATGGTCACCGCGGTAGCCTGCTTCGTTGTGGCTGTGTCGTCGCGGGCCACTGGCGGGGTGTTGACTGACGAAGAATTGACAATGGCCAGAGTCACTGGCGTGATACCGAAGTCCCCTGTGCTCGCCGTGGCGGTGATGCCGAAGGTCGTTGTCGCCGCCGTGGTCGGGGTACCCTGAATGGTATTCCCGGAGAGTGCCAGCCCTCCAGGCAAAACATTCCCGGTGAAGCTGTAAGTGGTTCCTGCCGGTTGATTGGCGAATCCTGCGGAGAGAGACTGGTTGTAAGTGGTGCCGACCACACCCTGCGGGAGGGTTGATGGTGTGACGACCGGATTTTGATTCTGCCAAGCCCCGATGTTGACAGGCCCGTTCCGTGGGAAGCCACGTTGGTCGGTCGCAAACGAACCGCCGCCGCTCAGGGCCTTACTGCCGGGAACCAAAGCGTGCGTCGGCGCGGGGCCTCCGTTATTTGCAAGTGTCGTGTTCAAGAGGCTGGAGACTGTAACTCCAATTGTGTTGCCATTGGTGTTTGTCAGCCCGCCCGCACTGGCCGCATCGCCAATGATGTTGTTCGCACTCGCCGTATCGAGATTCCTTTCAGCAATGTCGCTCGGTGTGGTGCCTTTGAAATTTCCCGCAACGATGCTGTTTGACAGCCTTGTCTGCGATGTTGCAACACCCTGGAATGTGCCAATACCACCACCCAAGTCATTGGTCGACTTGTTGTTTGTAACCGTGATGAAGTTCGCAACCAAGCCACTCGAGTTGTAAATCGCGCCGCCTGCTGCTAGTGCGGTATTCCCTGAGAGAGTGACGTTCGTCAGGGACAAAGTACCTTTGTCGCCGTTGCGAATCCCACCACCGTAGCCACCTGTCTGGCTTGCGGAAATCGTGGTGTTTTCGATCGTGAGGTTCTCGTTACTGAAGATCGCTCCGCCATCAGCTGGGGATTTCCCCGCAGTGATGTGAAGATTTCGGAGAGTCACGCTCGACTGAGCTTCGAAATTCAAATCGTCGATGTTGAAAATACTGCTCTTGTTGTCTCCACTGATTGTGGTTCCGGCGACACCGCCGTCGATCGTCACATCGGAGGCGATCGGTAGCTCAGTCCCATTGAGGGTCAATGTTTGCCCGGGGCTGAAAGTGATCGTATCTCGGCCAGGATTGACTTGTGCTGCAAAAACCGCTTCACGCAAAGCGGTTTTCAAATCGAGAATGTCAAGCTTGTCCAAGGTGGTGTCCACGACGAAATTCATCGACTGGAATTCCACGGCTCCGATGTCAACATTCGGTCCAAAGACCCTGGCGACACCCCGTTGATCGGTCCCAGGGACTCCGGCCAGTGTCTTGTCCCCTTTGTCCAGTGCGGGGCTGCCGCTTGCCAAGCCACGTGTCGGTGTCTGGCCACCGTTCAATACCCACTCCGAGGTCGTCAGCACGGTATCAATATTGATCGTCCCAGCACCGTTATTGCCGACGATGTTGCCATTCGTGCCGTTGCTTAAACCACCTGCGGTTCCGGCATTCCCGATCAGGTTGTTCTTTCCCGTGTCGATGCCGAAAGCGACATCATTGGGTGTGGTTCCAGTCTCCCCGACGAAGTTGCCAGCAATGATGCTGTTAAAGACGGTGTCAGTTGCATAGGCCGAGAAGCCGCCGCCAGAATCGCTTTTCGTTCGGTTGCCAGTGATCGTGCTGTTCACAAGTGTGAGTGTGGCTCCGTTGTCGATACCACCGCCGAACCGACCAGAGACGTTGTTGAGGAACGAGGTATTGGTCAGTTTGGCCTCGCCCAAGAGGTTCCGTAATCCACCCCCCTGGACACCGCTTTGATTCGCGAAGACCGAGCTGTTGCTCATCGTCAACGTGCCTTTGTTGAGCAATCCACCTCCACCACCGCTGGTCTGATTACTCACAATCAGGGAGTTATTGATGGTCAGGTCGCCAATGGATCGCAGGCCACCGCCATCTCCAGAGGCGTTGTTTTGCGAGATCACTGAGTTCGAGATGACAGCCGTACCGGCTGATATGGAAACACCACCACCGAACACGCTCGTGTTGCCAGAAATTGTCGAGTTCGCGAGAGTCAAGTTCCCCGAGCTGGCGATTCCACCGCCACTGCCCGCGCTATCACCTCCCGAGATGGTCAAGCCACTGAGATTCGCTGTGACGCCCGTGTTGATAAAAAACACACCAAACTGAGCTGTACCAGGTGCCGAACTCCGCCGAATCACCTGACTCCCTGATGCTGGGCCTTGAATGGTCACGGTGCCATTCGGATCGAGGAGCAAGAGTCCCTGAGTGAGGACGATTTCGCCCAGACCCGGCTGAAAGATGACTGTGTCCGAGCCAGACACCGAGTTCGCTTGAGTGATCGCGTCGCGTAAGCTCCCAGTTCCGGCGTCATTGGTGTTCGTCACGGTGAATGTCGCGGGCACATCGCGTGCTTCCAGCGATTGTAGTGTGAGGCTGGGTCTGGCCTGGGACTTTTGGATCAGCAGTGAACGTGCGGACTGGCCCAAAGAACGTGCGAAGCGGATGATAGGCGACAACATGAAACAAACCTCTTTGACGCTATGGTTGGGTGAAGAGCGGAAGCTCTCCTGACCAATGCGAGAGTGGAGGCGAAATCGCGCAGAAGGATTCTGAGATTTTTTGGAAAAACTTTAAACTTCGCGCAGAGAGGTCACGAGATAGGCTCGGGCGTAAGCCCAATCGGCGTCGGCGGTGCGGGGGGAAATGTCGAGGGCTAGGGCCACTTCGGGGATCGTTAAGCCAGCAAAGAATCGTAACTTCACGACCTCTGCCGCTCTCGGTTCAGTAGCAGCCAGTTGGTCCAGGGCTTCGTCGAGGTGTAACAGCTGATCCGGTCGGCCCAACTCCGCGGGGACCTCGTATTCCAGCTCTTTCCGGGTGAAGTCCCCACCATGCTCGGGACCCATTTTCCGCCGTGCGGACTCGATCAGGACGCGCCGCATCGCTTCCGCTGCCGCTGCGAAGAAGTGCCCCCGGCTCTTCCACTTCGGAGCATCCGTCGTGCCCACGAGTCGAAGATATGCCTCATGGACCAAGGCCGTGGGTTGCAGGGTTTGCCCTGCAGACTCTTGAGCCAGACGAGCCGCCGCCAAACGACGTAACTCGTCGTAGACCAACGGCAGGAGTTCCGAGGCCGCTTTCGCGTCCCCGGCGGCTGCCGAATCCAGGAGGAGAGTCACTTCAGTCATACCACCTGTTTTACTCGGCTGAATGCCCGAGACAATTCTCCCGAATCCAGCACGTTCAGTCTATTTCGCCCGTGGATAACCGTTCCAGACGTGAATCGTCCCCGATTCCGCCGCCGCGGCCAGTGAGTTCCCATCGGGAGACCAGGCCACGCAGCGAACAGGGGCACCCAAGTCGAGCGTCACCACGGGCCGGTTCCTGGTTGTGTCCCAGACCCTCGCCGTCCCATCGACGCTTGCCGTGACCGTGCGGTTCTCCGTCGGGTGCCAGGCGATCGAGCGCACGGGTCCACCATGCCCGCTCAGTTCGATCATCTGCTGACCCGAAGCCGCATCATAAATCCGGGTGAGCGTTTCATCTCGCCCGACGCCAATCTGCTGGCTATCGGGGGACCAAGCCAGGGCATGAATGCGCGTCGGGCTTACAGCAAAGGTTCGCAAGATGGAGCGATTCGCAACGCTCATGACGTGAACCCGGCTGGTCTCACTCGTGTTCTTCAATCTCTCACTCAATGCCAACTTCGTGCCATCTGGAGACCAGGCCATGCGATTGCCCTCCATGAGATCAATGGCCTGCTTCAACGGCTCGCCATAAACGAGTTCTGGCGCCTGACCGGTGGTGGGCTGCCAGAGATGAACACGATTCGCGGTGCGAATGGCCAAGGTCAGTGTCTTCGGCTGCCAAGCCAAGACTTTTGGTTGGCCTGGCAGGTTCACCTTGGCTATCGGCTTGCCCTTCGCATCCCAGACAGTCACATCCTCACCCAGGACACTCGCGCTGTACTGGCCATCGCTCGTCCATTGCCATTCGACCCCATTCTGCCGAAGCTTCCGCTGACCATCGACGCCCCAAACGATCGTGCCCGGTGCCGCCCCGGAGCCAGCCAGTGCTTGCGAATCCGGATGCCAAGCGCACGACAGGTACGAGGTATTCGCCAAGCGGGTTCCAAAATGGTGAGTCCAGTAGCTATGCTGCTCATCGAGTTTCCAAGAGTGGAAATGATAAAACTCGGAACCCGCCAAGAGTTCTGTTCCTGATGGTCTCCACCGAAGCGAACTGGCATTGGGCATGGCTCCTCGACAGAGCGGGACTTCCATCCATGTCGATGTTTCCCACACTCGAATCTGGCCATCAATATCGTGTCCTGCGAGCCATCGCCCAGAAGGCTCCCATTCCAGCGACTCGCAAGTCTTCCCGTTGGCTTCCAGGCTCTGCGTCCGTGTCCCAGTCATGGCGTCAAAGATCAGCACAGCACCAATGGCACTCCCCACCGCGATCTGTTTGCCATCGGACGAGAAGGACATGGCTTTGACGAAATCCACGCCGAGTGGGATCGTCTTCTCTTCCTTCCAATCCACTGTGCGCCAGAAGACCAGTGAATGCGAATGACTGGCGTTGGTGACAACGGCCACAAAATGCTTGCCATCCGGGCTGAAAGTGAAAGCTTCATCGATTTGCGATAAAGTTCGCTGACTCGAGCCCGTGGCAGGATCAGCAATCCGGCATCTGAGAGGTTGGTCCAAGAAAGCGACCCAGCGTGACTGGGGATCCCAGGCCATCCTCGGACTATTAAATGCCGGCTGTTGCCAAAGGATCTTTCCTGTCGAAACATCAAAGAGGCTCGCGCGATCGATACTCGAAACGGCGATCCTGGTTCCCGAAGGTTCCCAACGCATGCCTCGAATGCCCGCCTGAAAAGGCCACTGTTTCAAGACGGCCATGCTCTCTGGGTCTAGCAACATTAGTTTTTCATCGCCGACAACAAGGTTCTTCCCATCCGGGGAGAACTCCAATGAAGTTGCGGCGCGATCGAACTTCTGACTTTTCCACGCTGACCGAGTCAGCCTCTGAGCGAGCCGCCACTCCCAGCCGAAGAAACTGGCCGTTTCTTCGTTCGGTAGCCAACGATCCACGTAGCCTTTCAAGCGTTCGTCGCTCCCCATCGAGGCCAACGAACGCAAGGCCAACGTGGACTCGGCATGGTAGAGGTCGCGCCGGCTTGCATCGCTGGCCGCTTCCGCCGTCAAACGGGAGGCTTTCTCTTTCCCGGCGAGTTCAGTCTGCGTCTTGGCCATATCCCTGAACTGATCGGCGACCACCACCGAAGCCAACGTCACGCCCATCAACACGAGCAGGACGATGGCCACCGAAACCGCGACCGCTGGATTCCGCTTCACCCACTTGATGCCGCGCTCGGCACGGCTGATGGGCCTCGCTCGGATCGGCTCACCATTTTGGAAGCGTAGCAGTTCCTCGGCGAGTTCCAGTGCGGAGGCGTACCTGTTTTCTGGCTCTTTTCGCAGGCATTTCAGGCAGATCGTTTCCAAGTCCAAGGGCACTTTCACCATCCGGCTCGACGGTGCAGCGGGTTCATGCGAACGAACTTGATCAAGGATCGCCGTCAGGGTCTTGCCTTGGAAAGGCGGCTTGCCGGTGAGGCATTCGTAAAGTATCGCGCCGAGCGCGTAGACGTCTGCCGCGGGTCCGGCTTGGTGGGCTTGGCCCATTGCCTGCTCGGGCGCCATGTAGGCTGGCGTGCCCATGACGACCCCCGTGTACGTCACCGCGGCATCGCTATCGAGTTGGCGGGCGAGGCCGAAGTCGGTGATTTTGGGAATGCCGTCCAGCGTGAGCATGATGTTGGCGGGTTTCAAATCGCGGTGGACGACGTTCCGGCTGTGAGCGAGTTGCATGGCCCGAGCTAGCGTCTCCATCAGCTTCGCAGCCTCGTGAGCCGGCATCGGTTTGCCGGAGAGTTTCTGAGCCAGCGTCCCGCCTTCGACGAATTCGAGAGCACAATACGGATACCCACCCGACTCGCCGACTTCATGAATCTGCACAATGTTCGGGTGCTGCAGCCGAGCCACCGCCTCAGCTTCGATCCGAAAGCGTGCTCGCTGCTCACGGCTGGCATGCGCGCCAGCCAAGATCATCTTCAAGGCCACGGTGCGCTTCAGAGCCAATTGCTCGGCTCTGTAAACCACGCTCATACCACCACGGCCAAGAACTTCGAGAACCTCATAGCCAGTGACAGTGACTGGTGCTTCTCGAAACTCATCGTCTTGAGAGGCCTTTACTGGCTCCGATCTCGGCGTATCGAATAGGCTTTGATTCGTGTCGTCGGCTTGCAGAAGCTGACGAACGCGCTTCGCAATGATCGGGTTTTCAGCCTCAAGCTGTTGGAGATAGGCCACGCGATCCGCTGGGTTGCTGATCACCCTAGCGATCAAGAAAACCTCTCGCTCATTCGGGTCGGATCGAAGTTCAGGTTGCATGGGCGGCCACCATTTGGGGGTCGGTGAGAGTGTTGGATGATATACACAGAGTTTTCGTTTCGATGCAAGAGGACGCTGAGAATCACATCGAAGCCTCAAGGAAATGGTGCCAAAATCGCCATAGTGAAGGAGTGTTGTCCCGCCAGTTCCACTTTGGAGTTTCTCGATGACGACTCGCCGTGATTTCCTCCTGGCCTCGGCTGCCATGTCGCTTGCACTGCCGCAACTTTCTGCACGAACCGCCGAGAAACCGAAGCTCAAGAAAGCTGTGAAGTATTCCATGGTCGCAGGCAACGCCTCGGCCAAAGCGAAGTTCGAGATGCTGAAACGCATCGGCTTCCTAGGGGTCGAAATCGATAGCCCGAACAAGCTGAACCTCGATGAACTCGTGGCCGCGAAGGAAGCCACTGGCATCGCCATCCACGGCGTCATTGACTCGGCCCACTGGCAGGATACTCTCTCGCACCCGAAGGAAGAGATTCGAGCCAAAGGTCTCGCGGCTCTGAGGGTCGCCATCGGCGATGCCAAGAAAGTCGGCGCCGATACGGTGCTCTTGGTGCCAGGTGTCGTGAACAAGGATGTCTCCTACGAGCAATGCTGGGAGCGCTCGACGGCAGAGGTCAAAAAGGCCATCCCGGATGCGGAAAAAGCGGGTCTCAAGATCGCCATCGAAACCGTCTGGAATAACTTCATCACTAAGCCCGAACAACTCATCGAGTATGTCGATCAGTTCAAGACAGAGACCGTCGGTGCCTACTTCGACACGAGCAACATGCTCAAGTATGGTGTGCCCGCCGCGACCTGGATTCGCAAGCTCGGCAAGCGGATGCTGAAGATGGATTTCAAAGGCTACTCCATCGAGAAAGCCAAAGCGATGAAGGACGACTGGAAGGGATTCAACGTCGAGATCGGCGAAGGAAGTGAGGAGTGGCCCGAGGTCTTGCTCGCCTGCGGCGAAGTCGGTTACAAGACCTGGGCGACCGCCGAAGTGGGGGGAGGCGACGAAAAACGCCTCACCGAAATCTCGAAGCGAATGGATAAGATTTTAGAACTCTAAACATCCAAATCTTCACTCGCTGCTTGATCGGCTTTTTCCATGATGAATTGATACCGTGGTTCGGCATCCTTCCCGAGCAAATCACGGAAGGTGTTGTTGGCCTCGAGCAATTCTTCGATGTGGACCTGCAAGACCACCCGCGACCGTGGGTCCATGGTCGTCGACGCCAGGACTTTGAAATCCATTTCGCCAAGTCCTTTGAAGCGTGTAATTTCGGGTTTTGCATTCGCTTTTAAGCCGCTCAGGATTTTCTCTTTGTCGTCGTCGTCTTTCGCCCACATCGTCTCTTTGCCGACCTCGATCTTGTAGAGCGGTGGTTGGCCGATGAAGACGTGGCCACGCTTAATGAGTTCAGGCATGTGCCGGAAGAAGAAGTCGAGCATCAATGTCGTGATGTGATATCCGTCCGCATCGGCATCCATGAGCAGGATAATTTTTCCATACCGCAAACCGTCATAATGAAACTTATCCCCGGCCCCGGTGCCGATGGCATTGACGAGGTCCGAGAGTTCGTTGTTTTGCAGCACCTTGGCCGTGGGCAGCTCTTCGCCGTTGAGGATTTTGCCTCGCAGTGGCAACACGGCTTGGTAAGTGTTGTTCCGCCCTTGCTTGGCGGAGCCGCCGGCGGAATCGCCTTCGACGATGAAGAGTTCGGTATCGTCGCGGTCGGTCGATTTGCAGTCCGCGAGTTTGCCAGGCAAGCTCAGCCGGCGGCTTGACGGGGACTTTCGTTTCACTTCCACGGCTGCGGCCCGGGAGGCCTCACGAGCCTGAGCCGCGAGCACGATTCGCCCGACGATCAGGTCCGCCGCGGACTTGTTGTTGTTGAGCCAGGCTTCGAGGCCCGGGCGGACGAAGTTATCAACAACGGCTTCGAATTCGGGGTTGTTGAGTTTCTCTTTGGTCTGTCCTTGGAACATCGGCTCACGAACGAAAACCGAGAGCACAGCGACGACGCCTTCGCGGATATCCTCGGCGGAGATCTTCAAGCCCTTCACAGCCTTCTTGGCCTCGGGCTGAATCTCGCAGTAGTTTTGGATGGCTTTGCGAATCGCGGACTTCAGCCCGTTCTCGTGCGTGCCACCCCCGGCCGTGCGGATACCGTTGACGTAAGAGCGGATCGATTCCTCGGTCGATTCCGTCCATTGCAAGGCACACTCGATCTTTTCCCCCGTGTCACGTTTGGTCGAGAACGACGCTTCGGTGACGGCTTTCTTCTCGGTGTTGACCACGAGCTTGGCGAGGAACTCGGGGATGCCACCGGGATGGCTATACTCGGTCGTTTCGCCTGTGACTTCATTCTTGAAGATCACCTTCAAACCGGAATGGACAAACGACATATCTTCGAGGCGAGTTTTCAACGTCGTGGCATCAAAATGTGTCACTTTAAAAATGGTCGGGTCGGGTTCAAAGTAAATCGTCGTGCCGTGGCCTCGTGCGGCGCCTTTTTTCTCTAGCTTCGTTTGAGGAATACCCTTCGAGTATTGTTGTTCGAACTCAGAACCATCCCGGCGAATCGTGGCCACGAGTTTCTTGGAAAGGGCATTGACGACCGACGCCCCGACACCGTGCAGACCGCCGGAGTGAACGTAACCGCTCTCGTCGCCGCCGAACTTGCCCCCCGCGTGCAAGACCGTGAGGACGAGTTCAACCCCACTTTTCTTGTGTTTCGGGTGGATGTCGGTCGGGATGCCCCGGCCATTGTCTGAGACGGTAAGAGCGTCGCCGTTTTTGTGCAACGTGACCTGAATCGTATCGCCGTGGCCGTTGAGGTGTTCATCGACGGCATTGTCGATGATTTCCCAGGCCAGGTGGTGTAGCCCTTTCGTATCGACGCCGCCGATGTACATCGACGGCCGCTTGCGGACAGGTTCCAACCCTTCCAGGACTTGGATCGAGTCAGTGCCATATTTTGGAGTTGTAGTCATGTTGCTATTCCAGTTTCATATTCAATCGAAATACAAATCCATCAACAAGCACGGTGTTACTTTTTCGGCATCTTGCCTTCAATCTCATCCCAGTTCACCAACTCAATCGGCTGCGGCACCACCCGCACAAACTCGACCCGTGAGCGAACCCGTTCGCCTTTGCCACCGCGCGCGATCGGCTTGATCCGTTCAGGGGTGTAGTCGTCGGTTTTGCCGTTGTCCATTTCGAGGCTGATGCGATTCAGTTCGTTGCGTTTGCCGTCCGAAACCAGCGCCCCGCCCAAGCAGATGTCCGTGTCGTCGAGCTTCATACCGATGACCCCCTTCCCGACCCCGGCCAGGAGATTGACTTCGTCGAGCGTGAAGTGGATCACGTGCCCGTTCTTCGAAGCGAGCATCAGCCCCGTCTCTTCGCCGACGAGCCGCACCATGACGACTTTGTCGCCGGTTTCGGGCTTGGCATACTTGCGACCAGACTTCGTCGACTCGGCCCGGTACGCCGCGAACGGCAAGCGGAAGACGTAGCCATTCGAAAGGGCCACTACCAGATGCGGCCTGTTGTCATCGCCATCGGCAGGAGTGAATCGTGGGTCGGTGGTCATGGCGGCGATCACTTTGACCTGGTCGGCCATCTTGAAGAACTTGGTGATCGGCTCGCCATAGCCACTCGACGCGGGGATTTCATTAGCCCGCATGGTGTAAGCGGTGCCGTCGTCGGTGAAGAAGATCACCTGATCGAGCGTCGAAGCGGGTACCACCGCAACGACTTCGTCCCCTTCTTTGACGCGCGTGCTTTCAATGGCCGCGAGCCGCCCGACTCGCTTCACCCAGCCATCGCGGGTGAGGACGACGTTGGTGTTTTCGCGGACGATGTAGGCATCTTCGTTGAACTCCAAGACATCTTCATCCGAGGCCATGCGGGTCTTGCGGCGATTCACGAACGGCTGCTCGGCGAGCTTCTCGAACTCGCCGCGAATGATGCCCCAGAGCTTCTTTTCCGAAGCGAGAATCGCTTCGATCTTCGCGGCCTCTTTGCGTTTTTCCGCGAGTTCTTCGAGGATTTTCTGAATCTCCATCTGGGCGATTTTGTAGAGCTGAGAATCGAGGATCGCCGTTGTCTGCTCTTCATCGAGCGTGAACTCGGCCATAAGTTTCTCGGCGGCATCCGCTTTGCCAGTGCTGTTGCGGATAATCTTGATGGCCTTATCGAGGGCGTTGAAAATGATCGCAAAGCCTTCAAGCAGGTGAATGCGACGCTGCAGAATCCGGAGGTGATACTCGAACCGCTTGCGAACGACGTCGAGGCGGAAGTCGAGGAAGTAGCGGAGGATTTCTTTGAGGTTAAGACCATCCCGCGGAACCATCGTCGTGCCATCAGCAGATGGGACAACCGCGGTCATGTTATAGGAAAAGTTTTTCTGCAACTCGGTGTGTTTATACAGATAGGCCATGACCATATTGGCATCCGCTCCGGCTTTCATTTCCAATACGATTCGCAGCCCTTCTTTTTCGTTGGTCTCGTTGTGCGAACTCGTGAGTTGCGGGATTTTTTTGTCTTCGATCAACGCACCGATCGTGTTTTCGAGCGTGGCCTTCTCAACGTTGTAGGGAATCGAGGTGATGACAATCTGCTGTTTGCCTTTGCCGAGATCTTCGACCTTCCATTCGCCTTGAATCTTGATGCTTCCGGACCCTTCCTCATAGATCTTGCGCAATGTCGCTTTATCAGTGATGATCTTGCCACCGAGTGGGAAGTCCGGCCCTTTCACTTTTTCGAGAAGCTTTGGGATCGTGACATCCGGCTCGTCGATCATCAACATGCACGCCTTGAGGACTTCGCCCAAGTTGTGCGGTGGGATGTTGGTCGCCAAGCCGACGGCGATGCCGGATGTGCCGTTGACGAGCAAGTTGGGGAATTGGGCCGGCAGGACAGTCGGTTCGCGTTTGGCCCCGTCGTAGGTGGGGATCATCGGCACGGTTTGCTGGTCCAGTTCGGTGAGCAAAAACTCCGCAGCGAACGTGAGCTTGGCTTCCGTGTATCGGTAAGCCGCGGGCGGGTCGCCGTCGACGCTACCGAAGTTCCCTTGGCCGTGGATCAGTGGTAACCGCATGACCCACTCTTGGGCCATCCGCACGAGGGCTTCGTAGAGTGCGCCGTCGCCGTGCGGGTGGTAGCCCCCCATCACATCGCCGACGATCTTGGCGCACTTGATCTGCTTTTTGTCAAAGGTGAGGTTGCTATCGTGATACATCGAAAAGAGAATCCGCCGATGCACGGGCTTCAGCCCATCGCGGATATCGGGCAATGCTCGGCCTTTGACGACCGAGACCATGTATCGCAAAAAGCGGCTACGAGCTTCTTCCGCAATCGAAACCAACTGCACATTGGACGCCATGACTCGGCCTCACTCAACCACAAAAATTCCCCGGCAGTGTGACAGATTTTCCCCGGTTCACAAGGTCAGTAGTTGGCGAGTTCAGGGGCATCTCGCCACTTCTATCAAATAGACACACCCCCGAGTTCAACGGGGGTGCGTGGTGGTCACACGGAAAGAATGATAGCACCTCTGGCCATTATTTCTCGGGTTTTGTGCGACCGACGGTGCGAATCGCGGGTCCGCTGTTCGCTTCGGCAGGGTCTGGGAAAGCCTTGGCGGATTTAGCGAGTTGGGCGTCGTAGTCTTGCGGAATCTCGGTGAAACCCTTCAAGTTCCAGAGCATCAGAAGCGGTTTGCCGGCCGAGTTTTGGTTGGCGTTCATCAGCAAGGTTTTGATTTTTTGGACCGTGCCATCGTCGAGGGCATCCTTCTGGTAAGCGAGGACAGTCTGCGGAAAGACGTCACTTTCACACAGGACTTTCAGTTGATCGAAAGCGCCCGGTTGCAGATTCTTGTAACCCAGAAGTGCGGACGCATCGACGAGGGCGACGGCTGAATCCCCACTGACCACGGCATCGAGGGCCTCTTCGGTCGTGAGTTTGGATTTCACTTCAGGCTTGGCCGTGGTTTCTGGGAGACCCTTACGAGCCTGTTCGAGATACGCATGGCAATGAGCTTTCGTGCCGCGTGGGATCAGCACGGTTTCGTTCTTCAACTCGCTGATCTCTTTCAGCGTCGAAGTTTTGTTCACGACCAAGTGAGCTTGAAACTTCCCCGCGGGTGGCACGGTGACCAACAGCGGAACGAGGTTCGGGTTCTTCTTCTGCACCCAGGCAAACTCGAAGCCGTGATACACGCCGATGTGCAGCTTCTTGTCCGCCATTTTCTGCGATAGCGTCTGGGCATCGACGCAGATATCCACTTCACCGGTCAGGCCGGTTTGCTTACGAATCAAATCGCGGAGGGGCTTGGCCATCGCTTGGACCATGGCGGGTTGCACATCCCGGAACATGCCCTGGACCATGCCGATTTGAATGGATTCGACTGGCTCGACGGCTCCACTCGTGGCCCCCGTGACGATGGCCAAACACGCTGCAAGAAACAGGCGACGACTCACGATTTATCCTCCGCTCCGCGAGAACCCACCCTGATTTATCGCCCAGGGTATTGCGTGGTGATGGCACCGGCTGTGATGCGTTCGAGGGCGGCGAGCGCTTTGATGTGCTCGTAAACCGCCTCGACATACTCGGCTTGAGCTTTGCCCGAAAGGGCCTCGTTGGTCACGAGGATTTCCGGGTCGTTTTTGGCAATGGCCGCCGAGCGGGACTCTTCGACGAGCCGCTGGCCACGCTCATATTTCTTCTTGGCATCCTGCACCCGGCGCACCGCGGCTTCCCACGTCAGGTACGCCTTGGCCGCTTCGAGCCGCACAAGACTTTGCGTCCGCTCGTAGAGAGCATCTTGCCGTTGGCTTCGAAGCTCGACATTGGCGACACGATCTTCGACACGCCCCGCGACGGAGGTTGGCATCTCCGGGGCGAGTGCTCCGGGGCGAAACTCGCCATTGCGCACGGCTTGCGGCACCGACTTCGAATGCAGATCGGTGCCCGACGCAAACGTCGAAGTTCGGCGAGCATACTTCTGGCTCGCTTGGGCCAGGACTTCGAGCCGGAAGACATCGACACCCGCCGCGGCCTGAGCGAGTTCCGGTCGGCGAGCCAACGCTTGGCTCTCGACGAACTCTTGAGTCAGCGAGCCGTTGAGCATTTCTGGCAGTTGCTGAGCGGCAGGTGAGAAGTCGTAATTCCCTTCCACACCCATCTCCGCACGCAGCGCTTCGAGTGCCAGTTTGCGGCCCACTTCGGCCTTGAGCTTCTGGCCACGGACTTCGGAAATGATGTTCTGCAAGGTGTAAAGCGAGAACTGATTCAGCTTCATCTTGGGGTCTTTGGCCCCGGATTTCACGATGCCCTCAGCGATGTCGTAATAGATCTCCATCTGCTCAATGACGCCCGCGGCAGTGGCCTCTTGCTGCTTGGCGTAGATGTAGCTGTAGTACAGCACGGTGACGTCTTGCGTCGTTTCCTGGACGGTTTGCTGATAGCTCGCGGCACTCACGGCCAAGCCCCGGCAGGCTTGCTGCTTGCGGAATTCGAGATCGGGAGTGAGCCGTTCCGGGATGCGGCCGAGGTTGAAAAGTGCCTTGTAACTGGCTTCGCCGCTTTGGTGGCTCAAGAGAGCGGCCCGAATCTTTGGCTGACGCTCATAGGCAATCGCCAGGCACTGACCAAGCGTCAGCGGTGGGCCTTCGATGAGAGGCGGGTTGGCCTTCTTGTCGTCCTTGTCCTTCTCGTCCTCTTTCTCTTTCTTCGAAGCCTTGTCCGCATCCTTGGTCGGCTCTTGGGCGACGACGAAAAATCCGCTAGCCAAGGCCCAACCCATGATCGCCCGACGCAGCAGCCGACGCCATTTCCAGCGGGGGATCTTCATTCCAAGTCCTCGGAGCGGCTCATCCGTGAGCGCCGATGAGTAGCGGCTTTGCCACATCCATGTAGCCTCGCCTGTCATGGATTTCTTTCGACGAAAACGACGAACCGACTCAATCGGTAAAATGCCCAAAGACCGATCGTAGCTGTCCGGTCAACGGGTTAGTCCGTTTGTATCGCTTGTTCGAGGTGTTATGAGTTTCGATCTGAGTCCCGCGGTGGAGCGCATCGTCGCCGAGTTCCAAGGCCGCGAGCCGATGTTGCACGATTGGTGGCTAGCACTTCTCGCGGACGAAGACGGCAAACCGCACTCCTTACTCACCCGGCTTCACGTCGACATCCCCGAGTTGCTGAGCCTTACGGCGATCCACTCTCTTACTTCGATGAACACCGCGGAACTTCTCGAAATCGCCCGAGAAAAAAGCCTTTTTTGCCGAAGTGACGCCAACATCACGACCGATACAGTCTTGTTAGCACTCGTCGAAAGCGATCCGATGCTGGCCAACTTTGATTGGCCAGCACGACTTCTGCAACTCCTGACTCCGGCCCCCATCTCGGGGACCACAGACGAAGCCAGCCCGGAGTTTGTCGTCGCGGAGCCACAGGAATCGCTGGAAGTCGCGCGGATTGTTGACGTCAACTTGAACCGCGCCCGCGAAGCTCTCCGCATCCTTGACGACTACGCCAGGTTCGTTCGCAACGACCAACTCCTCACCGGCGAGATCAAGCAACTCCGCCATGACCTCGTCGCGGCCTCGACGATCTTACCCGAGCGGCTACTCCTCGCGGCCCGAGACACTCTCGGAGATGTCGGCACATCTCTCACCACCTCAGCGGAAGGCACCCGGGACTCGGCGAGCCATGTGGCCGTGGTTAACGTCAAGCGACTGCAAGAAGCCCTGCGAAGCCTCGAAGAGTACGGTAAAGCCCTGAACCAAATGTTCGCGGCCAGCGTCGAGAGCGTGCGTTATCGGGCCTACACCATCGAACGTGCGATTCTCACCGGGCTAGCCGCCACGGAGCGCTTGGCGGGTGCTCATGTCTATGCCTTGTTGACGAAATCTCAATGTGTGGCCGGTGTCGATTGGATGATAGCCGAGATGACCGCGGGTGGTGTGAGCATCATTCAAATGCGCGAGAAAGACCGTACCGATTATGAACTCCTCCAACTCGCCCAAGACTATCGCAAATGGTGCAACAAAGCGGGGGTCTTGTTCATCGTCAACGACCGCCCCGATATCGCGGCCATCGTCGGAGCCGATGGCGTTCACCTCGGCCAAGACGACCTCCCCGTCGCCGCGGCTCGGCGTATCGTTGGCTCGAAAGCCTTGATCGGCGTCAGCACCCATAACCTCGAGCAAGTCCGGCAAGCGATGCTGGATGGCGCGGATTACATCGGTGTCGGGCCTTGTTTTCCCTCGAAAACCAAGAGTTTCGACGACTTCCCGGGTCTCGATTTCGTCCGCGAAGTGGCCGCCTCCACTACCCTGCCCGCTTTCGCACTCGGTGGCATCACCCTGGAGAACGCTAGCTCCGTCCGTGCTGCTGGGCTGAACCGCATTGCTGTGAGTAGCCTACTCGCCCAAGCCGACGAACCTCAACCTGTCGCCAGCCAACTCAGGTACTTGATGCTTGGGTAACTCTGGGGAAGAGTTTTAACCACGAATAACACGAATAACACGAATAACACGAATCAGAAAAAAACTTAAATTCATAAATCCACCATTCAATCGCGCTTTGATTGAATGAAGTAGCGAATGCCATCGAACACATAAACAATGTTTTTTGCTTTTCTGATTCGTGTTATTCGTGTTATTCGTGGTTAAACCTCTTCTTCTCTTCTTCTCTACCCCTCATGGCTGGGGTTGAACTTCTTCCCCCTGGCCCAGAAGGTCACGCGGCGCCAGAGGTCATATAGCCCGCCGACGCCGGTTTTGCCGCCTGTCAGCAGTGTGAACTGGCCGGGGTCGCGGGACATGGTTTCGCGGTTGAGTTGATCGAGGTTCGCGGTCAGAGCCTCTTCGATCTTGGCGGTCCAGTCTTTGCCTTTGAACGTGGGGTGATCGACCACGTGAAGCGTTTCGCCGATGCGGACGAGGGCTTCAGGGGTCTTCTCGGTCCAGAAGCTGTATTCGAGAGCCACGGGAACGATGCGAGCCGTGGGTACGCGAGCGGCGACGTGGCCGACACCGGAGCGCAGGTCCAGCGGTCGTTTCCGCACATCGGCGAATTCGCCTTGAGCCGTGATCCACAGGAAGCGATTCGGCGCTTCGAGCACAGCCCCCGCGAGCCGCAGGAACTCCGCCGCACCGCGCAGAGATTTGGTATCGACGGGCAAGAAGCCTAGTTTCTGGAAGATCGGGTACTTCTGGATCGCCTCGGCGTCGATGGCCCCGTAGTGCTCGCCGTGGGGTAGTTCCATGAGTAGCATGGTTCCGATCATTGGATCCCACCACGAGGGGTGGTTCATGACCACGATGATCGGTTCAGGGCCGGTCGGCCAGGGCGACGAGGTTTTCGATAAGCGGACAGCGTGGAAGTTCTTCCGCACGAAGCGCTTTACGTAACGAAGGAAGCCGCGGAAGAGCCAAAGCACTCGCTTGGGCACGACCACGGCTTCCCTGGAAGGTTTCTCGCTCACACCCCGGCTCCGGCCATTTCTGTGGCCCGAGGACGAGCACGCGGAGCCGCCCGGTCCTGGTCCAGGCTGTCGCCCGCGATCCAACCGGACATCAGCACCATCGGCATCCCTGGCCCGGGGTGCGCCGCACCACCGGCAAGGTACAGACCTTTGACATCCGACGAGCGGTTGCCAGGTTTGAAGGCTCCGAGCCATTTGCCGTGGCTCGCGATGCCGTAGATGGCACCATTGAGCACACGATAACGGTCGTGGATGTCCTGAGGAGTGAGATGCTTTTCGAAGACAATCCGGCTTTCGATATCGGGCATTTGGCCCGTGGTCTTCAGCTTGTCGAGGATCACCTTGCGATACGCTGGCAACATCTTGGACCAGTCGTGGTGCGATCGCAGGTAAGGCGTATGAACGAGGACATAAAGAGCCTCACCACCCGGTGGAGCCGTGCCCGGTTCGGTGCGAGAGGTTGCGGCCAGGTAACAGGTCGGGTCTGGGGCCGGCTCGCCTTTGTGGTAGATGTAGTCGAACTCTTCTTCCGGATCGCGGCTAAACACGAAGTCGTGGTGAAGCAGGTGATCGTAGGCTTTGTTCAAGCCAAGATAGAGCACCACACCCGAGCAAGCCGGTTCGTAGTTACGGCGTTTTTCGAACTTCGTTGTCGCCTTGGAAGCGCTGCCATTCATGAGTTCACGGTGGGTGCGAACGGCGTCCGAGTTTGAGACGATCGCTGAGAGTTCGACGATCTCACCTGCCGTTGTCTCAACGCCGATGACTGTATCTTGGGAACCATTCATGCGGATTTTCTTGATGTCCGTGTTGGCGCGGAACTCGACGCCAAGTTCGGTGCCGAGTTTGATGAGCGCCTCAGGGACGGCTCGTGTGCCACCCATCGGATACCAGACGCCGTCTTCGGTCTGCATGTGAGCGATGCCACATAACACTGCCGGCGAAGACTCGGGCGATGAGCCAACATACTGCGTGAAGTGATCCAGCATCTGAGCGACGCGGGCATCCGGCACGTACTTCCGCACCGTCCCGGCGACGCTGCGACCCATCCGCATGGACATGACATCCGAGAGGATTTTGGGTGAGAAGCCGGCTTTGAAGTCGATCATGTCCTTGATGCCGCCAATCGACTTCCAGAAGAAGTAATTGTCGGAGACTTTGTGGAGCCGATTCGAGAGGTTCAGGAACTCCTGATAGCCTTCGGCGGACTGTGTTTGGGGACTGTACTTCTTGAGGATTCCCTTCATTTGATCGACATTCGACACGAGATCGAGGACCGAGCCATCGGTGAAGAAGCAACGCCATTGCGGGTCGAGTTTGACGAGGTTGAGGTAATCCTCCATCCGCTTCCCGGCTTCGTCGAAGATACGCTTCAAGACGTTGGGGATGGTGAGGATCGTCGGCCCCATGTCGAAACGGAAGCCTTGTTCGTTCAGTTGGGCCGCTTTGCCACCGAGCCAGGGGCTTTTCTCGAATACGACCACATCGTAACCCCGAGCCGCGAGCGTGCAGGCCGCCGCCAGACCACCGAGGCCACTGCCGATGATGCCAATGCGTTCTTTGTTCGTCGTCGCGGGCACGTCATGTCTCCGGAGTAATCAGGACAATTATATCCAATCAAAAAGCCAGGATTTTTCAAGCAACAGGGGCCGAAATCGGCGTTTCGTCTTTGGCCCCCGGAACCCCCAGCCAGGCTGCATCCATACCGAAGTCTTGCAGAAGCAAGCGGCTGGTGATGCGAGCCGATTCGTAGATCACCGGCAAACCACTCCCCGGGTGTGTTCCACCACCGACGAGGTAGACGTTGCCTAAGTCTTCAAACCGGTTGCGGGGCCGCAGGTGCAACATCTGCATCAGATTATGAGCCAGATTGAATGTGGCTCCGCGATAGACTTCGTATTGATTTTCCCAATCTGCGGGTGTCACGATCTTTTCAAAACGAATTCGGCTCTGGATATCATCGAGACCGACCTTCTTGAGCTGTTGGAACACTTTCTCGCGGAACAGTGGCTTCTCTTTGTCCCAATCGATGTTGGCATTTTGGTGCGGCACTGGCACCAAAACATACAAGGCACTATGGCCTTTCGGTGCGAGTGTTTCGTCCGTGATGCTGGCGTTTTGCACGTAGAAAGATGGGTCGGGAGAGAGCTGTTGATTCTTTTCAATGTCTTCGAGATTTCCCAGGTAATCCGAACTCGTGTAGATCGTGTGGTGATGGAGATGATCATACCGGCCTTCAAGACCTAAGTAAAGCATGTACGTCGAGCAAGAATATCGTTTCTTAGCCAGTTTTTCATCCGTCCAGCGAGCACGCAGCTTGTTGGGCACGAGCTTCTTCATCGATTGAGCAAAATCTGCGTTCATGATCACGGCATCGGCTTTGTAGCTGCCTTCGGTCGTCTTGACGCCGATGGCTTTCTTGCCTTCGAAGATCAATTCCGTGACTGGCTCGTTGAGCGAAATTGTCGCTCCGAGTTCGCGTGCCGTCTTCGCCATGCCCTCGCTGACGGCGTTACACCCGCCGATCGGGTGCCAGACGCCGTAATCGTATTCGAGGTACGAGAGAATCGTGAAAAGACTCGGGCAGTTGAACGGCGACATGCCGAGGTATTTGGATTGGAACGAGAACGCGAGCCGTGTGCGTGGGTCGGTGAAGTAGCGGTTCAATTCCCCCTCGACCGATTTCCAAGGCCGCAGGAGTGGCAAGAGTTTGACGAGATCCCAACTGATCAAATCGCGCCAGCTCAAGAAGGGGCTTTCGAGCGCGGGGCGGAAGCGTTCGAGTTTGACGCGGTTCTCGGAGATGAACCGTTTGACATTTTCGCCATCTTGCGGGTTCAACTTCGCCACCGCCGTAGCCATCTGATCGAGGTTCGGCGTGCAGAGCAAGTCTCCACCTTGGTCGCCGAAGATGACGCGATACTGAGGGTCAAGTTTCACCATCGGGATTTCCCGATGCAAGTCTTTGCCGAGCAGGCCGTAGATGCGTTCGAGCACTCGGGGATACAAGAAGAACGTCGGCCCGAGGTCGAAGCGGTAGCCCTGCTCTTGAATCGAGGAACACCGGCCACCGACTTTGGGCAAGCGCTCCACTACACGCACCTGCACACCCGCCTGAGCCAAAAGCATGGCTGCGGCCAACCCACCCGGCCCAGCGCCAACGATGATGACAGACTTCGGCGCACGGGAAGAAGTCGTCCGAGTGGGCGTAGAGATTAATGGAGCAGCCGTGGACATGGGCATCCTTCACGAGATTCTGGCAAGATGGAGCATTATTAACAGAGATTTCGTGGTGAAGTCAAATTCGATTTCAGAGTCCGAATTATTTTCAAACCGATCTTCGCGCCGTGAGCGTCCACGGGTATAAGCCTGCGAATTGTTTTCGGAGAATGACAATGTCCCGTTGGATTTGTGCTGGCCTCTTCTGCCTGGCTGTCAGTGTTCTTGCCGCGCAAAGCCCGTTGCCACCTGGTGTAGCGCCGAGCGGCCCGACCCCAGCTCCTGCTGTGAAGCCGATTGACCCGGTGTTGAAACAACACCTGGACAACTGGGAATACGTGATGAAGGACTCCAAGAGCTTCTTCGCCAAGGGCAAGAAAACCTTCGAAAAGAAGGATAAGCAACTGATCAAAAACTACGAATTTGAAATCATGTGCATGACTCCAGGACGGGCGCGGTTGCGTCAGGAGGCGATCCCTCTCGCTGATGGCAAGAAAGACTTCGATGATTACACTGCCTACATTGCGAATGAGTCCGTGGTGTATGAGTACGACGGCATCGCCAAGAAGATGACCGAGCGAAGAATTCCACCTGGAGCCTCGAAGGGCATCCTCATGCTGGACATCCTCTCGGGAACCATGACCGCTGCCCAGGTTCTGGAGCGGTTTGATATCTCGATTTTGAAACAAGATGAATTTTATGTTTACCTGGATCTTAAGCCAAAAACCAAAGAAGACCTCGAAGATTTTGAACTGATGACATTGGTACTCTTCACCTACCGACCGGACCTGGAGAAGAAGAACATTTACCACCCCCCTTATCTTCCCCGGCAGGTGGTCATTCGGGGCAATAACGGGCAGGAAATCACGAATTGGGATTTCCCTAAGCCGATTAAAAACAGCGACCAAATCAAACCCGAGTACTTCGTGAAAGCTCCTGTCCCAGCCGGTTGGGCGACTCAAGTGGTGGCCGCTCCGGCTCGTGGCCAGGCACAGAATCCGCCGATCCCAGCGAGCCTGCCAGCCGTGCGGCCCGTTGTTCCGGCTCCTGGCACACCACGCTAGTTTTCCCTGATTTCATGCTTTTTGGAGATTCCTCATGGGTCGATGGTTTTGTGCTGGGCTGCTCTCGTTGGCGATGACTGCTCTCGTCGCGCAAAGCCCGTTGCCACCCCGTGAGGCTCCTGCCAAAGCCGTTGACCCTGTTTTGCTGGATCACCTGCAAAAGTGGGAAAAGGTGATGAAGGACTCCAAGACCTTCTACGCCAAAGGGACGAAAACCGTCGAGAATAAACTCAAGCGGATTATCAAGAAATACGACGTCGAATTCATGGGCATGACTCCTGGCAAAGTGCGATTCCGAGACGAAGCCCAAGCCACGCCTGGTGGTGTTAGAGATGGCAATGACTATACCACATACATCGTCGACGATACCATGGTCTACGAATACGATGGGATGGCCAAACAACTGACCGAAACGAAACTCGATACGGGCATCTCCAAGCGGGTGTTCATGATGGAAATGCTCTCAGGATCAATGACGGCCACGAAGGTACTTGAACGGTTCGAGGTCCGCATCTCACAGGTCGAAAAGCACTATGTCCATCTTGAGTTCAAACCGAAGTTGCGAGACGATCGCGAAGATTTCGATTCGATGACCATCATTCTCTTCCTTCCGAAACCGGAATTGGACAAGAAAGACAAACCCTATCCGCATTACTTGCCACGTCAGTTCTTGGTCTATGGCAAGAATGCCCAAGTCTTGACCTCCTGGGATTTCGATTCTCCGATGATCAATCGAGACGAGATTACGACCAAGTTCTTCGAGAAAGCCCCTGCCCCCGAGGGTTGGAAGGTCGTTGTCAAGAAGCCTCCCACAGCACCAATCACGCCTCGTTAAGCGGTGCCAATTCCTGCTCTCCGCACTTTTGCGCCGTAATTTAAGATCATCGAGAAATGAATCCACCCGGCTGGCGAATAGCCGGGACGCGGAGGACTGCGATGATTGAATTGGTCGAAGCAAAGAAGACATACACCCAAGGCCGTCGAGTGGTCGAGGCGGTGCGTGGGGTCAGCCTGCAAATCCAAGGCGGCGAGTTCGTCACGATCATGGGGCCAAGTGGTTCCGGCAAATCGACACTCATGCACCTCATGGGTGCTCTTGATACGCCATCTGCAGGTCGGGCTGTCTTCCAAGGTCAAGACATGCAGACCATGAGCGACACCCAGCGCTCACTTCTCCGTCGAACCCGCATTGGCTTCGTCTTCCAAGCCTTCAACTTGCTTCCTACGCTCACGGCCGTCGAGAATGTCGCCTTGCCGATGCTCTTGGGTGGTGAGAATCGCCGTGAGGCGGTTCATAAGGCGGGGGCGAGCCTCGATCGCGTCGGGTTGGGCCATCGGGCCGAGCACTTCCCCGAAGAGATGTCCGGTGGCGAGATGCAGCGAGTCGCCGTGGCTCGGGCACTCGTGACTGAGCCGGATGCGGTGCTTTGCGATGAACCGACTGGCAACCTCGATAGCACCAACAGCCGGGAGATTCTCTCGCTCTTGGCCAGCCTGCCTGAGCCAGGTCGGCGAGCGGTGATCATGGTCACCCACGACGCCAGTGCGGCCCAGTTCGGCACACGTATTGTGAAGATTCGGGATGGCGTGTTGGAATCCGATTTGCCTGTGACAAATCGTTCCGTGAACTGACCTATCAATGTGGGCAAGATGCTACCAATCTATCGGCTTCTAAGTTTGCGTTACCTGATTCAACGTTGGGATCGCGCTGGCCTGATCATCGTCAGCATTGCGATGGGGGTGGCGACACTCGTGTCCTCACGGGTGCTCAATCAGTGCGTGGAAGCCGCGGCCTCGCAGACCACCTCCCCACTCGGCTCGGGTGACCTTTTCATCTCCAATGGCGAATTCGGCGTCGCCCGTTCGCTGACCGATGAACTCCGTGCCGCCAATATCCCTGGCGTGAAGTCGGTGCAACCATTGGTGGTGGAGCGGGTCGTCTTGCCGCAACAGGACAAAGCGATTGCTGTCTTGTTGGGTGTCGAGTTGAGCTGGGATTGGCTCAAAGCCGACCAACCGAACCCCTTGGGGGTTCGGTTTACGCGCACCCTCGAAGAGACTCGCGCGACCGCCATGTTGCTCTTCACCCGCCGCATCGTGGTCGTCAGCGAACCCGTTCACCGTGAGTGGGCACGGACCCGCGAGACACCGACTTCGCCACTCATCGTTCGCTTTGGTTCGCGGGATGTCGAGTGCTTGCCCGTGGGCTACTTCGAAAGCGACCCCGATTCGCCGATCACACTCTTGGGCAAGAACATCATCGGCATGGAGATCGTCCAGGCGTCTCGATTCGTCCGCTTGGGGCCAACGGTCGGCACCGCCGCAGTGGTTGGCAACATGGCCAACGAGACCTTGTGGGAAGCCCAGACGCCAGCCCGGGTTAACCGCATTGATGTGCTATTCGAACCGAGTGTCAACCCGGTGTCGGTGGCCTCGGCGGTCAAGGCCATCGTCAAAGATCGCGCCGAAGTCCGGACGCCGGAATCGCATGGTCAATCGTCGCAAGAGATCATCAGCGGCATTCAAATCGCCTTCTCGCTTTGCTCCGCGTCGGCCATGATTGTGGGGCTGTTTCTCGTTTACAATGCCTTGTCGGTGACGGTCGCAGAGCGTCGGCATGACATTGGCATTCTGCGCTCGCTGGGGGCCACACGTTGGCAAGTCATCAAGATGTTCGCGGTGGCCGCGGCCATCTTGGGGTTGTTGGGGTCGCTCCTGGGTGTACCCATCGGCACACTCATGGCTCGGCAAATCCTAGCGGAGTTCTCGGAAGAACTCGGAGCGTTGTTCTTGAACCCGGGTAACACCACCGCCTGGCCAGGCCTCAGCACGATTGGCCTGGCCATCTTGGCGGGGATGACGACGGCGATCGTTGCGGCGCTGATCCCTGCCATCCAGGCCGCGACCCAAGACCCCGCCGATGCCGTCCGGCGTGTGCCGGGTGCTGTCGGCGGCCTCTGGGCACTGGCCCACAAAGCGACCTGTGGCACGCTCATTGCCGGTGGGGTCGCCATGATCCTGACGCGCGATCTCTTGCCGCCTCGCGTTGGGGCCTTTGGTGGGATGATGGCGGCCCTCGTGGGGCTGCTCTTGGCCGCACCGATCCTCGTGGGCATCTTGGTCCGGTTGTTGCATCCTATTTTCCGACTTGTTTTGCCGATCGAAGCTCGCCTCGCTGCCGATCACTTGATCCGTTCGCCCGGCCGCACGGGGGTCGTCATCGGTGCTCTCGGAGCCGGTGTCGCGGTCATGTTTCAGACGGCAGGCGTCGGGCAGAGTAACGAAGTTCCTGTGGTGCAATGGCTTGATGAAGTCATCCAGGCGGATCGCTTCATCTTCATGGGCAACGTCACCGAGGCGACGAACTCACAACACCCGCTTGATCCCTCCATCATCACCGAGTGCCGCAAGCTCGAAGGCGTCGAGGCTGCGGTCGGGTTGCGTTACGTGCGGCCAGAGTACAACGGCACGATTATCTACCTCGTGGCCATCGATGCAGTGCCGTATGCCGAGAGCACGGCGAAGCGTGTCCCCGGGAACGTAGAAGGTCTCGAGAAAATGAAACGGCTCCCCAGCGGGAACGTTGTCTTCATCTCCGAAAACTTCGCTTTGAAGCATGGCAAAAAACCTGGTGACACCCTGCTCTTGCCAGGCCCACGTGGTCCGGTGGAGTTGCGGATTTTGGATACGATCCGCGATTACTCCTGGTCCCGCGGTACGATCTTCATTGACCGTGCCGTGTATGCCAGTCTGTTTCAAGATCCGATGGTGGATATCTGCCATGTGTTCCTCAAAGATGGCCCAAGCCTGACGTCCGAGGGGAGCCAGAACCTCAGCCGTTACGCCGATGCTCGGGGCTTGAGCCTGCAAGACCGCGTCACGGTCCGGAAGTTCCTCGCGGACCTGATTGACCGCGTCTATGTCCTGGCTTACCTCCAGCAAATCGTCATCGCCATCGTGGCTGCACTGGGTGTGGTGACGGCACTCTTGATCTCCGTCTTGCAACGCAAGCGTGAACTGGGTTTGCTGCTTGCTATCGGTGCGACACCGGGCCAGATCGTGCGGACCGTCCTTTGGGAAGCTGTGCTGATGGGTCTCTTCGGCACCTTCCTCGGCATCCTGATTGGCTTGCCACTCGAATGGTACGTGTTGAAGATCGTGATGTTTGAAGAGTCCGGGTTTCTCTTCGATGTGCTCGTGCCGTGGCGATCAGGGTTGAGTATTGCCGCCGGGGCCATCTTCGTGGCGACGATGGCCGGCTTGCTGCCAGCACTTCATGCTGTGCGAACCCGGATCGGTGACGCGATTGCTTATCAGTAACGGAAGATGAGATCGAGAGTGAAGCGGTTCTGGAAGAAGTCCCGGTTGCCAGCGAGCGGGATTTCGAACGCTCCACCGAACTCGATATGTTTGTTGAAACGGTACCGTGCTCCGATGGCTCCTGTTAGCAAACCTGAGCCTTTCGCCATCGACCCGAAGTTGATCAAATCCCGGCCTTCGCCACGAATCCCCGGCGAGCTGGTACCGTTGCTCGTGACTTGGAACCAATTCAATTCCGCCAGTGGGAAGAACTTCTGTTTATCCATCACATCCCAAGACACATGGCCGCTGGCATAGAAGTAGTCGCTACGTTCGTTGTTCGTGGAGAACGCATAACCCGTGTTCGCCATCGTGTTGAATCGGCCCAAGCTGCCCATCGAGAAGGCTTTGGCGATGCTGAAATACGGTACTAAAGAAAGCGAGCCAGTGTTCTGGAAGACGTTCGCACTGCCCACGGGAACCTGAAACTGCAAGCCCCCAGCCATGAGCAGATCGGCTTGCGGATCGCGCACGAATGTGACCTTCGGCCCAATCCAGATTTCCGAGAACCCCGAGCCATCACGGACACTCGAAAAGTTCGAGAAGCCCGTGCCCGTGACGCCCAGTTTGTTGATCGTCAGCGAGATGCGTTTATTGAGTGCCACTCTGGCTTGCAGGCCACCGTACCAGATGTTGCCACCAAAGGTGCCACGCTGAGTATCGGGCACATTTTGGTAAAGGAACAAACCACGCACTTCCGTGAGAGCACGGGGGTCTTCGAACAGGAAAGGATTGGTGACGGGCGAGATCAGGCTGTCAAATTCCTGATCGCAGAGGAACATGCCATCCTTGTTAAAATCCCAGTATTCGCCGAGTGAACTGCCCCGATCGTCACCGGGCAAATCGTAGATTGGCTCACGACGGCTACCGCCATCACGTCGATTTTCGGGTCGCAGAAACTCGAACAAATCGAACTTCCTTGAACTCTCGGGTTCGCGGGGTTCTGTTTTTTCGCTGCGTCGGACCTGTTCGTACGAAACCGTCTTGATGTTGTTTTCGTCGTCGTTGCGAATCCTCAACCGTGCCGCACGCGGCGGATCGTCGGGATGAGGTTTGTTGCTAGCAATCGGAGGTTGCAACCACGCCGCAGAAGAGGCGTAGGCATCCTGCCCGACCGCATGACTGGTCGTGAGGATCAGCCCAACCAAGAGTAAGGCCCCGAACCGCATGGGGTTTCCTCCGACGAAAAACACTCACAACTGTTATCGGCAGAACAATCGCTACAACTTCACCAATCCGCAAAGTCTTATTCACCCTGTTTTGCTTCGGTTTCAGACGCAGGTCGCCAAAAAGTGTGCCGATTGTGCGGATTGTGCTAGTGTTGCGGGGTGTACCAGTTAGGACTTCGTGAACCTCCGGGACTCGATCAGTCTGCGGTAGACGAAACCCCAGTGTCTGTGGCATCTTATCAGTATCAAAACCAAGGAGTGCGAAAGAGTTTCCCTGAACGGCCTGGATGGAAGTGTTACTGACACGCTTTTGAGCCACGAATGAAAGGGTTGCTGATGATCCACGATGATCGGAATCGACGAACGGCGGGATTTACCCGAACCAATGCCCGAACAGAACGCGACCGCGTCTTAAAGGCCCCGCCCCCAGATCCGGAGGCCAAGTCGATCCCACCTGTGGAAATCATGTCTACCGCCCTCGAAGAGATGCCTTGCGAAGAGACGCTCGTCTTGTTTCTGACCCAACCGCCGGAACCCACTTCTGAACAGTTGCAAATCGCTGCCGAAAACGCTTTCTCTCAAGACAACTCCACACTCCATCGCGATGGCTGGGAATTCAGTGTTCGCTGGGCTGCCCGGAGTTTCACTTACCACCCCGAAAGCTGCATCCGCAAGAAGCCAGGCCTCGGCCACATGACTTTTGCCATGCACTCCGGCTGGCTCGCAGTCGACATCGTCGCAGCTCCGACCAACGTCACCGAGACCGATCGTCTGAATGCACTCGGTCGCTTACTCTCGGAACTCGTCGTCCCCGAGCCGGTGGCCGTCTATCGCCCCTCGACGGACGAGAGCTTGCCATTCACTCCGGATGTCGAGCAGTTACTTCGCGAAGGCCGCATTGGTGAGGTGATTGCTTAGTGGGCCTGCCGCTTGTCTCTGATCTCATCCCCGGCACCGAGTCGACTCGGCATCGGGTGCTGTTTCTCCACGGTATCCTGGGCCGTGGCTCGAACCTGCGTAGCCTGGCTACGCGCTTTGTGCAAGCTCGCCCCAATTGGCAAGCGATGACCGTCGATCTCCGCGGCCATGGCCATTCCCCCAAAGGCCAACCCGATGCGAGCCTCGACTCCGTCGTCGATGACCTACTCGAACTCGGAACCTTCGATGCTGTTGTCGGTCACAGCTTTGGTGGCAAAGTGGCTTTGGCGATGGCCCCATCGAAGCAAGTTCAGCAAATTCTCACCCTCGACTCGAACCCAGGCTTGCCACCAGTTTTGAACGAAGCCACATCACCCACGACGATCCTCGGCTTACTCCGCGCGGCCCCACCGGACTTCCCAACACGCAACGCCTTCGTGCAACATCTCGTCGGTCAGGGCACCCCCCAACCGATCGCCCAATGGCTAGCAATGAACCTCGAAAGCACGCCACCAGTCTTCCGCATGGGCCTCGACCTCGACGAGATCGCAGGCCTTTACGCCAGTTACCAAACCACCGACCTCTGGCCCACGGTCGAGAATCCACCCTTTGGTGTTCAACTCCACTTCGTCATCGCGGACCAATCGCGGATCTACTCCACTGCTGATCGCAGCCGTGCCGCCGACCTGCCTCACGTCACGCTCGACACTCTCAACACCGGCCACTGGATGCATGCCGAAAACCTCGAAGGTGTGCTCGGGATTCTGCTCAACCGGATTGCTTGATTTGCTCGTAAATTCGCCGAAGTGCTGTCTTTCCAGGCACTTTGAGCAGTGATTCGTTGGCATGCACCTCCACAATCTTGAGCGGTACGGCTTTGAAATCCTGTCAAAACTCTGGCATCTGAAGAGATTTAACGGTTGTGTGGATCGGGGAAGTGAGCGAAAAACGCAGATTTCAAGAAATTTGGGTTGCGGGCACGTTTTTTGTATTGAAAACTCACGTGAGCTTGCTATGCAGCACGCTCTTCGTTCTACCTGCGGCGCTTCCGGTGGTCTCTTAATAGCCCAACCGATGCCGCGACGTGTGGGGTTCACCTCCCGCGCCGTTTCCAACGGTAGAGCCTCGTTGGGTTCGTCCTTCGGCGACTCTCTAGCTGATCTCAGCGAACCTTGGGATTTTTTCGCCGCATTCCCGGTGCCAAATTTTGCTCCACCGGGAGTGGTTGTCTCGCGCTGGCCCAAAGACCAGTTCGCGGGAAGGAGGCCTGTGTGTGCGCTGCTGAAATTCTCGTCGCCACGATGATGCTGACGATCCCCCCGGGCATTCCTGCGGGATGCCCGGACCCGCAACAATTCCCCGCCCTACGTGATGCGATTCTGCAAGTCGCGGTGGAGTGGGAAATCCTGGACGAACGCGAGACAAGGTACGTCCTCTCCAGACCCGAGGACTTCTGCACCGATTTGAACATGCTCCGGCGACGTTACCAAGACTTGAAAGATGCCCCCAAGACCTGTGAAGCCCTCCGATTGCCCGAACGAAGCCACGTCAACGAACTGATTCGCTTCAACAGGAGCTTCCGCAAGAAAATCGACGAGCAAAGGCAACTCGAAATCGACCGTGCGGATTCGCTTCGAGACATCCTCTGCGAGACCGATCGGCTCTACCAAGTCTGGGATAGCGTGCGCGATGCCCGTTGCGATTTCTACTACATCACGGTCCGCCGGCAGGCCCTCAAGAAGCTGAAGTCCTTGATCGGCGAGGAAGACTATGCCACCGTGACCTTGCCACCGAATGTGCCGCTCTGGCGTTTCAATGAAATGTCGAAGTGAGTCAGCACGGTTCATACGCTGACCTCATGGAAAAGACCTTCACCGATGTGGCCTGTACCGTCTGCGGTTGTGCGTGTGATGATCTCCGCATCACCGTCGATGGCCAGCGGATCACTCGAGCGGAGAATGCCTGCTCACTCGCGGAACCGTGGTATCTGGGGCAGAACGCCCACATGCCGCCACCGTGTGAAATCCTGGGGGAAGCAACGAGCCGCGAAGTCGCGGTGCAGCGTGCCCGCGAGATCTTGCACTCAGCCAAGTCGCTGTTGATCTACGGCTTGTCCCGGAGCACAACCGAAGGCCAACGGCACGCCACGGAACTCGCCGACCGTTTACGCGCGACTATCGACACCACGGCGAGCACTGGCCATGCACCGAGCATCATGGCCTTGCAGCAAGTCGGGGAATCGACCTGCACCCTTGGTGAAGTGCGTAACCGTGCGGATGTCGTCGTGTATTGGGGCAGCGACCCACTCACGACTCACCCTCGCCACATCGAACGCTACGCGACCCCCTGGCCCGGGCGCACCATCATCGTCGTTGATCGTCAACGCACCGCAACCGCAGAGGCCGCGGACTTATTCTTACCCCTCGAACCAGGACAAGATCAGGCTGTGCTCACCAAGCTGCGGTTACTCGTCCGAGGTGAACCGACGGAGGCTTCGCCCGCACTCATCGCTCTGGCCAAGACCTTCCGCGAAGCCAAGTTTGGGATCATCTTCTTTGGCACCGACCTGACACAACCCCCGATGGGCCATCGCAACGTCGAAGCCTTGCTGAGACTCGTGACGGAATTGAACAACTACACCCGCTTCTACGCTCGGCGAATGCGGCGTTACGGGGACGTGGCCGGAGCGGATTCGGTGCTCGCCTGGCAGACGGGTTATCCGTTCGGGGTCAACTTCGCTCGTGGATATCCGCGCTACAACCCAGCCGAGTTCACGGGCCCCGAGATGCTCGAACGCCAGGAGGTCGATGCGGCCCTGATCCTCGGGAGTGAAACGGTCAGTGGCTTTTCTGAAGCCGCCCTCGATCACCTTCGCAGCATCCCGACAGTGCTCTTGGACTCCCCTGATCGCCGAGCCAACTTCGCTCCGACCGTGAAGTTCACCACAGCCGTCTACGGCATCCATCGCCCTGGTACCGTCTACCGCATGGACGAAGTTCCCATTCCCCTCCGCGTGCTACTCCCCAGCGACTACCCCAGCGACGCCGAAGTCTTGGAGTCTCTGAGCTAAGAGATGAGCTAAGAGATGAGAGTTTAACCACGAATCACACGAATCACACGAATAGAAAACTGATAAATTGAAAAGCCACCCATCCGCAACTTCGTGAAATCTCAGTGACTCTCCTGAACGACGAATCTCATTTCATTTTTTCTTCTTTCTGATTCGTGTGATTCGTGTTATTCGTGGTTAACCTTTTCACACCAATCATCCTGGCCCATCAACATCGACTTTGCCCAGGAACATCATCTTGCGGTCGCCGGTGCGGTGGATCTCTTCGAGCATCAGCTGGAGGTCAGGTTTCAAGATCTTGGCAGTGTAGCTGATTGGAGACGAGCCATTGATGGTGATACGCAAAGGTTTTGACCAATCAATCAGATCTTTTTCAAGCCAGACGGTATATTTGCGGATACCGATCGATTGTGTAATGTTAATCACCCCGGCTTTGCCAATATCGGCTGCAAACTGCGGGATGGTGCTCATGCGAGGGGGAATACCGTTGGCCACTGGGTTCGAGCCACGCATCCCACCGGGGGCAACCCCGACCCAGTAGTAACGCGAGTCCGTTTCGCGCAAGACTTGCCAAGGCTCGACGCTGAATTGGCTGAGGCGCAGTGTCGCCGAGCCACGGACACGGGTCTTGCGATTCATCCAGTCAAAGAGTCTCGGAATCTCGGCCGGGTACCACTCGACACCCCGGCCACGGTAAAGTGTGAGCATGGCTGGGAATCCACGGGGCATCCATTTATCCATCACTTTTCGCAAGTTGTTAAACGCGCCTGTAAATTCACCTGAGATCATATACATGGGTAGTTTCTGGCAATTCCGCCAATACTCCACAAACAACGCTGGCGGTGGGTTCATGCCAATCCCAGCGACTCCTGCAAAATGATCCGGTCGCGCGGCAGCCAAGTCCATGGCAAAGTTCGCTCCTTCGGCGTAGCCAAATAGAAAGACTTTGTCTGCATCGACTTGGAACTTCAACAGCACATCCCGAAGCACAGCGAGCGGGGTCGTATGTTCTTTCCCTGTGAACTCATAGAGACCATTACTGAAACTGTTAGTCCAATCCGGTGCAATGAGAATGTAACCATTCTTCTCCGCTTGTTCTGCAAGATTGGCCGCCACAAATTCAGGACTCATGATCTTGCTATGCAATGCCAAGACCACAGGGTAAGAACGGCCATGATGATACTCCGGTGGCAACTTCAGGACATAGTTGACGCCTTGGTTGAACTCCGCCGTCGGCCCGGTGTTCAGGCGCATGAGACCATCAACGCCAAGAGCTTCAGCCGCAGGGATGGGCTTGCCGACTGGCTTCGAAAGGTCCGCGGCAAACGGTGGCGGCATCAAGGAGATGATCTGCGTGAGTTCTTCGGGGTTCAGTTGTTTGGGGTTCGCTTTGGCATAGTCATCGAGCAGGATCTTGCGGTCGTTACCGGTGGTTTTGCGGAGGTATTGCTTCGCCATGTTGCGGGTGTCCCAGCATTGAAGGGCCACCTCCACGGATTGGTCCGCGCCATTCTTGCCCTTCAGCCAACCGGTGATGGCGTAAGCGATCAGGTTCTCGGCCTTCTCGTTGGCTTCTTTCCCTTGGCTGCGGCGGGCCTCGGCTTGTTTGGCGAGATCGTGGAAGAGTTCGAGGCGAGATGCCGTGTCCGGATGGAGTTCTTCGAGGATTTGTGCCCCGGCGTTGAGTAATTTGGTCATCGTGGGGTTGATGTTGGGTCTGGGGGTAAAGATCGCCGGGCCGACACCGATGATCGCGGCATTGGTTTGGATGGCGAGCATTCCGCTCTCGCGTTCCAAGGTGACGCGAAGCAGTTCTAAAGTGCGCTCGTATTGCGGTTGAACCGCTTCGATTGCGGCTTTCACCGTGGCGAGCCGGGTCGTCTCCTTGGCGTCGCTGAGTTTGGGTTGATAGTTCGACAGGAACTTCCGGGCCGTGTCGTAGCGACCGCATTTCAAAGCCGCTTCGAGTTCATCGATCACGTAGCGAGCTTCGAGCCTCTCGACATCATCGTTGAGGTTGCGATACGCTTCGCTGACTTTCGCATCCCAAGGCTCGGGTAAGTCTTTCTTCAGTTTCTCGAGTTCCGCCCGTGTGGCTTGAATCCACAACACTTGCCGACGTGTGGCATCGTACTTGGTGACATCGCGCAGAAACTCGGCGATCTTGAGCCGTTTCTCGCCATCGACCTTCCCTGTCGCTTCACGCAGATCGGGGTGCAGACTGAGCCACTTGCGGACCTTCTCGGGGCTTTCCTCGCAGGTGTGATAGGCCTGATTGATATTGTCCGAGGGGGATTCGAGCACGAAGGAATAGGGATCGAGTTTGGTGATTTGCTGTTTGATGGATTGGAACTGGTTTTCAAAAGTGATCATTTCGAGCGTGCGAATCCACTCGGCGTTGAACTCGGTCTCTTTGGTGATTTTCGCCCACGGGGCGACGGGGCGATTGAACTTGTTCTTGAGTTTGGTTTTGTATTCTGGCCCGCGGTTGATTTGCGTTTCTTTGTCGATCTTCCCGCCACGCCCGGCATGGGTGCTGAAAAACACGTACTTCGGGCCATCTTGGATGATGTCGAGGCCGTCGGCTTTGGGCACTCGAACGGGTCGTCCGGAGCCGTCGGTGATCGTCTCGGTTTCGCGGGCATACTGGCCTTGCACCATGTAGCCATCTGGCATGAAGACCGTCACCGGTTCGGCGGCCAACAACACGAGCGAACAGGGCAGGAAAAGACACAGACCGAGCCAGCGACGATTCATGTCTACCTCGGAAGAAGCTCGAGTGAAAGGGTTCGAGAGAGCGGTTTCAGAGCCAGATTATACGCTAAAGACTACAACACTTGTGGTGTGAGTTCCGTTTGCGGGGTAAGAAGATGCCAGTTCGATTCCGATGCCCAAACTGCGAAACACTTCTCAGTATCGCTAAGCGGAAAGCCGGGACAGAGATCGTCTGCCCGAAGTGTCAGGATGAAGTGTTGGTGCCGTCGCCCGATATGCCGAACAGCGAACCGGAGATCGACCTCGCTGATGAAGAAGCGACGACCGCTCCGGAAACGAGCCGTAAGAATGGCTCGATGACGACCTCCGTCTTGACCAAAAAACAAGAAAGCAACGGTTCGAAGTCCGACAGTTCTAGCATCAAACCCGTCGTCATTACGGAGCCAGTCGATGTGCCCGTGGTCCCCACGGAGGATGGCATGTACCTTGGCAAAGGCACTGTGGCAATCCTGGCCGTACTCGCCATCATCCTCGTGGCCATGGCCTTCGCCACCGGCTACCTGATGGGGCAGTAGTTCACTCCAAAACGATGATCAAGTCCCCGCCTTCGACCTGGGTGCCGGCTTTGATGGGCACCTCGAGCACTTTGCCACCGACCTCGGCGTGAATGGTGGTCTGCATTTTCATCGCTTCGAGAGTGGCGAGCTTTTGGCCTTTGGTCACCACTTCGCCGACGCCCACCATCACTGACACCACAGCACCAGGCATCGGGGCCGCGACGTGTTTGAGATTGCCGACGTCCGCTTTGCGGCGGGCTGAAGTGGCGGTCGCGGTGAGGGACTTGTCAAGGACGAGCACTTCACGCGGCTGGCCGTTGAGTTCGAAGAAGACGAAACGCCGGCCATCGGGTTGCGGATCGCCCACGGTCAGGAACTTGATGATGAGCGTCTTGCCGGCTTCGATCTCGACACTGACCTCGTCACCCATTTGCATGCCGTAGAAGAATACCGGCGTCGGCAGCACACTGACATCCGAGTACATCTGTTCGTGCCGGGCAAAGTCTTCAAAGACCTTGGGGTAGAGCAAGTAAGAACTCACCTCCCGTGGCGTCGGGAGGCGTTTCAAGAGTGGCAGCAGTTTCTCGCTCGCGGCATTCATGTCCGCGGGTTTCATGCTCGCCCCGGCACGCTCGGTGAGGGCGGGTTTGCCACGCAGAATGCGGTCTTGCAGAATCTTCGGGAAGCCACCCGGTGGCTGGCCGAGCTTGCCTTCGAAGAACTCGATCACCGATTCTGGGCAAGCGATTTCCCGATCGGGGTTCATGACGTCCAGTGGTGTCAGGTTGTTCGAGAGCATGAAGAGGGCCATGTCCCCCACGACCTTGGAAGTCGGGGTCACTTTGACAATGTCCCCAAACATGCGGTTCACTTCGGCATACATCACACAGACTTCCGGCCAGCGGTCACCAAGGCCCAGGGACTTCGCTTGCTGCATCAGGTTCGTCGCCTGTCCGCCGGGCATCTCGTGGAGATACACATCCGCTGAGGTCGCGTTCATCCCGGCTTCGAAGGGGCTGTAATAGGTGCGGACTTGCTCCCAGTAACGGGCTGTCTGTTGGAGGGTGTCAAATGATAGGCGAGTGTCTCGGTCATGGAAGCGCATGGCCTCGGCAAGAGCGTTCAAGGAGGGTTGCGCCGTCATCCCCGAAAGCGGAGCGAAGGCACAGTCCACGATATCCACACCTTCATCCGCGGCCATGAGGTATGAGGCCATCTGCCCGCCGGCGGCATCGTGGGTATGGAAGTGAATCGGCACGTTGATTTCATCCCTTAACGCCTTCACCAGCTTCTTCGCCGCGTAAGGTTTCAACAAGCCGGCCATGTCCTTGATGGCCAGGATGTGCGTTCCCATTTTGACCAACTCTTTGGCCAAATCGACGAAGTACTTCAAGGTGTACTTGTCGCGTTTGGGGTTCATGATGTCCCCAGTGTAGCAGATCGCGGCCTCGGCGATGCTGTTCGTCTTGTGGACGGCCTCGATCGCCAGGTTCAGGTTGGGCAGCCAGTTGCACGCATCAAAGATGCGGAAGACATCCATCCCCGCTTGCGAGGCTTCTTTGACGAAGTGGTAAACGACATTGTCCGGGTAGTTCGAGTAGCCCACGGCACTCGCGGCCCGCAAAAGCATCTGAAAGAGGATGTTCGGCACCCGTTCCCGAAGTTGCGTCAAGCGATCCCACGGGCATTCTTTCAGGAAGCGCATGCTCGTGTCGAAGGTGGCACCGCCCCACATTTCCAGGCTGAAAAAGTCCGCATGGCGTTGGGCATACTCGGGGGCAATGCGGAGCATATCGAAGCTCCGCATCCGCGTGGCCAAGAGCGACTGGTGAGCATCGCGCATCGTCGTGTCGGTGATCATCAACCGCTTTTCTTGCCGCACCCACTCGGCGAACTTGGCTGGCCCCATCTGCTGAAGCAGGTTTCGCGTGCCGACGGGTGGTGTGAGCGGTTGGCGTTTGCCCTGGTCGGCCTCGAACGGCTTCAAGCTGATCTGCGGCTTCGCGGTCTTCACCTCGGGGCTACCGTTGACGATCACATCCGCGATGTAGCTCAGGAGCTTCGTCGCGCGGTCTTGGCGATCCTTGAAGGTGAAGAGTTCTTTGGCTTCGTCGAGGAACCGCGTCGTTACGCTGCCATCGATGAAACTCGGGTGGACGATCAAGTTCAGGAGAAACGGGATGTTCGTTTTCACGCCCCGCACGCGGAATTCTTGCAGCACTCGCTCCATACGCCGGGCCGCATCCAGGAAGCGGATACCACTGGCGGTGACTTTTACTAAGAGCGAATCGTAGAACGGGGTGATGACCGCGCCCCCGAAAGCGGAGCCAGCATCGAGGCGGACCCCCATGCCCGAGGCCGAGCGGTACGCGGAGAGTCGGCCGTAGTCCGGAGTAAAGCCGTTGGCGGGGTCTTCGGTTGTCACGCGGCACTGAATGGCAAAGCCATTCGTGCGGATTTTGGCTTGTTCCATGCCGATTTCCGGATGCCCGAGCTTCATCCCCGCGGCAATTAAGATCTGTGATTTGACAATGTCGTAACCAGTGACCACTTCCGTGACCGTGTGCTCGACCTGGATGCGAGGGTTGACTTCGATGAAGTAAAATTGCCCGGCTTCGACATCCACGAGGAACTCGACCGTGCTCGCATTGTCGATGCCGACGGCGTTGCCGATCTTCAGCGACGCTTCGAGAATCGCATCGCGCAGCTTCTCGTCGAGGTTCGGTGCCGGGGCAATCTCGACGACCTTTTGGTGGCGACGCTGGATCGAACAATCGCGTTCGAAGAGGTGGACCAAGCCTTTGTGCTGATCCCCGAGAAGCTGGACTTCGATGTGCTTGGCTTTCTCGACAAACTTTTCCAGAAACACATCCGGAATGCCGAAGGCATTCCCCGCTTCCTTCTGGGCGGCCTCGATCGATTCTTGCAACTTCGCGGCTTCCCGGACGACCCGCATGCCGCGACCGCCGCCGCCCATGGAGGCTTTGATGATCACCGGGTAACCGAGTTTCTCGGCGAGGACTTTGGCATCGTCGATCGACGACACGGGGTTGTCGCTGCCAGAAAGCACGGGCACCCCGGCTTGGCGAGCGATGTTCCGCGCGGCCACTTTGTCGCCGAGTTGGTCGAGGATTTCAGGCCGTGGGCCGACGAAGACGATGCCCGCTTTCCGACAGGCCCGCGCGAACTCGGCATTCTCGGAGAGGAAGCCGTAACCCGGGTGAATGGCATCGGCCCCGATTTCTTTGGCCAATTCGACGATGCTCGGGATGTCCAGGTAGGCTCGGATCGGCTCGCCCGGTTTGCCGACGCGATAGGCTTCGTCAGCTTTGAAGCGGTGCAGTGCAAAGCGATCTTCGTGCGAATAAATCGCGACGGTCCGGATGCCGAGTTCGTGCGCGGAGCGGAACACCCGAATGGCGATTTCGCTGCGGTTCGCAACTAAGAGTTTCGAAAAGGATTTCGGCGTAACGTCAGACATGACCGTCATTCCTGCGAGATTTCAACATCCGGTAACCGGGAGGGCTTCGATGGGAATCCTACGGAATCAGTGGGGGATAACAAATCAAAAGAGATTCACCACGGAGTACGCGGAGAACACCGAGAGAAGCATCAGGAGAGTTTTCAAAAATTCTTCTCTGTGCTCTCTGTGAACTCCGTGGTGAAAAGTGTTTCTTGGTTTCCCTCACCGATAGTTTGTAGTCCAAGCTGAGCTTGAGGGATGCGTTCCAGGATTCCGGGGCCGTAGACTCGTTCCAGGCTGAGCTTGTGGAGGTGGACATAGCCGATGTGGCAGCCGCAGGTGTCGTTCGTGCAAGGCCGGGCTTTCAACCCCTCGCGCCAGGTCGGTTCGTAGATGTTGCCGATTCGTCGATCGATGAAATGGCAGCGCCGCATCTCGCCGTCGCCATCGACGGTGAAGACGGTCTCCCCTGCTTGGCACGCATCACCGAGGCTCGGGTGATACTGGTTGTTGGTCGGGAAGTGCGGGTCGATGGTGGTGAGGTCTTTGAGCATCTCGGGGGTGTAGTAGTTCGGCTCGCGCTTGTAGGCATTCACCCAGAGGTAAACCGACTTGGGCAACGCTTCACGCATCGCCGCGATCTCGCCGAGATGCTCCGTCTTACCAACCACGCCGACGCTGAACCGCACCCCGGCGGCTGACAATTCCTCGCACTTCGCCACGAACCGCGCCCGCTCCACCTCCGGCGGGTGATAGGTACACCATAGGCCCAACTTGCTTTTGTCGCAGGACTCCAGCCAATCGAGTTTACAAGACAGGTTCGTCTGGATCGCCACCTTGCGGACATGCGAAAGATGTGTCAACTCCGCGATGGCCGTCTGATACCATCGTCGCACAAGGGCCTCGCCCCAGGGTGTGAACAGGATGCCGAAGTTCTCAGTGCCCTGCCCCGCGACCCAACCAACAAACCGCTCCAAACAGGCCCGATCATGGGCCAATTCCGCCGACGTCTCCGTGTGCTTCGCAAACGGGCAATAGCTGCAAGCATAGTTGCAACTGCTCAGCGGCCCACGATAAAGGATGGAGAGATTCATGAAGCCCCTGTCGATTCCTGATTTTTTGGAGCTGTATTCGAATGCAGGAGAGCGATCACTGCCGAAAGAACGGACTGAAAAGAATCAGGGGTACGAAGTTTTGATTGGGATAGATCCGAGAATGGGAAAGGAACGAGGCCTACTTCTCCGACTGCAGGTGTGACCACGCCGCATCCTCCTCGGAACTCAGCCACTCTGAGAGGGCTGCTTCAGAAAGCAAAGCCGTTTCTGAAGGAACCAGGGCCGGTTCTTCAAGAATCGTGAGAATTGCTCTCCGCGTGCCGACACCACGAACATCGCTCAAAAGGCGAACTTGCCCGTCAGCATCAACGACAGCTTCTATACTCTGGATCATTTCTCGCCCCCCGATGCTGAATTATACCCCGATGTATGATCAATTGGGAACTCGACCCGCCGACTTGTCGAGCAGGTGGCCGAACTTCTCGACGGTTTTCGCGTCCCCACGATGGATGTGTCTGAGCATGCCAGCCACGGTGTAGACCTCGGGCAGATACTTGATGTGGTCCGCGTACCCCAAGTTGGCATACGGCCCACCGCGGATGCACTCAACCCCGTTCACGGTGAAGAGCGTTGGTTCTTTTCCAGAGTAGAAAAAGACCACATCCAACACCCGGCCATCCCGGCAGACAATTTTTAACTTCCCCGCTTCGCGTAACCCAAAAGTTCCATGAGAGTTGGGTTCCGGGAAATCCAGCGAACGAAGGACAACCGAGATGAAGTCTGGCGGGATTTCGAATTCCTCCAACGCTTCCGCGTTGTCGGACTCAGAGGCTGTCAACGAAGCTCGAATCGACTCGACTTCCGTAGCCGGCGGCCAGGCCGGCGGGACGGGTTTCGGCGAACATCCCGAGATGAACAGCGTCACTGCGATCAACGTGGGATAGTGTTTCAACATCACCTGTTCCTTTCGTGGTCCGCCAGGTCATGCAGTCGCCAACTATCTTTGGAAAGAATCGAATCCATCAGAGATGTCAAGGCAGATGCGTTGCAAATTCTTAACAAAGCACACTGAAGAGTATGAAGAACTCTGGTTTTTCCGGATTCGACCACAAAATTCGTTGGTCCACCTGAATTCTTATGGTTAGCATGACGCAAAAGTCGTCCCGTTGACCTCACCTACGAGATTTTCAATGCAAGATAAACACTGGAGTCTTAAGGCTTTCGCTGCAATCTGTGCGGTGTTCTATTTCCTCAGCGGGCAAAACGCACGCGCTGACATCATGATTGACGACTTCAATGAGCCAGTTGACCGTAGAGCATTCTCTCTCCCCGATAGAAGTCTGACGATCAACAAGAACTTGGGGTTCAACGCTGCCCTCAATACGACCGTCAGCCGTTCAGCCACGTTCTCTCTCATCAACACGAGCGAGAATTTTGTGACCCATGGCCTCAACGTCTCGATCGGTGGAGACCCGTTGTTCGCTGATCTTCGAGCAAGCACATTCAGCACTCGGACAACCGCAGGAGTGACGGTGACCTACAGCTTCAGCGGCGGGGCCAACTTTGTCAGTTCCGGTGTGACTGGTTTCAGCTCAACTCTTCGATTGCCCTTCGAGCCTGGAAGACCGTTTACAGTGAAAGTCTTTGATACAGCTGGAAGCCAAGGGAGCCTGTTCGGCGTCACAAATGGCTTCCCGCCCATCCCGATTGAACCAGCCACCTATGGTGTTGACTTCAGTTCGCTCTCTGGGGTCAACCTCTCAAGCGTGGATCGCGTTTCACTGAGCGTGGACTTTTTCGGCGATTCGGTGTTTGTGGACAATGTCCAACTCACGACAGGGTCTCAAGCTGTTCCCGCGCCGCCTGCTGCTGTACTAGCGTTCTTTGCGTTGCCAGTGATCTACTTGCGGAAGCGAATGCTCACAGGGAAGTGAATGTCGACACTTCTTGTTCGGAGAGCGACAATCACCGGCAGACTTTGTCTTGAATCTTCTTCAGGATGACTTGCTCATAGGCTGGGTCACGGCCCATCGGGATCCAGTTTCGGCTGACAGGCACCGAGAGGTCGGTGCCGTCAATACGGCGATCAACTAACGGCGTTTGGCGGAAGCTCGCCATCCCGTTGCGTGCTCCCGTGGGGTTAGAAAGGTCTTCCATCTCCTTGTAGACCTCGACGTAGACCGCGAAGCCACCCCGCTCACCGGGAGAAATCCGGGCGATGGCGTAGTGTCGCATGGTCTGAAAGGTCGCTAACAAGCGTTCGCGGGCATCTGGGCTACTGTACTTCCAAGGCTGTTCGTACCCGGCCGCGATGCGGGGGTAAGTCTCGATCTGCCCTGAGTAACGCGGGCCACCCTTCAGGTCGAAGTAATCATCGACGGCATCCAGGACGCGCTCATAAACGTGTGCGTAGCCTTCGGGTGTCGGCTGGCCGGGAACGGTCAGTAGCGGCGACTCGGCATCGCCGACGTTCAGATACGGGCGAACGAGTACCGGGTTATCGACTGGTGGCACCGCGGCACACCCAACGACACCCAGCAGCAACAAGCCCACGAATCGCCAGCCCCTTTGCATCACTCCACCCCAAGCCACGACCTGCCTATGCCAAGGAAGAGCTTTGCGGTCAAGGCGGAGTTTTCAGATTTCACCTCGAAGCAACTCACTTCGTCAGGGCTTTCTTGAGCGTCTCGGCGATGCGGTATCCGGACAAGACGATTCGCCTTTCCGCGATGGGCTTGACGGTGCGTGGGTAGTTGGCGGGGAGCACTTCGGCACTCAACTCCCCTGCTCCGCCTGCGAGCTTGCCTTCCAGGTAGACCGCTTTCTTGGCCAACTCCACGCCTTCGACTTTGGCCCAATTCTCGAAGTTGGTCTCCCTGAGTTCCGTGAGTTCGTCGCGGTCGAAATCGGCTCGCAGTCTGAGTTCGATGGCGATGTTGCGAGCCGTGCGGAAGTCGTCGGTGGTGGTGATGAGGTCATCCCAGAAGGCGTGGAGATTGATCGCGCGCCGATCTTGCGTGACCTTCACATAGAACCGCGTCCCGCCACGATCGCCCTTGGGGAACTTCTCGGTAAACAAACTCACGCTATGCAGCGGTTGGTGAATATCGCCAATCAGATGGAACAGCCAGCACATCGGCACCGCACCTTCAAGTGCTTCCGGGGCCATGCGGAGTTTGTCGAAGTTCTTGTTGTGTGCCAGCACGATGTTAGCCGTGGCGTCGGGTTCCGCCGGGACGACGGTATCGGGTTCGCCAGCGGGCTTGTAAGGGTAATTGATGTAGTGCCAGGGCGGGTTATCGTACTCTTTGTTGCCACGAATGTCGTCCGCCCACCGACCGGCGAGCATGAAGAGATAGAGGTCACGCTCCGCGGCTGGGATCTTCTCGACCTGGTCTTTCCAAAGCCGATCGTATTGCGGATGAGCTTTCAAGATGACCAAGGCTTTCGCCAGGATTTCTGGCGAATCCTCCTTCAAAACAGCGTAAGCGATGGCTCCCGAAACCATGTGCCCGGCTCGGTTCCAGGCCGAAGCCTGAGAGCCGAGAAGCAACAAAGACATCGCCACGAGACATAGTCGGAACATCGCAAGACCCCCTGAAGGCATCCTGCTATCTCAAGTTGGATGGCTGACTTGGCAAGGGTCGCGCGTGATTTTCCGAGTTCGTTTAGGCGTTCGGCATGTGCTGTTTTACCCAAGCGATCTTGGTTTCTGTGTCTTTTGATCCCTTCTCCCCTTGCGGGAGAAGGTGGCTTATGAAACCCCGTCAAGGGGTTTCATAAGACGGATGAGGGGTCAACGCTCGACTATTGCGAAGCGCCTTTTCTGCATCGGCCGTGTTACCCCTCATCCGTCCGATCCGGCTCAAACGAGCCTGGATCGGACACCTTCTCCCACAAGGGGAGAAGGGTAAAATCCGCCAGAAATACGCACGTTCAGCGGCAAAGTCAGTTTCTGCCGACCGCTCAGCCAATCACTTCGGCATAGGCTTCGGGGGTGAAGCCGACCAGGATGGTCTTGCCGACGATGGCTGTCGGGGCGCGAAGGTTACCAGTTGGCCCCATCATCAGCGTGAGAAGTGTTTCATCTTCGGGGCGGTCTTTTTTGAGGCTCACGGTTTCGATCTTCTTGCCCTTCACCGAAACGAGCTTATCCACTTTCGCGAGTAATGCGATCGCCTCATCGTTGCCGTAACGGACCTTCACGGCATCCACGGTTTCCTTCGGCTCGGCAGCCTCAATTTCCTCCAAGTAAGCCGAGGCTTTCTTGCAGGTGTTGCAGCCTTTGCGGTAGTACATCCAATCGATCTTCTTGGGCATGGGCCACCTCGTAAGAGAATATCTGACTCAGTGGTAGACCGCATGAGACGGGTCAATTCAACTCTTCGTCGGCTTGGAGGCTTTCAACAGAGCGACAAAGCGCGGATCATTCCGGATCAGATCAAATTTCCGGTCGTGATGGAGGTGTTGCCAATTGGCGTAGCCGCGTGTCAGCGCAGCTTGCAGCTCCTGAAGTGCGAGGTCGGGTTGGGCCAGTGTAGCGTATTGCCCTGCGAGGTCCACGTGGGTCCGACCATCGTCTGGTTTCAAGGCCACGGCCTGGCGGAAGAGTTTCAAGGCTTCGCGGTTTTGGCCCTTTTCGTTGAGGTTGTCAGCATAGACCCGCAGGGCATCAACGTAATCGGGAAGACGTGCCAAGATCTGGCCAAAGAAGCCCATTTCAAAGTCGATCTGCGGTTGCTCAGCGAGTTTGAGTAGAGCAACATTCCCCAGAATAGCAGGGCGACGACGAGGTTTGGGCATAGGTGTCCGGCTCCGCAATTCGATGCGGGCATTATAAGCCGTATCGTCGTCCTGGAAAGAAGAAACCACGGCCTAAGCCGTGGTTCATGATTACTCTTCGTCGTCTTCTTCGTCTTCCTCTTCGTCGAGGTCGTCGTCATCGTCGTCGAGGTCATCGTCGTCGTCGAGATCGTCGAGATCGTCGTCGTCGAGGTCATCGAAGTCGTCATCATCATCTTCGAAGTCGTCGTCTTCGAAGTCGTCGTCGTCATCCTCGTCGTCGTCATCCTCGTCGTCGTCATCCTCCTCTTCTTCATCTTCGTCTGCCACGGCAGCGAAGATGTCGAAACGGCGGTACTCATCCTGCGGAATCCCACTTGCGGGGGCAGGCATGACGGCTGCATTCAGCCAACGGCGTGCGGTCATCCAAACTCCTTCCGAATATGTCGGTTTTGAGCAGTTCCTCAACCTATCGGATACTGCCACGGAATACTCCAATGATCCTGGCGAGCGAAGTCCGTTCGACTCGCAATCGAGGTTTTCCATCTGGAAGTCAATGTCACAGAACATTCCTTTAGAAACCTGTTGCGAAGCCGTCAAGCGAAGCTGGAGATATTTTTTCTTCCGCTGGCCGGAGAGCTAAACTGAGGCAGAGGTTCGCAGGATTTCTCAAGACGGGATGGTCGAAATGCCGGACGAAAAGAACACCCCCGAGACGGCTGGGCCGGACCATTTTTTTGTCGGTGGGGGCGTCGTGGATTGGCAAAATCGCTTACCAGATGGCGGTCCTCGCTACGCTGAGACTCCTGTCAACCCCTATTTGGCCGAGGCAGGACGCATCGCCGAACCGTGGAACACGGTCACCGCGAGCTTCTTTGTCTTCATCGTCGGCTACTGGCTCTGGCGTGTCGGTCGACGCTGGCGACAATACCCATTTGTCATCTCCTGTTTGCCCATTTTGCTCGCCGGAGGCATCGGCGGAACGCTTTACCACGCCACCAGGACGCAAAGAGCTTACTTCCTGTTGGATGTGATCCCCATCTCGCTTTTGGGTTTTGCGGGTGCGGTCTACTTGGTGGTGCGGTTGGCCAGCAGTTTGGGGGTGATCAAAGTCCTGAGTGTGACCTTGGGGTTGCTTCTGACGTATCTCGCGGTCAACGGGCTGCTCTTCCAAGCCATCCGCTTCGAGAACCCGAACATGCGAGTGAATCTTTCTTATGCTTCGCTCGCCGTGATCATCCTGATCCCCGTCGCCGCGGTCTTGGTCCGCACCCGCTTCCGCTACGGAGCCTTCGTCGGCACGGCACTCGTGTCGTTCGCCATCGCCTGGCTTTGCCGGCTCGTGGACAACACCGGTATCTCCGAACTCCCGATGGGCACCCACTGGCTCTGGCACAGTTTCGGTGCCTTGACGACCCAGCTCATGATTGTCTACTTTGCCAAACTCGCCGAAACAGAATTGAAGTAATCGGGTAAAATGAGTCGAGACTCTACGAGGAAGCCAACATGGATCGCATCATCGACGACGGTTATTGCCCCCACATCCGTGGTTCACGTCTCTCGGTTTACGATGTGATGGACTACACCACGCTGGGTTGGCCAGCCGAACGGATTGCGAATTGGCTCAAACATGACGTGTTGGATATCCAGGCTGCCATCGACTACATCGACACCCACCGCGAAGCGGTCGAGAAGGTCTACGCGGAAATTCTCGAGAGGAATGGGGCAAACAATCCACCAGAACCCGTCGCCGTCGTCGAAGCCCGCATCGCTCGCTTGAAACAAAGACGAGATGAGATTCGAGCCGCGAGGATCCCTACAGCCACTCAAACCCCAGGCTTCGCTAGGGGCTAACATCAGCGTCGGTCTTTCAGACCTCACTTGCCGAGTTGGGCGAGGCCTTTCTCGATGACCGCGCTCAGCATTGGCGGGGCTTTGCCGAACTTCGTTGTGTACTCGTCGCGGGTGGGGACGAGGCGGACTTGCATTTTGTCCGAGTGATGCAAGGCGATGTCCGCGAATTTGTGGTCCAGGAAGGGGTTCTTGAAGCGCTCCAAGGTCTGCTCGGCGAAGCGTTGTGGGCCATCGACGCGGCCTTCCAGTGTAGGGACGATCTCCTCAGCCAACAGTTTCGCCAACCAGGGGCCAAGCTCAGGATCGTTGACCGCTTCTCGGACGATGGCAAAGCCACGCGGCACCGCTTCGATCAAAAGGGCCGTGTGGGCCGCATTCAGAATGCGGACTTTCCGCAAAAAATATGGCTCGACCTTCTCGGCACGGGTGATGGCGGGGTGCCGGAGTTTGAAGGCCGAGGCGGGGTGGTCTTCGAGGGCAAAGAATGCGAATGGTTCCGCGACGATGACCATCGGATCGGTAGCCAGAAGCGGGTGCTCTTTAGGCGTGCCGGTGACGATGCGATCCACGAGCGTGTGCAGCCAAACGCAGCCATCCTTAAGCCATTTGACGAAGTCCATCGGGTAACCCCAACGCAGCGCCAACTCCGTGACTTTGCCCAAGAGAATCCCCGCGTTGCCCTCGATCAGTTCACAAGGAATGATCGTAAATCCCGGCAGTTGGGCTTCGTAACGGGCTTTCAAGCCGGCGAGCAGCTTGGCAGGGAACGAGCGTGGCACGGCATCCGTGGGGCTGTCTTCCATGTCCAGCGTGTAGCCAGCTTCGGTGGTGTTCGAGAGGATCGTCTGAATCGCGGGCGTCTTGGCGAGGCCAATCACTTCATCCCACTGGCTGCCCGCGTGGACCGCTCGGCTGATGCTCTCACAGACCTCGACACGATCCACGACCTGGTTGTTCTCGTAGCCACGAACGACGACATGATACTTGCCGCCTTGAGCATTCAGCCCCCCTGCCCGGCCATCGCCCGTCGATTGCACGATGACCACCCGGCCAATCTCCTGACCTTGGCTATTGCCGTGGTGGATGAAGAGGTCGGCAAAGGCCCGCAGAAAGCGACCGGAGCCAAACTGAAGAATCGTTTCGGGGAGAGTGCTCATGATCGTCTCAGGTGGATTGTTTGTGGCATGGCCATCTTGGCCATGCTGACGGTTCGCACGGCCAAGATGGCCGTGCCACGGGAATTGATCCCAACGAACCTATGCCACGATGTAGAACAAATACTGTCCTCTAGGGAAATGACAACATGACTCCACACGACACAAAAGTCCCGCTGAATTTGGCCAGCAATCCGCCCAAGGACTGGTACACCGACGTGGCCATCGCAGAGCGTGAGCGGGACGCCGTGTTCGCCCGGAGTTGGCAAGTCATCGGACGCAACGAACAAGTCGCCACACCTGGAAGCTACATCACGGCCTACATCGCTGGCGAACCAGTTGTCGTTGTCCGTGGCGACGATGGTGTTCTGCGTGGCTTCTTCAATGTCTGTCGGCACCGGGCGGCCCCACTGCTTTCAGAGCCATGCGGGCAGACGACGAAACTGCGCTGCCGCTACCACGGCTGGACCTACGACCTTGCTGGGCAACTTCGCGGGACACCCGAGTTCGACGGTGTCGGGGGGTTTTGCAAAGAAACGAACGGCCTCGTGCCGCTCGGAGCCGTCACGGAGTGGGGGCCATTTGTGGCCGTGCATCTCATGCCGCCAACCGAGCCATTCGTCGACGCGATCGCGCCGTTTGCGGATTGGTATGCCAAAACTCCGGACTGGTCCCGGCTCCGATTTCATGCTCGGCGTGTGTATGATGTGAAGTGCAATTGGAAAGTGTATATCGATAATTATCTCGATGGTGGATATCACGTCAATACGGTCCACCCCGACTTGGCCGGGGTTCTCGATTACAAAGAGTACACGATCACGACCTATGCCAAAACCTCTCTGCAAAGCAGCCCAATGAAGCCCAGTGACGGCGCCGCCGGGGCGACACGCCAGGGCGACCGGGCGGCGTACTGGTGGCTTTGGCCGAATTTTATGGTCAACCATTATGAAGGAGTCCTGGATACGAATTATGTCCTACCACTCACATCCGATCATTGCCGGGTGATCTTCGATTTTTACTTCGCCGAGGGCACACCCCCATCATTCATGGACGAGAGTGTCCGCGTGGCGGATACGGTTCAAGAGGAAGATGCGGTGATCTGCGAAGAGGTCCAACGCGGGCTTGGCTCTCGCTCCTACATCCAAGGCCGGTACAGTGTCCGCCGGGAAGCCGCCGCTCATCATTTCCACCATTTGCTTGGGGCCGCGTTGAGTTGAAACGGCTTCAAATATGGTGGCTCTGTGTTAACTGACAAAAAATGACCAACTCCTCTTGACTTCGATTTGTGCGATTGCGTACAGTGTGGCTAAGATTTAACTCACTGGAACGACACTATGAACGCAAAAACACTCCGCTTGGCCGCTTTCTTTCGTGCTCAGGGAAACTCTTGGGAGCACATCTCCAAGAAACTGAATGTCCCCGTCGAGACGCTGGAGATCGCTCCGGCTCTCGAAACGGACGAGTGGGAAAAGCACATGCAAGAATTCGCCAGTCAAGTGATGCGCGATGCCATGCTCGAAGCGGTGGCGTCGTTGCGTGTTCAGGTCAAGAGTGCGAATGAGAAGGTCCGCCAGACCGCTTCGCTGGCGCTTTCGAAGTATCAATTGGAAGCCGAGAAACTGGCCGCAAAACGTGAAGCACTCCTGGCCCGCGAAGCGAAGTACCATTCCAAACTGCCAATCCCGGAAGAGCCAACAGCGCAAGCAGCTCCAGATCCAGTTCCCGTCCCACCCGTACCCGTCGAAGAGACGATCACCTTAGACATCGAAGCCGAGTTGAAAGCCTTCGAAGCCACTCACCCCTTTCCTCCCGAGAAACCAGCGAAGCCAGCTCCTAAGAAGCTCACGAGCTTCTTAGGAGGCTAAGCACAGAACACCATGATTTATTGGGGTTTTCTGTAGCTGGCCTCTGTGAGGCCGGTGAGACTTGTGGTGAAAGTGGATGTCACTTTTCCAAGGAAGCGAAAACCGGCCTCACAGAGGCCAGCTACAACAGGTTTTCAGTGGAAACTCCGGAAACTCGTGATGGTTTGCATCGCTGCGGTGTGGGAATCGGGTTTGGCGAAGACCTCGGCGGAGAGCCAGCCGGTGTAGCCGATCTCTTTGAGAGCCGCGTGAATCGGGGCGAAGTCGGTGTGGCCTAAGCCCATCGCTTGGCGATTCGAGTCCGCGAAGTGGACATGGCCGAGACGCCCAGCCACACCACGAATCGCCTCGGCAAGATTCGCTTCTTCGATGTTCATGTGGAACAGGTCCGCCAGGATTTCGACACCGACCACATCGTGCCGATTCAAGAAATCCAGGGTCGTGGTCAGTGTCGTGAACAGGTTCGTCTCGTAGCGGTTCAGTGGCTCGTAAAAGAGCGACACCCCATGAGCACCAGCACGATACGACAAGGTTCGCAGGGCCTCAGCGAGATACTCCTCGGCCTGCGGACGTGAGACCACATCCGACCAGCGGCCTTGCATACTGCCGATGATCGCTGGGGCACGCAGCTCGGCTCCCGCATCGATCATGCTGGCGATGAACTCGACCGCTCGTGCTCGCTCACCAGCATCCGCGGATGTCAGCGCGAGCTTATGCTTCACCCACCCGGCTCCGGTGCCGACGGCAGCGATGGCGAGGTTGTGTTGTTTCGAGAGTTCGCGGATGCGGGGGTCGCGGAGGGCCTCCGGGCTGGGGGCGAAGATCTCGATCCCATCGAAGCCGAGTTTGGCAGCGTCCGCAAAGGCATGCTCGAGATCGTGCCAATAAACGAACGGCCCGCCGGTGGCTTCCGTGACCAGCGAAATCGTGACAGCGGAACGCATCAGTTCACCTCGATCATGGCTTTGATGACACCCGTTTCCGGCTTGGTGTAACTTGGGAAGACGTCGATCATGCTGGCCATCGGGGTGCGGTGCGTGATCCAGTGATCCGTGACGATCGTGCCCTCGCCGATCAGTTTCAAAATGCGGCGGAAGTCGTCTGGCAACGCATTTCGGCTACAGAGGAGCGTTCCTTCCGGACGGTGAAACGTGGGGTGAGTGAACGTGACTTCTTGGGTCGTGATGCCAACGAAAACCAAGCGACCCGTCGGGGCGATGTAGCCAAAGGCCGCGGACATGGAGCCGTTATGCCCGGTGGCGTCGATCACGACATCTGGGAGGTCGCCATCGAAGACGGAGCGCAGATCGTCCGTCACCTTGGCTGAAGGAGAGAGCGTATGTTGAGCGCCCATGACCTCGCGGCAGAACTTGAGCCGCTCGGCGTTCGTGTCCAGAATCGCCGTCTTGGCTCCGGTGAGTTTCACGAACTCGAGCGTCGCCAAGCCAATCGGCCCGGCACCGATGATCAGGCAGGTTTCGTGGGCTTGCAGCCCCGCGCGATTCACCGCATGGCAGCCGATGGCGAGTGTTTCGACCAGGGCCAGTTGTTCGTAACTGAGACCGTTCGCGGGGTGCAGTTTGTGTGCGGGGACGATGAAGCGATCCCGCAAACCGCCATCCGTCATCACACCGAGAACCTTGAGGTTTGCACAGCAGTTGGTCGCCCCTTTGCGACAGGCGTAACAGGTGCCACAGTGCATATACGGCTCGACGCTGCAGCGATCCCCCACCCGGATATGCGAAACCTCGGAGCCAACCGCCAGGACTTCGATGCCCAACTCATGGCCAGGAATCCGCGGGTACGTGAAGAACGGCATCTTGCCGAGGTAGCCCGAGATATCAGTACCACAGACCCCGACACGGTGAACTCTCACGAGGGCTTCGCCGTGGTTCGGATACGGCGGATCGTCAACATCGATCACGGCGAATTTTTGCGGGGCTTGCAGTTGAATCGCTTTCATGCAGTCTCTTCCGTGGAGTAGGTTCCTTCTTTATACATCGCAAAATCCCTCGCCTCGGTTCAGAATGCGATGAAAACTGTAGACTGCCGATCTTGGTTCTATCAGGGAGTTCGCCATGTCTGGGGTTTCTCCGTCGCCGGCGCGTTGGTGGGTCTGTGGGTTACTGCTCGCGGCGACGACGATCAATTACCTCGACCGCGTCGCGTTGAACCAATCCGCAAGCGACATCAAGAAGGCATTTACGATCAACGACGAAGGTTATGCCTGGCTCGAAAGTGGCTTTCAGCTCTCGTTTGCCGCGGGGGCACTGGGCTTTGGCTTCCTGGTGGATCGCTTTGGCATTCGCAGCATGTACGTCGTCGCGGTGGTCGGTTGGTCGATGGCAGGGTTGCTGACCGGGTTCGTCGACTCGTACTTGATGCTCTTGATGTGCCGGATCTCTTTGGGTTTCTTCGAAGCTGGGAACTGGCCGTGTGGCATCCGCACGGTGAAGCAAGTGATGCCCGCCGAGGAGCGCTCGCTAGGCAATGCGTTCTTCCAAAGTGGCACAGGCATCGGTGCGATGTTGACACCCATCATCATCGCGGCCTGTGCGGCTTACAGCTTGAACACAGGCGACGACAACGGCTGGCGACTGCCGTTTCGCGTGATCGGGGCCATCGGCTTCTTGTGGGTCTTGGCCTGGGTCTTCACAGTGCCCAAGGGGCTGTTGCAAGGCTCCGTCACTCCTGACAGCACCACCGAGAGCCTACCATTCTCGGCCATTCTGCAAGACCGCCGGTTCTGGATTTTGGCGATCGTCATCATCGGTGTGAACACCACCTGGCACACATTCCGTGTCTGGTTGCCGCTCTTCATGGAGACGCAACTGAGCTATTCGAAATCCGAAATGCAAACCTGGAGCTTCGCCTACTATGCCATCGCGGACCTTGGCTCCTGGCTCATCGGTGGCTTCGTGATCCTGCAAACCCGCCGTGGCATCGGTCTTTACCGTGCCCGCATGACAGCCTTCGCGATCGGTGTCTTACTGGCACTCGCCTCCGTGGGGCTGCTGTGGCAGGAGCCACTGGGCCGCGTCGGGGCGATGGTATTTGTGCTGGTGACGGGCTTCGGAGCACTCGGGCTATTCGCCACGTACTTTGCCTTGAGCCAGGAGATATCCGCGAAGCATCAAGGCAAAATCACCGGGACTTTGGGCTGCATCAACTCGCTGTTTCTCGCTGGGATTTACCCGATTCAAGCGATGATCAGCACCGAACAAAAAGGGGCTTACCACCAGGTGCTGGCCTGTGCTTGCGTCCCCGCGGTGCTCGCATTTCTCGTGACGTGGGCCTTTTGGCCCTCACGGCAACACGACGGGTCGACAATGAAATGATATTGCTTGACATCATAGCTTCATGCTTTTTTGGGACCAGGAACTCGCAATAAGCCAATCATCAACCCATGGGATTCGCCATTGATGACAGCGATATCTTTCAGGTGACCGGCCAGTTCAAAGCCGAGTTCGGCGTTGAGTGCCGTCGTGGCGGGGTTGTGGTCAAAGTACAGGCTCAGCAGCGTCGTCACTCCAAGGCGTGGGCACTGGGAGATCATGTACTCTTTCAATCGGCGACCGAGGCCCTGGCGTTGGGCTTTGGTGGCGATGTACGTGCTGATCTCGGCCGTGGCATCGTAAGCTGGGCGACCACCGACGAAGCTCGTCAGACCGACCCAACCGACCATTTCCCCGGACACATCAATGGCCACATACAGTGGCCGGCGCTCGGGGTTGTGCTTCTTGAACCACTCGATGCGATCGCTGACAGCAATCGGCAGGGTGTCCGCGGTCGACCGGCCCGCGGGGATGGATTGATTGTAAATGTCCACGATTTGTGGCAAATCGGCTTCGACCGCGTGTCGGATGGTGACGTCCATGATGCTCCCTCTTACTCCAGGCTTTCAACGACTTTGCGAACCAGTCGACGCAACTTCGGCTCGGCAGTGTTCGCGGTGTGGATGATCTCTTGCAGGCTGACTGGTTTCAGCGAATCCGCAAGGCACATGTCGGTGATGACCGAGAAGCCGATGTTACGCATCCCCGAATGCACGCCAACAATCACTTCCGGTACCGTCGACATGCCCACCGCATCAGCACCGATCATCCGCAGAAAGCGATACTCGGCCCGCGTTTCGAGGTTCGGCCCATGCACCGCGACGAACACACCTTGCTGAACGGGAATATGTTCCTGAATCGCCAGTTCCTTGGCTTTCGCTAATAAGGCCCGATCATAGGCATAACACATATCGGGGAAGCGTTCTCCCAATCTCGAATCGTTATGCCCAATCAGCGGATTATGGCCAATGAGGTTGATGTGATCTTCGATCAGCATGATATCGCCAGCCTGGTACTGTGGATTCATGCCGCCGCATGCGTTGCTGACCATGAGGACCTTGGCCCCGAGAGCCTTCATCACTCGCACAGGGAAGGTGATCTCTTGCAGGCTGTAGCCTTCGTAAAAGTGGAACCGCCCCTCCATCGCCACGACGCGCTTGCCACCCAAGACCCCGCAGACGAGCTGGCCTTTATGCGAAGGAGCCGTCGAGCGCAGGAAGTTGGGCAGCGATTCGTAGGGGAAGACCGCTTCGGCCTGGATGTCTTCGGTCAGCTTGCCCAAGCCCGTGCCAAGGATGATCCCCGCGACCGGAGTGTGGGGCCACTTCGCGCGAATGAACGCGGATGTCGCTTCGATCTGTTCAAACAACCCGCTCATGGGTAGTCTCGGTAAGTGGAGGGGTAGAGCATGTGGCCACAATTACGAAGTTCGTTGGCGAAAGTCCTGTCTGGCACACGACAATTTCCGAAGCGATTGCCAAGCCCTGGTGATTCATTCGTCTTCCAACAGATGGCGTTATCGCCCAGCTACCGTGCTCCACACCCCGACGAACTGAAGGCTGCCTCGCTTGCACCATTCGCCATTCCACTGCCTCCAGAAGAGCGTCGGCTGTTGAATCTTGTGCTGCAATCTCTACACGACCCAGGTCCCCGGCGCGATCTCGCGGCCTACTACACGAAGCTCCATGACGCTCGAGGAGCTTGGATTCTCGCTCACTTGGAACACCCTGAGTTGCGGCCCCCGGAAGCGATCGTCCATCAAGCCGAGGAACTGTTTGCGGCTTGGTCCGCGCGGGATTTGCAATGGTCGGGCGGGTTGGTTGTCGGCATGAGTTTGGCGGGGCGAGCCTTCTTGGCTGGTGCGAGGGAGATCATGTCGCTCTGCCCGTTGGCTCACGTTCGTCTCGTAGCGATTCAGCCGTTTCTTGAAGAGTTAGCAAACTGCCCGGAAGCGAGGCGATTGGAATCAATCGATCTGCGTGACAATCGCTTGGGAGACGAGGGAGTTGCCAAGTTGAGCGACATGCCATTCTCATCGTGGAACTTGGCTGGCAACAAGCTCACGGGCAAAAGCCTCGGCCCGATTTTGCAGACTGCCGAGCGCCTGGATTTGAGCCGCAATCCGCTCACGGAAATCTCCTGGCCCAAGAAGCATTTTCACCGATTGACCCTTGACCCAACGATCGTGCTGCCGAAGGATGTGACGGTCAGTGAGCGACTCGCTGGCTAGTCGTGGGCAACCCGGTTCGTATCATTGTTCTGTACCCCGTTCAGTGTGAGCTTCTCGGTACATTTCTGCAAGATTCGTAGTTCTGGTCGAAGGGTTGACGGGGAATGGCCAAGCATATTTTTGTCACCGGTGGCGTTGTCAGTTCCCTTGGAAAAGGGCTGACCAGCGCAAGCATTGGCCTTCTTCTCGAACGTCGTGGGCTGACGGTTCGAATGCAGAAATTGGACCCCTACATCAACGTCGATCCTGGCACCATGAACCCATACCAGCATGGCGAAGTCTACGTGCTGGATGATGGCTCGGAGACAGACCTCGACCTCGGGCACTACGAACGATTCACGAGCGCGACGCTGAACCGGGACTGCAACTACACCACGGGGCAAATCTACCTCTCGATCATCGGCAAAGAACGCAACGGCGAATACAAGGGCAAGACGGTCCAGGTCATTCCGCATGTGACCAACGAAATCAAAGAGTGCATCAAAAAGCTCGCGACACCCGATGTCGATGTCGTCATCACAGAAATCGGCGGCACGGTCGGGGACATCGAAGGGATGCCCTTCTTCGAGGCGATCCGCCAATTCGCCTTAGATGTCGGCAAACAGAATTGCCTCTTCATTCACCTCACCTTGGTGCCGTATTTGAAAGCGGCTCGTGAGTTGAAGACCAAACCGACGCAACATAGCGTCATGGAACTTCGCAAGATTGGCATCCAACCGGATGTCTTGGTTTGCCGATCGGACCGGGAGATTCCGGCGTCCGATTGCGAGAAAATCGCCTTGTTTTGCAATGTCGAACGCAAAGCTGTCATCGAGGAGATCGACCGGACGCACAGCATTTACGAAGTCCCCGAGAGCCTCAACGACCATGGCCTCGATAGCCTCGTGGTCGAGAAACTCAACCTCACGAAAGCCAAAGAACTTGACTTCGCGGACTGGAAAGAAATGCTTCGCCGCATTCGCAATCCGGCGGAGGAAATCACAATCGCCTTCGTCGGCAAGTACACCAAGTACCGCGATGCCTACAAGAGCGTTTATGAGGCCCTCGACCATGCAGGCTTTGCCCATGCTGCGAAGGTCCGCGTGGTGACGATTGAATCGGAGTTGATCGAAACCGAAGGCGTGACGAAACACATGGCCGGCGTCAATGGGTTGTTGGTGCCTGGCGGCTTCGACAAACGGGGAACGCTCGGCAAGATCAAGGCCATTCGATATGCACGAGAGACTGGCTTACCGTTCTTTGGGATCTGCTTAGGGCTGCAATGTGCGACGATCGAATTCGCACGAAATGTCCTCGGTATATCCGATGCGAACTCAACAGAATTCGACCCGAAAACAACGGAACCCGTCGTCTGCATGTTGGATGAGAAGCGAGAGATTGACCACATCGGCGGCACGCTACGGCGTGGGGCCTACCCCTGCAAACTGCTTCCAGGCACGAAGGCGTTCGCGGCTTTCGGCAAAGAGTTGATCTCCGAACGCCATCGGCATCGTTACGAAGTCAACAACGATTACCGTGCCCGATTGTCCGAGGCTGGTCTCCTCTTCAGCGGCACAAGCCCGGATGGAAAACTGGTCGAGGTGATTGAATTGCCCGGTCACCCTTGGTTCGTGGGCATCCAGAGCCACCCCGAGTTCCTCTCGAAACCAACTGCTCCGCATCCTTTGTTCCGAGACTTCATCGGCGCCAGCCTGAAGCTCAGAAAGGCGTAAAGGATGTGCTGTTTTACGCATTCGTTCTTAGCATCGGTGTCTTTTGCTCCCTTCGCCCCTTGCGGGAGAAGGTGGATTTGGAAACTCGGTTGCCGAGTTTCCAAAGACGGATGAGGGGTCACCGCTCGACCTTGGAAGAGAACCTTTTCTGGATGATGCGCGTCACCCCTCATCCGTCCGATCAGGCTCTATAGAGCCTCGATCGGCCACCTTCTCCCGCAAGGCCCGCAAGGGGAGAAGGGAAAACGCACTCAAAACAAGAGACTTCTCACTGAACGCGACATACATCTTGTGAAAATTCTTATGTAGCTGGCCTCTGTGAGGCCGGTTTCGCTGCTTGGGAAAGGTGACACCAACTTTCCCGTGCAGTCGCACCGGCCTCACAGAGGCCAGCTACAGAAAACCCAGTCTTTCGTGAAGAAAACTCACCCAAGAACTGTCGTGTTCAGTGAGAAATGTCGAAAACAAGGATGATTCTTGGGTAACCTAGCTGCTGCGCGAGGCGTAAGGCACTCAGTCTTTCTTGGGGATCGCTGGTTCGCTGGGTTTGTAGACCGTCTGCGGCGGAATGCCGGTCGGGCCAAAGGGGACGGGGGCGATCGGCGTGAGCGGGCCAGGAACGGGCATGCCAGGGGCGAGTGGCACGACGGCTGGGTTCGAGGCGGATGGCGGAATCGGCAGCGTTGGCCCCAGCGGCACCGGGACATTCGGTGGCTCTTTTAGCCCCGTGCTGGGTCGGACGACGCCACCAACACCAATGGTTTCCGGCTTGCGGGCGACTTTATCGGCGAAGACTTCCAGATCACGAGCGATCTTGTCGAGCCGCACCGTGAGTCGAGCGACGTTGACGGTGGTCTCGTTGAGGTTGTTGTAAAGCGCGGGGTCATTGATCGCTTTGCCGACGGTCCCTTCTCCACGATTCACGGTGTTGATCGTCACGCGGATTTCATTCAACGCCTTCGTCAACTCGGCACTCGCACCGTTGAGATTCTTCAACGTCTGGTCCAAACTCGCCAAGACTTGCGGGGCGTTCTCGGCGATCGGCTTCGTGGCCTTCTCGGCATTCTCGAGCACCCGCTCCGCTTGGGCCACACGGGCGTTAATGTCCTTCACCGTCTTCTCCGCGGAGTCCATGAACACCGCGGCGATGCGGATGGTCTTGGTCAGGTCTTCCGAACCGACTTGGGCATTCTTCAAGGTCGCAGCAATGGCCTTCTTGTTCTCAGGCGACATCAGTTCTTTGACGCCATCCGCACTCTCACGGATGGACACGAGCGTCTTCGTCAACTCAGGTCCGCTGGTCTTCACCAACTCGCGGACATCGTCTGCCACCGGGCGGAAGGCGATCAAGATTTCGAGCAGCTTCTTGATCATCTCCCGCAAGCTGACCATGTCTTCCCGCTCACCAGGAGGGGTCGTGCCGAGGAGGTTGCGGACACGCGAGTTCGTGTCTTTCAACTCAGGGACAAACTCGCGGCCACTGCGAGCGAGTGCCCCGATTTCGTCGATCGCCTTCTCGACCTTCGGCACCGCTTGCTCGAAACGTTGGATCGAAGCCACGACCCGAGCGATGTTGTCTTGGGCATTCGGGATGACGTCCGAGGCCCCCTTTAAGAGAGTCCGCGCACTGATCGGCGGCACGCCCGTGATCTCGGCATTTGGCTCGTAGAAGCTGGATGTTGTGCCGACGGGGACATCGGTCTTCGGGAGGAAGTCCAGGCTCGTATCGCCATTCAGCAGGCCGCGGGAGATTGTGGCTTCGTCGGTGGTGCGGGGAGCGAACTTGGCATCCAAGGCGATGCTGACGCGGACTTTGCCTGACACATCGTCAAGGTCGATGCCCGTGATCTGGCCGATGCGAACGCCGGACTTACGAACGGGCGTGCCGACGGAAAGCCCCGGAGCTTCGGGGAAGATCACCGTGTATTTGTTGCGGTTCGCGAGCCAGTTTGACGCACCACCAAAGAGCAACACCAACCCGATGAGGGCACCGAGAGCCACGGCGGTGAAGAGGCCAAGCCTCAAGCGAGATGTCCGGTCAGCCATGGCGGATTCCTTTCACGCACTGGGCATGTTGGCTTCGGCTTCGAGCCGGAGTTCGGTGAGACGGTCACGGGCTTCGCCTTCGACAAACTGCCGAACGCGCGGGTTGATGTTGGTCAAGAGTCGTTGCGGTGGGCCATCGAACAAGACCTGCTGCTCCCCCGCTTGCAACCTCGCGAGTGGATACAGCATCACCACTCGATCCGCGACCTTGTGGACGGTGCGCATTTCGTGGGTGACGACGATGCTCGTCACCGGTCGGCGCGAACGAGTCTGCAGGATCAGTTCATTGATGACGTCGGTCATGATGGGGTCAAGGCCCGTCGTCGGTTCGTCGTAGAGCATGACGTCCGGGTTCAACGCCAAGGCACGGGCCAAGCCGACACGCTTCCGCATCCCACCGGATAGCTCCGCAGGCATCTTCGTGTCACTGGTGGTTGGTAGCCCGACTTCGAGCAACCGCTCGCGGACGCGATCCCGAATCTCGGTCTCCTTCAAGATCCCTTGAGCACGCAGGCCGAAAGCAATGTTGTCGTAGACTGAGAGGCTATCAAAGAGCGCGGCTTGCTGGAACAGAAAGCCCACTCGCAACCGCATCGTGGTCAGTTCGCGCTCACTCATCCGGCTCACGGGCTTGCCTTCGAAGTAGACTTCGCCGGAAGTCGGCTTCAGCAAGCCAACGATCAACTTCAAGGTCACGGATTTACCGCAACCACTCTCGCCGATGAGTACCAAGGTCTGGTGAGCATGGATGTCCAGGGAGATGCGCGAGAGCACCGCTTGGCTGCCGAACTGCACCGAGACATCGTCGAGGCGTAAGAGTGGCTCACTCATGCCATCCGCCCGCCGCCACCGTGCGGCCAAAGGAGTTGCGTCAGCGTGTTGGTGAAGATCGCCATCAAGAAGTCGAGGGCCAAGATCAACACGAACGAGAGTACAAAGCCTTCCGTCGCGGCCCGGCCCACGCCCTCGGCTCCTGCCCGGCTGCGGAAGCCACGATGACAACAGACGAGGCACATCGCCCCGCCGAAGAAGATCGACTTCACCATCCCCACAGAGACGTCCCAAAGCGTCACGTACTCGGAGGTATGCCGCCAATAGTGGAAGCCATCGATGTTGAAGAAACGCAAGGCGATCAGCGAACTGCCGACGATGCCAAGGGCATCCGCAATCAGCGTCAACAGCGGGATCATCACGAGACACGCCAAGAGCCGTGGCGTCACGAGGTATTTGACGGGGTCGACACCCAGGCAAGCCAAGGCGTCGATTTGCTCGGTGACGCGCATGGTGCCCAACTGGGCCGCCATCGCCGTGCCGATCCGCCCCGCGAGCATGACCGCCGCGAGCACTGGGCCAAGCTCACGGACGATCGACATGTGAATCACGGCACCGAGCGAGGTTTCCATTCCAATCATGCGGAACTGGTTGTACGCTTGCACGGCCAAGACCATGCCGATGAATAGCCCCGTGATCGCCACGACGCTGAAGCTACCCACACCGATCTCCACGCAAGCCCGCAGAAACTCGGATCGCTTCAGGCTTCGTGAGAAGAGACCGGTGACAACTCGCGACGCAAAGGCTGCCCAATCGCCCAGAGCCACGAAGGGATCGAGCCAGACCGAGTCCAGACGCGGGCGAACATCCACACTCGGAGTCACCTCCGGTGGGATCAGCTCGTCAGCGCTCGCGGTATCCGTGGTCATGGCTCTGGAAAAGAATCCCTCCTTGTGGCACGGCCATCTTGGCCGTGCAGGTTCAGCATGGGCTGGAAGCCCATGCCACGGAGGAGGTTGGAATTTCTCCTTCGCCGTTGGCATCGAACCGATCGACCCTGCCGAATGAGCGGATGATTTCGGTTCGCAGGATGATACCAGCAAACCAGCCCGCACAACCGTTACGGCTTCACAAAAACCTTCGGATCGTGCCGGGTGAACGAGGTGCTGGTGTAGGTCCAGTCGGCGAGTTGTTTGCTGTTGGCGTAGATAGCGAGCTTGGCAGGGTATTGGATTCCCGAGATGGTTTTGTAGTCCGAGGGGACAAAATCCTTGATCACCAATCGGCCATTCTCCCGGCCATTGGTCGTGATGTGAGCGATCAACTTGGTGTCAGGGTCGAAGTAGACAATGGTTTCCGTCAACACCGGATGCCAGACACGAACGCCGGGGCAACTCTTCTCCCGGACCTTACGGCTCTTGGCGACGTCCAGCACCGTTTCAGGTTCGAGCAGAGGGACCAACATCAAGATCCACTCGCCCGAGATGTCCAGTTGATAATCCCGCACGGCTTCTTTTGCTAAGTCCACCGGCGGGATGACCTGTGGAGTCAGCAGTTGCTGCCAACCTGCTTCGCCGGACCAAGTCAGGAGCATCGTAGTCAGGCCGTTGGGTGTGTTCAGTTCGGCTTTGACCTGGAATTGCCGGGGCCACGTGGCTTTGACAGTCCAACTCTGCGGCATCTGGTCCAGGGTGTTCGAGAGGATGTAACCGCCACGAGTGAACTGAAAGGACTTCGCTGAGTTGATCGCTTCGGTCTTGCCTTGGGTGTGCGCTGCAAGGGCTGCCTGCACGAGTGCGCGAGCTTCGGGACTGCTCTGTGCCGGGGCAGGGAGATTGGGGATCTCCGTCATGGTCAGCGGGTTCTCTTCCTCGACCTTCTTGGCGGACTGAATGGTCCGTTCTTCTTGCCCACAACCGAGTATGGCAAGTGCCGCGATCAGAAGGAAAGAGCGAAACATCGGCATGGCAACCATCCTGGTTGAACCTCATCAGAAGAAGTAATAGGAGGCGATCGAGAAGTAGATGACAATCCCCGAAACGTCGCTTATTGTAGCGATGAACGGGCTGGAGGTTAACGCAGGATCGACGCCGATGCGTTTGAAAAAGATCGGTAGCATCGAGCCTAAAAGTGTCCCCCAAAGGCAGATACACGTGACCGAGAAACCCATCGTCCAAGTCAATTTGATGAGCTGATCGGTGAGGTCATCGCCTTGGAGCCAAGAGGACTTCGTAAAGAACCAGGTGCGGACAAGTGCAAGCAATCCCAGAGCGACAGCGAGCGTCAGGCCCATGAAAATCTCTCGACGCAAGACTCGGAACCAGTCCTGCACGGTGATTTGTTCAAGGGCCAACGCCCGAGTCACGAGGGTTGCCGCCTGCGAACCCGCATTCCCACCGACCGACAAACACAACGGTACCATGATGGCCAAGACTTTGATCTTCTCCAGTTGATTTTCGAAGTGGCCCATCACGTTGATCGTGATCATCTGGGCTAAGAACAGAATGCCGAGCCAAATGATGCGACTTCGCCAAACCTGGAAGAAACTGGTTTCGAGATAGTTCCCGACGATCGGGCTGACGCCACCCTGTCGTTGGAGGTCTTCGGTGGCCCCTTCTTGGATGACGTCGAGGATGTCGTCGTGCGTGACGATACCGACCATGCCGCCTTGGTCGTCGAGCACGGGGACGGCAATGAAGTCGTACCGGCCCAGCACTTCAGCAGCGGCGCGTTGCGGGTCACTGAGTTTCAACGCGACGGTTTCGGTTTCCATCAAATCGCGGATGAGCATGTGCCGGGAGGCGAGGATCAAGTCCCGCAGCGAGATCACACCTAAGAGCTTGCGTGGAGCCAAAGTGCCCGTCGAGAGCCGAGTGGCTTCCGCGAGGACGTAGATGTAGTAAATCGTCTCGCTATCGGGGGCTTGGGTGCGGAGTTGGTCGATGGCCTCGGCCGCGGTCAGTGTCGGTGGAATCCAAGCGTAGTCGGTCGTCATCAGCGCGCCGACGGTGTCTTTGTCGTAGGTGAAGAGCGTGGCCATGTCGCGCCGGTCGGCTTCATCGACGGCTCGAAGCAGCCGCTCTTTGGTGCGATCCGAGAGGCGTTGCAACAAGTCCACGCGGTCGTCGTGGGACATCTTGCCGATCAAACCACCGATCTGCGGGCGTTGGGTTTGCTCCAGAAGTGTCAATTGCCGAGCGGGTGGGAGGTACTCAAAAATCGCGGCCTGAGTCCGGATGTCGCTGGGGGAAATGATCTCCCAAACTTGGTCATCGCTGAAGTCTTCGAGGGTCTCAGCGAGGGTGGCGGGGTGGATGTTCTCGCACGCGGCTTGCAGCCCTTGCGTGTCTTTGTCTTCGAGCATGCCCACGAGTTCGGGGCCAAAGAGCGGGTTCGTCATGGGCAAAGCCTCGTGGAAAAGTCTCAACCCAAGGTCACGTTATCAATCAAGCGGGTTCGGCCCAGGAACACGGCCACCGCACAAAACGCCGGCCTATCGAGGCGAGTGATCGGCGCGATGGTGACGTCATCGACAATGGTCGCGTAATCGAGCTTCGCCGCCGGAATCGCCTGGAGCTTCGCACGCAAATTCGCTTCGAGCACGACAACATCACGCTGACCCCCGCGGGCCTCGGTTTGAAGCGATTGCAGGGCCTCGTAGATCCTCGGCGCCACGGCTCGCTCTTCCGCGGACAAGTAGCGGTTCCGCGAACTCATCGCCAGGCCATCGGCTTCACGCACCGTCGGCTCGATCTGAATCGTTGTGGGCACGTTGAGGTCGAGCGTCATCTTTCGCAAGATGCGAGCTTGCTGGCCGTCCTTCGCGCCGAAAATGGCAATGTCCGGTTGGACGATGTTGAAGAGCTTCAAAACCACCGTGCAGACGCCGCGAAAATGCCCAGGCCGAGACGGACCACAAAGATGGTCGCCTAATCCCAGCACATCGACGTAAGCATGGGCCTCGCCCGGGTACATCTCGGCAGGCGAAGGGTGGAAGATCAGGCTGGCCCCGGCGGCTGCACATAGCGTCTGATCGGCTTCCAGAGTGCGTGGGTAACGATGGAAATCTTCATTCGGGCCGAACTGCGTCGGGTTCACGAAAATCGAGACGACCACATACCCGCCCGTCTTGCTGGCGGCACGCACCAGTGCCGCATGGCCCTCGTGGAGTGCTCCCATCGTCGGTACGAACACGATCGCCTGGCCCAGCTTGCGGATGGCGTGCAGATGTGAACGGGTTTCGTCGATCGTGTTCAGGGTCGTCAGGCTCACGCCATACCTCCCGATTTCTTCGGTCGGCCCAAAAGAAGCTGGAGGTACGAGTTCCGCTCAACATCCTTTAGCCCCAGCTCCGCGGCCACGGCCAGTAAGGCACTCTTGGCCGCATCAACGTTGGCCGGTTCGGCTTGAGTTTCGAGTTCGACGAACTTCCCGATCGCGCCGACATCATCAAAGCAGGCTTCGAAGTGGAAACCACCCCGCTCGAACTTCCAGACTTCGCGCGTCTTGGTGACGACGGCCACCGGGCGGTAGCCGAGGCAAGCCACGAGCTTCACGGCATCAGTCGCCGCACTCGGGCCATCGGCCAAATCCAGCTCGAGTTCGGTGCGTGTCTTCGTGAACGTGTCCTGTTTTGGGCCTTTGTAGGTGAGGATGTTCTTCGGGCCGATACGACGAAGGCGAAAGGCTTCGTCGGTTTGGGCGAAGTCCCGATCAGGTGCGTTGAAGTAGTGATCGGTGTCTTCCCGGCGTGCGGCGGGGATCGCACCCCACGCTAGGAGAAGCGATTGGAGAGGCTCCCAATCCGCGGTGCGATATTTGTTTTCAACTTCGACCATGTCAGCCACCTTGCCGCAAGTGTGTTTCCTCAGTTAAGGAGCTAAACTATCTTGAGACAAGCGAGAATCTCCGGATCACCCCCATGCGAATCCCCGTTGCGACTCTTGAAGACCTCCCCGAAGGCTCGGCTGCCGTGGTGCAGTTGCAGGGCCAAGACGTGGCTTTGATCCATGATGGCGGAAACGTCTATGCCGTCGAAGACCGTTGCCCTCATGCGGGGGCCTCGCTCTCCGGCGGCCACGTCGAGAATGGCACCATCACCTGTCCATGGCATTATTGGTGCTTCAAATTGGATACAGGCGAGTATTGCAACATGCCCAAACATAAAATCAAAACCTACCCCACGAGTATTGATGAAGGGGTCATTTATGTTGATGTTCCAGGTTGAGCCGACGCCGGCGGCTTCGAGCGAATCGTCCTGCGAATCATGTAACCCAACGCCAAGAACCCCGCAGGAAACGGCAAGTACGGCAACCAACTGACCAAAAACAGCAAGAACAATTCGAGACTATCGACCATCGCCCACCAAGACTTGGTGAAGCTGTTGCTCACCCGCTCGGTGAAAGTCTGTGGGCCAACGGGGGCTGTGGGTTTGTACTCGATTTCTTCGGTGGCTAGGAAATCGATGGTGGCGAGGTCGGTGCGGTCGGTCAGAAACTTCAACCGGCCTTCGGCTCGCTCGATATCCATGCGCACTTTGGAGATGGCCTCGCGGAGCTTGAGAATATCTTCAATGCGGAGTGCCGAATCCTTGAGAAGTTTATTCAACGTCTCCTCTTCGGTTTTCATGTTTTTGATGCGAGCCGTGAGGTCAACGAATTCTTCGGTCACGTCTTGCGAATCGGAGTTGTTCTTGATCGGTGTCCCCAACTTCAAGAGCTTGGTGAGGGTCGTGCGGTAAGCCGGTGTCGGTACTTTGAGGGTCCAACTGCCACGGCGGTTGCTCCCACGGCGACCTTGGATGTCGCTTTTGGAGATGTAGCCTTTGCATTCGATCGCGAGTGTTTCGACTTCGCTTTGCACGGTTTCGAGGTCCGGGGCTTGGACTTCAACAGTGGCGGTGTGGATGATGCGGCGTTCGATCGCCGCCTGATTCACAGGAGCCGCTTCAGGTTTACCACCTGGAGCCGCAGCCGCTTGCGGGGCCATGCGAGCCATCATCATCTCAGGGGCGGCATTGCCGGTACTCGTTCCCGAACTGCATCCGAGCATGAAACAGGACAAAACGAACAGCAAAGCTGATAGACGCGGCATGTCCTGTCTCCCGGTGATATTTCATTCCGATATAAGAACGAGCCAGACCGGGAAAACTTATTCCCGATCTGGCTGGAAATTCCACTCACCCCGGCCCCGACCCTTCACCAGTCACATCTTTTTGGCTTTTGAAATCGAGGTGTTTTTGGCTGAAAGGCAACCTCACCCCCGGCCCCTCTCCGAAACGGAGAGGGGTGCCAGTCTTTGCACAAACAGCCATGTTTTGTAGGGTTTTGCTCCCCTCTCCGCTTCGGAGAGGGGTTGGTCACAAGTCGTTTTCGGCTTTGAAATACAACCTCACCCCCGACCCCTCTCCGAAACGGAGAGGGGAGCCAGAAATTGCGCAAATAGCTTGTTTTCAAGGGTTTCTCTCCCCCTTCTCCGCATCGCAGAAGGGGGTTGGGGGGATGAGGTTGCCTTTGGAAATCGGAGATGTGACCATACCAAAGCCGCTTCGGAGAGGGGTTGGGGGTGAGGTTGCATTTCCATCACTTCTGACCGGAGAAGCGTTGGGCGGTGCGGACGAGTTCGAGGAACTCGGCACGATAGCCGCTCGGGTCAAAGGTCTTCGCGGACTGTGCCAACTCTAGGACTGAGCGATAGCTCGAAGCTCCACGGTAATGAGACTGTCGCAGGAGCAGGCTGAACTCGGCGACCGCGGCCCCGAAGCGGAAATCCTCGCTGGCTTGGGCATAGGGCACGGTCTTGTTCGCCACCGGCATTTCACGGTAGATGCTGTCCGTGACGTCCGGTTTTTTGTGTCGCATGCGGAGCATGAAGGCATCTTCGGTGGAGTTCTTTTTGATGGGGACACTCACCCTCTCGGTCTGGTAGCGAAGCTCCACTTCATCGCCCGCAGGTGATGAAGTGCCTGTGGGGATGAGTTCGTAGAACGCCGTGACAACATGGCCCGCACCCATCTCACCGGCGTCCTTGGTGTCGTCGTGGAAATCTTGAGCGGCGAGGATGCGTTTTTCGTAACCCAGCAGGCGGTACGACTGGATGACGGCGGGGTTGAACTCGATCTGGATTTTGACATCCTTCGCCACGGTGACGAGTGTTCCCGAAAGCTGTTCGACCAGGGCCTTATGGGCCTCTTTGGGTGTGTCAATGTAGCCATAGTTGCCGTTGCCTTTGCCCGCGAGTTGGACCATCATTTCGTCGCGGAGGTTGCCCATACCGAAGCCGAAGACACTCAGGAACACGCCGGTCTTCCGTTTCTCTTCGACAAGTTGAATCAGGGCTTGGGTGGAGGTGGTGCCGACGTTCCAGTCGCCGTCGGTGCAGAGAATCACCCGGTTTGTGCCATTGTGGATGAAGTTTCGCACTGCGACATCGTAAGCCTGTTGCAATCCGCCAGAGCCGTTGGTCGAACCACCCGCGTTGAGCCGGTTCAGGGCTTCCAGGATCATGGACTTGTTCACGGCACTGGTGGAATCGAGCACCAGACCCGAAGCCCCAGCATACACAACCATCGAGACGCGGTCATTTTCGCTCAGCTGGTTCACGAGCATCTTAAGCGACGACTTCACGAGTGGTAATCGATTGGGGAGATCCATTGAGCCAGAGACATCGATCAAGAACACGAGGTTACTCGGCGGGCGTTTGTCGTTGGCGATGGGCTGAGCTTTGACGGCGATACGAGCCAAACGGTGCTTCGCCTGCCAGGGGCAATCGGCCATCTCGACCCGCACGGCATAAGGGTCGCCTTTGTCAGGCGGTGCATCCTGATAGGGGAAATAGTTCACCATCTCTTCGAGGCGCACGGCCTGGGCAGGTGGCAACGAACCGCCATTCAAGAAACGCCGCACGATGGAATAACTCGCGGTATCAACATCGACGCCGAACGTGGATAACGCGGCTTCCCCTTGGACTTTGACAAAGGGGTTCTCCATGAACCGCCCGAACTGCGCACCAAACTGGTCATCCGCAGGATGTTTCGCATCGGGTGCTGCCTCGCCAGGCTCAAACTTCTGCCTCGCGCCCGCCTCGGGCCTTGCGGCCCCACGGATTCCATCGGGAGCGGGATAGGAAGCGGAGCCAGTGGAGTTGGGTGCCCCACCACAACCGATGATGAAGAGAGATCCTATCAACAACAAACCATAGATTCGATACATATCCAGACTCCAGGTGATATGGAACTCCGATATGTAAACGACCCAGATCGTCGAAACTTATTCCCACTCAACCCGGGATTCGGTGATAAATCCGCGTCCACTCGGCGACGCGTTCCAGGGTGCCTTGGGGGAAGAGATGAGCCTGGAACCGCCAGCCCCAGTTGCCATCGGCAACACCGGGGACGTTCATTCGCGCTTCGCCACCGAGGCCCAAAATGTCCTGCAACGGAGCGACCGCCAGGATCGCCGTGGAGGACCACGCCAGCCGAACCAGAGCATCGGCAGGGTTGGGCAAGCCGTGGCCGAGGTATTGGGCCAGTCGTTCGCGGTCGTGGTCGTTGAGGGTGGTGAACCAGCCGTTGGTCGTGTTGTTGTCGTGGGTGCCGGTGTAACAGACCGTGAGTGGGTCGTAGTTATGGGGCCAATACGGGTTCTCAGGGCCACCCAACATGAATTGTAAGACACGCATTCCCGGCAATTGATGTTTCAATCGCAACTCATGGACATCGTCGGTGATCAATCCCAAATCCTCGGCGATGATCGCGAGTTTGCCGAGAGCCTTTTCGAGGGCTTCGAACAAGGCTCCGCGGGGTCCATCGACCCACTGGCCGTTCATGGCCGTCGTTTCGCCAGCCGGGATGTGCCAAGCCGCAGCAAAGCCACGGAAGTGGTCGAGCCGCACGAGGTCGACTTGGGCCAGGTTACGCTTCACGCGAGCGATCCACCAACGAAAGCCAGTCTCGGCCATCTTGGCCCAGTCGTAAAGTGGGTTGCCCCAGTGTTGCCCAGTCGGGCTGAAGTAATCCGGTGGCACCCCAGCGACGGCACTTGGCTTCAATTCCGAGTCCAAGAGAAACTCGCCTGGGTTGGCCCAGACATCGGCGGAGTCCATGGCCACGAAGATCGGGGCATCGCCGATGATTTTCACGCCATGTTCATGGGCATATCGTTTCAGCGCCATCCACTGGCGGTCAAAGAGGAACTGGCCAAAGCGATGCATCAGGATTTCATCGGCGAGGGTGCGCTCGAGTTCCCCGAGGGCGATCGGCTGTCGCTCGCGGACTTCCTTCGGCCAATCGGCAAGGCTACGGCCCCCGAGGGCTTCGCGGATGGCCATGAACGTGGCGTAATCTTCGAGCCAACTTTTCTCCTGGTCCTGGTAAACTTCGAAATCATGCCGCAGGTGCCCTGCCCCGCCGCCTCGATACCGGCCCCAGGCCGCTCGCAGCATCGCGGCTTTCGCCGGAAGCACCACCCCGTACTGAACCTGCTCATCAGAAACGCCTACTGGTGTTGGGTAGTCGTTGGGCAGTAAGCCGTCCCGTTGTAACATCTCTGGGCTGAGTAGAGCGATATTCCCGGCGAAGGCCGAGAACGATTGGTACGGCGAGTTCCCAGCACCCGTCGGCCCCAGCGGCAGGATTTGCCACCAGGTCTGCTTCATGGCTTGCAGAGTCAAGATCCAGCGGTAGGCTTCTGGCCCGAGGTCGCCGATGCCAAATGGCCCCGGCAGGCTGCTCGGGTGCAAGAGAATCCCCGAGGAGCGTGGTGCAAACGTCGGCCCAGACTGTGGCATAAAGGTCTCGATTTCCCGGAGGGCAAATTGGCTATCATCCTCATGATAGTTCCTTGCCCCGAGATTCCCCATGCCGCCACGCCCACCTTACCGTCCGAAACATCCCCTCGTCGAGGGGCGCGATTACTACATCGAAAACGGCCGGTGGGTCTTCACGGAAACCTTCCACCGCGAACGAGGCTACTGCTGCGAAAGTGGCTGCCGACACTGCCCGTACGGGTTCAAGAAACCTCCAGTCGCATCGGATATCGTCGATTCAGAAAATTTGCCGCCAAGTTGATGGATTGCTGAGGCTCGGCGTCTGAAAATCTCGCTGAGAGAGGTGGAGGTGTCAATATGACCGAAGAAGCCTTGTTCGAACTCGCGTTGAATACCCCGGAAGCCCAACGACTGGCGCTCTTGCAAGAGCACTGCCTGGGCAACCCCGCACTGCAAGCAAGAGTGCTCGCCCTGTTGAACGCGGACGCCCAGACGGCTGGATTTGTGCCATCGCCCAAGTCTCTCGATTTGCAGAACACCCGCACGCACCACGAACCCGTCGGGGCGGCGGGGCAAGTCGTGGCGGGGAAGTACAAGTTGTTGGATAACATCGGCGAAGGGGGCATGGGCAGCGTCTGGCGTGCCCAGCAGACTGTGCCGATCAAGCGGCTCGTGGCCATCAAACTCATCAAAGCTGGGATGGACTCCAAAGGCGTACTCGCGCGATTCGAAGCCGAGCGTCAAGCTCTCGCGGTGATGGATCACCCCAACATTGCCAAAATCCTCGATGGCGGGCTTCATGAAAACCGCCCCTTCTTTGTGATGGAACTCGTCAAGGGTGTCCCGATCACGACCTTTTGCGATATCCGGAAATTGAACCCCCGCGAGCGACTGGGGCTGTTCTTGCCAGTCTGCGGAGCGATCCAACACGCCCACATGAAAGGGATCATCCACCGGGACATCAAGCCTTCGAATGTGATCGTCGCTCTTTACGACGACAAGCCGATCCCCAAGGTCATTGACTTCGGCATCGCCAAGGCCACCGGCGGCAGCCTGACGGATGCCAGTTACATGACGGCGTTTGGCGGGGTCGTCGGTACGCCGCAGTACATGAGCCCCGAACAGGCGAGCCTCAATAACCTCGACATCGATACCCGCAGCGATGTTTATTCCCTCGGTGTGCTCCTGTATGAGCTACTCGCCGGTTCGCCGCCGTTTGCTCGGGAAGATCTGGAGAAGGCGGGTTTGCTCGAAATCTTGCGGGTGGTCCGTGAAGAAGATCCGCCCCGGCCTAGCGCGAAACTGAGCACCGCGGGTGGCTTGCCGCTGCTCTCGGGGAATCGTGGCATGGATCCGGACAAGCTGACGGGGCTTTTGCGCCGCGAACTCGACTGGATCGTGATGAAGAGCCTGGAAAAGCAGCGCGAACGGCGTTACGAAAGCGCCAACAGCTTCGCTCAAGACATCGAACGTTATCTCTCTGGCGAAGCCGTCGAGGCGGTGCCGCCGAGCTTGAGTTACCGGATGCGGAAATTCATCCGCAAGAACAAGAGCTTCGTCATCGCCGCGAGTACGGTGACGGGAGTGCTCACGATCGGCATCGCTGGCACGACCTACGGCCTGATCCGCGCCGAACAGGAAGCCGAACGGGCCAACGAAGAAGCCGCGAATGCGACGACGGCTCGGAACGAGGCGGAAATGACGCTGATCCGCAGCATCTTTCGGCCCATCGGTTACAACACCTCGACGATTGACACCGCCGAACATTTCGCCTTCGTCGAGTTATCCTCGCAGCCTCAAGACCGGATCAAACTTCTTTGCCTCGAACAGGCACTCCAAGATGGGGAATTGGCTTTACGAGTTGCCCGGCGGTCGGAATACTTCATGCAGGCCGTCGTTGGCACGAGTGCAAAACGCCGTCAAGAAGCTCTCGTCATCTGCCGCAAAGCCCAAGCCGACACCCAAGCCGACCCACGCATCCGGCTCTGTGCCACCTGGCTGGCCGCGGAACTGGGTGAAGTCGATATTCCGTCACTTCATCGCCACTTCGAGACGCTGAAAAAGCAGAAAAAATTATGGGACTGGGAGAATTTCGTTGACCGCTTGCCGCGGCTCATCCGCCCTGATCAAGAAGTGGAGTTGTGGGAAAGCCTCATCGGCTGGCTGGGAAATGCGATCATCCCAACCTACGACAACTCTCGCGACGGGATGCAAACGGCCCTGATTGAGATGGCCCACAGAGCCGAACCTGAAATGGCTCGAGCTGCAACGAAGAAACTCCTCGCGCGACTGCAACAGACTCCCCCGAAGGAGTATTCGAATCGAGCGATTGGTCGTTGCCTTGACGTGATGAAGGCCTCTGTCGATCCTGATCCTCAAGCTTTCAGCCGTTTCGTTGGGATGGTGAGCAGCAGCACCAATGAAGAGACTTCGACTGCCGCACGGTACGGTATGGAGGCTCTGGCCCCAAAATTGGACGTGACCGAATCGCAGAAAGTGTTCACGACGTTGGTCGGTATCTTGAATACGACCACGAACAAACACTCCGTCTGGGCGATCGCAGACTGCCTCAACACCCTGGCTCCTCGATTGAATGCCGCTGCCTCTCGTGTGCAGTTTGAGGAGCTCCTGAAAGTCCTCGCCAAGCCGATCAACGGCGAGTCGTCTGATGCCGCAGTGAGTGTACTCATCTCCCTGGCACCCAACTTGGATTCTGGGTATGCAACAGGTCAGTTTGAATCACTCCTGAACGAGTTTGTTGGTTCTGCTCAAAATGAGAATCTCATCGCCAAAGCTCGGGTTCTTCCTGCACTCACTTCCAAATTGCCACCAGACTTGGCCCAGAAAAGTTTTGAAACACTTGTGCTTCATGTCAGCAAACAGACGACGTATGACCCGGCGTTTGCTGCAGGGAATGTGATTGTCGCTTTGATTGCAAAACTCGATTCATCAAAAGCGGCAGTTCATTTTGATCTTCTCCTCGATAACATCAGGAAGTCCACATTTCAGAATGCCAACATCTTGTCAGATGCGTTGGCCAGATTGGCACCAAAAACCGATGAGAAACGTGCCAAGCTTGCATTCGATGTCCTGTTCGCTTCGATGACTATGCAGGATAAAAATACACGGACAAACGAAACTTCCGAAGCTATCCTCGCCATGGTTCCGCGGTTATCAGCCTCGGATAGTCAACTGGTATACGACGAACTTTTTACCCGGTTTGCAAACCACTCGAGTGTTGAGACGACCCATCGATATGTCTACAACGAATTGTCATACATCATGGTTGCGTTTCTTCCGAGGATCGATGCTACTAAGTACTTCACAAAGTATCTAGAAATCCTCAAGAAAACACCCGATCGCGATGCTGTCCGAATCGCTAAGCTCCACCTCGAGTTGTTGGCACCGTTGCTTCCACCTGAGATCGCTCAGCAGCAATTCGATGAACTGTCGGACGGAGTGAACAAGTCTCGTACCGATGGCTGGGAGAGAGATACCGTCGGTGCGATTACAGCTCTGTCACTGAGGTTTGACGATGAAAAAACTCTCGACGGCTTGGTATCGCTTTTAAGCAAAACCACTTCGAGTGACGAGTTGAACTCGATCGGCCAAAATATCGTTCGTATCGCTCCCAAACTGGATTCCGCGAGTGCGCAGAAGCGATACGAAGTGCTTGCAGATATCTTCCGCAAAGACCCAAACTGGTACGCCCAATTAGCTGTGGCTCCTGGACTCCGTGCCTTGGCTTATCGGCTGGAGGCAAAACAGTGTGAGGCCTATTGGTCTAGGCTGGATCATTCCGAGGAACTCGAAGTTTACTGGCCACAATACATGGCCCTGGCTCCTTGTTTGCCCGCACAGAACCGGTCACGGCTTTGCCAGGAGTTGATCACGAAATACTTCAAATCCTTCCGACTGAGCACCAGTGGAACTCTGAATGAAGAGAATTTCGCGGCGATTCTGCATCACTGTGATTCGGTCCCCTTCATCGTGAACCTACTCAAACAACCAGATGCGGTGGGCGACAATCGCAAAATCATCCTTCGACGGCTCGAGGAGCTGGTTTTCCCCGATGCCATTTACGACAAATTCCACAAAACCGAAGAGCAACACATGGTCATCGGCGGCATCGCGTTGCATCCAGGGGTCACCCAAGGGCGTTGGCTGAAGCCCAAGTTCCGCACGACCCATGATGCAGCCCAGTGGATTGCAGCACATCATCCCGAGTTGGATCTTCAACGCCCCTTCGAGGAACAGCCGCTGCCATGAGCCTCGAACTCGAAGAGATCTACGACGAGTTGCGTCGCATTGCCGCTCGTAAACTGGCCGCCGAGGCACGTGGGCAAACACTCGACGCCACGGCTCTGGTTCATGAAGCCTGGCTGAGGCTCGCCCAGTCCCCGATTTCTTGGAACGACCACACCCATTTCCTCCGCGTCGCCGCGACCGCGATGCGGCGTATTCTTGTCGATCGTGCCCGGGCCAAGCTCACCTCGAAACGTGGTGGCGAAGCCGAGCGCGTTGAGATGCCCGAGATCGCCGCCCCACTCCCCGACCCCGAACTCCTGGCCCTTGATGAAGCCCTGACGAGGTTCGCGGAACAGAAGCCCGACCACGCCAAGCTCGTAGAACTCCGCTACTTTGCCGGGCTGACCGGCGAACAAGCGGCAACGAGCTTAGGCATCTCCCCCGCCACGGCAGACCGCATGTGGCAATACGCCCGAGCTTGGCTCAAGGTCGAACTCGGACCGTTGACCACGAGTTGATGGATTCGAAAAACCGGCTTGGTTCAATTCCAGTGGTTTCCAGTTCCCTGTCCCAACGAATCGGGTGTTATCAGACAGGATGATCAGGATTAACAGGATCGAAAAAAGAGAGTTCTCACTGAACTCGACATACATCTTGTGAATAATCTTCTGTAGCTGGCCTCTGTGAGGCAGGGCTTTAAACATTTGACTTTTGTTTGTTAATCTCTCTTTGAGTTGAATAATTCGCACCTGGCTTATGGCTCACTTTTCCGGTCCGAGGTTTCTTCGGACCCCGGCCTGT
>JBOFPH010000004.1:0-95905 GCA_051659845.1 Fimbriiglobus sp. | reverse complement strand
AACGCCGGGCGAACCTCATCACCTCCCTGAAAGCCAAAGGCTGGCCCGTCGTCGGCCTCGACCTGGGAGACATTGCTCCTCCCAAAGGTCTGCCGAAACAGAACCTCTTGAAATACAAAGCCTCGATGGAATCCCTGGCCAGCATGGGGTACGTCGCGGTGGGTTTGGGTGAATACGACTTTTCCTCGCAGCTCTTCGATTTGCTCAGCACCTACACTCTCAACCAACCCAACAAGCCGCCGTTCATCCTCAGCGCTAACCTGCTCGGGGTGAAACGTGACAACATGGGCAAAGTCACGCAGACCTTCCGCCGCGAGGAGTTCTTCCCAGGTGGTGACCCGAAAGATCGGCTCATGGTCGAGCCTTACGAAATCGTCGCTAAGCCTGGGCAACCGGCATTTGCCGTCGTGAGTGTCATCGGCCCGACAGTCGCCGATAAGGTCGTGGCCGTGGATAAACAGTATGACTTCCCCCGCGACAAAGACAACAGCGCCACGTCGGCTGCCGCGATCCAAGAATGCCTCGTCAAAATTGATCAGCATCCCGCCAAGCCGGACTTCAAAATCCTCATGTACGTCGGCAAAATGGAGGAGGCCATGAATGCCGCCAAAGCGTTTCCGCAGTTCCAAATGATCCTCTGCCAATCTGACGACTCGGAGCCACCCTCGAACCCCACGCTGGTCAACGGCGGCAAAACCCGCATCGTGCAAGTCGGCCACAAGGGGCAATCGGTGGTCGTCGTGGGCCTGTTCAAGCAAGGCGATAGTTACGATGTCAAACATCAACGGATCGAACTCAAGGAAGAGTACCTCACTCCAGAAACCGCCGAGGCCGAGAAGGCGAACCCTGTCTTGGGGATCTTGCAGAACTACGCTCAAGCCGTGAAAGACCAAAACTTGCTGGCCGAGTACAAGAGCAAGAAGATTCAACACAGCGCCCAGATTCAATTGCCTGACGCGAAGCTCGAGTATGTCGGCCCCGAGACGTGTGCCAAGTGTCACCCCGCGGAGTTCGGCGTCTGGAAGGCGAGCAAGCATAGTCATGCTTACGAGGCTCTCGAAGCCAAGTATTCGAAGCGACCGACACTTCGTGAGTTCGATGGAGAATGCCTCGTCTGCCATACGACGGGTTTCGATTACCAGTCTGGTTTCGAGGACGCGAAGAAGTCGGCCCACCTTAAGCACAACAGTTGCGAGAACTGTCACGGGCCAGGCAGTGCCCACTCCAAGAACCCACTGGACAAGAAACTTCTCGCAACCCTCTCCCCATGGAAGACCAAACCGACCGACCGAATGCCAGACTTGGCGACCATCAAGAAACTGGCCGAGATCAAGGAAATCGACCGTGGCAGTTTCAAACTTCCACCGGAGCAGAAAGCCGTCGCGGAAGTGGTTTACAGCATCTGCCGTAAGTGCCATGATGGGGAGAATGACCCGAAGTTTGACTTGTATCAATACTTCCCCAAGATCTACCACTCGAACCTCAAGAACGCCGGTTTGCCACCCGGAGCCAAGTAAATCTCAACTTGCCCTTGCTGAGAGCGGGAGTGCTTCGGAAAATGAGTTTTTGGTGTGGATGATCCCACCCAATGGCTCGCCGCTTGTGGGGCAGGAATACGGATGCGTTTGGTACTGGTTGGCCCGCCCGGAAGCGGTAAAGGAACACAGGCAAAACGTCTGATCAAGACGCTTTCCCTCACATACATCGGCACCGGAGACATCCTCCGCGAAGCCATCCGACAACGCTCTCCAGTGGGTCTGGAAGCCGAACCGCTCATCAAGCAGGGGTTGCTGGTTCCCGATCCTCTCGTCAACGAGATGGTCGCGGACTTGTTCCGTAGCGACAACCGCCCCGCTCGATTTGTGCTCGATGGCTACCCACGGACTTACGCCCAGGCCATTGCCTTCGATGCCCTATTGCGTCAGGTCTATTCGAAGCTCGATGCAGTGATCAACTTGGCCATTGCCGACGATGAAGTGGTTGAGCGGATCAGCTATCGCCGTGTCTGCTCGAACCCGAAATGTGCAGCCCCGTATCACCTTCATGCCCAGAAGCCAAAACAACCGGATGTCTGCGACCTCTGCGGTTCGTCGTTGATTTGCCGTGAAGACGACCGCGAAGAAACCGTCCGCCGACGTCTCGTCGAGTTCCACAAGAACACCGACACTCTGCTGGAACACTACGAACGCCAAGACTTGGTGAAGCACATCTCGGCTCTCGACCCTGTCGACACCATCTTCGACAACATCTTGAAGAGCCTACCGATGGAACACCCACCCCGAATGGCATAGACCAGCAAGCCGACCATCAAGACCGCGTTGTTCAGCACGCGCGGTTTCTTAAAAACTGCACTTCTCATTGTCCTCGCTCTAACCGGAGATGTTTCCCACCGTACTGCGGTTACAATAGGCACGACCTTGACGATTATAGGATGCCAATAATGCGGACCAAATCCCAGGATGGGGACGCGAACGCGAAGACGCTCTTCGAAACGGACCACTTCACAGGCTTCGGGCCAAGCCTGTTCCGGCCTGCGGGCGAAGTGCCGCTGGGCAAGTCGCTGAGGATTCACGGGGCAGGGAAGCTCCAGGCCGCGGTACGTGAGAAATCCCCGACGGAACCGGGGATTTACGGGATGCTCGATGCCAAGGATCGTGTCATTTACATCGGCAAAGCCAAGAACTTGCGGTCTCGGTTACTCAGCTACTTTCGTAAAAACAGCAGGCACCCCAAGGCCGGGAAGATCATTTACCACACCCATCGGCTGGTCTGGGAACACACCGCAGACGAACTCGCGGCCCTGCTTCGGGAACTCGAACTGATCCGCCACTTTCGCCCACGCTTCAACGTCGTCGGCATGCCTGGCCCACGGCGATACATCTACTTAGCCCTCGGCAAAACCCCCGCACCCTACGTATATCTGACTCGCAACCCCACAGGCAAAGAGATGGCCTGTTACGGGCCGCTCGTTGGGCGGGGTAGGTTGAAGTCTGTGGTGCGTCGGCTCAACGATTGGTTCCAGTTGCGAGATTGCCCGCAGACGGTGCCGCTCATGTTTGCCGACCAACCGGAGCTGTTCCCCGAAGACCGCTCGCCTCGATGCTTACGCCATGAATTGCAAAACTGCCTCGGGCCATGTGTCGGCAGTTGTTCGCGGGCGGAATACTCAGCGAAATCCCGAGCGGCCAAAGCCTTCCTAGATGGTCGGGATCGCACACCACTCACCGAACTCACGAAGCGGATGCGGATGGCCTCGAACCAACTCCTCTTCGAACAGGCCCAAGCCCTACGCGATCGCCTTGTGCCGCTCACCTGGATCGAAGACCGGCTCACCTTCCTCCGCAGTGCCCGCCAACAGGGGAGCTTCGTCTACCCGCTTGCCGCAGACGATGGCCGGGTGATGTGGTACTTGATCCGCCACGGCGAAGTGCAAGCCGTGGCCCGCGAACCCCAGCCCGGCCCACAAGCCGAGGCCATGCTCAAACTCCTCGAACAAACGGCCGCGATCCCCAACACCACGACCGAGATCACCTACAAGACCGTCGACAGCGTCCTGCTCGTCTACTCCTGGTTCCGCCAACACCCCGAAGCCCGCGAACAACTCCTCACCTTCGAAGAAGCCAAGAATCGCGTCGCGGAATTGATGAAGTGAAAGCCTCTCGAAGTGGGAATTTCGTTGGCAGAATCCAATGTGAAGTGTTATCATTCTTTCAACCTGCCTATGGTCGGCGAAGCCGACATCTTTCTCCCGGTTTGTGGTGACACGAATGAAACTCTCCCTTGCGGCAGTTGGCCTGGTGGTCTCCGCGTTGGTGCTACCGGCGGCGGAGCCAGAGAAAACATCCGGCAAAGTGAGCTTCTACAAAGAGATCCGACCCATCTTCGTCCAGCAGTGCCAAGGCTGCCATCAACCCGCCCGAGCCAATGGCGACTACATCATGACGGACTTCGCCAGCCTGATGAAACCCGGCGAGACCAAGAAACCGAGTATTGTCCCTGGCAAACCGGAAGCAAGTTACCTGATCGCCGAGATTCTAGTCCACGATGGCAAAGCGGAGATGCCCAAGAACCGCGATCCACTGAAAGCCCTCGAAATAGACCTGGTCACGCGCTGGATCAAAGAAGGTGCCACGGACGATACGCCGAAGACGGCCATGGTCGCGGCCATCACCCCCGATAAGCCACCTGTCTACCAGGCTCCGCCGGTCGTGACCTCGCTCGCTTTTTCGCCTGATGGCAACACGCTCGCGGTGACCGGTTACCATGAAATCGTGCTGCATAAAGGCGATGGCAGTGCCATCATCGGTCGGCTGATTGGCCTTTCGGAGCGAGTGCAATCACTGGCGTTCTCACCGAACGGCAAGCTCCTCGCTGCTGCGGCTGGGAACCCGGGCCGATCGGGGGAAGTGCAAGTCTGGGATGTCGAGAAGCAGAACTTGAAATTCTCAGCCCCAGCGACTTTTGACACCATCTATGGCGTGAGTTGGTCCCCCGATGGCAGCCTGATTGCCTTCGGTTGTGGCGACAACACCGTCCGGGCCATCGACGCCCAGACGGGCAAGCAAGTGCTCTTCATGGGTACCCACTCGGACTGGGTTTTAAACACCATCTTCAGCGTCGATGGGAAACACCTCGTCAGTGTGAGCCGGGATATGTCGATGAAGCTCACAGAAGTCTCAACACAACGATTCATCGATAACGTCACCAGCATCACACCGGGTGCCTTGAAGGGCGGGTTGATCGCTGTGGACCGTCGGCCGCTGAAAGAGAAGAAGATGGCCAAGGTCTCCGATGACACGCCGAACGCCACGGCCCAAGTCTACGATGAGTTGCTCTGTGCGGGTTCGGATGGCAAACCACGGCTCTACAAGATGCACCGCGAAGTCAAGCGGGTCATCGGCGATGATGCCAACAAGATCAAAGAATTCGAGGCCATGACGGGCCGCATTTCGAGCCTGCAATTCGACCGCGAAGGCAAGCGCTTCGCTGCGGCTTCGAGCCTCGATGGCCAGGGCCAAGTCTGGGTCTACGACGTCGATACGGCCAAACCGGTGAAGTGCGAAAAGATCACCGGCCCAGTGTATGCTGTGACGTGGTCGCCGGATGGCAAAGCTGTTGTCTCGTCCGGTTTTGATGGCAAAATCTGGTTCCATGATCCAGCGACAGGCAAGCTGACCAAAGACGTCCTCGCGGTTCCGATGGATCGCAAAACCGCTGCCAAATAAACCGAGCCTACCACACATAACCTCCATGAGAATCTCCATCATGCGATATCTTTTACTCACTCTCGCCCTCTTCACAGCGAGTGTCTTGCAGGCCGAAGAAGCCTTGCCCAAAGGGGCAAAGGTCGCTTCGCTTTCGGTCTCGCCGTCAGCGGTGAACCTGGATCAGACCTACGCCTACTCGCAGCTCGTCGTCACGGCGAAGCTCGATTCCGGTGACATCGTTGACGTCACGCGGATGATGAAGTGGACGGCTCCGAAGCCTGTGACCATCACTCCCGCAGGTCAAGTTCGCCCCACGGCCGATGGTACCGGTGAACTGACGGGCGAGATCGCAGGCCAGAAGGTGACGGTGCCTGTCGTCGTCAAAAATGCCAAGGTCTCGCAACCGGTCAGCTTCGTCAAAGATGTCCAACCGGCCCTCTCGAAGATGGGTTGCAACCAAGGCACGTGCCATGGTGGCGCTCAAGGGAAAAACGGCTTCAAACTCTCGCTTCGTGGCTACGACCCGATCTACGACCACCGCGCTCTCACCGACGATATCGAAGGCCGACGCTTCAATCGCGCTGCCCCAGAACGCAGCCTCATGCTCTTGAAGCCAATTGGTGCAGTGCCACACGTGGGCGGGGTGACGATGCAGCCAGGCGAGCCTTACTACGAACTCGTCAAACAGTGGATCGCCGAAGGTGTGAAACAGGATTTGAGTGCGACTCGCGTCGCCAAGATCGAGATGTTCCCCAAAGACATGACCATCCCGATGCCGGGGATGAAACAGCAGTTTAACGTCATCGCCACCTACGCCGATGGCAGCAAACGGGATGTCTCCGCCGAAGCCTTCCTCGAAAGTAGCAACACCGAAACTCTCACGGTGGATCGCACCGGCCTGGCCACCTCCGTTCGCCGGGGGGAGACGACCATCCTCGCCCGCTACGAAGGGGCCTATGCCGCGAGCACCGTGATCACGATGGGCGACCGCAGCGGCTTCACCTGGAAGCAACTTCCGGTGCAGAACTACATCGATGCTGCCGTCGATGCCAAGCTGCAAAAGGTGAAGATCACGCCGAGCGATATGTGCAACGACGCGGACTTCATTCGTCGGGTCTCGATTGACCTGACTGGTTTACCCCCCACCCCCGAAGCGGTGCGGGCTTTCTTGGCCGATACGAAGCCAAGCCAAGCCAAACGCGACGCCCTCGTGGACAAACTCGTCGGTAGCCCCGCTTACATCGAACACTGGACGAACAAATGGGCTGACCTCTTACAGGTGAACCGCAAGTTCCTCGGCGATCAAGGAGCCACGAAACTGCAAGCCTGGATTCGCAACGCCATCGCCACCAACATGCCTTACGACAAGTTCGCTTACGAAGTGCTGACCGCGGCAGGCTCGAACATCGAGAACCCGCCCGCTTCCTACTACAAGGTGCTGCGGACCCCAGATGCCGTGATGGAGAACACGACTCAACTCTTCCTGGCGATCCGCTTCAACTGCAACAAGTGCCATGACCATCCGTTCGAGAAATGGACGCAGGACCAATACTACGAACTGGCTGCGTACTTCTCACAAGTTGGCCGGGCCGAAGACCCGAAGTTCAAGGGTCAGAAAATCGGCGGTAGTGCGGTCGAGGGCGCCGTGCCTCTTGCTGAAGTGATCAGTGATGCCAAAGCGGGTGAAATCAAGCACGACCGCACCGGCCAGAATGCCAAGCCCAAGTTCCCGTTCGTCCACGCCAGTGCGCCGAACGCCGAAGCCGCTCGCCGAACGCAACTCGCTCAATGGCTGACCTCCAAGGATAACCCGTACTTCGCCAAGAGCTACGCCAATCGGCTGTGGAGTTACCTGCTGGGTGTTGGCATCATCGAACCGGTGGACGACATCCGCGCCGGTAACCCACCGACCAACCCCGAGTTGTTGGAGAAGCTCTCGAAGCAATTCATCGACTCGGGCTTCAACACCAACGAACTCGTGAAGACGATCTGCAAGAGCCGGACTTATCAGCTCTCGATCACCACAAACCCATTCAACAAAGATGACGACATCAACTACTCCCGAGCCATGCCCCGTCGCCTGCCAGCCGAGGTGCTCTTCGATAGCATCCATGCTGCAACGGGAAGCCAATCCCGGTTGCCTGGCCTGCCACCAGGGGCACGGGCCGTGCAGTTGCTCGATAGCAATGTTGACCTTCCCGGTGGCTTCTTGGAACTGTTCGGTAAGCCTGTCCGTGAGTCGGCGTGTGAATGCGAACGCTCCAACACGATGATGCTTGGGCCGGTTCTCGCTATGGTCAACGGGCCGATCGTCAGCGAAGCGATCCGCGACCCGAATGGGAAACTGTCGCAATTCACGGCCAAGACGAAGGATGATGCCAAAGTCGTGGAGGAGATTTACTTCTCCGTATTGAACCGTGCTCCGACCGCGAGTGAGATTGCGGGCGGCATCAAAGCGATCCAATCCGCGAAGCCTGACTTCGACCGACTCACCGCGGAGTATGCTCGTCGCAAGAAGCTCTTCGACGATTACGAAAGCACTCTCAACGTCAAACAAGCCGCTTGGGAAAAGATGCTCCTCGACCAGAAGCCGACCACATGGAACGTCCTCGAACTCAAGAACCTCAAAGCCACAAGCGGAGCCACCTTCACCAAGCAAGCCGATGGCAGCTATTTAGTGAGCGGTAAGTCCACCGCGCAAGAACTCTACACCTTCGGGGCGACTGTCCCCGGGAACACGCTCACTGCCCTGCGGCTCGAAGTCATGTCGGACCCGAGTCTCCCAGCCAAAGGCCCAGGTCGTGCTGTGAACGGGAACTTGGTGCTCAACGAGTTCAAAGTGAACTCCCGCCCACTTTCGAAGAAGGACGAGAAGCCAAAACCGGTGGCTCTCTCGAAACCCGAAGCCACCTTCGCGCAAGGTAGCTTCCCGATCGAGAACGCCATCGACAACAACCCCGCCACGGGTTGGGCACTGGCTGATCAACTCGGTCGCAATCACACCGCCATCTTCCAGGCCGGCAAACTGCCCAAGGATACCGAAGGGGTCGAGTTGAACTTCTCGATCGACCAGCGCTTCGGAACCGACCACAACATCGGCCGCTTCCGTATCTCAGCCACCACCGACAAAGCCCCGAGACTCACCAGCAGCGTCCCTGCGGACATGATCAAGATGCTCGAAACCCCGATCGCCGAACGCAAGCCAGACGTCGTCCAGAAACTCCGGGACTCTTATCTCAACCAAGACCAAGAGCATCGCCGCCTCAAAGCCGACCTCAGCTACGTCCCGCCAACGGACGCCCGCGTCCTCGGCGCCCAAGACCTCATCTGGGCACTCATCAACAGCCCCGCCTTCCTCTTCAACCGCTAAACGGGAAACGAGGCGAAGCAGAACAACCCGGCCAAAAGCCGGGTTGTGTTGCTGGGTATCTCATGAAAGAAGTTGCGCTGTGAAAGTCTATCGCTACGTCGGCCCGAGGTGGATCGCAGAGCGTACCAGTGTGGAACCAAAAGGCTTCGCAATTCGCTCCGTTCAAGATGTCCATGACTGGGTGAAAGCGACCTCGCAGGAACTCATCGGCGGAACGGTGATTGCCACTTTTGTCGTCGACTCATCGGGCGTGCTCCTCATCGCCGATCGGCGATCAGAACATGTGGCCTGTGCTGGAGGAGGTCTTGTCCAGTCTGCGGGGGAGATCACATTCACCATCAGCAAGAGTGTCGAAATCGTCGCAGTGAGCAACCAGTCGACCGGGTATTGTCCAGAGCCAGACTCCTGGCCAGCGGTTGCCCAGGCACTCAGTCCAGCAGGTTTGGAACCCCCATCAGGATTTACCTTGGCTTGCGAGTTTCGTCGATGCGAGGAGTGTGGTAATCTCAACCTCGTCAAGTTCCAGGACTTCGAGTGCGCGGGCTGTGGAAGAGATTTACCTCAAGCCTACAACTGCCAGACCCCTTAGTTTGATTGTGAAAACTGGAGTATCGCATGGCTGTGGATCGACGGGAGTTGTTGTTGGGTCTCGGTGTCTTGGGGATTGGCACGGCGACCTTTCAGCGGGCACTGCTGGCACAAGAGCGGAAGACTCAGCGCGTCACGACGGAGATGGTCGAAAAGGCCGAGTGGATCGCGGGCGTAAGCTTGAAAGCTGAAGAGCGTGAGGCGGTCGCAGCCTGGATGACCGCGACTTTGCAGCAGATGGCCACGGCTCGCAAGACCCCACTGGCGAATTCGGTGCCACTGGCTTTACACTTCCAACCACGTCAGGGCAGTGCGCTGAGTGCTCCTGGTGACGCTGTTCGAACTGCCCCAAAGGCGATCGAATTCAATAAACCCGCGAGCGACGAAGACTTGGCCTATCTAGGCATCCGCGAACTGGGGCACTTGTTACGGAGCAAACAAATCTCGTCTGTAGAACTGACGAAGTTCTTTCTCGCCCGGCTGCACAAATACAACCCCATGCTCCTCTGCGCGGTCACGATTCTCGATGACATTGCATTGTCGCTCGCCAAGAAAGCCGACGATGAACTGGCCCAAGGCCAAGATCGTGGCCCGCTGCATGGCATCCCTTGGGGAGCCAAAGACCTGATGGCTTACCCCGGTGCCCCGACGACCTGGGGGACCGAGCACTTCAAGAAACAGACCCTCGACACTAAAGCCACAGTGGCCACGAAGCTCGAAGTCGCGGGTGCAGTCCTGGTTGCCAAGCTGACATTGGGAGCCTTGGCTTGGGGTGACCAGTGGTTCGGGGGCATGACTCGGAACCCGTGGAGCCAAGCCCAAGGGTCAAGTGGCTCATCAGCGGGGTCCGCGTCTGCGGTCTGTGCAGGCCTGGTGCCGTTTGCCATCGGCAGCGAGACGTTGGGCAGCATCGTTTCCCCCTCAACCCGTTGCGGTGTGACGGGGCTACGGCCCACGTTTGGCCGGGTGAGTCGCGCGGGGTGCATGACGCTGGCTTGGTCGATGGACAAGCTCGGCCCGATGGCTCGGAGTATCGATGATGTCGCGCTCGTCTTTGCCGCGATCCACGGTGCCGATCCAGCCGATGCCGCTAGTGTGGATCGACCATTCGTCTGGCCAGCGGAAGTCTCGAAACGCAAGCTGCGTGTTGGCTACATTGAAGCTACTCAACCGGTTGACAAACGCCCCGAATTGCAGACACTCCGCGAACTCGGCTACGAACTCGTGCCAATTGAATTACCAGGCCGAGCTTTGCAAGATCCTCTGAAATTGATCCTCGATGTCGAGTGTGCGGCAGCCTTTGACGACGTCACCGCTCAGGGAGTCCGCGAGGGCTTAGGCCTGTGGCCGAGTACCTTCCAACGGGGACGCTTCGTCTCGGCGGTCGACTACCTACGGGCCAACCGGCATCGTTCGCTCTTGATGGAAGCGATGGCGAAGGTCATGAAGATGGTCGATGTCTATGTCGGTGGGAATGACCTGTTCCTCACGAATATGACCGGCCACCCTTCTGTCTGCATCCCGAATGGTTTCCGTGAGGCCAAAGGCTCAACGACACCCTCGGCTATCACGTTTACCGGCCAACTCGATGGCGAAACGACACTCTTGCAGGTCGCCGAGGCCTACCAAAATGCCACCGGCCACCATAAGAAACGACCACCTCTCGACCGGTTGAAGCCGACATCTGAGGAGAAGAAGTGAACCGAATGTTGTTGAGCGTCATCAGTGTCATTGCGTTGTCACTGAGTGCGTGGGCCGAGGCTCCGAAAGAGCAGGTGGCATTGCCGGGGTCGCTAGTCATCGTTGGCGGCGGTGGCATTCCGGATTCCGTGCGAGACGAGTTCTTCCGGCTTGCGGGAGGTGCAAAAGCCAAGATCGTCGTCATACCCACGGCGAGTGCGGATGCTGATAAACTTGACCAAGCCGCCTCATTCCTCGAACGCTGGCAGAAGCTCAAGCCTGCCAGTGTCGTGCTGCTCCACACCCGCGACAAGAAGACGGCGGACACAGATGCTTTCATCAAGCCGCTCGCAGAGGCCACGGCTGTCTGGTTCTCAGGTGGCGATCAATCACGAATCATCGAAGCCTACCAGGGCACCAAGACGGAAGCCGCCTTCCGAGCAGTGCTCGCTCGTGGTGGGGTCTTGGGTGGTACCTCGGCGGGGGCGGCCATCATGTCCGACCCGATGATCACGGGTGGCACCATGAAAGCCAACCTCGACCAAGGCTTTGGCTTCTTACCGGGTGTGATTGTGGATCAACATTTCGTGGCTCGCAAACGCGAAGCCCGGCTCGCGGGAGTGCTGACAGAAAAGCCAGGATACGTCGGCTTGGGGATCGATGAAGCCACCGCCATCGTCGTCACAGGGCGGACAGTGAAAGTCGTCGGGGATTCGACCGTCACCGCGATGTGGTCGAAGTCGTCCATCCACGAAGCCCGAGTCGATGTCTTGAAATCCGGTGAGACCTTGGACCTCTTCCAGATCCGTCGTGCCGCCTTGGCTCGGGCTGCCAAGGAGCCGTTCCCACCTGCGAAGCTCGCTAGGCCAGAGGTTCCGAAAGGCTCGCTCGTGATCGTCGGCGGAGGTGGTTTACCGAAGTCGATCATGAATCGTTTCTTTGATCTCGCTGGAGGTAAGGATTCGCTGATTGTGTTCGTTCCCACGGCCAGCGAAAGAGAACCTGCCGATGGCGATGCGGCGGACTTGGCATTCCTGAAGAAACTCGGCGCGACAAACGTCAAAGTCCTGCACACCCGAGACCGCAAGACGGCGAATGATCCCAAGTTCTCGGAGATGTTGCTCGAAGCCAAAGGCGTCTGGTTCGGTGGTGGTCGGCAATGGCGGTTCGTTGAAGCCTATGAAGGAACCCTGACCGAGAAGCGCTTTCACACCGTCCTCGAACGGGGCGGTGTCATCGGCGGCACCTCGGCTGGGGCTTCGATTCAATCGGAGTATATGCCACGAGGCCATCCGCTGGGCAACATGGTGATGGCTGCCGAGGGTTATGAACGTGGCTTCGGCTACTTACCAGGCTGTGCTGTGGATCAGCACTTCTTTGCTCGCAAACGCACGGGTGACATGGTCGGGCTGATGAAGCAGTATCCACAACTCCTGGGCATTGGCATCGATGAGGCCACGGCCATTGTCGTGAAGGGGCACATCGCCGAAGTCATCGGCGAGACCCAAGTCGGCTTCTACGATGGCACAAAGCCAGTGGTCGTGGTCAAGACTGGTGGGCAGTACGATCTCAAAGCACGGAAGTCAGTCGAGGGTGCGCCGTAGGCTCAGGAGCGTCTTCCACTGGTTGAGTAGCCCCCGGCAGGCTTTGGTATCTAGAGGCTCGACGTCTAGCAGCTCGCCAACTTGAGCTTCGGTCTGTGCAAGGATCGAAACCAGTTCCGCATCAATCGCTTCTAAAGCGGTCGTCGAGTTTGAAGCTTGGGCTTCCTCGATCTTCTCACGCCACTCCATGGCTTCCATGAGGAAGGCGGGTGGTAATGTCTTGTCTTGGTTCCCGTCGGCTCCACCTTGGAGTTTCAAAAGGTACTCGGCCCGACGGAACGAGTCCTTGAGTGTTGTGTACGCCTCGTTGACGAGGGCACTCGCTTCCTCAGATTGGCTGCCGGTGACTGCGTGGAAATCGGGGTGCGTCTCTCGGCTTCGTGAGATGTACTCACGTTCGAGATCGGTCAGGGAAATGGAAAAACGCCTGGGCAGACCCAGGCGCTCAAAGTGATTCATCATGATTACATCGAGAACGAGCTGCCGCAGCCGCAGGTGCCTTTGGCGTGTGGGTTCGAGATGCTGAAACCACGCTTGTTGAGGTCGTCGTGGAAGTCCACCATGACGCCGCCGAGGTATAACATGCTGCGTTTGTCGATGACGACATCGACGCCTTCGATGTTGAAGGTTTCGTCGAGTTTTTCGTTCACGGTCGGGTCGAGGTCGAGCTTGTGCTGGAAGCCGCTGCACCCGCCGCCAACCACACGGAGGCGAAGGTAGAGCTTCTCGGTCATGCCTTGTTCGGTCATGATGCGAGCCACTTCAGAAGCGGCTTTGGCGCTGATCGTGACGTTCGGGATTTGCTTCGGGGCCTCGTTCTTCAGGCCCAGTTCGGTTTGCTCAGCAACAGCAGTGGACATCAAATGTCTCCGTATATGGTGTGGGAAATTTTGCGAACCTCCCGAGATTATACCTTCAACTCTTGAAAAAGCGAAGACTTAGTGGCTAGCCGCGACTGCATTTTCTTCCACTTGGCCCGCTTTGTCTTGATAATTCTTGATCGCAGCTTTGATCGCGTCTTCGGCGAGCACTGAGCAGTGGACCTTCACGGGAGGCAGAGCCAGCTCTTCGACGATTTCCGTGTTCCGGATCGCGAGGGCCTCATCGAGGGACTTCCCTTTGAGCCATTCGGTGGCCAGGCTGCTGGAGGCGATTGCGCTACCGCAGCCAAAGGTCTTGAACTTCGCATCTTCGATCAGCCCGGTCGTCGGGTTGACCTTGATTTGCAGCTTCATCACGTCGCCGCACTCAGGGGCGCCCACAAGGCCCGTACCGACGTCTGGATCGGTCTGGCTGAAGCTGCCCACGTTGCGGGGGTTGTTGTAATGTTCCAAAATCGCTTGGCTGTAAGGCATGATAGAGATCCTAATTAGAGTGGTGAGTTACGGTTATTTCAGCTTGTTTTTGACTTCCGCAAGTTCTTTTGTGATGTCCCTTAATGCTTTGGTTTGCTCGTCGCGGTGCGTCTCAGATTTCTGGATGGTTTGCTGGAGACGTTCCACAGTCACTTCGAGTGTAGTTGTGAGCTTCATGATTGACTGTTTTTGGTCTTCCATTGACTCAGTGTGTTTAGCGATGGTCTGTTTCTGGTCTTGCAGATTTTTTTCAATGTGCCCGACAGTGGCTTCGAGCTTGCCAGCTTGGTGTGCCACAGAATACAGTTGTAGGCCGATGGTGACTGCAATCGCAGCAACTGTGACACCAATCCATCGCACCATGGTTATGGTTGTTTCCATTTTGGCTCGAAAAACTGCGAAGTCTTCGGCGATTTTCGTCAGTTGGGATTTCGTGTCCAACTGATCGTCAAGCATTCCTTCGAGGCGTTCTTCGAGACTCTTCACGGTTGCAGGCATGGTATTCTCCCAGATACCGATCATAACCCCAAGATCATGATATCAGTGCCCAGACCACTGGATCGATTTCAGGTCAATGCCGTCCTGGACCATCTCGTACAGAGGAGACATCTCACGAAGGCGGGAGACTTCCTTGACGAGCAACTTGGCGGTGAAGTCGATCTCTTCGACGGTATTGAATCGACCGATACCGAAACGGATGCTGCTGTGAGCGAGTTCGTCGCCGACCCCGAGAGCACGGAGAACGTAGCTCGGTTCGAGGCTCGCACTCGTGCAGGCCGAGCCACTGGAGACCGCGACATCCTTGATGCCCATCATCAGCCCTTCGCCCTCGACGTAGGCGAAACTGATGTTGGCGTTGCCGGGGAGGCGTTCGGTCGGGTGGCCATTGATGAAGGTTTCAGGGAGGTTGTTCATGATCCCTTCGCGGAGACGTTCACGCAGCTCAAAAACTCGGCGTGACTCTTCCGGCATTTCCAGGCGTGCAATTTCCGCGGCTTTACCGAAACCCACGATCAAGGGCACGGGCAGAGTCCCGGAACGCATCCCACGTTCGTGACCGCCGCCGTCGATCTGGGGTTCCAGGCGAACACGGGGGTCTTTCTTGCGGACATAAAGTGCCCCGATCCCCTTCGGGCCGTACATTTTGTGGGCTGTGAGGCTGAGGATATCGATCCCCATGGCTTGCACATCGACTGGCACTTTGCCCACGGCCTGGACCGCGTCCGTGTGGAAGAGGATGCCCTTTTCCTTGCAGAGCTTACCAATCTCGGCGATGGGTTGGATCGTACCGATTTCATTATTGGCAAACATCACGCTGACGAGAATGGTCTTGTCCGTCATTGCTTCGCGGACCTGATCGGCACTCACGCGACCATATTTGTCCACGGGCAGATAGGTGACTTGGCAGCCTTCGCGTTCGAGCCGCTTGGAGGTATCCAAGACGCACTTATGCTCGGTCGCGGTGGTGATGATGTGGTTGCCTTTTTTCTTGTACATCGCGGCGACGCCCTTGAGGGCGAGGTTGTTGCTCTCCGTCGCACCGCTCGTGAAGATGATTTCTTTGCCTGTGGCGCCGATCACCGCGGCGATCTGGTTGCGGGCTTCCTCGACGCCTTCTTCGGCTTCCCAGCCAAAGGGGTGGTTCCGGCTCGCTGAGTTGCCGAACTTCTCGGTGAAGAATGGCAACATCGCCTCGACGACGCGCGGATCGGTACGAGTCGTGGAGTTGTTATCGAGATAAATAGGAAATCGCAGTGACATAATCGTGTTGTTCCTGGATGTTAGACGCAAGGGTGGTCAGGGTTATTGGTTACGCTGCAGGTTTTGGAAGTTGGTTCGCTCACCACGAAGAGCGAACGCACCGAGGACTGCATCGGCATGGGTTTCAAGTTGGATTGAAACAGCTCTTCCAGCGTGACATTTTGGAAGACCTGAGCGATTCGCCGGTGAATTTCTTCGAGTGGACTTCGCACTGGGCAGACCGTTTCGAGTGTGCAACTCGAGGGGGCATCTTTCCCAGAGGTGCAGACCGTCAATTCCAAACCCTCATCGATGGAACTGAGTAGCTCCGCCAAGTTCACCGAGTGAGTGTGTGGCAAGAGGGTATACCCGCCTTTGACTCCACGCTGACTCGAAACGTAGCCTTTGCGGCAAAGTTCTTTGAGAATGTTCGCTGTAAAAGGCCGGCTGAGTCCGAATTGGTCTGAGATGGTGCGTGCATTCCCAGCACGCTGCTGTTGGTGCAGGTGAGAGAGAATGAGGAGTGCGTAATCGGCTTTGCGACTCAGCAGAGCCATAAAACACCTGGTTCGGGAAATCGAACTTATCTAATACTATATCTAGGCACGCATCTGGGCTAAATCAAGTGCTATTTCCACTCGGGGAGTGGCGGCGACGGTAAAAGATTGCCCAGGGAGAGTTTACGTCACTCTTGGAGTTCGAGACAGACCATACCAAAGTTCAAAACGACTTGAAAATCCATTTGTCCGAAGCTTGCTCCACGGTCAAAGCTGTGGTGGCGTTCATCCTGAACGAGTGGCAAAGTTCTCGACAACTGGGCTTGCCAAAGCAGGTGTTGCTGAACAATAATACCCACATCACACCGGGAATCCACTCATGTTTTCCAAAACACTTTTTGCGTTGCTGGCGAGCTTGGTTTTTGCCTCAGCGAGTCTCGCTTGCCCGTTTTGCTCCGCGACGGGTGCAACGCTCTCGTCCGAAATCGCCGATGCCACATTCATCATCATCGGTAACGCAGTCAATGCTCGGCGTGATCCCAACGATTTTAACAAGAGTTCCACAGATATCATCATCGAGACCATCGTCAAGAATGATGAGTATTTAAAAGACAAGAAGCAACTCACTCTGCCACGATACATCCCGCTCGACGAGAAGACGAAATCGCAGCGGATGATCATTTTTTGTAAGTTGCATACACCTTCCTATTACACCTCCGCTAGTGCTGTGACGGGGGCCATGCTTCTCGCTGATCCGCGAACTGTGGTACTCGATGCTTATCGTGGTGAACAACTCGAATCGAACACCAAATTGGGTGAGTATCTGAAAGGGGCGATTGCATCGCGTGAGAAGCCCATGGCCGAACGACTGCGGTACTTCTTTGAATACCTCGATGCCCAAGAGTTCTTGATCAGTTCCGATGCGATGAATGAATTCGCCTATGCAGACTACAAAGATGTCCGAGCGATGGCTGAGAAACTCCCGGCCAAAAAAGTCCTCGGTTGGCTGAAAGATCCTTCCACATCGCCGACTCGCCTGGGCCTCTACGGCCTCTTCATTGGCCATTGTGGGAAAAAAGAGGATGCAGCGGCCATTCGCACGATGCTGGATCAACCAGAGACTCTTCAAGTCCAGGGCCTGGATGGTATCTTGGCCGCATATGTGATGCTCGACCCAGTTGTAGGGTGGGAGTATGTCAATCAGTTGTTGAAAGAACCAGAAGCCAGCTTTCAAACACGATACTCCATTTTGCGAGTGTATCGTTTCTTCTGGGAATCGCGTCAAGATATTGTTGGTAAAGATGCCATCCTTCAAGGGCTTTTGAAACTGGTGGATCAGCCGGACATCGGCGATTTGCCAATGGAAGACTTGCGGAAATGGGAGCGTTGGGAACTCACGGACAAAATCCTGAGCTACACCAAATCTGCGGACCATATGAAAGCGAAGATTGTGCAACGCTCTATATTGAGGTTCGCATTGGCGGCTCCTGCGGAGCAGAAAGCCGCGAAAGAGTACGTCGAGCAGATTCGCCGCGAAGACCCGGATCGAGTGAAGTACGTTGAGCAAACTTTGAAAGACGAAGCCCCTCAGCCAAAGCCGAAAGGATCATGACCATGCGGACAGGGATGTCTTGGTTGTTGGTGATAGGGTTGGCTCTTTCTCCAGCGATTGGCTCGGCCTGTACCTTCTGTGCAGGCGGATTTTCTTCGCAATCGACATTACGGGAGCACTACGGAAACGCCAAGTTTGTGGCCTACGGCAAACTTTCGAATCCACGCATCGACCCCAACAGTACGAAGGGGGCCACGGACTTTGCCACTCTCTCCGTCTTGAAACCCTTCGACGCTTTTCAAAAAGCGAATCCGCTCACGTTGTCCAAATACATCCCCGTCATCGGTAAGACACCGCCCGAGTATCTACTCTTCGCTTCGGAAAGCGATGGTAAGCCGGATGTGCTCTACGGCCTCACGGCGAATCTCAGTATCACGGAGTACCTGAGCCAGGTGGCCAAACTGGATGCTAACAACAGCATCACCCGACTCGCCTTTTTCTTCAAACACCTCGATTCCAACGACCCGACCGTGGCCTCAGATGCCTTCCTGGAGTTCGCCAAAGCCAGTGATTCCGAGATCACCAAAGCACGCGGCCAATTCGCACCCGAGAAGCTTCGGAAGTTGCTCGTGGATCCATCAACGCCGACCGTTCGACTCGGGGTCTTTGCCATGATGCTTGGTCTGACAGGCCATGCGGACGATGTCAAAGTGCTCGAAACGCTTCTGAACGAAAAGCCCATGTCTCAGCGGGTGCAAGAAAACCTCGGCGGCTACCTCGCAGCGTTGGTTCTTTTGGATCATGCTCGTGGCTGGAAGCAGACGAGTGCCGTCCTTTCGGATCGCACTCGGGCTTACCCGGATCGCCTGGCCGCTCTGGGCACCACGCGCTTCCTCTTTGCGACACGACCCGAAGAGAGCCGTAAGCCAGTGCTTGAGATCTATGCTGGGATGATCCAACAGAACGACATTGCCGATATGGCGATTGAAGATTTGCGTCGCTTCGACCTCCACGACCACACGGACGCCATCCTGAAACTCTACGGCCAACCGGGTTACACAAGCCGTTTGATTCGCCGGGCCATCGTGCACTACGCGATCACCGTCAAAACGGAGTCAACGAAAACTTTCATTGCCAACCTTCGCGTCAAAGAACCGGCGATCGTGGAGACGGTCGAGGAACTCATCAAGCTGAACAACCCCATCAAGAAGTAGATTCAGCCCAGAAACCAGAACAAAGGTGGGCACACGTTAGCTTTGCGGGTCCAGGAACAAGTTTCACGTTCGACGGAAAATCGCGTTTCCCGTGTCGTCTATCCTTTTGACATGACCTTGGAAGAACTCTCTCACCTCATCAACCTCCATGCCGGGACGCTGCAACTGCTGGCCCGCAGCTATTGCACGAACCCCGAGGATGTCGTGCAGGAAGCGTTCGCCAAGCTGATGGGCCAGGCCCCAACGGACCCTGTGGCTTGGCTGTATCGGGTGGTGCGAAATCGGGCTATCGATCTCGGACGTATGGAGCGCCGACGGGCCAAGCGTGAGTCCCAGGTTGCCCGGCAGGAAGCCTGGTTTCAGGTAGAGATCGTCGACTCGGTCACAGCGACGGAGGTGATCGCGGCGTTGCAGGATCTACCGGAAGAATCTCGCAGTGTGATCATCGCCCGGCTTTGGGGCGAGTTAACGCTGCAGCAGATCGCCGCGGCCGAGGGCTGCTCCGTGAGCACGGTTCACCGGCGGTACGAGGATGGCATCGCTCGGTTGCAAGAAAGGTTTGGTGTCACATGGCCGAAGACATCTTGAAGCAGTTCACCCCAACACCACCCAACCGGGATGCGATCTTATTCGCTGCCGGTCGGGCATCGGTGAAGAGCCTCTGGCGTTGGGTCGCTTTGGCTCTGGTGGTCACCAACCTTGTGACCCTGGCACTCTGGCAGTGGCCAAGATCAACAGCACCTCACCCAACCGAAACGCCGTACATCGAAACTCGGGAAGTTGTCGTGGAACCCTCCGCATACCTCGCTCTGCGAGACACGAACTGGGACCAACCGCGACTTCCCGCACCCTCGAACGACGCCCCCGCCAACCCCATTTGGCATGTAAACTCACGAGTGAATCTGGATCGACTCATCACACCTTAACAGAGGATTTTCAAGTGAAGCAGACAATTGCAGCCTTCGTGACCATGTTGATACTATCTCCCTGGGGCTGGACGCAAGCGGAACCCGAGGTCAAAGATGGCAAGCAGACCTACACCCTGACCCTGCGAGGTAGCGAAGCCAAGAAACCCGCGTCGCGCTACTATCTCATACCGCAATACGGCGAACAACGGCCCGGCGATCAGTTGTCGGGTTTCATGAAGTGCTTCATGGAACAGCAATTATTCTTCAACGCCGAGAACGAAAAGAAACGACAAGACTGGCTGGAAATGCCACTCAGCGAACTGCCAAAAGACATGCGAGAGCTTGCCAGTATCAAGCGAGGCATGGGCTACAAAGAACCCTTCACCTACTCCTCCATGCTCACCACTCTGGATGAAGCCGCACGCTTCAACCGCGTCGAATGGAACGACTATTTTAATTTCCGCGAGAATGGCATTTACACTCTACTGCCTGAGGTACAAAAAATGCGAAGCCTCGCGGCAGTGTTGCGATTGAGGCTACGTGGAGAGGTTCAGAACCAAGAATTCGACCGTGCAATCATCACCATCCGCTCGATGATGGGCTTGGCGAAGATGTTCGAAACCAACCCATGCCTGATTGGGGGCCTAGTCGGGACATCAATCCAAGCGGTGGCATTTAACGGCGTTGAGGAAATGATTCAACAACCGGGTTGCCCGAGCCTCTACTGGAGCTTCATCGAACTCCCCGCGACCCCCTTCAACTACACCAAAGCCTACGAAGGCGAACGGGTCTTCTTCACTGAGAAGCTGAACCAGATGCTCTTCGTGGATCGCACTCTGAACGACGAGGAAATCGCCTATGTAATCGAATACCTCAGCCAGATCGCCTCAGTCGAATCGAATGGCAAGAAGTCTCCGGCGGCCCTGAAAGCCCAGCTGACGGAACTGCTCACCACCTGGGCGGCTGACCCGAAACGCCTCATGGATGCCCGGAAACGGCTCACGGAAGATGGTAAGCAGTCAGCTGATCGCATTAAGAAGTGGAGTGCATTGCATGTGTTGTTAGCGGATGACCTACTTTCTTATGCCGTGTTAGCGGATGAGCTGATGAAACATCGCAACCTTCCGTATCCACTTGCCGCAAAAGGGATCTCTGCCTGCGAAGCGGACCTGAAGGCGAAGAAAGCCAACCTGATCCTTGCTCCAGCCTTCTTGCCAAGTGCCTGGAAAATTCGAGATGTCGAAGCCCGAATGACGCAGCGTGTCGGCTTTCTCGTCATTCTCGAAGCCCTCCGACTGCACCTGGCAGAGCACGGCCAACTTCCCAAAGCCCTCAGCGAGCTCAAAGCCTACGTGCCCCTCGACCCCGTGACACTGAAGCCCTACGAATACAAGCTCGAAGAGGGGAAAGCGACACTGACGGGCGGCAAGCCGGGCACTTCGTCGCAACGCGTTTACGAGCTCACGGCCATCAAATGAGGTACAACATCCTCCACGGATTTCGGAGGATGCCGCCATGCAGCGAATCGAATGTGAACCTCGGCCCAACTGGGTCGAGCGGGTCGAGAGCCGGGGGTTCACCTTTCACACCCTCGACGACCGGACGTACTGGGATGAATCCGCCTGTTACGTCTTTTCCCGCAACGAAATCGACCACCTCGAAGCCGCGACACAAGCCTTACACGAGATGTGCATGGAACTCGTGGGCCAAGTCATCGCCGAGAAGCGACTCGGCCTCTTCCTGATCCCCGAAGCTTTTCACCAGTTCGTCGAACGCAGTTGGGAGGAAAGCGACCATTCGCTCTACGGTCGCTTTGACCTCGCCTATGATGGCCAATCGCCACCCAAGATGCTCGAATACAACGCCGATACGCCCACAGGCCTGCTCGAAGCGGCTGTCATCCAGTGGGACTGGCTCCAAGACATCGAACCGGGTGGCGACCAGTTCAATAGCATTGATGAAAAGCTCGTCGACTCCGCCTGGCCTGCGTTCTTGGAGCAAGAGAGCGGGCCGGTCCTGTTCACGGGTCTCACCGACAACCTCGAAGACCTCATCACCCTCGAATACCTGCGCGACACCGCCATCCGGGCAGGGGCAGAGACGGGCCTCTGCGATTTGAGCCAAATCGGCTGGGACGCTAGCCGTAGGAAGTTCCTCGCCCCTGATGGCCGGGTGCTGACCCGCATCTTCAAACTCTACCCCTGGGAATGGCTCCTCGGCGACGCCTTTGCGAACAACATCCTCCAAACGAACTGCCTCTGGATCGAGCCGGCCTGGAAGATGATCCTCTCATCGAAAGCGATTCTCCCACTTCTCTGGGAGATGTTCCCTGAGTCCCCGTATCTCTTGCCCGCCTCCTTCGACCCACTGCCCGGCGACCATGTCCGTAAGCCGGTCCATGCCCGCGAAGGGGCCAACATCCAAGTCGTCCGCAACGGCCAAGTGACACTGCACACCCCCGGCCCCTACGACGAACGCACCGCGATCTACCAACAACTCGCTTCCCTCCGCCCCTTCGCTGGCCAATACCCCGTCATCGGCAGTTGGATCGTCAACGGCTGGGCCTGCGGCCTCGGTATCCGCGAGGAAGCGAGCATGATCACCCAAAACACCAGCCGCTTCATCCCCCACAAAATGGGGTAAACCCTGCGTACAATACTTCCACACCCGGAGGATGACCCATGACCCCGATCACTGGCCGCGTCGTCGCGGGCCGCATTGAACTCGACGCGCCACTCCCCAGCGATTGGCATGAGGGTACACAGGTGTATTTGCAAACAGAGGATTCCCACAAGCCTCAGCGTCGAGTGGATCCCAAGGTGACGATCGAGCGTCTCAAAGCGGTGCTGAATGAACCACCGGATTTGAATCTTTTGGAACCCATTCTGCTTGATCCTGATGACGATTCTGAAGACGGCATCACGGCATGGGTACTCTTCAACCAAGCTCTCCATCGGCTCACATCGGACTCCACTTTCCCGGAGGAATTGGCCGACTTTCTCGCACAAGCCAAGGCTCAAGAGTTGGCGAACTGGGAAGCACGCAGCAAAAAGCTCGAGGATCTCTTTCGATGAAGCGGAAGTACCTACTCGATACCAATGCGGTCGCTGACGTTATTTATGATCGGCGTGGTGTGAAACTGAGGATGGCCTCTGCGAAGAAACAGGGTGCCAAGATTGGAACGTGCCCTCCAGTTCTTGGTGAACTTTTCTTTGGTGCTTACCGGTCTGACAAACCGAGTCTCCGTATCCAAGAGATATCTCATGCCCTGAATCAGTTCTCGATTTGGGCATTTGGAGAAGCTGAAGCAGAGGAATATGGAAGGCTTTACGCGGAGCTGACAAAGATCGGTCGGCCGATGCAGGTTCCCGATATTCAGCTCGCGGCTGTAGCGATCGTGTTAGGAAATTGCACGGTGGTAACATCCGATAGCGACCTCTTGGCGATTCCTGGTCTGTCGGTTGAGAACTGGGCTGCGTGAGTCTTCTTCATGATCTCCAAAGGTTATTTCACTGATGTCTGATTGGAACCCGGATTACGATGCGATCATCCTCGGCGCGGGGGCGGCGGGATTGATGGCGGGGATTCAGGCGGCGGAGCGGGGGCGGCGGGTGCTGGTCTTGGAGAAAGGTCGTAAGCCGGGGGTCAAGATTTTGATGTCCGGGGGGACGCGCTGCAACATCACGCATGATTGCGACAATCGCGGCATCGTGGAAGCCTTTGGGCCGAACGGCAAATTCTTGCACTCGGCGCTCGCTAACTTCGGTGTGCGGGAAACCGTGGAGTTCTTCAACGGCGAGGGTGTGGCGACGAAGGTTGAAGAGACGGGCAAGATCTTCCCCGTCAGCGATCGAGCACTCGATGTCTTGCAGGCTCTCGTGAGGCGCTTGCAACGCAGTTCCGCGATACTGGCGCTGGGCGAACCGGCCAAGGAAATTGACGTTGTCGAAGGGGGCTTTCGCGTCTCGACACCGCTTCGGCAGATCACGGCCACGAAGGTACTCATCACCACGGGTGGCTTGTCCTACCCTGGTTGCGGGACAACAGGCGATGGCTACGGCTTTGCCCAGAAGTTCGGCCATACCATCGTGCCGACGCGGCCTTCACTCGTCCCCGTAACGGTGAATTTGCCGTGGGTGAAAGAGCTTTCGGGCCTGACGATGCCGGATGTTTCGCTGAAAGTCGTCGCGGAGAACAAATCCTTGGCCACGCGGCGCGGATCGCTCTTGTTCGCGCACTTTGGCCTCTCGGGGCCGGTGGCGCTCGATGTGAGCCGGGCGATATCGGGTCACGGCAAGCCACGCGAACTGGCTTTGGAATTTGACTTGCTCCCGAACGTGCCCGAGGCCCAATACGCGGATTACCTACAACGCGAGAGCCTGGCTCAAGGCAAGAAACAACTGGCCAGCCTGCTCGCCGAGCAACTCCCTCGGCGAATCTGCGACCAACTGCTGACCCTCACAGGCCAAGCCCTCGACCGCAAAGCGGCCGCTCTGAGCAAACAAGATCGCCAGGCCCTCGTCGGCTCCGTCAAGCGACTCCGGCTGCCGGTGCATGGCACGCTTGGTTACGAGAAAGCGGAAGTCACCGCGGGCGGCGTGACACTCGATGAAGTCGATTCGCGGACGATGCAATCAAAACGACAGTCAGGTTTGTACTTTGCAGGTGAAGTCCTCGATCTTGATGGCTGGATCGGCGGGTATAATTTCCAATCAGCCTGGTCCACTGGCACACTTGCTGCCAAGCATCTCTGATGTGGGAATCAGGAAGAGTATTCACCACCGAGAGCACAGAGGGCACTGAGAGAAAAACAGATAGAAACAGATTTCATGAATCCATGATATATCAAAATTTTTCAACTGTTTTCCTCTGTGTTCTCAGTGCTCTCCGTGGTGAAAAATGTTTTTACTCCACGAGAACGGTATGGCTTCGCTTTTTGATCATGATGAACTGCTCGCGGACCTGACGCCCGCACAACAGCAGGCTGTGCGGCACCAGGATGGCCCGCTATTGATTCTGGCCGGGGCCGGCTCCGGGAAGACGCGGGTCATCACGCGCCGCGTGGCTCATTTGCTGAATGAGGGCGTGCGTGCTCACAACATCTTGGCGATCACCTTCACCAACAAAGCGGCGGGCGAGATGCGGCACCGCGTCGAGCAATTGGTGCCAGGGAACCGCGTCTGGGTGAGCACCTTTCACAGCCTCGGAGCACGGTTATTGAGGCAGTACGCCGAGCGGCTCAACCTCGACAAGAACTTTACGATTTATGACGTCGATGACCGCAATAAGCTCGTGAAAGATGCCTTGAATTCAGCTGGAATCGACGATGTTAAGTTCACTCCCGAACGCATCGCGGGGGCCATCAGCAAAGCCAAAAACCAACTCCTGACCCCTAAGCTCTACGAGCAAAGTGCGAACGATTTTTTCAGCCAAACCGTGGCCAAGATTTACACAGGCTACGAGAAACGCCTCCGGGCCGCGAATGGCATGGACTTTGACGATCTGCTCTACTTGCCCGCACTCTTTCTCAAACTCAACGAGGAACTGCGGGCGGAATTAGACCGGCGATTCAAGTACATCCTGATTGACGAATACCAGGACACGAACCAGGCCCAGTACGAAATCGCCCGTCGGCTCTCGATCCTGGAGCCGAATTTGTGCGTCGTGGGTGACCCGGATCAATCCATTTACAAATGGCGTGGCTCGGACATCAAAAACATCTTAGATTTTGAACGCGATTTCCCCGATGCCAAGGTGATTACCTTGGATCGAAATTACCGCTCGACGAAGTCGATTCTTCATGCCGCAAGTGTGTTGATTGATCACAATAAACAGCGCAAGAAAAAATCCCTGATCACCGAGAACGCCGACGGCGAACCCGTCCGCATCCTCACGTACAACAATGGTCTCGACGAGGCCGAAGGCGTCGTCGTGCGGATCAAGGAGGGGGTGAAAGCCAGTCAGTTTCGTTACCGCGATCATGCGATTTTCTTGCGGATCAATGCCCTGACGCGGACGCTCGAATCGGCCTTCGTGAAGCATGGTGTACCGTTTCAGATCGTCAAAGGGCTGGCCTTCTTTGACCGCAAAGAAAACAAAGATGTCCTCGCTTACCTGCGGCTGCTGGTGAACCCCGCCGACACGGTCAGCTTCCAACGGGTGGTCAACGAACCGGCTCGGGGCATCGGCAAGGTGTCCCTGGATAAGCTGCAACAGTACGCCAATGACAGAGAAGTGTCGCTGCTATCGGCAGCCGCCCAGGTCGCCATGATCGCGGACATCAAAGGCAAGGCAGCCACGGGGCTTCGAGACTTTGCCAAGCTGATCTCCGACTTGCGCGGCCAACTCTCGCTTCCACCGCATGAGCTGATCAAGCTCGTGCTCGATAAGACCGGGTATCGCAAAAGTCTGCAGACTTCCACCGATGAAGACGATGCCGAGCGATTGGCCAACATCGAAGAACTGATCACGGCGGCCAAGCAATTCCACGACGAGGACAGCACCCGCAGCCTGGGTGACTTCTTGGAGCAGATCACACTCGCGTCCGATGTCGATGCTTGGGATGAATCGGCGGACCACGTCAGTGTGATGACGCTTCACAGTGCCAAGGGGCTGGAGTTCCCCGCTGTCACCATGATGACCTTGGAACAGGGGCTTTTGCCACATGAACGCAGCCTGGGCAAGGACGAAGATGTTGAGGAAGAACGCCGGTTGTGTTTCGTTGGCATGACCCGGGCGATGAAACAACTGACCCTCACCCACGCCCGGATGCGGGAGTTCCGCGGCCAAACGCTCTACGCGGTCGGCAGCATGTTTCTCGAAGAATTGCCGCCGGAGGTGATTCGAGGGGATATGCTCGCCAACGTGCCGCGTGTCGCTGCGGATGAATGGCGGCGCGAGGTGCAGTCGACGGCACGCGCCGCCGGGTATGGCACGAAACTGCCGCCGATCAAGCCCGCGAATATGTCGGCTGATTACAACCCCGGAGACTTGGTGCAACACGAGGAATATGGCATCGGCCAAATCTCGGATGTGACCGGCTTCGGAGCCATGCGCAAACTGAAGGTCCGTTTCGCCGTCGGCGGCGAGCGAACCTTCATCGCAGACATGGCCAAGCTCAAAGTCGTTAAGCGGAAGTGACGGTTTCACCGCGTGCCGTGCGGATGTAGGCGGCAAAGTTTTCCGGTGGTGTTTCTTTGCCGACGCCGTGGTTCAGGTTGATGATGTGCCGGTGGCCCGCGCCTGCCGAGACTACTCGCTGCGTCTCGCGGATCACCTCAGCGACAGTCCCACGTCGCAGGATCTCCTCGTTGACGTTCCCTTGGAAGACCAACTTCGGGTACTTCGCCTTGGCCGCGGCAAGGTCGTGGATGTTGCCCAAACTCAGGACATCGGCGCCGGTGTGGGCCATGGCATCAAGGTGGGGGTTCTCTTTGACGAAGAGAATCCGTGGCACGCCGGTCGCGGCTTGCAGGATGCTCGTGTGGTAGCGGTTAGCCCAGGCTTCGTATTCCTCAGCGTTCAGCATCCCGGCCCAGGAATCGAAGAGTTGGTAAAGGTCGGCACCTTCGTGGATGAGCGTCTTGAGGAAGCCGATGGTGGCATGATTGAGGCGTTCGAGTAAGCCCTGCCAGACGGCAGGGTTCTCGGTGGCGAAGGCCCGTGTCGCGGCCATGTCCTTGCCGGTACCAATGCAGTACGTGGCCACGGTGAACGGTGCCCCGGCGAAGACGATGACCGGCAACTCACCCCCGAGCTTGGATTTGACGCCTGCGAGCAAGTCGCGGATGTGTTGGTAGCTTTCCGGGGCCGGTTCCGGGTTGAGGCGTTCGAGGTCTTGGAAGGTGCGGATTGGGCGATCGGGTTGTGGGCCAATGTCTTTCTTCAACTCAAAGGGCAAACCCATCGCGATGGGGAGGGTGGTGATGTCGTAGAAGAGGATGATGCCATCGACGCCGAAGCGCTTCGGGCAAAGTGAGGCTGCGATGGATTTCTCGACATCCTCGGAGAATTCAAAGAACGAAAGCCCGGAGCGGATTTTCACGAACTCGGAATCCCAGCGGCCGGCTTGTCGCATGGCCCACACGGGTGCTCGCTCCACGACTTCCCCGCGTGCCGCCCGTACCAACAGATGATCCATCCGAACCTCGTATGCAGAGCCATAGCCTAGCTTTGAGTTGCCATATCTCTCTCGAAAACGAACGTGGCATGGGCTTCTAGCCCATGCGTCGAGCGTTTGCGTTTCTACCCGCACGGCCAAGGTGGCCGTGCCACAAGAGAATCTGGATGCACCCCTAGCTTTTCGTCCCTACATACAGCGTCGCAATTCCGAGGGTGAATGGGTAGTAGTGGCAATCTTTCAGCCCCTGATTCGCCATCATTTCGGTCAATTGTTCGTAATCCGGGAAGCTCATGACGCTTGCGGGCAGGTAGTTGTAAGCACTCTCGGGACTCTTCGAAAACAACTGACCAACTCGGGGCAGCACCTTGGCAAAGTAGAAGCGGTAAAGCGGGCCAAAAAACTTACCTCGTGGTTTCGAGAACTCCAGAATCGCCACGCGGCCACCGGGCTTCACCACTCGCACCATCTCCGCTAACCCACGATTGGTATCGGCGATGTTTCGCAAGCCAAACGAGACGGTCACGAGTTGAAACTGGTTCGCTTCAAACGGCAATTCCTGAGCGTCCGCTTCGAGGAAGGTGATGCGTTCCTGCCGACCGCGTTTCTCGCTTTTCTTCTGGCCAATGGCCAGCATCTCATGCGTGAAGTCCGCGGCGATGATGTCCAATTTCCCGTCCGAGACGGCATCGTAGGCCAGGGCCAAGTCCCCTGTGCCGGTGCAGAGATCGAGCATCGGGCCATCGCTTGAGGGGCCAGGAGGCACGAGCTTTGTGACCTTGCGCCGCCAGCGTCTGTCGATGTTGAGGCTGAGGAGATGATTGAGGAAATCGTACCAGGGAGCAATTTGGCCGAACATCCGGCGGATGCGAACTTCTCGCTTATCAACAGACACACTCACGCCAGAGACTCCCAGAGATCATTTCCTATCATACGCACCGTAATCGTTGACACTTCACAACATGGGAGCCGACATGCTGGAATCGAATCGTTTCCTCGTCAAAGAGCAAACCAAGTTCCTGAAAACCCACGCGACCTACGACATCTTCGATGCGAACACGCAAGAACAACTCGGCCAGGCACAAGAGAAAATCAGCGGAATCGTCAGCCTGTTACGCTGGTTCGTGAACAAGAATTTTATGCCAACGACAGTCGAAATTCGAGAAGCGGAAGACGACGCTTTGGTGTTCACGATCAGCCGGGGCTGGTACTTGTTTCAATCGCGGGTCGAAATCCACGACGCCGAAGGAGCTTTCTTGGGTTACTTCAAGAGCAAGGTGTTCTCCTTCGGTGGTGGCTTCCATGTCTACGACAAAAAGGACAAGCACTTTGCCGAAGTGAAAGGGAACTTTATTGGCTTCGACTACAAAGTACTCACACCCGATCGTGGCTTCGAGATGGGCCACGTGACCAAGAAATGGGGCGGGGCTATGAAGGAAATCTTCACCTCCGCGGACACGTATCTGATCGATGTCAGCGAGGAACTGGAGGAGCAGCCGATCGCCAAAATGCTCGTCCTCTCAGCAGCACTCGCCGTGGACATGATCTTTAAATCTGAGAAAAAGAGCTGGTTCTAATGATAACTCAAGAAGGCTGCCAAGCCCGTCGTCAACGCCTGCTCGATCGTCTGCACCCGACCGAGCCGGTGGTGTTCGCAAACCCGTTGAACCTGCGTTACTTCGCGGGTGCTCACGTTGATGCTTTCAGCCTGGGTGCGGATTACGGCGCACTCTTGGTCATCGAGCCGGGTGGCAACACCACGCTTTACCACGACCACCGTTTGCCGAAGTCGATTGAGAACGCTTGCGTGGATCGGCGTGAAGCGCTCCCCTGGTACGACGGCAAAACGCCTGGTCGTGGTCCAAGACCCACGGTGCTGGTGCCGACTTTGCAGGCCCACGGTGGCAGGATTCACGATGCTCTTTCGGACCCTGGCTGCGAGGCACTTTGGGCCATCATCGCCGACCTTCGGCGGGCCAAAGACCCCGACGAAGTGGAGTTGCTACGAACTTGCATGCGGGCCACGGAAGTGGGCCATGCGTGGGCACTCCAAAACGTCCGGCCTGGGATGACGGAGTTGGAAGTGTACTCCGGGATGTTCGCGGCGGTGATGAACCATGTCGGCCACGCGAGTGTGCTGTATGGGGACTTTACCGTCTCGCCAGGTAGTGCCAAACGCGGTGGCCCACCGACGCGGCGCGTGCTCGAATCGGGCGACACCTTGATTCTCGATTACTCTGTGATCCTTGGCGGTTATCGCAGCGACTTCACCAATACGCTCGTCGTCGGTGGCCAACCAACCGCCCAACAACAGGAGTTGTTGGCTCATTGCCAACGAGCCATGACACTGGCCGAGACACGGCTCAAAGCTGGGGCGACGTGTCAATCGGTCTACGATGCCATTCACTCTGTCTTCGAATCGGCCAAGGTCGCTCAATACTTCCCCCACCACGCCGGGCATGGCCTGGGAATCTCACACCCCGAAGCCCCGTTCTTCGTCAAGAACTCCAACGAGACCTTGATCGCAGGAGATGTGGTGACCCTCGAGCCAGGGTTGTATGTCGATGGCATCGGCGGTGTCCGCATCGAGCACAACTACCTGATCACAGCCACTGGCTACGAACGACTTAGCCAGCATGACATCCGATTGGCCTGATTGAACGTTGCTGGTGCCAGCATGTGGGTTGATGAGGTCACAAACTTGCTCATGAACCCCGGCGCAAGCTAGAGTGTCACTGCGTCTTCCATTTCCATGGAGAGGTCATCATGAGTGCGGTACAGCAAGCGGCAGCGATCTTGGCGACAGCGAAGCGGGTTTGCGTCTTATCGGGTGCCGGAGTCTCGGCGGAGAGTGGTGTGCCCACGTTTCGCGCATCGGATGGCCTCTGGGAAGGGCACAAAATCGAAGACGTGGCGACACCGATGGGCTTCGAAGCCAATCCCGCTTTGGTCTGGCAGTTTTACAATGCACGGCGGGTGAATGTGTCGAAGGTGAAGCCGAATCCCGGCCACCATGCGCTCATGGTGATGGAAGCCAAGCTCGGCGACGGCTTCACGATCGCAACCCAGAACGTCGATGGTTTGCACCAGATGGCTGGCAGTGCCAACGTCTTGGAGCTACACGGCTGCTTGCGAGAAACTCGCTGCATGAAATGCAAAGCCATTGAAAATCGTGGCTTAACGGATTTGGGAGACAAGCCACTTTGCCCCAGTTGTGGTGGACGACTCAGGCCGAACATCGTCTGGTTTCACGAGAGCCTCCCCACCGAAACGTGGCGAAAAGCCGAAGATGCGGCAGAAGAGTGTGAGGCCTTCATGGTCGTGGGCACCTCGGCCGTGGTTTACCCGGCGGCTGGCTTGGTCCACACGGCCAAGCGAGCTGGGGCCAAAGTCTTGGAGTTCAACCTGACGAAAACCGATGCCAGTTCGTATGCCGATATTGGTGTCTATGGCCCCTCTGGGGAGACACTCTCGGCGGTTCGTGCGGCACTCGGTTGGTGAGGATGATTCATGGCGGCAAAATGGCTCGACGGCAAAGCACTCGCGGCAACTCTGCGGCAAGAGATTGCCGCCAATGTGAAAAAGCACATCCAAGCGGGGCACACGCAACCTGGCTTGGCGGTGATCCTGGTCGGTGACAACGAAGCGAGCCAAGCCTACGTCCGCAACAAGCGTAAAGCCTGCGCGGATGTCGGCATTCACTCCCGGCTGGATCACCTACCCGCGACCACGAGCGAAGCGGACTTGTTGAAACTCATCGCCGATTTGAATGCGGACTCCACGATTCATGGCATTCTCGTGCAACTGCCGCTGCCACCACAAATCCGTGAAGAAGCGGTCGTCCATGCCGTGGGTGGGCTGAAAGACGTGGATGCCTTTCACCCCGAGAACGTTGGGCTGCTGATGGTCGGTCAGCCGAGGTATTACCCCTGCACCCCACATGGTTGTATTCAACTCTTACGCCGCAACGGCATCGAGACCGCTGGCCGGGAAGTGGTGATCGTAGGCCGTAGTAACATCGTCGGTAAGCCATTAGCTGTGATGATGATGCAGAAACCCTCGACGCTCAACCCCGCAAGTTGTGACGCCACCGTGACGATCGCCCACACCCGCACCGCCAATCTGGTCGAAGTCTGTCGTCGAGCCGATATCTTGATCGCGGCCGTCGGCAAAGCAGGCATCATCACCCAAGAGATGGTCCGCCCAGGGGCTGTGGTCCTGGATGTTGGCACAAACTCTGTCAACGGCAAACTGGTCGGCGATGTCGCAACCAACGTCGCCGAGGTCGCATCCGCGATGTCTCCCGTCCCGGGCGGAATCGGCCCCATGACGATCGCCATGCTTCTCGAAAACACCCTCCAAGCGGCGAAGCTCCAAGCGACCTCTAAGAACTGAATCACACAAAGTTTCTCTTGCGGTCAGGTTCGTGCGGCGGTATAGCCGCCCGTGATGAATGCAATGCGTGGCTGGATTTGGTTGTGTTGTTTGCTTCCGCTCTTAGCAACGGGATGCTTTGGGCGGGCACGGCACATGTTGGCTCCACCAACGCCCGTGGAAGCGAACATTGCTCCGCGTGAGATCGTGGACCCGACGAGCGAAGCCGAAAGTTGCGAAATCTTCGATGCCGCCATGCTTTACCGCATCGCTGAGCAGATTCGCATGGAACGCCGACCCGCGAATCCTCCGCCTAAACGCTCGGTCCTCGTGCTTTCAGGCGGCGGCGCTTACGGAGCCTACTCGGCTGGCGTTCTCGTCGGGTGGACGAAGACGGGCCAACGCCCACAATTCGACACCGTCACGGGCATTAGCACTGGGGCCTTGATCGCTCCGCTGGCGTTCCTGGGGCCAGAGTATGATGGCCAACTGCAAGAGTTTTACACACAGATTCGCCGATCCGATCTCTTCCGAATCAAGAAGAGCCTGCGGACGTTGTTCTCAGAATCGATTGCCGATAACTCCCGGCTCGTCGATCGCATCGAAGAAACGGTGACGCCTGCTCTCATGCAAGCGATTGCCGTGGAACATGCGAAGGGTCGTCGGCTTTACGTCGGCACCACGGAACTCGATGGTCGTCGGCAAGTGATCTGGGACTTGGGTGCGATGGCGACCCGTGGCCGCCCGGAGGATTTGAAACTCTTCCGCGATGTGGTCTTGGCGTCTGCAGCCATTCCGGGCTTCTTCCCACCGGTTCGTATCCCCGTGGAGATCGATGGCCAGGTTTACGAAGAACGCCACGTCGATGGTGGAGTGACCGCGTCGCTCTTCTTCCGACCACCCTACATCCCACCCGAACGCCGCAACGATCCTTCGTTCTCCAGCCTCCACGACACGGACCTGTACATCATTGTGGCAGGTAAGCTTTACCCAGACCCAGAACCCGTACGACCACGAGCACTCTCGATCGCAGGTACAGGAGTCTCGACGCTGCTTTACGCCGGTGGTCGCGGTGACTTGATGCGGCTCTATACCGCTTGCATCGTCACGGGTATGAACTACTACATGTCCGCGATTCCCGCTGATTTCCCACTGACCATGGGCAGTACCGATTTCGAACCGGAGCCAATGCGTCAGCTCTTCGAACTGGGCGAACGCAGTGCTCAGATGCAGAACCCCTGGCGCCGCACCCCGCCGGGCCTCGAGCCGAACGAAGACGTCTCACTGCGTGGCGGCAACATCCTCACCCGTATCGACAACCAAGGCTTGCCCTCGAAGGCCGCCGTATCGAGCCGACTGAATCCTTTCCTCTGGAACCCCTATCCCAGCGTCCGTATCCGCCCGCAACAGATTGAGAAGTAACAACGAAAAACCCCCGCGATTCCCGGACCTGGCAAGACCGTGGGAATGGCGGGGGTGATTCAGTCAACGCGATTTAGCGAGCGTTCGGGCACCGGCCATTGGGGCAGGAGCTACGGCTTGGCAAGATGATGCCAGGCGCGTTCGGGAACACAAAATCGCGGACATTGGTCATCGTGTTCAGCACAGGGCGCTGTTCGAAGACCGTGGTAACGGCGTTCAAGATTGGGCGATTCTCGAAGCCGTTGATAATCCGTTGGCCGTAAACCGTCTGCGTGACGGGGGCCGTAGGTTGGGCGTAACTGATCGTGTACTGAGACAGCGATGCTGCAGGCAAGAAGCCTTCGTGGCGGAGAGCTTGCAATTGACCAGTCTTGTCGCTGATGACGAGACCCTCGTTCATTTGGAACGAGCCAGCCAGCTCTTTGCCAGCTTCGGTGGTCGAATCGACGTAGACACAGACGTATTGAGTCTTGAGCGCCTTAGCGGCCTCGGTGGACAACTCGCCAGCGGTGACGAGCTTTTGCAGACCTTCGTTCCCTTGACCAATAAACACAGCCACAGGCTTTTGCTCTTGGCTCGCCCGGCTGAGAGCCTTGGCGTAGCTGGGGGCGAAGTCCGGGGTCGGAATCGCCGCGGCGAGGAAACCCACTGCTGCAGACATGGCCAGTGAAATGGAAACCATCATGAACCTCCTGGAAGCCAATCTCGGTGTGATGCCCAGTTCAGGACGACCGAACCGGAAGCACCGTTTTTAGACCAAAGTGCCAGGTCGGGAGTTATCATACATGCTGAAAAAGGGTCACAATGGGTACAAATGGCACTTTCCAGAAATCGGGAATAAAATGAACTGGCTGTCAGAGAGTTTGGTAATGTCTCCGAATCGACGTAAACTCAGTGATGATACGAGATTCGCACAAGAGATGAAAAGGCTGTCACTATTCTCTGGGCAGAATTCTTTGAGGTGACGGCAGAAAAAACTTGGAGAAAATGTGCGCTACACAATAAATCAGTCGCCACGAAAATCCAAATTGGGCAATTTGGGATATCTAGAAATATCATGATGGCGTTTCCGACACTGTCAACGCCGCTTTCAGAGTGGATTTTGTGTTTATTGCCTTGATACAGCTTGCATTTCGTTTCCGATCACGTACTTCCCGAGACGTTCACCACTCTCGAGGCCTGCTTGGTTGGCGTACTGGGTGTGGATTCCCCCGTAGATCCGGCTTTGGCCAGCTTCTTCAGCCATGCTGGTGATGCGGTCAAAAGTCCGCGCGACGTTTGGTCGGTCTGCAGCCCAAGCTGTGACCTCAGTCTCGTCTCCGAACAGTGCCGCTAAGACTGCTGCTCCTGCCGACGTGAAGGTGCTATGGCCTGACGTGTGGTCAGGGTGGTTGGGTGTCGGCAAAAGGGGAACCCAGCTGGCGTCGGCGATCGTGCTCGGGTTACCGTCGGCATCCGCTTCGTGGATGGCGGTGATGGGTCGCCACCAATTGTAAACTCGTTTGGCATCCCAAGCGACGATCGCCGCATCAGCCAGGGCCAGGTTCACCAAGGCGAAGGTGCGAGCCGAGTCCAGGAGTGAGAGGTTCCGTCGGGCCACGAGGTTGGCGGTGATGCGGTTGGTCATCCCAGGTGGAGTATCGGTGCCAGGATTGGCCGCCCAGAGCAGGGCGATTTCCGTTTGCTCGGCAGTGCGAAGTGAGCTACTGACCGAGCCGAGTTGCTTGACTTCCTCGAAGGCCGCGGCGTATTCCGAGGACGTCAGTTCTGGGGACGGCGCAGGGCGGAACTGATCGCCACTCGACATGACAAAGGGCCGAACGCGACCCCAGTCGGGTAATGCAAAGGGCGCGTTCGCGGAGGGTGTCGGTCGCCATTGGCCGGGTTGGGTGCCCGAGGTATAGGGGATCGGCGCTGGCTGATCCTTAGCGCGGTCTGCCAGCATCAGAGCCGCCGCTGTCGCCCCCACGGTGAGGCCCTCAGAAATTCCGGTTCCTGGCAGCGCGGCAAGCTGTTGGTTGCGGGCTTGCTCAAAGCGTGACGCACGTTGAGGGAAGAGGGCCAAGGCCGTCCGATAACCCGCTTCGATCGCGGCGGCCGTGGTCGAAGCCCCCAACGGAGCTTCTGGCTGTGGGAGATAGGCTTCGTAGTCTCTTTCAATGGCATTCACCGCATCGAAGATAGCGGTATGCACGATCGCCAACGCTCGCGCGGCCCGTGGCGGTGGAGTGCGTTCGGCGCGGATGGCGCGCAGCACCTCATCGTTCCAGTCGCTGATGATGTCATTTGATTTGGAGACGTTCGGAAGGCTCCAAGCCTTGGAATCGACGCTTCGAACGGATTTACCTAGCGATTGGCCCGTGAAGCCACGATAGACGGAGAGTTGCGTTTCCCCATTCCTTGAGGTCAACAAGGCTGGCCCCTCAGAATCGTAAGGTGCGGAGCCAACACGAATCCCCAGCCGGGAATCGACATCGCCAATCATCGTGTCGCCGACGACTCGCCCGTCGACATCGAAGCACCGCACATGAGGTCCACCACCTGGTCCGGCACCGGTGACGATATCATCTCGACCGTCGTCATCGAAATCGGCTGCCGCGACATATAGCCCACCCCGGAAGCCCGGGTCGTAGGCATAGGCGTTGAACAGTGGCGAACCATCGACCCCGCTAAACGCACGGACGTGCGGGCCACCACCCACCCCCGCACCCGTGATGATGTCTGCTCGGCCATCGCCGTTGACATCACCCACCGCGAGTGTCACTCCACCTCGGAACTCAGCATCGTAAGCGAGAAACGAAAGCCGATCGGCAGCCGTGGCGCCGTCGATCACTCGGATGTGCGGCCCGCCACCAGCTTGTGGAGCGGCAATGACATCATTCACGCCATCATCGTTGACGTCCGCCGAGAGAACCGTCACTTCGCCTGCAAATGAGCCGAAAAGCTCGGGCGAAGCAGGGACTTCACGGGATTCGAGTGGGACGAGCTTTAAGCCTGGCTTCATGCCAAAATCTCTTTCACAACGTGGCCGTGGACATCGGTCAGGCGGTAGTCCCGGCCTTGGAAACGGTAAGTGAGTTTGGTGTGGTCGATACCCAGTTGGTGCAGGATCGTGGCTTGCAAATCGTGGACATGGACGGGATTTTCAGTCACGTTGTAGCCGATGTCGTCCGTGGCACCGTGGATCAAGCCCGGTTTGATCCCCCCGCCAGCGAGCCACATGGTGTAGGCGTCGATGTGGTGATCCCGGCCGACGGTTTCGCGTGCTTCGCCCATGGGTGTCCTGCCAAATTCACCACCCCATACGACGAGCGTCGAATCCAAGAGGCCAAGGCGTTTCAAGTCTTGGATGAGGGCCGCGGAACCTTGATCGACCTCTTTGCAAATGGTGTCGAGGGGCTTACTGAGGTCCAAGCTGCCGCCGTGGTGGTCCCAGTCGGTGTGGTAGAGTTGGACGAAACGAACGCCACGCTCGACCAATCGCCGAGCGAGGAGGCAGTTCGCGGCATAGGACGGCTGGCCGGGTTTCACACCGTAGAGGTTGAGGGTTTCCTGGCTCTCTTTCGAGAGATCCATCAGCTCTGGGGCGGCGGTTTGCATCCGGAAGGCCGTCTCGTAGGCCGCGATGCGGGTATCGATTTCTGGGTCGCCGACGGTTTTCTTGTGGAGTTGGTTCATCTCGCGGAGCACATCGACAAACTCCGCTTGTTCCTTGGCACTGACGCCCTCGGGAGATTTGAGATCCAAAATCGGGGCTGGGCCTTTCAAGAAGGGAACCCCTTGGTGCACGGACGGTAAGAAGCCATTGGACCAGAGCGTGGCACCAGCACGAGGACCACGTGGACCCGACTGCAACACCACGAAGCCAGGCAACGACTTCGACTCTGAACCAATCCCATACGTCACCCAGGACCCCATCGCAGGCCGGCCAAATTGCGGTGATCCCGTATTCACAAAACATTTCGCTGGGCCGTGATTAAAAACATCCGTCTTCATACCACGCAACCAGCAAACATCATCAACGATCTTGCGGTGATACGGCAACAGCTCACTGATCGGCATGCCGCACTTCCCAGCTTGGCTGAACTTCCGCGAACAGCCCAGAACCTTCGGCTCGCCTTTCAAGAACGCGAACCGTTTGCCTTCGATGAAGCTCTTCGGAACGGTCTGATTGTGGAGCTTGTTGAGTTCCGGTTTCGGCTCGAAGAGTTCGAGTTGGCTCGGCCCACCGGCCATGAAGAGGAAGATGACCGCTTTGGCTTTCGGGGCGTGGTGCCGCTTCGGCAATGCGCCGCCCGCCTCGGCGTGGAGCATCGAGCCGAGGGCCATGGCCCCGACGCCGAGGGTGCAGTCGCGGAAGAAATGTCGGCGAGTTTGGAGGAGGTCGTTATTCACGGGTGATGAACTCGTCGAGGTTGAAGAGGACCCGAGCGAGTTTCGCCCAGGTCGTGGTTTGGGAGGCACCGAGTTTCTCGGCATAGGTTTCCAGCTTCGAAAGTTCTTCCGCCCGTGGCGGCCGGCTCAACGCCACTTCAAACAGGAAGCGAATCCGTTCTGGCGTGGACTCTTTGGCTTCCTTGACAACCCGCTCCCCGAGTGCGGTGGCGAGTTCCTGGATGGCCGGGTCGTTGGCCATGTGCAGGGCTTGGAGCGGGGTGTTGCTGCGGTTGCGTCGAGAGCAGGATGTCTGGGCATCGGCACCATCGAAGGTCGTCAGCAGGTGGTGTTGGCTTTGGCGCCAGATGTATGTGTAAATGCCTCGCCGGAAGCGATTTTCACCTTGGCTTTCGGGCCAGGCTTTCTTGCTTTGCGTGAAGCTGAACACCTCCGCAGGCAGCGGAGGGTAGACCCCGGGACCACCGAGTTTTCGGCTTAACTTGCCCGAGGCCGTCAGGGTAATGTCGCGGATGATTTCGGCTTCGACACGCAGGCGATTCTGTCGGGCGAGCCAATAGTTTTGCGGATCGCGTTCGTTTAACTCCGGGCGATCGTGGGAGGACTGACGGTAAGTCGCACTCGTCACCATGAGTCTGTGGAGTTTCTTCATGGACCAGCCATCACGTATGAAGCGCACGGCCAGATCATCGAGCAGTTCCGGATGGCTCGGCTGACGCCCTTGCATGCCGAAGTCGTTCTCGGTTTCGACGATCCCCTTGCCGAAGAACTGCTGCCAGGCCCGGTTGACAACCACTCGGCTCGTCAGCGGATGGTCGGGGGATGTCAGCCAGTTGGCGAGGTCGAGGCGAGTCGGTTTCGTGGCGGAAATCGGCACGTTGATGGCCTGGATCCCGGAGGGCTTGACCACATCTCCCGGGCGAAGGAAGTCCCCACGGATTTGGATGTGCGTTGGACGAGTTGCTTTGCGTTCCGCGAGGATCAGGGTTGAAGGGACTTTGCCTTGCAGTTTCTTGATTTCCGCTTCGACCTTCTGCCCTTCGACGAGTTTACCTGCCCCTTTCAGTTTGTTGGCTTCAGCCTGTTTGTCGTTGATCTTTTTCTCTAACTCGGCATCCCCACCGATCGCTAATGATGGCTCATCGAGGCTGTTAAAAAAAGCGTAGAGTTGGAAATATTCTTTTTGTGAGATCGGGTCATATTTATGGTCGTGACATTGGGCACAACCGACTGTTAATCCCAACCAGACGACGCCCGTGGTGTTCGTGCGGTCGACGGTTCGCTCGACGCGGAACTGCTCCGGGTCGGTGCCGCCTTCTTCGTTGTAACTGGTGTTGCGATGGAAGCCCGTGGCGACGCGGTCGGCCTGGGTGCGGTTTGGCAACAAGTCCCCGGCCAGTTGGGCTTTGGTGAATTGATCGAAGGGCATATCCGCGTTGAACGCCTCGATCACCCAATCCCGGTACGGCCAGATGCTGCGAGCGCCGTCGATGGTGTAGCCGTTGCTGTCCGCGTAGCGCGCGAGGTCGAGCCAGTGTCGGGCTTGGCGTTCGCCGTAATGTGGGCTGGTTAGCAAGCGATCGACGAGTTTGTCGTAGGCTTCGGGCGAGGTGTCTTGCACGTACTCTTCCACTTCCTTCGGACTCGGCAAGAGGCCGATCAAATCCAACGTCACCCGGCGAATCAGCACCCGGCGATCCGCTTCAGGTGCGGGTTTGAACCCTTCGGCTTTCAGTTTTTGATGAATGAAACGATCGACGGGATGCTGATTATTGAGGGGTTCCGTGGCGGTCGGTTTCACGAAAGCCCAGTGAGCCTCATATTTCGCTCCCTGTTGAATCCACTTTTCGAGAATCTGGATTTCTTTGGCCGTGAGAGCCGGGCCAGTCTCGGGCGGTGGCATGCGGATGTCCGCGTCGTCGCTGCGGATGCGTTCGAGAATGGTGCTTTCGGCCGGCTTGTTGGGGACAATCGCATCCTTCTTGTGGGCCGCTTCGAGGGAATCCAACCGGACGCCGGCTTTCTGGGTCGCAGGACCGTGGCATTTGTAGCAATGGTTCGAGAGGATCGGTCGGACGTCCCGGTTGAAGCTGACGGTCGGTTCCTCGGCGGAGCCGAGACTGCACGCCCACATGACCAGCCCAAAGCTGATACCCATTCTGTTCACGAGACTAACCCTATGAGAGTGAGGATATTGTGCGCTGACCATGCCATTCTTGCAAGCGGCTGAGCGTAAACCTGGCCTGAAGTCGTGAGGTCGAGATTTTTTTCGCAACACTGTTTCGATTTTCTGCACACTGTGGTAACGTATACCCACTCTCCCTGTGGTGTTGTCATGAAAGTGCGATTTCTCGTTGTCTGTTTACTCTTTGGGATGGTCGGCTCGGTCTCGGCGTCTGACTTTGAGAAAGTGGTTCGGCCCATCCTCGTGGAGCATTGCACCAAGTGCCACGGCGCTGAGAAACAAAAGGGCGGGTTACGGCTTGATAGTCGGACCGCGGCTCTGGCGGGCGGCGAGACAGGGCCTGCGTTCGTGCCAGGCAAAGCCAAAGAGAGCTTGCTCGTGAAAGCGATCCACCACGATGGCCTGGAGATGCCACCGAGTGGCAAGATGGAGGCCGCCAAGATCATAGCTCTCGAAAAATGGATCGACGCCGGAGCCATCTGGCCCGAAACTACGAAACCCCAAGAGACCCTCACCGCCCGCAAACCGGGGACGATCACAGAACAAGACCGTAACTGGTGGGCCTTCCGTCCGGTCACTTCCCCGAAGTTGCCTTCCGAGACGCCTTGGACTTTGACCAGCATCGACCGCTTCATTGCCGCACAACACAAAGCCCTCAAACTGACACCGGCCATCGAAGCTCCAAAAGCAGTGCTGCTGCGACGTGTCACTTTTGATCTCACCGGGTTGCCACCGACACCCGCTGAACTCGATGCTTTCCTCGCGGACTCATCGCCTGGGGCTTACGAGAAAGTCGTTGACCGCTTGCTGGCCTCACCCGCTTACGGCGAACGGCAAGCTCGGCTCTGGTTGGATTTGGTGCGATACGGCGAAAGCGATGGTTACAAACAAGACGCCTACCGGCCCACGGCTTGGAAATACCGGGATTACGTCATTCGCAGCTTCAACGCCGACAAACCCTACGATCGATTCGTGCAGGAGCAACTCGCTGGGGATGAACTCGATCCCACGAACCCCGAGGCACTACTGGCAACGGGCTTCCTACGTTTGCCGATTTACGAGTACAACCAAGCCGATGTCCGCGGGCAGTGGAACGTCATCCTCAACGACCTCACAGATGTGACGGGCGATGTCTTCTTGGCCATGGGCGTCAGTTGTGCTCGTTGCCATGACCACAAGTTTGACCCGGTTTTGCAGAAGGATTACTACGCCCTTCAAGCCTTCTTCGCAGGTTTGAAGTTCGCCGATGATCCCATCTACCGCACCGCCACGGAACGCACCGAATACGACAAGGCGCACCAGGAATGGACTGCAAAGGTGCAAGACATCCAGGCTCGCATGGCGGCACTGGTCGAAGCACCTGGTAAGAAAGCCTTGGAAGCGGCCATCAACCGCTTCCCGAAAGACATCGGAGTCATCGTTCGCAAACCGGCGAGCGAACGCACGCCACTAGAAATGCAGCTTTACGACCTCGCCATTCGCCAAGCGAATGATCGCCAAAACGACAACCTGCCTTCTAAACTCCCTGCCAAAGATAAGGCTGAGTACGACGCCCTCAAAAAACAACTTGAGCCGCTCTTGAAAGCCAAACCCGCGAACCCGACCGCGATGATCGCAAGAGACATTGGCCCTGTCGCCGCCCCGACGATGATCCCCGGCGCCAAAGCGACCATTGACATCCCACCACGGACCATGACCGTTCTTGGTGGTCGTGAACTGCCTTTTCCGAAGACAGACACAAGCACGGGTCGACGCTTGGCTCTCGCTCAATGGCTGACGGCTCCGGAGAACCCTCTGACGGCACGAGTCATGGTCAACCGAGTTTGGCAGCAGCATTTTGGCCGCGGCTTGGTGGCGACTCCCTCGGACTTCGGCACCCTGGGAGAGAAACCGACTCACCCCGAGTTACTCGATCACTTGGCCGCGGAGTTCGTGAAATCGGGTTGGAAGATGAAGCCATTGCATAAATTGATGGTCACCTCGGCTGTCTACCGTCAATCGAGCCAACACGTGGACCCGAACCACGACCCTGATAACCGCTCCTGGACGCGAATGCCCATTCGCCGCCTGGATGCTGAGCAAGCCCGCGACGCGCTTTTAGCGGTCTCAGGAGACTTGAAGAACGTCAGCGGGGGAGCGTCGGTGAATGCCGATCAACCTCGGCGATCCATCTACACCAAGATCTATCGCAATACCCCGGACCCCCTCTTGGCTTCCCTCGATGCCGCGGATGGTGTCTTGAGTTGTGCCTGCCGCAACCAGACCATCACGCCAACGCAATCGCTGTTGTTCCTCAACCATCCGGCGATGTTGAATCGTGCGAAATCGTTTGCAACGGAAGTGATGCCTGCGAACGGCGAAGATGCCCCAAAAGGCATCTTCGCCGCGTACCGTAAAGCCTTTGGCCGCGCCCCCACAGATTCGGAAGCCGCCGATGCTTTGGCGTACCTGCGGCAACAAGTTGGTAAGCCCGCAACCCCCGAATCACGCCTCGCCGCCTGGACGGACTTCTGTCATGCCCTCATGAACGCCAACGAGTTTCTCTACCTCGATTAGGTGTTGGGCGACAGCTGGTTTGCCGAAGAATCATGCTTGTTTTCGAGTGTTTTCTCCCTTCTCCCCTTGCGGGAGAAGGTGGCCGATCCAGGCTCGACAGAGCCGGATCGGACGGATGAGGGGTGACACGCCCCATCCAAGAAAGGTACTTTCCCACAGCCAACGCTGACCCCTCAACCGTCTTTGGAAACTCGGACACCGAGTTTCCAAATCCACCTTCTCCCGCAAGGGGAGAAGGATGAAAAAATACAGAAACTAAGAGCGCATGGGTAAAAACAGCGTCGAAGCGATTAACCCTTGCCCAGCAGGTTTCGCAGAGCGGGGGTCAGGGTCGGGTGGTCGAATACGAAGCCAGATTCAATGAGCTTCTTCGGAATCGCTTTCATACTCGCCAACAGGGCGGCCTCGGCCATTTCACCGAACAGGATTTTCAACACTGGCCGTGGGATCGTGAACAGAAACGGCCTACGAAGGACACTCGCCAATTCGCGTCCATAGTCCCGGTTCGTCACCGGTTCCGGGGCGACGAGGTTGACCGGCCCTTGCAAGCTGGGTGTGAGCAGGCAGTGTTGGATGGCGGCGATCAAATCGTTCAAGGTGATCCAACTGACCCATTGCTTGCCACTGCCGAGCACGGCTCCCACCCCGAGTGAAAAGGGGGTGAGTTGCTTGCCGAGCGCGGCTCCTTGAGGAGTCTGGACTACGCCAATTCGCAAGTTCATCGTGCGGATACCCGCTTCGACGGCAAGCATTGTGGCTGTCTCCCAGTCCCGACAGATCTCCGCCAGGAAGCCTTGGCCCACGGGAGCGTCTTCGTCAAGCAGCGTATCGCCCGCATCGCCGTAGTAACCCACTGCGGAGGCCGAGAGAAAAGAACTTAACTTCGCATCCGCCACGGCTTGGGCCAGGTGTTGCGTCGGGGTGACACGGCTCTCGCGGATGCGTGCTTTCTTGGCGGTGGTCCATCGACCTTCGGCGATACCATCCCCGGCCAGATGAATCAGGCTATCCAGGCCGGTCAAGAGTTCCTGCGGGCAAGGCTCATTGGGGTTCCACAGCCGGGTGGTCGAGCCATCGAGGTAGGGCGATGTCGGCTCCTGCCGGACGAAGCGAACAACCGTGTGCCCCGCGGAACCGAGGAAGTATGCCAGTGCATTGCCGATCAGGCCATTCGACCCCGTGATGCCGACCGTGAGCCGGGGGTGGTGGGCGTATTGTTGTTGGCGACGAAGGTCCGAACTGGTCAGCCAATGGCGGTAACGGAACATCGCGGTCAACTTGCTTTTCACCAACCCCGAGCCGAAGATTCGTCCCAAGAAGCCGAGGGGAAGTCGGTATTGGATATCGTCTTCGAGCCACGAGGTTGGCCCGTCGGCGATCATACGATGAGTGTGAACCCACTCAGCAAATGGCCCGGAAAGCTGAGTGTCTTTGAATTGCTGACCAGGGATGCACTCGGATAACTCCGCGACCCAATCCTTGTGAATTGGCCCGAGCACCTTAGCACGAAGGGTCACCCGATGGCCATCACCAAACTCGGTGGGCTTACCGACGACCCAGACCTTTTCCCACGGCGGAGCCAGCCTCTGAAATGTCGCGGGGCGAGAATGCCAATCGTAAAGTTCCGCTGCCGTGACCGGCATTTCGGACCGCAAAGTAAACCGCGCCATGAAACCTGCCTCTGGGAAGACAACCCATGATAGGCAGCGCTGACTCAGCCCGCGAAGTGAACGAGGATTTCGATGGCTTGGTGAAGTTGGTCTAACTCCAAGTATTCGTCGTGGGTGTGGGCTTGGTCGATGCTGCCTGGCCCAAAGACGATGGTGGGGATTCCTGCCTCGGCGAGGCTCGACGCATCGGTGCCATAAGGCACGGCCTCGACCTTGTGAGTCTTGCGCACGGCATCGATACTCCGGCCAAACTCTTGGCACAACTTGTGCGATTGATCGGGGTTCAACGGCGGGCAGGCGAAGGTTGGTGGAGTCATTGTGAAAGGCACATCCACCCGGCGATGCAGCCAACGATCGACATCGGCTACGGCTTCGAGAGCCGTTTCACCGGGCAAAAGACGTCGATCGATTTCCACTCGGCAACGATCGGGCACCGTGTTCGGGCTAACCCCGCCTTGGATCATCCCGACACTGATGGTCGCGGGGCCAAGTGTCGGATGAGGCGGTCGTTGGCTGAGGTGGGTCGCGTACTCTTCGAGGGAACAAAGCACCTTCGCCATCCGGTAAATCGCGTTGACGCCTTGCTCTGGCCGCGAGCTGTGGACCGCGACGCCCGCCGTCTCGATCGCCATGCGCACCACACCCTTATGGGCATGGACGATGTTCAACCCCGTCGGTTCGGCGACGATCGCCGCATCGAGTTTGAGCCCCATTTTGACTAAGTTTTGCACGCCAAGAAAGGTATGCTCTTCGTCGATACTGTACGCCAGGATCACCGCTTTCGAGCCTGGGCGATTCGCCGCGACCAACCGTGCGAAGGCGGAGAGCATCGCGGCGCCGCCGCCTTTCACATCACACGCCCCCCGGCCATACAACCGGCCATCGCGCACCTCGCCGGCAAACGGCGCGATGCTCATACCATCCACAGGGACTGTGTCTTGGTGGGCTTCGAAGAGAACTGTCCCACTGGCGTTCGGCGGGGTGTGGTAAGCGACAATGTTCGCTCGCCCTGGCTCGATTTCATGCCGTTCGTAGCGGACTTTCAGCAAGCGGAACTGGGCTTCGAGGTAGTCCGTGACGCGGGATTCGAAGATGATTTCTGCTGGCAAGTCCACGCGACCCATCGGGTTCACCGACGGTCGGCGAACGAGGTCACGCAACAACGCTTCAGGCGAAGGTAGCATTCTTCACTCCGCAAGGGTGCATTCGGAGTCGTCACAATCAGTGTCATTCTAGTCCCGTCCGCGCGCGGATCATATCATCAAAGTATCGGGATTCAGACGGTCTCTGAAATCCGGGACTTGCTATCCGCCAACAGCCACGAAGAGCCACGAATGAAGATTCACGAATACCAGGCCAAGGAACTGCTCGCTGCCGCTGGGGCCACGATCCCCAAGCACATCCTCGTGACCACGGTCGGAGAGGTCGATGCGGCCTTCGACGCACTCGCCAACGGGGGCGGGGTGGTGGTCAAAGCCCAAGTCCATGCGGGTGGCCGGGGCGCAGGCCAACTGACGGGTTACGCTGACAAGCTCGGTGGCGTGAAGTTCGTCACCAATAAAGAAAAGGCCAAGACCGTCGCGGCCGCGATGCTTGCTCATAAGCTCGTCACGAAGCAAACTGGCCCAGACGGTGTGAAGATCAACAAGCTCATCATCCAAGCCGATGCCGAGCCGGAAAAAGAATACTACGTCGGCATGGTTCTCGACCGTGCGATCGGTTTGCCTGTCCTCATGGCCAGCTCCGAAGGCGGGATGGACATCGAAGAAGTGGCTCATCACCACCCTGAGAAGATCCTCAAAGTGCCTGTTTCACCAGAGACCGGCCTGCAAGCCTTCCAAGCCCGTAGTCTCGCTTACGAACTCGGCTTCACCCCCGAGCAAGTCGACAAAGTCGTCACCATCATGCTGGCCTTGAGCAAAGTCTACTTCGCCAAAGACGCCAGCACGGTCGAGATCAACCCCCTGGCCGTGACCAAGTCGGGCGATGTGGTGGTTCTCGATGCCAAGATCGAATTTGACGACAACGCCAGCTTCCGCCACAAGGACATCCAAGTCCTCCGTGACCTCGAAGAAGAGAACCCCGTCGAAATCCGTGCTTCGAAAGCCAACCTGAACTACATCCAACTCGATGGCACCATCGGTTGCCTCGTGAATGGTGCTGGCTTGGCCATGGCGACGATGGACATCATCAACTACCACGGCAAAGAACATGGCGTCGGCCCAGCGAACTTCCTGGATGTCGGCGGCGGCGTGACCGCAGAAGCCGCGATCGAAGCCTTCCGCATCATCCTCTCCGATCCGAAGATCAAGGGCATCCTCGTCAACATCTTCGGCGGCATCGCCAAGTGCGACCTGATCGCCGATGCTCTCGTGAAAGCTGGTCGTGAAGTGGGCTTCAAAGTTCCTGTCGTGGTTCGCCTGGAAGGCACCAACTCGGACAAAGCCCGTGAGATTCTGAAGTCCGTTCAGGGCGAACTGCCGATGATCAAGCCTGCTGCTGGCCTCACCGAAGCCGCGAAGATGGTCGTCGAACTGGCGAAGTAAACAAGTCATTGGCGAGCGGCACAGCGTCAGCGTGCCGTGTAACATTCTTAAAACGCTATCACCCTCGGGGTTGCCGAGGGTGATAGTGGGCCAGTGAGGTGGTACGGTCGGGGTGGGGTGCGGAGTGAAGCGGTTGGCTTGACTCCAGGGATGAACGGTGAGTTCCCACTCCGGTGTTCGGGTGCTTCGCAGCCGTGGTGGCTTCACACGAGAGTGAAGCGGGTGAGGGGCACCCAGCACGTTAGGCTCGAAGTTTTGCGGCCCCGCCTTTCGGTCGGGTGTGCCTTTGTCGCTACCAAGCCGAGTCCTTCGGCTCGTCCGCTCTGGTCTCGATGGAAGAACCAAATCTCCTTCCATCTGCACACACTCTACACAGATCAGCAATCGAGAAACAGCGAATTTCACCAAGTCTTTTGTGATTCCACGAGGAACTTCAGCCATCAGGCCAATCTGTTGCTGACTGATAACAACGATGCGCCATCTCGCTTGCGCAGAATCGCAAAGTCACGGCCCGGCAGGAAACCGAACCGTCTTGCACCTAGAATTCGCTCAAAACCCTTGTCATGAGATCTTAACGGAGAACGGTGATGCCGAAGCCGTTTGATGCAACTCTCAACCTCTTAATCGATCGCCACCTGGACGATTGGGTGGCGTTTCTCTCGACCCACACGCACCTGCCGATCGGCCCAGCGACACTTCTCGACACCGACCTATCAACGACCTTACAAGCCGATCGCCTCTTCCGCATCGAGACCGATCCGCCCCACATTCTTCACCTCGAATTGGAATCCTCGGGAGCACTGAAGCTGCCCGAGCGATTGTTGCACTATAACGTCAACGCCCGGATGAGTCATGGTCTGGACGTCTGGAGTGTGGTCGTTCTCTTGCGACCAACTGCCAACCCCTCCGATGTCACGGATGTCCTCGAAGCCCAAGTCATGGGCCAGGTGTATCACACCTTTCGCTACACCACGATCCGCCTTTGGAAACTCCCTTTCGAAACGCTCTTGAATGCTGGCCCAGGGCTGTTGCCGCTCGCGATGTTGACGAACGAAGCCTCGGAGGATTTGGAACGCAGTCTGGTTCGTGTGGATGAGCGATTGCGAGCGGAGTCTTCGTCGTCTAAAATACGGGAAGACGATATCAGTGCGATTTACTTCTTATTGGGTTTGCGTTACCAGCCAGAACAGATTCAAAGGGTCATCCAAGGGGTTGTCATGTTTCTGGAAGAATCGACGACGTACCAATACGTGATACAAAAAGGCCAAGCTCGCGGCGAAGCCCTCGGCCAAGTTCGGGGGAGAGAACTTGGGCAGATTGAAGTCGCGCGTGCGAGTGTTGTGCGTGTTGGTTCGAAACGACTCGGGCTGGCAACGAACGACATCCTCTCGAAGATCGATGGCATCACCGAACTTGCGACCTTGGAAACACTGCTTGATCGAGTTATTGAGGCCAAGACCTGGGACGAAATCTTCAACGGGATTTGAGCAGCTAGAGATCTCGAATTCCGGTCCCTGAGCTGTTGACTGTGTCGAAGCCACGTCTGGAATGGCGGACGAGTAAGCCTCGATGTTCACCAATAGAGTTTGTCGAGATTCACGTTGCCACCGCAGAGCACGACGCCGACTCGCTGCAGGCCGTACATCGCGCGGAACTCATCCGACAGCGCCACCGCGACGCCGACGCCAGCACTTGGCTCGATGACGAGCTTCATCCGCTCCCAGACGAGCCGCATGGCTGCGGCGATCTGCGCTTCGCTGACGGTGTGAATGGCATCGACGCGGTCTCGGACGATCGGCCAGGTCAACTGGCCGAGGCTGGTCATCAGGCCATCGGCGATGGTCTTCGGCGGCGGTTGCGAAACCCAGACTCCGCCTGCTTTGCTCCGAGCCGCATCATCGGCTGCGGCAGGTTCGGCACCGTAAATCAACAGACTTTCGTTGACGCCTTTGGCCGCGATCGTGAACCCTGAGATGAGCCCACCGCCGCCGACGGGGACGATGATGGCATCCAGATCGGGCCGCTCTTCGAGCAGTTCCAGCGCCGCAGTCCCTTGGCCAGCGATGACATCGGCATGGTCAAAAGGGGGAATCAAGACCCCACCGGTGCGATCGACGATCTCTTGGGCCGCGGCTTCACGAGCTGCTAAGGTCGGTTCGCACTCGACGACGATGCCACCGTAATCGATCACGGCTTGCTTCTTGATGGCCGCCGCGGTGTGTGGCATGACGATCGTCGCGGGAATGCCTCTCACACGGGCGGCCAGCGCGATGGCTTGAGCATGATTGCCCGAACTGTGCGTCACGACGCCGCGCTTGGCTTGCTCGTCGGAGAACTTCTGGATGGCGTTCGTGGCCCCGCGATACTTGAAACTCCCTGTCTTCTGGAAGTTCTCGCATTTGAAGAACAACTTTCGCCCAGCGAGTCGGTTCAAGGTCTCGCAGGTCATCACCGGAGTGCGATGAATGAATGGGCGAATCCGGGCCGCGGCGGCTTCGATGTCCGAAAGTTGCACAGCGTAGCGGGGCAGTGTCATAGGTGTGTCACTCGAATTCACGGGTCCAGTCGGGGTGGGCGTATTTGGTCTCGACGAGGCGTTCAGCCTCTTGAAGTTCGGATGGCGAGACTTCCGAAAGTGTACCACCAAACCGGTTCTGGAAGTGTTGGAAGAGGTGCGAAACGATCGCCTCGCGGCTTAGGCCCGTTTGCCGGACGAGTGGGCTGACGCGCTTCGCCGCACTGGCCGTGGCTTTATCTTTGAGCTTCTCGCGGCCAATTCGCAGCACTTGCACCATCTCGCCAGGGTCCATGTCGTAGGCCATCGTGGTGTGATGCAAAACCACCCCCGCACGACGAGCTTGGGCCGCCCCGCCGATTTTACCTTCAGAGCAGGCGATATCGTTGATCGGCACATGATGGGCATCGACGCCCAGCAGCCGAAGGCCATCAATCACCCAGGACTCACAGACTTCGTAACTGGCTCGAATCGATAAACCAGTGATCGCCGTTTCAGGCAGGTAAAGAGAGTAAGTGATCGCTCCGTGTGGCTGCAAGAACATGGCCCCGCCACCGGTCATGCGGCGCACCACCGTGATGCCCCGTGACGTCGCCGCGGCCTCATCGACTTCGTTTAACACCGACTGAGTGCGGCCGATGATGATCGCCGGGCTGGACCAGCGCCAAAAACGGAGTATCGGGGGAGATTGTTTCGACGCTACTTGATTCGATAGCACTTCGTCGAGGGCGACGTTCATCGCGGGGCTACGAGGTACTTCGGGAATCAGCCGCCAGCCGAAGACTTTCCAGCTTTCCGTGAACTGGTCCAGCTCCGACGCTGTGAACTTGCCGATACGCTCCGCGAGGCTTGGGGCTTCAGCATCGTCCGGCCCCGTGATCGCTCGCCGAACTGCGAGGGCGATGGCTTCGGGAGTCGTGCCCAAAAGTTCCACGCCGAACGGAATCGCAGCACGAACATGAGCAGCCAGTGCGGGGATATCGAGGTCTTTGGGCCGGCCTTTCAGTGCCAGGCCGATGGCATCGAGGGTCGAGCGAGTCGCGGACTCGGGATGGAGAAAGAAATCCCCATGAACCCGCACTTCGTTGAGTTCTGCTCGCTCGTCGAGGTTCAAATCGACCGCCACGAGCTTGCCACCCGGTGACTTGCATTCGCCGTGCATCATCGCAAAGATTCCAGAATCTTCATCCGCATCGCCGAAAGCGCCGGAACCAGCCCCCCAAGCCGCCCCATCGCCAGAGCAAAGAGCAACCCGAGGACGACGACCTCAAAGTTCACATCAATCGTGATGGCCACACTTTTCCCGCCCGGCCCGCCACCGCCACCTGAAAGTGTGCTCGTCGAGCCTTTGCCATCGGCGAAGAGGCGGATCAGCAAAGCTCCAATGCTCCCCCCGATCAGAGCGATGGCCAGGGATTCGAGCATAAATGAGATCATGACCTGCCATCGCTTGAAGCCGAGCAGTCGCAGCACACCAATGTCTCGGATGCGTTGGGCGATGCTTGCGAACATCGTCGTCATCATCCCGAAGACGCCGCCGATGGACATGACCACGGCGACGATCACGATGACGACGAGGAACTCATTATTGGTCTTCGTCAGTTCGGCGTAGTAGTCCGGTTCAGAGAATGCCTTGAGCTTCTGCTGAGTGTACCGCTTGCTGAGTTCGTGAGCGAGGATGGTGGATGCGGCTTTTGTGTTGGCATCCGTGCGGAGAATCAGGGTCGAGTACGAGGTTTTGCCGAACGGTTCGGTGATACGGTTAAAGCGTTTCGCCCAAATCTCGGAACCGAAGGTTTTGCCTTCGGACTTCATGATGCCAGTCACAACCCAGGTCATGTCGCCCAATTGAAATTCATCGCCAACTTCCATCATCCCTTTCGCTCGAGCAAGATCCGCGCCCAGCGTCTTCGCGATCCCCTCGCCGAGCACACACTCGATGCGGCTTTGCTGATCGACCCCAGACATAGAGAACCACCGCCCACCGGGGAAGAGTTCCACATCATGGACTCGCTCCGCGATATCGGGGTCTTCGAGGGTCCGCAGAGACACAAAGCGACGCCGCGGAGGGTTGGTGCCAGCGATCGGTTGGTTGATGGAGTAGTAGGTTTCCTTGGAGGCCATCGCCACGTCACGGCCTTCGCGATTCTTCATCTTGCCGACGGCGACTGGCGTCTGCATCAGTCGGTCTTTGGTGTCAAGCGTGGCCACGGCCCGTTCGACGTTATCGAGGTCTCCATAGCCAAGGTTCGAGAAGAGTTCATCGGTGGCACCGTCCGAAAGGACGAAAACATTCCCTGGCGAACCTGTGTTCTCCGTGAGGTTGTTCATCCCCGAAACGAAGGCGAGCAAGAAGACCAAGAGTGCGATCACAAACACAAAGCAAAAACAGGTCATCGCGTTCGTGAGCCAACGCACCCGTAAGTTTCGAAGGTTGTAGCGAAGCGGTACTTTGCCGACGGCGAGAAGCAAGAAGATATCTAGGATGTACATCACAAAGATGACCAGCGGCCAGTAATTCACAAAGGCTGGGGGCATTTTTTCATGCAACGGAGTTTTCATAAACTCTTGCATTTCGGGCGGCATCTTCGAGAGCGCTTCATCCTTCTGACGCTGCGTCTTGCCCATCATCATCGATGGCGCTGGCATAAAGGCTTTGGAGATGGAGTTAAACTGCCCACGTTCGGAGAGGAACATCTCCCCGGTGTTCTCTTGGAACCGCGTGACGAGTTCGACACTGATTCCGAAGACCGCTAACAGCACGATCAGCGCCGTAATGAGAGCTGTGATACGGAGCAAAATCCTCCGCAACATGCTCTCGCGCCCAGTCGTCTCCGAGAGAACGGACTCACTCGGGTTAATGGCCGGAAATGCCATCAACAGAGCTGATAGAGGCAGCAAAGAGAGAGCGAGCAAAAAGACGGTCACGACGAGTGAAATCACTCGTGTGAAGAACGTCTGGACGAATTCGATCACACCACGCATGGGTCATGTCACCTGGGAAAAGACTTCCGAAACCTTCACCTTTTGGCTCGACCACGACGGTGCGAAAGAACCGATGATCCCAACGACGATGCCAAGGAGAGGCCCGTAAATGACCACCCCGATGGGCGCTTTAAAGTTGGCAAAGAAAGAGAGAGGAACCTTGATGCCTAGCTCTGTTTTGAAAAAGTCGATCAGCCGTGGCGAAAAATAAATCGACCAACTACTGAGCAACCCACCCATCACACCCACCAGGATCGCTTCCGCGATGACAATGAAGAGGATTTGCCAAGGCAAGAACCCTAGCACTTTCATCACAGCCATTTCTGTTCGCCGTTCACGTACACCAATAGTGATGGTGATGCTAATCACCAAGCACATGATGATGGCAATCGCTGGCATGATGAGATACTTCATCCCCCAGACGATGTCTTTTAACGGCTCCAGGAAGGAGCCGATGGCCGCGGAGGCGGTTTCCATTTTCGTTTGTGGGCCGCTGAAGCGTTTCGGGTCATTGACGATGCTTGCTAGTTGTTCGTAGGATTCGCGGTTCGGCATCCGCACCCAGATCAAGTTCACGGGGCGAATGGCTTCGTTGCCTTTCGAGGCATCGAGGCTGTCGTTGAAGTAATCGAGCCGCATCACTGCTGAGCCACCCCAGCGACTTTCCGCGGGGAAACTGCCTACGATTTTCACATCAAAAACGATGTCTTTGTAGCCGAGGGAATAGGCTTTGATTGTGTCGCCGACCTTCTTGCCTAGCACTTCGAGTCGCTCTTTACCGACGATGATATTCCGTTTGTCTTCTTGCATGGCCTTCACAGCGTCTTCCAGCTCTTTGTAGCTTTCTTCGCTGAGGTCCGTTATACTCAGGCCCTGATAGTCCAACATGGTGAGGACACAATTCGGCTCCATCGCCAGCATGAAAATGGTGTTTTCTTTGGTCCGTTTCTCTTTGTCGAGAGTCGCGCCAACGAAGGACCACACCATGAAGTCATCGGTGAGGCTCTTCGGTTGAGATTCCTTGGGAAGAGATTCGATGGTCGCTTTCAGTTGGTTCACATACCCCCGAGGCATCATCGATGGCGCACCGAAGCGCTCAGTCATGATGACCTGGACGTTGTTTTCTTTCTCCTTGGTGAACTCATCGAGGAATGTCACGGCGGAGTACATGAAAGCCAGCAAGCCCGTGAGCACGAACAGGGCCACGTAGGTAAGTGCCGTCCGGAGAAGATTTCGTCGGAGGGATCGAAAGACGAGGCCGAAGATCTTGGAGAACTTGCCGATCGGGTCCGGCAAATTGTTCAGGCAAGCGATGGAGAACTCCATCGTCCACAGTGCTCCGAAGAAGATCGGTAACGAGAACACCGCCATCACCGTGAGAAGGAACTTCAACCCAAGGAAAAAACCGAACGCATAGAACGCGAGCTGAATCAACGAAGGGTCTGGTGAGGCGTTGATGCCGACTTGTTCGAATCCGGGGTACATGGGGTTTCCTCCGTTACGCCACCAGGCGGCCTTTTTCGAGTTTCACGATGCTCTGTGCTCGGGCCGCAGCGTGGGGGTCGTGGGTGACCATCAAAACGGTTTTGCCAAGTTCGGTGCGAAGGACATTCAGAAGGTCCAAGGCAGCATCAGCGCTCGAAGAATCGAGAGCACCCGTCGGCTCATCGGCGACGATGATGGTCGGGTCAGTGACGATCGCACGGGCGATGCCGACCCGTTGGCACTGACCGCCGGAAAGCTGGCCGGGGCGGTGGGTCATGCGGTCGCTGAGGCCCACGAGACCGAGGGCATTTTCGACTTGCTTGCGGCGTTGCGCCCCAGTGAGCGGCAGGAGCAAGAGGGGCAACTCCACGTTCTCATAGGCCGTGAGCACGGGGAGCAGGTTGTAGAACTGGAAGACGAAGCCAACGTTACGGGTTCGCCAGCGGGCCAACTCGCTTTCGGAGAGGGCCGAGATTTCATCGTTACCGACACGGATGCTGCCTTCGGTGGGTGTATCGAGGCCTGCGATCAGGTTCAGGAGTGTGGTTTTGCCGGAACCGGATGGCCCCATCAGGGCGACGAACTCGCCTGCGAAGACATCGAGGTTCAGGTCCATGAGGACATCAATCGATTCGGTACCGCGGGTAAAGGACTTAAACAACTTGCGAACTTCGACCAGTGCCATGGATGCCTCAGTTGCCTTTCTTCGCGGTGGGAGCCAAGAACGAAACGACCGCACCCATTTCGGGCTTCAGGAAGGTTCCAGGTTTTTCGTCAGCGGGGAGTTTCACTTTGACGCGGACAATCACGATGCTCTTCGAGCGGTTCGCAATCGGCATGATGCGATCCAGCACAGCATCGTATACACGGGTGTTGAAAGCATCGGGACGCACCCGGCAGGTCTGGCCGACGACCAGTTTGCCGATGTCTCGCTCGGGGATTTCTAACTCGGCTTCGAGGTTGGAAAGGTCAGCCATATCGCACACCGAGCCTGAGCCACCGGCGAAGGCGAGTGGGTTGACGAGGTTGCCTTTCTCAGCTTTCTTTTCGAGGATGGTGCCATCAATCGGGGCACGAATGACGCAGTTGTCGAGCCGCCATTTCGCTTGGGCGAGGCGGGCTTCGGCGGTCTTGGCCTCCGCTTGAGCGGTGGCAATATCCGCGACCGCAGCGGCGATCCGCTCGGGGCGTGGACCTTCTTCGAGTACCTTCAGGTCGATATCAAGCTTTTCCAACCGGAACTTCGCCGCTGCGGAGTCGTTGAGACCTTGGTCATATTCCCGATTCGAGATGCTGTTGCGGATGTTCTCCAGCCGCTTGAGCTCATCATCGGCACGGGACTTGGCTGCGCGAGCTTCGTTGATCTGAGCACGCAACTGATCCTTTTCGATCGCACGAACCGATTTGGGATCGAGTTCATCCCGACGTTTCATCGCGGCCTTCATCCGCTCTTCAGCAGCCACCATCGATTGCTGAGCTTCGTCCACGGCGAACTGGAAGTTCGTCGGGTCGATGCGGGCGAGTTGCTCGCCTTGCTTGAAGAGTTGGCCTTCTTTGATGTTCAGTTCAATCAACCGCCCCGAGGCATCAACGGGGCTAACGGCCACACGCACGGCAGGGACGATGTAACCCTTCACTTCGATCTGAATGGTGCCTTCCGGGAGGGCAGGGGTGGCGGTGGGCTGAGAGCCAGAGGTGGTCGGGGTGAGGTTGTTGGTATTGTTGGTCGTTGGTGTGCTTCCTGTATCTGCGGCAACTGCTAGCGAGCTGCCTTCTGGCTTGAGCCGATACGTTCGGAGAGCCACACCCCCCCAAGTGAGAGCAAGACCTAAGCAGAGGATCCACGGCAGCCAGACTGCACCGCCGCCACGAGCGGTTTTGGCCCCGCCAAGCTGGTCGTCGAGACGAAGCTGCTGCACGCGGTCCCGCATTTCGCTCGAAGTCGGTTGCATCCGCTTCGCAGTCACGACGGGGATGACTTCGTCACCGACAGTCAGTGTCGAAGCATCGTCGAGGAGGTTGGATTTCGCCATTTCGATACCAATAGGAGACAGGCTACAAAGGACTCTTCGTAACCGGAAGCATCATATTTACGGTGAAACTGTGTTAATCCGCCCCAAGAGGTTGATCATCTCAAGAATCAGGCAGGCGTTTCGAATCGAAGGAAACCTCACGACCTCTCATTAATCTAGGCGATTTCAAAGGCGAGGGTCAAGGTGGACCTTTTGGGCTTCTCCTGATTCCCTCATATCTTCCCTGCACCTCGCAGCTTCACAATCCCCGACCCGCACAATCGCTGGCTTCGCCATTATCCGCAAGTTTGTGTCTGTGGAGTGTCGATGAAGAGGTGTGAAGTTCGGTTTCAACCACGGACTGAAATGCTGCGAAGACTGCGAGGATGTTGGCCGGTGGTTTGGCTGGGCGGATCGCTGGCCCTGCTCGGCTGTCGGACTTCCGCTCCGCAGACCGTCATGGTCCCCGCACCGCTCACGTCACCGGAACCCGCAAGCTGGCCCACCTCGAACCCGGCTCCCAGAGTCGAGAGCGACCCCGCACAACTTCCGAAGCTCTCCTCGAAGGTACCCGTACGCAGTGCCGAAGTTTCACTTTTCACCGAAGCCCAAGTCCGTGAACGAGCGGCAGCCTACGCCCTCTTTGGCCAAACCGACGCCGAACCCGGAACCACCTCCTACCACATTGCCGCGGAAGCCCGGCTTCGAGCCGTGAGCACGGCACTCGGCCAGTATTACCAACTCGCCAGTTTGATCGGACGCATCGAGGTACTCGAAGAGACCATGAAACTGCTCGAAGACGTGGAGAAACAACTGAGCCAAGCCAAAGCCGACGGCGTGAAACTGCCCACGGAGATGGAAACGCTGCCGCGTCGCAAACTCGAACTTCGCAATAGCCTGATTCAAGCGGAACTCGGCTACGACCTTTTACAGACGGATTTAAAACGCCGACTCGGCTTAAAACCCGAAAGTCCCCGCATCCACCCGCATGAGTTGCCAACGATCAGCCTGGACCTCGAACCGCTCAGCGAGGCTCTCGCTCATGCCCAGGAATCCCGGCCTGATCTCTTGGCCCTTCGTGCCGCGTACCTGAGCTTTACACCCGAGACTTTACCGAGTGCTCGTGAAATCCTCGAACGCTACGGCCCGCCGTTGCCGCCCTTTGTGCAGAGCCGCGTGGATCGCCAATTCGACCGCACCACGGTCAACAGCACCCTTCTGGCCGAGTTCGCCGTGCGGCGTCAGCAGCTATTCACCTTGATCGGCGAACGGGAGCGTCAGGCCGCTGACGAAGTCCGTGCCGCTGACCTCGCCTGGCAATCGCAAGCCCGGCAAGTGTCGCTGGTCCAGGAGCGTTGGCAAGCCGCGAACGCCAAGGTCGAATCAAGCCGCGGCCAGGGCCTCTTCTTCGAGACCCCCGCCAAACTCGAACTGCTCCAATCCCGCGCCGAACTCCACGACGCCGTCATGCAACTCCACCTCACCCGCACCAAACGCGAAACCGCCACCGGGCGGTGACAACTTTGTTGTCCCCTAACGCGCTGAGCGGTTCCGAAGAATCTCTTTGTGGACTAATTCTCCTTCAGGTGCGAAGCAGTACAACTGGCGATCGACGCCATCGATGTAGAGCCTGCCGCACTCGACACACTGCCACATCTCACGAGCATTTCGGGAGATTATTTCTCGGGATTTGTGGTAGGCCTGTTCCTGGCTCATGTTCCCCGCGACAATTTGGTCAATCAATGAGTCCATCTCGTCGTAAACGGCGAACCACTCCTGGTCGGGAATGAGATGTCCTTTTTGAGGTAGGTCGTCGGTTTGATCGAAGATCGTCGCTCCACAGTGACAACCGATTTTCATGCAACCCTCCGTAGGTTCTGAATTAGGATTCCCGTGGGAACCACTCACCAGATCCCCAGGGGCGGTAGGAGCCAAGTCGGGACCAGAAGGCCTCGGCGATCCGGCGTTGAATCTCTCGCTCAAGGTCGGGAAGGCCCAAGTCACGGTCAACGTGGTTGAAGAGGCCATCGGTGCCGACCTCCAGGACGAGCCACTCACCCGACGGTCGTTGGAGCAAATCAACACAGCCAAAAGAAGAAAGCAAGCCTGTGGCTTCGAGCGCTGATTCAGCAGCGGCTGTCGCTGCGGGAGGCGGTTCTCCACAGGCCACGTATCGCGCTCCGCGAGCATGAGCGACCCACGGCGAAGGTGCGGTCCCTTCCGGAAACCGACGCACCACCCAGCCAAACATCTGCCCACCGGCTCCATAGGTGCGGTAGACTTCGGGCTTATTCATGCGGATAAACTCCTGAACCACCAGCGGCAACGGCCAATTCTTGGGCAGCGTCATACCCTGGGTCAGTCGACGATGCCCCGAGGCTCCGCAACTGGTCGGGAACTTCAGGCACCACTCCCGATCCGGCTCGTCGGCCAAGATCCGCTCCGCATCGGCTAGCGACGCAACCAGCCGCGTTTCTGGAATCGGCACACCTGCAGCCGCGAAGACCTCCGCTAAGAGCCGTTTGTCCGAAGCCAGTTGCATGGCCCGGTGGGGGATGAATAACTCCCCGCACGTGGTTGGCTCGAAGCCATCCTGGAGCAGAAGGTAATTGAACTTCCGAGGGACCGCCGAGATGTCTACCCAAATCGCCCGGCTGAGTTGCTCCGCCAACCCCGCGAAGGCCCACGCCCCGCCACCACCATTCAGGACGCAGTACGATTCCAATGCTGGCTCCTTGTGAAGGTCGGAGGTCGTTGTTCGAGTTTGTGTCCATTCTCACTCTGGTTGCAGATATCTTTCCATGGCGTCCGGAACTTCGATGAGAATTCTCGTAGCATCAATGAGGAATGTCTCAAAATCGAATTGATCATCGGTTTTGATCTTCGCTGCCATCAACTGCAACCCAGCAATCGTGGTGAGGGCGACTTTGGTGGCTTCCGATTTTGTCAGATGGCCATCGCCTTGGATGCTTCGCACGCTGACATCGGAGCACAAAGACAGAATATCGACACGTCGCTTCGCCCGCAAAAATCTGACACTGGGGCAACGATCCACGATCTTCCAGAAGGATTCCCCAAAACCATTTCTCGCAGCACTCCGAACCGTCTTCGGCGGGTACACGATCGTAATATGCACTTCCTCGATACCAGGACCATAGTCTCCAAGATGAGAATTCACATAGGTATTGATCAACATTGTCGTAGCATGAGCACCATACATATAACTGGTCTGATTGATGATAAAGAGCTTCATTGAATCACTCTCAAACACCGTCGCTCAAAACGGACCTGGCGGCTCATGGATGACTCCTGATCAGCGTGACCATGAGAAATTATTCAGGGCTACGGGAGTGTGGCCGCTATTAGGATTTTGGGATTTTCTTGGACAGATCATCACGGTTTTGGGAGTGATGTAGAATCCAATAGATCCGCACGCTGACATCGTCTGCACGGAAAAAAACTGAGTACCCATACTTCGCTTCGTACGCTTCTCGAATGTCGCTTTCAAAGACTGGATAGAACTCAGGAGTTTGACGGATGTTTTCGATCAGTCGTGCCATGCTCAGCCGAAATTTTCTCAGTTGTAGGGAGGAACGGTTCTGCCACCATTCCAGAGCTGTTTCGAGTTGTAACTCCGCTTTTTTGGAGAGTACGACTTCCCTCGTCATGACCCGAACTTCTCATCGAGTTTTTTTTGGATTGACTCCCAGCGAACAAAATCCTCAGGTTCTCGATCAGCAAGTTTGACAGCTTCAAGAATATCGTATCTCGAAGCGTTCCTGACCATATCGTGCGCTTCATCAGCGATGCTGGCTTCGATCGCTTCGATGAGTTCGTATTTTTCCTCGGTCGTGAGCTTGTCGATGCCGAGGCTTTCGAGGGTGGGCATGGGAAATCACTCCGAGAGTATGCCATTTGTTCAGAATCGATCGCTGAGGTCTTCGAGCGATCTGGAACCGTGACGGATGGCGAGGATCGTCACACTTTCCTTGTCATGGATGTAGAAGAGTAAGTATCGAAGCTTTCGCATGTAGGCTTGCCTCACATTGTCAGCGTAGATTGGGTGGATCTCTGGAGAAGCCGCGATTGATTCGATAAAGTTCAGAATCGCGTTTTCGACTCGTCGACCGAATCCAATTTGTTTCGCTTCTGACCAATCCACTGCCTCTTCGAGATCACGCAAAGACCGTCGTTCAAAACGGATTTGGCGGGTCATAAATTCCTCGCTGAGAGATGTGCCTTCACGGCATCCATCGTTATCAGCGATTCTGGGTTCGTGATCGCTGCGCTCGCCCGACGCATGATTTCTTGGTGCTCAGCATCACTGATGGGGTGTAACACTTGATCGACAATGCTGGCTTCGATCGCTTCGATCAGTTCGTATTTTTCCTCGGTCGTGAGCTTGTCGATACCGAGGCTTTCGAGGGTGGGCATGGTAAATCTCTCCATCGGGTTGATGGAGAGATTATACCCGACTTACTTTCGCATTTCAGCACCGTAGATGGCGGCGGAGCCGAGTTGCTCTTCGATGCGAAGAAGTTGGTTGTACTTGGCGATGCGGTCGGTCCGGCTGGCGGAACCAGTCTTGATCTGGCCGCAGTTCGTGGCCACCGCGAGATCGGCGATGGTCGTGTCTTCGGTTTCACCGGAGCGGTGCGAGAGGATCGCGGTGAACTTGTTCCGCATCGCCGTTTGCACAGCGTCCAGCGTTTCGGTGAGAGTGCCGATTTGGTTCACTTTGACCAAGATCGAGTTGCCGCACTTCTCGGCAATGCCACGCTTCAGGCGGTCGGTGTTGGTGACGTAGAGATCGTCGCCGACCAGTTGAATCTTGTCGCCGAGTTTGGCGGTGAGCTTCTGCCAGCCGGCCCAGTCGTCTTCCGAGAGGCCGTCTTCGATCGAGACAATCGGGTACTTGGCACAGAGGTTGACCCAGAGGTCGATCATCTCATCGGAAGTAATGATCTTGTCTGGGTTGCTCTTGAAGAAGCAGTAGCCTTCTTTGCCCTTGTGTTTGGCTTCTTCGAAGAGTTCGGTGCAAGCAGCGTCGAGGGCGAAGACGATATCCGTGCCGAGTTTGTAGCCTGCTTTTTCGATGGCGATCGAGATCGTGGCGAGGGTTTCGTCCGGTGAAGCGAGGTTCGGTGCGAAGCCACCTTCATCGCCGACGGCCGTGTTGAGGTGCTTGTCGTGGAGCACTTTCTTCAGGCTGTGGAACACCTCGGCACCCATGCGGATCGCATCGCGGAAGGTCTCCGCACCGACGGGCATGATCATGAACTCTTGGAAGTCCACGGTGCTGTCAGCATGTTTGCCACCGTTGATGATGTTCATGAGCGGCACAGGCAGGATGCGGGCGTTGGCCCCGCCGACGTAGCGGTAGAGCGGTAGGCCGGAAACACCCGACGCGGCATGAGCGACAGCCAGTGATACGCCAAGGATAGCGTTGGCGCCCAACTTGGCTTTGTTCGGTGTGCCGTCGATCTCGATCATGGTTTGGTCGATGGCGACTTGGTCGAAGACATCCATGCCAAGAAGGTTCGGGGCGATCTCCATGTTGACATTTTCAACGGCCTTGAGAGTTCCTTTGCCGAGGTAACGTTTTTTGTCACCGTCGCGGAGTTCCACGGCTTCGTGAGCACCAGTGCTCGCCCCGCTTGGGACAGCCGCACGCCCGATGACACCGCCTTCGGTGTGAACATCGACTTCAATCGTGGGGTTACCCCGGCTATCCAGGATTTCGCGGGCGATGATGTTGATGATGTTGTCGTTCATAAAACTCGCTCAAATTAGCAGGGGAAGCACTCTTTCGCACGACGATCGGCGACGATGCTGGCATACGGTTTAAGCCCACAAATTCAAGTGCCGAACTGGTTCCGAAATCGTGTCGAAGCCTTCGTTGATACGTGACTTTGCAGCTTCGAGAACTTGCGTGATGCGAGTTGCCCTGGATACAATCGTTGGTAGTGAGAGGAGTATCCGATGCCGTTAAAAGATCATTTTCACTCACCCGTGAACGACAAGCACCACTGGAGCGAGTTCCACGGCCAATGGCCTGGAGAGATTGTTCGTTCTCTCTTTGATCTCTTACCGACAGGCTACCAGGCTGGACCGCGGATGTATTTGGGTTCCTCGTTCGAAGTGGATGTCGCCACGACGAAGGATGATCAACACGAGCCTGGAATGGACTTGGGTGAGGGTGGTGTTGCGACGTTGACTTCTGCCCCGACTTTGACGATCCAGACGGAACTGATTGGCCCAGACGAGTACGAAGTTCGCGTTTACGACGCCGCTCGAGAACGGCGTCTGGTGGCAGCGATCGAGATTGTCAGTCCGGCCAATAAAGACCGACCAGAGAGTCGTGATCAGTTCGTGAGCAAAGTCGCGGGACTACTTCAACAGCGGGTCTGCGTCTCGATCATCGATCTCGTGACCGAACGGCATGCGAATCTCTACGCCGAACTTCTGAGCCTTCTTGGTGGCACGGACCCTAACCTGAGCGACCCACCACCGTCCATTTACGCCTGCACTCTCCGGACCCGGAAGACCCGCAAATGCCCTCAGATGCTCGATGCTTGGTACTATCCGATGCAGCTCAACCAAACGCTTCCGACTATCCTACTCTGGCTCTCGGAGAAGAAGCCAATCATGCTCCCGCTTGAGCCAAGCTATCAGGAAACCTGCCGTTTGCTGCGTATTGTTTAGGGCTTCTTGATCGGCCCGTAGACGATGCGGAATCCGACATCGTCTTTGCGGGAATCAAAAGGTTCACCTCGGCGGGCTGCACTGCGGCAAAGGGCTGCGACAGTTCTCCAGGAACCACTCTTCTGCACACGCCAATCCCCTTTTTCTGGGCCAGTGGGGTCTTTGAGGCTCAGGTCGTTGTGGTTCGGTTCATAGTAATCCGAGACCCATTCCCAGGCATTCCCGTGCATATCGTAGAGACCTAACGAGTTTGGCGTGGTACTCTTCACGGGGTAGGGGATGTTACGATCGGCTTTGCTCACAGAGACTGTGGCGAGGTCTTCTTCGCCGAAGTTGCCTTTGGTCTCGATTTCTTTGTCGATGCTGAAGTTGCCTGTCTTGGCGAAGATGAGTTTCTCACCAAAAGCAAACGGAGTGGTCGTGCCGGCCCGGGCACAGTATTCCCACTCGGCTTCGGTGGGTAAACGGTAGCCCCAGCCGGCTCGAACATTCGCTCGATCCAGTTGATTGAGCTTCTCGCAGAACTTCCGAGCTTCATCGTAGGTCACACTATCAACGGGGGCTTCATTGGACCTCGCTAGTTTTTTCGCAGCCCGAGAAGGCGAACTGCCCATGACTTGTGCGTATTGGCCGTGGGTGATCTCCGTGATCGAGATGAAGAATTGGCTCGAAATTTCCACTATCTTTTCAGGGGCTTCGTGAACTTCGTGACCAGGCGATTCGGGTCGTGAACCGACAACTGATTTCCCTGGCTCGATGCGGAGTAAACGGATGCCCTGGCTGGTCGAAATCTCGTTCGGCAGTGGTTTGCTGCTTCCGCTGACCGAATTTAAGACCACATAACCGATTCCACCAACGGCCCCCATCGCCACGATCAGGATCAAGCCAATGATCAGGAACTTCATCCATCCCGAGCTGGCTTTTTTTCCAGGCTGATAGCGTTTGGCTGTGGTGGAGGGGCTAGAGGTCGTTGAAACCGGTTCTGGGACAAAAAAGTCTTGAACGGGGTTGTCGATGGTCGTGCTCATCGTCGGTGCTTGGTTGACCTCAAGCATGCGATTGGCTTCCAGGGCGCGGATACTGAGATTCATCGCCGAGCTATTGCTTGGAATTCCTGGCAACGAGATCGGTGTGTGTGCGACTGGGGCTGGGCAAAACGGCTGCAAAATGGATGCGACTTGTGCTGGAGTCTGTGGGCGATCTTCCGGGCGCTTCGCCATCAACCACTCGATCAAACCCTCGAGTGTCTCTGGAGCTTCCGGCAGATACTTGCGGATTTTGGGCACTGGTGCCGTGACGTGCTGGATCAGTTTGTCAGTCGGCGTCGGGGCATCGTACGGGACTTTGCCAGTCAGGATGAAGAAGAGGGTCGATCCGAGAGCGTAAATGTCTGCTCGGATATCGACACTGGTTGGGTTCTGAGCCTGTTCTGGGGCGAGGAAGTCAGGCGTCCCGAGGACCAGCCCTTCCTGGGTGACTCGGTTGGCGGTTTCGTCCGGGTCGTTGAGCATGGCCAAGCCGAGATCGAGCAGCTTGACCTGGCCTTTGTTAGTGAGCAGTAGGTTGGAGGGTTTCACATCTCGGTGAACCAGGCCGCGTTCGTAAGCGTGCTGTAAACCGATCGCGGCTTGGCGAATGTAATCGCAGGCTTTGGCGATCGGGATTGGGCCTGCCGTCCGGACGACCTGGGTCAGGTCCGAGCCTTCGACCAACTCCATCGCGAAGTAGTGGATCCCATTCGACTCATCGGCATCAAAAGCCAGGATTACGTTCGGGTGAGAAAGTTGCGCGGCAGCGCGAATCTCTTGGTGAAAACGCTGGACGACTGTCGGTTTCGTGAGCTTTTCTTTGCGGATGACCTTCAGAGCCACATCTCGGCCGAGTCGGTTGTGGTGGGCTTTGAAGACTCGACCCATACCACCTTCGCCGAGGAGTTCGAGCAAGGTGTAGGCCCCGAGTGTCAAGTCACGTCCACGACCACGGGAGATTTCCTTGATCTGGTAATCTGTTAGAAACCCCAGACGGCGAACCTCTCGCACCAAGCGTGCTGGATCGGGGCGTTCAGAGGAAACATATTCGCGGAGCGATTGCAACTGTTCCTTCATAAGGAGTTGCGAATCACGCATGGCGTTGAGAAGAACTTCTGTGAGATCGACACTCATTCCAATGTCCGTGGCCTACAAGGGGAGATCCTTAGCTGTAAATCTAGTTGAAGATTCGCTCTTGGGCGACAACCATTCTGTGGGTTCATAAAACAATGTCGATTCCTTCCCCGCCCGTGGATGCCTCTTCCCATGCACTCCTTGTCGATTGATTCTTCCACTCCGTTCAAGGTGATGAGTGTTGACACAGTGGAAGCTGTCCAGGCGGCGGTGGTAACGGCTCACGAGCGACACGAAGCCCTTTACCCCAGTGGGTCAGGCACGAAATTGTATCTTGGCCTCACGCCGACCAAGCCAGGGCACATCCTTGAGCTACGGCAGTTGAACCGGCTCATCGACTATCCGGCTCGAGACATGACCATCACTGCAGAAGCGGGAATGACACTCGGGGAACTGGGCAAAGTCCTCAACCAAGAAGGCCAAGAGCTACCCATCGACGGGCCAGCCGAAGCAACCATCGGCGGAATGTTGGCCACCAACACATCCGGCCCACGTCGCACGAGCCGTGGCACGTTGCGGGATTACCTGATCGGGATTTCGTTCGTGTCCGATGAAGGGAAAGTGATCCACGGGGGAGGGCGGGTCGTCAAGAATGTCGCCGGCTACGATTTGATGAAACTCCAGACGGGGGCCATGGGCACCCTCGGCATCATCACCCAGGCGACGTTCAAAGTCATCCCCAAGCCCGAAACCCGAGCCTTTTTAAGTTTCAGCGTCAGTGGGGCCGCCCTGGGGCCGACACTCGACCGGCTGCATGGTTCCTCATCTCGCCCGGCGATTCTTGAACTCTTGAACTCTCGCTCGGCGAGGTCCCTCGGCATCGAGACGAGCGACGCCTGGGCGCTGGTTCTGGGATTCGAAGAGAAGCGGGTCACAGTCGCTAAGCAAATCGCCACGTTGCAAGCTGAGCTAAAAGGCTCCCCGGTGCGGGATGTCCGCACCGTGACGGACGTCGAAGCCGATGTTCTACTCACCAAACTGACGGCTCACCTAGCGGATGCACCCGAGCGGATGACGGGGAAAGCCAATCTCCTGCCGAGCCAAGTGGCAGCGTACTGCCAGCTCGCAGAAAGCCTGCACCCCGAAAGCGAGATTCATGCTCACCCCCATGTCGGGGTGGTGATGGTCTCGTACTCCGTCGATTTCCCCCGCGAACGAGCGGTTCAAATGGTCTCCGAACTGACACCCAAAACACCAGGTGGCTTCGTCGTGCGTCGTGCTCCCTCCGAATGGAAGCCGATGCTCATGAAAACACCCCCGGACGCCATCCTCGCGGACATGGTTCGTCAATTGAAAGCCACCCTCGACCCCCAGGACCTGTTCAATCCGGGTCGCTGGGTTTATTGATCCTCACCCTCCCCGGAGGTTGTTCATGAAAACTGAACTCGAAGTTTTGCCTAGCAAGCCGAAAATCGATTACGAGTTACTGCTCGATTGTGTCCATTGTGGTCTTTGCACCGCATCTTGCCCGACCTACGTCGAGACGGGCAACGAGGCCGATTCGCCACGCGGTCGCATCTACCTGATGCGGCAAGTCATCGACGAAACGCTCGAACTCGATGCCACTGTCAAAGGGCACATCGACAAATGCCTCAACTGCCGGGCGTGTGAGACGGCTTGCCCGTCTGGGGTGCAGTACGGCAAACTCATCGAGCCATTCAAAGAGTACATGGAACAGGTCGAACCGGGCCGTTCCACCCAGCCTCTCACCGGCCTGCAGCGATGGATGCTGTTCAACATCTTCCCATCGCGCCTCAAGACCCGGCTCGCCTTGGCCCCAGCACGAGCGATGCAGTGGTCGGGCCTCGATTGGCTGATCGAGAAAATCGGCTTAACGAAGCTGTTGCCAAAATCCCTGCGGACGATGAAAGGAATGCTCCCGCCGTTGCGATCCCATTATGGCTCATTGCCAGAAGTGCTGCCTGCCATCGGGCCAAAACGGGCACGTGTCGGCTTGTTCCTCGGCTGTGTCGCGGATGCCATTTACCCGCGCACGAACTATGCCACTGCTAAAGTCTTGCAGATGAATGGCTGCGAAGTCGTCATCCCCAAGGCCCAAGGCTGCTGCGGAGCACTCCACTACCACTCCGCGGACGAGACCACGGCCCAGGGCCTCGCGGCCTTGAATGCCAGCGTCTTCCCGGCGGACTTGGACGCCATCATTACCAACGCCGCTGGCTGCGGCGCGATGCTCAAGGACTACTCACACCTGATGCACAACCACCCCAAGCGTGTCGAGGCCGAGGCGTTCCAAGCAAAAATCAAGGACATCAGCGAGTTCCTGTACTCCCTCGGGCCGATCACGCCGAAGCACCCCGTGAAGCTGAAAGCCACCTATCACGACGCCTGCCACCTCCGACACGCTCAGCAGATTCAAAAACAGCCTCGATCGATCCTGGAGATCATCCCAGGCCTCGAACTCGTGCCACTCGGCGAATCTGAACTCTGCTGCGGAGCTGCGGGGAGCTACAACCTGACCCAGCCCGAAATGGCTGGCCAACTGGGCGATCGCAAAGTGCAGAACGTGAAAGCCACGGGCGCCAGTGCCGTACTCATGGGCAACGTTGGCTGCTTGATGCAGGTCTCGCGGCATCTCAAAAAGGATCTTCCCGAAGTCTGGGCTGCCCACCCCATCGATATCCTCTACGCCGCCTACACCGGCGAAATGCCGCCTGAGTTGAGGTAAGGTCATCAGCCGTTTCAAGTCGCCTGAGACGCTTGGTTTTCTCGCTGAGGAAAACGCATGTGGAGAAGATTCCGAGGGTTGGTCTTTATCGTTGTCAGCGTCGTGGGTGGTCTCTGGCTGGCGAATGAGTTGATCGCTCCGAAAGCAGGAATCCGAGTGTCTCGGGAAGATGCGCCTGTACGAAAGCTCCCGGCAAATGCACGAAACGTGACATATTACGTCCGTCAGCCGGCATCCTACTACGAGTTCGACACGGACGAGGCTGGTTTCGAGGAGTGGGCTGCTGGATGGGGGCTGGCCTGGCAACGGATCGAAGGGCTACGGTTCGTGAGAGTATGGGACCATGTTTCCGGAAAACTCGGGGAAGTGGAGTTGGCCGATACCGTCGGGTATGCCTGGTCGCATCTGGATGCTGGCTGGTCAATCACATACGACCGCAGCACTGGCCGTGCGTACTGCTCGGGACATTACCGATAACAAAAACATCGGGTTGCTCACGGGAGCTTTGCTGTTCACCGGAATCGGAACTGATCCGATGAGATTTCCCATCGAATTCCTAAACTGGCCTCCTCACACCACAGGCTTCGTGATTCATGCTGGCTCTGGCTCAACTTCTTCGGCTCCCGAATATCTTCACCGTCGTGGCCGATTTGCTCATGGTCGGGTGGGCCACAGGAGTGCTCTGGCAATCTCCCGGCCAGTGGATTTTAGCTCTCGTGATGTCGTGCTGCCTGTACTTTGCAGGGATGGTTTCCAACGACATCTTCGATCGGCATGAGGATGCCAAAGCTCGTCCCTTTCGCCCGATCCCGAGTGGCCGGGTGACACTCCGCACCGCGATCATCCTCGCGATCACGTTGACGGTCGTGGGCATCGGCTGCGGGGTCTTGGCAGGCGGGATGTGGGGCTGGCTCGTTGGCCTCGTGGCCGCGATCTTCCTTTACAACGGGCTACTGAAATCGACTCCGCTCGGGCCGGTGGTCATGGGGTTATGTCGCTGGTTTCATGTGGCGTTTGCCGTGAGCCTCACTCCGAGCTTCCCCGCCGAAGTGAGCTGGCATTTGGCGAGTATCATCGGCGTTTACATCATCGGGGTGACGTGGTTTGCACGCACAGAAGAGTTCGCAGGCCGTCCACGAGACTTGATCCCCGCGGCACTTGTGATGTTGTTGGCTTTGGTGGGTGTGGTGCTGTTGCCGCTGCACGAAAGCCCGATCGCAGCCAACCGGTTGGTGCCGTACTGCATCGCGGCCTACGTGGCTTACCTGGTGGCGGCACTGCTCAAGGCAATTCGAGACCCGCGCCCCAAGAATGTCCAGGCCGGGGTCAAGCGAAGCATCTTAGGGCTAATGGCTCTCGATGCCATCATCGCCAGCCACTTCATCGGCTGGCCAGCAGTCGGGATGTTGTTTCTATACCTGCCGGCCAGAGTCCTCGGCAAAAAAGTCTACTCAACCTAAACGTGGCGTCGTCCGCAGGGCCTGGAAGTTCACTTTTCGTGGCATGGCCATCCTGGCCATGCTGGTTGTAAGCACGGGCTGGAAGCCCGTGTCACGAAGAAGTCCCCAGCTTAGACATCACACACAGCGATGGCTTGCTTGACACCTTCGAGGGCATTGCGGGTGGGGATGAACTCGTGCCCAACGTAGCCGGTGTAGCCGATTTGCACGAGCTTCTTCATGCAGCCCGCGAAGTGGATTTCTTGCGAATCGTCGAGTTCGCCACGACCAGGGTTCCCAGCGGTGTGGATGTGGCCGATGTACTCTTTATTGTCTTCGATTCGGCGAATCAAATCTCCATGCATGATCTGCACATGATAGAGGTCAAATAAAATCTTCACTTTCGGCGAGCCGACTTGTTTGATCACACCCACCAACCAATCGAGATCATCGGCCATGTAACCAGGGTGGCCTTTCATCGGGTGTGAACCATCACGGGTATTGAGATGCTCGACGCAAACCGTCACACCGGCTTTCTCCGCTTCGATGGCCAGCGTCTTGAGGTTCTTGACCATCTCCTTGGCCCCATCGTCGCGGGAGATTTCCCCAGACTTGGGGTTGGTCGGGTCCACCCACTTGTAGCCGCTAAAGCCAATGACACTGGGGACTTTGGCTTCCTGGCATTCGGCGATTCTCTTCGTGGTCGCCTCGACAACTTCGGGAGCCGTTTTCGGGTTGTTCAAGCCGTACATAAAACCCGTCTTTTTGGCACCATTTCCTGAGATGGCACAGGTCAGCCCGGCTTTGGCCATCGCCTTCCAGTGCGTCGGTTCGACGAGTTCAATCGAAACACAACCCGTGTCTTTGGCGTGCTGGCACATCGTGGCAATGTCCCACTTATCGCCCACGGAATTGAAACACCACCAGACGAGGGAGTGCTTGATGTTCCCCTTGAGAGGTGCTGCCGAGGCGACTCCACCGACAGCCAGACCGACACCCGCGGCCAAGCCGCTCTTGAGAACCGTACGACGACTTGGCATAGCATCACCTTGCAGATGAGAGGAGAGAAGCCACGAACACGTTACACGTACATGCCCATGTTGCGGAACTTTTGATAGCGTTGATTCATCAACTCAGGTTTGTCAAGTGCCGAGAGTTCTTTGAGATACCGAATCAGCGTCGACTTCAACGTCGTCATCATCTCGCGCGGGCTACGGTGAGCACCGCCGATCGGCTCGGGGATCACCTCGTCCAGAACGCCGACTTTGACCAAGTGCGGAGCCGTCATCTTGAGTGCATCCGCAGCACGCGGTTTCGTTTCTTCGGTAGCGACTTTCCACAAGATCCCCGCACAACCTTCTGGGCTAATGACGGAATAGTAGGAGTATTGCAACATGCTGACGCGGTCGCCGATGCCGATGCCCAGTGCCCCGCCGGAGCCGCCTTCGCCGATGACAACGCATATGATCGGCGTCTGGATTTGGGTCATGTCCAAGATACTTGTCGCAATCAGCTGCGATTGCCCGCGCTCCTCAGCACCGATGCCAGGATAAGCACCTGGTGTGTCGATGAGGCAAACAATTGGGAGGCCGAATTTCGCGGCGAGCTTCATCTTGGAAAGGGCTTTGCGATAGCCTTCGGGGTGAGCACACCCGTAAAAACATTGCTGGCGTTCTTGCAGGTTGCGGCCTTTATGATGACCAACGACCATGACCTTGTAATCCCCCAGTCGGGCGAAGCCCGTGCGGATCGCCCGATCGTCCCCGAAAGCTCGGTCGCCATGCAACTCGACGAACTCTTCGAACATTCCATCCAAGTAGTCGACCGTTTGAGGCCGTTGCGGATGTCGGGAGACGAGGACTGTCTCCCATGCCGAAAGATTGGCGTAGCGAGTTTTCAACAGCGATCGCACCTGAGTGCGGACGGTCTTCAACTCCTCACTCGGCGCACCGATCGTGCCTTGCTGTTCGAGGCGATCGAGAGCCACTTCGAGGTCGTGGATTTCTTGTTCAAAGGCTAACGGAGTCGGGATCATGTCAAAGAGTTTCCAATGATAAACTTACATCGCGTCGTCATCGTCTTTATCCACAATGGATTTGAAGATTTTGATCTTCTTCAGCTCCATCAAGATTTCATGAAAATGGCCTGGGCGTTGTTCGGGTCTTTTGGCCAACATCTTCACCACGAGGGCCGAGAATTCGTCCGTGAGGTCGGTGTTGTAGTTTGAGGGAGCGACGGGCTTTTCGCTGATGTGCTTTTGTAGCAACTCATTCATCGAAGTCCCACGAAACGGCGGGCGGCCGGTGGTGAGTTCGTAGAGTGTGGCCCCATAGCTGTAGATGTCCGAGCGGCCATCGAGAATCTTGCCGAGGATCTGTTCCGGCGACATGAAACTCGGCGTCCCTTGCGGCTTTCCGGGCCGGTAAAACAGCTTGGCGAAAAAGCCTTTCATGACCGGTTTCGAAATCGCAAAGTCAATGATTTTGGTTTGGCCGAGGGCATTCGAGAGAATGTTATCGGCCTTGATGTCGCAATGAACGACACCACTCGAGTTCATGTACGCCAAGCCTGTCGCCACTTGCTTGAAGATCTTCCGGGCGTTGACCTTGAGGAACTCTTTCTCCTTCGGGTCTTTGGAGAGCAAGCGGTTCCGCAAGCTGCCCGAAGGGAAGAATTCCATCACGAAGTTTGGTGTGGTTTCTGATTTCGAAACCTTGATGATGTTGATGACGTTTTCATGTCGTAACTTGACACCGATTTCCGCTTCGTGGAAGAGAATTTTGCGGTGATGTTTGTTATCAGCAAATTCTGGTAACAAAAGCTTCATAGCAAAGTGTCGGCCCGAACGTGGTTCGACGACTTCGTAAACCTGCGAAGTCTGCCCCGTTTGCAGGAGTGATCGTAATTCGTATTCGCCGATCTTCTGTCTTGCGTCTGCCATGAACACTCCTTGGTCTTTGAGCTGTCATCTATCGCAATCAGCTTTGAGCTATCAGCTATCAGCTCTGAATTAATAGCTGACAGCTCAAAGCTGATAGCGGTGATCTCTGTTTACCAGTATTCTTCGAAGTGGATGTTGCCTTTGAGTTTGATCGTGGCGTTGTCCGCTTGGAAGCCGCGTTTTTCGAGGATTTCGATGACCCCAGTCGTCTCGGGGTATTTGCGTACGCCGGTGGCTTTGTCCTTCTCGGGCACACCGATCATCTTCGGGTTGCCACACAAGAAGACGTGCGTTCGTGTGGGATCGAGCGTGTCGCCCAGGTTCTCTTCCAGTTCGCCACTGGTGAGCAAGTCCTGAATGTAAACCTTCTTCGTGGCCCCCGCTTCGCGGGTCGTCAGGCCCAGGTATTTGTAATTCGGGAACTGCTCCATCATCTCGTGGTGCGTGGGCATGTAGCCAAGGTCTTTCTTGAGTCGCACGCAACATGCCGCGAGGATCTTGCCCTGGTGCCCTTTGCGGAGCAAATCCCAGACGATGGCATTGTGCGGAGCCTCGCCTGTGCCCGTGCTCAAGAGCACGACGTTGTCCGTGGGCTTGACTGGCTCGGAGGTAAAGTGCCCGACGATCTTTTCGCCCATGCTCAACCGGTCGCCTTCTCTCAGGGCGAAGAGCCGAGGCGTGAGTGCTGGCACGCGGCCATCGAGGTTTTCGCGCACGAGCACGATGTAGAACTCGATGAAGTCGTCTTCGGACATGTCCCGGAGTTTGCCGGGAGCACTGTAAATGCTGCTGCTGATGGAGTAGGACCGGCGCACGACCTTCGAGAGGTCTTCAGGCTTGAGGTTTTCGAGTTGGCAACCTTCGGCCCGTTGTTCCCAGTTCCCGAGGCCCAAGGCACAGTACTGCCCGGCAATGTAGTTGGGCCGGGGGAAGTCGGGTTTGACTCGCAGGACCATGAGGTCCGAATGCACTTTATGGATGTAACTGACGGTGCTGTTGTAACGGAGCTTCCGCAAGTCTTCGATTTCTTGGCTAGTCACGCCGAATCCTTTTCATGAACCATGATACGTCACTGTCCATGATAGGAACTGGCTTCACTTCTGTTGCAGGAACCAAGCGATGAGGACATTGCCAACCTCGGCGCACTGGTTGGCGGAGATTTTGTCTGGGGTGTCCGAGAGTTTGTGCCAATCGGCGTAGTCAAAGTCAATGATGTCGATGGCGGGGATTCCGGCTTCGTTCAATGCGAGGTGATCATCGGTGACACGCAAGGCCCGGTGGAAGCCCATCTCGAACTTGAAAGACTTCGCTCCTTGCTTCGTTGCCAAGTCCCAGACCTCTTTGACGAGCGCCGGGGCAAAGTCCCAGGAGTGCCCCTCGACAGCGAGCCTAGCGTTTGTGGCACAACAGAGGTCGAGCAAGATCGCGGCGGTGTACTTGTAAGGAAGCCGGGCGCGGTTCTTCTTGTAGGTCTCGCCGAAGTGCTCGCTGCCGAAGAAGTATTTGTCACCGTCTCGGACGTACGGCACGGCCATGTCAAAGATGTACTCCTCGCCATCGAAGATGACGAAGTCAACACCGACGCTCAGCGGCAGCTCTTTCATGATGTGGGCCAGTTCCATCATCATGGCCACACCACTGGTGCCGTCGTTGGCACTGAGGAAGGGTTTGGACCAGTTCGCTTGGTTGACCTCTTCATGAGCCGACGGCCGGGTGTCGTAGTGAGCACAGAGGATGACACGCTTCTCGGCTTTCGGATTCCACGAGACAATCAGGTTCGTCATCTCGACGGCGACGGGTCGGCTCCGTTGGCGGGCGGTGAAGTCTTGCTTGGTGACCGTGCCGCCAAGGTCTTCGAAGTGTTTCGTTAGCAACGTCTGTTGCTTCTTCATCCCTTCCGAACCCGAGACTCGCGGGCCGATGTCGCAGAGCTTTTTGACGTACTCGACAACTCGTTCCCCTTTGACTGCGAACTTGGCATTCCCCCCGCGATCCACGGCGAACTGACTTGATGGCATGGGTGGATCCTTCTTGTCTTGGGCGGGTTCGGGAACTGGAGCCGTGGCCGTGCTCGCTGATCCATTGGAGGTACAGCCAGTGAGTACGAGAACGCCGATCAGCATGAGGCAAAATTTACAAACCCAAGTTCGGCGAAACAGCGTCATGTCACATCTCGGGAAGGCGCCAAAAGACCACAAGTTTCCGCATCTTACCCGGCTTGTGATGCGAAAGATAGTGCAGCAAAACGGCTCCTTTCCTCTCGACATCTTCGAAATCACTCGCTATCTCCGCGACTCGGAAATGCAGCAGGACGTTGCAGTCTCTGTGGGGAACAGTGACAGCCTGTCGTCGTTGAGGAGTCGTCGAAGACGACCATTCAACGGGGAGAGGATGCAATCGACTGAATGCGCTCAAAGTACTGTCTCGGGATTCGGTTTTTTTGCTGGGTTTGTGTCATCGACTCAAGCTGGCGGAACCGATACCGAGTGAAGCGATTCCGGGAATTCCCGTCTCGAAATCGCGGGGGAGTGACAGGCCATCGGCCTACCCGTTGCAGGCGGCATCATCGCTACGAACATGGACGAAAAATCGTTGAGAGTTGGGGAAACTCGAAGCGAATTCCAGTGTCCACTGCGAATGATGCGGCAGCGACGGACGGCCCGGCGAAGGGGGACGAGGATTGCAATTTTTGCAAGCCTCGAACACGCCGCAGGACGGTTGTCTGTCAAACATCAGGGAGGATCCGATGCTGACCCGGATTGACACTGCCGAATTGCCACAGGTTTGGATCGACTATCGGGCGTGCCCGACAGTGGAACTTCGAAACCGCTTATTAGAAAACTACATGCACCTCGTTCGCTACAACGCCGAACGAATCTGGCAACGGCTGCCCGATGGTGTCGATCTGGATGACCTCATCAGCGCGGGTTTCTTTGGCCTGATGGACGCCATTGATGCCTTCGACCTCGGGCGTGGTGTCAAGTTCGAGACGTATTGCGTCCCGCGGATTCGCGGGGCCATGCTCGACGAACTCCGCACCATGGACTGGGTGCCCCGTCTCGTGCGCTCGAAGCAATCCAAGATGGATGCGGCTTCGAAAGCGCTCGAAACAGCACTTGGTCGCAAGCCGACCCACGAAGAACTCGCCGAGAAATTGGCGATTCCGTTGGAGCAAGTGAAAGCGTTCGTGGATGAAGCCACGGCGGTGAATTTGGTGTCACTCAATAAGAAGTGGTACGAGACGGACAGCTACAAAGACGTCCGCGAAATTGACATTCTCGAAGACAAAAAAGCCGAAGACCCGACCAACCGCTTGCAGAACCGCGACCTGATGAAACTCGTCACGCGTGGCTTGAATCGCAACGAGCGGCTCATCGTCATCCTTTACTACTACGAGGAAATGACGATGAAAGAAATCGGCCTGACGCTCAACCTCTCTGAGTCTCGCGTCAGCCAGATGCACTCCTCGATCGTCGCCCGGCTCCAAGCCCAACTCTCGAAACGCCGACCCGAGTTCAGCAACTGATCTTTAATCTTCCGTGGCACGGCCATCTTGGCCGTGCTGAAGGAATGCTTTGGACGCTGATCGCATGGGCTGGAAGCCCATGATACGACAAGGAATCACGCGGCGTTGATGATCGCCAGGAATGAGTCCGCCTTCAGGCTCGCGCCACCAACCAGAGCACCGTCAATATCTGGTTGACTTAACAGGGCAGCGGCGTTGTCGGGTTTCACGGAGCCGCCGTACTGGATGATCAAGTTGGCCGCGGTCACTTCACCAAAGAGTTTGGCCACTTTGCTACGCACGAAAGCATGAGCCGATTGGGCCTGCTCCGTTGTCGCCACTTTGCCAGTGCCGATGGCCCAGACTGGCTCGTAGGCCACGACGACTTTCGTCATCTGCTCAGAAGTCAAGCCCGCGAGTCCGGCGGTGAGTTGGTGATCGAGGACCGCTTCCGTCTGGTTGGCTTCACGTTCCGCGAGCAGTTCGCCGATGCAGAAAATCACTTCCAAGCCAGCGGCGATGGCTGCTTTGGTCTTCTTGTTCAAGAACTCATCCGATTCGTTCATCCCATGTCGGCGTTCGCTGTGGCCGATGATCACGAAGTGAACACCAACGTCGGTGAGCATCTGCGGTGAGGTTTCGCCCGTGAAGGCTCCTTCTTTCTCGAAGTGGCAGTTCTGTGCCCCGATCGCGACCGGGGTTCCCTTCACAGCCTCCAGCACTCCGCCGAGGTAAGGGAAGGGCACGCCCAAACCGACCCGCACGCCTGGCTTCGCACCGGCGGCCACGGCTTTCGCTAACTCCACACCCGAAGTGCGGGTGGTGTACATCTTCCAGTTACCAGCAATGAACTTCACGCGACTCATCAATTCGACTCCAGAGGATGCCGTTAACTTACTTGGCACTCTCTGCTCTGGCGAGGACACGCTCCCGGCGCTGTTCCAGAAAGCGTCTTGCGACGTCTGAACCAGCGAGCCGAATGGCCTCGGTGAACTCCGTCGCTGCGAGGTTCCAGTCTTCGACACCTTCTGCCAAATGTCCGGCCACCGCGTGGTAGAGGTAGTAGCGGCCCAGCAGCGGCTCGGCGGCGATTCGCTGAAAAGCCTCATGCCCCGCGGTTGGCCCACTTCGTTGAGCGATGGCCACGGCGCGGTTGAGTTCGTGCAGCGGCGAGGGGTCGAGTTGGATGAGCAAATCGTAAGCCTTGACGATGCTGGTCCAATCGGTCTCAGCGAAACTCGTCGCCCGACAATGTTCTGCCGCGATCCAGGCTTCGGCGTGATATCGGCTCACCACATTTCCGATCGTGGCCTGGCGGAACCAACGATACGCTTCGTGCAGCAGTTTCGCATCCCAGGCGTTGCGATCTTGCTCGGCCATCAGCAAGAGTTCGCCAGCGGAGTTGAGCCGCTCTTCGAGTCTCGCTGAGTGAAACAGCAAGAGGGCCAGGAACGCGGCTGTATTCGGGCTGCGAGTCTGGGGATGCTCGGCGATTAGAAATGCGAGCCGCACGGCTTCTTCGCAGAGGTCGGTGCGGATGTGCTTGTCAGGGTGCGACGAGGCATAGCCTTCATTGAACACGAGGTAAATCACCATTTGGACCTGTGGCAATCGTTCGCTGAGAGCCACAGGCTGTGAAGACCGAGGTGTTTCGGAGAGATGCTGTTTGGCTCGGGTGATCCGTTTGGCGATCGTGGCTTCGCTTTGAATCAACGCTGATGCAATCTCCGCGATGCTGAAGCCCATGAGGGTCTTCAACGCCAATGGCACCAGAGATTCCACAGGTAAGCTGGGTTCACAACAGAGGAAGAGCATCTGCAGTAAGTCGTCTTGCAGTTCGCTTTCTTCCGGTGTGGGAAGCTCATTCGCGGACCAGCTCGGATCGGCTTGGCTTTCAGAGAAGGAGTTCCAGCGGAGGTCGCGCCGGAGCACATCCAGCACCGCATGCGTGGCCGCACGATAAAGCCAACCCGTCGGGTTGGGAGGGACACCGGCTCGGCTCCAGGATGTGAGAGCACGCACCATCGCCCCCTGGACGGCATCCTCGACGAGGTTCCAGTGCTTGGCTCCGAATCGGCGAATCAGCGAGGCTTGCAACCGCGCTGATTCATGCCGGAAGAAGTGCTCGACGAGGTCGTGGGCTTCTGGCATCGCGGGTTAGAATCCTGCCAATTCGCGGATTTCGATCGTGCCGCCCGTGGAGTGGATTGGGCAACTCTTGGCATACTCGATGGCTTGATTGTAGCCATCGGCCAGGATCACCGAATAACCGCCGACGACTTCCTTGGCTTCGATGAACGGGCCATCCGTCACGAGGCCATCCGGCTTGACGATCCGACCTGTCGGTTGCAAGCCATCGCCGCCGTCAACGATCGCGTCCCCGAGCTTGGCGAACCAGGCGTGCCAGTAGGTCATGTAAACTTGCATCTCTTCCGGCGATGGCTGCTTCATCTCGGATTCAACACTGGCTCGGTAAACAAACAGAAACTTCGGCATGATTCGGCTCGCACAAGATCGTGAACTTCCTGTCCGTGAGGCCCATTGCCCACGGACACGAGGGTAACGAATGGCTTCGCCGAAAAAGGACAGGGTTTTTTAAAATTCCAAAAACCCATCAGTCGAGAGCAATTGTGACCGGTTTGCCTTCGTCCGTGATCACCACCAGCAATTCGGAAATTGCAAACGCACGCTGACGAGAACTTGGGCAAGACATGTTTTCTTCACGGTGCAATGACAAACTCATCATTTCCGCCGCAGGCGTTCCGTCTGTTCGCTGACGACGAGGCGATATTGTCCACCGATGACGCTCACTTGGAATTTGGTCTGTTCGATGTCTTCGGGCCGACGATTGCGATAGTCGCGTTCGAGTTTGGCGAGTTGCTCTTCGATCCCTTTGGGGAAGATCGCCCAGAATCCATCCGGTACGAAGTTCAGATTTAAAGCTCGGCCCACATCCTTTGCACTGGATGGTTTATCATCACAGAATTGGATCTGTTGCGAGAACTGAATCAACTCTTCTTCCTTGACGAGTGTTCCTGGTTGTGGGTTTCGCAAGTCGCGGAAGATGTACATCGACTTCTTGTCTGATGGCAAACTGACGAGGACCACCGCGCCGAGCGAGTTCAGTTGATCGAGGTAATCCCGGCCACCGTTCGTCTTGAAGAGCATCACCCAACGCAGCGAGCGAGCACGGGTCCGATCCGCCCCGACACCACCTGGGCCAGTGCCCGAACCTTCTTTGCCAGAACCAGTCTCAGCACTGTTGCCCGCGCCTTTTTTGCCGCCAATATTGAGAAGTTTATTACGAAGTGCCTCGTCAAGGTTCTGATAGGCCTTGGCGTTCTCTGGAGCGACCGCGATCGGCTCATTGGTGGGGTCATCCAGGGCAATCGCGTCCTTGATCTGCTGGATTTCAGGCAGGGTGAAATCTTCTTTGGAGCTTTCGGTGCCCGTCGTGTCGGGCTTCGATTCGGACTTCACCAGGGCATCGTTGGGGTTTCCACCAGTGCCGGGTGAGCCTTGGCCGGTATCGTCATCTCCTTCGGAAAAGCTGATCGGAGGAAGTTTCTTTTCCGGGCCAGAACCCAGTGCGAGGAAGAGCAAGCCCACCAGAATGGCGAACATGCTGGTCAGGAGAAATGTCGAGATCAAGAGAGAGATTGGGAATTCAAGGTTGGACGAATACTTCCGCCAGACCGTCTCTTCGGGAGGGCCGAAAGCGAGGGGGTCCGTTTCAAGATCAACGACTTCACGAGACATGCTTTTCTCCACTTTGACACTGGTGCCATTCTAACACTTCCGAAGCCAGGATGTTTGCCAAATGTCCTCAGTTGCGGTGAACTCTGCGTACGATAGCTGATGTGCTGTGTGAGGTCGAGCGATGCAAGAAAACCGCCGTCTGGATTCGATCGAAGAGGGTCTCGCCGAGTTGCGAGCCGGTCGGATGATTGTCCTGGTCGATGATGAACACCGCGAGAACGAGGGTGACCTCGTCATGGCTGCGGAGGCGATCACTCCGGAAGCAGTGAACTTCATGATCCGCGAAGCCTGTGGCCGCTTGTGCGTCACCATGTCTCGCCCGAATGCGGATCGGCTCGGGCTGGAGTTGTTACCAGGCGTCAACCTGGATCCCACCGCAACACCCTTCACCCACAACTTCGACGCCAAGTTTGGCATCACCACAGGGATCAGTGCCGCCGACCGGGCACGTTCGATTGCCGTCTGTGCCGACCCCAAGAGCACGTCGCAAGACCTCGTCCGCGACAAAGGCCATGTCGATGGTCTCATCGCTCGACCAGGTGGTGTCCTCGTGCGAGCGGGGCACACTGAAGGCAGTGTCGATCTTTGCCGGTTGGCCGGCTTGCGAGAAGTCGGGGTCATTTGCGAAATCCTCAACGAAGATGGCACGATGGCCCGGCTGCCGGACTTGAAGATTTACTGCGACAAACACAAGCTGAAACTCTGCAGCATCGCCGAGTTGATCGAGTATCGCCGACGCAAAGAGAAGCTCGTCACTCGGGAAATCGCTTTAAAGCTGCCCACAGAATTCGGCGACTTTGACCTCATTGCCTACAGTTCCCTCGTCGACCCGGAACCGCACCTCGCGCTGACCATGGGCGGCGTCGGGGTGGTAAACTCGGAAGGCCAAATCCCCGAGCAAAACGAACCCGTTTTGGTCCGCATGCACAGCGAATGCCTGACTGGAGACGTCATGCACTCCGAGAAGTGCGATTGTGGCCCGCAATTGGCGTATGCCATGAAGCAAGTCGCCGAGGCCGGCCGAGGTGCGATCGTCTACATGCGCCAAGAAGGCCGGGGCATCGGCTTGTTGAACAAGCTCAAAGCCTACAAGCTGCAACAAGACGAGGGCCTGGATACCGTTGAGGCCAACAAACGCCTCGGCTTCGCTGCGGACCTCCGGCACTTTGGCATCGGTGCCCAGATTTTGCATGACCTCGGCATCCGCCAGATTCGCTTGCTGACCAACAACCCCCGCAAAGTCATTGGCCTGGATGGCCATGGTTTAAAGATCGTGGAGCGAGTGCCAATCCAGATGACGCCCGGCGAACACAACGCCAGTTACCTCCGCACCAAACGCGACAAACTCGGCCATATGCTCGACGACACGATGGCGGACGACTGATGCGAGACCTGATCCTCGGCACCGCTGGCCACATCGACCATGGCAAGACGGCCCTCATTCAAGCCCTGACTGGGACCAACTGCGACCGACTGCCTGAAGAGAAAGCCCGCGGCATCACCATCGACATCGGCTTCGCATCCCTGGAACTTCCGGGGGTGAGATTCGGCATCGTTGATGTGCCGGGTCACGAGAAGTTCGTCCGCAACATGCTTGCCGGCGCGACGGGGTTCGATGTCGTGCTGCTGATCATCGCCGCCGACGATGGCATCATGCCGCAGTCCCGAGAGCATCTGGAAATCCTCGATTTTCTCGGAGTGAGTCGTGGCATCGTGGTGCTCACCAAAGCGGACCTCGTCGATTCTGAAACCCTGGAATTGAGGCGACTGGAGATTGAAGAGTGGTTGCGGCCATCACGGTTGCAAGCAGCCTCGATTCTTCCAGTGAGTTCTCTCAGTGGAACTGGCATCCCTGAACTCCGTGCCGAGTTGACCCGCCTCGCGGCGGAAGTGCCGGCAGCTCTCGAAAGTGGGCCGTTTGTGCTGGCGATTGATCGGGCCTTCAGCGTTGCTGGGCATGGCACTGTCGTCACGGGGACGGTGGCGAGTGGTCGAGTCGCTATCGAAGAGGAAGTGACACTGCACCGAGCCGATGGCATCGAACGTCAACTTCGTGTGCGCGGCTTGCATCAGCATCACACGGCGGTCAGCCATGTCATCCGGGGTCAACGAGCGGCGATCAACTTAGCCGGGTTGGAACTCGATGAAGTCGGGCGCGGTGATACGCTCTCGACCTCCGGTGCCCTGTTGCCATCACGGCTGCTCTCAGTCCAAGTGCGGGCGAGTGGCAGTTCCCGCGGCCTTCGGCAACGGCTCCCCGTGCGAGTCCACTTGGGCACCAGTGACCTCGAAGCGACACTATTGCTTCTTGATGCGGACACGATTCGGCCCGGGCAAACGGGGCTCGCGCAGTTGTATCTGCGTGGCTTCGTGAGCACCTCTTGGGGCCAGCGGTTTGTCCTGCGGGATAGCTCTGGTAGCTCCACGCTGGCTGGGGGAGTGGTGTTGCAACCCCTGGCCACCCCCATTCGCCGACGTAGCCTTGCAGCCATCGAGCACCTCGAACGTCTAGCCTCCGCCGAGGCGACATCCCGAATCTCGGCAGCGGTCTGGTTCACAGGTTTCGAAGGGCTGCCCCGATCCCGGTTCCATCAATTCGCTGGTACATACGACACCACCGCCGAGGAGGTTATCACCTTTGTGAAACTTCCTGACCGGCTCTTCCATCGGCAACGCATCACAGAGATCGAAGCCGCGCTGCTCGCACGACTCGGGAGCTTGCATCAACAACAACCCATCTGCACCAATCACGCGATGGAAGTCGTCCTCTCGACACTCACGCAGATTCCACCCGCACTTTTGAAAGCCGTGACCCAGCGCTTGACGGAAACCAAGTCCATCCTCGCAAGTGAAAACCGATTGTCGCTCGCGAGCTTTCAACCCAAGCTCTCGCAACAACAGCGAAAATGGAAAGAGCAGATCGTCCGCGAACTCGCAGACGCAGGGTTGGCACCACCGGAGTGGATGAGTTTCTTGCCCAAGGTCTCGAATCAAAAGAAACTGCTTTCGGAGATCCTGGAAGTGGCGTGTGCCGAGGGGCAACTGGTGGCCGTGAGTGCTGAGTTTTACTTGCACAAAGAGGCGGAACAGAAACTCATTCAAGACCTGATTCGGCTCTTAAGCGATGGTCGTGGTCGAACGGTGTCCGAGATTCGAGATGCCCTCCAGACGAGCCGAAAGTACGCGGTGCCGTTCTGTGAGTACCTCGACCGCATTCAACTCACCTGGCGCGTCGGGGATGTGCGAGTCTTGGTTAGCGATCCTGAGTGATCTGGATTTGGGCGACGAAGAAGAGATGCCGGCGTGGGTCTTTCGGTCGCCAGTCTTTGGGTTTCGAGCAATTCCAAATCAAGCGATGATGCCCTGGCGGGACTTCCCAGGTGAAGGTGTGCGTCCCTGAAGTCTTGTTGATCCAGACTTCCTCGGTACCGTTGAGACCAAGCACTTGCAGCTTGGCACCATCCTCGCACTCCGTGCGACAGACCGCTGTCACGGTCATTCGTCGCGAGACACTTCCCGGATTCACGAACCATGATTCGCCACGTTCTTTGCACCAGATATGGCGATTCTCCTGCCCGATTGGCTCGAAGGATTCGAACCCTCGCAGCCAAATCATCCGCACTTTCTCCTTCTCGGATTGAAGCATGCCCGGTGCGCTTTCGCCGAGCATTTCCAGAAGTCGGATGCGATAGGGACGCAAATCCCAGACGGTGATCATGCCATCGGTGTGGATGAGTGCTGGGTTCTGAACCTGGAGTTCGGTTTTGATCTCTTCAAGCAGTTGATCATGTTCCTCGGCTTTCATGCCGCGCTTATCGATGTACAGCGCATCGAAGCCACGCAACGTGATGCGACGGAGCATTTCAGGCACTTCCGCTTTCGAGACTTCGCGCTGCCATTGGTCTGTCTCGCGGCCTTTCATCGATCCGAAACTCCACTTCAACTTCTTGGTATGTAAGAAGCCACGGACGTGGTCATAGGCACCAAGTTGGCCAACGTCGGGAACTTCGGGATAGGGGACGACGGGGATTTGGAAGACCATCGCTTCGGGGAATTGGTTCTCCATTTCTCGGAAGAAGCGACCATCCATCTTGAACGTCTTGGTGACAACTTCACGCTCGACTATGAAATCCCAGGTGCCCCAACGCGAATCGGTCATGTCGAGTAAGCCCACCACGAGCAATGGTGGAGCAATCAGCCAACGTGACCACCGCAACCAACGTCGTCGACGAGTGAGGCGGTCAATGAGCCAGATGAACACAAAGAAGGCCAGGAAGGCCACGAAGATGCTGATTCGGTTATAAGCCCGCACTTGTGGTGAAACGACATGATTGAAGATCGAACCCAATCCACCGATCGTGGCGAGTGAGACCGAAAACAGCAAGAGCCATCCCACCGCGTGCAGCCCAGGGTGGACCCGCCGCCTGACGAGTGAGAGGATCCCAGCCGTCAGCCCGATACAGCCCCAGATTCCGAGCGTCGATGTCTCATTATCGGTCTGAGCGACACGCCACGAGACATCGTAAGTTCGGCGAACATCGGCCAACTGACGCACGCGGTGGTTCGTGATCGGCCAGTAAAACTGAGCGATTTTGAGGCCGTACTTCTCCGCCTGATCGGAGGTTCGTTCCGTTGGCAGGGTGTTTCGCCCGTAATTGGTTTGATGCAGAATCGTGGGAAGGTGAATCAGCAGCCCCACAGCGAAGATGATCCCAATCAAGCCGATGCCGATGCCGAGTGGCCTCCAGGTCCAGCGTTGGTAGCTGCCGTGAAGGCCTGCGAAGAGCAGAAGCGCACAGGAGAAGTAGGCGTAGTAGCCACCGCCCGAGGCGGTCAGTACGGCGATGAAAAGCCAGCCCAACCAGCGTGACCAGGTTCGCGGCGTTCGGTTTAACGCGACACCCATCACGAGCATGAGGCTTAACGGTACCACCCAATAGGCCGAGAGGAAGTAATGGGCGACACTGCGGATCTGATGGTAGGGCAGAAAGGCGTAGAGTACTGCCGCCATGATCGCTAGGGGGAACGACCGGCCCCAGGCACGAAGGGCGATCATGGCCGTGAACGTGGCGAGCGGGTACGTCAGCAGGTAGTACCAGTTGAAGGCTTCGATCGGCGTGTAACCCGACCACAACAGCCCGCGAAGCATCAGAAAGTGCAGGGCATCCGCGAGTGGAAAATCGTAGAGTTCTTGCTTCTCGGGAGCGCCGAGTCGACTGGTCGTGAGGTAGGTGTCATCCTCGTTGAGAGCGTAGACCATCGGCAAGATCAGGAGCACATCACCCGTGTATTGAATCGGATACTCTGCCTCGAAGTTGTCCAACCGCATGCCCAAGACGACGAGAGTCGAGGTCACGAACACGGCCAGGCTGTAGCAAAACAGCCGACCAGCAAGGTTGATGAGTGTATCCATGTGGGATTAGGCCACAGGGTTGGTGAGTGTGCCGATGCCTGTGATGGTGATGTCGACGATGTCCCCCGAGGAGAGATTGAACACATCGGGTGGCACGATACCCGTACCTGTGAGCAGGAACACACCGTGGGGGAAGACCTGTTCTCGGCAGAGCCAATCGGCGAGGCTTTCAGGAGTACGCGAGAGTTGAGCCAGAGTCGTCGTGCCTTCAAAAGCGACCGCCCCCGAGCGGCGAATGACCAAGCGAATCTCGGTTTCCGCGAGTGGCGGCATGGCTTCCGAGAGCGTGATCACTGGGCCGATGGAACAGGAGCCGTGGTAGATTTTGGCTTGCGGGAGGTAGAGTGGATTTTCGCCTTCGATGTCGCGGGAGCTGACGTCGTTGCCGATGGTCACACCCACGATCTTGCCCTGGGGCGAGATCACCAGTGTGTACTCTGGCTCGGGGACACTCCAGGTCGCATCTCGGCGAACGCGGATGGGGGCATTCGGATTCGAGACCCGCTCGGGCGTCGCCTTCAGGAACAACTCCGGTCGTGGGGCGGTGTAAACCTTGTCGTAGAACTGAGCTGCCCCGACAGACTCTTCCTCACGGGCCACCTTGCTCCGCTTATACGTGACGCCCGCCGCCCAAACCTCTTGGCGATCCACCGGGTGCAACAGAGTCACGTCCGCTAGTGGTACAGGCTTGGCTGACTTCGCTAGCTCCGTGGCCACTGCGAAGGGAGCCTCATGGGCCAAGAGTGCGGAGAGATCCACGAGGCCTTTCGAAGCCAAGTCGAGAACCAGGAACTGTTCCCCCTGAACAGCCCCGACGACCGTGTTGCCATCTTTTAAGCGTGCCTTCGCCAACTGCATTTGCCGGACTCCGTAGTGTGCAGATTCATGATACGGAAGACGATTTCAGTGGTATCACCATCGTGCTTTTGAGGAGTGCTTGGGCGAGTTCAAACTCGCCTCTTTCACACTGTTGGTGTGCGAGACTGACGGCTTCGATCAACTCCGCAGCGTAAGGAATCGCTTCGTCAGATGCGGGTTGGATGGGTTCGAGGGCTTGGCGAATCTCGGCGATGAGTTCCGCCAATCCAGTTCCGGTTTTCGTTGAGAGACTCAGAGCCGCTGCGGGGGCCGGGGCTAGGTCGGTCTTATTCCAGACCACCAATTCTTTGGCCGAGGCTTCGAGTACTTCTGGGTCCGTCGCATCCACGACACGCACCACAAGATCGGCTTGTTTCATCGCCGCTTGAGCACGTCGAACGCCCTCGGCTTCGAGTGGATCGATGGTCTCTCGGAGGCCGGCGGTGTCGGTGAACTCGATGGCGGTGCCGGAGAAGGCGAGGTCCAAGGTGACGAGGTCGCGGGTCGTCCCGGCGATGGGTGTGACGACGCTACGCTGAAAGCCCGCGAGGGCATTCATCAGGCTACTTTTGCCCGCATTCGGTCGCCCGACGATAACGACTTTCCACGGGGTGACGAGGTGCAAACCAAAGTCAGCGAGGGCATGGAGCCGATCCAACTTGTTCACATCTTCCGGCAGTTTCAGCGACGAGACAGCACGGTTGTAGGCCCCATGATATTGTGCCAGGAGATGAGCCGCATTCCGCAGTGTGGGGGCGTGAGCCAGGAAAGCTAAGGCTCGCTGGTCTTTGCCAGGAGCCGTCAGCGAATCGGCATCCTTCCAAGACGCCGGCTTCGCGCCCGCAGCGTCGAAGTGGCTCGAAAGCATTTGCACCACCGCTGGTCCGCCGTGGCAGTGAATTTCAACACGCTCCGCCGAATGGACGACGAGTACGACCTCATCGCCCGCTCCTTCGCCGAGTTGGCCAAAGCGTGTGAGGCCAACAACAGGATCTTCGGGGAGTGGCTTCCCGGCAGGCCGGAACTCACTGCGAAGATATTCCCAGCATGCCTTGCCTGAAAGTTGCAGAACCGCAATCGCACTGGTGCCAGCGGGGGTCAGGAGTGAGTAGTGCATCATGGCAACGTCTCCGCGACGATCCGCAGGCCATCCAGATTCAGCGTTGACACGAGGCTCACGGGCACGTCTTGCAGGAGTGGAAGCAGCACCTCAGCGCCACCGCCAGTGACAAAGACATCGAGCACCCCATACTGCTCGATCATTTGCTCGATAGCCAACCGAGCCGCACCGGCGATGGCGTAATAGGCCCCGGTTTGCATCGCCGCAGTCGTGAATTTGGCAGGAAATCGCGCCTCAGAGTCGGTGGGGAAGTTGGCCAGATCGGGTAGTTGTGCCGTCTTGGAGTGCAACGCTTGGAGCATCGTCTGCACGCCGGGCAGGATCATTCCGCCTTGAAAGACACCAGCGCGATCGACGAGGTTGACTGTTGTGGCGGTGCCGATGTCGATGGTCATGGCAGCGACATCGGGTTGTCGCAGACGGTTCGCCGCGATACATCCCAACAAACGGTCTAACCCCACACGCTCCGGGGATTCGACATTCAACGTGATGGGTAATTCGTGGTAACGAGATACCACATGGACAGAATCCCCATGTGATTTCGCCCAAGCCGCAAAGGCTTCGATGCTCTTTGGCACAACCCCAGCGACCAGCCAAGAGATGGGGGAGGGGAGTGACCAAGAGTCCCGGGCGGTTTGCCAATCCGAGGGCGTGTGGTCAACGGCGAGACTCGTCATCGTGCCGTCTGGGGCAAGGCGGCCCCATTTCATCCGTGTGTTGCCGACCTCGACGAACACATCCGGCGTCATGTCGTCGGCTCCGCGGGTGCGTCAGTGGGAGCCTCGGCGGACTGTTCGACACCATCGAGCCGGATGGCTTTGTCATCGGCGAAGATCACCCGTTTCGGCTTGGCATTTCGCTTGGCTTCTGCGGCTTTGATCTCGCGGACCAAGTTCACCGTCCGGCCAATCGCAGTCGAAAGCCCTTGACCCGTGACCGACGAAATCAGGATGACTTCCCGGCAAAGGTCGGTTTCCAGCCGATGGACAATGTCTTCGGCGCCCGTCAGTTCCGCTTTCGAGACGCAAACGATCTCGGGCTTGTTGGCCAGCTCTTCGCTGTAAAGTTTCAACTCGTTGCGAATGGCGTGGTAATTGGCGATCGGGTCAGTACCGTCCATCGGGTATGGCTCCACGAGGTGGACCAGAACCCGTGTTCGTTCAACGTGACGCAAGAACTCATGGCCCAGGCCGATCCCTTGGCTTGCCCCTTCGATCAGGCCCGGCAAATCCGCGAGGACGAAAGCATTATCGCCACCCAATGTGACCAGGCCGAGATTGGGGTGTTTGGTGGTGAAGGGGTAATCGGCGATTTCAGGCGTCGCGCGGCTGACCCGTGAAAGGAACGTGGATTTGCCCGCATTCGGGAAGCCGATCAGCCCCGCATCGGCGATGATCTTGAGTTCCAGGGTCAACCAGCGTTCTTCGCCCGTTTCGCCTGGGCCAAATTCGCGTGGCGTGCGGTTGGTGGCCGTGGCAAAGTGAAGGTTGCCGTTCCCGCCGCGGCCTCCTTTGCCGACCATGACTTCGTCGCCCGGTTCGATCAAGTCTTTCAAAATGTTGCCACGATCCCGGTCGCGGACGATCGTCCCCGGCGGCACATCAATGTAGATGTCATGGGCACTTCGCCCGGCACAGCGGCTCGTGCCACCCGGTTCGCCGTTGCGGCCTTTCCAGTGCTTGCGGGCAATCATGGGTGCCAAGTTATCGGCCCCGGCGATCGCTCGAATGATGATTGAGCCGCCATCTCCGCCGTCGCCACCATCAGGCCCGCCCTTGGGGACGTACTTCTCCCGCCGGAACGAGACCATGCCTCGGCCACCATCGCCACCTTTGACGTAAATCTCGACCCGATCGACGAACATCACCGCCCCCTTACATCTGCTCGACGGTTCGGATTCCCAACAACCCCAAAGCCGCTTGAATCGTACGCCCGGTGGTATGCACTAACAAGAACCGCGACAACTTCGTGGCTTCGTCTGGCGCCTTGTTCACCGGGCAATTTTCGAAGAACGTGCTAAAGCACTTCGCCAAGTCCCACAAGTAAGCCGTGATATGGTGCGGCTCGTACTTCGCCGCCGCGTCCAGAATCGCTTCTTCGAACTGCAAGAGCTTCAAGCCCAGAGCACGCTCAGCAGGTTCGTTCAATTGGAGTGCCGGTTGGCCGTCCAAGAACCGTTCCCAATCGAGTTCCCCCTTGCGGAAGATCCCCCGACAACGTGCATAGGCATATTGCATGTATGTGGCCGTGTTGCCGTCTGTGGCCAGCATCTTTTTGTAATCGAAGACATAGTCACTGATGCGGTTGGCACTGAGATCAGCATATTTCATGGCACCAACACCGACGGCCTCAGCGATGTCCGCGATCTCAGCCTCGGATAACTCCGGGACAATATGGCCACTCGCCTTGCGGCTCGCCACACTGCGTTCGAATTCCTCGCTACCCTTGACCACGGCCTCTTCAATCAAGCCACTCAACTCGACGACGTTGCCGTCACGAGACTTAAAGGGCTTGCGATCCGGACCCAGAATCGAACCGAACATCACGTGTTGGAGTTCGATTTGGTCGTAACCCCAACGGCGAGAATTAGCGAACAAAGTGCGGAAATGCAAAGCTTGGCGAGCATCCACGACGTAAAGCATCGCATCCGGCTTCCATGTGTCGACACGGTAGCGGATCGTAGCCAGGTCGGTGGTGGTGTAGGTGAAGGCGCCATCGCGCTTGCGAATCAGTGCGGGTGGCTCTTCCGTTTCTTGCTCTTCTGTGGTTTTCGGAACGATCCCTTTGGCATTTGGGATGACCAAGGAACCGTTGCTTTCCACGGCAACGCCTTTGGAGACTAAGTCCGCGACGACATCCGCCAGCATCGGGTTGTAAAAACTCTCTCCCAGTGTGTGATCGATATCCACATCCAAGCGGCGATAAATCGGCTGTAACATCTCAATGCACGCCGGCATGAACTCTTGCCAGAGTTTGACATTCTCCGCATCCCCGGCGTGGAGCTTAGCGGTCTCCTCCCGGCAGGCTTGTAAGACGGGGTCGAGTGTCGGGGCCTCGGTTTCGTCGTCGTCCTTTTTCAGAAACAAGCTGCGGACGTAGATATAAAGTCGCGCCAATTCCCGGACGCGGTTTTTCTCGTAGGCCGCACGGTCGAGGTGGTTCTTGTATCCGTACAGCAAAATCCCAAACTGCGTGCCCCAGTCGCCGAGGTGGTTGTCGCCGATGACTTCGTGCCCCAGATGGCGCAAGATGCGGACCAAAGCGTCGCCGATGATCGTGCTACGCAAGTGGCCCACGTGAAGTGGCTTGGCCACGTTCGGGCCAGAGTAATCAATGACGTATTTTTTGGGAGTCGAAGACTTGGTGACGCTGAGACGAGGTTCGAATGCGGCGTGAGAGACTTGCTTTTGAATCCAGAAAGTATGCAACTTCATGTTGATGAAGCCCGGCCCGGCGACGGTGGCACTCTCGATGATGTCGTTCGCGGGAATCCCGGAGACGATCTTGGCTGCGACTTCTTGCGGCTTCTGGCCGAGACTTTTGCCCAGGCTCATCGCACATTTGAGTTGATAGTCCCCGAACTCAGGTTTACCACTGACGACGAGGGTGTTCAACGCATCCAGACGCTGGGCGGCATCCGGCAGAAGCGGCTGCAAAGCGACGTCGAGAATGTTTTGAAGCTGCTTCGTCAGGTTCATCGTCCGCTCCATCTCGATCTGCATCAACAAACAAGCCCACCAGGGTGACCCGGCGGGCTGAGTCCCAGGACCAGGTTAAGCACTACTCGATTTCGTCGTCTTCGGTGTTGAACTCGTCTTCGGTTTCTTCCAACTCGTCTTCGATCAGGAACTCATCCTGTTCGTTGACAGCCACAGGTTCGTAGTCCCGTTCCCAGTCGATGCGTTTGGCATCGGCCCAGAGTTCTTCCATTTTGTAATAGTCCCGGGTGTCCGGGTCGAAGACGTGAACGAGAACGTCACCGTAGTCTTGCACGATCCACTTGCTCGTGTCGTAGCCTTCGATGCCCATGCGGTCGTCGCCGATTTTCCGCATCGCCGCATCGACCTCTTCGACGATCGTGTGGACCTGCCGTCGGCTGGAGCCAGTGGCAATCACGAAGAAGTCGAAGATGGGGGTAATGGTGCGCAAATCCAGAACGAGGATTTCCTGCCCTTTGTTGTCGGCTGCAGTTTTTGCAGCGAGGCAGGCGCGTTCGAGAGCATTCGGCAGTGGGGCCATAGCAAAGGGCCGGGTGGCAAAGGGTAGGGTGGCTAACAAACTCACGGAAAACTTCCTATTATCCAAACTTCCACGATATCGACACACGCCGCCATATTCCAGACCATATTCCACTAAATCCGAAGATCAGCAACAGAGTCCGGTTCTAACTGGAGCGAATCCCGACGACTTGGTTCACGGCCCAGATTCTCGGTTCGCGTTTTTGGAGGAATAGCTAGCATAACCTTGTACACGCACCATGGTCTTGTCGAGCCAGGAATGACTCCACTCCCCAAACCGATGACAGTGACTTCGCTCACCACGTCCATTCGGCTCCGCATGGAGGAGCACTACCCCGGTGTGTCGGTGCTGGGCGAGGTGTCGAACTTCACACGTGCTGCGTCCGGCCATTGCTACTTCAAGCTCAAGGACGCTGGGGCCATCATCAGTTGTGTCATGTTTCGTGGCTTCGCCCTGCGGCTGCATTTCGAACCACGCGATGGTATGCAAGTCGTCGCACGCGGCGGGGTGACGGTTTACCCACAGCGAGGCGAGTATCAAATTCAGGTCGAGGAGTTGCACCTCCAGGGTGTCGGGGCGGCCGAGTTGGCGTTACGACAGTTGAAGGAAAAGCTATCGCGTAAAGGTTACTTCCTCCCCGAACGCAAACGTGCATTGCCAAAATACCCACGCCGCATCGCACTCGTTGCCAGCCCCACCGGAGCAGCGATTCGGGATATGCTCGAAATCGCCCGACATCGTTGGCCAGTGTTACAAGTGTTGGTGAGGCCATCGAAGGTGCAGGGCGAAGGGGCTGCGAATGAGTTAAGTGGAGCGATTCATACCCTGAACCAATTGCACATCAGCCGCAAAATGCCACTGGATGCCATCGTCCTCGGGCGCGGTGGCGGCAGTTACGAAGACCTCTCGGCCTTCAACGAGGAGATCGTCGCCGATGCGATTTTTCACTCCGTGATCCCGGTCATCTCGGCCGTCGGGCATGAGATTGATGTCAGCATCGCGGACATGGTCGCGGACTTCCGTGCCCTCACCCCCTCACAAGCCATGACCGCCCTCTGCCCAGACCACACTGAGCTTCGCCAGGTTCTGGCTTACACCCAGACTCGGCTCAACGACGCTCTCCAAGGCCGCGTCGGCATGGCCCGCGAACGTCTCGATCGCATCGCGGATCGGCCTGTCTTCCGTAAACCGTTAAGCCGCATTCGCGATGCCGAGCAAGACGTCGATGACTTGGCAGCACGATTGATCCGCGCTATCCAACACAAGCTCGAAACGGCTCGACAAACCACGACAGCACTCGCCGATCAACTGGAATCCTTGAGTCCACTGCAAGTGCTTCGCCGAGGTTACACCCTCACGACTCAAGCTGGAGCAGTGGTCCGTCGGGCGAGTGATGTGAAGCCAGGCGACGAACTTTTGACCCGAACGGCCGATGGCGAAATCGTCAGCCAAGTTCTTTCGATCTCGCGGGAGAAACCGTAATGCCCGAACCCAGTCCAGCCCCGCAGCCGCCGAAGTTCGAGCAAGCCATCGCCGAACTGGAAGCCATTCTGCGCGAACTCGAAGACGGCACCACCACCCTCGAAGAGGCGATGGCCCGTTACACCCGTGGCGTGAATCTGTTGAAGTCCTGCTACGCTCACCTCAACGAGGCCGAGCTGAAAATCCGCCAACTCACCGGCGTTCAAGACGACGGCACCCCCGAACTCAAACCCTTCGAACACACCGCCGCCATCGAGAAGAAGAAGCGGGAGTAAGGGCACTGAAATTCGAAACCGTTGATGGGCTTGCTTGTCAAAGAGATGGCTGCGATAATTCTGTGATAACTGTTGAGTGCAGCCTCATGCCGACGACAATGCCTGATTTCCTGATACCTTTCACACACAGTGAACTAGCCCAGCCACTTGTTATGCTTGAAAAGGGGCTGGGACGAAGAGTTGCCGAAGCCTGGCAACGTGCGTGCCAAGAGTCTTTGCGGACAGGCCTTGCTGAACCACTGCATACATCGCGAAAAAGTTATCAATCCACATTACTCGCCCATCTCAAAATCTTGGATGGTTATTCGGAGTTAATCAACCTCTCGGAAACCGACGACCATCTTGAACTTCTCAGAGAAGTGGAAAGTGATCGCGCAGAACTGCAAAAGCATTACGATTCCCTCTTCCCCCGATGGCAGACACTCGAAGACTTGGAAGGAATCTTGCTCGAACCGTTGACACTCAGCAACGAGCGACTTCTGAAACTTTCTGAAAAATACCCACCGCCACAATCCTGGTACGACGACCCCAATCCGCTTCATCCAGCGGAGTAAACCCAATGGCAGACTCCATCGCCCAGGGGCGAATCGTTTGGGCCAATCTCCTCGATCCCCAAGGGAGGAATCCCAAACTTCGCCCAGCGGTGATCCTCACAGCGACCGCAGAGATTGCTCAAGCCGTCGTCGTTTTGGTTGCTGCGATCACATCGAAATTGGATGTGACACCACCAGAAGTGTGCGTTGAACTCCCTTGGCAGGCGAATGGCCATCCCAGGACCAAGCTCAAACACCCGAGTGTGGTTGTTTGCACCTGGCAAGTGAGACTGCCTGTTGAAGAGATCGTGAGCCTCGGCGGTGTCGTGCCGTTGGCCCAGATGATCCGTGTGATTGAAATCGTGACGTCTCTGGAAGCAGAATTACCTCCAGATGAGCTACCTCAGCCCGAAACCTGAGGCTCAAATGTTATGTTCCAGCTTCACGTCCGCCTGAATTGGCGGTCGAGTTCCGCGCGGCTAAAGAGAAGTGACGTTGGGCGGCCATGTGGGCAGTGGTGTGAATCTTCGGCGAGTTTGCGGAGTTCCAAGAGGTGTTGAATCTCTTCGGGAGTTAAGCGGTCTCCGGCTTTGACGGCCGCTTTGCAGGCCATCGTGGCCAGGAGATGGTCGAGCATCACTTCCTTGATGGGCGGGCAATCTTTCGAGACTAAGTAGTCCACGACCCCGAGCAGTATTTCGTAGGGAGCACGGCGTTTCAGCAGCGTCGGGTAGCTGGAAAGCAGGATCGTATTGCCGCCAAAATCCTCGACTTGCAGGCCCAACTCAGCAAGGGCGTCTTTGACTTCCAGCACGGCTACCGCCTGCTCAGGCGGTAACTCGATCGGCTCGGGGATGAGCAAGCGTTGCACTTCGAGCCGACCTTCGCGGACTCGTTGCCGGAGTTGTTCGAACAGAATGCGTTCATGGAGTGCGTGTTGATCGATGACCAACATGCCGTCGTTGGTTTCCAGGACCAGGTAAGCATCATGCACTTGCAACGCCGAGCCAGGAGCGAGCGTCGCGGGCAAGGAGAACAGCGGAAGCTCGGGAGTTGTTGGCGTAGGAGCTGCCTCCGTTTGCGGTTGCGGCTCCACGGGAGGTGGGGCTTCCCAGGGTGCGGTCGTCGCCTCGGCAGTCTCGCGGCGAGGGCTTTCGGTCGGCGGGGTGCGGGGTGGGATCGGCCACTCGGGTTCAGATAAGCGCGGAGGCGGGAGTGTGGGGAAGTCTCGGCGAAGCGGGGGCGGAGAGAACGTCGGCATCGGGCGTGGGGCGGTCAACTCCGGCACGGGGGCACGCAGTTCGGGGACGAGGTTTTCGCCCAGCAAACGATTTTTGACGGTCGAGCGGATCATCGAGTAGAGCAGGGAGTTCTCGCGGAATCGCACCTCAGATTTCGTCGGGTGGACGTTGACATCGACTTGATCCGTAGGCACTGTCAGGAACAGAAAGCCCACCGGGTATCGGCCCACCATGATGAGGTTGCGGTAGGCTTCTTGGAACGCATGCGCCAGGCTACGATCTCGGAACCACCGACCATTGACGAAGAAGTATTGCAGTTTGGCGTTGCCACGATCGCACTTGGGGTCACCGATGTAACCCGTCAGTCGGTGCGGCCCCGGCGGGCTTTCGATCAAGTACAGAGCCTCGCGGACCTCGCCTCCAAAGAACAGCCCGATGCGATCAAGAAGTGATGCTGTAGCCGGGATTTCGTAGACGAGTTTGTTGTTGTGCCGCAGCACGATATGCAAGCTCGGGTTGGCGAGTGCGAGACGGGTGACCGTCTCGCAGACATGCCCGAGTTCCGTGGCCACGGACTTCAAAAACTTCTTGCGGACGGGGATGTTGAAGAAGAGATTCCGAGCTTCGATCCGTGTTCCCGGTGTGCCACTCCAGGGTCGCACTTCCGTGAAGATGCCGCCGTTGCACTGAATCTCCGCGCCACGTTCCGCCGTGGGTGGGCGTGATTGCAACGTCACTTGAGCCACGCCGCCAATCGAGGCCAAGGCTTCGCCGCGAAAGCCCATCGTGGCGATGTTGAAGAGATCCTCGGCCGATTGCAGCTTGCTCGTGGCGTGGGTGGCGAAGGCCAGGGCCAAGTCTTCGGCATCGATCCCATGGCCATTATCGACCACCCGAATCAGATCGGTGCCGCCCGCTTCGAGGTCAATATCGATGCGTGTGGCCCCTGCATCGACGGAGTTTTCGAGCATCTCCTTGACCACACTCGCGGGCCGTTCGATGACCTCGCCTGCTGCAATCTGAGTGATGACCTGGTGAGACAGTTGTCGAATTCGAGCCATGTTTAGTGAGACTTTCGCAATCGTTCGAGTTCGGCGCGGAGAGCTTGGAGTTCTTCTTGGACCTGTTCCAAAGCCGCACTCCGTTGATCGGCAATCGCCCGTTGCTGATTGGCAACGAGCCGTTGTTGTTCAGCTTCACGTTCATCCTGGGTGAGGATTTTGTTTCCGTGTGGGTCGGTGAGGATGAGTTGGTGTCCGTCGCGGTGGAGTGTGATTTGGAGGGACGGGCTGGTGATTTTGCCATCGACCATGTCGAGTGGTTTCAACTGTCCTCGGGAACGTTTGAATCCTTGGAGTGAGGGTTTCAAGTAATCTTCGAGTGGGTCGAAGAGGTAATATTCTTTGACTTTCCAGGTGTCTCGGTAGACGGCGAGTTTTTTGTTTTGGTCTTGTCGTTTGGTGGTCTTCGAGGTGATTTCGAAGACGATAGTGGGCGTGGCTTTTTCTTCCCAGGTTTTGAAGAGGTCTCGCATTTTTTTCTCAACACCGAATGCGATGAAGCAATCG
>JBOFPH010000003.1:0-7429 GCA_051659845.1 Fimbriiglobus sp. | reverse complement strand
TCCAAGAAATCCGAACGCTCATTCGTTGCGCCCGGTCCAAGTCTTCCGAGCCGTTGCCAGCCAGTTCGGCGTCTGCTGTTGCCTCACTAGCAACCGCGCTTTGAACCCAGATTCCTTCTTGAGGACCGCCCCACCACTCACCTTGGTATCCATCAAAAGCCCCTGCGAGCTGTTCACGGAACTGAGCGAGTTGGATTCGGTCATCGCCGAAGGCTTCGACGGTGAACGTGCTCACGACATACTTAGAGTGCTTGCCGTCCACGTTCTGGAATTTATCGTCGCCGGATTGCTGATACACCACTTCGAGGGGTGCGGACGAGCCTTGCGGCGCACCGTCAGGGTAGACCGAATTCCCCCCGAGCACGGCCCGGAGCTTAGCTGTTAGAGCTTCCTCAAGAGTCATAAATCGACTTACCTTTCCTGCCGTGCTTGCCCGCTTCCAGCCTCACGCCCTCGGCGACTTTGCCGCGAAACCCTGAGCCGCCCGATTCGGCTTGAGCATGAGCAAAAGCCGGACGCATGAACGGAATCCCCTGAGCCGCTTCGACTCGCTTCCCGAAGAAAATCCGGCCCGCACGATTGGCCAGCATCCGGGCTTTCTTCACGACAACGGCTTTGCGGCCGCGTTCAGCGAAGTGAGCGTATCGAGCTGGGTCGATCGACCCGCCAGCCGCGTCAGACGTCCGATAGCCCTTGCGGGGTCCGATCGCAAACACGAACACGCCCGAGCTTCGGTAGGACTTGTACTTCACGCCCAGGCTTCGTTTCAAAGCCCCGGTTCGCTTGCCTCGGATTCTCGATTTTGCAACCTTGGCGGCGCTGGACGAAACCTGCCGAAGGGCGCGTTTGAGGACGCGGTTTTTCACGCCCGCTTTCACACCTTGCAGAGCGTTTTCAGTCTGCCGTGTGCCGTGGAGCTCCACTTTCACTGAGGGTTACCCGTCGCGTCGAACTCAAGGAACTGATTCCCAAGCCGCCGAACACTTTGTAGGTGGAGCACTTTGTTTCCCTGAGTAATAACCACGGCACGAGCTTTCGGCCCGGCCGCTTCGATCGCTGGCACGCGATACACCCGGACGCGGTGCGTCGTGGTGGCATCCACAGAGCGGGCCCGGAGCGACTCGGAACCAGAGAGGTCAACGATTTCCGCGAAGTACGGGTCTCCAATCGGTGCCCATGTTTGGACGATTTGCCCGGCCGCGTTGGGTTGGTTGTCAGGGGCTTCGATCCGGATTTTGTCCCGCATCTCGCCCGGTTCGGGAGTGTCCATTAGAAACCCACCCCGTTACCCGTGGTGTACATGTCGCAGATACCACCCCAGCCTTCAGGTAGGTCTTTAAGGTTGGCTTCGGTGTGCGAAACCCCGTGGCGTAGCCAGTGAGCACACAGCAATCGCAAGGCGGTTTTTATCGCATCCGGAACCGCTTCCACGGTTTGCCATCCGGCGAAAAAATCCACCCACGAACCGAACTCGGCTTTGGTGTCGATCGCTGGATAGACTCCCGTTGGAATGGAGAGAACGGCCCGAGAATCGGACTTCTCCAGCCGCCACCCAGCCAGCACTTGGGGATTACTCGAGGTATCGAGGTAATGCCAAGTCGTCACGCTTTGAACCGGGAGCCTGGTGAGCTTGACGGTCCGTAGTTGCCAGGACGTGAGATGCTGCCTGACGGCCGTGGTCAACAGAAAAAGCCCCGTGGTCCTCTCGAAGAGGTCGACCGCGGAGCGGATGAGCGAATTGATTTCCTGAGCGGGTATCAAGCCGGTAGGAAGTTTCGCTTGGCTTTCCACTTCGGCCACTGTCAGTGGGAGAAGTGTAGCCGGCGTAAGAATCGAGATAGGCACGTTAGGCCCCGATTTCGAGAGCCTGAGCCGCGTTTGCCGGACCACGCCAGTCGCCGCCGAAAGCCATCGTTCCGCACCAGCCCAAGAGAGGCCAGAACTTTTCGCGGAGCATGGTGATACTCATGCCTTCCACCATTCGCAGGAGGTAGAACGAAGGGTTGAAGAACGTGACAGGCTTCTGGCCAACGGCAAAATCGCCGAACATTTCCGAGACGTAGACCGGGCGCCCGAACAGGGTTGGGACTTCGATTCCGTCCTCAACTCCAGTATTGAGCAAGGTGCGCCCGGTTGTGTCGTTCATCGCATCCACAAGGTTTTCCATTACCTTCGAGGATACCAGCCAGACAGCTCCTTCACGGTAGGCTTGCGAAACCGAGAAGTAGACCTTCTGGAGTCGAGCTTTGGAAAGTGCGGTGCCCGCGTTCCAGTTGGCAATTGGAATGACCGCCCCTTGGCGAGCCGCCCGGCGAGTGATGCCCCACGCCTTGTTGGTGCCGTTGCCGAGAATCACGTCGCGTTCAATCAATCGCCGATGGCTGTTGGCGATGGCCTGAGCGATTTTGTCTTCGAAGCCAATCGAAGGGTCTCGCAGGGCTTGCTGGGTGACTTTGTGAATCCCGCTCACGGCATCGTAAGCCGCGATATCGACCACGCCCGTGGACAGGTCTGCGTCGGGGATTGTCGGGTTGGTTTGAGTGCCGCCGCCGTCGCTCGTGTACGAGGAAATCAAACTCGTGTCGTCGATCCGTGGATAGGATCGCAGGTTCCCATCTGCGGTTGTTTCGGAGTCAAGGACCGCGAGCATCGGACAGAAGTACGTCAGGTAGTAGGCCACTTTCTGACTGAATGTCTTGATGGCGAACTCTTGGCCCTTCCCGGCTTCGATCGTGTTCAAGGAACGGCGCTTGGCCCGGTTTAATGTGCCGTTGAAATCGCACGCCAGGCGGGTTTGTAGACTGCCCAGATTGATGCCGTGGGATGCCGCCCTTTGCCGAGCTTGTGTAGACAAGTCGGCTTGATCCGTCACGGCACGGAACCACAGTTGCAGCGCATCGGCTTGGGTGATTTCCGAGCGGACTTGAGCGGGGATCGTCGTAGGCGAAGGGATCGTTCGCACGGGTTCGGTTTGGTTCGAGCGGAGGGAAGCGAGGCGTTCCGTTTGTCGAAGTTGATTCAGTTCGGCAGTCAGTTGTTCGCCGCGTGTCAACAGTCCTTCAAGCCGGGTGTTTTCTTCGTCCGTAAGTTGCCCGGAGCGTTGCCGCACTTCGAGGACCTCGGCTTCCGCGATGGCCGCATTGCGCTCTTCAGTAACAGCCTGCACAGTTCGACCGGCGCCGGGGTTGGTTGGATTTGTGCCCGGCGCCGGTTTTGCCGATCGAAGACGCGGTTCACCGGTTTTGCCCCCGGTCGAACGCTTGCTGATAGGTGCCTTGAGAGTCTGAGCCATTGAGGGGATACCGTCGGGGAATCGAAGCGAGTTTCCCTACTTAGTGCCCACCGTCTTCAACTTGAGGATTCGCAACCGTGCGGAGTTCTTTTCCGCCGCCCGGATGCTCACGGTTGTTTGCTTGTAGATTTGGTTGCCGTAGCACAAACAGACGTCTTCGAAGAGTAGGTCTGTCACTGTGTGTTTGTGTCCGTTGCGGATTCGTCCCTCGGTGACGTCGTAGAACTTGAACGAAGCGCCGGTGATTCGCTTGGCTTCGACGTCCGCGAGGATCTTGTTTCCAAGTTGGGTTTCAGGAAGCCAGCATGAACAGAAAAGCCCGCGGGCATCTTCCTGGAGAATAAGTCCGGTCGATCGACGGGAGAACTCGGTTTCCGGCTTGTGGTCGATGCACGCGATAACGTCCGTGCCCGCCGTCAGGGTTCGAGCGAATGCCCCGCGAGTAATCGACTCTTGGAAAATCTCGCCTTGCTCTGTCACGTGTGCCCAGGCCCCGAAGATTGCCGCGTAGAAGCACAACCGCCGCGAGTCTCGAATCTCTGGCACGCCAGCCATCGCACGGAAGCTAGGCGGGGTCTGGGTTGGGTTCAGTTCCATCTTTGCTGACAGCCACCATGTTGAGGGGTTGAAGTGGGGTCTCGGTTCCAGGGATGTAAGGCAAGTCAAGGAACTCGCGTTGTTCTGCCCGAGTGAGTGAGCCGTTTTGGATGCCGATATTGGCGACGGTTGCTTGTTGCTGAGGATCCCCGCGGAGAATTGCCGAAGCGAGGAAGCGAGCGTAGTAGTCGGGTTCGTCCGAGAAGATAGCCCAGTCCGCTTCTTGCTCAACCTTCTCGGTAATCGGCCTCATCGATCGCTGATACAAAGCGCCGTTGTCCGCCCCAAGATTCGAGTAGGTTCCCCGGGCGAAGTTGAAGAGCTGCAAGGGGGAAACGTTCAGCCATCTTGCCACGTCGTCGACACTGGCCCCGAGCGCTTCGATAATCTTTTGTTCTTCGGCAGAGCCGCCGGGGAATCGCTCAAACTCGCCGCCGTTCATCAGCACGGGCATCTTGCCGGTGTTCGCCGCCCCAGCATATTCAGCCTTGAAGTAATCCTTCACCTCGGTGAGGTTGTCTTTCGTGAGCTTGCCGGGGAACTTGAGATATCCCGACGGACGAACCGAGTTTCGGTAATAGGCTTCCGCGCCCTCAATAACTCGCCGGTGCAGCCCGAGAGACTCGCCCGCGTGTTCCCAAACCGGGATGCCGCGAAGTCCATCGTGAGAGAATCCCACGATCTGCATCATCTCACGGCCAACATAGGTTTCGATCCCGTTGACCGTCCGGACCATGTAAGCCTTGGTCCAATCTTCCCCGTAAATCACGTTCACGACATCGGATTTTGCCACGGGGTATAGCCCCGTCAATCGCCCGGCCTGGTCACGTCCGACGTGGGCGAAAAACTCGCCATCACAAAAGTACCGCAGGGCGAGCAGCTCGAAGAAAACCGAACGACTCATCCCCGGATTCGGTCGGAGGTTTAAGAGCTTATACGCTGGGTGGTCGGTAGCCCGCTCACGCCCACCGTCGTCATCAGCACGGTACGTAATGAAAGGCAAGGACGCCAAGACCGATTGATACAGCCGGATTCCGCAGTAGAAGGGAGAGATTGTCAGGGCTTCGTCTGTGCTGAGCACAGCATCCCCACGGCCCGGACCGAATAGCCCGTCAGGGACTTCGGAGAGCTTGAACCACTTGCCGGAAAAGAGGGAGCGGAGACGTTGCAACATGCCCTACTTAGACCGCCGCGAAGCCCGTCGATTGCTCTTCCCCACCCGCCCCACCCGCCGCGGCCGCCGCGAAGCCGAACGCCATGAGCAAAGACACTGCCCCGTCGATCTTGTCGAGGGACTTCGCCCGGATCGGTCTAACCCGCTCGTCTCTGTCTTGCCCGAGCCGCACAGAGTGCAGACAGTTCCGCAGCCAGGTAGACCCGTTGTGCCGAATCAAACCCGCCTTCAAGTCAGCCGGGAATCGCTTCGTCGGTTCGCTGAAGTTGGCAAATGTCTGGGAGAGAAACACGACATCGAACCCCTCATGAATCAATTCCGAACCGAAGATGTGAGCGCCGTTCCCGTCGCAAACGAGCTTCTCGATTTGGTGCCCATCGCCGCGAAGTTCGAGGATTTTGGCCCGCACACTTTCCTTGTCGATCAAGGCCCCGTCGGTGATGAACATCGAGCCTTCGGCCTCATACTGCCGGTAACTCGGCATGTTGGATTTCTCGCGGAGCTCCAAACCGGCCTCTGCCACCCAAGCCCAGGAGCATACGTAGTATCTCGCCTCGGGTAACAGCCACACGGCCGAAAGTGAGGTGGGGTCCGTCGTCAAAGAACCATCGAACCCCAAGTAGCATTTGCAGGTTCTTAACAACGACCAGTTGGGTTGCTCAATTGAGCCGTCCCAATGATCCAAAGGGATCCATTCGAACTCTGCCAGCCGAGTGAAAAGGTTGATCCGGTATCGGATGAAGTTTGCCCGTGTTAACGGGTCCGTTTTCGCGCTCTCCCACGCAAGTCGGAATCGTTCAGAGGTGAACCCATCGTAAAGATCGAGGCTTGGGTTTCCGGCCTTCCATGTATCTGGGTTGTCGAGGTATGCGGGGTCTTCAGACTCTTTGGGTTCATAGACCTCGGCATAGAAGATCAAGTCGAGGTCTTCGCCCGACTGAATCCGGCGAGCTTTTTGAAGAAGCGAGTAATAGAAGTGCGTCTTGTCGTCGCCCGCCGTGGAGATGATGACCATCCAGCCGTCCGGCCGGCCGGAAGTCCCGAATTCGAGCGTGTTGTAGAGCTTCGGATTCTTGTGCGCGTGTGCCTCGTCGATGATCGCGAACGAGATGTTCCAGCCTTCGGCCCCCGGAGCGTCGGAAGACATCGCCCAGTATTCGCCATCACGTTTCGAACACTGAATCTTCTGTTCGGAAGCCGTGAACTTCGTGGCCCGTTTCAACTTCGAGTTCTTGCGGATCGAAGCCGCCATCGACTCGTAGACTTGCCCGGCGTTGTCCGCGGTGGTGGAGGCGGAAACGATCAGCGGGGAAGCTGAACGTCCGGCATACAGCTCGTATTGAGCCAGGATGGCGGTTAGGAGCGTCTTCCCGTTCTTCTTCCCGATGTGGAGTAGGGCTTTGCTGAATCGCCGCGAACCGTCAGGACGACGCCATCCGTAAATCGAGCGGATGAAACGACGCTGCCATTCAAAAAGCTCGAACTCGCCCGCCGTGTACTTGGGTTTGAGGTGCTTTTCCGCGAAGCGAATCGGACGTTCGGCCTCTTCCTCATCCCAATAGTAACCCTGAGCCAAAGCGAGCATGTCCGCCCTGGTGCGGATGGCCCACTTTGGGGGTTGCGGTTTCGTGGGCTTCGGTTTCTTGGTGGTCTTCATGGCCTACCTAGGCATGAATTCGGTTGTGGTGGCAGGTCTCGCAGACCATCATTGCGTTTGCGTCGTCGCGGTTGAAGGGGTTGCCATCGAGGTGGTGTAGATCGGTTGCAAACTCTGAATTGCAGAGCTGGCAGAGAGGCGAATCAGCCAGGAGCCTCTTGCGTTGGTTGCGGTGTTGACGATCGTAGCCACGCTTTGCCGCCGACGTGCTCTTCTTTGGTGCCTGCGAGAGGGAAGGCATCCGGACCGTCTTTGGTTTAGAAACCGAATTCGTCTTTGGGTTCGTCGGTTTCGGCGTCATCGTCTTTGGCTTTCCTTCGAGCTGCAGGGCCAAGCAAACCAAACTCGCGTGCGTACTTGAAGAACTCTTTGCTCACGTTGTTGAGTTGCACCATTTCGCGGTAAGCATCCGCGCCGGGCTTCACCATTCGAAGTTCAGTGTGCATCGCCCAGAGATCACAGAGCACGCAAAAACTATCGAGGTCGCTTGACGTGAGTTTGCCCGAATCCCAGAGCCTTTCGGCGTGGCGTTTCCAGTATTCGAGGGCTTCGCCTTCGAGTTTGACAGGGGGCTTGGGTAGCTTGGTTTTGGGCATGTGACAAAAACAATTGCGCGCGAGATTTTTTCGTGCGCGACGGACTTGCCGTCTACGCTGAGGGTCCGAAAAACATTTCGACCCCCCTACCCCTTACATAGTCCGCAGTCGCT
>JBOFPH010000002.1:0-60618 GCA_051659845.1 Fimbriiglobus sp. | reverse complement strand
GCATCACCCTGGGGCTGCGCATCACCCTGGGGCTGCGCATCACCCTGGGGCTGCGCATCACCCTGGGGCTGCGCATCACCCTGGGGCTTAGCGAACCTTCCGGTTTTCAGCCACGGAGTGGCGTCTGCTCCTAGCCCAGGGTGAAGCGTAGCGTAACCCTGGGTCTTCGCATCACCTGGGTGGGCCGTAGCCTCACCTTGGGGCGTAGCTATAATGAATCCGATTGGCCCGAGGCGAAGGATCGATGCCGAACATGTCTGGTGTCATGAGTGAAGTGCGGTCGCCGGACGAAGCGGCTCGGGTGAAGCGGTTGTACCACTTTGCACGGTTGCAGTTGCCTCGTTTGAACCTCGAAGCCCATGTCTTTGAACAACATCTCGAACGCACTTATCGCATCTTCACCCACAAAACCCCCGCGACTTGGGCGCAGTATCTCGATGGACTTTATCTCGTCGATTGGCTCGTGGCCGTGGGCTGCCTGACGGGGCAAACGATGGCCTGGGAAATGCTCTTCGCCGCCCGCACCGGTCGATCGGATTGCTTGCTCGTCGATGCTTTGCGGGCGCGGGCTTGCCGACTCTACCCACGGGATGACGAGAAACAAGAGACTTCCGTCACGGAGTTCTGGAGTGCGCTCATCGTCTCCGAGCGGGAAGGGAGCTTACCGATTCTGGCTCGGTATGATGGCGTCCGGCCACTGTCGCCGTGGCTCATTCGCGTCTTCCAGAATCGCCATCTTTCGGAGTTGCGTTCAAGTGCTGGCGTCGGCAGCCTCCCGGACGACGATATTGCCCAGCCGATCCCCACGACGGCTGTCACCGAGACCCGCTGGCACGAAGCCTTCTGCGAAGCGGCCCGCAGTTGGCTCCACAGTCTTTCGGACGCGGAGACCATTCTGCTCGGCTTACGCTGGCGCTACAAACAGACGCAGCGTGAAGTGGCTACCATTCTGAAAGTCCACGAGGGGACCATCACCCGGCAGATCGACAAACTCCGGGACCGGGCGCTCAGCGTCATTGGCGAAGACCTTTTGAGCCGCGGTTGGACGGGCGATGATTTGGAAACCTACATCCTCACCGAGATGGCGGGGCTGATGGTCGATGAGCCGACCTTGAGTGCAGACCACCTTCGACGCTTGCTGTCCGCACGCGGGAGTCAGATACCAGCGTAAAGTTGCCAAATCCGCAAACTTTCCCAGGCTTCACATGCCACTCATCGAGTTCGACGCTTTCTTTCTTGCGTTCTGAACCCAGCCGGTATAGCTTGTAACTTGACCTCGCGGTCAACTTTAGGAGAAAATAGCGATGAGTGCGACTTCCGCCCCTTTGGCGAACGAATATTTCCAGGTGAAACGAGCCGGAGACATCGCCGTGATTGTCCCATCACCGGAAGTGGAACAGCTCCCCGAAAACCTGATTTCTCCGGCTGCCGAGATGGTGCTCGCACCTTTCAAGAACAACCCCCCACTCCATATGGTGGTGGACTTAGCCGGTGTGCGGTACTTCGGCTCGGCCTTCATCACCTTCCTGCTCCGCTGCCATTTGTTGGTCAAGAAACAAGGCAGTGAACTGGTGCTGGCGGGTGTCAATGACGAGATCAAAGAGTTGCTCCACACGACTGCCCTGGACACGTTGTGGGCACTTTATGAAAGCCGCCAGGAAGCTCTAGAATCGCTTGGCGGCTCGGATTGAAGCCGATTTTTCCTCTCACCGCACCACTTTTGGTGCGGTTTTTTCGTTTTTAGGGGTTCCAGATTTGAAAAGGGGATGAAGACGAGAGATTTTCCGATCAACGTGGACTAAGGAATGGAAATAATGACGGCGACGGGGATTTTGCTTGACAGTGTTCTGGGGGTCTATTCTCAACGACCTTGACGGATGTGTGGTAAGCCCGCATGTCCGATGTGGTCCACTCGAACAGGAGAACCGATGCCTGCCGCGATCTCTCTTCAAGACTTTGCGACCGTCGAAGACCCGGCTCTGGCCGTGGACTTCGACACCGAGAACCACTTCCGTTACCTCCGTGAACATCGCCGGATCCCACTGGGAACGAGCATGTCGGCGGTCTTCGAAAACCGAGACACCCTCTGGTTCCGCTTGCGGGAACTGGCCCGTGTGGCGAATCTCACCTCCCGCCGCTCCGTCCAACAAGAACTCGGCTGGTACAACCAACTGGTCAGTCAGCCACAAACCCTCGTGGCCGCGATCTGGCTCGGTGGTCAAGGCCGCTCGGCGATGCGTCGGTTCGTCTCCCGTGGTCATTTGGCCTTCCGGGATGCCTTTGGCCACGAGATCCCTGGCCACTTCCGCACTGACCGCGTCACAGACCCACTGATCGGCCTCGCCGGTTGGGTGGAGTTCAAGTTCTCTGACGAGGACTTGGAAGCCTTCGCGACCCCTGGCCACGGCTGGCACCTCTTATTCCAAAGCGATACCCACAACGCGACCAGCGACATTCTCCCGGACACCGTCTGGGATAGCCTTCGCGCAGACCTCGGTGTCGGTTTTGAGTGAACTGTAGGAATGGACCTTCTGGCTTTTCTGAACTAGACTGCCAGTGGGTCCGTTTTCTCTGGCAGTGCTTTGAACCACCATGATCCTTTCCATCTACTACGACCCGATCCCCACTCCGGCTGGCCGCTCTGGTCGGGCCTCAATGACGACAGGCATGATCGGCTGGGCAATTATGCTCGTCGCTTCCATCTTTTGGGTGGTGAGCATGCAACTCGAAGCCGAGTCTCCCAACTTGGCCAAGAGTGCCAGTGTCACTTCGGGTTGGATCGCAGGTGGCTGCGTGATCTGTTATTTTATCGGCATTCTCCTCGCCGCTTCTGGCATCACCAAACTCATGAATGGCATCCCCGATCCTGGCATGAAATCGATTGTCCTGGGATTCGTCTTTAACGGCTTACCGATGGTACTTGTCGCGCTCGCCGCGGCCTATGATAAGTATGGAAAGAGTTTCACGGAGTAGGTGATGAACAAGCGGCGGCTGAAAATGATTTTGGGTTTCGTCGCTGTTATCGCTGCTGCCGTCGGGGTGGTGTGGTTCTCGGTTTCTCGCCAACCACCACCACTGGAGTATCGTGAAGATACCACCTTCATCACCGGACCCGTCGATGCCGATGGCTTCCTCGATTACGAAACCGCTCTCAACGACCGCCTCAAAGTCCCACCCGACCAGAATGCCAACGTCTTGCTTTGGCAAGCGATGGGTCCACGCCCCGAAGGTGGTAAGGGTCTGCATCCCGATTATTGGACTGCTCTGGGTGCTCCGGAACCGCCGTTGACTGGCAACTACCTCACGGAATTTGCGAAGTGGGAACGCGATCGGCGCATGCTGACCTCGACGCCCAAAGAAGTCTCTGACATGGAGAATCGTGCATTCTCTGGCAAGTGGTACATCGAAGAACAAAACCTCTTGATGCGCTGGCTCACCTCCCAAAAAGAGCCACTCGAGCTGGCCCGCCAAGCGAGCCTGAAACCGAAGTACTACAACCCCCTCATCTCCCGCAACTCGACGACCGGGCAGAAGGATATCCTCATCGGGGCATTGCTACCTAACGTGCAGAAAGTACGGCTCATTGCCGCGGCGCTCAAAATTCGTTCTCTGATGAGTCTCAACGCCAAGGACTATGAGAGTGCCTGGACGGATGCCATGACGGGCCAACGCCTCGCGGCTCTCATGTCTCAGTCCGGAACCTTGATCGAGTGGCTGGTTGCGGTGGCCATTCATGCGATTTCGTCCAACATGATCGCGGAGATATTGGATGCCGCCCCGTGGAGTGACGTCGAGTTGCAAGCCAAGCAGAAAGAGTGGGAGAGCATCCCAGCGTGGAAGCCCATCCTAGACAACATGGCCTACGGTGAACGGTTTGTGACGTTTTCGGTCCTCGAATCATTACGCCGTGATCGGATGATTGACGAAAGCAAATGGCAATTCGGTGCCGGTGCCACGGGACGTGTCTTTTCGACCAAGGGAATCGATTGGAATATCACCTATCGCTACATCAACAATCTCTATAACAAAATCTTTGAAATTGCGAAACTGAAAGACTCCAAAAAACGAGAAGAAGAGTACAAGATTCTCACTCAAGAAATCAACGCCGATGCAGGCCAAAGTCAGCCTGCGAATGCGATGGCCAAAATCCTGGACCGCGTCCTGCCGCGATCGATTGATGGCAAATCCTTGGGTGGCAAAGTCGCTCAGCTCATGGCTCCAGCTCTGGATAAACTGATCACCGCATCCGAGCGTCGGGACATGATGATGGATATGATCCGGACGTCGTTTGCCCTAGCTCGTTATCGAAAGGCCCTTGGCCAATACCCCATGACACTCGCCGAATTGAAGCCGAAATACATCGATAAAATGCCGATCGATATCTACACCGGCAAAGAGCTCGTTTACACCCGCACCGAGAAAAGCTATCAGCTCTACAGCCTCGGGATCAACAAAGAGGATCAAGGTGGCCCCAGCGAGAGCAGCCAGAACATTGGCTTCGCTCCGCTGCACCCACAGCCAGTCCCCAAACCCCCTGCTGAGCCGGAGCCGGAGCCCGAGTAACTGGCTCGAATCAAGCGGCTTTCATGACGATCGCGCCGTTCTGGCCACCGAAGCCAAAGCTCGTGGAGAGGCCGTAGGTCACTTGGCTATCGCGCGCTTCGTTGGGGATGTAGTCCAGGTCGCAGGCAGGGTCCGGGTGGCGAAGGTTGATGGTGGGTGGCAGCACATGGGTTTTGAGCGACAGAGCCAAGGCCGCGGCTTCGATCGCCCCGGCAGCACCAATACTGTGGCCGATCATCGACTTGATCGAGGATAACCGTAGCCGCGAAGCGTGCGGACCGAAGACTCGCTTCACAGCAGCCGTCTCCATGGCGTCGTTGAGCTTGGTGCTCGTGCCGTGGGCATTGATGTAGTCCACATCCCGGTGGTCGATGTGGGCTTCCTTCAAGGCAGCCTGGATCGCCCGCGCTCCCCCCCGACCTTCGGGGTCCGGTTTGGTGACACTGTAGGCATCAAAGGTACTGCCGAAACCGAGCACTTCGGCGTAGATCTGAGCACCGCGAGCGCGGGCATGTTCATACTCTTCGAGCACCAAGACCGCCGCCCCTTCGGCGATGACGAAGCCATCGCGCATGCGGTCAAAGGGGCGTGAGATGCACTCGGGCGTCCCCTGTGCTGGGCTAAGCGCCCCCAAGGCGGCGTAGCCGAGGAGCATCAGTGGATCGATGCGGGAATCCGCACCGCCAGCCAGGATGACATCCGCTTCATCGCGGGCAATCGAGCGAAAGGCTTCGCCGATGGCTTGCGTCCCGGCGACGCAGGCCGTGACGATGGTGTTGTTCGGCCCTTGGGCATGGAAGGCCATCGAGATGTGGGCCGCGACCATGTTCGGCAGGTGCTTCAAGAGCCACATCGGGTACACGGCCGAGGCTTCACCCGGGGGGGCCATCTGAGTCGTGTCGAAGCTGCCGTCTTGGGTCGCCCGGCAAAGCATTGGGGCGAGTTCTTCGAGGTCCACAGGGACGACACCCGTGCCGATCATGACCCCCACACGCTCGGGGTCGAGTGGTTGGTTCGCAAGATCAAGGCCCGAATCCGTGACGGCTAAACCGGCCGCCCCAAGGCCCAAGCGAGCGGCCCGGCTCATATGGCGAAGCTGCTTCCGGCACGTGCTGGGGATGAAGGGGCTGGGGTCGTAATCCCGGACTTCGCCAGCAACACGAATGGGGTGTGCCGAGGCATCGAACATCTGGATGGGACGAATGCCACTGGTGCCTTGTGTGCAAGCGTGCCAGAAGGCATCTTTACCGATGCCGTTGGAGGCCGTGACACCGAGACCCGAGATGACCACCCGACGCATACCGTTCATCTCCCTGACACCCCACGATGCGTCCGTGCGAAGGGTGTTGTGTCTATGTAAGTCTAACGAGAACGCGAATTGAGGGCGGAATTGCGCTCAGGGGTCAACAAATCGGCTCAGAGCAGGCATCCGTCCCGCATGCTCTTTCTAGCCGAGCAAATCTACCCTGCTATCCCAGCTTTAGCAAATTCTGCAATTAGCCTATTTCTACTTTTCCACCGGAATCTTCGGCACTCTCGGCTTCAATCCGCTCGTGACCCGTTTCGTCAGCCGCTCAACGGAATATGGTCCGTAAGTGTTTCTCGGCGCCTTCCATGAGGAGGTCGGATTGCATTCGCTCTTTGTTGCCGAAAAAAGTCTCACTCACCTGATCGTCCAAAAGGCGAGTCCCAAGAAGGTCGATCGATTTCGCTTCCTCGAAGAGTGATTCGGAGTAGACGAGCCGTGAGCATTCGCCGGGGAGCTTCAACAGGTGAGAAAAATACTGGATCGCCAGATTGTTTCGCCGCGGGGCTTGTGTGCCCATGACGATCACATGCACCCCCGCAAGGAAGGCGTCCCCATGTTGCTGCTGCCAGCGTGTCATGACGGCATGAAGCCCATCGAGTTGGCTAGCCGCGGCTTCGTCCACGTTTCGCATGACGAGCGGAAACGCCGTCTGAACGAAGGCTTGCGATTTTGCCGCATCGAGACGTTGGCTGGTGAGCAGATCCGCGATGAATGCCTCGGAGACTCGCATGATTTCTAACTGCCGATCTTGCTGTGCTCCGGGTGGGAAAGCCGTCGAGACCAAGCTGCGATGCTTCACAATCAACTCTTTCGCTCGCAGGAGTTTCCCGGCCACGGATTCGGTCAAGGCTCCATCCGGGCCGTGCACGATCAGCGACAAATTGAGCGGAATGTGAGCGACCGATTTCAGCGAGTGGTAAATCTCCGGCGTGAACTTCTCGACCGTTCGCTGACCGTTGTGGATCAGCACGACTTCATCAGATTCAACGATCACCAGGAACGGTACTTTCCCCAGCAGAAACTGCCGCTCAGAGCGGTAGTTCTTACGGAAATCCTCATTGATTTCCGCGAACGGATTTGTGGACGACGGCTTCACAGCCACCGGCATCGCTTCGCTCGGCTTTCGTTGGGTCCGGAAGTCTAGGAAGGAGCCAACTGCCAAGGCCAGCGACAAGGCCGCCACCACCCACGGGATACTCGGCTTCCAGCGCTGCCAGTCGAACCGACTCAATGGAAACCGATCCGTCATGGCAGTGCTCCCGGGTTTTCGTCAGTAACCTCACACATTCACCCATTGCTGGCTCTTGGCGCTGGCCATCATGGCGTCGAGGATGCGTTGGGTTTCGAGGGCGTCTTTGAAGGTCGGGCCTTCGGGTTTGCCGGACTCGAGTCCTTTGATGAAGTCCGCGACTTGGTGGGTGAAGCTCGAATCGTAGCCGATGGCGAGGCCGGGGACCCACCAGTTGGCCATGTAGGGATGGTCTGGGCTGTTGTCGGTGACGTGGATCGACTTCCAGCCGCGGATTTTGCCTTCGTCCTTGTAGTCAAAGATCGACAGGCGATGCAGGTCGTGGAGATCCCAGAAGATCGACATGTCTTCGCCGTTGATCTCGAAGGTGTACTGGGCCTTGTGGCCACGGGCGTAGCGGGTGCTTTCGAAGTTCGCCAAGGAACCGTTAGCGAACTTGCCCATAAACAAGCAGGCATCGTCGATGCCGACCTTCTCGACCTTCCCGGTCAAATTGTGCATCCGCTCTTTAACGAAGGTTTCCGTCAGGCAGGTCAGGCTGGTGATCGAGCCGTTGAGCCAGACGGCGGTGTCGATGCAGTGGGCGAGCAAATCGCCGGAGACGCCTGACCCCGCCGCCGCGACGTCGAGCCGCCAGAGGCCTTGGCCGCCTTGGGGCAGGTCGGCTTTGATGGTCCAGTCTTGGAGGAACTTGGCCCGGTAGTGGAAGATGCGACCCAGGCGGCCTTCTTCGATCAGCTTCTTGGCGAGCGTCACTGCCGGAATGCGGCGATAGTTGTACCAGACCATGTTGGCCACACCGGCCTTCTCGACCGCTGCGACCATCTCCTCACCTTCGACCGCATTCATCGCCAGCGGCTTCTCGCACAGGATCATCTTCCCGGCCTTGGCCGCGGCGATGGCGATTTCCTTGTGGAGGTTGTTGGGCGTGCAGATATCGACGACATCAATGTCCGGGCGAGCGAGCAGCTTCTTCCAATCGGTTTCAATCGACTCGTAGCCCCATTGTTTGGCGAACTCGGAGATCTTTCCTTCGTCCCGGGCACATGCGGCTTTCAGCACCACGCGATGATCCGAAGGGAAAAACTGGCCGACTTGCTTGTACGCATTCGAGTGCGCCCGGCCCATGAAACCGTAGCCAATCATGCCGACGTTGAGTGTCTTGCTTGCCATCCGAATGATCCTGAGAGAGTGAAGGAGGTTTGGTGGGTGATATAGGCAAAAGCCACGAAGTTTCGAGGCCAAGAACAGTCGCCCGTTGGCCCTCGTACTGGGAGTAAAGTGGTCACACGAGAATCGAGATACCATGCCCACGGTCGTTGATGTGCGCTCGCAGAGTTGCGACTCGGATGTTGTTGTTTCGAGTTTGCCTGAGGCTGTCCAGGCTGATGCCTGGGGGGTTGCAGATGTTGATCGCTACATGCAGTCACTGCCGTCTGTCCAGGTCGATTCACCTTGGACCGAAGCGGATGCCGAACGCTTCCTCGGCCTGCTGTTGGCGATGTCTCTCCGCGATGACGCCAGTGTGCTCGCCTGGCATCCGTGGCGACATCAGCTTCATCTCGGCTACCTCGTTAAAGGGACTTGGTATTCATTGATGCCCGTCCCAGAGCACACTCATCCGACGATCGTGCATCAGGTGCAAAAATGGCTGGCACCGAATCGAGTGCATCGATTCCTGCTTCGCAGCACGAAGCAAGCCTTCACGAATGACATCCGCGTGGTGAGCCAGCGCGGGGAGTTTTCGTTTTGCGGAGTCTGTTGGCCAACACCAGCAGGGTATGGCTTCGAGTTCCACCGGCTGGATTTGAATTTCCCCGGCACCTGATGAAGAACACTTAAAGAGAATCTGCACGATTGGAGAAGATTGGTGAATCAAGAGATTTCTGTCTGGTATGGGAGAATCTGAGTATGAGATGATACCCCCCACATCACTCAACCCAAGGAGTTGTGCTATGGTTCGCCCTCGAACGATGCGTGGATTTACACTGATCGAGTTATTGGTCGTCATCGCGATTATTGCGATCCTGATTGGGCTACTGCTCCCCGCCGTGCAAAAGGTTCGCGAGGCAGCCGCTCGGGCGAAATGCACGAACAACTTGAAGCAATTCGCCACGGCGGCCCACAACTACCATTCGAGCTTCGACAAGTTTCCCTACGGAATGTACCGCGTACAGACTCCTGAGTTCCCCGCCGATCCCAAACAGCCAACGAATGCGGCAGGCCAAAATCCGCGGTTTTCACTGATGTTGCAATTACTCCCTTACATCGAGCAAGAGAACCTTTTCAAGCGCTGGAACTATTACGATTTCAATGCCAATCGCCGCGATGAAAATAATGTCGATTTTGGCCCAGGTTGGTACTTCCTGAAGCAGACTGTGCCGACTTTCGCATGCCCTTCGCAGCCATTCGCCGAGCACACGAGCAAGCCCGCTTCCGGGCCTGTCGGCTTGTACGCCATCAACAGCTACTACGGCGTTGCCGGTACTCGGGCCTACCCTCGTCGGGCGACAGGTCGGCCAGCTCTCAGCCAGTTCCGTGACGGTGCGTTCGATCAAAACGTCCAGTACAACATCCTCGCCATCACCGATGGAACCTCAAATACTCTGCTCTTCGGCGAACGCCATTACTTCGATCCCATCTTCGACTCCTCCACAGGTGACCGCATCGCGGACTGGGGCTGGGTCTGGTTTGGCGCTCAAGGCGATGCGTTCCTGGGCTGCAACGTGCCCATCAACTTCAAACTCCCGCTGAACTTCGCAACTCGCTCGGGTGGCGAACAAACTCTGCTCTTTGAAGATCGCATCAATGCCTTCGGCAGCGGCCACACAGGCGGAGCGAACTTCGCTCTTGCCGATGGCTCGGTCCGGTTTGTGCGCGAATCGATCTCGCCAGTCACGCTTCTGCAACTCGGCACCCGTGCGGGAAGCGAAGTCATCAACAGCGATTTCTAAGTCCCCCCAACCCAGTCCCGAGAGCTTGAACCATGCCTCTGACTCGAACAGTATGCCTCGGCGTTCTGATGACGCTCATTTTTGGGGCCATCGGTTGTTCTCGTGGTCCTGAGATGGCCGAGGTCTCCGGGGTTTTGAAACGCGCTGGCAAACCGTTGAAGAATGTCCGCGTCGAGTTCTGGCCCGAAGGAGATGGCCCGAAATCCTCGGGTGTCACCGATGCCGAGGGTAAGTATGTCCTCAAAACCGTAGACGGCGTCACTTCCGGTGCCGTCGTTGGGCCGCATCGCGTGATCCTCAAAGATCTCGACTTCTACGGGGATGAGTTTCTTGGTCGCAAAGCCGAGAACATGCCGGTTTTAAACAAGAACGCGAAGGAGCGATTCGTCAAGGATTACGAAAACGCTAACGTGACACCGCTGAAGAAAACTGTCGAGTCCGGCAAACCGAACTCGATCGACCTTGAGCTTCCTTAAAGTGACCTCGTCCGAGACCGCGATGGTAGAGACGACATCCCCGCCATCGCGGTTCGTGGCCCTGGATCAGTTCCGGGGATATACGGTATTCGGCATGTTGGTTGTCAACTTCGTTGGCTCGTTCTCCGCCATCCGCGATGCTTTCCCCTTACTTTGCCATCACCATACCTACTGCAGCTACGCCGACACGATTATGCCGCAGTTCCTGTTCGCGGTCGGGTTTGCTTACCGGCTGACGTTCTTGCGTCGACTGGCGAGTCATGGTCAGGCCTCGGCGTTGAGTCATGCCGTTCGGCGAAATCTCGCCCTTTTGTTCGTGGCATTTCTGGTCTACAACGCAGGTTCACGATGGGAGTCCTGGAATGATGCCAATCAGCTTCAAACAGTGATCATTCGCTGGGCGAAACATGACTTGATGCAGACTCTGGGGCATATTGCCGTCACGTCCCTGTGGGTGCTGCTTGTCATCGGACGTGGGCCGAAGGTGCGACTTGGCTTTGCGATCCTGTCGGGCCTGTTGCATTTTGTCCTGTCCTATGCCTTTTACTACCGCTGGACCAACACGGCCCCGAATGGTGTCGATGGTGGACCACTGGGCTTTCTCACGTGGTCCCTGCCGTTGTTGTGTGGAGCTTGGGCCTACGACGTCTGGTGTCTTCACGGTGTCAGTTCCCGAGCGATCGCCCGGCTCACGATCACAGGTGTCGGCATCATGATTTTTGCATACGGGCTGTCCTGCTTTCACCTGGCACCCTCGGACTTGGATCAGCACCAATACGCGATTTCGTTCGCTTGGATCGATCCACCGCTTGTGCATGTGAGTGGCAAGCCGCCGACCAACGACCTTTTCTCGATGAGCCAGCGCTCGGGCTCCTTCACTTACCCACTTTTCGGAGCGGGGCTTTCGCTCGTGGGTTTCGCGTTCTGCCTCATACTCTGCGAATGGCGAGGCTGGCAACTTGGCATCTTCCGCACGCTCGGTACGAATGCTCTCGCCGCTTACATCCTCCACGAGATCGTGAGCAACGCCATCCGACCGTTCGTCCCCAAGGATTCGCCACTTGGCTACATCGCCGTGGCTCTCCTCGTTTACGTAGGGGTCTGTTGGGGAACGATGCGTGCTCTTGAAAAGCAGAAACTGTTCCTGAAACTCTGACAATCCCCGGCAAATGCCCAAGGTTGTCATCAAACGAACCCGCAAGAAAACTGGGCTGTCCCAAGACTCACAGCCTGGGTGAACCTTGACAGGCGGGGAATGTCTGTTAATACTACATCCACGCGCGATTAACTCAGCGGTAGAGTGCGTTCTTCACACGGACGAAGTCACTGGTTCGAATCCAGTATTGCGCAATACTGATTTTGTTCACTTCTCTTCAACTCAAACACTTTAAGCGTTGGCCAGGTTCCGATTGACCTGAACTCGGACTGTTTGAGTGTATCCTTGATCCCTTCTCCCCTTGCGGGATAAGGTGGATTTGGAAACTCGTTCAACGAGCTTCCAAAGACGGATGAGGGGTCACCGCTCGATATGCGAAAAGACCTTTTCTGGATGAGGCGCATTACCCCTCATCCGTCCGATCCGGCTCTAACGAGCCTGGATCGGACACCTTCTCCCGCAAGGGGAGAAGGGTAAAAACCGCCAGAAATAAGCACTATCAGCGGGTAGAACAGCTTCTGCCGAACGCCTCATACACAACTCTTGAGCATCACCTGAGCCGGAAGCTCCACCATTACGACTCACACCTGTGCCGGTGCTGTTGGGGTCGCTGTGGCTGGTGTGGGGACCAGGAAGGCGTGAAGCAGCAGAATCCCGGCACCGACGACGAGGCAGCAATCGGCGATGTTGAAGACGGGCCATTCGATCTTGTAGAAGTAGAGGAAATCCCGCACGCCGTGGAAGACGAGGCGATCGTAGAGATTGCCGACCGTGCCGCCGAGAATGAGGCCGAGCGCGAGCGAAAGCCAGCGATCTTTGCCCGAGTTGGGCCGGGTCAGCCAGATCGAGATGCCAACCGCGGCGGTGAAACTGATCCCGGCGAAGATCCAATTGGCCAGAGATTTGTGCTCCCCACCGAGGCCAAACAAGGCTCCGTAGTTGACACGTGGCATGACTGGGGCGTTGGCCTTCTGCAAGAAGTCAAAGCCACAGTCGCACCAGGGCACCGAGTCGTTGTACTCGGTCGTGAACTTGAACCACCCCGGGACGACTTCCATCTCAGAGCGAATCTTCCCTTCCTGATACAGCCCACGGAACATGCCGTACTTGCTGCCGAGGTCCGAGACGAGGGCCAAGAGCGCGACGATGAGAGCCATGCGTCGGTAGGTGCGGGTCACGGGGGTCATACAGTTCTCCTAAAGTCCCTCCTTTGATACCTAGGCAGGCAGTCACACGCAAGGTCGGCTCTCGGATGCTCTTGGATGGACACTGGCCGGGAGGGATGAGATTTTGATAAAATTGAGAGATAGATAGCTTCCCAGCGAAGAAGCGTCTATACTCCGAAGAAGTGCAGGGTGTCCGAATTCTCGAACGTTGCGGGATCGGCTTTTCTTGTTAGACCTGGTGAGGGCACTGTCGATGGCGACGGTGCGGGATGAGGAATGCGTATGAGCGAACGAGACCCCGAAATGGGGATCGGTAATGGCTCACGCCCCGGTCTTCCTCCGAGTTGGTACAGCCACTTCCCAACACTCTCTCCTTACCTGACTCCTCGTCTGCGTCCGTGGCCGGAACCGTTCGGTGGCCCTGCCGAACTTGTTGCCATCAGTGGTGCTCTCGCCTGCCCGGACCTGTTCCTGATCGATGCCGCGAGTGGCGATGACCAACTGACGCTCGCTCTCGATGTGACTATGGCGGCTCGCCGAACCGGGAAACGAATCCTGATCCTGACCTTCGAACCGATCGACGCGGATAAATTGTTGACGAGATGTGTCGAGGCGGGCGAAACCTTGATCCTCCGTAGCCTCGGCCTCGGGGAACCAGCCAACCAGTTGCCAAGCCTCTCCGCCGAGCGTACCGCAAACGCCCATAGTCTCCAATCCATTGAGAAAGTCAGACACACGGCTCAGGCTCAACATCGTGCAGCCCAAGAGAAACTCGCTCACCTCGACGCACTTCGGCCTGCCATTGAGAAGTTCCGTGAGGCGGAAGCGAGCGTCTCGAGCTTACGAAGCCAGATCACCACGCGAGTTCCCGCGAATCTTCGAAATGAACTGCTCGCCCGCTACACGACCAACATCGCCGAGATGCAAACCTGGAGCAATCAACGGGACGAACTCCGCACGCAACTCGCGGCCAGTGGTGGCTTGTTCGGCGCTATGAAACGGCTCTTCAGCAAAGAGGACGCCGGGGCGAAACTCGCCGACATCGAGAAACAACTGCAAAGTTGCACCGAGAAGATCGCGGCCAGCGAAGCTGAACTCCGCGATTGCGAAGAAGCACTCGCCTTGGAAGCCCGGTACGACGAAGCCGTGGTCCAGCAGCAGGCTGCTCAACTGGCGATCACCGCCCAGGGCTACGACGCCGACTCCGAACCCAGGCTTCGTGCCGCAGCCACCACCGACACCAACCATGCCGAGGCTGTGCTGGCCGAGATCGCCGCACGTGGGAGCCAACTGACGGACGACCTGCTCGCCGCAGTGCCGCTCGTGATTGCCCCATGGTCTGCGATTCACCACGACGCGGCTTTGAAAGCGGATGCCAAATTTGACCAAGTGATTCTCACCGACACCGAGAATCTCACCCGCCCGGACTTCGACCGACTCGCTGCTTTCTGCCCACGGCAAGTGTTGATCGGCGATGGCCCGATGCGAAACCCGACCAAAACCGGAACCCTCTTCCAGACCCTTTTTGAGAAGCACCACATTCCTAGCCTTCGACTTGAAGCTGGCCGCCTGATCGCCTCGCTTCTTCCCACACCTGCTTCCGCTGAGTGGATCTGTGAACCGCTCGCCGACAACCCTGCGATTGAACTCCGCTTCGCCCAATCGCCGACCGGCCCAGAGCTGATCGAAGTGGCTTTCGCCCCCCGCACCACGGTGGCCGAAGCGAAGAGCTTCCTCGCCCAAGAACTGGGCCGCTATCTGCTTCGCTTCCCCGAGCCATTCGTCGCCGAGTGGTGTGAGACCGAGACCTCGATCATCGCCCGTGCCCCGAGCCTGGATGCCGTCCTCCTGGGCACCGGCGACGAACTCGCCGACTTGGGCCAAGGGATCACCGAGCAGATCCACGGCGACGATGCCGCGAGTTGGACCGTGGCCGTGAAGTTCGCCAAATCCGCGGACTGGACCCTCGAATCCGCCCAAGCCCGCCTGCAAGAGATCGGCTTACCGCCACCACTCCGCACCGTGCGGATGCCACGCCCACTCTTCATCCACGAGCGCAGCCCCAACACCCGCACCGCCACCGCCCAACGGCTGTGATATAGAAATCTTTTCACCACAGAGATCACGGAGCACACAGAGACAAACGAGAGTGGCGCTCAGTGACATCATGTTGTCAGTGAGCCACGCTGTTTTCTCTCAGTGGTCTCCGTGCACTCTGTGGTGAATCCTGTTTTCGCCTACTTCACCATCGGGAAGGACTTGCCGAGTGCGGCTTTCTGCATGGCGGTGATCTCTTTGATCCCGGCTTCGCCGACTTTGAGCATCGAGTCCAGTTCGGCACGGGTGAAGGTGGCTTCTTCGCCGGTGCCTTGCACTTCGATGAACTTGCCACGGCCCGTCATCACCAGGTTCATATCCACCTCGGCGGCCACATCCTCGACGTACTCCAAATCCAGCAAGACTTCGCCATTCAGCACCCCGACACTGACCGCGGCCAGGCTATCGGTGAGGATCTCGGTGATCGGGTTGGGCAGGTCTTTCTTGATCGATTGCAGTGCATCGACGAGGGCCACGTAAGCCCCGGTGATGCTCGCGGTGCGGGTGCCGCCGTCAGCATCGAGGACATCGCAGTCAATCCAGAGGGTGCGTTCGCCAAGCTTGTCGAGGTCAATGATGGCGCGCAAACTGCGGCCAATCAGCCGCTGGATTTCGACCGTCCGGCCATCGACCTTCCCCGCTTTGTCGCGGGCCTTGCGGCTGTTCGTGGAGCCAGGCAGCATGCCGTACTCCGCGGTCAGCCAGCCTTTGCCTTTGCCCAAGAGAAAGTCCGGCACTTTCTTATCGACGTTGCACGTACACAGGACGACGGTGTTGCCCATCTTCACGAGCACCGAGCCAGGCGCGTTGCGGGTGTACTTCCGCTTAAAACTCAGCGGGCGAAGTTGGTTTGGTTGGCGATTTTCAGGCCGAGGCATCGAGAGGCTCCAGGTTAGTCTAAGGTCAAGGTTTCGCCGCCAGCGCGAGTACTCAGGGCCGCGAGGGTGCGGATGGTGATCGACTCGCGCAAGTATCGGACGCTGCCATCGGCGAGCGCTGCATTCGCACCACCAGGATGGAAGCTGTAGATTTCGTAGGCGTTCGTGCAATTGATGGCACACTCGCCGACGAGCGTGAGGCCATCGGCGCTCGTGCCTTCAATCCCGAAGCCTTTCTGATGATCGGCCCAGACGCCACCGGTGACGACCCCCACTCCACCCCCGCCAAAAGGGGGCGTCAGGTCCGATCGTTGGCGACCTTTGACCCAGTATTCTGGGCGGTTGGCATCTTCTGAGATCAGGAGCGTATTCGAGAGCCCATCACTGATCTGCGCGATCGAAGAACCCGTCGAACTCATGACCCCACGCCAGATCGTGGTGTGGCTCGCGGGATCGGGGTAGTTCAAGTAAGCCAAGAGCGGCAACGCGACGACGGAGATGTTGGTGTAGTCCCAGGCGGCGCCGTTGAACGGCGACCCCGGTGCCCCCGTGACAGCCGACGACCCGACGCGGCCACCGTTCGCACTGGGGCAAAGGAACGTCGAGACTTTGGCCATGCGAGCAGGCTCGTTGGGAAGTTCATACCAACTGGACGACGGCACATAAATGTTCCGTACCGATTCTTGCTCCAGGTACGGCAGCACCTGCGCAGGCCAGCCATGCCATGGTGCGGCAGTGGTGTTCGACGCGGGGAACTTGCCCAAAGTGGCTTCGTAGTTGTGCAGAGCCAAACCGATCTGCTTGAGCTTATTCTGACACGACATCCGAGCCGCCGCCTCACGGACTTTCTGGACCGCCGGCAACAGCAAGCCGATCAGCACGGCAATGATGGCAATCACGACCAACAACTCAATCAACGTAAACGCTCGACGGCAAAACAAGATCATCTCCTGACAGTCCCTAATTCATGATCCCCATGAAGCCGGAGTAGACTTCGGTGGCTTCGAGAAAGGCGAGTTTGTGATGTTCCGCGTCGCGGAGTGCTTCCAAGATTTTGTGCCAGTTCAGCTCACCGGTTTCCGCTTCGCCATCAGCGACGAACGGGGCGATGAGCTGATCTCGGTGGGCTTCCCAGTAGAGGCGGAACGCTGGGACGTTGGCCGGGCGGATGTAGCCACCGACGGTGTAGTTCTGGGTGATGGTCGAATCAAAGGCTTCTTCCCAGCCGCCGATCTGTTGCAAGATCGGGGCGAAGAGGCTCGCGGAGGTTTCCACTAAGCCGTCGGCATCGAGGTTGGCATCGCTCAGGAACTGCGTGAACCAAACGTGGCCACGGGCCATCCATCCGGGGCGAAAGTTCGCGGCGAAAGTGATGACGGCGAGCGGCATCTGAAAGAGGATGACGTCCTCGGGGTCGGCTGATTCGCCATCGGGTGTTTTGACGGGCTTACCACTCGGAATGTGCGGGAAAACACTACGCAAGAAGTCCAGCGGTTCGCGGAAGCTGCGGGCGATGAGGTCGTCATCGGGCAACATGCCATCTTCGTCGGGGGTGACGTGGTTCCCCAAAGTCGGGTGCAAAGCATGAAGCTGTTCGAGGGCCAAAGCATCGACGGCTTCGGGCTTCGCGGCGAGGTAGCGATCCACAGTGGCCGAGACATTGTCACTGCCTGTGGTGATGAAGAAGGGCCGACCCCAGACGTGCAGATCGGGGGAGAAGCTCTCCGGGATGCGAAACGGCTTCTCGGCCGGTGGATTCTTCTTGTTCTTCAGCGAAGCCTGTAACTCGCTTTGCAACTGCACCAAACCGAGGCCCCAAGCGTTGGCCCGGAAGCGGACTTTAGCAAGCCGCACGGCCTCCGCGACGAGGTCGTCGATACTGCCTTGACCACGCAGGTAAGGCAAAAGCCGCGTCTGGATGAACGAGACATCGACCGGGTGCGAACTGATATCGAAGCCCATAGCGGCTCTCAAGAAGGCGGGAGTGCTCTCTTACTGTTGTCGAACTTCACCCGACGATGGTCGAGGGGAAAGTCATTTCAAGGCCAACTGGATCGCGGCCAAGACGGCGGCGCGTGCTTCCGGGAGCGGGCGCGGGTCGCGGGCACCGGACGCCAAGCGATGGCCGCCGCCGTGGAATTGCTCGGCGAACTTCGAGACATCCACACGGCTTCGTGCGCGGAAGCTGATCTTGGTCCCACCATCGTGCTGCTCGATGAAGAGCATCGCCACCTCGACGCCATCAATGCTGCGCGGGTAATCGATCAGGTCTTCGGTGTCGCCGGGCACAGCACCACAATCGGCGTAGTCTTGCAAATAGATCTCCGTGAAGGCCACCTGGCCCGCTTCGACGACTTGCATCCGCGACAGCGCCACTCCGATGAGCTTCAATCGGCCCATCGTCGCGCATTCAAAGAGTTGCTCGTACAGTGGCGGTGGGTTGGCTCCGAGTTTCACGAGTTCCTCGGCCAGGGCGAATGTGGCCGCCGTGGTATTCGGGTGGCGGAACCAGCCCGTGTCGAGAGCCAAGGCCATGAACATGTGGTTGGCCGCGATGCTGTTGATCGGTGCTTTTAACGCCATCAGCAGTTCATACGCCATGCGGCCCGTGGCTTCAGCGGTGGTATCGACGAAGCGCACAGCTCCAAGATCGTCCTGCGTCCGGTGGTGATCGACGACCGCTTTCGGGACCGTGAGCGTCTTCAAGAATGGGCCAAAGTCGCCGAGTTGGTTCCACGTTCCCGTGTCCATGACGATGACCAAATCGACGTTGCGAAAGCCATCGCCAGGGAGTTGAAACAGCTCAACCCGGTCGCCGTTCGGATCGAGGAAGCGATACCGAGCCGGGAGCGGGCTGGCGATCACGACCCGCACCGTCTTCCCTTGTGCTCGCAAGCCCTCGGCCAGTGCCAACTGCGCACCGAGACCGTCGGCATCAGGCCGAATGTGCGTCATCAACAGAATCCGCTCGGCCCCTGCGATCATCTCCACCAACGGCTGCCAATCCATAACCCGACCTCAAAGAAGGACACGTCCATCATATCGCTTTCAGGCGGGTGGGGTTGGCTCACTCGAAATCGATGAACTCCGGCGGCACATGATTCACCAGCCAAACGCCATTCTTCGACAGCCAGACCGCTTGCGGGTCTCGTCGCAAAGCCTCCTCGACCGCGACCTGCAGGATTCGCGGTTTTGTGGGTCGTGCTACGAACACTTCTGACCTTCGAACTTCCCGAGTTGGACCCGGTTCCGTATCATCTCCGCGAAAGCTCAGTTTCTGAATCATGTTCGTGGAGATAGTCTGTTTATGCATTCCATTACGCGGCTTTATGGTCTTGGTCTCACACCCGGTAAACTCCGGGGTCTGCAACGCATCAGCAATCCGAACGGCACCCTGACGATGGTGGCTACGGACCAAAATAGCTCGATGATCTCGATGATGAAAAAGGCGACCGGCAAAGAGCCGACCTACGCCGAAATCGCTGATGCCAAAGTCATGCTCAGCCGCGCTCTCGCGCCCCACTGCTCGGGCTTGCTCGTCGATGGCTACTACGGTTACTGGTCCACGATCGCGGCTCATGCTGTGCCTGCGAGCACCGGGACGCTCATCCGCGTCGAGAAGTCCGGGGCGACCAAGAACGCAGCCGGAGCACCGTGCGGCGAAGTTGAACCAGGTTGGAGCGTCGCCAAGATCAAGCGCGCGGGCGCCGACGCGGTGAAGCTCCTCGCCCAGTTCGAGCCTGATGAATTTGACTCGGCCGAGAAGAACTTCGAGTTCACCCGCAAGATCTACAACGACTGCATCGAGCACGATATCCTGTTCCTGCTCGAACCGATCCACTTCCCCTACCTCGTCAACGGTGTGGAAGAAACCAAGGAAGCCGTCGCGGCTCGTAAGGCCCGCACGGTCATCGAATCGGCCCGCATCCTGAGCCGTTACTGCGATGTCTACAAAGCCGAGTTCCCTGGCACGATGGGCGTTGAGTCCGATTCCGTGCTCATGGACAACCTCAAGAAGCTGAACGACGCCTGTGCCAAGCCGTGGGTTCTGCTTTCAGCCGGGGTCGATTTCCCGATCTACAAGAAGCAAGTCGAGATGGCGATGAAGGCCGGGGCCTCGGGCATCCTCGGCGGCCGGGCCTTCTGGAAAGAGTTCTTCACCTACACGAACCCTGCCGATCGTCAGAAGTTCGCGGAAACCGAGTGCGTGAAGCGCGTTCAAGAATCCGATGCCATCGTCAAGACCGGCACACCGTGGTTCGCCAAGTACGGCTACAGCTCCGCTGACCTCCACGAACTCCGCGCCGCTGAAGGCTGGCACGCTCGCTACGGTGGCGGCCAAGCCGCTGGCCCTGCTGGCAAAGTGGACCCGAACTCGGTCTATTGATCGAAACGATGGATGTCGATTTCCTCTCTTCCCCGTTGACAACCTCAACGGGGCGGAGGGATCAACAGGTGAACGACGCCATGACGTACCACCGGCTGCATTCGCAAGGTTTTGAGCTGGTGGGTGGTCTGTTGAGTTCGGCGGAGTGTCAGTTGTGGCTCGCCGAGTTGGCAGTGTTTTTGGCACGTGGCCGGGGAACGGTCTTGTCAACCGGCGGCGCGATCTACGGAGCGCGTGATCTGCTTCGAGATTGGCCAGAATTAGTGTTGCTGATAGGCCGCACATCGACCCCTAAACTCATCTCCGAAATACTTGGTCCAGGCGCTGGTCTGGTGCGTGCTTTGTATTTTGACAAGCCTCCGGAGAGGACTTGGTCATTACCCTGGCATCGGGATACGGCCATCGCCGTTCGAGATCATTCCCTTCGCTCGGATCACTTTCAACGACCCACCTTGAAACATGGTGTGCCGCACGTCGAGGCCCCGATGTGCCTTCTGGAATCGATGCTCACGGTCCGGATCCATCTCGATGCCGCAACGCCGACAAATGGCGCTTTGCAGGTGCAGGCAGGGTCACACGTGGGCGAATCGCGTGGCCCGGTCGTGGGGATCTACTGCGAAGCCGGAGATGCGTTGCTGATGCGGCCACTCTTGCTGCACGCCAGTGGTGAAAGCCAACCGGGAACCACAGAACATCGGCGGGTGTTGCACTTCGAGTTCGCCCCAAGCGAAGCCCTGCCCGATGGCTACGCCTGGCGAGATTTCATCAGCTTCTAGCAGCCACCTCAGACCCACGACAACAAAGCCACGGCACTGGACAGGCCGATGGTCACCAAGGCGATCAGGCCGAAGCAGCCTTTGGGTTCCATCTCGGGTTTGGCAGCGCGGAGTTTGTCGGTGTATTTCTGAAGGTTTTCGCCAGTCTCGGTCCACTTGCATTCGCGGAACGGCACATGGGTGCCACAGCCACAACAAAAAGTCGCGTCGGCAATGTACATGTAGGGATTCTTCAAGTAGCTGCGGATGATCTCTTCTGGCATCTGTGTTGCCACACCGCATTTCTTGTGGACATACACACGCGGCACCCCGGTCAAGTCGCCATCGTCTTGTTCGTCTTCTGGTAAGGTCGCGTAATCGGTTTGCTGGCCGTCCGCGCGGAGTTTGGTGTGCTTCTTGACGTGTGAACGATAACGATCTTCGTCGATGTCCTTATGGCAATACGGACAGCGAATGCGTGCCATGTTCGAATCTCCACAGTTCATGAACGTTAAAATGTCTAAGAACCATCATATGCCGTTTTGGGGCCACTCATGACTCCGCCGACAGGCCGAGCAGACTTCCCGACTCGGTTCACTGCTATCAGCTTGGGTCTGGTGGTGGGCACCTTGGGAGCGTTGGCTCCCGGGCTTGTCGCAGGGAAATGGTGCGCGTGGATTGGCTGGGTCTGTTTCGCACTGTTCGTGCCTTGTAGCTTGGTTGTTGTTTTCCTGGGATTTCGCGGTCGAGCCGAAGATCTTCACGCATTCTCACCCAAACAACTGGCCGCAGAGTTTGGCGCTGGGTGTGCTCTCGAAATCCTCTTCGCGGTGGTGTTGCTCTGCGCTGGGGGACTGCTCGCGCTTCTTTGAAAAAACTCGGTGTGTGGCTCTCGAAAACGGGTTCGCAGAAACTAGAATGCCTGTCCGAGCAATCTGGCTTGGAGCTTGACTCCCTCGTCCTGGAGCGTTTTGCGATGAGCATACTCAAACTGGCCGTGTTGATTCCGCTGGCATTCTTCGTCGTGAGCTTTCAGTCGAGGGCCGACGAGCCAGCGTGGAATTTCCAAGAGAAGTTTTACTACACCTACGAAGCGGTCGCTGAGGTGAAGACGAAAGCGAACGACGAAGAAGCGGAGACTGAGAAAGTGAACATGAAAATCACTTTCGAAGTCACTCCAAAAACGACGAAAGACGGCTATCTCCTGACCCATAAAATCATCAATGTCACTTCGCCAAGAAAGACTCGATCACTAGCCACGTTCAAGAAAATGCTCAATTCGAAACTGAATCTGTATCTTGATAAGAAAAATCGCTTTCAAAAAATTGAAGGAATGGACGAAGTGATCGATCAAGTCCTGGGTGATCAAAAGGAGAATGTGCCGGCTAAATCGCTGAAATTCATGCAAGAAACTTTCCAAACCCTCTACGAGTCAGTCTTCATGGAGGCCTTTTTCCCACTCCCCAAAAAGGACGAAGAGACCGTCGTGAAATGCAAAGTGAACATCCCTGGTCTTCTTAAGTATAATCTCGACAAAAAATATACTGGTCCGAAACTGGATAGTTCCTCTGATTTACACCGATATAACTTGGAGGCAAAAGCAAAGTTCACGAATCCTAAGAAGAGCGATCTCTTGCCTGCGTCGGTTCAATCGATCAAAGAAAACAAGCCAACCGAGTATACCGGCATCATTCTTTTTGATGCGAAAACGGGCCTACCGAAGAGTGTCACTGTCAAAACGAAAATCGATCTCCAAACCAAGATCGGCGTGGAAGACAACGTCGTCAAGATGCAACTTCTCGAAGAACGAACCATCAAGATTGAGTACTTCAAAGAGCTTCCAGAGTGAGAGCCACGTCATTTTTCTGCTGGATGATCGTCATCTCTCCGACCATCCTCCTGGACGTGTGATGGTCAGCAACACTTCCTAGGTGGGGATGGTCCGATGGTCTTCATGGTGCTCTTGCTGATGGGTGTGGTGGCCGATCCGCCGATGACGGTGGCCGGGCCGTGGGTGGGTCACCTCAATGCGGGTGCGGAGACATTACGGCTGCGGATTACGGTGCGCGACAAAGATGGCACACTCACCGGCGACATGGAAAGCCTCGATCAAGGCCCTGGGAAGACGCCAGTGGATAAGATCGAGGTCAAAGAAAAGATCGTCACCCTGCACATGGCCAAAGTCGGGGCCAAGTTCACCGGGAGCCTTTCGGACGATGGCAAACAACTCACGGGCTTCTGGGAGCAATCCGGCGGCAAGTTCGCGATCGTTCTGAAGCGTGGCGACACCATTGAAGGCCCAAAGCGTCCGCAGACGCCACCCAAGGATGTCGAGTATGTGGTGCGGAACGTCACCTTCGAGAACCCGAAGGCGAAGTTCACCCTGGCAGGAACGCTGACCCAACCCAAAGGCGACGGCCCGTTCCCCGCAGTCGTGCTCATCTCCGGCTCTGGTCCGTCCGACCGGGACGAAACCCTCTTTCAGCACAAACCCTTCGCTGTGCTTGCCCACCATCTCACCTCGAATGGCATCGCCGTGCTTCGGTACGATGATCGTGGGGTGGGTCAGTCCAAAGGGAAATACAAGGATGCGACAACCGTGGACTTTGCCCAAGACGCCGAAGCCGCGGTCCTGTTCCTGAAGGAGCAAAAAGGCATCGACCCCAAACGGGTGGGGCTATGTGGCCACAGCGAGGGTGGATTGATCGCGCCGATAGTCGCAGCAGGACGGCCAGAAGACGTCTCTTTTATTGTGCTCCTCGCTGGAACCGGGGTATCTGGGGAAGAGATCATGCAACAGCAACGTCTGGACATCCACAAATCACTGGGAATCCCCGAGAAAGAGTGCCTGGAAATCAACGAGATCTTGGGGAAATTCACCAAAATCAGCATTGCTGAAGATGGGACCTTGGAAGAGCGACGCAAGAAGTTCATGGCTTACGCTCAGGAGTTGACACCCCAGCAGAGAGCTACCATTAACGCCCGAACCGACAAAGACATTGAGGTCCTCGCAAACCGAATCTTCGATCCTTGGAACCAGACCTTCCATAAACTCGACCCAGCCGTAGCCCTCAAGAAAACCCGGTGCCGAGTGTTGGCCTTGAATGGCGAGAAGGATTTACAAGTCCATGCAGGCCTCAACCTCCCGGCCATCGAGAAGAGCCTGAAAGCGGGGTTGAACCCACCCGCCGAGTTCCACAAACTGCCGGGGCTGAATCATATGTTCCAACCCGCGAAGACAGGCCAAGTCGCGGAGTATGGCAAGATCGAAACCACTTTCGACGAAGCCACCATGAAACGGATCAGCACTTGGATTCTGAAGTAGCTGAATTGAGCCAGCCAAACTGAGAAAGACACCATGAGGACCGATGAAGTCGTACAGCGCCTGGAGCCGTGGCTGGTCAAACAGCGGCGACCCGAATTCATCGACGATTCTCAGGGTTTCCTCGATCAATATTGAAGAGGTGGAAGTTCTGGTAACCGAGGGCTGATGGCCATGAGCGACCCACGATTGGATGAGACACACCTCGATTCGCCGCGACGAGAGCACTACATCGAGGCTCGGGAGGATGTCTTCGATTCGATGGGGCCAACGACGGGGAAAATCGAGGAGGAGTTTCACTTCGGTCGATGGCCTGTGGGGTTTGTTCCCAGCCCGGCGCGGCTAGCACTTCGGGACTTGAGCAGCGGGCGGCTGTACATGCTGCGTGTCGGCATCAACACCCTCGGACGGCATCCTCAGAATGACATCGTCCTGGAACAGAGTTCCGTGTCGCGTCGGCATTGTGTCATCGTCGTACATGCGAGTGGGCAGGTCGAATTGCGCGATACGGCCTCACGCAATGGCGTGAGATTCCGGCACGAGTCGGTGGCCGTCGTAGAGTTGGTGGCGGGCGACATCCTTCGAATCTGCGACTACAAGCTGATGCTACTGGCCGAGGTGGCCGACACCGGGGAAACCAGCGAGAATGCCGGACAAGAGACTGGCGAATACGGAGCCCGCACGAAGTCATAAGCCAACTCTTCACAGACGTGTCCCGAACCCTCAGAAGTGAAACTCTCTCTCAAACTGAAGTGGTTCGTCACGAGCGGGAGAGACACGGTGTTGCATTATCCGAAGATGGCCGGGAGCCGCGATGCTCCTGAAGGCCGATGTGTCGCGTTCGAGAAGTACGATGGCACCAATCTCCATTGGGATTGGGACCGGGACTTCGGCTGGCACGCCTTCGGTACCCGCCGGGACGAGTTCAACCTCACCGAGGCTGGGATCGCGCAGTTCAACTCTCGTCATGCCCACCTCCGGCAGTGTGTGGAGGTCTTTCAAACGAGCTTGGCTGCGCGAATCGAACAGGTGTTCTGCGAGAATCCGGCCTACGTAGGTTATCAAAGTCTCAAGGCGTTCACGGAGTTCCTCGGGCCGAATTCCTTTGCGGGGTTACACAAGGAAGATGACCCCAAGGAGCTTCGCCTCTTTGACATCTTTGCTGAACCGTTCGGCATGATGGGACCCCACCAGTTCGTCGCGGACTTTGGCCATCTTCCGATCGCGCGAGTCGTGTACGAAGGCCGGCTGACTGGCAAGTTCGCGGAGGATGTCCGCGTTGGCAAGTACGGAGTTGTGGAAGGGGTGGTCTGCAAAGGCGGTTCTGGCGGGACCGATCACTGGATGGTCAAGATCAAGACCTACGCCTACCTGGAGCGACTGAAGCAGGCCTTTGCCGATCGCTGGGAAGACTACTGGGAATAACTGCTGGCCCTTTGGGGTAAACGCGGGATTTAGTCGATGCTGACGACTTCGCCGCCGTCGCGGGTGCCGATGAAGCGGACTGAGCCGTCGCCCATGACGAAGTTCGCACCGCCCGAGTGGCGGGAGCTGAAGCTGACTTCGTAGTCTATTCGCCAGTTTGGCGACTTCGTCGGAGATGGGGGTGCGTTTGTAGCGATAGACTTCATTGCCAGGGCATCGAGAATCTGGCCCCAATTCTGCCAATTTTGGAAACCCATGGCTGTCTCAGTCTTTAAACAGCCGATTCACATATTCGCGAGCATCCTCAAGCAGGGGGTCTGTTGCCAGATGGAGAGCGAGTACTTTGTTGACCCAGTATTGGCTGCCCTTTTTTTTGAAGACTCGACAAAAGCTTTCTAATTCACCAATCGGATTAATGTGCAGACCAATCTGCTCGCATAAAGAGCGTAGTGTTTCCCAAGCGTCTGATACTTCACCCACAGGAAGTGCGCCCTTGCCATATTTTTTGGCATCACTCCAAGGTTTGATCTCGTTAAGCAGGTTCACAATAGGTTCAACATCGTTCTTAGAAAGCACTTCAACATTAATATCATGAAAAACTTTAGTTATGTTCTGGAGCAGATCGTTTTTCTTGATTCCGCGGCCCTTTGCCTTTATGTGATTACAAACAATATTATAATTCTTTTTTAGGCTTGACCAGTATTCATCAGATGGATTCGTAAGAGATTTTACAATTATTTCAAATTGAGCTGTGGTGTTCAATACATCAAAATCCATCGCTGCTATCACTTTCACTCCTAGCGATCGTAGCGCACTCGCCATAACACTCACTCGCCCTTTGCCACCTGCAGATAGGAACATCACGTCGTCGCCTTCAAGATCGTTAGCTGGACCCCGAGTTGCAGCTCGAACCGCAGCGAAAAAAGTGCAGTCAGTGTCGCTCTCGCAGATGATGACTCGCTGGTGGAAAAGACCATCGAGCACATTCGAGTGCCTCAGAACGGTATCGGTCCAAAGGCGCTTAATATCTTCGTTATTCAGTTCGTGTATTGTGTTGCTAACATCATCGCGGATGATCCGAATAACCCTAACGCGGCTACTGGGAGTGCTAGCCTGAGCATCGAGAAGTCCCCGAACAAACGAGCCGTTGTGGGTGGCGATGAAAAGTTGTGTCCGCTCTGTGGTTTCACCGGCGAGAAAACTTCCTAATTTTCTAGCTTGCGGTGGATGCAGGTAGACTTCTGGTTCGTCAATAAAAATTGCGGATCGATCATTGTCAAACAAGCAAGAAATTAGCAACGATCCGAACGACTGCATGCCGCTACCTTGATCTGCTAGTTTCGGTAGATCCTGGATTTTTTTTGCGAATTCCGGAGTAAAGTAGTTTTGGTTGTTTGTGGGCTCGGGTCGCTTCCCAATGTGTAGCGGATAATGGCTTCCTCCGAATCGATTAAGTATCAATTCCTGTCCGAAAGCTTCTTGGAATAACTGACTAACTCGCTGTTCTTTTTCGAAGTTTTCGTACATGACTTGGACTGGATTATATGGCACCTGAGATCCTACCATGTGGGCAACCACATCGTTCCAATGACGATTCCTTGAATCTAGTGATTTCCAAAAATAGTCGACATATGGCACATCACCTTCCTGAAATGGCAAACACGATTCCCAATTGTAGCCAGAGTAGGCGTCAAATCGCATGTGTTTTTCGCCATTAGAATATGTTGCTGGAGTGCTATTGGGTTGGGGAAAATATCGCGCTTCCACCCAGGCCTTGTATTCTTCGATGCTCCCTTCGCTTGATAAGGACACAGATCTTAACATGTTGTGACCTTGAACAGGATTCGAGGGATTTCTAGATCGATGGAATATTTCTTTGATTGTCGCACTTTTCCCAGCATTGTTTGCCCCGACAAATATTACGATGTCGTCAGGGTTGAAAGTCACGGTGTGTCCATTGTTGAAAATGATACTCTTGACAAACAAACGAGGCGCTGTCATGTTTAGTTCCTTATTTGTGTCGCAGATGTTGATATTTGATGAGTTTAAGAATTCGCTATTTGAAAAACAAGACTCTCCGTATCCATACAAATTACGGTTGTTCACTTCGGCAGTAGTCGATTCGCCAACTTGGCGACTTCGTCGGAGATTGGGGTGCGTTTGTAGCGGTAGACTTCGTTGCCAGTGGTGAACTCGTCTCCTTCGTCGGCGCGGTTGGCTTCGCTCACGACCAGGATGAAGCGGCCATCGAAGTGCTTTTTCAGCTTCTTGAAATGGGCTTCGATGTCGAGCTTCCGCCAGAAGCCGAGGATTTCGACGAAGACTTCATGGCCCGTGGCAGTGTGGGTGAGGGTGAAGTCGGGAACCCAGATGGTGCCGTCGAGGAGTTGCGGGGCGGGGTCGTCGGAGAGGGTCCAGTCGACGATGTTGTTCGAAAAGTTCGCGGCAAAGTTCTTCACTTCAGGCGGCGTGTAGACGCCAAAGTCTGGCAGGTGCGAACGCAGGCCGTCCGAGCCGGTCAGGGTGAAGACCTTCTCCTTTTTCTCGGCACCCCAGCGGACCTCGGCTCGCAGCTCGAAAGTCTTGCAGTGCAGGAGCGTGGGGAGAAACATCGCCAGTTGTAAGCCGTATTTTTGCGTCGAGGAAAAAAGGCTGAGGGGGCCATCCAGCAGCAATTTGTACGAGGCGCCATCGGCTGGGCGAATGCTGCAGATCAGCCGGTGAAACTTGACCGCGCGGAAGAGTTGCCGAAACCGGGCGGCACTCTCGTTCCAGACACGGACTTCCATGGCCGTCGAGCGTAACAGGATCGCCTGGGCCAAGGCCGTGTTGTAGCGGTGCAGCAGTTGCTCAGCGGTGAGGGTGTCAAACTTCAGGATGCGTTGTTCGTCTCGGAGGTCAGCGAAGAGGGCCAAATCGACTTGATCTGGGGGAATCTGCAATTCCGTGGCGGCTTCGGTCAGCACGGCTTCCCGGCTGAATGGCTCCTTCGTCTTTGCGGCAGAGGCATGATGCTGAGCGGCGATGCGAAAGACCGCCTCACGCACTTGATCCGGTGGCAAATCGGATTGCACCTCAAACTCACAGCGATCTTCCAAGAGTTTGGCCAGGCCCTGGTGGATGAGCTGCGTCGGGCCGTCAGCGATGAGGTCGGCGAGGTTGGCTTCGAGTTCACCACGAGTCTGGCCCGGTGAGTTCATGAACTCGTCGAGGAACTGCGAGGCGAGGCTCTGCCAGCCGCGATCCGAGGCGGGGATATAGAGCGGGGTGATCTTGTTCCGCGCGTACCGCACCCGGACCATTTTCCCGGTCAACATGCCCAGCGATCTCTCAAGAGGGAAGGAAGTTCAGATGGAATTGTAGGCTTGGCGAGATGGATAAACATCAAAATGGTGAGTGGTTCGGAACGACTCCCGTACCCATTGTTACCACTGAGAGTCATTTCGGTTTTGCTGTGTCGGGCATTTGGGCAGAACCGCTGTGGCGGATGTAGATAACGAAGAAGCCTTTACTCAGCCCGCCAGCTCACGTACTCGCCAACAGACGACACTTCGGCGACAACACTATGCTCGCCGTCCACAAACGCGCAGTAGGCGATCTCGGCCGACCCATCAGGCAAGAAAGAGACCCCGATCGGGGTGACCTCCTCCAACGGCACTCGTACCCACCTGTATTGCTGAACGACCTCAGCCAGAAGCGCCTGCCGGTGCGACGGCTCGGCCGACTGCAACCGTTGCCACGATGTGCGGGCGGCTGCCACGATGGGGGCGAGAGGCCCGTCGAAGCTTGGGTGCCACGACAGCATCAGCGCCACTGGCACGCCCGCCAGTTCCGCTTGGTGCTCCCATTCGAACACGCCGTCGCGTATCTTCGTCAGAGCGGTCGCTTCCGTGCAAGAGGCAAAGATGTCGTCCACAGTACAGCCCTCCTGTTTCCCAGACCCACGCAAAAAGGCTCGAACACAACGGCCACATTCAACTCGCTGCCTAGCCGAGGCGTTCTTTGAATCGCTCAACTCACTCCGCCATGCCTCCCGGCTGTCGGCAACTTACGAAGAGAGCTTGGAAGTTCAGGCCGACCCGTCCTGGCAGTAGACGGTATTCATCGGGACCGGCCCGGGTTTGGAAATCGGCGAGGCTCAGGAGTTCACGTAGATTGCTCACGTTTGTGGACATCGATCAGCCCTTCTTCTTCCGCTCTTCGAGATAATCGGTGAGAGCCTCACGCCAGTGGCGCATCGGGGCACCAAGCTTCGCGGCTTCGGTGCAATCGAGCACACTGTACGGCGGCCGTTTCGCGGGGGCGTTGAACTCGGCTGTGGTGATCGCGGTGAGGTCGGCGGTGATCTGGCTTTGGCGGAAGATCTCCGACGCGAACTCGTGCCAAGTCGTCTGCCCGGAGTTCGTCAAGTGAAAGAGGCCATTCGCATTCGCGTTGATCAGTTTCACGATCCCCGCCGCGAGGTCTGCCGTCGACGTCGGTGTGCAGTGCTGATCCGCGATCACACGTAACGGCTTGCCTTGCCCAGCGACACGGAGCATCGTTTCGACAAAGTTACCGCCTTTGCCGCCACTCCCCCAGACGCCGTAAAGCCCGCAAGTGCGGATCACAAGATGCTCGGGTGCAAACGTCCGAACCGCATACTCTCCACACAATTTACTCATGCCGTATTGGCTCACCGGCCCAGGTCGATCAGCTTCTGTGCGAGGTGTTATCGCGCTCAAATCGAGGCCAAAGACGTAATCCGTGCTCACATGCACCAGTTTGACGCCATTCGCAGCACAGGCCTGGGCAAGAATTTTCATGCCCCAGGCATTCACTCGAAAAGCGATCTCGGGGTCCGATTCGGCTTTATCGACCAAGTTATACGCCGAGCAGTTCACAAACAGCTTCGGCCGATGGCTGGCAAAGTAAGCCGTGATCGTCTCTGGCTTCTCCAGATCGATCTCCGCCCGCGTCAATGGCTGGACCAGGCCCGACAGCCGAGGAATCAAGTCCCGTCCGAGTTGTCCCTGCGATCCGAGAACAGCAATATCCATGATGGCCCCGATACGTCATTCACACCGGTGATGGTGAAGAAGCCGATATCGTACATCGCACCCCACTCGTGACAATACGTTGGTCATATTCAACGGCCGGCGGAGGTGAGCATTTCTTTGGCTTCTTGGCGGGTCGTTTCGGAGCGGGTCTCGCCGCGGAGCATGATGGCGAGTTCCTCGATCCGGTCGTCGCGGTTCTGGAGGTGGGTGATCGTCGTGGCCGTGCGTTTGCCGGTGGTGGCTTTGCGGATGGTCCAGTGATGGTGAGCGAAACACGCGACCTGGGGTAGGTGCGTCACGCATAAGACTTGGTGCGAAGCGCCCAAGATGGCGAGTTTCTGCCCCAGCACATCGCCGATGCGGCCACCGACGTTGGCATCGATTTCGTCAAAGACGACAAGCGTACGCACGGGGTCATGGGCTGCGAGCACGGTCTTCAGAGCCAGCATGGTCCGGGACATTTCCCCACCGGACGCGACCTTACGGAGAGGCCGGGCCGGTTCGCCGGGGTTGGCGGTCAGCATCAGTTCCAGGTGATCGATGCCAAAGGCAGGCACCTCGGAATTCGGGTCGTCTGAGAGTGGCGTGACTTCGAGTTGTGCTTCCAATTTGGCCTTGGGCATCTGCAATTCGGTCAGTTGCTTCTGAGCCTCGGACGCGAGCTTCTTCGCGACTTTCGCTCGCCCTTTGCTCAGTTCCACGGCCACAGACTTCAGCTCGGCGAAGGCGGCGGCCAAGCGTTGGTCGATGCCGGCGAGGTCGTCTTCTTGCTGTTGCAGTTTGCGTTCTTGGGCATCGAGTGTCGCGCGGTAAGCGATCAATTCGGGGATCGATTTGCCGTACTTGCTCTCCAGTTTCTTGAAGGTTTGCAAGCGGTGTTCGATGGCATCGAGCGTCTCGGGGTCGGCTTCGAACGCCTCGGCCAAGTCCCGGCAGGTCTCGGCAAGGTCTTCCACCTCGGGCCGCAGAGTTTCCAGGCGTTTGGCCACATCCGCCAGTTTCTTATCGAGGTGAACCCACTTCCCGGCCTCTTTGACCAACCGCCCCAGTACCACAGCGACCGAGTCTTCGTTATCGTAAAGTCGGCTCGCCACGGAGCCAGTGAAGCTCGCCAGAGACTGGGCATGGATCAGCTTCTCGCGGTCTTTGAGCATCGTCTCCAGTTCGCCGGGTTTGAGTGCGATCGTATCGAGTTCCTCGCGTTCGAACCGCAGAAGTGCCAGTTCCCGCTGGCGGGTGGCACGAGCATTCGACAGCTCGACCCGCTGGCGACGAAGTTCGCGGACTTTGTCAGCCTGGTCGATGTAAGTCTGCCGAAGGTCGGTGAGTCGGCCGAAGGCATCCAGGAGTTCGAGTTGGTAAGCGGGCTGCAGAAGGGAATAGCTTTCGCGTTGGCCGTGGATGTCGACGAGCATTTCGCCCAGTTTGCGTAGCGTGCTGACGCTGATGGGCTGTTCGTTGGCGAGTGCTGAGCTACGGCCCGTGCGGGAAAGCCGGCGAGTGAGGATCAATTCGTCTTCCGCGAATTCGGTTTGCAACATCTCCCGGGCCGCTTCGCGCTGTTCGGCTCGGGTGAATTCGAACCGGCCGGTGATCCGCAATTCATCCTGCCCAGCCCGGATGATCTCCACCGAGCCACGCTCGCCCAAAAGCAGGCCAATCGCCCCCAGAAGCAGGGATTTCCCGGCCCCGGTTTCACCCGTCCAGGCGCAGAACCCGGCCGCTAATTCGACCCGGACATCTTCGATGAGTGCCAGATTTTGGACAGCCAATTCACGCAACATACCGGCATAGTACGCACGACCTCGCCGAGTTGGAAGGTCGGCAGGTAGGTCTGCGGGTGGGAAACCAATGACCAGCCCCTCTCCGTTTCGGGTTTGGTATGGTCACAAGTCGTTTTCAGCGTTGAAAGGCAACCTCACCCCCAGCCCCTCTCCGAAACGGAGAGGGGTGCAAGCATCTTGCGGAAACGGCATCTTTTCAGGCAGTTTCTTCTCCCCTCTCCGTTTCGGAGAGGGGCTGGGGGTGAGGTTGTATTTCCATGCCGTACAGAAGTGCCTTCAGCTCGCTTTGCCGAGGTTATCGGAGGTGTCGAGTTCGCAGTGGAAGTTGGCTCGGCGTTTCCAGAGTTCGTCGATGCCGCGTTGGGTGATTTGGTTGTGGGCAATATCAAGGCGGCGAAGTTGGCGCATGAGCGGTGAGCGAGCCAGAAGCACGGCGCCGGCATCGGAGATGCGGTTGTTGGTCAGCGTCAGCTCCGTGAGAGAGGTGAGATTCCCGGACTCGGCTAAGCGCATCACACCGACATCGATCAGGTCGTTATCGGCCAAATCGAGCCAGCGGACTCCTCGCATCAAGGGGGCACGAGCCAACGCCACGGCCGCATCCGGGCCAAGCTCGCAACGGCGGAAGTCCAAGCCTGGCTCCTTGGCCAGCATTCGGCGCAATAGCGGCGAGTTGAGGAGTGCCTCGACGGACTGGGCATCCAACGGGTTTCCGTAAAGGCTCACCCGGTTCAACTTGGCGAGGTATGTCGAGTCCACGAGGGCCTGCACTCCCGGAAAGCGAATCTGGTTCTCGCTGACGTCCAGATGCCGTAGCTCCGCCAGATGAGCGGAACCGGCCAAGGCCGTGAGGCCGACGCTCGTGATGCCGTGGTTGTTGGCGAGGCTCAACGAGCGAAGCTGCGGGCAGCACTCTGCTCGTGCGATGCCGATGACGGCGGCATCGGTGAGGTGGTTGAAGCTCAAGTCCAGGTGGGCGAGATGACCCAGCGACTCACTCTGCAAGAGTTCGAGGACACCGCCGTTGCCGAGATCGTTACTGCACAGATCGAGTTCGCGGATGCGTAAGAGAGCTGGGCTACGAATCAACCGATCGAGGTGTTTATTGGCATCAATGATCCTCACCCGCCGAATCGGGGCACGGGCAAAAAGTGTCTCTGAGTGTTTGAGAAAAGTCTTCCCTTCCACGGAGACGCTATCGAGCAGACCGCGGCGAAACTCATACCCAACGGCCAGCCTCTCGATCGGCTTCGCCCACATGGCTCCGTAGGCGTGGATCAAATCCGATTGACGGGCCGAGTAAGCCAGCCAGTGTTCGTCATCCCGGCGCAGGCGGGCGAGCGCGCACTGCAGCCGAACCAACTCCCCGCGAGCCTGTTCGACGGGGTCATCGGATTCGTCGAGCCAATCGGCCCAGAGGAGTCTTGGGGCATCATCGTGAGGCCGCGCGAAGATCGCCTCCAGGAAGCCAGCGTCCTGAATCATGGTCACCAGCTTACCCGAATCCAGGCGGTCACGGGGAGGCCGGGTCTGGATTTTTGGCATAACTCAGCCCTAAGATACGTCGTCTCCCCCAGTGAGGATTTCCATGCGTTACCTGTTTGCTGTTCTGTGCGGTTTGGCGTTTGTGATGAGCACCCACGCCGAAGACAAGGAGCCGAAGATGACCGGACCATTGCAGTACAAGTTGAAAGACATCAACGACAAAGAAGTGGACCTCGCCCAGTACAAAGGCAAAGTCGTGTTGCTCGTGAATGTGGCCAGCGAGTGCGGCTACACCAAGCAATACAAGGGCCTGCAAGAACTCCACGAAAAGCATGGCAAAGATGGCGTCGTGGTGATCGGGATCCCCTCGAACGAATTCGGCGGCCAAGAGCCAGGCACGAACGCTGACATCAAGAAGTTCTGCGAAACCAACTACAAAGTCACCTTCCCGATGATGGCCAAAGTCGTCGTGAAAGGGGCTGGCAAAGTGGATCTCTTCAAGTTCCTCACCGAAAAAGACACCAACCCGAAATGCCCCGGCGAAATCGGCTGGAACTTCGAGAAGTTCCTCATCGGCAAAGACGGCCAAGTGGTGAGCCGCTACAAGTCGAGCGTTGATCCAATGTCCGAGACGCTGATCACCGCCATCAAAGCCGAACTGGCCAAGTAAGCAAAACCATCGACTCGAACCGCCAAGACGCGGAGACGCCAAGAATTCAAAAAGTGTTTTCTTGGCGACTCAGCGTCTTGGCAGTTATCTTTGCTGACTGTTTCCTCTTGCCAATCGCAACTCTACTGGCGGAAATCGACCTTCGTAGAGCAAGTTCTCACGCAGTTCATTTCTAGTACATGCACACTGACAATAACTGCCGCCACCCCTGACACCCAGCCTGGGTCCGGCAATCGGCGTGATGTACATGGGCATGTGTTGCTTCTCAGAACTCCCATCCAGCCGAAAGCCAGTGCGACCTGAAGCAAACGAGCTGGCCTCGCTCCGTACAGAAGGAGAGGTAAGCGCCCCATCGTTCGAGAATACTATCCTCGGGGTGGGATTGTGGCAGCAGGAACGAAAAAGGCCGAAACAGTTTCCTGTTTCGGCCTTGGGTGGTGCGATGTTGCTTAGTGGTTGATCATGAACTCGTTGGTGTTGAGGAGTGCCCAGAAAAGGTCTTGGTAGAAGGCCACATCATTCGGGGCGACAGCTAACACGATGCCAGGGGTGGCGGGCACTTTGGCGGGTGCGGGTGGCTTCTTCGGGTTCGAGCCTTTGGCGGGTGGAGCGGCGGCTGGTGTTTTCGGTGGCATCGGAGCTGGCGTGGAGCCAGTGGATGTGGCTTCGGGCTTGATGATCGCGCCCTTCTGCTGCAGGTTGATGAGTTTCGTTTTCTCTTCGGCTGTGGGCCGACGGTTCAGCGTCATCAGGAAGAGTTCATCGATGATCGCGGACGGGTTGGCCACGCCCGCTTTCGTGTGCTTGTCCACGACACGTTTGACAGCGTTTGCACCACCAGGCCCGATTTCCGCATTGATTTCACGACCATTCATCATGAGCAGTGCTTGGACAATCGTGCCGTTGAAGACGAGTTCGTTCCCTTCGTCGTCGCCGAACTGAGCAACGAGCTTGCTGAGCCAGCGATCACGTGCCTCACTCCGTGCTCTCTTGTCGACGACTGTGGCTGTGTCGGCTTTGGTGGCCGTCCAGATCGCTTCGTGAAGTGTCTCGGGCGACATGGCTTTCAAGGGCATGCGGGCAAAGTATGGCTCGTACTTGGGGTCGATGTAATCTTTGTTCGCGGTGTGGCTGAGCTGGTACACGTCCGAGTTGAGGATCCACTCGGTGAGCTGTTTGGGGTTGTAGTTGTACTTGGCAAACTCTTCGCCGAGCTTGGCCAGCAACTCGGGGTGAACAACTTCATTATGGCTGCCAAAGTCATCGACGGACGGCTCTTTACACAGGCCACGGCCAAAGAAGTGGCCCCACATGCGGTTCACGTAGGCTTTCGAGAAGTTGTCATGCGAGACAACGTACCGGGCCATGGCTTCACGGCGGGTTTTTGTGTCGGAGAGATTTGCAGCGAACTTATCGCTCTTTTCACCCTTCTCGGCTTGGGCGATGTCCTTGAGGAACGTCGGGCGGATCGACTTGAGTTGGCCGTCACGGCGTTCATAGAAGACGCGGCCTTCGGTGTTGATTTCCGAGGTGTCATTCAAGGTGTATTGCTGAATGGGAACCATCATCTGAGCATTGTTCAAGCGGGCATTCGGCGTCGGGTCTGCACTGCGGCTGACTTGGCGGAAGAAGGCATTCACGCCCCAGAAGTCCGATTGAACCCACTCTTTGTTGAACGGGTGATCGTGGCACTGGGTGCATTGGGTTTGCAGACCCAGGAAGAGCCGGGTGACGCGGGAAGTGATCGGCACCGTATCAAAGGTGCCGAGTTCCATCCGGCGATCGGCGACGTTCTTTTCGCCAAGTTGCAGGCCGATAAAGTTGATGGCTCCATTGTCGTCCGACTTGCCCGTGGCGGTCAGAATTTTCGTGACCATGTCCTTGTAATTCATGTTGTCGGTGATCGCTGTCAGAAGCCAAATTTCCATCTGGTCGCGGTAGGTTTTGTTGACCGATCGGCTCATGAGCCAGATGGTCCAGATGTTGGCCCAGTGCTCGGCGTATTCTTCGGTGTAGTCAAACTTCAAGGTCGTTTTGGCATCGACTTTCACAACCGAGCCGTTGACCTTGGGGGCGAAGTCGCTCGTGTAGAGCAACCGTTTGATGAGCTTGGATCGTTTATCGGTCGAGCGGTCAGCTTCGAAGTCGAGCACCTCTTCGGGGGTGGCAACACGCCCGAGGACGTCGATGTAGACCCGACGCAGGAATTCGAAGTCGGTGGAGCGAGCCGCCGGTTTTTTGATGTCGGCTTCTTTCCACTTGGCTGCGATGAGTTCGTTGATGGCAGCGGATTGTGGGGGGATGTTCGGTTCGGCCGCCCAGGCCGCGGTCACAGCCAAGAGGCTGAGAATGGAGAGAGAGAGACGGGAGACCATGACTATTCATCCCTATGGCGAAGTTTCGGTCCGTGGTAGAAGGCTTCAGAGAACCCCTACCTGGCTATCATTTTAAACCACGAATACAGCAAAGGGTATCGTGGACTTTCAGATTGCAGGCTGATGCCAAATGAGATGAAAACTCCCTCATCAGAGTTCCGCAAACTCAGCAGGTTCTCCGACGCAAGAGGAGAGGCAATATGAGGTCGGGTTCAGGGATCGGGGTTCAGGGATCAGCAGAATGGGGCGAGGCGCACTAGACAAGGTTCGTCGGAGCGATACATTAGGTGTTTTGCGTGACTTTCGCTCATTCTGCGCGCGGTCCGTTTGGAAAACACTTTGCTAAGCGGTTGGGGTTTGCTATGGCTCTTGGTTTGCTGGGTACAAAGATTGGCATGACCCAGGTTTACAGCGAGAAAGACGGCACGGCACAACCCGTGACGGTTCTGCAACTTGGCCCATGCCCAGTCCTGCAAATTCGCACCAAAGAACGGGATGGCTACTCGGCCGTCCAACTCGGCTTCCAAGACAAGCCCCGCAAAAACGCCATCCGCTCCGAACAAGGCCACGTGGCGGGAAGCCTCAAGTCCAAGCGGAAAGAAGCCCGCCTCAAAGCTGGCGTGCAACTCCCACCGAAGGCTGACTGCGAACCACAACGCTACATCCGCGAATTCCGCGTCGATAGCACCGATGTCAAAGTCGGTGATAACCTGGTCGTCACGGGTGTCTTCGGCGAAGTGAAAGCCGTGGACGTCATCGGCACCTCGAAGGGCCGTGGTTTCCAAGGGGTTATGAAACGGCACGGTTTCGCCGGTTTGCCAGCTGCTCACGGTGCCAAGAAGGTTCACCGTCAAGCCGGTTCGACCTCGTCCTTGGCCAGCAACCGCGGTAGCGGTCGCCCCAAGAAGGGTATGCGTCGCGCTGGTCAGTACGGCAACGCCCGGATCACCATCCGTAACCTCGCTGTCGTGTCCGTCGACAAAGAAAACAACATCATGCTCGTCATGGGTGCTGTCCCTGGCCACAATGGCGCACTCGTCATGGTCCGCCCGACCAACAAGTTCGGTAGCAAGCATGGTGTCGTCCGCGAGGAAGGCCCTGTCAAGAACAAGGTTGTGCTCCAGAAGAAGGGCAAGTAAGTCATCTGCTGGCCCAAGCCACGAAAAAGCCCCTGCCATGCAGGGGCTTTTTCGTTTCCTCGTCTGCTTGCACAGGACGTCAAAATGTTCTGAAAAGGATTCTTTTGGACTTTGCCCACCCCGCTGTTTAACATTCTCATCGAAGGCCATGGGAGAATGATCGTGATCGCTATGCTCGCCGTAACCGCGCTGTTGACAGCGGATCCGAACCCCAAATGGCTGGCTGTCTTACCACTTCCAGCGCCGCCACCGCCTGCGAAAAACGCCGAATACGAGAAGTTTGAACCACTGGGCATCACGGCGGATCGCACGCAAGTCATTGCGCAAGCCGGGTCAGACCTCGTGCACTGGAACATTGCCAGCAACAAGCTCGCCAGTCGCTGGCCTGGCATTCTGGCGGCTCGCGATCTGAGCTACGGCAGCAAATGGTCAACCGTCGTCTCACAGGATGGTCGCTGGCTGGCCATCGCAAACGGCCGCACCTGTCAGCTCTGGAACATCACGGACCGCAAACTCATCGCCACCTGTGTTCTGCCCGACGAACTCCTGTACTTCCTCACCGTGTCAGGCGATGGCAAAACGGCGATCACCGCCAGCAAGATGCATGTTCGCCTTTGGAATATGGCGACGGGTCGTGAATTGGCGAGCTACTCCAGCAAAAGTTCGGCGACCTGGGCCTGGTCGAATGCAGCGTTCGACGAGCACCAACTTTACGATGCCGAAACCCAAGAACTGATCACCATGGATAACGCGGGCAAGATTTCGCGGAGAATCGAACTCAACCCCACACCGATTCGCAACAGTGTTGAAGAAAGCTACCGCTGGATGCGGCCCATTCAGGCAACCGCGGATGGCAAAGAACTGGTCTACCCGAGTGATTCGGCATGGGTGCGGCTCGATCGAGCGACGGGCCAGGTGATCGCGAAACAAGGTGAAAGCCAGGAGAAAGCGGAAGTGATCGGCAAAGCCGACGTCCCCAGACTCTGGACGCTGGAACCCAAGGGTGAGAAGATCATCGCGTACTCGTGGGGAAGCGATTCTCACATTCGCGTCATCAACCGTGTCGATGGGAAACTCGTGGCACGATATGGGTACGATTCGTTCGAGGATCGCACGTTCTTAGCCACATCCGCCACTGGGCATCAGTTTTACCTGAGTCGTGATCGGAGCAATAGCTTTGAGGTGTTCGACACGCCAACAGCCAAGCTCACTCGAAGTCTGGGGGTCATCGGGAAGCTTCTCCAAGCCGCGACCAAGGCCGAACCTGATCGCTCGATTGCCGCAGGCACCTTCTTGGCGGATTCTCCTGCGATTTTCGCCTCCGAAACCCGTTTGGTGGTTGTCAACAACTCGTCCGAATTGCACCTCTATGATCTCACACGGCCAGGGCATGTCCTCCAACAGACGAAGATTCCGGCTGAAGGCTACACGACGTACTTAAGACTTAGCCCCACGCAGAACACGCTCGCCATCATCCGCCATGGTGACTCGTACTCGAAAAGTGATCCTCCGGTGGTCCCTCGATTGCATCTTTGGAACCTTCTCAATGGCAGCCTCCAGACCGTGGAGGTGTTGGCGGACCCCGAGAAACCGTGGTTCACGCCCGATGGGGAATATGTGGTTGTGGAGTGCCGAGGAGCGGAGAACAGCCAAGTGTTCGTGGTTGTGGACGTGCTGACCGGCCAGAAAAAGCACGTGTTACGGTCCCCCACACCAGGATCCAAAGGGAATCTGCTTCCGACGCCGACAGGTGAACTCGGCTACAGCCAAGGCTATAGCGACTACTTACGGCATTTTGAACTCGACTGCCAACGTGGCGAGTTTCGTCCCACGACCATCGTCTGGCCCAAACGATGGGAAGCGTTTGGTAGTCCCTCTCCAGACCGCCGGAATGAGTTTTCGAGCACGATTAAGGCGAGGCCGACTGTTTCAGATAATCTACGCAGTGCGGGCGACACGATCCGGGATGTATCCACACCAGCTGGCGCGACGCTAAGCAGCTTCTCACCCGATAGCCGCTACTACGCCGCGATCGGATACGTGTTTCTTGGTGACATTCTGACTCGGAGTGTGAATCTGAAAGCGTTGCCAGGCCCATTCTTGGCCTTCAGCCCCACCGGTGACCGCATCGCGGTTCGCACGGATAATGGCATTGGTATCTTGGACGCCGCGACAGTGCGGCCGAGTCCCACTGGCCGACTGCTCAGTGTTGCCCAAGCTGGTCAGCACTGGCGAAACTTGGGTAACGACGCGTGGAATCGAAAGGCACAAGTGACTGAGAATGTGCTTTCCTTCCGAGCCTTGGCCCTATCCCCGAGTACGGCAGTCGCTGCCGCCAAGCTGGAACTCAAGCCGGTGCCTCCGCTCCATGAAGCGACGATGCGCGAGCTGTTTGCGAAACTCGACGATCCCAAGACCGACGTTCGACTGCAGGCGTTCGACACACTCAAAAAGCTGGACCGCCGGATCTTCGCCCGCATCGCGGAGTTTCAGAAGTCACCCGCCTCGAACGAAGCGAAGCGGTTGGCTCGGACCGTGGCCGCGTCGTTCGAGGAGATGGCTCCCGAGCGGCCGCAGGATATTCAGGCTGTGAACGCGGTTGAGTTGTTGGAAGGATTCGGGACGGTTGAAGCCCGTCAGTTGCTCGAACATCTCGCCACAGGCGATCCGCTCGCCACGCTCACCTGGGAAGCCAGCGCGGCCGTCAAACGCATGGAACGCATCCACAAACTCCGCGAGCCACGCTGAAACAGTCGCCCAGGGGCGAACGAACTTGGAACATGTCAAAATTAGCCTCACCTGTGAACCGGGTCGGTTGCTAAAATTGACTGAAACACTACCTCCTGGGATTTCGATCATGGCCGCTCGGAGTACGCCGACTGTTCCGACCCCCAATGCCGACCAACGGCGGATCACAGCGGAGAACTACGAACGAGCCAGGCAAGTCATTGCCACGGGGAACTTCGACTATGGAATCTCGCTCCTGACGCTCTGCTGTCAGATCGATCCGGGGAACTTCACCTTCCGGCGTGAGCTTCGTAAGGCGCAAAAGGAGAAGTACGACAACAATCTGCGTGGTAGCCGGTTTGCGTTCTTCAGCACGCCACGCCACAAAGCCCGCGTGAAGACGGCGAAGGCGAAACGGGATTATCTCAAAGTCCTCGAGCACGGCGAAGCGGTGTTAAGCCGCAACCCCTGGGACCAGATGACGCAAATGGACATGGCCGAGGCGTTTGATGCTTTGGGCCTTCTCGAACTGGCGATCTTCACGCTCGATCAAGCCCGGCAGAAGTACCCCAAAGACGCGACCTTGAACCGTAGCCTCGCTCGGCTCTTCGAGAAACGCGGAGACTTCAAACAGGCCATTATCCTGTGGCAGATGGTCCGGGAGGCCAACCCGCAAGACGTCGAAGCCCAACACAAAGCCAAGGATCTTGCGGCGAGCGAAACCATCGCCAAGGGGGGCTACGCCGAAGCTGCGGCCGGGACGAAGGAAGCACCGATCTTAGGCAAACTCGAAGCCCAGAACGTGGAAAAGCAAGACAAGCTCGGGAAGGAAACCGCCCCGCTCTTGGCTCGCCTCGAAGCCGACCCGACCGAGCCGACGCTGTACGTGCAACTGGCCACCGTTTACAAAAAGCATCAGCAAGAAGACCGTGCCCGAGCGGTGTTGCAACAGGGCCTCGGGCCAACGGGCCAGCATCATAGCTTGCAATCGGAGCTCTATGAACTCGAATTGAACCCCTTCCGCAAGAACCTGGAACTGACCGAAGCCAAGCTCGCAGCCTTACGAAAAGCCACCGATGACGACACGGACTTCGACGGCCCAACCGAAGAAGAATTGCTCAAAAACAAAGCCAAGCTCACCAAAGAAATCCAAGCTCGTGAAGTGTCCATCCTCCGGCTCCGTGCCGATCGCTACCCCTCGGACATGAGCCATCGCCTGGAACTCGGCCACAAACTGCTCGCCGCGGACAAGTTCGATGAAGCCATCGCGGAACTTCAGCACGCACGCCGGGATGAAAAGCTCAAAGGCCGGGCGTCGTTGTATCTCGGTATCTGCTTCCGCAAGCGGAACAACTGGCGGCTCGCCATGCGAAACTTCGAAGATGCTCTCCAAGCCCTGCCGCCGAATGACGAAGTCTCCCGCAAAGAGGCCCTCTTCCAACTCGCCCAAGGTTGTGCCGAGAACCAAGACCTTGCCCGTGCCGTTGACCTCGGCCATGAACTCGCCAACATTGACTTCAACTACAAGCAGATCGGCACGCTTCTCGAAAAATGGGAAAGCCAAACCGGGGCGAAGGGATGACTCATCCGCAAAGCCGCCTCGCCCGTGGTCTGGTCGCCGGACTCGTCGGGTTGTCAGTGCTGTTTTACATCTTGGCGTTGGTGACGCCGTTCGATTACCGCAAGCTTGGTTATCAGTTTTTTGAATTCGTTTGGCGTGATGCTCCCAACCAAACTCCGCTTGCCAACTTCGCCATCATCGCTCTTGTTTGGGTCAACCCGATGTGGTTTTTGTCGATCATTTGCTACTTGAGCAAGCATCGACTTGGCCAGCTTTTGTTTACGCTGCCAGGGATCCTAGCCATTTTGCTGTGCATGGTGTTCGTAGTCCCACGGGACATCGAGGATTTTGTGCCAGCCCCTTGGTGGTGGGCTTTTTCGATGATCACCGCTTTCTTTGTTGGGCTGCTTAACTACTGCACTCACCCACGGCCTCAAACCACCGATGAGGGTTCATGAAGACACATCCACCACAAAGACCTTCTCGGAAACTCGCGGTCGCTGTGCTGATGGTGCTCTCCGTCGGGTTTTACATCCTGTCGTTGGTGACTCGACTCGATGATAAACATCAGGGTTATGATATATTCTGGATGATGTGGCAAGCGAGTCAGCGCGAAACTCTCCCAATAAAACTACTGGCGATTTGGATCTACTGGATGAATTTGCTGTGGTATATCTCCATCATCTGCTACTTCACAAAACATCTTCTCGGCCAGTTCCTCTTCTCGATTCCAAATGTGCTCATCATTGCGCTCGCGGCCTTGATACTCTTCTCGAAGCTGCAGTTTAACCTTCCGAATGCTCCGTTGTTCTGGGCGTTCTCGATGATCGCTGCTTATTGTTCTGGGCTGCTCAACTACGCCACTCACCCTCGACCTCAAACTGTGACCACTGAGGATGGATAAATGGCCCACAAGCCTCAAAGTCGCCTGATTCGCGGAATCATCGCCGCTCATATAGGGCTGTCGATCATATCGTACGTCGCGGCATGTTTGACTTCCGTAAAAAATAGCCAGCTCGGTTATGATTTCTTTGTCGAGTTGTTCGAGCTATCAACGGGGAATAGCTTCTGGCTCAAAGCGCACAATTTCTGCCTGATACCGCCTAACTTTTTCTGGCTAGTCTCAATCACATTTTACTTCACCAAATTGCGTTTGGGTCAAATGCTACTGGCTTTCCCCGGTATTTTGGTGCTCATAGCCTACGTCGTCCTTTCACAGGTCATGGGAGGCGCAATCTCCTGTGGCCCAGCCCCTTGGCTCTGGGCAGCTTCGATGGCGCTGGCATTCTACGCCGCGCTGATCAACTACATCACACACCCACGGCCACAAGCCATGATTCATCAGGATGCATAAATGGCCCAAAAACCTCAAAGTCGCCTGATTCGCGGAATCATCGCCGCTCATATGGGGCTGTCGGTGATGTTGTATTTCCTCTCTTACATCACCCCATTGACTCCAGCCAAGATTGGCTATCAACTATTGGCTGAAGTCCTCAGAAATCTTGATCAGTTCTACTGGCAACTTGGCGTATGGGCGAATCTCATGTGGTTTCTTTCCATTGTCTGCTACTTTTCCAAACATCGGCTCGGTCAGCTCCTGTTCGCAGCGCCAGGCATCGTTACACTGATCGCTTCCATCGTCCACATCCAAAACGGAAAGCAGACATGGTTACTCGCCCCATGGCTCTGGGCGATTTCGATGTTGTTGGCTTTCTACGCCGGACTGATCAACTACCACCCACGGCCCCAAACCTTGACCGATGAGGATGCATAAATGGCCCAAAAACCTCAAAATCGCTTGATTCGCTGGCTGATCGCGGCCCACGTCGGGCTGTCGTTGGTGGTCTATTTTTTAGCTTGTATTGCTCCGATTGATAATTCTACAGTTGGCTATCAGTTCTTCGAATTCTACTGGAATTCGAAGGCTCGGGTTTCGATTGGACACAAGCTGATAGTGGTTGGGCTTTTACAAGTGAATTTGATGTGGTTGTTGTCTATCGGCTTGTATTTCGCGAATTTTAGACTCGGGCAGCTCATGATGTCATTGCCTGGAGCTATTTCATTAGTTTTTTTTCTCTACATGTCGTACTCCGTGACACAAAGTGGCGGCATCAGTCTCTGGCCTCCTGCATGCTTGTTTTGGGCCGTCTCGATGTTAGTGGCCTTTTACGCTGGACTGATCAACTACGCCACCCACCCACGGCCCCAAGCCTTGACCGATGAGGATGCATAAATGGCCCAAAAACCTCAAAGTCGGACAGAGAACGCCATTCTATCGCCAACCCCACCGACCTTCGCGGGGAGTTTCCGGGCTTCAATCCTGGGTCACGGCTTAACGACACACGCGGTGTATGTCGAAATCTTCTGCGCTCCAGAAAATCTTTATCAAATTTTCTTGGGATTCTGAACTGCTTTCTCTTGGCTGAGTCGTTAACGTTATCTCACAATCAAATCAAACAGAAATTCCCGGCACCGAGAGATTATCAACATGCGCCGCTTCGCTTATACCGGTTTACTGACGTTACTCATCAGTTTCACAACCACTCAGCCTGTTCAAGCTCAGACCACACTGAGTTGGAATTCGAATAACACCGACTGGTTTTCTCCATTAACTTGGTCTCCAGGAAGTGTCCCCACCTCACTTGATCATCTATTATTCCAGAATTTCACCCAAGTCGCCCAAACACCTCTCCCGAGCTTGAGCAGTAATGCAGTCGCTGGGTCCCTGTTTTTTGATATGAACGGAGTCGATTCCCGGTCTCCAACGTCCGCATTTCGAGGGAATGGCAACACACTCACTCTGGGCACCGGTGGAGCCATGGACTTCAGTCCTTTACGGCTACGCGGTGGTATCAATCTCGTAAACCTAAATAACATTCGTATCAATCTCGCTGCTGGCACTACCTTGACAGGGGCTGCGGCTGACACAGGCTTTGTGGATCTTGGTCAGGGGTCGCAACTCTTTTTAACGTCTGGTACACGTCTCGAAGCTTTCGCTCCTGGTGGGTCACTTTTACCGATCACTATCCGTGGTGGGGGCATTACCCTTGATGCCACCAGCTCTTTATCCTCGAAAACCATTCGATTTTTTGGTGGCCAGCTCAGCATGTTTGGTGGTACTACGACTGCCTCAACACCTGGTGTGACGACTTTTGGATTTGGTGGGATTGAAGCTCGCAGCGGTCAGATTAACCTCAACATGACCCTGGGTTCCGCCACTGGTCAAATAGCGAATCGGATCGATGCCTTCTTCGGAGCGCCCGGCTCGCCCGGATTATCACTAACCTTCCCCACCAGTCGTGCGCTCGTGACCTTTTCCACTCCGACACCAACTGTCCCATTCCCCATTCCGGCTCGAGTCTTCTTTGATGGATTTGGAAGTCTTGTCACGAATGGTGTGATTCGTGATGGTGGCACGCCCTACGTCACGCTGAATAATCGCTGGGCGACCTACGACCCCACCAACGGTTTGGTACCTGCGGCAACGATTACTCGAAACGGAACACTGTCGAGTGGCACATCTTCGGAGAATGTGCTCGTCACTTCGACGACTGCAGCAACGTTATCAAACCCCGTAACAGTGCAAACCCTCGTTGTCGAAAATAGTGGCTTAAACTTGAATCTGGGCGGAAACACATTGTTCACAAATGGGTTGATTTTCAATGGGAGTCCCGGCACGGGTTTGCGACGATTAAACATAAGCAACGGAAACCTGTTTGGTACGGCGGGCTCGGTGAGGCATATCGTTGTCAATACTGGGGGTACCGAAATTGTAACGAACACGAACCTTGCTGGCGGTGGAGCTATCGCCAAGTCTGGTAGTGGTCTTTTAGTGTTGGACGGTGCTGCAGATCAACTCGCGTTTGCGAATGGCAACACGGACGTGACTCTGAATAGTGGTCAGTTGCGAGCAGTCATTTCTGGACCAACTCTGAATTTCGGCACCAGCAATGTATTACAGTTCCGTGGAGGGTTCCTCGCCCCGAATGCACTCACAGGCACGACGATTTTCAATCGCCCTTTAGGTACGACTGCTGGCAGCGTAAACTGGGCCACTGGGCCTGGGGATTTCGGCGGAGGTGGATTTGCAGCATTCAATGGCAATCTCACAGTAGATATTGGTGGTAACGCTGAGCAACTTGAGTGGGACGGCCAGACGGGTAGCAGTCGTCACTTCATCCGCGATGGTTCACTATTACAATTCAACACACCTGCTGGAACAGGGGTCATCGAGTTCCGCAACCCCATAGCTCTCGACAGCGGGACACCTGGGAACAGAACAACTCGCGTGATTCAAGCCTTGGGCAACGTCAACTTCCGTTCCGATCTGAGACCACCCGCCGAACGTACACGCTTTACTGGTGTTATTTCGGGTAGCAGCTCCACGAACCTGAGTTTCGTTCCAGGCTCTGGTGTCATCGAACTGGCGAACGCGAACACTTATGCTGGCGATACCTACATTGGCACTGCTACCGTGCTGAGCAACACCACAGGATCTGCTACGGGGTCCGGGAACGTCATGATCGAATCGAGTATCTTCGGCACAGGGACCATAGCACCTGGATCGGGCAAGATTATTCAGATCAGAAGCGGGAACGTTTTCACACAATCTGATACTGGGCCAAGCACAATCACTTTTGGTTCCGCCGGGACGGCCAGCAATATCACTTTCGGACTCAGACTCTCATCGCAACCCGGTCGATTGGTAACTCGTTTGACACCGACAGGCAGCGGGCTTCTGAGAGTGCTAGGCACAGGTCAACTGACGATCGAGACCGGGGCCGAGCTAGTTCTTGACCCATCCACTGACTTCACACCAACCACGACAACCACTCTCGGCATCATTGATAACCAGACCCCGAACCCCATCAACGGGCTGTTCACGATGAATGGTGTCGCGGTTGGTCAGGATGACCTGACTTTCGCTGGCAACTGGCGATTTCGCGTCAGTTACACCGGGCGGATTGATGGGTCTACGATCTTCACTACGGGTGGTAATGATCTGGTCGTTTATAACTTCACACCCGTCCCCGAACCCCTTGGCGTACTCCTTGTGAGCGGCTTATTGGCAGGTTTGGCAAATCGGTTTCGCCGCGTGGTTGCAAACAGCCTGTAGTGAATTGATCGCACCCCACTTTCGCGGGGAGTTTCCGAGAATCAATCCATACGTAGAGCCGGCCCACTCTCAACGAGTTTGAATCATGATGCTTGCCTCATAAAGCTTGTCATGTTGACTTTTTCCGTATGGTTTCGACCCGCTCGCTAGTGGCTGAGCGTACAATTCTCCCCACACACTTTCGGGATGTCGTTATGCGCGGGTTGCTACTGTTGCTGTTGGGGGTGGGGATCATGGGGAGTGCGGCAGGCGATGAAGGAATGTGGCTGCCGAATGACCCACCCAAGGCGCTGCTCTTGGAGAAGTATCAGTACGCCCTGACGGATGAGTTCGTGCAGAAGGCCATGCGGGCGAGTGTGCGGTTTCCCGGGGCTTCGGGTGGGTTTGTCTCGCCAGAGGGATTGGTGGTCACGAACCATCACGTCGGCTCGGATGCCATTCAAAAACTATCGACCAGCGAACGCGATCTCATGAAGAATGGCTTCGTCGCCAAGACGCGGGCTGACGAACTGAAGTGCGAAGACATGGAACTCAACGTCCTCGACTCGATTGAAGACGTCACGGCTCAGGTGAACGGCGCGGTGAAAGAAGGGATGAAGCCCGCCGAGGCGGCCGCCGCTCGGCGAGCCATGATGAGCGGGCTGGAGAAGGAATCGTTCCAGAAGACGAAGCTCAAAGCCGAAGTGGTGACACTCTATCAAGGTGGGCTCTATCACCTTTACCGCTACAAGAAATACACGGACGTCCGGCTGGTGTTCGCGCCGGAGTCCGCGATTGCGTCCTTTGGTGGCGATGTCGATAACTTCGAATATCCGCGCACGAGCCTGGATTGCGCGCTTTTCAGGGCCTACGAAAATGGCGAACCGGCCAAGACGCCGCACTTCTTCCGTTGGTCCGCCGCTGGGCCGAAGCCGGGGGACTTAGTCTTCGTCACCGGGCACCCTGGCACCACGAACCGCCTCGAAACCCTGGCCAAGCTGCGGCATCGCCGGGATGAAACCTTGCCCTACGACCTCGCTCGATTGCGGGCTTACGAAGCGGCTCTGATTCAGTTCAGCGAGCAAAGCCCCGAGAACCGTCGGCTGGCCCTGAACACGTTGCACAGTGTGGCCAACCGTCGCAAGGCGTTCGCGGGGCAATATCAGGGGCTACTCGATCCCAAGATTTTGGCCCAGAAGGCGACCCAAGAAACCGAGTTGATTGCCAAGGCCTCGAACAGCGACGCCTGGGACAAAGTCGCTAAGGCCCAGGAGACCTTCAAAACCGTCGAGCAGAGTTACTACCTCTTCGAACGCGGCGATGCTTTCTTCTCCGACCTGTTCCCGATCGCCAAGCACTGCTACCGCATGCGGACGGAGCTGAAGAAACCGAACGCTGATCGGCTACGCGAATACCGAGACTCGAACCTGGAGAGCCTGAAACTCGTGCTCTTTAGCCCCGCGCCGATCTCGCCGGTTCTGGAGCGAACGCGGCTACAAACCTCGCTGACGTTCATGGTCGAACGGCTCGGAGTCGAACACCCGCTTGTCGTCAAAGTGCTGGCGGGTAAGAACCCCGCGGAGCGAGCGAGCCAACTGATTGCCGGTACGAATCTCTTCCACCCAGAAGCACGCAAAGGGATCATCAACAATGGCGATGAGACTTTCGATACGCTGTATGGACTGATGGAAATCATTGATGGCGAAGCTCGTCGGTTGCGGAAGATTTACGAAGACGAAGTCGATGAAGCCGAGAAGCAAGGCTACGCCGAAATCTCCAAGGTCCGCTTCGCCGCCTTCGGCAAATCGATCGCCCCCGATGCCACCTTCACCCTTCGCCTGGCCTACGGCATGGTGAAGGACTACGAGGTGGATGGCAACAAACTGCAATCCAACACGACCTTTGCCGATGCTTACGAACGCGCCCAGATGCAAGGCCAACGCGAACCTTTCGAGATGCCCAAACGCTGGCTTGACAAGCAACCCAGCGCGAAGATGGTGACGCCTTTCAACTTCGTCAGCACGGCCGACACCATCGGCGGCAACTCCGGCAGCCCGGTGCTCAACCGCGATGGCGAACTCGTCGGCATCAACTTTGACCGCAATCGCCACGGCCTCGTGCGAAACTTCGTCTACACCGAAGTGCAAGCCCGCCACATCGCCGTCCACAGCGCCGCCGTGATCGAAGCCCTCCGCGCCATCTACGACGCCCCCCACCTCGTCAGCGAACTGCTCGGCGAGAAGAAGTAGGCGGAGCTGTCACCGTTTGAGGAGAATGAGATGGATGTTCCCAAACCGGTCGAGTCCAGAACTCAGGATTTCCCGGTTTCGACATCAAGGTCGAAACCTCATAAAGTTCCGAATTTGCAGCGGCTTCTTGAGATCGCAGAACGGATGCGAAGCAGCCCATTGCACGAAGAATTTGAAACCGCGCTTCGTGAACACCGCATAATCGTGAATGCTGTTGAGGAGTGATCGTGTCCCCATAGCTTCGCTATGGGCTAGACTTGGTCCGGTCCTATGGACCTCAGCTCCAAAGGAGCGACACCAATAGTAGCCCATAGCGCAGCTATGGGGGGTCTACCGTGACATTGCCGTGTAAATTTCCGGGGTCGGTGGGCAATCTTCTGTACGACACCCGAGGCACGCGATGAACTGGCGACTCTTGCAGCAGACGCTCCCCGACGCTCGGGAAATCTCGGATGTGGAACTGTTGCGTCGGTTCACGGCGCAAGCGGATCACATCGCCTTTGCGGCCCTCGTGCAGCGGCATGGGCGGTTGGTTTGGAGCGTCTGTCGTAGTCGATGTTGGCGTGAAGCCGATGCGGAGGATGCGTTCCAGGCCACGTTCTTGGCGCTCCTTCGTGCGGCCCCGACGCTGCGGCTCGAAGGCTCGATCGGGCCATGGCTCTGGACGACGGCTCAGCGTGTCGTCAACAAGAGTCTGGTTTCCGCGGCGCGTCGAGCCAAGCGGGAAGCTCACGTCGCGGCCTCCGAAGCCGATCAGCGGCCCACCGAACGCGACTGGGAACGCACGACCGCCACACTCCACGAAGAACTGGCTCAACTCTCCGAGACCCTGCGCACGGCTTACGTCGTCTGTGTCCTCGAAGGGGCGAGCGTCGAGGTGGCGGCCCAGCAACTCGGTTGCACACCCGGCACCCTGGCCACCCGGCTGACGCGGGCCAAGCAACAACTCGAACGCCGGCTTTCTGACCGTGGCCTCGTGCCCATCGTCGTCGCCGGGCTATCCCTGGGCAGCAGCGTCCTGGCCCGCGTGCCGGAACAGCTTCTCACCCAAACCCTGTCACTCACCACTGGGGCCACGATCCCCACGACCATCCTCACACTCTTACCCGAGGGAACCATGCTTCTGAAATGGAAACTCCTGGCCGCAACCTTGATCCTCATCACCGGCCTCGGCACGACCACCACGCTCTGGCAAGGCCACGCCGACGAACCGAAGCCCAAGACACCACCAGCCGCGGCGAAGACCAACAATGATGAACTCAAAGAGGCACAGAAACGGATAGCAGAACTTGAGGTGCGTGTGTTTCATTTACTGGAGCAACTCTCGATCAGCAACGATGCACAGAAGAATGGAAACGAAGCTGAGAAAAAGAAACCAATGACTCAACGCGAATTCCTTTATCACGAGTTAAACACACCGTTCAAGATCGAGGACTTCGAGAAAGTCGTCTCGACGCGAGCCGGGGGCAAGATCCCCGCCGAGTATGACTTCGTCGGCTCGGTGTGCACAGACGCAACTCAACCTTTGCATCCCATTGCTGGAAATAGTGTTCTTGGAAATGGTGCGATCATCGTCCCCACAGGTCCCGATTCTGTAGCAACGATCAAAAATATCCTGATCTTCCGCCGACGTCCGAGCGAACCCAAAGTCGAAAGTGAAAAGCTTGCCAATTACGTCGCGCAGGGAGGTAACATCCTGAAGAACCAAGCCTCGCAAGAGAAGACAGCGGATGAGGACTTGGTGATCTTGAAGAAACTGATTGCACAGAAAGATGATGTACGAACAATCTACTACGACGACCTAGACCTACCATTAGCTACACACGAATTTCAGGATGTACTCGACCAATGTGGTTCAGAAAAGTTTAAAACTGCATGGAGAGTGAAATTCTATATAGATGATTCTCAATTTGATAAGAATCGTGCTAGACTCACTAAAATCATCTATAACGGCCCCAAGGAGCAGATGGACTGGGTCGAAGCCCTCGTGGAAAAGCTGAAGAAGAAGCCGGCGGGCAAATGATCACCCGCCCCGCTGGCGTCACAGATCGGCGGGGTTGCCGTTGGCGTCGGGGAGGAGGACGGTGCGGAGGCGGCGGAGAGCGCGGAGATAACGCATGCTCGCCGCAGCTTCGGTGATGCTGAGCATCTTGGCCACGTCTTGGTTCGAAAGCTGTTCTTGGTGACGCATCAGGATGATTTCACGGTCGTCGGGCGAAAGCTCGTTGACCGCGTTGGCGAGCTTGCGGGCTAGCTCGGCTTGAATCGCTTCGGTCGCGGGGGTCTGCTCAGGGTCGATGAGTTGGGCGACAAGCGACGTCGAAGACTCTTCGGCCCAGGCGGGGGCAGTGAGCGGTTGCTCGCGGTCCATGCTGCGGCGCTGAGCTTGGCGATGCCTGCGGTGGGCATCGATGATACGGTCCTGAGCGATGTGCCGCAGCCAGAGGTGGAAGGGCATCGCGGGGTTTTTGAGGTAGTCCGTCAGGCGTTGGTTCGCTTCGATCAACACATCTTGCACAATGTCCGAAGCATCCACACGACGCGCCAGCATCGGGTCCATGCGGAGGTTCACCACGCGGCGTAACGGCTCGCGGAGTTTGGCGAGCAAAGCATCGACGGCGCCAGGTTGGCCCTCACGGGCGGCTTGCAGGAGTTGATCGGTCTCATCGGTATTTGGCCACATGATGGATATGATAGCCGAAACCCCGAGCCAGTCCGAGTGGAGTTCCAGGATGCACGTGATTTTAAGCCCGATGGGCAGCCATGGGGATGTTCACCCCTTCGTGGCCATCGGTCGGGCACTCGTGGCCCGTGGGGACCGCGTCACACTCAACACCTCAGCCCACTTCGCAGAACTGGCCACCCGCCATTGCTTCGACTTCGCCCCGATCGGCACCAACGACGATTACGAAAAGCTGATTCACGACCCCGACCTGTGGCATCCGTCGCGGTGCTTGAGTGTCTTGTTCGGTGGGGAGGTCTTTGAGCGACACCTGCGTGAAAGCTACCACAACATCGCCACGCGACATGTTCCAGGTGAGACGATCGTGCTCGGCGGTTCCCTCGGCTTGGCCTCGCGGTTGGCGCACGAGAAGCTGGGTGTGCCGTACCTCTCGGTCCACCTGCAGCCGACTGCGATCTTGAGTGTCGTCGAGCCGCCCAAGTTCGCGGCAGGGAACCTCCCCAGTTGGTCCCCACTGTGGTTTCGGCGAGCCGTCTTCTGGTATGCAGATCGCTTTCTCCTCGACCCGATGATGATGCCGCCGATGAACCGCCTGCGGGCCGAACTGGGGCTACCCAAGATCAAGCGAGTCTTCGGCCCGTGGCGGCATTCGCCTATGGGCATTTTGGCATGCTTTCCCAAGTGGTACGCTCACCCGCCAGATTACCCGGCTCAACTTCGGCACGTCGGGTTCTTGCGTTACGACCAAGAAGAGAAGCCGATGCCCGCGGACGTCGAAGCCTTCCTGCAAGCCGGTGAAAAGCCCGTCGTCATCAGTTTGGGGTCGGCGATGCGGCAAGGCAAACCGTACTTCACCGCCGCGGTGCAAGCCTTCGAGAAGCTCGGCGTGCGTGGCCTGATCCTCGCCAAACGCGGCGACCAAATCCCCGAGAACCTGCCGAAGACCGTGATGCAAGCGGACTACGTGCCCTTTAGCCAGGTGCTGCCCCGTTGCCGGGCACTGATCCACCATGGCGGTATCGGCACGACAGCCCAAGCCCTCACCGCGGGCTTGCCTCAGTTCATCATGCCGATGGCCTTCGACCAACCGGACAACGCCGATCGCCTGGAGAAACTGGGTGTCGCCCGCTGGCTGAAACCCCAAGACTTCCAACCCGACCGCGTCGCGGCTGTCCTCGAAACCTTATTGCAGAGCGACGCCGTCCGCGAAGCGGTGCGAACCCAAGCCAGCCGTATGACCCAAGAACCCGACTCCGTGTCCGCCACCCTCGCCGCCATCGACGAAGCGATGGCCAACAAGCGGCTGTGATCAATCCCGAACCATACGATCACCTCTCCTGCTTGCGTACGATTTGCACCACAACAGGATCCTGGGCATCCATGAACATGAAACACCTTCCGAACAGGGCTTTCTTGCCGAAGTCGTCAAACACGTTCTGGCCAAGCGGCGAGATCAAGACTTCGTAAGTGGCCAGGGCGGATTGATGGTTGCGATCAATCTCCGCCCAATGCAAATCCACGACGTCAGTCAGGACAACATTCAGTGCCGGGTGGTTGTACTCGACGACGATGTTCCCATCACTCACGAGAACATCCCATCGAGATCACGATGGAGTTTTTCGGTTGCCTTACGGTCGCACTCTTTCAACCACGCCTCGGTGACTGCCCACTCTTGCTCAGTCATCGCCAGTGGCGGAATCGCTTCGGTGCGGGCGATCCAGGCCTCGATTCCCTCGGGGGAAGTGTCCCAATCGGATTCGATGTCCTCTACGCCTGGGATCGAGATCCGCAATTCCGTCCCGTCCGGCAGGTTGATCGGCTCTTCGGTTTCGATGCGACCGTTGCGAACGATCGCTTTGATGGCTGACATTGCTGGCCTCCAAGAAGATGTTTATCCTACCATACTTATCCTTCTGTACGATCAGCGATCATTTCCCGACGACGTGGCCAATGTCCGTGCCGAAAGGTAGTGGATGGGATCCACCGACATCGACGAAACGTTGCGTTTCGAGATTGTAGGTGCAGCCAACGCGCTTACGGCTGGTGTCGATGATCCAGATCATGTTTTCGTTGGCGTCAGCGCGTAACTCGACGTACCGGAACCCACCTTGCGTGGTGGCAAACGGATGCTCGACTGCGGCCTGACCGGGGTGAGTGATCTCCAGAACTTTCCTCGTGTCTTTGCCGTCACGTGGGACCATGAAGAACCGCACCTGCGTCCCATCTTTGAGCTTCCAAACCGAGACGCGGCCACCTGGCTCGTGGTACTCAAAAACTTCCTGGTAGGCAATCAAAGCCCCAGCGCCGACCCCGGACACGACCAAGAGTAACAGAAACAGCAGCAGCCAATTTCGCATGGATGACTCGTGTTCGTTTCAGTCGATCAACGAAACCCGCTGAAGAGCCAGGACAAGAGCACCACGAAACCCACCATCACCACGATATCTACTACGACACGAGTTCTTCGACCGAGGCTAGCGTTTTCTTGGATCGCTAGTCGTTGAGTTTCGAAGGCGGTTCGTTGGATGGCCAACGATTCGGCAGTCACTCGGCGATACTCTTCCAACTGCTCACGGAGGATGTTGCGAATTTCGGTGAGCAACTGTGTTTGTTGATCTTCATTCATGAGTGCTGTTTCCTGCGAATCGTCGACTTCACACTTCATGATACTGTCGGACGCCACCAGAGCAGTCGGGGGGAGTGTTCGCGGATTTGGATGAGAGAATACGCTGGCCCATGCGGATCGTCTCGCCAAGTTGGACATGAAGGGTGATTTTGCCAGCGTCTGGCGCGCGGAACTCTTCGACCCGCTTATCGAACTCGACGGACATCAGAAGCTGATCGACGACGACGTCATCGCCATTTTGCACATGAATGTGGTGAACGATGCCTGCGGCGCTGTTGAAGCCCGTGTCGAGGAGGTGGTAGTCGCGCTGGGGTGGCGGGGGCGGTTTCGTGTGCCCCCAATCGTAGGGTTTGTCTGTCGGTTCGACTGGCTCGAAAACAATCAACGGGTCATCTCGTCTGAGCTTCATCTGGGGTGCAACGCAAACACGTCTGACGACCCCAGCGACACTAGCACGGAGAGCCATCGTCACTTTGGTGAACTCAATTTCGAGCAACACGTCCTCAGCGGCCACCTGTTGACCATCCACCACGCGCACGGCCACTACGACAGCGGAATCATCGCAGGCTGGGAATTCCGTGAAGATGGTGATCTCAGGCATGTCTACCGGGTCGTTTCTGGTCACTGGTACTCGTAGCCGATGTGGAAGGTCACGCGGCCATCGGGGAGGCGGCGGATGTTGGTGATGTGGACATCCCAGCCGCCGCCGAGTTGGCTCTTGCTACTCGGTGTGGTGGTGGGGGTGAAGCTCGTGTTCGCGGGGCTGGGGAAGGGGACGGCGCCGAGATAGACTCGTGGCCCGGTTTGCCCTTCGACGCCGTGAGCTTCTTCTAAGAACACCCGTTGCGTGGCGTTGTTCGGCATCACTCGCCAGATCAGTAGGCCCTCGGCGGGCAGGTCGCTGTCAAAGCCTTTCTTACGGCGGTTTTCGAGCAGGAAGTATTCCGTGCCATCGGCGCGAAGCAGGACTTTGACGCACTCCGTAGGTGAGTCCTCGATCGGGTTCAACACGACTTTCTGCTTCACACGTGGGTCGATGGTCTTCGGTTGGACCCAGCCAAGTTGGTCTTTGCTCCAGGCGGAGAAGTGCTGTGGGCGGCCTTGGCCATTCTGCTGCGACATGGCACACCATGGCCCGACGCCTTCCATGCCTGGTACCTCGGGGCGGGCGTACAAGTCAGGCAGGCCGAGCATGTGGCCGAACTCATGGCAGAAGACGCTGATATCGTTCATGCGGGGACCGCCTTCTTGCACAATGAAGTACGGCCAGCGTTTGCCTTGGTGGCTCACACTCGCGCGGTGTGGCCAGTACAGGCTGCCACGGGTGGTGTTAACTCGCTCACCGGCGTAGATAAAGAACACACCGTCGTAATCCTTGAGTGCGTCTTTGCCCTTCTTCTCCAGGACTTTATCCATCGACTCCGTGAGCAACGCGCTCTTCTCGCGGGTGCTTGTGCCACTGCCGGAGCTGTATTCGGCTCGCTTCTTCGACACCTCGACCCAACCGACGAAGTGGCCTTCGATGTTGAACTTGCCGTAGGAGATTTCGCGGTAGTAGTCGGCCATGCTGCCGTAGACTTTCTGACCCGTCGCGGACTTGTCTTTGTAAGCTCCGATGCTGAACATCGATGCTTCCCAGTCTTTGTCTTCGATCTTGGCGTTGTGCTTCACGTCCGGGTATTCGACGCCGATGATGGCGAGCTTGTAAGTGGGCTTCTTCCAGGCCGTGGGCAGGCGGTCATCCCAACTCGCGGTCCGGGCGGCGCCGGGGGCACCGGTCGTGTCGGCGCCGAGGATGACACGCAGTTCCATCTCTTCGGCCTTGCGTTTCAGCAGCAACCGCACCGAGTCACCGGGCTTCTTGGCGGAGACCAAGTCACGCACGGTGACGTCGCCATCGAGCTTGCTTTCGTCGATCTTGAGGAGCACATCCCCCTTCTTGACGCCGGCTTTCTCCGCCGCCCCGCCTTCGGTCACGGCCTCGACTTCGACGCCGCCGTCTTTCTTGTCCCCGGCGGTGATGCCGATGAGTGGTCGCGCCGCCGTGGTGGTGCTGAAAGGCTTGCTGACGGCTTTGGGCGTAACTTTGATGGTGAGTGTTTCGGAGGAGGTTTTGACGCGCAGTGTCGCGGGTTCCCCAGCCGGGAGGCCACGGAAGGCGTCGCGGAGTTGATCGAGGCTCTTGACCGCTTCGCCGTTCAAGGCCAAGACCACCATGCCGGCTTTCAGCCCCGCTTCGCTCGCGGGCGTCTCGGGGAGCACATCATCGAGTACGACTTCCTTCGCGGCATTCGCCCCCAACCCGACTCCCAGGTAACCGCGAACAAAGGTCGCGGGAGTTGCCTTCACGAGCTTCGGATCGACTGGCACCAGCTCCTTGACGGAGCGATAGCCTGTGAGGTCCGTGTAAGCCCGCGGGGCCGGGGCTTCCTCGGCCACGAGTGCGAGAGCCGAAAGGCCAAAAACCACCAAAAACAGCCATCGTTTCATAACAGCCAACCCAGAACCAGGGCATCTAGAGATGGTGTAATTTTACTCACAAGATTCTGAGAAAGACATGAAAATCTCGGGGTGGTTCAAAACTGGGAAACCGCTTAGCAGAAAGAGCCGCGACTGCTCAGGAGCGTCGGGACCTAACAAGTCCCAGACACTCCTTGGCAGTCGTGGCTCTTCAAACCATGCCCATTTTTCACAAATCCATGCCTCACACCAGCTCGCGGATGGCGGCGCCTTCGGCGAGGTGTTGCGGGCGGCCGGTCGGGTCGAGGATGCTGTTCGTGTGCGGGTTCAGACCCATGCTCGTGTACAGCGTGGCGAACATCTCGCCGAAGGTCACGGGGCGATCCTTGGCGTACTCGCCCAGGCGGTTCGTACTGCCGACGATTTGCCCCGTCTTGATGCCGCCCCCGGCGAGGAGCGCACAACTCACCTGTGGCCAGTGATCGCGGCCGGCTTCTTTGTTGATCCGTGGCGTGCGACCGAATTCACCCCAGACGACCACCGTCACGTCTTGCAGCATATCGAGGCGTTCCAAGTCCCAGATCAGGGTCGAAAGCGCTTGGTCGAGCTTCGAGCCGTGGTCGCGGACCAAGTCAAAGTTCTTGCTGTGGCTATCCCAGCGGCCGTAGTTCAACGTCACGACTCGGGCCCCGGCTTCGATCAACCGGCGTGCAAGCAAGAATTGCTCGTTCGCGGTCGGGGTGCCGTCGTACTGGTACTTGTACGGTTTGCCGTTGCCGTAGCGGTCGACGATGCGGGGGTCTTCTTTGGTGAGGTCGAGGGCATCCAGGAGCTTGCTCGAAAGCAGCACGTTCATGGCCCGTTCGGTGTGGGCATCCATCGTCTTCAAGGCACCGCCCGCATCGAGTTCCCGGCGAAGGGTGTCGAACTGGCCGAGGAGTTCTTTGCGGTCCCGGAGGTGGGAGTTGTTGGTGGTGTTGAGCCGCATGTTGGCCATGTCCGGGCCGTTGGGTTTGAAGGCACCATAAGCCCCACCCAGGAAGCCCGGTTTGCCCGAATCGGCCCACGGCATGTGCCCGCAGCGATCGGCCAAGCCCACGAACGGTGGCACACTCGGATCGACTGGCCCGAGCAACTTGGAGACCGTCGAGCCGATGCTCGGTGCTCCGCCCAGGGCGGCCAAGGCCCCTTCGGGCTGGCCCGTCGTCGCCTGGATGGCATCATGGCCCCCGCGAGCGCCGACGAGGCTGCGCACGATGGCGAACTTGTCCATCATCTTGGCGATGCGTGGGAAGACTTCGCAAATCTCGATGCCGGGGACGTTGGTGTTGATGGGGTGAAACTCGCCCCGAATCTCGGAGGGAGCATCGGGCTTCAGGTCGAACATGTCCTGGTGAGGCGGGCCGCCGCCGAGGAAGACGTTGATGAGGGCTTTGTGGCGGGTGGGGCGGAAGCCAGTCGGTTCTTTCTTGGTCGCGGCCTCGATGCGGGAGATATCCGCGAGTGTCAGAGCCGTGGTACCGAAGGCAAAAGTGCCAATCTTGAGCGCATTGCGCCGGGTGATGCCATCACAAAATCGCGTGCGGGCGCCTTGGAGAGTCAGCATGGAAGAGCCTCACAGAAGGAGGGAGAGGCCAAGGAACGGCCTCGGTGGGAGCAATCAACATTCGCCGATGTTTCAATTAATAGCTGAACTCCCGACGCGACGCAAGCGAAAAACCAGTCACTCGGACATTCGAACCGCCAAGCCGCCGAGTCGCCAAAAATATAAAATGGTTCTTCTTGGCGTCTTCGCCTCTTGGCGGTTCATCCTCTTAAACTGGGGTCTGACTTTCACAGCACTCGTCGCCTGGAAACGCCAGTGCGCCAATCGGAACGACCGGCACACGACTTTTTAAGAACCCGCCAAAATTCTCTGCGCCTTCATCAAAACCACACACTGGTTGGGTAATATATAAACGGTCGTGTCTCTCCCACGGCGTGACTTGAAAGCCATCCCGTGCTAGAAGCGAGACTTCAATCATGCGTTCGTTTTTATTTGCTTTGATGACTGGAATTTTCTGTTGTTCGGCTTCGAACGCACAAAGCATTTTTGACAATCCTATAACTGCAACGAATCCAAGCGCCTCGAACCCATTCACTTCTGGTCAAACTGTCGACGCCAACCTCACAGTCAGTGGTATCGGTCGTGGAGCTGGTATTACGGCAAACGCTGGTTCAAACAGATACAACGCCGCCAGTTGGAACACTGCTTCTTTTGACCCAACCGCATATTTCAATTGGTCTATGACTCCCAACTCAGGATTTTTGCTGAACTTGAATTCAATTCAATATACATCAGAACGATCATCGGCTACGATCAGTAACTTTGCTCTTCGCTCAAGCCTTGACGGGTATACTAGCGATATCGGATCACCTGTTTTCGGCGGTGGAACCATCTCCCTAAGCGACCCTGCTTACCAAAATCTGTCGTCAAATATCGAATTCCGACTTTACGCTTGGGGTGCAACTTCATCCGCGAGCACTTTCAGCGTTAATGATTTTCAATTCAACGGCACTGTGGTTCCCATCCCTGAGCCGATGACGGTTCTGGGGGTGTCGGCGGGGTTGTTGGCGGTCGGGGGTTGGGTGCGTCGGCGGCGGATGGCCGCAGTCGTGGCCTAAGCTCACCACCGGATTCGCTCACTCAGAGCCGCTGGAGTCGTCCTTGAAGACCGCTCCCGCGGCTCTTGGCGTTTCCCGTGCCCACCCGCAGACTCTCGGCAAGCGACGAGGCGTTCGCATTCCGTGAGGAAAACTCACCCAAGAGCAGTCGTGCTCCGTGTCTTTTGATCCCTTCTCCCCTTGCGGGCATTGGTATGGTCACAAGTCGTTTCGGCATTGAAAGGCAACCTCACCCCCAACCCCTCTCCGAAACGGAGAGGGGAGCAAAACCTCCAGAAAACAAGCAGATTTCGCAATTTCTGGCACCCCTCTCCGCTTCGGAGA
>JBOFPH010000001.1:0-57030 GCA_051659845.1 Fimbriiglobus sp. | reverse complement strand
TATGGCTGCCGGACATCGATTTTTCACTCTTTTCATCCGAGCAGCCACCAGGTAACTGTGGCGGCGGCAAGGGTTTACGAAGAGTTGGGCAACAGCACAATACCCTTGTCCGCCGCCACAGTTACTCATCCGTCTTTGGCAACCCTTGAAGGGTTTCCAAATCCATCTTCTCCCGCAAGGCCCGCAAGGGGAGAAGGGATCAAAAGACACAGAAACTATGCGCGAATGGGTAAAACAATACATACTGAGCGCATTCCGCTTCACGGATGTGAGCGACTGACCACGGATCGCTTCGAGGTGAGTTCGAGGATGGCGAGTGGTCCGAGCCAACTGGTCCAGGCGGCGATTTGATAGGCCAACTCCGGGTTCTCGACACCGACGACGGATGCCATCCCTGAGAGGATTCGCAACACGACAGCCGACGACAGCAACACAAAGCATCTCAACATCCACCGACGGTGAACCACGAACTCCCGCCGACGTGCAGCTCGGACTCCTGCAATCGCACAAGTCGCGGTGAGCAGCGACAAGAGCGAAAAGCTCAGCCACGCGGGCCAGCCACCGAATGCGTGCTGCGCCATGACGAGGCTACTCGGTGTGAGCACCATCACGATGGCCAATACGTGAACCCGCCCGAGCCAGGCGTGATACGGTTGGCGGAACGGCAACAATCGGCCCCAAAGCAACACCGCGCCGGAGAAGAGAATAGAGGGGCCAACGACGATGTGGAGGTAAAACGCAAGCTCATACAGGCCATGAAAGTGATCCTGGCGACCTTCGAGGAACAGCGAGGAGAAATCGGGCGGGAAGTAATCGGGGTAGCGAGAGACAATCGAGATCGTGGTTTGCAGGATGAGAACCAGCGTCAGCCAGGTGGCCACCGTGAAGAGCCAGTGGCGTCGACGTTGAAGAGTCACAACCTGGTCCACGGCTCAGTCCAGGGAGTTGGGTTCGCCGCCAGCGATGGTGACCATGTCGGCGAACACCTGGGGGTTCTGGTCGAACTTCAAAACTCGCACCGAGCCATCGCAGATGCCGACGAGGAAGCGCTTGTCGTGTGGGCTGCCAAAGGCGCCATCGGCAGCGAAGAGATTCGGGGTGGAGGGGTCAAAGACTCGCAGTGTCGCGGTGCCACCTTGGGCGTACGGCCCGAGGGCTGAGTGAGTTTCCGCGATGGCGATGGTGTTGGCTGTGCCGTCTGTGATTTTTTTCGGAGGAGTTGCTCGGTCGTAACCCATGAGGCCGTTGCCCGGCTGGCCAAGTGGCCGCAGAGGAGCATCGGCACCCAGCCCGGCCATCGCCACGTAATTCGTCACTGGAGTATCTAGACTGAACGAGGGACAACTGTAGACTTTGAGCCGCTTCAATCGGCTCGCCACCTCGGGGGTGTAGCCGCACTCGGGATCGAAGCTACGGAAGACCTCATCCTGTTCCACGAACGGCAATAATGGCACTTGCCAACTCAGCCGCATTTCTGGTTCCTGGCCAGCCGCCCCGAAGCAGCCTGGCCCGTAGGCCGCATGGTGCTCATCCGCATAAGATTGCATACCCAACAAGATTTGCTTGAAGTTGTTCTGGCACTGTGCCCGCGAGGCAGCTTCCCTGACCCGTCGAACTTTCGGCAACAATAGCCCGAGGACAATGACTACGATGCCAATCACCACCAGAACTTCAACCCAAGTGAGTCCGCGTCTTTGGGTGTGCATTTCGGTTTCCCACGATGAGAGTTGGTGATGTGAGTCTAGCTTCATTCGAGGCTAGCCGCAAGCTCCGCACCGTGGCTACACGGTCTGTGGATTTTTCTTGACAGGGTGAGGGGGGTTGCTATCGTCCGGTTGTGTGTCAGCGGACTCTCAGGGAGGGGATGAGATGCGTCGTTATCTTTTGGGTTTGATGGCGGTGGTGGCGTGGGCCGTGGCGGGTTCGGGTTCGGCAAGTGCCCAAGTGATTGACTCACGCCCCATTGACACGACCAAGATGGTCGTCCAACCCGCGGACACCGCCACGAACATCTTCTCCGGCACCGCACGTTACGTCAGCCGGGCTGTCGCGGGGATTATCGACGACAACGCCTTCGTCCGCACAATCAACAACGTGCTTGGTCGCCGCGATCGCCGAGCCACCACGCAGCCGAATGGACTGCCGTTGCCGAGCTTGTACGACTCGACCCGTTATCCCAACAGCTTCAAGCCAGCGATGCCAACAACCATGCAATACGGCGAGTCGATGCCCGTGAAGCGGTAAGGTGTTGGAAAACAGTTTCTGACCCGTTGTGCCTGCATGTTTTCTCGCGCTTTTCTCCCTTCTCCCCTTGCGGGAGAAGGTGTCCGATCCAGGCTCGACAGAGCCGGATTGGACGGATGAGGGGTAACGCGCCTGATCCAGAAAAGGCGTTTTCCCACACCAAGCGCAGACCACTCATCCGTCTTTGGAAACCCCGTTACGGGGTTTCCAAATCCTTCTCCGGCAAGGGGAGAAGGGATCAAAACCCTCGAAAGTCAGAGTCATTGGCTGAGATTCGACGTCATGAATGTTGAAGACTTTCCGCCGTGGATCAGTACAGATTCCAGTAATAGATGGAGCCGCCGATCGCGCCGATGATGGCCAGCTTGATGTACCACGGGAGCTTCCAGAGGAACGAGTTCACAGCGCTCTGAAGCGTTTGGTGGAGGAAGTTTCTCAGGAACTTTTGCTGTTCTGGGGTCATGGCTGGCCTGCGAGAAAGAGAGCGGTCTTGGCGGCAAGTCGGGCGTTGGCGACGATCAACATTTGATTCGCCAAGAGTGTTTTACCAACGGTCAACTCCGCGAGTCGGCTGAGCAAAAAGGGCGTCAGTTGGGCGCCCTGAATGTCGCGGTTCTTCGCTTCTTGATCGGCTTGTTTCATCGCCGACTCAAACACTTCCGGCGGGATCGCTACATCATCATCGACTCGCTGAGCCAAAATCGCGCCACTGCGGCCTAGCTTCCGGTGCGCGGCAAAGACCATCGCAGCCTCCTCCGCGGACTCCACTCGATACGAGACCGACCCCGCTCCGCCACCGACGTAGAAGGCTGGGAAATCGTCGGTTCGGTAACCCAACACAGGGACGCCAAAGGTCTCGAGTAACTCCAATGTCTGCGGGACATCCAGGATGCTTTTCGCCCCGGCACTCACCACGAGGACCGGGGTGCGAGAGAGTTCGGTGAGGTCGGCGGAGATGTCGAGAGGCATCTGGCTGTTCGTGCGAAGATGAGCGCCGCCGATGCCGCCCGTGGCGAACACCGCGATGCCCACGGCATGGGCCAAGGTCATGGTCGCCGAGACGGTCGTCGCGGCGGTGCGACGTAAGCCGACCGCCACGCCCAGATCACGGCGGCTGGCCTTCATGACACCTGGCGTCTGAGCCAAGGTTTCGAGTTGATCCTCGGACATGCCAATGGTGGGCTTGCCGTTGAGAATGGCAATGGTCGCAGGAATCGCCCCTTCGGCGCGTACAGCGGCTTCGGCTTTCTTGGCTGTTTCCAGATTGGTGGGCCAAGGCAGCCCGTGGCAGATCAAAGTCGATTCCAGAGCCACCACGGGATGACGCGACGAAATCGCATTCTGGACTTCCGGTGCGATGTTCCAACCTTCCGTCGAGATCAATGGCATGGGCGGGCCTCGAAGGTTTTGAGGAATCTGGTTTCCCTCTCCTGAAACGGAGACGGGTGAGGTAAAGTCCCTACCGCACTTGGCGGGTCATGAGCGCGATCAGCCCCAGGACGGCGATGACGAAAGGCACGAGGACAATGACCCCCACCCAGATGGTGAACATCTTCGGTGTGAGGTCGGCGCGGGGGTAGCTCCACGTTGTTTGTTCCGTCGGCGCGGCAGGCAGTGCATTATCGCGTTTCAGTTGCCAGGTCAGCGTGTGGACGAGCAGCGTCTCGGTCGCCGCGTCGAGCTTGTTACCATTAAACAAGCCACCGTGACCGAGAGCCACGACGCGGACCGTCGGCCGCTCGACCTGATCGAGGGCCAAGCCGGTGAGGCCGACACCCAGTGCCCCCAAGCCGGGTGAGGTGATCGCCCACGACACGGCTTCGAGTTGGGCGTCGGTGCTCGTTGGCTTCATCGGGGTCAATCCCGCGACGCCCGTGACAGCGCTCAAAGCGTAGGTTGATTTGGCTTTCTTGTCGTCAACCCAATCCGTGGGGATCTTGGTCTCGACAGCGACGCCCACCGGGAATGGCCCGCGGCGTTCTTCCTCGCGGGTGCCCCGTTTCGGATCGTCCGGCTTGGCGGGTTCGTAGCGAGGTGGGTTGTCTTCGCTGAACAGTGGGTTGTCTTTGTTGAAGCTGTTCTTGCCGGTGAAGGCGATTTCTGGCTGGAACGGGCTACGTTCGGCGACACCGGAGGCGAGGTAAATCGGCCGGTAACCACTTTTCTTGACGTCGAGTTTCTGGTCGACGGCCCGTGCTGTGGTGCGGTAGGCTGCGGAGATCGGGTTGGGGTTTGGGTTCACGGATTCAGGCACTTCGAAGAGCAGCGGCGAGAGCTTCACCGCCACACCGAATCCTTCGCCCTGGCGTTCGCTGATGGCCAGAGATTCTTCATCCGTCAAGATCGTTTGCCGACCGGGGATGATACCAAACTGTGGCAGCAGCTTCTCCACTTCGTCTGGCCCTTCGGCAGGCCCGCGAGCATCGTTAATGACGGGGCCTAAGGCGAAGAGCACCGGTTTCCCAGCCTTCATGAACTCGCGCACGACCTGGGCCTGTTCGGTGCTCAGGTTGAAGATCGATCCAGGGATGGTGTCACCACGGACGATGTCTGTCACCGTCAGGCGCGGCACGATGAGAATATCCGTCTCGGCGACGTATTGTTGCAGCTTCGCCGAGACATCAACAAGCCGACGGCTCTCGACAGCCCGTTCGTTGCGGAGCAATTCACGGTATTGCGTGCCGGCTTCGCCGACTTGAGATTGGAACTCGACGGTCTCAGCTCGGAGGGACTCGGTCTGGGTCTTAAGCTGCGTGATGACGGCTTTGACTTCGACATCCGAAGTGATTCGCCCACGAACATAACCCCCGACGATCCGAGCGGCCTCCATGAACTTCTTGCGTTTCTCGTCCACGTCCATCGCAGCATCGGCGGCACTGACCGCGGCCTCGGCCAGTTTGAGATCCTTGGAGAGCCGGTCGATGAGTGTTTCGCGGTTGGCGATCAAGAGGTTTAAGAGGTTGTAACGGGCTTCGCTACGATCCAGTTCGGATTCTTCAAACGTGGTCGCAGCCGGGGTCGGTGGGCCAGAGCGGCTCCATTTTTTCAGGATGATATCCGTGACATCGAAGCCGTTGCGTTCGAGAGCGGTACGCATCCCGGCCGCGGTGTACTCCTCAACCGACTCGCGGCTCGTGAGCAGCGGGTGAATGACCGCCAAACCCACACGCGGCTTGCGTTCTTCAAGGGTGAGCAACTTCCGGATGAAGACTTCCGGCCCACGCGAGATCAGCGCCAGGTTTCCTTGGCCCACGGCCCCTGGCCCGAACACAACGCCCCCAGCCAGGACCCCGGCGCGGGTGCGTTCGGTCTCAGTCGCTTCGCGGGAAGTGGTTTTGTCGAGTTGGTAAAAGTCCCGGAACGGTAGACGGGCAATGTTCGCGGGGTAGACCAGAGCCTTGTCCGCATCGGCAGGATCAGTGAGCGTCGCGGGACGTGAGCCGACCCCCGCGGCGAGCCGTTCGGCTTCGGCGCGGGTCCGGGTCTGCACCTTTTCGTCGGCGTAGAAGAAAATCGTGTTCTCAGGCGCGCTCGCAATCGCCTGGGCCAACCCTGGCCGGCGGGCACAAACTTCCTTCTTCTTGCGTTCAAAGGCCGTGTCTTCGGAGTTCAGTTCAACAATCTGGAACTGTGAACCGTACTCACGCAACTGGTCCACGAGATCCTTGACCTTCTCAACGACCTTAGCTTCGGCAGCACTATCGTAGGCGTCCCGGTCGGATTGGCTTTTCCGTAAGACGACGATAGTCGTGGGTTGCGTGGACCGTAGGCGTTTCAGGTCAGATTCGATCAGCTTGGAGAAGGTGAAGCGTTGATCGCGGGTCAGGTCTCCGCGCCAGTAATGCCGGAAGGAGATAACGTTGACGCCAATCAACAGTGCCACGGCTGCTGTGATCTGAAGCACCGTGTTCACACCCACAACAGCTCGCCGACCGGTGACGAGGACAAACAGGCCCACGATCTCGATGAGCGATTCGAGAATCAAAAACACCCCACCGACAAGCAACAAACCGACGCCGATTTGTGCCATCAGCCCAGCTTGGCCTTGCAGGACCTCAGACGCGGATTCCAAGAGGGCGATTTTGCCCGCGGACCATGGGAGTTCGTCGTAAGTCAGCAGGACGCCGACCGCCATGGCGATCAGGGAGAATAAACTGAACACCCGCATCATGAAGCGGAAGCGGTTCCCCCAAGTCGTCCGATGTCGTACGTCTTTGGCGGGGCTGATTCGAACGGCGTTTTTCTTCGTTTCCATGAGAGATCGTCCTTAAGCCCGCAGGCGGCGCACTTCGAGCGACACCACAGTAAGAAAGAGGCAAAAGACCGCGACCGTGGTATAGAGGGCCAAGTGCCGGGTATCGACAACACCACGTGTGAAGTCACGAGCGAAATGATCCGGGATGCTGATGTAGGTGAGCATTTTGCTCAGTAGCCAGTTGGCATCGAGTTCAGGGAGAATGAAGACTGGCACGATGAAGAAGAGTTTCGCCACCATCGCAATCAACGCTGCGACCAACTGGGATTTCACAAGAGAGCTGAAGAAGAGGCCGAGAGCCAAGAACATTGGCCCGATGCTGTAAAAACCGATCGCCGTGGTCACGATGGGCCAAGGGTCGATCCCCGGTTTCATCGTGGACCAATCCAGGTTCATGAGTACGGGCAAGAAGACCACCATCGGCAATGTCATCACGATATAAAAGAGCAGTGACCCGATGTACTTCCCGACGACGACTTGCCAATCTCGAATCGGAGCAGTGAGCAACATTTCGAGTGTGCCGGAGCCACGTTCCTCAGCCAGTAATCGCATCGTCAGTAGCGGCAGGATGAACTGGAAGATAACCCAGAACAACCGATTCCCAAGCAACTGTTGCATGGGGTATTCGATCCCCTGCGGCCCAGACATCGTGAGACCATTCATCACAAAGAAGAACAGGATTCCCGTTCCTCCGAGAAAGACCACCATCGTGACATAAGCCACGGGTGATAGGAAGTAAGCCGCGAACTCCCGGCGAATCAAGCTGATTAGGGCAAACATTGACCTCTCCACGAAAGCCGTCGACACTTCTATTCAACGACATCCCCCACGACTCGGCGAGTAGCGCGGGCTGAACCAGAAACCCGTTTGAACTGTTTTTCGAGCATGAGCCTTGGAATCGATTGTTTTCCTTGCAGCGATCACATCTCTTCCCAGACGCTCGCATAGCTGTCGGTGGTTTCGAAGTATTGGCTCAGGCGTTGGTAGAAGTCATGGTTGGAGAGGGTGGCGGTGTCGCCGATGACGATCAGCTTACGGCGGGCGCGGGTGAGAGCGACGTTCGTTCGCCGGACGTCCGAGAGGAAGCCGATTTGCCCGTCGGGGTTCGAGCGCACGAGGCTAATCAAGATCACCTCTTTCTCTCGGCCTTGGAAGCCATCGACGCTATCCACCTCGATGCCAGATTCGCCGAGCTTTTCGCGGATGTACCGGACTTGGCCGTTGTACGGCGAGATGACCGCCACCACTTCGGGCTTCACCCCTTCGCTCAAGAGTTGGTTGACGTACTTGATGACGAGGTCCGCTTCTTGCGGGTTGTAGCGGCTGGCGGTGTCCTCTTCTTGGGCTTCGTCGTAACTGGCCCCGGCGGTGTTGATGAACTTCGCTGGCGTCTCGGTGAGTGGGCTGCGTGTCACCCCTTCGAGGTCCGCCAAAGTATGCTTGGCCACGGTCTCATCGGCGACCAGTTCGCCGCCGTAGAACTCGGCGTTCGAGAAGCCCATGATGGTCTCGTGCATCCGGTATTGGACCGTGAGCAAGCGCGAAACCGCCGCGCCATGGAGGGCCATGACACGCTCCATCATGCTGACTGCTAGTCCCTCTTCAGCGGCTTCCTGCGAGATCACCGTCGGCGGCAATTGGCAGGGGTCCCCAGCTAAGACGACACGGTTCGCCCGCAAGATCGGAATCCAACAAGCCGGTTCCGGGCTTTGGCAGGCTTCGTCGATGACGAGGAGATCGTAACGCAGTTGGCCCAGCCGTTCCGAGTCGATGCCTGTCAGTGTGCCGCAGATAATGCGAGCATCGGCCAAGATCCGTTCGGTGGCGTTCTGCTCCGCTCGGCGAGCCAGGGCTAGGAGTTCGCGGGCTTCGGCTCGCCAAGCGGACCGTTCGCCGGGGGCCGGTTTGACCTTTGTCCATTTGTTGGCTTTGGCCAGTAGTTCGCGGGCTTCTTTGGTGTACTTGCGGGCTTGTCGGGCCTCGGGGTGTCGCTCGACGAGCGTATCAATCGCGCGATCGCGCAGCTCTTCGGCAATGCGGGCCGGGTGGCCAATCCGCACCGGCAACAGCCCGAGTTTCAGGAGCTTATCGAGCATGTTGTCGACCGCGGCATTCGACGGCGCACAAGCCAAGACTCGTGCGCCGTTCTCGACTGCCCGGCGGATCAGCTCCACGAGGGTCGTCGTCTTACCCGTCCCCGGTGGGCCGTGGATGACGGCCAGATCCTGAGCCGAGAGAGCAAAGTTCACGGCAGCCTGTTGTGGCTCATTAAGGCTCACACTCACGCCTGGCATCGGGTGCGGATCGAAGTTCGGTCGGCGTTGGCCGAGCAGAACGGCCCGCAACTCGGCGAGCCGATCACCGGTGGCCGCCCCAGCCCGATTCAACGCCGCCAGTTGCCGTTGACGGGCCGCTTCGTCCGGCGAGAGGTCAAGGCGCCAACTGGCATCATCGGGTCGGTCGTCTTCGGATTCTTCGAGTGCCACGATGATGTAACGCTCGCGCCGCTCCACCAAGACCCCACGAAAGCTCGATGGCCGGGAGACACCCGTTTGCGTCATGACCACTGGTGACCCTGGCTGCAAGCGGTTCGGTGGCAACGGTGTCGCACCCTTACCCCGCGTCAGCGTGACCACGAACCGACCACCGAGGGCAATGTCTTCCTCACGCACGATCAGCTTCGAAAGGCTCGTGCCATCGGCCTCGACGCCGCTCTTGGAGAAGCGTTCAAACTGCTCGCGCTCCGCGTCCGCTTCCAGTTGTAAGAGATGCGTGAAGTGCCCGAAGTGCTGGGCGGCATCCGGTTGCGTGAGGGCTGAAGTCAACCGCACCCGCACAGGGTAATCACGAAACGTCGCGCCATCCAGTGCTGCGACGAGCCGGACCGCTTGGCTCTCCGGCACATTGACGATGGCCCCGTTGCCGAGGAACGAAATCCGCCCGACGACGGTACGGTCGACTTTCCCCCGCGTACAAACGAACCTCAACACCTCTCCCGGTGTGGCATTCCGCGGCAAACGATCGAGTTGCAAAGTGGCCATCGAGATAGGGTATAGGGTGCGGGGGATAGGGTTTAGCAGAAGTTGGCATCAGGTCGCGAGGAGATGGAAATGGAGGCTTGGCCGTTTCGCAAAGAGGAGTGGGCGAAGGTAAGCGATGCCGCGTTACTGATCGTGAATGCGAGTTCGGCGGAAGATGATGTGCTTCAAGCGTCACACTTTGCTGGCTTGCAGGAAGTTCTCGCCGACCTGCAGGCAACGCATGGTGAGCATCCCGTGCTGCTCGAAACGGAAGCAGACTTCACAAACGATCCCGACGAATCGATTCCGCTCTACCGCCAAGCGATCCGCCTCGCCGAAGCCCACTCCCTCCAGACCCTCACCATCCGGCTGTCGTTAGCTCAGGTGTTCCTGGACCTCGGCCAAAAAGAAGCCGCACGGCTAGAGTTGTTGGCTTGCCAGCATGAGTTGGTGGATGCCGACACCTCCGACCGCGAAGCCTGGGTGGAACTCGCCAATGCCTGTCAATGATCGGGTCACTTCTTCGGGATCGGCATCGGGATGATGTTGTCGAACAAGAAGCGCTTCTCGATCAGCTTACCGCCTTGCTCTTTGGGCTTATCCCAGACTTCGAAGTAAATCGCACGCAGCAGGTTGTGCATTTCCAACAGAGCGGGGTCGTTCGGGCCATCGAATTGGCCGACGGTCACGCGGCTGCCGGTGCGGACGTGTAAGACGAAGCTTTCGAGTGGCCGGGGTGTCAGCCCATTGCGGCGGGCGGCTTGCTCGGCGGCTTGTTGCATCTTGGGGTCACGCAAGGCTTTGGCCATCTCACGGGCTTGCAGGGCCGTGGCATCCAGGACTTTGGCCGGGTCGTTGGAATCACCGAAGATCTTGCCCAAGATACCGCCGTCTTGGTCTTTGGTCTGGACACTCGTCGGCACCGAGAAATCCTTAACGATCAAGGTCCACGTCTTTGGGCTATTGAGCAAGCTCATCGGTTCTTCTTCGTTGAGCTTCCAGATGATCGGGTCGACGTTCACTTGGTTTTGTGCCCGGCGAATGCTCGGGTTCGGCACCACGAGAGCTGTCGTGAACGGGTTGATGTACACGGCTTCGGTCGTCGATTTGCCGTTGCCGGGTTTGGTCATGACGGCGCGGTCGAGCAGCGTTTCATTCTGTGGCGTCGGCCACTTGCGGATGGTGTCGAGGGCTTGGCGAGCTTTGTCCATGGTCTCGAAACCGCCGACGAGGACAGCCCAGTCTTGGGGGATCATTTTCGGCTTGGGCACGCGGATGGTCGTGGCGGTATCCACGAACTCCGCACCGGTTTCCCCCGCTTTTAACTTCATCTGAGCCTGTACTTGCAAGAACGGCGTCAGCTCCTTGAGCTTCATTTCCCGGTATTCTTTGAGCCGCACTTCTTCGCGTTGGCGTTCCTCTGCATTGCGCTCGAAGACGTAGGTCGCAGCGCGTTGATTGGTACGGATCAGGCGGGCCATTTCGGTGGCATGTTCACGGGCTTTTTCGCCCGAGTAGCTCTTCACACAGATCATCCACTCGCCATGTTCGGGCTTGATGGCCCACTCATGCGGTGGCTCGACGTAGGCAGGTTGAGCAGGCGTCGATTTCAACGTTGGCAACGCGACCGGTTGCGTCGGGAAGGTCGGGAGCGTCTCAGGAGGCTTCCCCATCGGCGCGGGTGCCGCGGGAGCAGGCGCTGGGGCCATGGGTGCTGGTGCGGCTGGGGTGAGGGGGCGATCTTCGCCAAAGCGTTGGCCCCAGGCCCAACCCTGAACCCCAACCACCACCACCGCTGCCAAAGAGCCACGTAGGAACGTCTTCATCCTGAAATCTCCGAGTCCGTGTCCTCGGCTCATACCCACGCCGAACCTCCAACGCCAGACGACTTGAGGGAATTTTCAGGAATTTTGGGGAAGCTCATCCCAAACCCATTTTGGCAGGAAAAACCACCTCACCCCCAGCCCCTCTCGGAAACGGCTCAAGTATGATCGCATCCCCGATTTCCAAAGGCAACCTCATCCCCCCAACCCCCTTCTCCGAAACGGAGAAGGGGGAGAAAAACCCTTGAAAACAAGCCGTTTTCACAATTTCTTGCTCCCCTCTCCGTTTCGGAGAGGGGTTGGGGGTGAGGTTGTATTTCAAGCCGAAAACGACTTGTGACCATGCCCTAAACGGAGAGGGGTGCAAGAAATTGCGGAAAACTGCATGATTTATGGGGTTTTCTCCCCCTTCTCCGCTTCGGCCGCTACGGAGAAGGGGGTTGGGGGATGAGGTTGCCTTTCGATGTGACCTTTCGCAGAGTGGGTTGGATTCACCCTCACTCCTCGACGGGTTTCGTTTCGGAGCTTTGGGACTGTGGTTTGTTGTCGGGGATCTTGTAATCCTCGCTCAGCCAGCGGCCGAGGTCGATGAGCTTGCAACGCTTCGTGCAGAACGGGTATTCGGGGTACTCCATCCAGTTCGCGGGCATCGGATGGTCACAGATAGGGCAGGTCACTTTACTCACTCGAACCCCCGGCTTTCTTCGCAGGCTTCTTGGGCTTCGAGTCTTCGGTCTTCGCTTCAGGTTTAGCTTCGGGCTTGGTCTCGGTTTTCGTCTCGGGTTTGGATTCTGTCGAGGTCTCCGCGGGTTTCTCGGCGGCTGGCTTTTTGCTCTCGGCTTTCTTCTTTTCGTCGGCTTGGCGGTAGTCCGTGTCGTAGAAGCCGGAGCCTTTGAACACAATGGCCGCCCCGCTGCCGAAGAGCCGTTGCAGTTTGTTCTTTTTGCAACTCGGGCACTTCTTCAGTTTCTCGGCCGTGAAGGATTGCCACTCTTCAAACTCATGGCCACAGGCATCGCAGCGGTAATCGTAAGTCGGCATTTTTCGTGAACTCACAGAAGCTAAACGGGTCTCTGGTAGGTATCTTAGCAATCACCAAATCCTTGTTGCGAGACTGGACCGTATGGAAAACGAAGCGCCGGACTTGAACGCCCCCGAAGCCGAAGACACTGGCTCCAAGCGAGCCGATATGTCACCCGACGAAGCCTGGGCACGCTTACGTGAAGGGAAGTCCGTCGAGAACGTCCGCATTCGTGGCATGAAGTTCCAGGGCACGATTCCAGAGAACATCACCTTCAAGGCCTGCCTGCTGGTGCAACCGATGTTCAAGAGTGTCACGTTTCAGGGTACGGCCAGCTTCGTGGCTTGCACCATTGAACGTGCGCAGTTCTCCCGCAAGGCCACCTTCGAAAAGAACCTGACCTGGGATGGTTCTGTTTTCCAGAAGTGTGCGATCAATGGCTTAGTGGTCAAAGGCGAATTCTTCGCCACGCACACCCAGTTCAAGGGCAAGGCAAGTTTCACCGGCTGTGAGTTCGGTTTGAAGGCTCACTTTTGGGAGGCTCAGTTTCTCTCGTGGTGCGAGTTCAAAGATTGCACCTTTCACTCCGAGGCGGACTTCCGGAGTTGCCATGCCGAGGAGGGTTTCGTCTGTACGAAGTCGAAGTTCCACGGGGACTTTTTGTTTCGGGGTTCGAATGTCGAGAAGAAGTTCTCGCTCGATGGTTGCCGCATGGAAAAGCTCGTGGACCTCTCGAAGGCCAAGCTCCATGACTTCGCCTACCTTGAAGGGATCGAAGGCGGGCCGGACACTCGATTCGCGATGCTCAACACCGTCGGCGAGCGGATCCGGATTCAGCCCGAGCAGATCGAAGGCCGGCTCTTGAGCGAGAAGGAAGGCCGCCACGTCGATGCGATGCAAGAGTACGGCTTACTCAAAAAGTGCTACTCGACGCTGCACCGCTTTGACCAAGAAGACTGGGCTTTTTACCGCTTCAAAGTCGCCCAACGGCTGTCACGTCCAGCGAGTTGGAAACGCCCCTGGACCCAATGGCAGAAGTTCATCGACTGGCTCTTCCTGGATCTCGGCTGTGGCTACGGCACGAACCCGGTCCGAGCCGTGCGGATGGCCATCGTCATCATCCTGGGCTTCGCAGCCATCTACGCCTGGGATGTGAACAAGTTCTACACGGATAAGCTGCCGTTCCCTGGCGAAGGGGCTTCGAAGCTCGACATCGAGAACCGCATCATGATCGGCCTGATCACGAGCGTCTCGGTGTTCACCTCGGGGATGGGTGGTATCCGTGAGATCGCCCAAGGCTGGATGAACGTCCCCGTCATGCTCGAATCGATCATGGGGACGCTGCTCTTCGGCCTGTTTATCGTCGCCTTCTCCCGGAAGGTGATCCGGTAAGGCCATTCATGGCGAGCGGCGTTGCGTAAGCCACCGCTTGAAACATCTTTGGGGGCTGAAAGCTTGTGATCTCTGGCCGTTTTGATCCCTTCTCCCCTTGCGGGAGAAGGTGGATTTGGAAACTCGTTTAACGAGTTTCCAAAGACGGTTGAGGGGTCAGCGCTCGATGTGGGAAGAGAACCTTTTCTGGATGAGGCGCGTCACCCCTCATCCGTCCGATCTGGCTCTGTCGAGCCTGGATCGGACACCTTCTCCCGCAAGGGGAGAAGGGTTAAAACCGCCAGAAACAAGCTGCCGCTCGCCAAGACTTACGCCGGTTGCAGTTCTTCGTGTTCTTCCATCTCGGCCCAGAGTTCTGGGGGCATGTATTCCCCTTCTTCGTAGGCTTCGGCACGGGCCTCGGCACAGTGGCGGGCGATGATCAGGAAGCCGCCGTACCAGAGCCAACTGTACCGGAAGAGATTGTGCCCAAAGTTGCCCATGAAGAGGAGCAGCACCACACTCACCGTGACCGCGGACGAGACCTGAAAGAGCAGATCGTTTCGCCATTCGGGTGTATCGCGGAGGATGCGTTTCATGCGTCGCGTGTTGCGCCAGAAGCCCCACAAGATGAACAAGAAGCTCACCAAGCCGATGGCCCCCAGTTCACCGACGAGCTGGCCGTAAAGGTTGTGCGATTCTAACGGACTCTTGGTCGCAGGCCGCCAGGCTCCTGGGCCAACACCCGCGAGCGGATTGGCACTCCATAACTCGAAGCCCGTCAGCAACCCCTGGACTCGCCCCTCGCCGGACTCTTTAGCATTCGCTGGGCCGACATCGGGGTTGATGATCGTCTCGAAGCGGTTCTGCAGCGAGTCAGGGAGTGCGACGAAGGCCCCCGGTGCTGCGAGAGCCATCAACCCGAGGAACAAGAAGCGTTTGCGATGGCCGAGGATGACAATAGCGAACCAGGCGAGCAGACCCAGAAGCGACGACCGCGAACCGGTCAGCAGAATGCACAGCGACGATAACCCCGTGTAACCCAGCAGCGCCAACTGGCCCCAACGCCCGCCGATACCCGATCGCCACAAGGCCGCGACAAACGGCAGCACAAAGACAATTGTTGCCCCGAAGCTGTTGGGGTCACCCATCGTCGAATCGACGCCGACCATCCGCACGATGCCCATGCGGTAGACATGCCGGCCACCCATGAACTCCCGGAACGAGTGGCCCAGATACACCGCCATGACGGCCACCAGCCCGATCACAACCTTCTTGAGCGCCGCTTCATCGCGGATCGTGGTCACGAGCAAAACGTAAAAGACGATGATTTTGAAGTAATCTTCCACCAGCGGCTGGGACTTTTCCATCCACGGACTCATGATCCACGCCGAGAGCACGCTAGTCGCAAAGCAGGCGTAAGCGAGGTGCTGCAAGTTCGGGATGAGCCGTTTGCCCGAGTGCACGAACCAAGCGAGGATCGTGCCGATCATGTAGATCCGCTCGATCCGCAGATCCCCCAGCACCGGCCAAACCTCGAACGGTCGGTGAATGAAGAGGAACATATACCCAATCAACAACCACGGCATCGCAACATCCCTGTCGCCTAGACCCCCATGCTAACCCAACCCACCACCCCCTGGGAAGCCCGAGTGAGTTGAAGCGACTTCTCCCGAACGGCTCACTTCCCGCCGAGGAAGCTCGTCAGTGTCTTAGGGCCTTGGGGCTTGTTTGGTTTGGGAAGCGCGTTCCAGTCGATGGACCCAACCAGATCGATCTCCGGTTCTTCAGCAGCCGCTTCGGATGGAGTAGGCGTCTCGACGATCGGGGATTCAGTTTCAGCTTCGGTGACGGGCGTTTCGGGGATCTCTTCGATGACGGGCGTTTCGGGTGAGATTTCGACGGAGTCGGAGGGTTTGTTGGCCTTGGCGAGCAGCGCTTCACGCTTGGCGATGAGCTTCTTCTCTTCGGCGTCATGTTTCATGATCACGATCGAAGCGTTTTGGGCGATTTTCTCGTCCGAGCTCATCGTTTGCAGTCGCAACGCGGCTTGTGCATGGAAGAGTGTGTCTTGGGCGACAAGCGGAGCGAAGTCGAGCATCGCTTGTTGCCACTCGGCGAAGTGGATGACGGGGAGGATTTCGATCGTGCGAACCGAGATGTTCAGTTTCGCGGCGATGAGATCCCATGAATCGCCTTGAGTACGATGCCAGGCGGCCAGTCGAAGTGTTGATGCGTCCATTTATGTACTTCCTGGGAGTAATTTCACGGTCAATGTACGCAAAGCCACAATAAGTTGTCAATGGTGCAGTTGAAATTTTTACTAAAATCTCCTTTTGGCGAGCGGCATGGCGTGAGCAGGCCGTGGTTTTTTGGGCGAGTTGACAGCATATTTCCCAGTCTGAGCGCGTAGGTCGCGGTCGAGGAGGCTTGGCGACGAGGCCCGACACGACTCGCAATCGCTTGCTGATCTACGAAGTCACTGAGTCCATGCACTGTCGAGCCTCGTCGAAGACTCCTCGACTGCGACCTACAAATCAATACGGAAGCTCACTAGATAACACGGGTCACTACTGGCCTGTTGATTGGGATCGGCTGTCGTGAAATCGGCGGTCGGAGTTCACCGCTTCTCGTAGCGGTTGCGGTGGATGGGTTTGCCGATCTTGCGGAAGCGGCGTTCGAAGTTGGTGAGGTAGTCCATGTCGTGGGTCGGCTCGGGCTCGGGGGGTGGGCCGAGGGGGGCGAGGCGGGGCACGAGGGCCATGGTTTCTTGGACCCAGGCGTAGTAATCGGGGACGTCCGTGGCGAAGTGGAAGAGGCCACCGGGGACGAGGATCTTGAGGATCAGCTCGGCGAACTCTTGGGTCATGAGCAGCCGTTTTTTGTGACGCTTCTTCCACCAGGGGTCGGGGAAGTAGACGTGCACGGCGGCGACGCTCGCTTCGGGGACGTAGGTCTCGAAGATGTGCTTGGCGTCGGCGCAGCAAGTCCTGGCGTTCGGGAGCTTGCGGCTCGCTAGGCGGGTGGTGGCGTAGAGCTGATACTTGCGGACGATCTCGATGCCGAAGAAGTTTCGCTCCGGTTGCTCGACGGCGGAGTTGACGAGGAATAGCCCTTTGCCGAAGCCGACTTCGATCTCGACGGCCTGGGCGTTGTTGAAGAACGTGGGCCAGTCCAACGGGGTGATGGGGGTGACGGGTTCGGGGGGTGCGTCGGTGGGGCCTTCGCCCCAGCGGTAATTTGCGGAGGGGTCGGGGGGAGTCCACTGGTACGGAGCCAGTTCCTCGGCAGACAATTTCTTCCGACCACGCACGCCTAGTTACTCTCCGATTTTGCCAAGAACCATGCCATGCACTTCCGTCTGGAAGGCGAGGTCGTCGTTCACGAAACCCTGGACATCGAACACGGTCATGCGAGCACGCACCCGGGTTCCCTTGCCGACGAGGATCAGCCGCTCGCCGGGCCGCACGGCTCGGCGGAAGCGGGTTTTCTCGATGCCACTCAGGCCCATCAAGACGCCTTCGTTGATCTTGTTGCGGAGTGAGTAGTAGCCCGTCAGTTGGGCGGCACACTCGCACATCAAGACACCGGGAAGAATCGCGTTGCCAGGGAAGTGCCCGCGGACCCAGAACTCGTCGTCGCGGACATCTTTGTAGCCGACGACGAGGTGCTCTTTGGTGTCTTCGTAAACCATCGCCGTGATGAGTTCCATCTCGTAGCGGTGCGGCAAGATGGTGCGGATTTCCGCCTGGTCCGCGAGGACTCGGTGAAAGTCGACGCGGCTGAGGTCGATGTGCGGTTCTATGGCAGGCATATGAGTTCCTTCGGCTCTCCTACATCCCAAGCACATTAGCAATTTGGCTGAGTTCCGTCAGCAAGACGTCAGGACGTGTGGCGGGGTCTTTGAGTTGGTCGCCGGTGGCCTGGAGTGATGCTTTGTCCCCGGCGAAGAGGGCGGTGCGCATGCCATGCTTCTTGGCTGGGCCGATGTCCCGCGTCAGGCTGCTGCCGATGTGCAGGGTCTCGCTTGGTGAGATGCCCCGAGCCGCGAGGGCCGCGACCGCCGCGCCGAAGAGCGTGTCTGAGGGCTTCTTGGCCCGTTTCTCAGCGGAGATGATCCGCAAGTTCGCGGGGAAGAAATTCGCTGCAGGGAAGCCGTTTTCTTGCTGGCCGAGGCTGCGTTGCAGTTGGGCAAAGGTAAAGCACTGGCCGTCGCCGAGTAGCCCCTGCACCCGACCGCCGTCGGCGATGAGCCGAATGGCGTCGCAGGCCCCTTCGTAGGCCCCGCAGCCTTGGATGCTGGCGTGGAAGAAGTAGGCGATCTTCTTGGTGAGGTCGTCGAGGCCGCCGTACAGCGTGGCGTCGAAGGTGTAGTCTTTTTGCTGGAGTTTTTTGACGATGTCGTCCCAGATTTTTTCGCTCAACGTCTCGGGGAACTTCTCGCCCCCTGAGCCTTGGAGTTGCAACGCAGTGAGGGCTTTCTTGTAAAGCTCCTTCATGTAAGCCGCGGGTGCCCCCGGTTTGCGGCTCATGGAGTTCCACATTTTGAACTCTTGGATGGTCTTATCGAGGGCTGCATCCATGACGAAGTCAATCGCCGCTTCGAACTGCAACTCGCCACCTGGCACGGCGAGCAGCGTCCCATAGATGTTCCACAGAACGGCTTTGACCGGCAGCGGCTCATGGGATGGGCGTGCCTTCACAGGCTCGACCTTGGGCATCTTCGGCCAAGGCAATCCACGGGTATCCAGGTACGTCAACACGTACTGATCAAGCGTGAGAGGCATATGAGCGTAAAGTATCGACGCGCAAAGCCCGTTTCAAGTCATGTGAGGATTCTCGGTAGAACCTCGCATCTCTGGACGATCGGAAGGCAACCAGTAACTCAATTCCATGCCGCCGATTCTCGACGCCCAACACCTGACGAAGTTCTACGGCTCCTACCGTGCGCTTTCGGACCTCACGCTGGCCATCCAGCCGGGGGAAGTCGTCGGGTTGCTCGGGCCGAACGGCTCTGGGAAGACGACCGCGTTGCGGAGTTTTCTCGGCTTTTTGAAGCCCACCTCGGGAGATGCCACGGTCGCGGGTTACGACTGCTGGCATGAGAGTGTTGAGGTCCGTAAACGGGTCGCCTATTTGCCTGGCGAGTTGCGACTTTACGACTCCATGACGGGTCGGCAGTTGGTCCATTTCCTCGGCAAACTCCGCGGCGAGACTCCGGGGGCTGAAGTCGACGTGCTGGCCAAAAAGCTCGACATCGACCCAGACAAGCAGCTCACCAGCATGTCCAGTGGCATGAAGCGCAAAGTGGCCCTGCTGACGGTACTACTGCCGAAAGTGCCACTCATCATCTTGGATGAGCCGACCAACACCCTTGACCCCACCATGCGGGACCAGCTTCTGGAACAGCTTCTCTTGGCGAAGTTGCAGGGTAAAGCGATCCTCTTTTCCTCGCATGTGTTGCAAGAAGTCGAGGCGATTTGCGACCGTGTGGCGATCTTGAAGAAAGGCGAATTGGTTCACCTGCAAGACATCACGCAGATGCGCGAAGGTCGGCAGGTTCACGCTCGCATCCGTGGCACCCGCCCGACGACCGGGCCAACGGGCGAACCCCTGCAAGCCACATTCGACGAAACTGGACTCATGCGGATGGAGTACACGGGCGAAATGCCACGGCTACTGGAGTGGCTCGGTCGGCAACAACTCTCGGAACTCCGCATCGAACCGCTCGGTTTGCAGAGCCTCTACCAGCAGTACCACGGGTAAACCATGCCACTTTTCGGAGCGCATTTCTCCGTGGCCGGGGGGTTGTACAAAGCCGCCCAGACCTGCCAAGAATACAGTGCGGAGACATTCCAACTCTTCACCAAAAACGCCTCGCAATGGGCTGCGAAACCACTCACGGACGAAGACGTTCGGCTCTTCAAAGCCCACGTCAAAGCCGCCAAAGCCAAGTTCGTCACCGCTCACGACTCGTACCTCATCAACCTCGCGGCTCAAGATGACGTTCTGTTCCAGAAATCGGTCGATGCGTTCGTCGTCGAGTTGGAGCGAGCTGAGGCGTTGGGCTTGGCGTACCTCGTGACGCACCCCGGTGCCCACGTGGGTAGCGGTGAAGAAGCGGGCTTAGAGCGGGTGATCAAGGGCTTGGATTTGGCCCTGGCGCGCTCTTCGGGGTACAAGGTCCGCGTACTGATCGAAACGACCGCGGGGCAGGGCACCACCCTCGGTTACAAGTTCGAGCACTTGGCCACGATCCTCGAAGGCGTCGCGGAGCCAGACCGCGTGGCCGTGTGCCTGGATACCTGCCACGTCTTCGCGGCGGGTTACGATCTCCGCACCGAACTCGCCTTTCAAACGACACTCGACGAGTTCGACGACATTGTCGGGCTGAAGCAGATTCACGTCATCCACGTCAACGACAGTGTCAAAGACCTCGGCTGCCGCGTGGACCGCCATGCGGGGTTAGGCCAAGGCAAGATTGGGAAAGCGGCCTTTCAGATGTTGGTCAACGAACCGCGCTTCGCCAAGTTGCCGATGATCCTCGAAACCCCCAAAGACGGCCCCGACGGCGAAGCCATGGATCCCATCCACCTCCAGATGCTCCGCGATTTTATGACCGCAGGCTGAATGAGGTAGCGACGACCGATGTCAAAGGGCTGTCTGGGTGTTGGCCTTGACGGTGGGGGTTGGGGCAAGGTATTGAGCAGGGGCAAGGTGGCGAAGTCTTGTTTCATTGGCTCGTAAAGGATCCCCCAGATGCCCCTGTTTTGGAAGCGATTTGCGCTCGGGTTTTGTGCCTTGAGCCTACTCAGTTATGCGACCTACAACCTCACCGCCGGGGAGCCGAAAGTGGCACCGGATGTGCCAAGCCAGATCATCCCAGCTGACGCGGTCGTGTCGATCACCAATGGTGTGACTCCGGTGCAAGCGGTCGAGCCGATCCGGCCTGAAGCCGCAGTATCACTCGAGTGGTCTGGCCCGCCGGTTGTGAAGATCAACCAAACCAATAAATACACATTGAGTGTGAAAAACATCTCCGGGCAGCCGTTGCAAAAGATGACGGTGCAAGTGCGAGCAGCCAAAGGAGCGACGATCACGGCCGAGAAGCCCGCGGTCGCGGCGATGGATGGCGTCTACATCTGGGAACTGGCGAGCTTGGACATCAAGCAAAGCCAGGACTTCCCGATTGTCGTCAAACCCACGCTCCCCGGTGAAACCGGTTGCCAAGCCTGGGTGACGTTCACAGGCACCGCGGCCATGAAGGTCCAGGTCCAGAACCCGCAACTCGCGGTGACGATCACCTCACCGAAGACCGCCATTCTGGGTGAAACTTTCCCTGTGACTTACTCTGTGAAAAACGTTGGAAATTGTGCGGTCGAAAATGTCAACGTCTCCATCAATGGCTTCGACAAGACTTCGGTTTACACCATTCCCAAGTTACAGCCTGGTGAAGTCGAATGGCGACAAGGGAACGCAACCTCCACAACGGGTGGTGAGAAGCCTTACCAGATCGATGCCAAAGCGGCAGACTGTGTCGATGTCGCCGCAACCTCGAAGACGCTGATCCAAGTGCCTCAACTCAACATCGCCATCACCGGGCCCAAGGAAACCATGGTTCAACGTGCCACGCCTTACGTGGTGCGAGTCTCGAACCCTGGCAATGCACCGGTGGCGCTCGATGGCGTGCAACTTCAGTTCCCACCGCAATGGTTGGTCGTGAACCCCGAAGCCTATTCGAAGACCATCAACTCCCTCCCAAAGCTCCTTGGCCCGGGCCAGCATACGGAGTTTACCTTCGACGCTCGGGCCAGTACCAGTGGTGTCGGCCAGTGGGGAGCTATCGCTACGGGGTCCCGCCTTACGGCTCGCGCTGATTGCCAAACCAAAGTGACTGGCATCCCCGCGTTGCGGATGGAACTCGTGGACGTCATCGACCCCGTCGAGAAAGGCCAAGAGACGACCTACGAAATTCGCATCACCAACACCGGCACCCAAGCCGACACCAACATCGTCTTGACCTGTCCGCTGCCTGAGCAGTTCAAGTTCGTCTCCGCCTCCGGGCCGACGAAGTTCAGCGTGACCGACCTCAACCAGTGCGCGATGGTCAAGTTCGAGCCAATCCGCGAGCTTGCTCCCAAGACCGAAGCCGTCTTCAAGATCACCGTCAAAGCCGCTGCCAACGGCGACATCCGCTTCAAGGCCCAGATGAACTCGCAAACCCTCACGACGAGTGTGGTGAAGGAAGAGTCCACCCGGGTGTATGGGGAGTAGTTTCGTCCAAGATTCCCAGCCCAGTCCCAGGGTTCGCTTCGCTTCACCCTGGGTGCCTTGAGCCACGGAGTGGCGTCTGCTTCTAGCCCAGGGTGAAGCGTAGCGAACCCTGGGGTTAACTAGCCACGGAGTGGCGTCTGCTTCTAGCCCAGGGTGAAGCGAAGCGAAACCCTGGGGTTAACTAGCCACGGAGTGGCGTCTGCTTCTAGCCCAGGGTGAAGCGAAGCGAAACCCTGGGGTTACTGGGGCGAAGCTGCATTTCCAAGGTTCATCACGATGGTCGTGGTCTTCTTCGGTGAATCGACAGATCTGCCCAGCTTAGCGGGGCATGAGGTGCGGAAGTTCCCACTCGCAGCGCGGGAGAGCTTCGGCACCGAAGTCGATTTGCTGATCGTGAATGTCTCGCAAGAGAGACTCACGGAAGCCTGCCACTCCACGCGCTACCTCCGTGCGGATATGGGCGATCGCCTCATTCCGATCCTCTGGCTCGCTGAGAGTGAGTTCACCGAAGCCGGTTACGAAGCTGGGGCCGACGCCATTCTGCCCGTGCTTGACTCTGCCACTCTGGGTGTCTGGTGTCGGCAACGGCAAGCGATCCGCAAGTTAGGCCACAAAGCGGACGAAGTTCGTGCTGTCAATGAGCAACTCCAAGCGACTTACGCCACCGAAGCGCAGTACCTCGAACTCATCCGCCGCATCCGCGCCCAGACGCCGGCGGAGTTTCCCACTCTGCCCGGCTGGCGCTTCGAGACCCGCACCCAGGAGCGGGGCAGCATCGCCGTCCTCACCACCGAGGATCAACTCCACTTTCGCTTACTCGATGCCCCGGCTCCGGGCATCATCTCCGAACTCGTCCGCCTAGCCGTCGATGCTCCGCTCAGCCACCTGAGCTGCTGCGAGCCAAGCGAGATGCTGGTAAAAATGAACACGAGCTTGTTGAATCTGCATCTCGATCCACCGGTGATGGTCGGTGCCCTCGTCGGCCGCTTGAACCTGACGACCCGCAAACTCCACTTCGCCCGCGCGGGCTACCCCACACCACTCGAAACCCCAGGAAACTACCTCGGGCTCTTCCCCGAAACCTACACCAACCACGAAACTACGATCGATTCCGAATGGGAGTCTTTTGGATTAAAGATCACTGCCATACCAGGTGTTGAAGACGAGTGCGGGGCCGCAGCCCCACACCAAGAACATTGACAACATTATCCCCGGATTTGCGTCACCTCCGCTGCTGACAGCGGGCGTGCTACCCCGACGATAGGCAGACTGAGAGCAGTGAAACCGTCAGGGATCATTTCGCCGAACACCGCGTACCGGTAACCCCAAACGGTGCGGTAAGCTGAGTTCCACAACTGCTCGTTGGTCCAGCCAGCCACCGGAGCGCCGTGATAATCTGAACGCGTTTCGGGCATGATGAACGTCTTGGCTTGCTCGGTGCCGTACAACTGGAAGTTCAACGATGTATTGTGCGCCAACACGTACACCCGGTTAAGTTGAGACACGCTTCTGTGTCTGTCCAGAGTGTATCCGCGGAGGAAGTGCACGGTGCCAGCAGTGGTGTTGTTGTCGAAGATGGTGACAGCAGGCGGAATTTCTTTATAAGCATCGGTCTCTTCCTGAGTGGTGTTCACATCGACCGCGTTATTGAAATAGCTGTTCAACACACGGGTGGGGATCACGTTCTCTACCTTGACCGCGCCTGTATAGTCCCTTGGAGCAATCTTCCAAGGCGGGATCAATCCACTCCTAAAGTTCTGGATGTTCACATTTCGCACAACCACCCGTTGGCTGTGTCCGAATTTGAGACCGACGGATTGGTTGGACAATGTCCCAAGCATGCTCTGGTCATTGACGGCTACCAGTCCGTCGATGGTGAAGTGGTTCTGCTGGTTCCCCTCCAACACGTCGCGGAAGATGTGCCAGAACCGCCCACCCAAGATCAGGCTCTCGTTCACGGTTCCGGGGAAGGCGTCGTAGTAGTCGCCGTGTCCGATGTACCATGTCTCGATACCCCTGAGGGACGAGTATGCTTCGTTGTTGACGAATCCAAGAATGGCCATCTGGCCAGTGTCACCGGCGACACCGTTCACTTGTGGGTTGGCACCCTGGAAGGCGGGGATCGTAACTGGGTTGCTGGTGGTACTTGAGTTCGAACCGCCAAAGACAACGTACCCGGCCCTGGCGACAGCTGCGACAACGTTGTCCCTCAGTTCGTTGTTTGGCCCAGCCAGCCAGAACCCGTCGGCGCCGAGGTCCTTGCGTTCTTTCTCACGAATCTGGCTGTCTCCCGTGATTCCGACCACGAAATTGCCCTTGAAGAGGTTGTAGCTCTCGTTCCCGTCTTCGGTGGCGATGCCAGCGGCGGTGCCGCCGTACATCGTGGTTCCTTCGACAAGGCCGTAGTGGCTGTCGTGCACGGCGATTGGCCACTTCTTCGGAGCGGCCACGTCGTTCATGGCGTTACCCACGAAAGTAAACTGTCGCCCATTGGCCGGAGGTGTGACTGGACCGTACAGGTGGTGCATGTGGGCAGCATACCGCCCCTTCCGATTGGTCACGTCGTTCAAGGTTTGGTTGGTGGTACGACCCAGGTCGCGGTGTTCAGTGTAACGGATATCCACGTCCGCGCGTGTGGTGTAGAACGTGTGACCGCGGGATGAGAGAGTCGCCCCGTTGGGCCCACTGTACGTGCCGGTCGCGTTCTCCGAGCTGATGACCACGTTCCTCGTAGCGTTGCCAACGTGAGAGCGGAGAGTTTGGTTAACGCCAGTTGCGCCGCGGTGGTCGAAAGCGAGTGCAGTAGCCAGTTTGATAGTCAGGCCATCGGTAGATATCGCGTCCGCGTCGTTCGAGATAGTCAACGTTTCGGTCTGGCGGGACGGATAAGGTACACTCGGGCTCCCGACGTCGGTACCGAGCTGTCGGGTGTCTGGCAGAATCAGTTTGTCCCCTGATCGCCAGCCAGTCACTGGCGCGGCCAGCGTGAGTGTTGTGTGCCCAACCAGAGGGTCCACAGCTAGTTTCACATACCCCAGATCGTTGCCGTTGACCTTCTTTGCTGACCCGTGCATTTTGACCGTGCCGAGCGCGATCAAGCCGTTCCCGAACTGTTCGGGGTCGCGAGCCAAGTTGAGCGGACGGTCAGCAATGATGATCTCGGCCTTGACGTTCGCTGCGACTGGATTCGCAGCCGTGCCGACTGTCAAAGTGCCACCACTGAGAACTTGAAGGTTGGATACGTAGAGCCTCGTGTTCATGTCCGTGCGGAACGCCAAGGTGCCGCCGTTCTTGATCGAAACTGTCGTCGGGGCCTTGGAGGCCTGAGCGTACGAGTAATCGAAGTTGACCACTCGTCCTGAGCCAATGCCGACGATGGAACCGGTGCCAGGTATGACCCCTGTGGACCACATTCCTGGGTCAGACCAGTTGCCCGAACGGGTCGCAGTCACAGTCGGGTTCGTCCCAAAGTCGGGGATGTGATCATGCCCAGCGTGGATGCTGTTGAGCGTGGCACTCGTGATATTCACCGTGAACGCCTTCTCAAAAAACAAGCCGCTCGCGTCGGTAGCCCGGATCCGTACGCTCGTCGTGGTCGGAGCCGAGAACACGCTGGCCGTGCGGAGTTCGCTCCCGACGATCTGAAACTGACTGTTGTTCGTGCTGCCAGCACCGGGCACAAGCGTGAACGTGTGGATGTCTCCAGCATCGGGATCCATGGCTGCGACGTTACCGACAAAAGTGCCAACCGGTTCACCCAGGGGCATGCTTTCAGCGGAGAGGGTCACGTCTGTGGGTGCCTGGAGCGGCGTCGGCGTGGTCAGTTGGGCAGTTGGGATGATCTGGTAGGAACCATTCGGCCGTTGCCACTCCAGTTGCATGACTGCACCGCCAGAGTTTTCATAGTATTCAACGCGGATATCATACATTTTTCCTGCGGCCAGGTTGATCTTCGCCGAGTCAAAGGTCGGTGCGTGATCGGTCCAATTGCTGATGATTGGGACAAGTAAATTGTCCACAAACACCTTTACACCGTCGTCAGAGAAGGTGCGGAACATGTAATCGCCACCTTCGATGGTTTGCACCTTTCCTGTCCAAATCGCTGAGAAGGTGTCCACAGCAATCTTGGAATTGGGGAGCAAGGAATCGGGCGAGTTGTGGCCCCAGTCGAAGTGGGGCGTGGCATCAGTACGGCTGAGCGTCGTACCCGTGAAGTTCATGTTGTCCCAGTAAGTCGCAGACAGCCCGGCAGCGGGTGTCGAGCGGTCTTCCAGCGTGAAGTCTTCGAGCGGGAGGAGCTTGAGTTTTTGGCTTCCCATGGTTGCATTCTCCTGTGAGGCATCTTGTGAAGAGACGGACTAAATGCGGTTCGATCCGCGCGTTGCGCGAGGAACGCCCGACCAATCGACCAGGCCCAAGGTGCTGAAAATGGAACAGTGACACGTTCCGCAGACAGTGCGGAGGTTTTTATAGGGTGCCGAGATTCAAACGGAAGTTGGGCGATTCCGTGTCAAAACCAACGATTGGGAAAGTACCAATCAGTTAGATGACACGGCTATCCGAGTGAAAAATCGAGCTTAACGTGACTGTAAAGAGCAAATGCGCTCAAAGACTGATGAAGGCATTATCGCCGACCGGACCTGGACTCGTGGAATGTTTTAACCGCTCAGGAAAAAGAGTCAACAATAAAACATTCAGAAAAAGTGGAAAAACCAAAAGTGTAGCCAAAAACAGCAAGTTCTGCCTTGTGTAGGTGTGACTGCGAGTCGTTATGAAATTTAGCTTAAGGACTACTCAGTACATAATAATATTTTGATCGATCGCGTTACAAATCCTGTGACGGAGAAACCATCGGAAATCCCTGTCAGATGCTAGATCACCAAGACGCAGGGGCGATGGGTGGAAAAATCTACGAATACGGATGTGTTTGCATCTTGGCGTCTTCGGGGTTTGAACCTTTGGAAACTTTAGATATCACCAAGGTCAGGTGCCCCGAAAAACTCGACAGTTGTTGATTTGCCGATCCTTGAGCCTGATCCCTGGCACGAATTCGGAGAAACAGACGATGCCAAAACTTCGCGGCGTGGAAGTCGAGATCACAGCTGGGTTTCTTGTATCATTCCAGTCGCGGATGGATGCGATCGGACCGTGGACCGTTCATATTGATGCGAATGACGGGAATGTCTGCGTGGAGTGGGATGAACCCGCCTCGCTGAAGAACGATTGGGTGCCACTTTCATTGCGCTTTAACATGGGCCCAGAGGTCTTTTATCCGGGCGTCTACGACCCGGACGAAGTGATGTTCGAGCAATACGAAATGTTTGTGGCTCGGCGGGACGAGTTCGTCTCTCAACTCCGAAGCGTTGTGGCCGACACCGAGGAGATCGTCGGCCCAGTCGAATCTGGCATCGTTCAGATTCACCTGCGTCGCTTAGCAGAGAATAAAGTCTATCGAAACTTGCTGGTGTCGCTGAAATTCACCGACGACGACGAACACGGGTATGATTATGCCTACTACCCAGATCGGGGGGTCTGGGACCATAACTAGGCATTGCCAGATCGATGTCGTTTGAAAAGAGTTGTCAAGATGGAACTGGACCCCGTGGATTTGGACCTGAGCTTTACGGATCCGCGGCATCCGTTTCATCTGCATCACATGGAACTGGCGATCGAGGAAGCTCAGATCGCGGCCACGGAGGATGAGGTTCCCGTGGGGGCGGTGATCGTGTCGCTCGAACGCGGTGCCGTGATCGCTTCTGCCCACAACCAACGCGAGCAACTCCAAGACCCGACTGCACACGCGGAGATGATCGCCCTCACCCAAGCCGCGGCCTCACTCAAATCCTGGCGGCTGGAAAAGTGCCTGCTTTATGTGACTTTGGAACCCTGCCCGATGTGCGCTGGGGCGATCGTCCAGGCGAGAATCCCTGTGGTGGTTTACGGTGCCGCGGATGCCAAAGCGGGTGCTTGCCACTCGCTTTACAACATCACGCACGACCCACGCTTGAACCACCGCTGCCAGGTGATCGCTGGCGTCGAAGCCGAGCGTTGTGCCTCACTTCTCAGCCAGTTCTTCGCGGCCAAGCGAGCACTGGGAAAGAAGTGAGTTCACTCGAGTTAAGGCGTTCGGCAGGTGCCTTTCCGTTCCCTTCTCCCCTTGCGGGAGAAGGTGGATTTGGAAACCCCGTTTAGGGGTTTCCAAAGACGGTTGAGGGGTAACACGCCGAATCCAAAAATGCCCTTTTTATGGGCCAAGCGTTGACCCCTCATCCGTCCGATCCGGCTCGATCGAGCCTGGATCGGCCACCTTCTCCCGCAAGGGGAGAAGGGAGAAAAAAGTCACTTCAAAGAGCAAATGGGTAAACCAACCCATGCGGCACGTCTATGGCTTCTCAGGCAAGCCATGCTGTTCGCGGGCTTGTTTCAGCGCCTCGGCCAGAGTTGGTAAGCCAGCTTCCTTGCGGCGTTTGTCGACGTTGGCTTCGTCTTCGATCGGGTGTGGAGCGAGCTTGCCATCCTTCACTTCGACCTCGGTGCCGTAGACTTGCTTCTCACCCGAAGCCACACGAACACGATCCGTCAGATACGCGAGGAACTCTGGCGCGGCTTCCTTGGCCGCGACGCTGGCTTTCATGAGTTCGAGGCATCGCTTCTGAAACTTCCTGTTCCCGTCGGCATGTTGGGCGATCAAGAACGCCGCCTGAGCGGCTTCTTCGCCGACCGCCGAGATCGTCGGCCAGCCGTCTTTCTTGATCACACCATCGAGCCACTCCCGGTTCTTAACGTCTGTTTCCTGGACTTCCGCTGCAATGGCTTCGTACACGGTTTTGGCCTCGTCGGAGAGCTTGCCTTGATGCTCACGCATGATGGCCATCAGGCGCAACCGGCCTCCTTGATCCGCCATCCGCCGGGCGAGAAGCAGCGTTCGCAGTTCGGGATTCTTGTACTTCGCCGCCGCTTTGGACTGGGACCTTTCAAAGACCTGCAAGAGTCGTTTGCTCCCTTCGTTGGCGGTCATATCGGTGGGCCGTTTGTCGCCTTCGAGAGGCATGTTGATCTTGAGCGTGTCCCCATCGAGTTCGTAAATGCCCTTCAGAGTCTTGCCCGCGAGTGGCCCCGTGGAGACGACGATATCCATCTCTTTCGGTGTCTTGGTGGCATCGATACTGAACTTCGCTTCCGCGCGGACATCCTCGCCGTCCATGATCTTGCGCTCAGAGCCTTTCACCGTCAGCACAAGCCGCTGGGCCTGATCCTGCGGCTGTTCTTGGCCATCGCGGGTGATCGACACGACCGCCCACAACCCCTGGAACGGCTTCAAGGCATCGTCGGCTGACGCCGAGAGGCTCCCCAACAGCACGAACCCGGCCAAATACAAACCGATCAATAGTGTCTTCATTCTCAAGCACTCCGAGACCATTTCTCCACCACACCAACCCAGACGAAAGGCCCGTGAAAAGCTGACAGGCTGAATTTCGCGGATTCAAAAACAGTCGCACCTTGGCGAATCTGTTCTAGTCTTGGGGAGATTACGTCCACCGGAGACTCACATGCTGATCGATGCCTCAATCGATCCTTGCCCAACCTGTGGGCAGCGACTGAAATCAAGCCGAGGCCAAGGGATCTTTCGGGCCAAGTATTGGCTCGTCGTAGTCGTCAGTTTGATCGCGTTGGGAAGTGTGTTTGTTCTCAGAAGGCCCAGCATGGAAGATCGGTTCTTCCGGATCCATCCTGGAATGAAGATGGTCGATGCGATGAGGGTCTTCGGAGACGACAACAGCCCACCGTCAGATTTCCAATTACCCCGATCACTTCGGGTGATTCTATACGGAGTCCACAGCGATCGAGTCATGCCCATCGACCTCGATCATACTGGAGAAGTCACGTACAGCAATCGCTCCGATATAGTGCGCATTCGCTACTCGAAGGACAAAGTTGTCAACGTCCGTTTCGTGCCAGATGCCTGCATCGCCTTCCGGCGATTTGAGATGTTTAACGACCGAGAAAGTGCGGATGAAGACGAAAACTTGGCTCCTGCACCTCGGATGCTGACCGGAGTGAAGTGACGACCTCTTGAGGAGACCATCATGTCGTGGGTATGTGAGCCGTGTCGGTTGCCAATCGATGACTCGATCGATCAGTGCCCGACCTGTGGGCAGCGAGTCCAGCGGACATTGCGGAACTCTCTCCTTCGAACTCGACCTCGGATCACCTTGGCTCGTATTGTCATTTTTGTTCTGATCGTGACGGTCTCGATGCTCGCTTATAGGGAGTGGAATTTCCAGAGCAAAGTGGATCGCATCCAGGTGGGCATGAAGATAGGCGATGCTCTGCAGCTCATGGGGGATAACAACACAGAGCGATCCGAATGGAAATCCCGTCTGTCAGGAATCCTGACTGGCATCCGGTTTGAGTACCGCGACTGGGATCCTGAGCACACGTTTGGCGGTAAGGAATATCGGAGTGACTTCAGCAGAGTCATCGTCCGTTTCCGAAACGGCATCGTGACGGAAGTGGAGTACGTTCCATACCGCGAGAGTCCACCAACGAAGTTTTCCAGGGTGTCGGTCAATTACGGAGCGTCCAGACTCGCCGATCCCCCCGAGGAAGCCCCAGCACCCCGCGCAGTGGGTGTGAATCCGTAAGCCATAGAGCCCGGCGATGGAAAAGGGGGCTTGTCAAGGTGGGTGGGGGTGATAACATCAGGGAATCTGTATAGTGTCGTAAATCGTCCGTACGGCTTTTGTGGCCACGGCGACTGAGGTTTGACCTCTCACAACACACGGGAAAGATCACGGGTAATTCTGTAACTGTTCACGGCTGAGGAATCGGCGAGGGACGCGGTAACGTATGGCGACGACGAAGGAACGCAAATCGGACATTATCACGACGTTCAAGCGCGCTGACAACGATACCGGCTCGCCCGAAGTGCAAGTCGCGCTGCTCACGGATCGGATCAACTATCTGACCGGCCACATGCGCGAGCACAAGAAGGATTTCTCCAGTCGGCGCGGGCTGCTCAAACTCGTCAGCCAGCGAGCCGACCTCCTCAAGTATCTCCGCGAGACGGAACGCGAGCGATACTTGGCCGTCATCCAGAAGCTCGGCCTGCGTAAGTAACGCTCGCCACCCGCTTTCCCACAACCGCCCCGCACTCCGGGGCGGATGTAGTTGTTTGATCATACTCGCTCGCATCGTGGCCCCGCCGTGAACCACCTGCGAAAGGGTCCCGTCAGTGCCAGTAACTCGCATCGAGATTCCCCTCGGTCACACGCCTCTCATCCTCGAAACCGGCAAACTCGCCAAGCAAGCTCACGGAGCCGTCATCGTCCAGTATGGCGACACGGTTGTTCTCGTGGCCAGCGTCGAGGGGAGCACCATCCCTGGCCGGGACTTCTTCCCACTGACCTGCGACTACCGCGAAAAAACCTACGCCGTCGGCAAATTCCCCGGTGGCTTCATCAAGCGTGAAACCCGCGCCAGCACCAAAGAGACCTTGACCTCACGCCTCATGGACCGGCCCATCCGGCCCCTCTTCCCGCAAGGCTACGTCAACGAAGTCCAAATCCAGGCGGCGGTCCTCTCCTCGGACAAAGAAAACGACCCAGACGTCCTCGCCATCATCGGCGCCAGTGCTTCGCTCCACATCTCGCCGATCCCGTTCACCATGCCCATCGCCGCGGTGCGCGTGGGCCGGGTGGAAGAGAAGTTGGTACTGATGCCGACGGCCACCCAGATGGAAGAAAGCGACCTCGACCTCATCGTCGCCGCGACCCGCGACGCCGTGACCATGATCGAAGGCTTCGCCCGCGAACTGCCGGAAGATATCGTCGCCGAAGCGATCAACTTCGCCCATGCCGCGATCATCAAGATCATCGACGGCATCGAAGCGTTCCGCACCCAAGCGGGCCTGCCGACGAAAGTTCTGCCAGCGGCCCCGGCCCCAGACCCACTCGTGCCTGAGCTGTATGCCAAGTACGGCGACGAGTTCAAGAAACGCTACCTGACCGAAGGCAAGCTCGCTCGCTACGCCGCCCTCAACGAGTTGAAGGACAAGATCAAGAAGGACTACGCCGCTCCCGAAGGCGAAACCCCCAAAGCGACGCCTGAGCAAATCTCTGCGGCCTTCAGCACTCTGAAAGAGAAGATCTTCCAAGACATCACCATCACCGGCACTCGCATCGATGGCCGTGGGCTGGATGTCATTCGCCCGCTGTCGAGCGAAGTCAACCTGCTCCCCCGCACCCACGGCACCGCCCTCTTCCAACGGGGCGAGACCCAGGCGCTCGTGGTGCTCACCCTCGGCACCAACGCCGATGAGCAAAAGGTCGATGGCCTCCACGACGAATACGCCAAGAAGTTCTTCCTCGATTACAACTTCCCCTCGTTCTCCGTCGGTGAGTGCAAGCCGATCCGTGCACCAGGTCGCCGGGAAATCGGCCACGGGATGCTCGCCGAGCGTTCGCTCAAAGCCGTGATCCCACCACCGTCGAAGTTCCCGTACACGATTCGCCTCGTCTCGGAAATCCTCGAGTCCAACGGCTCCAGTTCGATGGCCTCGGTCTGTGGCGGCACGCTCGCCCTCATGGATGCCGGGGTGCCGATCAAGCAACCCGTCGCCGGGATTTCGATTGGCCTCGTCACCAAGGGTGATCAGTACGTGTTACTGACCGACATCCAAGGCGACGAAGACCACTACGGCGACATGGACTTCAAGATCGCTGGGACGCAAAACGGCATCACCGGCATTCAGCTCGACATCAAGCTCGAAGGCATCACCGACGACATCATTCGCGGTGCCCTCGAACAAGCACGTGTCGCTCGCCGTGAGATTCTCAAGTCGATGCTCACGACCCTGCGAGCACCCCGGAAGAACATCTCGGACCGTGCTCCTCGCCTTCTGCAGACCAAGATCAGCCCCGAGAAGATTGGTCTCCTCATCGGGCCAGGTGGCAAAACCATCCGTGCCATCCAAGAAGAGACCGGCGCGAAACTGGACGTCACCGATGAAGGTGTCGTCAGCATCGCCCACTCCGAATCCGCCGGGGCCGAAGCCGCGAAACGCCGTGTCGAAGCTCTCTGTGCGGACATCATGGTCGGCAATATCTACGAAGGCAAAGTCTCGAGCATCAAAGAGTTCGGGGCCTTCATCGAGATCGCACCAGGCCGCGATGGTCTCTGCCACATCTCGGAACTCGATCACGGCTACGTCGGTCGCGTCGATGAAGTGGTGACCGTCGGCGACAAAGTCACAGTCAAAGTCATCGGCATCGACGACCAGAACCGCGTCAAGCTGAGCCGCAAGGCTCTGATGACCCCACCGCCCGAAGGCGAAGCCGGCTCCGCTCCACCACGTGAAGACCGTGGCGACCGTGACGGTGGCGAACGCCGAGGCGGTGGCGACCGCGGTGACCGCGGCGGTGAACGCCGTGGCGGCGGCGACCGTGGCCGAGGCGGCGATCGCCGCGACCGCCGGGATTAACCCGCAACACAAAACCTGAAAACACGCCCGGCCTTCTCGCAAGAGAAGGCCGGGCGTGTTTGGTGTCAAGAACTCCCCGTCTTGAAGAAAAGTTCGAGACTTCTCACTGAACACGACATGTCACCTGTTGAAAATCTTTTGTAGCTGGCCTCTGCGAGGCCGGTTTCGCTTCCTGGGAATGGTGACGTCAACTTTCCCCACGAGTCGCACCGGCCTCACAGAGGCCAGCTACAGAAAACCCAGTCTTCCGTGAGGAAAACGCAGCCACGAACAGTCGTGTTCAGTGAGTAGTCTCGAAGAAATTTCCGATTTCCCTGTATGTGTTTTGCACTGCCTCAGATCATATCCGTAATGGCGAGACCTTCCCTCAGCTTCCTGTATCCGCGTGATGATGGCCTTCCCGATGCTGCGATCTTGCAGCGGTTCGTGGATGACCACGATGAGGTCGCATTTGAACTGATTGTTCGGCGATATGCGGACCTCGTGTGGACGGTGTGTCGTTCCACAGTGAACGATCACCACGCGGCCGAGGATGCATTCCAGGCGACGTTCCTTCTGTTGTCGAAGAAGGCAGCATCCGTTCGTGAGAACCTGCCGGGTTGGTTGCACCGTGTGGCGTACCATTCCGCGTTGAAGGCACACAGGCGAGTGAACACGCCTCTTCAAGATCAGCCAGCACAAGAGCCGGCTGGCCCTTCATCAGAGGAAGCAGAGTTGATTCACGCGGAACTCGCAGCGTTGCCGGATCGGTATCGTTTGCCGCTCGTGCTGTGTGATCTCGAAGGTTTGACACACAACGAAGCCGCCACGCAACTCGGCTGGCCGGTGGGGAGCGTCTCGGGGCGGTTGGTTCGCGCTCGGGAACAGTTGAAGGCGAAGTTGCTTCGTCGTGGGATTGCTTCGGCCGCTGTGACGCTTACTTTGCTGCCGTTGAACGCTGCTTCCCCGTTGATTCGATCAGCCATCGCAGTTGCAACGTCGGGCGTAGTCTCGCCTGGAGTTCTTACCATTTCACAAGGAGTTTTATCGATCATGCGTACCGCAAAACTGAAACTCATGGCTATCGTGTCGGCTGGCGTCCTGGGCCTGACCGGCGTCGCCACGATCATCGGCGTGTCCGCTGCTCCGGGGGAGCCGGTGCCAGCGGCCAAGAAGCAAGCACCGCTTGCGGCGAAACCGGTTGAGCAGGCAGTGATGATTGCTGATGCAAAACAACGGGTATTGTCCGCAAATCGAATGTTGCAAATCTCTCTTGCGTGCCTCAATTACGAGTCTGTAAACGGAGTTTTTCCATCGGATGTTCTGGATCCAAACGGCAAGCCGCTGTTGAGTTGGCGGGTGTTGATTCTCCCGTATCTCGAACAGTTACATGTGTTCCAACAATTCAAACTCGATGAACCGTGGGACAGCGAACACAACAAGAAATGGTCTGCAACCGCAGTCAAAGCATTTACAAACGGCCGCGAACCGACGAACTCGAAGCACCCGATGACGTTCTTTCAACGGCCTACCGGCAAGGGCACTGCTCACGAGCCAGGGTTCACGGGCAAAGAGGCGAATCCAGGTGCCGCACCTCCTGCCATCAAAGGAGTTGGCATCCGCCACATCGTGGACGGGAGTTCCAACACGATCTTCCTCGTCGAAGCCGAAAGGGCTGTCGAGTGGGCGAAGCCAGACGATCTTGCGTTCGATCTCGATAAGCCTGTCGAGGTGCGTGGCCCGTTCGCGAATGTCATCCAATGTGTCCTGGCCGATAGCTCGGTGAAATCGTTCGCAGGCGGCATCGATAAAGACAACGCCAAATGGATGATCGGCCGCGAGAATGGGTCATATCGCATGGACACTTGCCTCGGCACTGGCTGGTCTGGGAGACAAGCGGGCAACGATTCGGCCGAGGCGGCTGAGCTGTGGAAAGATTGGGAAGACCAGACAGCCAAGTTGAAAGAACTCACGACGGAAAATCAACAACTCGAACTTCAGTTGTTCAAGTCCGGGCGAGACAAAGCATTCTTCAAAGATAGCCCCAATGACTGGTTGGTTTACCGCTTGGTTACACTGCAACAAGAGATCGAGAAAGAGAAACAACGCAAGAAGGCCTTGGAGAAGGTTCGGAATGGCGTGCCGAAGTGAATCGACCAATCACCGAGATTCAATGACCAATCGCCATGTGAAACGCATGGCGATTGTCTTTGTGTGCCGGGGAAAATGGTGCAGTTTACCGAGTCGCAGCGACTTCGATTTCGAAGATCAGCGTGGCATTGGCGGGGATGTCAGGCGGAGCACCGGCCGCACCGTAAGCAAGATCCGGTGGCAGTTCCATGCGGCGGATGCCACCGACTTTCATCCCTGGCACGTGCAACTGCCAGCCTTTGATGAGGTCGGTGAGTGGGAAGCTCACCGGGCGGCCTGCATTCAGGCTGCTATCGAAGACTTTGCCCGCTTCGGTCCAGCCGGTGTAGTGGATGGTCACGTTCGCACGCGGTTTCACTTCGACGCCGGTGCCAATTTTCACGTCCCAAATCCGAGCGCCGCCATCGGCTTTCTTCCACTGATCGGATTTCTGATCCGGCTTGGCCATCGGGTCGGGGTAGAGTTCGATTTCAAAAATCAGCGTCGCTTTGGCAGGAATCTTGGGTGGCCGACCGGCTTCGCCGTAGGCGAGTTGGTAAGGAATCTTGAGCCGACGCACCCCACCGGGCTTCATGCCAGGGATGCCGACTTGCCAGCCTTTGATCAGGTTCTTGAGCGGGAAGAAAGCCGTCGCATTGCGGCTGACGCTGCTATCGAACACCTCGCCGTCGGTGGTCCAACCGGTGTAGTGGATGCGCACTTTGGCGTCGGCTTTGGTATCGTCCCCCTCGCCGACTTTGACATCCCAGACTTCGAGGCCATCCTCGCCGAACTTCTTCCACTCTGGGGAGTTCAAGTCAGGCATCTCAGGGAGTTCCATGTTCTTCTCTTCTTTCAGTTCAAGCAATTCTCTGGACAAGACGGGCATTATAGGTGGGAACAGAATTGCTCTCAGGCGATTTTCCCTCAGAATTCCTCGGCGCACCTGCCACTAGGTAAGATGAAGGAGATGTTTGTAACCGCTGGAGTGCAGCCGTGGAAGTCACCACACGCAAGGTTTCTGGTAACGACGCCATTCGAATCCTGAATGTGGGTCGTGAGCGCTATCCCACGACCCGTCAGTATCCGTTCTTGATAGGCGACATCAGAGAGATGGAGCAACTCAACGAGACGGCGGAATTCCACGAAGATGAACCAAGCGAAATTGTGCAAGCTTCGTTGGAGATCACGGTTCCTGAGTGGATTGCGTCTCGGCAACGACAGGTCGAGGGTTATGGATTTGATCCCAACGGCTCTTTAGGCGAATGGCCGGAAGAAGAGGAGATTGGGAAGGGATCCATCGGCCTCCACAAAGATGTGCTGACGGGAGAAGTCAGGCCCGAAGTTTGCCTGGGTCTGGTGACAATCGACAAACCCTGGCACCTCCCGGCGTTTGTGAAATACGGCGGTTGGAATGACTGCCCGTCTCCGGAAGTCCATTGCGCGTTTTTTCGCCACTGGCAAGAGAAGTACGGGGCGGAGATCACGGGAATGTCGGGTGACATTATCGAGTGCGTCGTCCGCAAGCCACCAATGGATCAAAGTGCGGCCATCGAACTGGCTTGGGAGCAATACTGGTACTGTGCGGACATTGTCGAGCAAGGCTGCGGCTCCGTTTCGAATCTTGCAGCCACACTATTGGATTCGCCCTACTGGTACTTTTGGTGGGATTAGAAACGAGCACGAAGCGTAAGCGAGTGTTATGAATGAATCCTTGGCCGATACAAGACACTTGCTTACGCTTCGTGCTCGTCCCCTCTCCGATGCAGATGAGGGAATGAGGTTGACTGGATTTGTGACTCTACCCTACGCCGCGATGCGGATTTGGCGGGACTTGGCCATTGGGGAGTGCAGCACGATTTCCAGGCCGTTGACGATGCGATCGCCGCCGCGGCCATCGATCAGGTTGCGGCCACAACGGTTCATACCCAAGCGCTCCATCGGGTCGTCGAGGACGATGTTCACCGCTTCGTGGAGTTGGTCAAAGCTGACGTCCGCGGCAGCACCCAGGAACGTGGCGACACCTTCGTCGTCCATCCGCTTGGCATTCAAGAGGTGATGGGGTCGGGTGGGCAGAGCCAGTTGTGGGATGCCGACGCAGCAGAGTTCCATCGCACCCGTGTCGCCGCTCGTAAGGGCGAAGTGGGCACGAACGAGGCGTGTCATCATCTCCTTGGACTCGGTCACGATCTCCACTCGCCCGCCGGCTTCGCTGACATAGTCGCGGAGGTCGTCGTAACGAGGGTGATGCGTCTTGCAGAAGATCGACACCTTATCGACCTTTGGCATTTCCAAGAGCTGCTCGGCACGGAGCAAGGTTTGATCGCCGATATCGTCGTCATCAAACATGACCAATGCTCGGAACGGCGCGGGCTGCTCGGTGGCCCGGATGGTCCGCTGCCGACGGAAGACCCCACGTACGAGTGCGAACCGCCGACCCAGAAGTAGTTGGGTTCCAGCATCGAATTGGTAGGCCCGCTTGCCGGGTGCAAGTAGCGGATTGACAACGATGCCACCCGGGTAGCGGATGCCTGGCTCACTATCGATGGCCACTACGGTGGCGCCTGTCTTGTGTAAGGCTTCGAGGTATTCGCGTGAGACGTTCGCCCCACCGACGATGATCGCCGCAGCTTGGGTGCGATGAATCTGGGCGAGGGTGAAGTCGAGGTCGGCGGGTTCGCCCACGCGATTCTCGGCGGGCGTCCAGTCGTTGTTTCCACGATGGATCACGGTCGCCAGTGAAAGTGGATCGAGGTAGCTCAGGAAGTGGGTGCCACGCCGACGGCGTTGCAAGGCCGCAGCGAGTGATAACCCCTGGTAGAACGGCTCGAAGCCTTCTTCCGTGGTCGCATCCAGGCGAAATAGAATCGGTCCACGCTTAACATCCATGCGAGCGTTCCCATTGGGTTGTATGTACGGCAGTCGGCCCAGCCCACAGAGAGTACAATGCACCCGCGAGGCGAGTAGACCACCACGAAATCATCAACCGGAATGGTGCGAAAACGGCCGTGAGTCACGGCATTCGACGACACCTCTTCTCCGGGGAGCCGATCCATCGGCTCCACTCACCAGCCGCCGGGTTCCGGTCCATTGGCCAGTGAGACCTGAGCAGTGGTTCCAGCACCGATCAGGCGGGCGGATGTTACTCCGATTTTTTTGAGGGCCGCAAGGGGAATTCCATGAACTTGGCAGACGAGTTACGAAAACTGGACGATCTCCGCCGAAGCGGGATCCTCAGCGATGCAGAGTTTCAGCAGGCGAAAGCCCTATTATTGGCCGGTGGTGGGCCACCAGCCGAACAGCCCACCAGCCAACTGCTCTCCGATCAACTGGCCGAGGTTCGCCACCAGAACGAGCTGACCCGGATCGATCGGGAGTGGGAAATCGAGCGGCAGCAGTACCTCATCTCAGGCCGCTATGGTCGTCGCCATGTCCCAACTGCCGGAGATGGGATCACGACTGCGGTCGTCGGAGGTGGTTTCGGGCTGTTATGGCTGATTATGGCACTCGCGGTGACGAGCGAGGTACCTTTCCCCGTCGTCGGGATCGTCTTCCCTCTTTTCGGGGTGGTGTTCATCGTCGCGGCAGTCAGTTCGGGAGTGAGTTGCTATTCGCGCGCCGAAAAGTACGATGCTGCTTTCCAAGCCTACAAACGCCGTCGTCAAGCGGTCCTCGATCAGTTCCACAGCGAGTAAACGACCACCCGACAGGCTTGGTTTTTCCTGCCTCCGGACCTTGGTTTTCGCGCTGCACATTCGTATCATTTCCTCGTGAACTTTGGTCGAGGATTTGCGATGAGCGTCGATACGGAAGCAGGCTACACAGCCGACAATATGAAGACTCTGCGAGATGCCGCCCACATCCGTCAGAACCCCGATATGTACGTGGGAAACACCCAGCAAAGTGGCCTGCATCACCTGGTTTATGAAATCGTTTACAACTCCGTCGATGAAGCTCTCGCGGGATATTGCAAGCACATCAGTATCGTGACGCATGTCGATGGCTCGATTTCCATCGTCGATGATGGCCGGGGGATTCCGGTCGATGTCAAAGCGGATACGGGTAAGTCGGCCCTCGAAGAGGCGCTCACGGTCGTCGGGAACTCGGGTAAGTTCGATAACGACGCCTACAAAGTCTCGGCGGGGTTGCACGGCATGGGCGCCAAGGCGATGAATGCTCTCTCCGAGTGGGCCGTGGCTGAAGTCCGGCGTAAAGGCCGTGTGCATAAGATGGAGTTCTCCCGAGGTTACGCGACCTCGAAGCTCCAGGACATCGGCCCGGCGAACCAGACCGGCACGACTATTACCTTCAAACCCGATGCCCAAATCTTCGGCACACTCACCTTCGACCACGAGTCGCTTTCGGATCGCTTCCGCGAACTGGCATTCTTGAACCGCGGCCTGAGCCTGTCGCTGCACGATGAGCGCAGCAATCGCTCCGAGAACTTCAAGTTCGATGGCGGCATCGCTGAGTACGTAAAGTTCTTGAACCAAGGGGAAACGGTCGATCACGAGAACCCGATCTACATGCAGAAGACGATTGAAAAAGTTAGTGTCGAAGTGGCGTTGCAATACTCGAACAGCGAAGATGAAAAAATCCGCTGTTACACCAACAACGCCTACAACCCCGTCGGTGGCACGCACCTTTCCGGCTTCCGGGCCGGCATCACACGGGTCTTGCAGATGTACGGCAAGAAAGAAGGCCACTTCAAAGAAGGCATGGAACTCAAGGGTGAAGACTTCCGCGAAGGACTCACCGCCGTCGTGAGCATCGGTCACCCCGATCCCCACTTCGAAGCCCAGACCAAGATCAAGCTCAACAACCCCGAAGTCGAGGGGATGGTTTCGAGTGCGGTTTACGAGTTCCTTTCGGAGTATCTCGAAAAGAACCCCAAGGAAGGCCAGAAGATCTGCAAGCGGATTCAGCTCGCCGCCGAAGCGCGGATCGCGGCGAAGAAAGCCCGGGATGCGGTCGTTGACCGCAAGAAGATCCTCTCAGGCGGCGGTCTGCCCGGCAAGCTCATGGATTGCACGAGCCGGGATCGGGAAAAATCCGAGTTGTTCCTGGTGGAAGGGGACTCGGCAGGCGGCTCCGCCGAATCGGGCCGGGACCGCTACTACCAAGCCGTGTTGCCACTGCGGGGTAAGGTGCTCAACGTCGAGCGGGCCAAGCTCGATAAGCTCTTGAAGAACGAGGAAATCTCGAACCTCATCACCGCCGTCGGCGTGGATATCGAAAACGTCGAGGACATCTCGAAACTGCGTTACGGCAAGATCGTCATCCTCACCGATGCCGACGTCGACGGCCAGCACATCCGCACGTTGCTGCTCACCTTCTTCTTCCGGCAGATGCGTAAAGTCATCGAAGCCGGGCACCTCTTCGTGGCTCGCCCGCCGCTCTTTAAGGTGACTCAGAAGAAGGAAGTCCGCTTCGTGCAGACCCGTGAAGAGATGGTCCGTGAACTCTTCGCCCGTGGCATGAAGGACACGAAATTCGAACTCTTCGCCGAGTCCGGTCGCCCCGCCAACACCATCGCCGGCACCGATTTCGCCGCCCTGATCCCGGTCCTCGACGAAACCGAAAACTCGGTGCAAATCCTGGAACGCCGGGGGCACCCGCTGACGCAGTTCCTGGCTCGCATGACCGACGGCAAGTTGCCGATGTTCCACGTGCGGCTCGGAGTCAAAGATCACTTCTTCACGAGTGCGGACGAGGTCGAGAAATTCCGCCTCGCGGAGTCCGCTCGGTTGGGTCGGGATTTGGTCGTCAGCGAAGAAATGCTCGGCGGCAACGCGACCCCGCCCGCTGGCGAGAAAGGCCCCGCAGAGTTGGAAGAACGCTTCCGCTTCACGGTCGATGAGTGGCACGAAATCCGCACTTTGAACAAGAACCTCGCCAAGCTCAAAGGCATGGGCCTCGAACCGAGCGACTTGGTGCCGCTGCCCCGCGTCGCGGGGCGAGAAGCGCCGATTCGCTTCGCCATCCTGAGTGGCGACAATCGCCGGGACCTGGACCACCTCCGCGAACTGGTGCCCACGATCCGCAAGCTCGGCGAAAAGGGCATGGCGGTCACGCGGTTCAAAGGACTCGGCGAAATGGACCCCGAAGAACTCTGGGACACCACCCTCGACCCGACCAAACGCACGCTACTCCGCGTCACGCTCAACGACGGCTTCGCCGCCGAGAAGATGTTCCGCACCTTGATGGGTGAAGAAGTCGAAGGCCGTAAGCAATTCATCCTGAACCACCGCGCCAACTTCGACGACATCGACTACGGCGCGTAAGTAGAACACACGGCTCGCGTGTTTCTGCAAGAGCACGCGAGCCAACTGTCGAGCACAAAACTGCATTTCGAGCGGATTTTGACGAGAGCCAGGTTGTGTCTGGACTTCTCGTCGTTGAGCCGGTACTGTGGTGGTGAGATGAAGTTTTAAACATTTTTTCACATTTCATCTTTCCTATCCATGAGGTTCGCCATGCATTTCCGCCGCAGAGCTGGTTTCACTCTCATCGAATTGTTGGTCGTGATCGCCATCATCGCCATTCTCATTGGCCTTCTATTGCCTGCCGTGCAAAAGGTGCGTGAAGCCGCAGCCAGGCTGAAATGCCAGAACAATCTCAAGCAGTGGACGTTGGCTATGCACAACTACCACGATGCCAACGGCAAGCTCCCTTACGCCAAACGGAGCAATCCACGAACAACTTGGGTGCCGCTCTTGTGGAACTATGTTGAGCAAACGGCTCTCGGTTCACAGTACAACTATGCCGTTGGCTTCCCGACCGCGCCAAACTGCGTGTCAGGTACGGAAAACGGGCTGATTGCCGCGAAGGTGAATACTTACATCTGCCCCTCGGACCGTGGCGCTCCCCCTCTGCACCGTGGCGATGCGAGCTGGCGGGCCAAAGGGAGCTACGCTCTGAACTGGGGGCCGTACCAGGAACCCTACCCACTCACGACACTTCCACTCCCGCCCCACACGGCCCCGTTTGGTTCACGCGGCTTTGTACGTGTCGGCTCTTCCACAAATGTGCCACTGGAAAGCCGTCTGGTGACGATCACGGATGGCACCTCCAACACGATCTTCATGTCCGAGGTCATCATCCATCCCGATGAAAGCCTCCGCGATCGCCGTGGCGACTTTTTCAACGACGATAACGGTGGCGCGATCTTCCAGACCCTCGATACGCCTAATGCAGGGATTGATGTGATCATTGCCGCCGTTGCCTGCCAGACGCGGCCCGACATGCCTTGCATTACTGGCCCCAACGGTCAGATTGCAGCCCGCAGCCGACACTCCGGTGGCGTGAATGTGTCCTTCGGGGATGGCAGCATTCGCTTCATCCGAAACAGTATCGCCCTGGCGACATGGCGCGACCTCAGCAGCATGGACGACGGCCGCCCCATTCCTGGGGACTTCTAAGGTTTCCAGCCACAATCGACAAGGCAGGCGAACCGCGTGCCTTGTCGTATCCATCTCTCCGAAGGAAATCTCATGCGTCTTTGCTGTGCCTTGTTGTTTGTTGTGCTGGCCTTCGGCTGTACTGGCTCCGATACGGTTCCGATTCGGGGCACCGTCACCGTTGATGGTCGCCCTGCGCCGGATGGTTCCATCCGATTCACCCCCGTGGAAGGCGAAGGTTCGAGCCAGGCGGCGTTTTTACGTGGCGGAGCATTCGAAACGGAGCTTCGCCTGGTGAAATACGAGATTCGCATCTCGGTGCCAGTCGAGCAAAAAGGCTCATCCAAAGTGGGCGAAGCTGGAGCAGGTGAGCCGACGGTCGGAGAGTTGCTGCCTGCGAAGTACAACCTCAAAACCGAGTTATCCTTGACCGTAACTGGTCCCAAGAACGACGTTCATTTCGACCTCAAGACGAAGTAGTTCCGGCGGCCAGTTTTCGTATGATGATCGCCCCGGGTCCCTCAATGGGATTTCACATCCTGGCTAGCTTTCGTAATTGAGAATTATGCTGAGACTTTGTCTTTCGGAATTCCTGGGCACGTTCATCTTGGTCTTTGCGGGGACCGGTGCGATTGTTGTCAATGATGTTGGTGGTGGCTCGGTGACTCATGTGGGGATCGCGCTGACCTTTGGCCTGGTGGTCATGGCTCTCATCTACGCTCTCGGCCCGGTGTCCGGGGCCCACATGAACCCGGCTGTGAGTGTGACGATGACGGTCTTTGGGGACCTGCCACGTGCTCGGTTGCTGCCGTATGTCGTGTCTCAGTGTCTCGGGGCGATTGTGGCTTCGCTGGTCTTGAAGGCTGCATTTCCGTCTCATCTCACTCTCGGTTCGACGCTGCCACGCGGGCCGCATGGTGTGTCGTGGGTCTTTGAGTTCCTGCTGACGATGATTCTGATCGTCATCATCTTCGGTGTCACCCGGCGTGAGAAGGAATGGTCGAACTTCGTTGGCATTGTGGTCGGTGGGACGATTGGCCTGGAAGCGATGTTCGCTGGCCCAATCTGTGGAGCCTCGATGAACCCCGCTCGCTCATTGGCCCCAGCCCTCGTGTCGGGACGTGTCGAGGAAGTCTGGATTTACCTGACCGCCCCCGTGCTCGGAGCACTATTCGGCGGCCTGGTGAGTACCGTGCTATATGCACCCGAAAAAAGAGTTTAACCACGAATCACACGAATCACACGAATCGGAAACGACAAAACAGGATCCACTACTCGGTGACACCATCCTGTCATTGACCCATTTTTTGTTTACGATTCGTGCTATTCGTGTGATTCGTGGTTAGACTTTTTTTTCCGTGGCTGCCTGGTTGTCTCTGGAGTGAATGATGGAAAAGGTCGTCGTCTTTGTCTGTGTGGAGAACTCGAACCGTTCGCAGATGGCGGAAGCCTTCGCGCGGATGCACGCGGGGCCGGGGGTCGTGGCGGCGAGTGCTGGCTCACGGCCCAGTGGGAAGGTCAACCCACGAGCCATCGAGTTCATGGCTGAGCGTGGCTACGACCTCACCGTGCATCACTCGAAGTCCATCACGGAGTTCAACGGCAAGCCTGTGGCCGTGGCAGTAACGATGGGCTGTGGCGATGAGTGCCCGCTTGTGCTTGCCGAACGGCGTGAGGAATGGCAAATCCCGGACCCCAAAGAGATGCCCGCCGAGGAGTATCGCAAAGTCCGGGACTTTATCGAAGAGAAGGTGAAGGCACTCTTGGCGTCGCTGTAAGTGTGGGCAGAAGGCGTGTTTGCAAGAACACCTTAGCCGCTTTGTGCAACGGGTGATCAACATACTGGCTCACCCCCGCCGCGAGACCCACGGTGCCGAGTGCGATGAAGCAGGCCAAGAGCCAGGGCGACTGGATTCCGAGAGCAGTGGCCAGTGCCGCGAGCAAGACGAAGGCAAACGGCTGGACCAAGTAAACCGAGTACGAGATGCCGCCCAGCCAATCGGCGATGCGGTTCAGTCGAGAGGGCACTGGGACTCGTGCCGAACCGACAACGATCGCAAGTGCCGGTAAGCCCCAGATGCACACTCGTGCCCAAGCGGTCTGGGGTGAGGTGAGCAGATCGCCAATGAAGCCGAAGCGATCCATGTAGCCTGCGGTCAGGATCGCGACAACACTTCCCACCACGATGAGTGGCCACGCCAGAGCCGACGGGATCTTCGCGCGGAACTTGTAGGCGAGGATGCCCAAGGCAAACTCCGCCCCCATCGGCGAGGCCGCAAAACTTGGGAATGCCCACCCCGGTATCGCTCCCACGAAGACCCACATCGCCGGGAGCATCACCATCAGCCCGAACACCATCCACGCTGCCCGGCTGGCACCGAAGACGAGGGCACAACCGGTGGCGATGAGGTAAAAGTACATCTCAAAGCTGAGCGTCCAGCCGTAAGGATGCGCGGACATCGGTAGGAGAGCATCCCCCCAGGCTGGGAGGTAAAGTAGGGTCGTGAAGACCATCTCAACGGACATCGGATAGCTGCGAAACATCGGCAAAGCCAGGCAGATCAGCGATAAGACCAAGTACAGTGGCACCACCCGTGCGACACGGGCCGCAAAGAAACTCGCCGCCGTTGCCTGCGGGCGATCCAGCGTCATGGCGATCAAGAAACCACTCAGGATGAAGAAGAGATCGACGCCAAACGGCCCAGCAAACGTCATCAGAAACGAAGGCACCGCGGCCTCACCGATGACGCCCATCATGGGGTATTTGACATGCCCCACGAGCACCAACAGTGCCGCCGCCCCACGTAGCAACTCCAACCCACGCAACCGCTCCATACCCAACCCTAGGACACAAACGGTGCCGAGGAACGAGCCAAATTCCCCGATGGGATTGCGAGAAACAGAGTATCGGCCTACGTCATCCTGTGCAACAATCGGAGACTCTGGCATGGCCGCAGTTTACTACCCGATCACCATTGTCCCTGTCACGGGGCCACTGATCTTTCTCGCTGGGCCGATCCAGGGTGCGCCGCATTGGCAAGCCGAGGCGATCTCTTGGTTCGTCGCTCACGCTCCGATGGTCTCGGTCGCTTCTCCGCGCCGGTTGGAGCGATCCCGTGAATTCGACTACGCGGCCCAAGTGGACTGGGAGACGTATTACCTTCGTCGCGCTGCCGAGCAGGGCGTGATTCTCTTCTGGCTGGCTCGTGAGGCCGAGAGTGTGCCAGGCCGGGCTTACGCTCAGACGTCGCGGTTTGAGTTGGCGGAGTGGAAAGTCCGGCACGAGCGGGACGGTGTCAAGCTCGTCGTAGGTCTGGAAGAGGGCTTTAGCGGCGCTCGGTACATCCGGCACCGCTTTGGTCAAGACTGCCCCGAAGTCCCCCTGCTCACATCCCTCGAAGCCGTCTGTGCGGCAGCCGTGGAGTTGACTCATGTTTGACAACATCGTCGTTGTGGGTGGACCACTGATCTTGTCCTCTGTGAAGGAGGTCCATGTTGCTGAGAACCAATTGGGTATTTGCTTTCCGACGGGGTATCGAGAGTATGTCATGCGGTTTGGTGAAGGAGTCTTGGGTGGTTCTTACCTGCGGATTTACCCACCTCGTCGCATCTTGACGGGCGATAACAACCTCACCGAATGGCGGAAACGAATCCAGGAGTTTTGGTTCTGGCACGATGGCGCGGAGGTGCTGACCAAAGAGCAAGCCCTAGAATCGGTGATCATCGGGGACACACTCGATGGAGATGAATTGGTCGTACACCCGACCCACGCCGAGCGGATCTACGTTCTTCCCCGAAACAGCGAAGGCATCCACATAGCCGGGGACGGACTACCCGCCGCGATCGAATGGCTTTGCAACTCCGGCACACTCACCGAGCCATTTTCAGAACGCCATTTCGAGCCATACGATAGCCGTGTATGAAGCTTCTGGAGGGGGGAATACGGATGGAGTTTCGAAAGGACTTGCTACCACCGATCCTCGATTCAGCACTTGTCGTCCGTCTTGCGGTGCTGGCGGATGGGATTGACGGTGCAGCACCTGGCATGTGGGAATCAGACCTGGCCGAGTTTACACGGCTCAGCGGGGTGACGATCCCATTTGAGCACTTCCAAGGAGTGTGTGCTGGGGATGGACCTGAGAATTTCGTCCGAAGGATCCTCTTTCGAAAGCACCTCGAAACACCTCCATTTGTCTCGATGGAAGAATTCGTGGAGATCGTGTCTTGGATCATGCGATGCGGACCGGATCATGACTTTTATCTGGAGCTATTTCTCGCCCATTGCAAACACCCTGCCGGGACTGACCTCATCATGTGGCCAGATCTGGTACCAGAATTGCCGCAAGACCGATTGCCTAGCGCTGAAGAGATCGCGGAATTAGCCATGAGAGTGCAGTGATGGCTGAAGTTGTTGAAGAGAACTGGTGGCCAGACGAAGAGTACGTGCCGTACCTAGAAGCAGAGCAGCGACTCTACTCCTGGGTTCTGGTGAAGGTTGGCGGCATCGAACCGGACGAGTCCATGCGGAGAGCACTCACCCGGTTTCCATACGAGGCGATGGCTCAGCGCGGCATGATCCATCATGCTGGGGCATGGCGGATCGCGATGTGCGACCTGTTTGAGGGCCGCCACTACCAGCCAGCAGACTTTGGAATCGCTGCCGTATACGAGGCTGAATCTCGGCGGCTGTTCGAAGTTGACTGACGCCATCACGACCCGAAGGCCAAGCCGCCGGTGGTGGGTTCGGGGGGTGGGGATTGGGGTTCGGTGGGGGTTTCGGGGGTGCCTTTGCGGAGGAGCCGTTCGAGGTCTTCGCGGTCGATTTGCTCGTGCTGGAGAAGAGCGTCCGCGATGCGTTCCAGGTCTGCGCGGTTTTGGGTGATCAGGTGGGTCGCGCGGTCTTGGGCACTGACCAAGATGCGTTGCACTTCTTCATCAATGATGCGAGCGGTGCCTTCGCTGAAATCTCGGCTCTCGGCAATCTCTTTGCCGAGGAAGACATGTTCCTCGCCCGTGCGGTACGACACGGGGCCGAGCTTCTCGCTCATGCCAAATTGCGTCACCATCTTGCGGGCGATGTTCGTGGCCTGTTTCAAGTCACTGATGGCACCAGCCATCGCTTCACCGAAGATGATGCGATCCGCCGCCCGGCCACCGAGCAACACGACGAGCTTGGCCATGCACTCGCTTTCCGAGAAGTCGACGCGGTCTTCGTTTGGGGCGAAGATGGTCACCCCGCCACTGCGGCCACGAGGAATGATGGTGACGCGGGTGAGCGGGTCGGCCTTCGGTTCGAGCCAGGCACAGAGAGCATGGCCCGCTTCGTGGTACGCCGTGCGACGTTTTTCTTCGTCCGAGAATTTGTCGTCCTTCAACGCCCCCAAAAGGACGCGGTCGAGGGCAAAGAGAAAGTCTTCTTGCTCGATAGCGTTCTTGCCTTCGCGAGTGGCCCGGAGAGCGGCTTCATTGCAGAGGTTGCGCAGGTCTGCTCCGCTCATGCCGATCGAGTTGCGGCCGATCTTCTCAAGGTCAACGGTGTCAGCCAACGGCTTGTTCTTAGTGTGGACTTTCAGGATCGCCACGCGGCCTTTCCAGGTCGGGCGATCCACGGTGACGTGACGATCAAAGCGACCCGGACGCAAGAGAGCCGCATCGAGCACATCAGGCCGGTTCGTCGCCGCGAGGACGATGACAGTTTCGGAAGGTTGGAAGCCATCCATCTCGGAGAGGATTTGATTCAGTGTCTGTTCGCGCTCGTCAGAGCCGCCGCCGACACCAGCGCCACGCATCCGGCCCACGGCATCGATTTCGTCAATGAACACGACACACGGTGCGACTTCCTTGGCCGTCTTGAACAGATCCCGCACCCGGCTCGCGCCGACGCCGACGAACATCTGGATGAACTCGGAGCCGTTGATACTGAAGAACGGCACGTTCGCTTCCCCGGCGACGGCCTTGGCAAGCAGGGTTTTCCCAGTGCCCGGTGCGCCGACGAGCAGAACACCCTTGGGCACTTGAGCGCCGAGCCGGGTGAACTTGTCCGGGTTGCGGAGGAAGTCAACGACTTCCTGCAACTCGGACTTGGCATTCTCCATCCCCGCGACTTCTTCAAACGACGTCCGGCCACGGCTCTTCTCGTACTTCTTCGCCGGGCTGCGGATGTAGTTATTCAGGAACCCGCCACCGCCGGTCGGGTCTTTGATCCGCGGCCAGAGGAAGAAAAAGAAGAAGGCCCCGAAGACGATCAGTGGCAAGAAGAAGTAAAGCAGCGGCAAGATCACCGGTGTCGGTTCATCTTCTTTGACCAGGATGATTTCTTCGGTGTTGTCATCGGGGTTGGTCTTTTTGCGCTCTTTGCGCGCCTCGGCGTCTTTGGTTTTGAAGATCTCGAGGTATCTGTTTTGATCTTCGACGTGTGGTAAGTTGACTTCAAATTCTGCCGATTGCAACTTCATCGATTTCACGAGGTCGCTGTTCTGATCGCGCACTTCGCCGATGCCTTTTTCCCGGCCTACGAAGGTGAATTTCTTCACCTGGCCCGCTTCGATGAGGCGGTTGAACTCGGTAACGTTGATGGCTTTGCGGGTGTTCAAAAGCAACAGCACCACGGTGATGATCAGGAGCATCACGAGAACCGCAGTGCCACCGGGCATCAGAGACGTGTTAAAGCGTCGGGAGGGGGGAGGCGTCGCGGGCTTTTCCGAAGGGGCCATGCCCATTCCTTTGCAGCAAGATCATGTTCCGTCAGTATTCGGTATTTTAGGCCAGAGACACGCAGCGAACGAATTCCCTGCAAAAATATCCTGCTTCCCCCGCAACCGGAACTCCATGGCCGACCGATTCTATACCGATCTTCCGCTCAACCTTGGGGACTTTATCCTCGACGGCAGCGAAGCGCACCACCTCGGCACCGTCCGCCGCTTCGACGCCGGGGACATCGTCACCCTCTTCAATGGCGATGGCCAAGATTACGAAGCGGAAGTCGTGGCCGTGATGCGAAAGCGCGTCTACCTGAACATCCAGGCCATCAAACCCAACCTCTGCGAACGACCCGACGCCCTCATCATCGCCTCGGCTCTGCCCAAAGGGGACCGGGCCGAGTTCATGCTCGAAAAGCTCACGGAACTGGGTGTCACGGAGTTTGTGCCTCTGATCACGAGCCGCAGTGTGGTCGTACCCCGTGACAATGCCAAGGAGAAGTTCGAGCGCATCGTCATCGAAGCCTCGAAGCAATGTGGCCGCAGCCGCTTCTTGAAGATCGCCACACCCGCGAAATTCGACGACTATCTCAAAACGCTCACCACCCCCGCCTACATCCTCCACACCAGCCCCACTCCACCGCCAACTCCCACCCCCGGCCCGAAGACCTTCCTCATCGGCCCCGAAGGCGGCTTCTCCCCCGAAGAACTCGTGATGGCGGAGCACCTCACCCCACTCCACTTCGGCCCGCGCACCCTCCGCACCGAAACCGCCACCCTCGCCGCCGCCGTCTGGGCCGGGTGAGCGCTTTCAATCGACTTCCAGCCATTCTGTATGACCTGAAGGGAGATCCAGCAGAGCGACCGTGTAACAGTCCGCACGGTGCAACGCTCCGGGATTGATCCGGAGAACGCCATCCACCATGCTCGACCCCGCGAGATGACTATGGCCACTGAGCAAGAACTGCGGCTTTTGGGCCAGCACCCGCCGTAAGTCGGTCGTCATGTGGCCATGCACGACGCCGACCTTGCACCCGGCCAACTCCAAGACACCACCCCACTCCAGACAGCCAACGCTACAGACCTCGGCAGCTTTTCGCAGAGCCGGAACCGAATCGCAGTCATGGTTCCCAAAAACAAACCAACTTGGCAACTCGCAGATGGCCTCCACAATCGGCGGGCCAGTGAGATCACCACAGTGAATCAACGCCTCGGCCCCAGCTTGCCTCAGCCGTTCCACCGCTCGCTGGGTACGCTCAATCTCGTCATGGCTATCCGACAAAACCCCGATTCGCATTTTGTGAACCTCGGCATGCAGGGAGCTTTTGGAGGCATGGAACCAGGACTTGGGTTCTGCTTCCCGGGTGTAGCGAATTCCTCTCCCCGATTGGGAAATTTCTCCGCTCCGTTGCCGACCGACATTTCAGCAGGATGGTGCATGTTACTGTATCTTGATGGGTCAAAGCACCGAGATTTGCACCCAATTGAGTGCGGCCCGAGTGGGACAGACGATTGATTTATGAAGCCGGCGACTTTGCCGGTGGCGCAATCCGTAGGATTCCTACCGTGCGCGAGGGTTTGGGAAATTTGGATGAGGGCCGGGAAGAATCGCTCGCTTTTCGAAAGTCAGGCGGTATACTGCTTAATGTTGGAATCTTTTTTGGAGACTTGTTCCATGATCTTCCTGACCAAAAAATTTCTGTTTGTCGTTCCTGCGGCTGTCGTCGTTCTCGGCGCTCTGTGCGTCGGTGTGATGTCACTCTCCGCTTCCACAAGCGTTTCAGAACTGCCAACCAAGACCGATTCTCGGCTCATGGCTTCTGAAATCACCCAGCCCACCGCGACCTCCCGCGACTGGCAAGAAGTCAGCGGGACTCGTACCAGGAAGGGCTGGCGCTAAATTCGCCTGGCCATCTTCTGTTTCCTACAACAGGGGGAGTAGTCTTCTACTCGCTCCTGTTTTGCTGCGCCCATTCACAGCGGAAATGTCATGACGACACGACGACGCCGACGAAGGTCCAACCATCCCTCGTTGAACCCGTCGTGGTTCATCAAAGACACCCCGCGGCTGATTCGCACGCTCGGCGAGGGGACTGCGATCGCCATAGCCTGCGCTTCACCGTGGCTCTACGCCTGTAATGAACCTGCCTTCGAACTCTTCCTCAGCCTCGCCGCGCTGATTCTCGTCGGGCTGTGGTCGGCTCATGCGGCCTCGACCCAAGAATTCCAATTTCGCCCGGATGTGGTCTCCGTTGGTTTGGCCGCGGTGGTGATCTGGAGCTTGCTCCAACTGATCCCACTCCCCGAAGCGATCGTGGGGATCATTTCCCCGACCCGTCTCGACTGGCACCGTGATCTCATCCCCGCAACGACTGAAACGATCCCCGGCGGCGGTGGCGGCGAAGCCCGTGCGACCTTCTTACCACTCACGCTCGACCCGGCTGCCACACTCACCTTCTTAGCTCGCTGCCTTGGGCTTCTGGGAATCTACGCCGCGGTCAGGAACTGGCTCGCCACTCGGGACTCCGTCCGCCGATTTATAACCCCTTTTGTCGCCGTCAGCACCTTTATGGCATTCTTGTCGGTTCTGAGCTTCTTTTCGGTCAACAAAGGACTGATGCTCTGGAGTTTCGAAGTCGAGAGCGAAAGTTTCTTTGGCCCGTTTGTCTGCCGAAACCATTACGCCGATTACATCTACTTCTCACTCGGCCTTTGCTTCACCCTCTTCTTCCCCGCCACACAAGAAACCTCCCAGCAAACCTACAGCAAGAAGAGTTGGCTCACCCCGCAAAGCATGATCGTCTGCGGTGTTGTGGTGCTGTTAGCTTTTAGCCTGCTCCTGAGTCTGTCTCGTGGTGGAGTGATTGCGGCGATCCTCGCAGCCATCGGCACGATGTTCCTGACGCGGCTGCGTCGCAGCGACCTCCAGGAGCAGGTGCCGATTTTGCGAATCATCCTTGTCGTGATCCTATGTGTGGCCATCATGGTTGGGCTGTGGATGGGTAGCGATGTCATCGTGAATCGTGCGGCGACTTTGAAGACCGATACTGCCGTCGAGTCTCGTGGCCCGCTTTGGAGCAATGCCATCAAACTCGTCCCCATGACCTGGACCACCGGCAGTGGTGGCGGCACCTTCGTGCATGTCGAGACGATCACCCGCGACCCTAGCAGGGATATGGGGATCTTCTACCTCGATAGCGCCCACAATGAGTACCTCGAAGCGATCATCGAAGGTGGTGTCATTCGCTTGTTGCTGACGTTGATCTTGGCCATCGGGCCATTGGTGGTCATGGGTCGGGGGTTTTTAGAGCGCCGTCAAAGAAGTATCGCGCCAACGATCCTCGCTCTCTGGTTCGCCACCGCGGCAGTCGGCATTCATGCGTTCGTGGATTTTGGGATACACATACCCGCCATCGCGGCGACGGTGGCGATCCTCGTGGCCTTCGGCATGGCCGCCGCTGTCGATACCAACTTCGTCCCAACCCGCACGAAAGCCTTGAGAATCGAATCCGGCGATGCCGCCGTCACGGACTTGAGCAACGCCGAAAAAGAGGTAGCCGAAGAACCGCGCGACCCAGTCTGGCGTTACAAAGGGCCTGTGGCCGTTGTGCTCGGATTCGTGGCCTGCGTGCCGATGATCGGCGTCGTTTGGGAGACTCGTCAACGTGCTCAAGCCGAGCAGCTTCTCATGATCGCCGAGCAAACGGGTGTTGCGGGTGGTACTAACCGCTTCGAGCAACGTGCTCAGATCCTGGAGCAGCGTGCTAACCTTATCCCTCTAAACCCGAAGGCTCAACTCGAAGCCGGTGAAGCCCGACTCGAAGTGGCGATTTACCGAAATTGGACACAATCCGGAGCCATTCTGGGAGCACCACTCGCGTACCTCTCCCCTCCGCGAACAACCAGTTCACCAATCCCCGACGAATACCGTGCTGCCATGCTCTGGTTCCAGCAAGCACGAGCCATCAACCCCGTGACCCCCAAGGCTCACACCCGACTGGCCTACCTGGCGCCGCTGATGCCGGGGAGTGTCGCAGCCGAGCACTACCGCCGGGCGAAGCGGTTGTTACCCGCCGACGCGGACCTCTGGTATGCTTCCGGGCGTGAAGCTTTTCAACGAGGCGACTTCACGGCAGCGAAGAAAGACTGGCAACAATCCTTGACCAGTTCGACACGCCATGCGGATGCGATCATCACCGCTTTTCGGCCCCGGCTGACGACGGAACAGATCATTAAAGACCTCCTCCCCAACGAGCCAGGGATTCTGTTAGCGTCCATGAACAGCATCTACCCGAATCGTTTGACCCAAGCGGCCGAGCGGCAGAAGTTCTTGGATACGATTCTTCAAGCGACGGAAAACCGCAGCGACCTCACCCCCGAAAACCATATCACCCAAGCCGAGACCTACGACGAACTGAACCGCTCCGACGATGCCGATGGAGTCTACCTGCGGGCTATCGCCCAAGACCCGACGCACCACGAACTCCGCCGGAAGTACGCCGATTTCTTGCTCCGCAACGACCGCCCTCGGGAAGCCCTCATTCACCTCGAGTGGCTCCGCAAGCACGAACCGCGCAACCCGTCGATTTCCGACCAAATCGAAGCGGCCCGCCATGCCGCACGGCTCTTGGAAGAGATCAACACCAGCCGCCCAGACTGAATCCTGGCATGTTGCCACGAGGCACAGACTATTTTTCTCAGCCAATGGAATGGGAAGACTGTCTCCTCTTCCGTCTCTCAAGTTGTTTCCGGGGGACGTCGGGCGGTATCATGGTATGTCACCCTGAGGATTGTGCCGTGCCCGTGCCTGAGATCAAGACGCTCTCCGAATTGAAAGCCGCCGGTTGGCAGTCGAAGCCGGTCAAGGATGAGCTTCGAGCCAACTTCCTGAAAGCCCTGCAAGCCAAACAAGAACTCTTCCCCGGCATCGTCGGCTACGAAGAGACGGTCATCCCCGAGATCAGCATCGCCATCCTTGCCGGGCATGACATGCTCTTCCTCGGCGAAAAGGGGCAGGGCAAATCCCGCTTGATGCGGACCCTTGGAAACTACCTCGATGAGTATTTACCCTACCTCGATCTTCCCGGCTGCCCGGTCCACGAAGACCCGTACGCGCCAATCACCAAGATGGGCAAAGACTATCTGAAAAACACGCCTGCGGATCAGGTCAAAATCGCCTGGTGGCACCGCAAGGAACGCTATGCCGAGCGGCTCGCCCCGGGGACGAAGTTCGCGGACATCATCGGTGAAATCGACCCCGCCAAGCTCGCGATGGGCACGAGCATGAGCACCGAAGAAGCTCTGCACTTCGGCATGATCCCGCGGATGCACCGAGCGATCTTCGCCATGAACGAAATCCCGGAGCTGGATGAACTCATCCAAGTCGGGTTGTTCAACATCCTTGAAGAACGGGACGTCCAGATTCGCGGCTATCCCATCCAGTTCGAACTCGATGTGCTCATTCTCTTCAGTGCGAACCCGACGACTTACAACCGCTCCGGCAAAGTGATCCCACAATTGAAGGACCGCATCGGTTCTTTGATCCAGACGCACTACCCGCGTGAGCGCGACCTTGGCATCGCCATCATCGAGCAAGAATCCGGCATCGACCTCGGCAGTGAGTACCCGGTGCAGATTCCGCACTTCATGAAAGAGATCATCGAAGAAGTCAGCACCGTGGCGAGGAAGTCCAAATACGTGGACCAAGCCAGCGGTGTCAGCGCTCGCTTCAGCATGGCGAACTACCGCACCATGGTCGCCTCCGCCCGGCAGCGTGGTGTCGTCCTCGGTGAGAAGCCTGCCGTGCCGCGCATCTCGGACTTGGGCCATTTGCCCTCGTCGGCGTTAGGGAAACTCGAACTCGACCTGATGGGTTCTCACCAAATGTCCGAGAAGCAAGTCCTCGAAGCGATCGTCGCGGAGGCCATCGGCAAAGTCTTCGAAGAGTACGTCGATGAGCATGGCCTCGGTGAGATTGCGGAAGTCTTCGGCAAAGGGGTGAAAATCGACGTCGGCGACATGCTCCCCTCGGCCGAGTATGCCCCGCGGTTGCAACGGGTACCGAAGGCTTGGGAGAAAGCCTTCGAAGTGAACCTGAGCGACAACCCCGCGATGCGAGCGTCCTGCGTCGAGTTCGTGCTCGCTGGTCTCTACGCCACCGACCGCATCAGCCGCCAATCCAAACACGGCCGCATCCGCTACGAAGTGGAGTAAGATGTCGAGATTCCGGACATCCCCTCGGATGCTCCGGACAATGTCTTTGTGAACCGTTGCCCGATCGCACGGCAAATCGGGTTGATGTGTCCTAAGCTCCAGCCATGAAGCCACGCGCGACCTACCAACCCAGCGGCCAAACTCACTACGGCGAGTTCCTGCCGTTTGTGGTGATCCTCTTCGCCGTTTATGGATTCATCGCCTTGGGTTATGCGTTATTGGTCGGGCAGAACCTCTTCCCAGTCGGCTATATCTGGATGGTTTCAGGGGCGTTGAAGTCTTGGCTGGTTTCCGAACTCGTCAAGAGATGTCACTGCCGCAGCCCATTTCTCGTGGCCTTGTGCTGTCTGGTCGCGGGAGTTATGTTGTTTTTTGGGACCTATCATCTCGATCAATGCCTACGGTGGAACGTCGGCTGGCTCGAGGTCGATCGTATTCCAGGTTACATCACTTTCCGCATCGAAACGGATAGTTGGTGGGGGCCACAGAAAACGCCACTCATCCAGGTATTGCCTGCGAACCCAAATATCATTCCTTACATCCATCCCAATTTGGATTTTCGATTGAGATGGGTGTTAATTCTTGTCGAGTTCTGTGTGCCATTTGTACCAGCCTGTGTCGGGTGGCAAGCCGCAAGTCGACCTTACAGCGAACGGTTGAAGAAATGGTTCACCGAGGAAACCAAGATCTTGACCCCAAACTCAGCCAAAGCGTTCCGAGTTGCGATGTGCGAAAGCCGTCTCGATCACTGGGCGAAGCACGAAGTTGAGATCGGCTTACCGGACTCTCAACACCCCATTTTGGCCGTCATGTACTGTGCCCGAAGTCCGGGGGTCGATGTACTCGAGTCCGAGGTGTATGTGAAGTTGGACGATGGTCCAACTCAGCTCCTGGAAATCGAAGAAGTCGCTGCCATGACGCTCGTTTTCCCAAAGCTTCAAGAGTGGTGTGTGGTGCCAGTCGAAGAGCCTTCTGAAACCATCCACCAAGTGCGTGGGCATGCAGGCTCCGATCAATACGCGATCGAATCGAAAGTTCCTGGAGAATATGTCGGTGATTGCAGCAGTACAAGGCTGTTTCTTCAGCGGTGTGCTATCACAGTGCTGGCACTCATTTCTCC